>NZ_JOOI01000003.1:0-307803 GCF_000806225.2 Thermoanaerobacter sp. YS13 | reverse complement strand
TCCATCTATTAACACCATTATACAACACAATAGGAATAATCGCTGGTAATTTATAGTCCTTCCTTTTTTGCTGGTTTAATGATGTATCTTTAAGAATTTCTCTCCACACTTCAATTATATATAATAACAATCTGTATGGCATTTGAAAATCAACTTTTGATTGTAATTCCAACAATATATAAAAGAAAACTTCTTTATCCTTCAATTTTACTTGATAAACCAAATCAGCCTCTTTATTTTTAAAATCTTGCAATATGAAGGATTTGTTTATTCGTATTACTTTAGATTCGTCTATTTCATTTACCCAATCTTTTTTGACAAAACTTCTTAAAAGTTCAATAAATACTTTTTTATGAGAAAGTAGATATTTATAACCTTTATCATGAGGGGCATTTAAATTCTTTTTATTTTTATCAGTTTCCATCATATCTCACCTATATTATATCACATCATTTTTGACTACTGCAGGAAATAAAAAAGATAAAACCTCACTCTGCGGGCGCAAGTGCTTAAATAGCACCGCCTCCGCTTCTGTATCTATATACCACCAATAGAACTTATGGGCGCCGAAACAGCCTCATAAGTCCTATCGGATCATGTCAAAATTTAGAGTGAACAATAATATATATTCGACGTAAATTTACATTTTCCTTCTTTTCCAAAGGAATTTTTTATAATTTTATAGAATGATATTCCATGAAAAGATTATAGTAAACCTTTGAAGTCTGATATTATTCCTTCCTGATGCTGGATAACTTTCTTCTCATTACTCTTCAAATATTTTGTAATCTCCTTTTCCTATAAATACCACTAATGCTTTCTTTAAATTTTGTTTATCTTTAAATTGCATACTTTCACGGTATCTCTTTAATTGTTCTTTCCCTTTTTCTATTATCTCCCCAATATATTTTTCGTCACTTTTCTTTACATACTTTAGCTCTATCAACCATTCGTATTTTACATCTGGCATTCTTATGTCTTTTTCTAAATAAATATCTATATAACCTCCCTCTGTTTCTTTCTCACTTATAGGCTTGTATATGTTACTCATTGTCAAGTATGAAAAGAGTATTATTTTTATATATTTTTCATCAAATTTTATTGTATCTCTATTGGATAATACTTTTAGAACTTTTTCACTTATAAATTTTATAAAGTTCTTTATTTTCCCTTCAAATGCCATTTCCCATATGGCTTTTGCTATTTCCAGCATTTCATATTTTATGTTGTTCTCTTCCTTTAATTTTCTACCGAAGTACTCCCAATACATTGTTTTTATTACGTAATTAGGTATGCCAAGTTCTAAGATATTGTACTTGTAATCTTTTATTGTTAATAAGCCCATATAAAATAGAAGAGAAATAAAGTATTCTTCGTCGTACATTCTGTCAAATGAAAATTTTGTTACTATCTCCGCTACTATCCCTTCCTCTTTTATGATCCTCTCTAATAATGCCTTGTTCTCTTCATTCATCGTAAGCCTGTTTAGCCTACCATAGTCTGTCTTTACATTGTCATCTATTAGATACTCTGGATATCCTCCTGTGTTTTTGTATTGTGCTAAAAAGTATAGTACCATGTCTGGATTGTATACCCTTGTCTTGGCATTTTTGTTGAATTTATAGCCATCGTATAATTCCCTTAAGTTATTTATTAAATTCTCTTTTTCCTCTATCCCTACTTCTTCTAGTATCTTCACTACTTCTTCTTCTGTAAATCCCAGCATCTCATTTAAGCTTAAATCTATTGTGACATTTAATGCTATGTTAAATCCACTTGTTAAGTCGTCCAACATTATTGGAGATATCCCTGTTATGAATATCCTGTCTATTACACTCTCTGTCCCTATCTTCAATGTCTCATAAAAGTCTCTTACAAATCCTGATGCCCTCACTATCTCTCTGTAAAATCCACTCTCACCCATCGCTATTATGTCATTGGCAAAATGGTCATATTCGTCTATTATTAGGTATATCTTTTTACCTACTTTCTTTACTTCATTTATTAGCGTCATTATAACTGCATTTATATCAGTTATTTGGTCAATTTTCTCCCTTATTTCTTCCGTATTTCCTAATATACCCTCGTATCTGCCTAATAAAGCATTTATTGAATTTTTCACACTTAACAAAAATGACTCTTTTAGTTGGTCTTTGTTTTCTGTGTTTAGGCCCGAAAAATTCAGTTTGAGTATCATATAACTGTTCTTTAGCTTTGTTGGATTCTTCCCTATATATAAGTCACCAAATAGTTTCTCAAAGTCTTTCTCATTGTTTATGTCATAATAGTTCTCCAATGTGGAAAGAAAAAGACTTTTCCCAAACCTCCTCGGCCTTATGAAAAACAGGTATTTGCTATTTAAGTTCTCTATCTTCTCTATATACATCGTTTTGTCTACATACAGGTATCCTTCTTCTCTCATCGCTCTGAAATTGGACATCCCATAGGGTATTTTCTTCATCTTTACCACCTCTTTCTTTTCTTTTTTACACTTCTATTACTTGGTATTCGTCCTTGCCTATGAATATGATTAGCGCCTGCTTTACATCTTTTCTCTCTTTTAGCCCTTTACTTTCTCTATACCTCTTAAGCTGCTTTATTCCTTCTTCTTTTATCTTGTCTACTTTGTCTTTCTCACTCTTCTTTACATACTTTAGCTCTATCAACCACTCGTATTTTATATCTGGTATCCTTATGTCCCTCTCCAAGTATATGTCTATATACCCTCCTTCTGTCTCCCTCTCACTTATTGGCCTATAGGCTTTACTGTTTACAAGATACGCAATTAATATCACTTTGATATATTTTTCATCAAAGTTTATTATGTCCCTGTTCGAAAGCACCTTTAGCACGTTCTGACTTATATACTCTATATACGGTTTTATTCTCCCTTCATACGCCATCTCTTCTATGGTCTTCCTTAACTCATTTAAGTCAAGATTAATTTTGTATTCTTTCTTTAAATTCGTTTCTATATATTCCCACATTATTGTCTTGATTACGTAATTGGGTATTTTTAAAAATAATCTCGTTTTTTCTTGCCTCTCTATCGTGAGTAATCCCATATAGAATAACAGTGATACAAAGTATTCTTCGTCGTACATTCTGTCAAATGAAAATTTTGTTACTATCTCCGCTACTATCCCTTCCTCTTTTATGATCCTCTCTAATAATGCCCTGTTCTTTTCATTCATTGTAAGCCTGTTTAGCCTGCCATAGTCTGTCTTTACATTGTCGTCTATTAAATTTCTAGGCGGTTTTTTGTATCTTACTATGCTGTCAAGATAATACAATACCATGTCGGGATTGTATATCCTCTTCTCCGCTTCTGCACTAAATAAATAACCATCGTATAATTCTTTTAATTCTTCTAATGATTTTTCTCTTTCTTTTTCCTCTATCCCTACTTCTTCTAGTATCTTCACCACTTCTTCTTCTGTAAATCCCAGCATCTCATTTAAGCTTAAATCTATTGTGACATTTAATGCTATGTTAAATCCACTTGTTAAGTCGTCCAACATTATTGGGGATATCCCTGTTATGAATATCCTGTCTATTACACTCTCTGTCCCTATCTTCAATGTCTCATAAAAGTCTCTTACAAATCCTGATGCCCTCACTATCTCTCTGTAAAATTCACTCTCACCCATCGCTATTATGTCATTGGCAAAATGGTCATATTCGTCTATTATTAGGTATATCTTTTTACCTACTTTCTTTACTTCATTTATTAGCGTCATTATAACTGCATTTATATCAGTTATTTGGTCAATTTTCTCCCTTATTTCTTCCGTATTTCCTAATATACCCTCGTATCTGCCTAATAAAGCATTTATTGAATTTTTCACACTTAACAAAAATGACTCTTTTAGTTGGTCTTTGTTTTCTGTGTTTAGGCCCGAAAAATTCAGTTTGAGTATCATATAACTGTTCTTTAGCTTTGTTGGATTCTTCCCTATATATAAGTCACCAAATAGTTTCTCAAAGTCTTTCTCATTGTTTATGTCATAATAGTTCTCCAATGTGGAAAGAAAAAGACTTTTCCCAAACCTCCTCGGCCTTATGAAAAACAGGTATTTGCTATTTAAGTTCTCTATCTTCTCTATATACATCGTTTTGTCTACATAAAGGTATCCTTCTTCTCTCATCGCTCTGAAATTGGACATCCCATAGGGTATTTTCATCATCTCTACCACCTCTTTCTTTTCTTTTTTACACTTCTATTACTTGGTATTCGTCCTTGCCTATGAATATGATTAGCGCCTGCTTTACATCTTTTCTCTCTTTTAGCCCTTTACTTTCTCTATACCTCTTAAGCTGCTTTATTCCTTCTTCTTTTATCTTGTCTACTTTGCCTTTCTCACTCTTCTTTACATACTTTAGCTCTATCAACCACTCGTATTTTATATCTGGTATCCTTATGTCCCTCTCCAAGTATATGTCTATATATCCTCCTTCTGTCTCCCTCTCACTTATTGGCCTATAGGCTTTACTGTTTACAAGATACGTAATTAATATCACTTTGATATATTTTTCATCAAAGTTTATTATGTCCCTGTTCGAAAGCACCTTTAGCACGTTCTGGCTTATATACTCTATATACGGTTTTATTCTCCCTTCATACGCCATCTCTTCTATGGTCTTCCTTAACTCATTTAGGTCAAGATTAATTTTGTATTCTTTCTTTAAGTTCGTTTCTATATATTCCCACATTATTGTCTTGATTACGTAATTGGGTATTTTTAAAAATAATCTTGTTTTTTCTTGCCTCTCTATAGTGAGTAATCCCATATAGAATAACAGTGATACAAAGTATTCTTCGTCGTACATTCTGTCAAATGAAAATTTTGTTACTATCTCCGCTACTATCCCTTCCTCTTTTATGATCCTCTCTAGCAATACCTTGTTCTCTTCATTCATCGTAAGCCTGTTTAACCTACCATAGTCTGTCTTTACATTGTCGTCTATTAGATACTCTGGATATCCTCCTGTGTTTTTGTATTGTGCTAAAAAGTATAGTACCATGTCTGGATTGTATACCCTTGTCCTGGCATTTTTGTTGAATTTATAGCCATCGTATAATTCACTTAAGTTATTTATTAAATTCTCTTTTTCCTCTATCCCTACTTCTTCTAGTATCTTCACTACTTCTTCTTCTGTAAATCCCAGCATCTCATTTAAGCTTAAATCCATTGTGACATTTAATGCTATGTTAAATCCACTTGTTAAGTCGTCCAACATTATTGGAGATATCCCTGTTATGAATATCCTGTCTATTACACTCTCTGTCCCTATCTTCAATGTCTCATAAAAGTCTCTTACAAATCCTGATGCTCTCACTATCTCTCTGTAAAATTCACTCTCACCCATCGCTATTATGTCATTGGCAAAATGGTCATATTCGTCTATTATTAGGTATACCTTTTTACCTACTTTTTCTACTTCCTCAATTAGCTGGTTTATTATTGATTTTATATCTGATTTCTCTTTGACATGCTCTTTTATTTCGTCTATGTCTTTAAATATGCTTTGGTATTTGTTTAAAAAGCTGCTTATTGAATCAATTAGGTTTTGCTTGAATGATATTTCTAACCTGTCTCTATTGCCTGTATCTAATCCTGAAAAATTCAGCTTGAGTATCATATAACTGTTCTTTAGCTTTGTTGGCTTCTTCCCTATATATAAGTCACCAAATAGTTTCTCAAAGTCTTTCTCATTGTTTATGTCATAGTAGTTCTCTAATGTGGAAAGAAAAAGACTTTTCCCAAACCTCCTCGGCCTTATGAAAAACAGGTATTTGCTATTTAAGTTCTCTATCTTCTCTATATACATCGTTTTGTCTACATACAGGTATCCTTCTTCTCTCATCGCTCTGAAATTGGACATCCCATAGGGTATTTTCTTCATCTCTACACCCTCTTTCTTTTCTTTTTTAATACTTTTTTGCATTTTTTGTATTCCTTTATGCATGAGATTCTTCGGCTTCGCCTCAGAATGACAGAAGACAAAGATTCTTCAGCTTAAGGCTTTGTTTCACTTCGGCTCAGGATTTTACTGCTACACTTTACAAAAAAAGACACACTTTATAGTGTATCTCGATGTCTACAAATTTACTACTGCTCTCTTTAAAATCTGTCTATCCAGCTTTACTTCCTGTGATTTTTGGTTTAATTCGGTAATCTTTTTATCACGCTTATCTTGTGTTTTCTCTAACTTCATTTTTATTTCTGTAATAGCTTCATCAAATCTTTCTTCAAGTCCATCCAATCTTTTTTCAAAGTTGTCAAACCTTTTTTCAAAACTATTAAATTTGTCAACAATAAAATTCATAAATTCTTCATTTGTCATTTCATGGCCCCCATATAAAAACCATTTACTAGCTTCATCATACCATTCCTTTTATGGTAAATCAAGATAAAAAAGAGAGATACACTTTTAATGTATCTCTTGAAGCGTCTTTTGGGATTCTTCTATTATCTGTTTGGTCATTTCAGTCATAGGCTTTGGCTCTAATGATTTGGAATTTGCTTTGTCAAACATTTTTTGTACATCTACCGCTTTTTGCAAAAATTCTTTTGCCTTTTCTTTATCTCCATTGTTTAAATAATACATACCAACTTTGTTATAAGCATCAGCTAATTGCTGGTAATTTTCTGGCCTCAATGGTTGTACTTCCACTGCTTTTAATACATATTTAAGGCCAAGGTCAATTTGTCCATGAGCAAGATAGAAAGCTCCCAGTTGGGCATTAAGTTGAGAATTAAAAGGCTCTAATTGCACGGCTTTTTCTTCCTCAAACATCGCTTTTTGAAGCCTTACAGCATCCTTTAACTGGTCACCAAGGGCGGTGAGAATTTGCCCGTATGTCATTCTGTATTTTGCGTTCCATGGGTCATAGGATACTGCTTTTTCATAATTTTGTTCCGCCAAAATAAGATTTTGTTGTCTCAAAAAGTTATCCCCTTTTACGGCATAACTTAACGCTACTGACATAGAGGTAGACATAAACATTACAACAAGGGCTACAGCTATTGCTAAATAGTTTAAGTAAATTTTTTTGTTTTTTACTTTAACTTTTAGTATGTCCAGAGAATTTATTACACCAATTAATGCCCAAAGTGCAATAGAGACTGCAGAAAGCGACAGGTCAAAATCCATTGCAGCATGAGCATAAAGGCTTATTATTGATGTTATAATTGCGGCAATTAAAGTTCTGTCTTTGTCTTCCATGTACCCTTTATACACTCTATGCATGCTTCTAAAAAGGGATACCAACAAAAATATTATAGCAATAGCTCCAATGATACCTGTATCTAAAAGTACCTGCATGAAATAGTTATGAGTCTGCGTAGTCCAATACAGGTAAGATTGGTATTTGAAATATAGTGATGCCCATGCACCACCACCTGCTCCCAATATAGGATAATCTTTAAAAATTTTTAATCCATCTTTGTAAAACTGCATTCTCTGTGAGCTACTTTGGGTTGACAGGCTTATATCTTGGACACGTGATGCAATATCCTCTGGCAAGTACTTGTATTTTAACATTATGTTTTGTGCTTCATAAGGAGCATTTTTAGGATATATTTGCGCCTTTGTAAAAGTAACTGACGTGTTTTGAAAATTATTTACAAATGTTATGGCAAGCCTTTTTGTGTCTTTTAAAGTAGAAAATTCTATTGTTTTTTCGCCAATGAAATTGTCTTTGTCGTAAAATTCTGTAATTTTAGTGGATTGGTCATTTTCATTTCTGCTGTTTATTATTATGCCGTAAGCCCAATCCTTTTTTGAGGGATTTTTGGCTACAACATCGTATTTTAACACATAAACTCTGTCAGGTTCTGCACTCACAAATCTCGTTACGCTTTTTATGCTGTCAGACTCTTCTACATCATGTTTTAAAGTCAATGGAACTTGAGTTGTAAAAACTATGTATCCTGCTACCAACACAAAGATTCCAATTACAGCAGCAATAGCTATTCCAACTTTCACATTTATTTTATTTACAACACTCACAATAAAGCTTATTGCGTATGTAACAATTAGTGAAGCAAAAACTCCAATCAAATACCATTTGATTAAATTGAGAGCTGCCCCGCTGGCAACTGCCGAATTAAATTTTACTATAGGCAGTGCTGAAGCAATTACAACCCCCACAAAATACGTAAAAGGTTCTATCCTTTTGCCCCTTGGCATCAAAAGCATAAGAATAATGCCAAGAAAAGGAAGCATAAGCCATGCACCGCGAGACAAGGTAAATACATAAGCGTAAAACTGTGTATAAGCGGTCATGCCGTATATTGCCTTTAAATATTTATTGTCAGTGTAAGAAATTAAAGCTAAATTGACAAGGAAAAAAGCCATCAAAAATGAAGCTGTTGTATTGGGGTACTGAAAAGTAGAGTTTATCCTGCCTCCTACCCATGAACCGTTGTAATGGATGAGATTAACTGAAGATCCCAGCCCCACAACCGCTACTACAAAAGAGCTTAAAACTAACGCATTTAATAGTATAAAAATTTTTTTGTTATCTTTTACGGTCCTACTAACTATGAAATATATAAACAAATAATCAAAATATCTCAAAACTTCCCCTATGCTCGCCCTTATATTTACAGCAAAAAAACTAGAGATTATATACGCCCCTACAAGGGATAAAGCAGCATAGTCTAAGGTAGTACTTATTATGGGTTCTTTTTGCACAATTTTAAAAATAGCCCATATAATAAATACCGCAGAAGTCAATGCAATTGTGGGAAACATTTCTTTTTCGAAATACATGCCTCTAAAAAAAGGTGGATAAAATACGAGAATTACAAGTAATATATAAAATATTGTGTCTAAGCTTGCAAAACTTCTGTAGTTTTTTTCCGTTTGTTTTTTTATTGTCTTACCTTTTTTTGCAGCCACTTTTTGCGCCATTTTCAATCCCCTCTTCTTGTAGCATTTTAATCCATTAAGACCACAGTATATACATATTCGACAAAAAATTCACTTTTCCTTCTTTTTATCAAACTATCAATTACAAATTTAAAATCCCAAAAAGGCACAATTTGCCTCAATCACACATTTTAATTGAAAGAATATAATAAAGTGAAAATAGAAAAAGGAGGATGGATATGAGGCTTAAGTACTTAATTGTATTCCTGTTAGTATTAGCCCTTACAGTTTCTTTATTTACAGGGTGTACAACTAAAAGTCAAAAACTTACAAAAATTAATTTTGTAGAAACAGTCCATTCTATTTTTTACGCTCCCTATTACGTAGCTGTAAGCCAAGGCTTTTTTAAAGAACAGGGGCTGGAGCTTGTAATTACAACTGCTCAAGGGTCAGATAAAGCTGCAACGGCTGTTTTATCTGGCACAGCAGACATAGGACTTCAAGGGCCTGAAACTACTGTATACGTACTTAAAGAAGGAAGAGATGATTATCTTGTAAATTTTGGGCAACTCACAAGAAAAGATGGGTCTTTCCTTTTGGGGAAAAAGCCTGAACCGGACTTTAAATGGGAAAATTTAAGAGGTAAAAAGGTAATAGGTGGAAGACCTGGTGGGATGCCTCAAATGACACTGGAATACATTTTAAAAGAGCACGGCGTAAACCCGAAGACAGATTTAACTCTTATCACCAATCTTCAATTTACAGCAGCTGCGGGAGCTTTTATGTCTTCCGATGCAGATTACGTGGCGTTATTTGAACCTACAGCTTCTCTAGTTGAAAAACAAAAAGGTGGATACATTGTAGCATCAGTTGGCGCTTCCAGTCATGAAGTTCCTTATACCACTTTTAATGCAAGAAAAAGCTATATTGAAAAACATCCCGATATAATACAGCATTTTGCAAATGCAGTATATAGAGGAATGCTTTGGGTAGACTCGCACTCTTCTAAAGAAGTAGCAGAAGCAATTAAGCCTTTCTTCCCAGATGCTGATATAGACCTTATGGCGACAGCTATTGAAAGATACAAAAATCAAAACACCTGGGGCACTACTCTAAAAATGAAAGTTGAAGACTTTGATTTTCTGCAAAATATACTTTTAGATGCAGGTGTAATAAAAGAAAAAGTGGACTCACATCTTCTAATCAACAACACTTTCGCTGAAAAAGCTGAAAAAATGATCAAAAAGTAGGGTTTTAAATTGTGCTCAATATGTCCCTCCTATATTGAGCACAACTCCCCTTTTATTAACTTCACATAGAAGGGAGTGTCTTTTACGAATAAAATAATGGTCAGCCTCAAAGATGTATCCTTTAATTATCACACCTTAGAGGGTGAAACTGAAGCTTTAAAAAATATTTCTTTTGATGTGTACGAAGGAGAATTTGTAGGGATTATAGGCCCTTCTGGATGTGGCAAATCTACTCTTCTTTCGATTATTTCCGGTCTTTTAAAGCCTTCTTATGGAAGTGTAGAGGTAAATGGAAAAATAGGCTATATGCTTCAAAAAGACCACCTTTTTGAATGGCGAAATATATGGCAAAATGTATTACTTGGACTTGAAATACAAAAAAGTCTAACAGAAGAGTCTAAAAAATACGTAGAAGGTTTGCTTGTAAAATACGGCCTCGGCGAGTTTAAAAAACATTATCCTAATCAATTGTCAGGTGGGATGCGACAAAGAGCCGCTCTCATAAGGACATTAGCTTTAAAACCAGACATACTTTTATTAGATGAAGCTTTTTCTGCTTTAGACTACCAAACAAGACTTGCTATATCCGATGAAGTATATAAAATTCTTAAATATGAGCAAAAAACTGCGGTCATAGTAACTCACGATATCTCAGAGGCAATTTCTATGTGTGATAGAATTATAGTTCTATCAAATAGACCTGCCCATGTAAAAAAAATTTATGACATTGTCCTAACTTGTGAAGATCGAACTCCCATAGGCTGCAGAAAAGCTCCTGAGTTTAGAGAATATTTTAATTCAATTTGGAAGGAGTTGGATGTCCATGTATGAAGCAGCAACCCCCTATATTTCAAAAGAGCACAGGGAATTTTTAAAAAAAGTAAAGAGAAAAAATGTATTGATACGAGTCACTCAATTTGCATTATTAATCCTTTTTTTCGCTACATGGGAAATTGTCGCAAGGTACAAAATTGTAGACCCTTTTTTGGTCAGCCAGCCTTCAAGAATGTTAAAAACTATAATAACCTTAAGTCAGAATGGTTCTCTTTTTATGCACATATGGGTTACTTTGAGTGAAACTATAATAGGTTTTACTCTTGGCACAATAATTGGCATGATAATCGCTATACTTCTGTGGTGGTCAGACTTTTTGTCAAAAGTATCAGAACCTTATTTAGTAGTACTTAATAGTCTCCCTAAAATTGCATTAGGTCCTATATTTATAGTTTGGATGGGAAATGGAGAAGCTCCAATAATTACAATGGCTCTTGCTATTTCATTGATAGTAACTATAATCAGCTTACAAACGGGTTTTAAAGAAGTTGACGAAGAAAAAATAAAACTTTTGAAGACCTTTGGTGCCACAAAAATGCAAATACTTACAAAATGTATTCTCCCCGCCAGTGTCCCAACGATTATTTCCGCCATAAAAATAAACATCGGCCTTTCGTGGGTAGGAGTAATTACAGGAGAATTCTTAGTTTCTAAAGCAGGTTTGGGATATTTGATTGTCTACGGTGGTCAAATTTTTAAGCTGGATTTAGTAATGACCAGTGTTTTGATACTTTCAATACTTTCTGCCTTGATGTACATTTTTATAGTGTATCTTGAAAAAAAGCTGATAAGGTGGAGATAGAAAACAGTGTTTTTTGTTTTTTTATGTGCTAAAATATGTATTGTAGTATTATAAATGCGGGGTGAAAACTAATGAAAATCGCATTGGCTCAAATAAATCCAATTGTGGGAGATATAAAAGGAAACTTCAAAAAGATAGTAGAGTTTATAAATAGAGCAAAATATCAAAAGGCTGACCTCGTAGTATTCTCTGAATTAGTTACCGTAGGTTATCCTCCTAAAGATTTTTTGTTTATGCAAGATTTTTTAGAAGCCAATGAAAAATATATAAATGAAATAGTCTTACCTTCTTCTTATCAAATTGGAGTAATACTGGGTACTGTAAGGCGAGATACAGAAGGCAATCTTTATAATTCTGCTTTTTTTATTTATGACGGTAAAATAGTTGAGGTTTTTGACAAGACTTTACTTCCAAACTATGACGTATTTGATGAAAAGAGGTATTTCAAACCAGCACAATTAAGAAAGATAGCTTCCTTTAAAGGTATAAAATTGGGGGTTAATATATGTGAAGACATATGGAAAGATTATGTTTTTGAGCCAAGTGTAGATTACTCTGTTGATGTTTTAGAGGAACAATTTAAGCTCAAACCTGATATTTTTATAAATATTTCGGCATCTCCTTATTACTTGGGTAAACAAAATATGAGAGTAGAAATGATAGAGAAAAAGATAAAAAAGTACGCAATACCTTTTGTTTATGTAAATCAAGTTGGTGCAAATGATGAATTGATATTTGACGGTGCTAGCTTTGTAGTAAATGAAGAAGGCAAAAGAGTAGTACAACTTAAAGCTTTTGAAGAAGATATTAAAGTTTTCGATATTGATGAACTGAAAAATCTTAGGAAACTGCCCGAAATAAAAGAGGATATATCTTGGTTATACAACGCTCTTGTCCTTGGTGTAAGAGATTATTGCAAAAAATCAGGTTTTAAAAAAGCAGTAGTAGGCTTAAGCGGCGGAATAGATTCTGCAGTGGTTTGTGCTATAGCAGTGGAAGCTTTAGGAAAAGAAAATGTTCTTGCGGTTTCAATGCCTTCAAGATATTCCTCTGAAGGAAGTAAAAGCGATGCAAGAATACTGGCTGATAATCTGGAAATTGAATTTAGAGTAATCCCAATAGAGCCTGTGTTCAAAAGTTATTTATCCGTTTTTAATGGGGATAACAACGTTATAGGTGACCTGGCAGAAGAAAACATACAAGCAAGAATAAGAGGTAATTATTTAATGTTTATATCAAATAGAGAAGGGCACATTGTTTTAACTACCGGAAACAAATCAGAATTAGCAATGGGATATTGCACTCTTTACGGAGATATGAGCGGAAGCCTTGCTGTGATAGCAGATGTACCTAAGACAATGGTATATGAACTAGCAAGATATATAAACAGAGAAAAAGAAATAATTCCAGCTTCTATAATTGAAAAAGTTCCCTCTGCAGAATTAAGACCCAATCAAAAAGATGAAGACTCATTGCCTCCTTACAAGATTTTGGATGAAATATTAAAAATGTATATAGAGGAAAACAAGTCAACAGAGGAAATAGTAGAAAAGGGATATGATGAAAAATTAGTAAAAGATATTATAAATAAAGTCAACAGCGTAGAGTACAAAAGAAAACAAGCAGCACCCGGGCTCAAAGTCACCACCAAAGCCTTTGGAACAGGAAGGCGTATGCCAATTGTTCACAACTTTAAACTGTGATTTTTAAATAACTTGTGAGGAGGAGATATTTTGTCAAAACAATTAAAAAGCGACATTGTGCTTATCTTAGTAACTATGGTGTGGGGGTCTACATTTATAATAGTCAAAAACGCTATACAGACACTTCCTGTGTACAATTTTCTTTTTATACGCTTTTTATTGGCTTTTTTGCTTCTGGCAATAATATTCCATAAAAAGTTAAAAAACATTGACAATAAAACATTGGCTGCTGCTTCAATAATTGGCACAATGCTTTTTTTAGGTTATGCCTTTCAGACTATGGGACTTAAATACACTACAGCATCTAAATCAGGGTTTATAACAGGGTTTAGCGTAGTGTTAGTGCCAATTTTAGAAGCAGTGTTTCTTAAGAGAAAGCCTTCAAAACCTGCAATTTTAGGAATTGTACTCGCTTTTATAGGACTTATACTGCTCACTACAAATATTGACTTATCTATTAACATAGGTGATTTTTTGACACTTTTGTGTGCCTTTGCTTTTGGAATGCAAATTGTTTTAATAGCAAAATACGCCTCCACCTTAGATACATATTTACTCGCTACTATTCAAATAGGAATGGTTGCGCTTTTAAGCGGCATTGTGACTTTGCTATTTGAAAAGCCTTTTATACCTACATCTGTCGCTGTATGGCCAGCCATTATAATAACCGGCGTTTTTGCTACGGCTTTTGCTATTGTTGCCCAAAATACAATGCAAGCGTACACTACTGCTACTCATACAGCTTTGATATTTGCATTAGAACCAGTTTTCGCTGCAATAGCTGCTTTTCTAATTGCAGGTGAAGTGATGTCCTTTAGAGCAATACTAGGCGGAATTTTTATGTTTGCAGGCATAGTGCTTTCCGAACTACCTGAAACAGAAGTTAGTAAATAACAAAAACTTCCTACTGCTTTTAAAAAATCCCCAGTAGGAAGTTTTATTTTTACATATTTTGATATTTACTTGCAATATTGAGTCTCATTAATGCTCTTTTTAAAGCGGCTTCCGCCAAAAGATGTTCCTGTTTGCTTCTTTTTTGTCTAAGTTTTTCTTCTGCTCTTTCTTTAGCCGCTTGAGCACGAGCTATATCAATTTCTTCGGGCCATTCTACTGCACTGGACAAGATTGTCACACTGTCTCTTTTGACTTCCATAAAGCCGCCAGAGATAAAGGCTTCTCGCCATTGGCCGTCTTTTTTGATCTGTAAAGTACCTGTACCTATGGCTGCTGTCATGGGGATATGGCCTTTTAAAATACCTATTTGACCTGTGGTTATAGTCACTATTATTTCTTCCACATCCCCTTCGTAAAACTTTCTATGAGGAGTTAAAACCTCGAGGTGAAAATTTTTATCCATTCTTTTCACCTCATTTCATCTTTTCAGCTTTCTCGTAAACTTCATCTATGTTTCCTACCATATAGAAAGCAGCCTCTGGGATATCATCCATTTCTCCCTCTACAATTTTCTTAAATCCTCTTATCGTCTCTTTCAGCGGTACATATTTGCCCGGTGTTCCAGTAAAAGTTTCTGCTACAAAGAAAGGCTGTGATAAAAACCTCTGTATCTTTCTTGCTCTGTAAACTATGAGTTTATCTTCCTCTGTTAGTTCTTCCATGCCCAATATAGCAATTATATCCTGAAGTTCCTTATATCTCTGTAAAATTTCCTGAACTTTCCTTGCTACAGAGTAATGTTCCTCTCCTACTATATGAGGCTCTAATATACGAGAAGTAGAATCCAGCGGGTCCACGGCAGGATATATTCCCATTTCAGCAATGCTTCTTGACAAAACAGTTGTCGCATCCAGGTGAGTAAAGGTGGTAGCCGGAGCAGGGTCAGTAAGGTCATCTGCAGGTACATAAACAGCCTGAACTGATGTAATAGACCCTTTCTTTGTAGAAGTAATTCTCTCTTGCAAAAGTCCCAAGTCTGTTGCCAAAGTAGGTTGATAACCAACAGCAGAAGGCATTCTTCCTAAAAGTGCCGAAACTTCTGAACCTGCCTGAACAAATCTGAAGATGTTATCTATAAATAAAAGCACATCTTGGTGTTCTTCATCTCTAAAATACTCTGCCATTGTAAGCCCTGCAAGACCTACTCTCATTCTAGCTCCTGGCGGTTCATTCATCTGTCCAAATACAAAAGCGGTTTTGTCTATAACTCCTGATTCATGCATTTCATGCCACAATTCATTTCCTTCACGGGACCTTTCACCAACACCGGTGAAAATTGAGTAACCTCCATGTTCTATAGCAACGTTGCGTATTAGCTCCATTATTAAGACAGTTTTGCCAACGCCAGCCCCACCAAAAAGCCCTATTTTGCCACCCTTTGGATAAGGAGTAAGTAAGTCTATTACTTTAATACCTGTCTCCAAAATTTCAGTAGCAGGGCTTTGTTCTTCAAAAGGAGGCGCCTTTCTGTGAATTGACATGTATTTCACATCTTTGACTTCTCCTAACTCGTCAATTGGCTGGCCTAATACGTTAAACATTCTGCCTAAAGTCCCTTTTCCCACAGGAACCATTATAGGCCCACCTGTATCTATACATTCCATACCTCTTTTTAAGCCATCAGTTGAGGCCATTGCAACACACCTTACTATATTGTCCCCTATGTGCTGAGATACTTCTACAACTAACTCTCTGCCTTCCATAGGAATTTTGATGGCATTATTTATAGGAGGAAGTTCTCCTTCAAATTTTATATCAACAACAGGACCAATAACCTGTATAATATACCCCTTCTTCAATTTATCATCTCCTTTTATACAGATGCCCCCGCGATTATTTCTGAAATTTCCTGAGTAATAGAAGCTTGCCTCAGTTTATTATACTCTAAAGTAAGCCTGTTTATCATTTTATCAGCATTTGACGTTGCACCATCCATTGCTATCATCCTTGCAAAATGCTCTGAAGCAAATGCTTGAACGAGTATACTGTATATAAGACCTTTGAGATACTCAGGAACAAGTACATTAAAAACCTCTGTAGCAGAAGGCTCGTATATCATGTCACTGTCAATTACTACTTCTCCTTCAGTCTCTTCTTCATTAGCTAACGCCATAAAGTTGTCAATATCTAAAGGTAAAAGTCTTAGAACCCTTACCTTTTGTACAAGTCCTTGCATTTCAGTATAAACAATAGATATTTCATCTGTAAGCCCTTTATTGTAAGCATTTAGTATAATATCTGTTATTTCTCCTGCTGAAGCTGTTGTAGGATTTTGAGCGGTATAAAGAAATTCTATATCTACGTTATATCCTTTTTTGATGAAGTAACGTCTTCCAACTTCTCCTATTACCATCAAGTTTACTTCTTCTTTTCCAATTAGTTCTTGAGTTGTTTTTATGATATTGTGATTGTAAGCACCGCAAAGGCCTTTGTCTCCTGTTACAACTATTACAGATTTTTTCTTATTTTCTTTATCATCTTCTTTTCTTTCAAGATAATGAGAGGTAACTTCCCCTGTATGAAGCAATATATCTTTCATTGTAAGCTGAACCTTATGGTAATATGGCCTTACATTGTCCAACATAACTTTTGCCTTTTGAAACTTTGACGCTGAAATTAAATACATAGCTCTCGTAATTTTTCGTGTTTCTTTGACACTTTTAATGCGCAAGGCTATATCTCTTTTTCCCATTAACTATCACCCTTTGCGGCGTAGTTTTCTTTGTACTCCAAAATTGCAGCTTTTAATTTTTCCTCTGTCTCGGAAGTTAAATCTTTTGTGTCCCTTATTGACTGCTTTATTTCGGGATAATTTATATCTAAAAATTCTAAAAGTCCTTTTACAAAAGGCCTAACTTGTTCCACCTCGATATCAGCAACATATCTATTCATTACAGTATATATAGCTATTACTTGATCTTCTACTGGCATTGGCTGATATTGAGGTTGCTTTGTGATTTCAACAATTCTTTCCCCTTGTCTTAAAACTTCAAGGGTTGCTTTGTCTAAGTCAGACCCAAATCGCGCAAAAACTTGCAATTCTCTATATTGAGAAAGTTCCAACCTTAATCGACCAGCTACTTTTTTCATCGCCTTTATTTGTGCAGCCCCACCGACACGGGATACAGACAGTCCTACATTTATAGCAGGTCTTATTCCTGAATAGAAAAGCTCTGACTCAAGATATATCTGTCCATCTGTAATAGAAATTACGTTTGTTGGAATATATGCAGATATATCCCCTGCCAATGTTTCCACAATAGGAAGAGCCGTCAAAGAACCTCCCCCGTATTCATCTGCAAGTCTTGCAGAACGTTCAAGAAGTCTTGAATGAAGGTAAAATACATCGCCAGGGTATGCTTCTCTTCCCGGTGGCCTTCTCAAAAGCAAGGATATAGTTCTATAAGCAATAGCATGCTTTGAAAGGTCATCATAAACTACCAGTACGTCTTTACCCTGGTACATAAAATGCTCTCCCATCGCACATCCTGCATAAGGTGCAATATATTGAAGAGCTGCTGAATCACTGGCAGTTGATGCAACAACTGTTGTATATTCCATAGCTCCATGTTTTTCAAGCATATTAACAATTCCTGCAACAGTGGAAGCTTTTTGTCCTATGGCCACGTATATACAATATACACCTTTGTCCTTTTGATTTATTATAGTATCTATAGCAATAGCAGTTTTACCTGTCTGCCTATCTCCTATTATTAATTCTCTCTGCCCTCTTCCTATTGGAATCATAGAATCTATAGCTAAAATACCTGTCTGTAAAGGCGTATCAACAGATTTCCTTCTGACTATTGGTGGAGCAGGATATTCAATGGGGCGTTTGGCTTCATAGTTTATTGGTCCTTTACCATCAATGGGCTCTCCTAAAGGATTTACTACTCTTCCTAACATTTCTTTTCCTACAGGCACTTCCATGATTTTTCCTGTTCTTTTTACTATATCCCCTTCTTTAACTTTTTCAGGGTCTCCAAGGGCAACAACACCAACTGTATCTTCTTCAAGATTTAAGACCATGCCAACGACTCCGCTTTCAAACTCCACCATTTCTCCGTACATAGCATTGTCAAGGCCATAAATTTTAGCTATTCCATCGCCTGACTGGATAACATGGCCAATTTCTTGTGTTTCAAGGCTAAAATCAAAATTTTTTATTTTTTCTTCTATTACTGAACTTATTTCTTCAGGTCTTATGCCCATACTTTTTCACCTTCTTAACTCATTTTACACAGCTTGTTGCATATTTTTTAGAAGTGCAGTAAACCTTGCTTTTATTGAACCATCAATTACGGTATTTCCAATAATAAGTTTTAAACCACCTAATATGCTTTTATCAACTATTGGCTCGATATTTATGTGTTTTTCTAACTTTTTCTCTAGTTTTTCTTGAAGTTTTTGCAATACGTCTTCTTTTAGGGGATATGCAGAAACGACTTTTACATTTACAATATTAAAATACTCTTTATATAAATTTCTAAATTGCTCACCAATTTCTTCAATCATGTCTTCTCTGTGCTTTGATATTATCACTTTTATAAAATTTACTATCTCTTTATCAACATCTTTCAAAATTTGCTCTATAAACTCTATTTTTTGGGTTTTATTAATACTTTTATTGTTAAAAATTTGTTTTACTTTGCCAATTTGAAGAATTTCAATTACTTTTTCTAATCCATCATAATATTCTTTCACTTTATCTCTCTGCTTTGCTACATCAAAGAGGGCATAAGCATACCGTTTCGCAACTACTTGCGCCATGATGCCCCTGCCTCCTCAATGACTTCATTGATGATGTCTTCATCATCAATTGGAAGTTTTTTCTCTAAAACACGAGAAGCGGCATCAATGACTAATTGAGATAATTCTACTCTTAAATCGTGCATTGCCTTAATCTTTTCCAAAGTTGCTTCTTCTTTAGCTCTATCTAATATAGCTTTGGCTTCTTTATTAGCATCATCAATAATCTTGTTTGCTTTATCTTCCGCAAACTTCTGTGCCCTCTCAATTATAGCTTTCCTTTCATTGTCAGCATTTTGCAATATTTCTTCATACTTTGCTTTTAAGTTGTAAGCCTCCTGCCTCTCTTTTTCTGCTTCTTCTAAAGAAGATTTGATCTTATTTTCTCTATTTTCAAGAAATTGTGTCACAGGTTTAAACAAAAGTTTTTTTAATATATAATAAAGAACCAACAAGTTGATTATAGTAAAAATAAAAGTCCACATGTTAAATAGGCCCAACTTTTTTCCCTTCTTTCATTAGGAAATTTGCCTTACACTTACGGCTTTAATATTATTATAAGGAACGCTACCAACAAGCCGTAAATGGCTGTTGCCTCTGCAAGAGCACCTCCTAATAAAAGAAGCTGCATAATATTTCCTCTTGCTTCAGGCTGTCTAGATACGGCTTCTACTGCCTTTCCCGTTGCAATACCTATACCAATACCTGCTCCTATACCTGTTAATGCAGCAATACCTGCTCCTATAGCTAATAAATCCATTTAAATCCTCTCCTTTTCGTTTGTATTTTATTAAAATTTTTTAATCGTTTCATTACTTTTATTATACATTATTCTATAGCTTCTTCAATATATAGCATCGTCAAAAACACAAATACCAACATTTGTAAAAGACCGTCAAAAAGGTCAAAATACAAACTAAATACTGCAGGAATTACTATTGGCACAGCCCTTTCAATAAGTTCCATTATTGTAACTGCTGCAAATATGTTGCCAAAAAGTCGGGCTGCCAGCGACAAAGGCCTTGTAAATAAATCCAAAACATTCACAAAAAGGTTTATAGGAGACTTAAAAAAGTATTTTACGTACCCTTTAAACCCTCTTGCCCTTATGGAAGCTATAATAACAATAGTAATCGACATAATTGCAAGAGCTGAAGTTGTACTGATATCCTTAGTAGGAGGTGTTAAGCCAAAAATGCTTATAGTGTTGGCTAAAATCAAAAAAGCTGCTACAGTTCCTAAATAAGGAGTGTAGTCTCTCCAATGCTCTCCTAAAGCACCTTCCACAAATTTATTAAATCCCTCCACCATAAGCTCTACAACATTTTGTGTACCCTCAGGAACCAGCTTCCATCCTTTTGTAACTACTACAGCAGCAACAATCAATACAGCCATTATAATCCACTCAACTACGACTGTCATGGTAATGGGTATGCCGCCAAATAAAGGTATTGTAAACACTACCGAAGGTTCTATTTCCACTCAATCCACCTCCCTTTTACATACCCTCAACACGTATAATTATAAACCTTTAATGTAAAATTTTCAACTCAAAAACTTTTGATACAAAATATTTGTACATCGAAATATTGACCCGTTAATTAATGAATCTTACGATAATTTTATACTCTAATTTACTTCTTATATATGTTTCCTTTATCTACCTCTTAGTTCATCTTCTAAGTTTTTATCCAGTATAAACATATATACATATTCTCCTTTTTGTGGATTAACATCCTTATAAATACTTATGACATTGCAACCTGTAAGTCTTAGTATCATCTCTTGAAATTTAGGCTTTAATATCTCATCTAGCAATTCTCTTAACTGCTTCACAAGTTTTTTGCCTTCTTCTGTCGAAATAATTTGCATTTCCTCATGAGTCAAAGATTTACTAAGCCTAACAATAATCATATCATCACAGATGCGAGTTTTTGCAGCCTCTGCCCCTCTTCCAATTGCCTCTTTTGTAAGTTTTATCATTTCTTCATTAATCTTGCTCTCCAATACACCCTTCATTAATACTATCCCTCCAATAAAAAAACAAAAGCGAAATTTTTATCATTAGTAAATTTCACACAAAAGCTCATTTTTCAAGCATACATCTCAAAAATTGATAAGACTTGTGATACTCCTATTTTTTCTAACGCAGAAAATGTTATAACCTCTTCTTGTTTAATGTTAAAAATTTTACGAATATCTTCCACTGCTTTTTGGGCTTCTGATTTATTTACTTTATCCGCTTTAGTCAGCACTACAGTAAAAGGTAAATTTTTATGCTTAAACCAATTTATCATTAAAAAGTCGTCTTCAGTTGGATTTCTTCGTATGTCTATTAAAAACAATCCATGACGTAAATTTTTTGAGGTATTGAGGAAAATTTCTATATTATGTGCCCATTGTTTTTTCATCTCTTTTGAGACTTTTGCATAACCATATCCAGGCAAATCTACTAAATAAAATTTGTTATTTATTAAATAAAAGTTTATACCTCGAGTTTTCCCTGGCCTAGAACTTGTCTTTGCAAGGTTTTTTCTATTTAATACAGTATTTATCAATGTAGACTTCCCTACGTTTGACCTCCCGACAATCACTATTTGAGGAAGATTATCTTTAGGATACTGTTCCTCATTAAAAGCAGAACGGACAAATTCCACATTTTTAATTTTCATAAAAGCCCTCCTTAACCAAGGCAAGGTCAAGGACCTCATCAATCTTTTCCACAAACTTGAATTCTAATTTTCGCTTTACACTTTGAGGGATTTCATCTAAATCCCTTTTATTTTCTTGAGGAAGTATTACTTTTGCTATTCCTGCTCTATGGGCTGCTAAAACTTTTTCCTTTACTCCTCCAATGGGAAGAACTTTTCCCGTTAAAGTTATTTCTCCTGTCATAGCTACATCTTTTTTTACAGGAACTTTTTTGAGAGCAGACACCATAGCAGTAACCATAGTTATTCCCGCTGAAGGGCCATCTTTTGGAATTGCACCTTCAGGCACGTGTATATGTATATCGACATTTTTGTAAAAATCTTTATCTATATTCAGTTTCTCGGCATTTGCCCTTATATAGCTAAACCCAGCTTGGGCAGATTCTTTCATTACGTCACCTAATTGTCCTGTAAGATTGAGTTTTCCATTTCCTGGCATTATAGAGGCTTCTACAGTTAAAATTTCTCCTCCTACCCTTGTCCATGCAAGTCCAAAAACTATCCCTATTTCGTCTTTTTGATTTGCTTTGTCAGGACGGTAAATAGGTTTGCCCAGGTAAGACTGTAAATTTCTCTTTCCAACTTTTATTACTTGTGCATTTTCTTCAACTATCTTCTTTATAGCTTTCCTTATAATTTGCGATAAATTCTTTTCTAAGCCTCTTACTCCTGCTTCACGAGTATATTCTGAAATTATTCCGTAAATGGCAGATTCTTGGATTATTATCTTGTTATCTGGCACCCCATGTTCTTTTAAAATCTTAGGTATTAAATAATCTTTTGCAATGTGAAGTTTTTCTTCTTCAGTATATCCAGAAACATATATAACTTCCATTCTATCTAAAAGAGGTGCCGGTATAGTATCTACCGTATTAGCCGTTGTTATAAACAATACCTTTGAAAGGTCAAAAGGCAAATCAAGGTAATGGTCTCTAAAAGTGGAGTTTTGTTCTGGGTCAAGAACTTCAAGCATTGCAGAAGCAGGGTCTCCTCTAAAGTCTGAGCTCATTTTGTCTATTTCATCTAGTAAAAACACAGGATTTTTTGAACCAGCTATTTTTATGGAATTTATAATACCTCCTGGTATAGCTCCGACGTAGGTACGCCTATGTCCCCTTATTTCTGCTTCATCTCTCACTCCACCAAGAGATAATCTGACAAATTTTCTGTTCATAGCCCGCGCTATAGACCTGCCCAATGAAGTCTTACCAACACCTGGAGGACCTACAAGACATAAAATAGGACTTTTAATTTTGTTGTAAAAGCTTCTAACTGCTAAAAACTCTATTATCCTTTCTTTCACTTTCTTTAAGCCGTAATGGTCCTCATCCAATATTTTTTGTGCTCTTTTTAAATCTAAAATATCTTCTGTTTCGTAATTCCAAGGTAAATCCAAAATCCAATCCAAATATGTCCTCACTACAGAAGCTTCTGCAGAACCAGGCGCCATTTTAGAAAGGCGTTTTAATTCCTCTTTCGCCTTCTTTCTAACCTCCTCGGGTAAATCTTTTTCATTTAATTTCTTTTCATACTCCTCAATCTCTTGGTCAACCTCATCTGTCTCTCCTAATTCAGCTTTTATAGCTTTTAACTGTTCTCTTAAATAATATTCCTTCTGCAATTTGTCAATTTGGCTTCTCACCTTTGCATTTATTTCTTTTTCAATGTTTAGTATTTCTAATTCTTTCATTAAAAACCCTAAAAGAGTTTCTAACCTTTTATTTACATCAAAACACTCCAAAAGCTGTTGACTTTGACTCGTATTTAAAGATATATGAACCGCAATCATGTCTGCAAGCCTTCCAGGCTCTTCTATGCTTATTACACTGTATAAGCTATCTATAGGCAGTCTCGAAGTCATATTTACATATTCTTCAAAAGCAGAAATAACACTTCTCATTAAAGCTTCAAGCTCTGATGTCTTTTCAATTTCTTTTTGCTCTTCTTTTTCTATAACTTCTACTTCAAAAAATTCATCATCTCTGGTCACTTGCTGAATTTCAGCACGGCTTATCCCTTCTACCAAAACTCTTATAAGTTCTCCTGGCAGTTTTAACATTTGTTTGACTTTTGTAATAGTGCCAACTTTGTAGACGTCGTCAATAGAAGGGTCTTCTATCTCAGCTTCTTTTTGCGTTGTAACAAATATTAACTGATTTTTCATAAAAGCTTCTTCCAAAGCCCTAATTGACTTTTCTCTTCCTATATCAAAATGAAGCACCATATATGGAAAAATAGTTAATCCTCTTAAAGGAATCATTGGCAATATATACTTTTTTTCTGTCATATCTTCACCCTCTTTTATGCAATATAACCAACCCCCCTTCCCATTCACTATTTTAGTATGTGAAGGAGAAGGGGGATTGATGTAAAAATTCTCTATTTTTACGAAACAGACTCCGTCTTTTTTATTTTCTTTTTGGCTTTTTGAGCATCTGAGTAAACCAATGTTGGCGGAGCTTTCTTTAGTACCGTCTCC
Source organism: Thermoanaerobacter sp. YS13 (assembly GCF_000806225.2). Lineage (NCBI taxonomy): Bacteria > Bacillati > Bacillota > Clostridia > Thermoanaerobacterales > Thermoanaerobacteraceae > Thermoanaerobacter > Thermoanaerobacter sp. YS13. The sequence continues at coordinate 283,441 of NZ_JOOI01000003.1, read as the reverse complement.
TCTGTAATTATACACTTTTCTATGTTGTCACTGGATGGTATTTCGTACATCACATCCAACATAATTTCCTCTAAGATTGCCCTCAGCCCTCTTGCGCCGGTCTTTCTCTCTAAAGCCATATCTGCAATGAGCCCTAAAGCTTTCTTATCAAATTCAAGCTTTACACCATCTAATTCAAACAATTTTTCGTATTGTTTTGTCAGCGCATTTTTGGGCTCTGTCAAAATTCTTACTAAGTCATTCTTACTCAATGGGTCTAATGTAACTACTATTGGCACCCTTCCTATAAACTCTGGTATCATACCGAATTTAAGAAGGTCCTGTGGCATTATATGACTTAAAATTTCGCTTAAGTCTTTTTCTTTTCTGCTCTGTACTTCTGCTCCAAATCCTAAGCTCTTTTTCCCTATTCGGGATTCTATTATTTTTTCTATGCCTTCAAAAGCGCCACCACATATAAACAATATATTAGTTGTGTCAATTTGTATAAACTCCTGATGAGGATGTTTTCTTCCACCTTGTGGCGGCACATTTGCAATGGTCCCTTCTAAAATTTTTAACAAAGCCTGTTGTACGCCTTCTCCTGAGACATCACGAGTAATAGAAGGGTTTTCTGACTTTCGCGCTATTTTATCTATTTCGTCAATGTAAATTATACCTTTTTCAGCTTTTTCTATATCATAATCTGCTGCTTGTATAAGCTTTAAAAGTATATTCTCTACATCTTCACCTACATACCCAGCCTCAGTTAGAGAAGTAGCATCAGCTATTGCAAAAGGAACATTTAGAAGTTTTGCCAGTGTCTGAGCCAATAAGGTTTTCCCAGAACCTGTGGGACCTAAAAGTAAAATATTGCTCTTTTGAAGTTCTACATCGTCTGGCTTTATCCTGCTGTTAATTCTCTTGTAATGATTGTAAACAGCAACAGCTAAAGCTTTTTTAGCTTTTTCCTGCCCAATTACATATTGGTCAAGAAATTCTTTTATTTCCTTTGGCTTAGGAAGTTCTCCAATTCCCATATCAATGTCTTCTTCAAATTCTTCATTTATAATTTCTTGACAAAGTTCAATGCATTCATCACAAATATACACACCAGGCCCTGCAACTAGCCTCTTTACCTGGTCCTGTGTCTTTCCGCAAAAAGAACACTTTAGTTGTTTTTGATTATCATATTTGGCCATAATTTCACCTCTTTTGGGGCATCATCTTTTATTCCTGATGAGAACCTCGTCTATAATGCCATACGCTTTCGCATCCTCCGCGTCCATGAAAAAGTCCCTCTCAGTATCTGCCTTTATCTTTTCAATAGGCTGCCCCGTATTTTCTGCAAGTATTTTATCCAACTTATCTCTTAATTTTAATATCCTTTCAGCATGAATTTTAATGTCAGTAGCTTGCCCCTGCATGCCTCCTAAAGGCTGATGTATCATTATTTCGCTATTAGGAAGTGCAAATCTTTTCCCTTTCGCACCTGCTGCCAGTAAAAATGCAGCCATCGATGCCGCCATTCCAACACATAGAGTCACTACATCCGGTTTTATATACTGCATTGTGTCATAAATGGCAAAACCTGCTGTTATCGAGCCTCCTGGACTATTTATATAAAGCCAGATGTCTTTATCAGGGTCTTCAGCTTCCAAGAACAAAAGCTGTGCAATAACTAAACTTGCTGTAGTATCATTTATTTCTTCTCCTAAAAATACAATTCTGTCTTTCAAAAGGCGAGAAAATATATCGTAAGAACGTTCGCCTCTATTTGTCTGCTCTACAACAATAGGTACAAGACTCATAATAATCACTCCTCGTATAATATGATTGTAATTCACATCAAAAATTTAATAATAAACACATAAATTAAATCCTTAAAAACCATTTTTACCCTGGTAAAACAATCTCATAATTAAATCTCTCATTTTTTATTTAAATGGTCCTTTGTCTCTGATAAACTTAAAAGTAGAAGGTCCCTTTTATGTTTACTGAGGTATTTTTGGCTCACTCCTGTGGCATGCTGGTAAATCAGCATCACCACTCGAATAAGACTGAACCTCTGGAGTTATTTGAGTAATACATACTCGTTTGTTGTGCCTCTTTAGCTTATCTGTCCATCGCTTGAGCATCGATGGTCAGGCACCCTATAAGCTAAATCTGAGCACTAATCACGGCGAGGGTGTATTACAAATAACTCTCAGAGACAAAGGACCTTCAAAAAACTTTTTACAAAAAGGAGCGTGAATCTACCATGAGCTCTACACTTATCGTTGGCATTGATATTTCAAGTGAATTAAATGCTGCTTCTTTTATTGATGAGACCGGCAACCGCTTAGTGAAAAAAACTTTCTTCTTCCCTAATAATTTGGATGGCGCTCAGCAGCTTCTAAACTTTACTATCTCTCTTGCTCAACAATACAATATTTCATCCATTAAATTTGGCATGGAAGCTACTTCACACTATGCCTGGCATTTGCATACTTTCCTAGCTTCTTCTCCTGAACTTGCTCCCTTTAATCCTCTATTTTACGTCATCAATCCTTCTATCATTAAATCTTTTAAAGGCGCTTATATACATCTTCCTAAAACAGACTCCATTGATGCAGCTGTTATTGCTGAATGTGTAAGATTTGGACAGGTCAAACCAACTCCTCTCCCAGACTTGAGATACGCTGCACTGCAAAGACTTACTCGCATGCGTTATCATATCGTCCGCAGCTTGGTCCGTGAAAAAAATCGAGCCCTAAGCCTTATTTCTTTCAAGTTCTCAACCTATCCTTCAGAGTGCCCTTTTAGCAACATATTTGGTAAGGCTTCCTTAGCTATCATTGAAAATTTTACTCCTGATGATATTGCTTCCATGCCTCTTGATGACCTGATCGACTTTATTGTGAAAAACGGCAATAACAGACTCTCAGACCCTACTCAAATCGCCAAAACTTTAAAAGCTGCTGCTAACAGAGCTTACAGGCTTCACCCTGATCTTGCTGAAGCAAACGACTTAGCTCTTTCTATGACACTCGAAAATATTCGCTTCCTCGAATCTCAACTTAAAAAGCTCGACGGCGAGATATCAAGACAGCTTAAAGCTTTTTCTCAAACTCTAACTACTATCCCCGGTATTGGAGACGTCCTTGCTGCTGGTATCATCGCCGAAATTGGTGATATTAAAAGGTTTAATAACGAGGCTGCTGTTGCCAAATATGCTGGCCTCATCTGGAATAAATACCAATCAGGTAATTTCAATGCCCAGGATACTTCTTTGGTTAAGTGTGGTGATCAGTACCTGCGATACTATCTTGTTGAAGCCGCTAACTGTGTTAGGGTGCACACAGTGAGGTTTAAAGACTACTACAACAAGAAGTATCGCGAGGTACCTAAACACCAACATAAACGTGCCCTCGTCTTAACTGCTAGAAGATTAATCCCTCTGATCTTTGCAATGCTCAGCAAAGGTCAAATATATCAAGAAAGAGGTGTTGCTAGTATTTAAATACTTTTTTGTTAAAAATTAATAAGGAATTTAGTTCTGGAACTTCCAATACCATTTATTGGTATATTGGAAGAAGGGTATCTTTTTGTCTTTTTGCCCTTTAAATGTCTCAAAAAATTTTTAATTACCCCCTTGACATTTTACCGTTTGTCTCTTTACTTATTATTTTACACTCACTGAAAATAAAGTCAATCGTCTTATAATAAGCTATATCCTCTTTTATGCTGTTTATCTGGCTTTCAGTAAGACTTTTCTTGAATTCTTCCAAATTTATTCTGTAATTCGCTGCCATCTCTTTTAATTTACTTTCTAATTCTTCCTCTGTAACTTCAATATTTTCCACTTTGGCAATTTTGTCTATGACAAGTTGAGTTTTTACTCTGTTTAAAGCTCCATCCCACATCTCTTTTCTTAAATCTTCTAAGCTCTTCCCTGTAATTGATAAATAGCTATTTAAATCTAAACCTTGATATCTCAAATTATAATCTAAATCCCTCAAAGAAATATCTATTTGCCTTTCCACCATAACATCTGGTATATCAACTTTTGCGTTTTCCACAACTTTCATTACTGCTTTTTCTTTCATCTCATTTTCTGCTTCTAACCTATTTTTTTCTTCTAATTTCTTTCTTATGTCGGCTTTTAACTCTTCTAATGTCTCAAATTCACTTACATCTTTTGCAAATTCATCGTCTAACTCTGGTAGCTCTTTTTTATTTAAAGCCTTAAGAGTGACTTTAAAAACAGCTGATTTGCCTCTTAATTCTTCCACTCTATAATCTTCAGGGAAAGTAACATTTACATCAAAAGTCTCATTTACATTGTGGCCTATTATTTGGTCCTCAAACCCGGGAATAAAAGTATTGCTACCTAATTCTAATTCGTAATTTTCAGATTTACCGCCTTCAAAAGGCTCACCGTCAATAAATCCTTCAAAGTCTATTACAGCAATATCTCCACTTTCTGCTGCTCTTCCTTCAATAGGTATAATTCTCGCATTTTGCTGCCTTAATTTTTCTAATTCGTAGTCTACATCCCCATCGTACACATCATACTCTATTTTTTCAATTTCTATGCCTTTATATTCACCTAACTCTACCCCAGACATGACAGGTACAGTTGCTTCTAAAATCAAGTCTTTTCCTTTGCCGATTTGTAAAATGTTAATATCCGGATAATCTACTGGCTCTAAACCAAACGTTTTAAGAGCTTCCTTGTACGCTTCGTCAAAAACATACTCTACAGCATCTTCGTAAAGGACACCTTCACCATAATATCTTTCTACAATTACTCTCGGAGCCTTTCCTCTTCTAAAGCCGGGCACATTAAATTTAGATGCATTCTTTTTAAAAGCAAAATTTAAACCCTCTTCAAACTTTTCACTTGGTATTGTAAGTTCAATCGTCGCAACACTTTTCTCTAATTTTTTAAGACTCGCACCCATTAAGTATATCCTCCTATTCTCTTTCTTTCGTATAACTCTTCTAAACTTATAATATTATAACATAAAAAAACGGTGAATCAAACTTAAGCTGTCATAATTTTATGCAAAAAAAATAATGCTTGCTGCATTATTTTTCTGTCAAGTATATATTCCCCTATTTGAAATTTTCATTGGTGCGGGCAAAGGGACTTGAACCCCCACGGGTAACCCCACCAGATCCTAAGTCTGGCGCGTCTGCCAGTTCCGCCATGCCCGCATATTAAAACGGTGCGCCATTAGGGACTCGAATCCCAGCCCCACGATTAAGAGTTTACGCAAGACCATTTTATCAAAGTTTTTTTAATATGTCAAGGACGCCTCTAAGCTTGTTAATCATTATAAAACTACTCTCATATTGCTGTCGGGAAATGTTGCTACTTTGGGTCAATCAGGCTTAAACGGAATTATGTTAGCAGTAGATGAAATTAACAACGCTGGTGGAGTTCTTGGTAAAAAGATTGAAATAGTCAAATATGACAATAAATCCGATAATACAGAAGCTGCTTCAGTTGCGACCCGCTTAATTACCCAAGATAAAGTAGTTGCTATTATTGGTTCAATGACTTCTGGCAACACCCTCTCTTATGTTAATATTGCCGAAACTAATAAAGTTCCTGTGATTTCACCATCAGCAACTAACCCTGATGTTACAGTAGATCCTAAAACAGGCAAGGTAAGAGAGTATATTTTTCGTACTTGCTTCATAGATCCTTTCCAAGGAACAGCAATGGCAAAGTTCGTTTTGAATGAATTGAAGCTTAAAAAGGTTGCTGTCTTAAAAGATAATACAGCTGCTTATTCGGTAGGTCTGGCTAAGTTTTTTGTAGAAGCTTTTAAAGCCGGTGGTGGCGAAATTTTAGCTGATGAAAACTACACTACCCAAGATCAGGATTTCCGCTCAGTATTAACCAAGATTAAAAGTTTAAATCCTGAATTTATTTATGTGCCTGGTTATTACGAGCAAGTGGGCCAAATTGTAAAGCAAGCACGGGAGCTTGGTATTAATGTTCCTATGGGCGGTGGTGATGGTTGGGATTCGCCAAAGCTCGTTGAAATTGCTGGTGCTAATGCTCTTAACAACACTTTTATTACTAATCACTATTCGTCTTTAATGCCTGATCCCAAAGTTCAGGATTTTGTTAAAAAGTATAAGGAAAAATACGGCAGTGAACCAGACGCAATGGCGGCAGTAGGCTACGATACAGTACTTGTTTTAGCTGATGCCATTAAACGAGCCGGTGAAGCTACACCAGAAAAGATCAAAGACGCTTTAAAGACCACCAAGGATGTACAAGGAGTTACTGCAAAGATTTCTTTAGACAAAAATCATAATGCTGTTAAAGGCTTAGTGATTTTGGAATACAAAAATGGTAAACAAACCTATAAGGCTTATGTAAATCCTTAAAAGATTAAAGGGGAGGAATGTTCCTCCCCTAAAAAGAAATAAATTTAACTAAGGTAGGGGTGGATGAAATGACTGAATTTATACAACAGTTAATAAATGGAATATCAATAGGAAGTATTTACGCTTTAATTGCTTTAGGATACACTATGGTCTATGGTATTATAAAACTCATTAATTTTGCCCATGGTGATGTTTATATGCTTGGAGCTTTTGCAGGATTATATGCCACTTTGATTTTAAAAATGTCTTTTATTCCAGCGTTAATTTTTTCCATGATTGTATGTGCTATTTTAGGTATTATTATTGAAAGATTAGCATATCGTCCTTTAAGAAATTCGCCTAAAATTGTAATTTTAATTACTGCAATAGGTGTTTCTCTTCTTTTAGAATATACTACAATGTTTTTTTTAGGTCCGCAACCTCGTGCATTTCCAAAGGTTTTTAAACAGGTTTCGTATTCATTACTTGATGGAAAAGTCACCATTTCAAATAGAGAAATTTTAATTATTATTGTCACGATTATCTTAATGATTTTACTCCAGTATATAGTTCATAATACAAAAATCGGAAAAGCAATGCGAGCAGTTTCTTATGATATGCAAGCTGCTCGTTTAATGGGAATAAATGTAGATACAACAATATCCATCACCTTTGCTATTGGCTCAGCTTTAGCTGCAGCAGCAGGAGTGCTGGTAGGGATATATTACAATGAAGTATTTCCTTTAATGGGAATTATGTTTGGTTTAAAAGCTTTTATTTCAGCAGTTTTAGGAGGTATAGGAATTATACCTGGTGCAATGACCGGCGGACTTATTTTAGGAATTACCGAGTCTTTAGTAAGTGGATATGGTAGTTCTTTATATAGGGACCCCGTAGCTTTTGTAATTTTAATCATTATCTTATTAGTTAAACCTTCTGGCTTATTTGGGAAAAACATTCGGGAGAAAGTGTAGGTGAAAGGGAATGCTAAAAAATTGGTTTACAAAGGAAAATCTCACAACAACATTGTTTTTAATAATGCTTATGGTAGGAGTTCAGGTTTTGTATTTAGCAGGAGTCATCAGTCCTTTTGTGATGCTGAACTTAATTATTATTGCAATTAATATCATTCTTGCAGTAAGTTTAAATTTAGTAGTATGTGAATGGGTAATTTACTTAGATACTGGAGATCATATAGATTTAAATTAAAAATATTAATTGATATATTTTTGTCTTCATTTTCATATATTTATATATTTTTTAATAATTTCAATTAGGTATTCCTCATCGGATTTATTATATTTATTCAATATATTGTTTATTAATTCTATACATGCTTAAAAGTTTTAAAATTTCATCAATCACAAAATTTTCTCTTTTCTCTTAAAAAAAACTTTGTGTTACAGTATAAATCAAAGCAGTCAAAAATATTGTTGTTATAGTAGGAGTTAAATACCATTTCAATAATGAAGTACCATTATATACCATGTAATTATACGTAATAATTCCAATGATAGATGACACAGCTGCAGGAATATTAAGGTACCCACTTTCTTCATATTTTAATATAAAGAAGCCTACAAAAACTACTGTGTATACTGGAATAAATACACTACCGATAGCATATAAAAAGTTTTGATATTTATCAATTGGAAATAAATATGCTGCTATAATACCTATCAGCGAATAAATTACTAATATCTCTTTTTTACTGAGCCTTGTTTTAATAACTGCCATTGTAGATATCGCAGCAGAGTATACATCCATAAAAGATTTTCATAATTCATACCTGCTTTCTTAATGTAAATTTATGAGATAAATTTCTTATATTTTGCTAAAACTAATACTACTACATATCCTATAGCCGAACCTATTGTACTGGAAAGCGAAAATGGAATGACAAACATAAAAGCCGCGCCGGAACTTCCAAGTATATACTTAGCTATAGGATAAGAAAGCAAAGCCCCTATAATGCCTGTACCTATAACTTCTCCTATAGAGGCAAAATAAAACTTACGTGTAAATTTATAAAGATATCCAGCAATGAATGCACCAACCATTCCTCCTGGAAATGCCAAAAGCGATCCAACACCAAGGATGTTCCTCAATAGTCCTATAATAAAAGCTACTTCTAACGCTCCCCAAGGACCCAAAAAAACTGCTGAAATAACATTAATAGCATGTTGAACAGGTGTAACTTTGGCAACACCTACACTAAACCATACATATTGAGAGGTAAATGTGCCTATAGCAATAATAAGTGCCACAAAAACCATACGATGTATTTTATTCATACTTCCACCTTCTTATCTTTTTCTATTATCTCCGGCGTAAGATTATATATCTCATCAAAAAATGTCACTTTAAAACTGCCGGGCCCTTTGACATTACTGCTTTGAGCAGCTCTTTCCCCTGCTATTCCAAAAGCTACAAAAGCTTCTACTGTAGCTTCAAAATAATCTTCACATACTCCGCAGAAGCTTGCTACTACAGAGGTAAGCATACAACCGGTGCCGGTGATAGTACCCATCATAGGATGTCCATTTTTTACATACGCAATTTTTTTCCCATCAGTAATTATGTCAGTAACACCTGACACTGCTACTACAACATTGTACGCGTTTGCTAAATCTTTTGCAGCTTCAGAAATATCATCTGCTCCGCTTTGAGACTCTACACCGCGTATCTTCCCACCTTTGCCTGCAAGTATTGAAATCTCAGCACTATTCCCTTTTATCACAGAAATTTTTACCTCTTCTAATATCTTTTTTGAGCTTTGTGTCCTAAGCTTTGTAGCTCCCGCTCCAACAGGGTCTAATATAACTGGTACTTTAAGTCTATTTGCAGCCTTCCCTGCTTTTATCATCGCTTCTACTTGTTCATTTGTAAGAGTGCCTATATTTAAAACTAAAGCATCTGCTGCACTTACCATTTCTTCTACTTCTTCCAAGGCATGTGCCATGACTGGCAATGCTCCTATAGCCAGTGTTATATTAGCACAATCATTGACAGTAACTATATTTGTAATATGGTGAACTAAAGGCTTTTTCTCTCTTAAAATTTTCAATAATTCCTTTTTCATTTCAAATTCCTCCTATCGTTTATCGCTTTTGCTATAACCTCCAAAAGTTTTCTTGTATTGTTTTCTATATCCCCATAAAATACAGCTGAAACTGAAGATATCCCGTCTACTCTTGACTTTAACATGACTTCATAAGCATTATCCCTCGTTATACCTCCTATTGCAACGACTGGAATAGCAACAGCCTCTTTTATCTTTTTCAGCCCTTCTATTCCAATGGCTTCCGCTTCCGGCTTTGTTGGAGTCTTAAACACCGCACCTACCCCTAAATAATCCGCTCCATCCCTTTGTGCTTTTAAAGCTTCCTCCACTGTTCTCGCTGATACTCCTACTATTTTATGAGGACCTATCATTCTCCTTACAACATCTGCCGGCAAATCCTCCTGTCCAACGTGAACTCCATCTGCATCTGCTGCCAAAGCTATATCCACTCTGTCGTTAATAATGAGAGGAATTTTATTTCTTTTTGTCACTTCTTTAACTTTGAGAGCAATTTCATAAAATTCCCTACTTGATATATCTTTTTCTCTCAGTTGAATTACTGTTGCACCCCCTTTTATTGCTAATTCTACTGCCTCAGCAATATCCAAATCCCTTATGTAAGACCTATCCGTAATAGCGTAAAGGGTTAAGTCCATATCTCACACCTTCCTTATTTCTATATTCCAAAAATGGTTAGTGGGACCTACTCCATGCCCTATGGATAATGAATATTTTATAGCCCCTGTAATGTATGCTTTCGCTCTTTTTATTGATTCAACTAAATCATAACCTAAAGCGATATTGGCAGCTATAGCTGAGGAAAATGTACAGCCTGTACCATGAGTGTTTTTAGTATCGATTCTCTCCGATGTAATTTCATAAAACTCTTTTCCATCATAAAATACGTCCAAAGCATCCCCTGTAAGATGTCCACCTTTTACAATTACTGTCTTTGCTCCATAATCTAAAATTTTCTTAGCCGCTTCCTTCATATCCGATATATTTTTAATTTCTTTTCCAATTAATTCTCCTGCCTCCATAAGATTTGGCGTAACTACAAGGCTTAAAGAAATCAATTCCTTTTTCAAAGCCTCTACTGCTTCCGGCTTCAATAAATAGCTTCCACTCTTTGAAATCATGACAGGGTCCAGCACAACATTTTTTACATTGTAATCTTTTAATCCTTTTGCAATCATCTTAATAATGTCTTCATTAGATACCATGCCTATCTTCACTGCATCGGGATACAAATCCTCAAAAATTGCCTTCATCTGCAAATACACCATAGCAGGACTTACATCCTCAATCCCTAAAACCCCCATGGTATTTTGCGCTGTTATTGAAGTAATGACACTCATGCCGTATACTCCATGTGCTGAAAAAGTCTTTAAATCTGCCTGTATACCTGCTCCTCCCCCAGAGTCAGAACCGGCAATAGTAAGGACTAACTTCATATGACCACCTCCAAAATAATAAATTATGCCCACCTGTTCAGGTGAGCACTTTTTACAAACTTCGTAAAACGTGCTTCCCTGCGCAGGCATTACCCTGTTCAGGTTCAAAGGGTCGGGAACAAATCCCCTCTCAGCCATTTATGGCTCCCCTAGCACTTGTCATATTCAATTTTAAATAAATTTGTCTAAACTCATTATACCACAAATCCAAAAGAATTAAAATAATTTTATGCATACATATTTCCATAGGGTCTTTTGCCTATCGGATGCAACTTGACAAAAGAATGATTCATAATCTTTTGAAAATCATAATCAAAATATTTACAAAAATTTTCAACATACTTTTGGATAAACGCGTAATCTTTGTCATCTATCTTTTCCTTAATAACTTCTTTCCCAAGTTGATAGTCTTCTACATCTCCTCTCAAATATATAACTCCTCCATGCATCCCTGTGCCACAATATTCTCCAACTATATTTTCATCATTTTTTAAGTTCAGTACAATCATGCATCCACCTGCCATATATTCACCAAAGAAGTCTCCCGCACTTCCTCCAATAACTATTACAGGAACTTTATCTTTGTATTCTTTCATGTGTATGCCAACTCTATAACCAACACTATCTTTTATATAGATAGATCCACCCCTCATCCCGTAACCAACGACATCACCTGCATGTCCATGTATAATAATATTCCCATCGTTCATTGTATTTCCTATTGCATCCTGTCCATTACCAAAAACTTCTATTGTAAGCCCGTCCATAAAAGCTGCCATGTCATTCCCAGGTGTACCTTCGATATTTATTTTGGTGGCCCCAGATAGATTATCTCCTATATATCGTTGACCATTAACATTTTTCAAATTAATTATATCTTCGCCAGAACGAACCAACTCTTTAATTATTTCATTAAGGTCTCTATAATAAATTCCTGACGCATTTATGGTTTTCATCATACCACCTCCAAGTCAAGCATTTTTGCTCTTCTTAATTCTTTTGGCAAATATATGAATCCAAAATCATCATTTAAAATATACTTCTTAAATGGAGTTATATCCGTTTCGTTTTTTATAAACCCAGTAAATAATCCAGCCCTATCAATATCATTAATTAATATAAATCCTACTAACCTATTTTCTTTTACCACAAATTTTTTATAAGACCTTCTGTTATGATCAATTTTAGAGATAATCTCAAATTCCTCCTGCTGTGGATTTGTTATACCAGCTGTTATCATATTTGTATTTTTATAACCTATTGAGTTCATAGGAAAAATCCCTTTAAAATTTTTATTTATCCCAATCATGTTGAACCCTGCAATTTCCCCTTGCATGTATGCATTTGGCCATATTGGCACAACCCTATTTGACTCAACAAGCATATCATAACCTTCGGCTACATCTCCTGCTGCATATACATCTTCAACACTTGTTTTCATAGTGTTATCTACTAAAATACCACGGTTTATAGAAATTGATGTGTTTCTTACAACATCAACGTTTGGCACAACACCTATCGCGATAACAAGATTATCAGCTTCTAATTCCTGCCCATTTTTGAGCAAAACTCCCTTAACATATTCGTTTCCTATAATTTTATCCACTGTTGTTCCCGTAATTATTTTTATGCCGTCATTTTGAAGACTTTGAGATACCAAAGATGCTCCTTTTGCATCAAGAATTGTACTTAAAATTCTATCGGCAAGTTCAACTATTGTTACATCTACCCCTAAATGGTGAAGGCCTTCTGCTGCTTTGAAACCGATGAGACCACCACCTACAATTACAGCTTTTGAACCCGGCTTGGCAGCTCCCTTTAATTTTTTAGCATCGTCCATTTTAATAAAAGTATGAACATTTATTTTATTCAATCCTTCTACTGGAGGTATTATAGGTTTCCCGCCCGTTGCAATGAGAAGTTTGTCAAAACTTATGCTGTCTCCGTTTTCAAGATGCACTTCTTTTTTTCTTTCATCAATAGAAATAGCCTTAATACCAAATACAGTTTCTACTTTATTTTTGCGGTAAAAATCTTTCTCTCTATATATCATTTTGTCTTCAGACACTAAATTCCCAAGATAATAAGAAATAAGGGGTCTTGAATACACGTGATATGTTTCATCTGAAATAACAATTATTTCAGAACTTGTATCATATTTTCTTATTGCCTCTACTGCACCTACCATCGCAACAGAATTACCAATTATTACTATTCTCATGCAAAAATGCCTCCTTCACTATAGACAAGTGCCTCATTAGGACAATTCTTGACACAAGCCGGTTCTCCTGCTTCAGCACATAAGTCACATTTTGATGCAACCTTATTATTTACATCTCTTATGATTGCACCAAACTCACATACAAGCACGCAAGTCCAGCATCCAACACATTTATCTGTGTCACAAGTTACAACACCCGTTAATGGATCTTTTCGCATCGCTCCTGTAATGCATGATTTAACGCATGGCGCATCATCGCAATGCCTACACTGGAGCGAAAAAGATACAGGTCTATTTTCCTCTATAACAATTCGTGGTGTCGGCCTTTGGGGTTCCAACTTATATGCTTTTAAAACATCTTTATACTTTGAATGAGATGTAATACAGTATACTTCACATAATCTACATCCCACGCACACTTCTTCTTTTACATAAACCTTTTTCACAAAAATACCTCCTATTCGCCGGCAGCAAGAATGCCAAGTATATCAAGTTCCTTCTGCGTCATTCCTATCCCACGAAGCATTAACCTATTGCCTTTAAGACTTTCAATATCATTTATACCCATTCCACCAAGCATTTCTTTTATCTCATGACTCCATGCTTGAACAAGGTTAACAAGACGTTTATATCCAATTTCGGGGTTTAATCTTTTTACAAGGTTAGGATCTTGTGTAGCAATTCCCCAATTACACTTACCAGTATGGCATTTTTGGCACATGTGACATCCCAAAGCAATCAAAGCAGCTGTTGCAATGTATACAGCATCTGCACCAAGAGCTATTGCTTTGACTATATCTGCACTGTTTCTAATACTACCTGCTGCAACTAAAGATACTGTATGTCTTATACCTTCAGAGCGGAGTCTTGCATCTACAGCAGCTATTGCAAATTCAATTGGAATTCCTACATTATCCCTTATTCTCTTTGGAGCAGCCCCTGTACCACCTCTAAATCCGTCTATTGCTATATAATCTGCTCCAGCTCTCGCTATTCCCGAAGCTATTGCCGCAACATTATTGACTGCTGCAATTTTTACACCAACAGGTTTTTGATAATCAGTGGCTTCCTTCAATGAATATATTAATTGAGCAAGGTCTTCAATTGAATAAATATCGTGATGCGGTGCAGGAGATATAGCATCACTTCCAGGTGGTATCATCCTTGTTGCCGAGATATCTTCACTCACCTTTTCACCGGGTAAATGACCACCTATCCCAGGCTTTGCACCTTGACCAATTTTTATTTCAATAGCCGCCGCAGTATTAAGGTATTCTCTATCAACACCAAAACGACCTGATGCGACCTGTACAATTGTATTTTTCCCATATTTGCGGAAGTCCTTATGAAGCCCTCCTTCACCAGTATTATAAAGTATCCCAAGCTCTTCAGCAGCTCTTGCCAAAGCTGCATGAGCATTGTAACTTATTGATCCATAAGACATTGCTGAAAACATTATTGGGGTCTCAAGTTTGAGTTGAGGAGGCATTTTTGTTTTAACATTGAGGTTTTCGTCTATTTCTATCCTATCAGGCTTTCTACCTAAATACACCCTTAATTCCATAGGTTCTCTCAACGGGTCTATAGACGGGTTTGTAACCTGACTTGCATTTATAACCATTTTATCCCAATATACAGGATAAGGCCTATCATTTCCCATAGATGACAGAAGAACTCCACCTGTTTCTGCCTGTCTGTATATATCTCTTATAGCATCGTAAGTCCAATTAGCATGTTCTTTAAATGTTTGAGGATGTTTAATAATTGTAAGAGCTTGTGTTGGACACAAGAGAACACACCTTTGACAATTTACACAATTTATATCATTTGAAACCATCTTATCTAGATCTTCATCATAACTGTGAACTTCAAATGAACACTGCCTCATGCAAACCTTACAATTAATGCATTTATCGTAATCTCTGAGTACTTTAAATTCTGGAGTAAGATAGCTTAAACTCATGCAGTAACCTCCTTTGTAGAATACATTTCTTTTTCGTTATCACGTATGAGCTCAGCTATAACAGGTTCTCCACCTCTAGGAATCCATACGCTTTCCGGATTTTTGCATATTTGCCTTATTGCTGACTCTTCGCTGGCTACATATATCATATCGCCTTTTTTTGCAGCAGTAAGTGGCCTTAGTTTAATTCTATCGTTTATTGCTATAAAGCCATCTCCATATGCTATTATCATTGAAAATGGACCATTTAGTAATGCTCTCCCATAAATTACTTTTAGGTTAGTGTATAAAAATTTTTCTTTTGGCGACATTCTCTCAACCTGCTTCCACAAAGGCGATGCAACTACTTTACATGCAAGCTCTATTGGTAAACCATGTTTTCTTAATAAAAGATCGAATATATATGCCGCAACTTCTGTATCAGTTTGCAATGTACAAATATATCCAAACTCTTCTAAATATTTACGATTAGTATCGTAGGAAGAAAGCTCGCCATTGTGAACAACAGAGATATTTAATAAATTAAAAGGATGTGCACCACCCCACCATCCTGGTGTATTTGTTGGAAATCTACCATGGGCCAGCCACATATATCCTTTATAAGATTCCAATTTATAAAAATTTGCAACATCTTCTGGATAACCTACCGCTTTAAATACTCCCATATTTTTCCCGCTAGAAAAAACATAAGCGCCCGGTATATTGCTGTTTATATTAAATACAAATTTAATTGTAAATTCATTCTCATCCAGTTCTGACAATTTCAATTTCTCTGGCTTTGGTATAGCAAAATATCTGTAAATTAATGGTGCATTTTTAATATGTGCCGTTTTTCGCGTTGGTATTTTTTCTTCTAAAGCCACTATATAATCTGCCTTTAAAATATTTTCTGTTTCCTGTTTAGCTATCAAATCATCATAAAACATATGAAATGCAAAATAATCTTTAAAATCAGGATAAATGCCATATGCAGCAAAACCACCTCCAAGACCATTTGATCTATCATGCATTGTCGCGATGGAATCTGTTATAGATTGCCCTGAAAATAGACGACCAGTGCGATCAATTACACCACTTATAGCACATCCCGAAGGTATTCTTACATAACCTTCCTTCAACATTTTATAACCCCCTTAAAAAATTTTTATATGCAATATTTTTTTTGAAAGTTGCATAAAGCGAAAATGTTTACTGCTTAAAATTGTCCTCAAATTGTGGTAAAATGCTTATCAATCCTAAATTGTGAGTGTTATATTAATTATAATACATTTTATTAATTTCGCAATATGTTAATATGAAAAATTCATAAATTATTTTTAGGTTAATTTTACAATTAAATAATGTAGTAATCAAAAAAGAACACCTAAATAATAAAAACACCACCACTTTTTATAAGTAAAAAGTGGTGGTGTTTCTTCCCGTTCCTTCCCTAAACATCTAAAATTCTGGAAAAATTCGCCCAAAAACGTGAAAAAACTTCCCGATTTTTTTCCCACAGCCTTTTTGTCTCCTCTTTAAGTTGATCCGCTGCTTCTGGTCCAGCAAAATCTATAAGTTCTTTTTTATAAATCTCAGTCCAATAACCGACAATGATAGGTGTAACTTCTGGATGAAATTGTAAAGCCCAAGCACAATCTTTATAAGCAAAAGCCTGGTTAGTACAAGTTTCACCTTCTGCAAGGAGAACAGCCCCTTCAGGCAGTTCAAAAGTATCTCCATGCCATTGAAAAGCCCAAAATTCTTCTGGTAAATCATCGAAAAGAAGAGTCCTTTTCCCTGCTTCTGTCAAATGTATTTTATACCACCCAATTTCTTTTATCGAGTTAGGTTTGACTGTTGCTCCTAATGCCCTGGCAATAAGCTGTCCTCCTAAACATATTCCTAACACTGGTATTCGTCTTGCTATCGCATCGCGTATAAGTTCTTGTTCTTGATAAAGATATGGGTACTTTTCTTCTTCATACGCTCCCATTGGCCCTCCCAAAATTATCACAGCATTATAGTCAGCCACCGTTTTAGGTAAAATAGCTCCAGGTTGATTCATTACGCGAATATCTAACTTCCATCCTTTCTTTGAAAAAATTTCAGCTATAAGGCCTGGTCCTTCCTGACTTACATGTTGGATAATTAAAACTTGCATTATCTCGTCTCCTTTAAACAATTATGATTATTCAGATTTAGCTTTAATTGATTTTTTTGCTTAAAGTGCTTTTTCACCCCGTTCGCCAGTACGAACTCGTATCACATCCTCCAAATTTACCACAAAAATTTTACCATCTCC
Organism: Thermoanaerobacter sp. YS13; assembly: GCF_000806225.2. NCBI lineage: Bacteria > Bacillati > Bacillota > Clostridia > Thermoanaerobacterales > Thermoanaerobacteraceae > Thermoanaerobacter > Thermoanaerobacter sp. YS13. Next base: position 266,110 of record NZ_JOOI01000003.1, on the reverse strand, counting down.
AATTTCCCCAGTCCGTGCGACTTCTGATATGAGTTTTACTAACTTTTCCGCCTGATTATCAGTTACTGCAATTTCAATCTTAACTTTTGGTAATAAATTGATAAAATATTCATTTCCCCGGTAAACTTCGGTCCAACCTTTTTGATTTCCACAACCCATTACGGGATATACAGTCATACCGCGAATACCAAATTTACTTAACTGATCTTTAATAATCTCCAATTTTTCCGTTCGTATAATGGCTTCTATTTTTTTCAAACCAAATCACTCCTTTTAAACTTCCTAAAATATAGTTGATAATTAATTTTCGCCACTTATTTTTTTAAATAATGCTATATAGACTATTTTCCCTAATTATTATCATAATAACTAAAATAATTATACTTAAGTTCTGTATTATTATATGCTCCTTCACCGTGTTGAGATATATCTAGACCTACTTCCTCTTCTTCATCACTTACTCTTAAGTCCATAAATAGATTTATGATTTTAAGTATGGAATATGTCATTATAGCTGCAAAGACATATACCGCAATCACACCTATAATTTGTACTATAAATTGGTGTACATTCCCATATATTAATCCATTCGCGCCTCCGGGATTTACTACTTTTGTAGCAAATATACCTGTTGCTATAGCACCCCATGTACCACCAATACCATGTATGCCAAAAGCATCAAGTGAATCATCATATTTAAATTTATGTTTTAAGTAATTTACTGAGAAATAACACAATATCCCTGCAATAATACCAATTATAATTGCTGATACCGCAGTTACATAACCTGCAGCAGGTGTTATTGCAACAAGTCCTGCTACAGCTCCACTTGCTGCACCAAAAAGTGTCGGTTTGCCATTTATTCTCCATTCAACTATAACCCATCCAAGTGCAGCGGCTGCTGCTGCTGTGTTTGTAACTACAAAGGCATTAACAGCTATTCCATTTACTGCTAACGCACTCCCTCCATTAAAACCAAACCATCCAAACCATAAAATTGCTGTACCCATAATAACCATAGGCATATTATGGGGAAGTATATTAACATTTTTACGCTTTCCAATTAAAATTGCTGCTATAAGACCTGAAATACCAGAACTGATATGGACAACCGTACCTCCTGCAAAATCCAGTGCACCAAGATTTCTAAGCCATCCCCCGTTGCCCCATACCCAGTGTGCAATAGGATCATATACAAGTGTTGTCCATAATAGAGTAAATAATAAGAACGCACCAAATCTCATTCTTTCAGCAAAAGCACCAGTTATAAGGGCAGGTGTAATTATTGCAAACATTAACTGGTAAATCATAAAAGCCATCAAAGGAATTGTTGCAGAATACGCGTCATAAGGTTCAAATCCTACATTTTTCAATCCTAACCATTGTAAATTTCCTATTATATGTCCCACATCGCCTCCAAATGATAATGAAAAACCAAATAATACCCATTGGATTGATATTATTGCGATAATTATAAAACTTTGCATCATGGTACTTATTACATTTTTACTACTGACCATACCACCATAAAAGAAAGCAAGTCCTGGAGTCATAATCATAACAAGCGCAGCAGAAAATAACACAAAAGCAGTATCACCCGTATTGATTTTACCTGTAGAAGCAAAAACTAAATTTGGTATAATTAAAAACATAAACATGAGAGAGAATAACAAATAAATCTTCTTCAACATTTTGTATAAACCTCCTCCAAATTTTTCTATTTTAAGCCAACATAGAAAATGGCGCTTTTGCCTTAGGTTTTAGCCTGTTGCAAAAGCGCCTTTGCTTTTGTACTTTAAAATATTAATTTTTATATCTCATTAGACAATCCTGTAAAAAGTTAAATATTAAATAACATGTCAGCATAGGTCGGTAGTGGCCATAATTCTGCATCTACAATGCTTTCCAGTTTATCGCCAATTTCTCTCAAAATGCCCATTTTTGTAAATACTACATCTCTGTAATAGCAAGCCTTGCTATAAGAATCACTATTCATATTTGAAGCTTCATTAACTGCATTTTCAAGTTCAGAAATGTTTTTCTTAAATTCACTTATTAGTGAAGAAACTTCTTCTAATAATCCAGTTTGTGCACTTATATCAACATTTAGACCTGTTGCTTTTACAGAATTTATCGATTCTGCAATTTTGGTAGCAAAATTCACAGCTGCCGGCAGTATTTGCCGTTTTGCTATGTCCAACATTGTCAACGCTTCAATATTAATTGTTTTTACATAATTTTCAAGAGAAATTTCATAACGAGATTCAAGCTCAGCTTTATTTAAAACACCATGTTTTTCCATGAGCTTGACATTCTTTTCTTTGATCAAAGCAGGAATGGCTTCCACACTTGATCGAATATTAGGAAGTCCTCGTTTTTCTGCCTCTTTTACCCATTCCTCTGAATAATTATTCCCGTTAAATATAATTCTTTTGTGCTTCTCTACAATTTCTTTAAGTAACAATTGCAATTCTTCATCAAAATTGTCAGCTTTTTCTAGCCTATCTGCAATCTGCGACAGAGCTTCAGCAACAATGGTGTTTAAAATGAAATTAGCAGTTGCAATTGATGCAGAAGAACCAACCATTCTAAATTCAAATTTATTTCCTGTAAATGCGAAGGGAGATGTTCTGTTTCTATCTGTAGAATCCTTTGGTAGTGCAGGAAGAGTTGATACACCTACTTTTAGTACTCCTCCTTGTTTTGAAGTTGTTGCACCACCATTTTCGATTTGTTCAAGAATATCAGTAAGCTGTTCACCCAGGAAGACTGATACAATTGCGGGCGGTGCTTCATTAGCGCCAAGACGATGGTCATTTCCTGGTGTTGCAGCGGCTACTCTGACCAAGTCAGCATATTCATCAATAGCTTTAATTACAGCACACAGGAATACTAAAAATTGTGCATTGTCGTGGGGTGTATGTCCCGGATCTAAGAGATTTTGACCATCATCGGTGCTCATAGACCAGTTAATGTGTTTACCGGAACCATTGACTCCTGCAAAAGGTTTTTCGTGCAAAAGGCATACAAGTCCATGCCTTAAAGCAATTTTTCTCATTAACTCCATTGTTAATTGATTATGATCCGATGCAATATTAGCTGTATTGTATACTGTAGCAAGTTCATGTTGAGCAGGAGCAACTTCATTATGTTTAGTTTTGGCTGGAACTCCTAATTTCCATAGTTCTGCATCTAGATCTTTCATAAATGCTGATATTCTTTCTTTGATAGAAGCAAAATAATGATCTTCCATTTCTTGACCTTTTGGCGATCTAGCACCAAATAGAGTCCTTCCTGTAAGTATAAGATCTTTACGTTTATCGTACATCTTTTTATCAATTAAGAAATATTCCTGTTCAGGTCCTACGGTTGTAATAACCTTTTTTGCTGTAGTATTACCAAATAATCGTAGCACTCGAAGAGCTTGCTTTGATAAAGCTTCCATAGAACGTAATAAGGGTATTTTTAAATCTAGCGCCTCCCCTGTATATGAAAAGAAAGCCGTGGGGATATATAGTGTATCATCCTTTATAAAAGCAGGTGAGGTACAATCCCATGCTGTATACCCTCTTGCCTCAAAAGTAGCCCTTAAACCACCTGATGGAAAAGAAGACGCATCAGGTTCGCCTTTAATTAATTCTTTTCCGGAAAATTCAGCTATTACTCTGCCATCTTGAGTAGGAGAAATGAAGGAGTCGCGTTTTTCGGCAGTCATTCCAGTCAATGGTTGGAACCAATGTGTAAAATGAGTTGCTCCTTTTTCAATTGCCCAATCTTTCATTGCATTTGCTACAACTTCGGCAACTGCTGGTTCTAATGGAATTCCCTCATCAATTGTTTTTCTTAAAGCTTTGTAAGTTGCCTTTGGAAGGCGTTCTCTCATGACTGAATCGTTGAAAACATTTGAACCAAAAATGTCGCTTAAAGTGTTTTGTGCCATAACAATTCCTCCTCTTAAATTTTTATAAATTTAACATACTAACTTAATAATTAATTAAAGTACAAATATTAAAAAAACAAAGGCACCACCACTTATCTGATGAAACGCCTTTGTTTCATTCGCAAATTATTAAATTTCTAACCCATACATAGGTAGTATATATAGTAAATTAATAATTTTCCTTTGCCTCTTATAATAACATATTTTTATTTTAGTTTCAAGTACTTTTTTATTTGTCTGGTGCGCCATTAGGGACTCGAACCCCAGGCCCGCTGATTAAGAGTCAGCTGCTCTACCAACTGAGCTAATGGCGCATGAAAAATAATGTTATTATTTAACTTTCTCTCATCTGGTGCGCCCTGTAGGATTTGAACCCACGACCTCCAGGTTCGAAGCCTGTCACTCTATCCAACTGAGCTAAGGGCGCATAAAAAATTTTCTGGAGCGGACAACGAGACTCGAACTCGCGACCCTCACCTTGGCAAGGTGATGCTCTACCAACTGAGCTATGTCCGCATCTATATGGTGCGGGAGAAGGGACTTGAACCCATATGCCGCTTTAGGCACTAGAACCTGAATCTAGCGCGTCTGCCAATTCCGCCACTCCCGCACAAATTCAGGTCCTCACTTTTTTCTTTAAAACTGGTGACCCATCCGCGACTCGAACGCGGGACACCCTGCTTAAAAGGCAGGTGCTCTACCTCCTGAGCTAATGGGTCACATAATGGCTGGGATGGCAGGATTCGAACCTACGAATGCCAGAGTCAAAGTCTGGTGCCTTACCACTTGGCTACATCCCAGCATGGGGTGGATAGTGGGACTTGAACCCACGACCTCCAGAGCCACAATCTGGCGCTCTAACCAACTGAACTATATCCACCACACAATAAATGGTGCGCCTGGAGAGATTCGAACTCCCGACACACGGCTTAGAAGGCCGTTGCTCTATCCAACTGAGCTACAGGCGCATATTGGAGCGGGTGATGGGAATCGAACCCACGTAACCAGCTTGGAAGGCTGGGGCTCTACCATTGAGCTACACCCGCATGTAATTAACTTACTTGAGATTTTAGAAGAATTTTTCTCGCTTGTTTCTTAATTCGTCTGACAGTTTTAGATTATATCAGATGCCTTTATCTTTGTCAACACCTCGTTTAAAAAATTTTTGTAGATTAAATTGTATAGAAGACATAAGAGGTGTGATTCCTCCTCTTATGTCTTCTATGCTTCTTTTAACACTGAAACTTCTTCTAAATTCACTAATCTTGGGAATATACCGCTCTTATCAATTGTCACTAATGCTATCGTTTTTTTTGCACCTTCTCTTGGCAAAGAAGGACTGCCTGGATTTAAAAGTAAAATATCTTCATGTTTTGAAATCATAGGAATATGAGTATGCCCAAAAAATACAGCATTTACTCTCAATTCTCTTCCTCTATCTAAAATCGTTTGATACTCGTATTTAACATAATATCTGTGTCCATGAGTTAACAAAATTTTTTTGCCTTCTATTTCAATTACTTTCTCCAATTCATCTTTTGTAGGGAAATCACAATTCCCTTTAACATACTCTAATGGAATCCCAAACTCTTGAGATAATTGAATAGCATCTGAGGCATTATCTCCTAAATGAATAAGATAATCTATTCCATTAAGCTCCCGAAATTTTTTCCTAACCAACGTAAATATACCATGTGTATCACTAATAACTGCTAAAACCATTTATTTTTCCTCCAAACGTTTTAAAATATAATTCTTTAACTTCATAAGAGCATCAGCTCTATGACTTATCTTATTTTTTTCTTCCATGGTAAGTTCTGCTAAAGTCTTTCCTAAATTATCGACATAAAAAACCGGGTCATATCCAAAACCATTTTTCCCTCGAGGATGATCCAAAATATACCCTTCTAATTTACCTTCTAATAAAGTTTCTTTTTCACTTTCTAACACTGCTATCACTGTCTTAAAATAAGCTTTTCTTTTTTCACAAGGAACACCCTCTAATAGCTTTAACAATTTTTTGTTGTTATCTTCATAGGTAGCATTTTCACCAGCAAATCTTGCTGAATATACTCCAGGTTGCCCATTTAAATACTCCACAAACAACCCTGTATCGTCAGCTATAACAATTCCATCAACTTTTTCTTTTAAAAAGCGAGCCTTGATAAGAGCATTTTCTTCAATTGTATTTCCTGTCTCTTCTATATCTTCTTTTATTCCCAAGTCTGCCATAGAATAAATTTCAATAGGATAGCCTTTAAAAAAATTTTTTATTTCTTCAGTTTTGTGAGGATTGTTGGTTGCTATTATTATTTTCAACCGAATCAACTCCTATTTTATCTACAATATCAGAAAGAACTTCTTTTTGAATTTTGATAATTTGCTCAATCCCATATTCTGCAAGATTTAGAAGATCTGAAAAATTTTGCTTTGTAAATGGTCCACCCTCACCTGTTCCCTGTATCTCTACAATTTCTCCTTTGTCTGTCATAACTACATTCATATCTACTAATGCATTAGAATCTTCTTGAAAGGATAAATCTAAAAGCTCCTTACCCTCTACAATTCCTACACTTACAGCCGCAACAAAACCTTTTAAAGGAATCTTAGAAATATCGCCTTTTTCTACCAATTTGTTAAGTGCATCTGCCAATGCTATAAATGAACCTGTAATAGAAGCTGTTCGTGTACCTCCATCTGCTTGAATAACATCGCAATCTATCCATATAGTTTTTTCTCCTAACACATCCAAATCTACTACAGACCTTAAAGAACGGCCTATAAGCCGTTGTATTTCCATAGTCCTTCCACTAGGTCTTCCTTTAGTTACTTCTCGTGGATTTCTTGTTTCAGTTGCTCTTGGCAACATGCCATACTCACTGGTTATCCAACCCTTACCTGTACCTTTTTGGAATGGAGGTACTTTATCCTCAATAGAAGCTGTACAAATAACTTTTGTCTCCCCCATTTCAATTAGAACAGAACCTTCTGCAAATTTATTAAAATTTCTTATAATTTTTATAGGTCTCAGCTCATTAAATTTCCTTCCATCAATTCTATTCATTTCTTCAACCCTTTCATTTAATAAAAATAGTTTAAAGCTAATTTATTCTGCTTTATTGTTTTTATCCTTCAATATTATTTTAAAACCTTTATTAATATTTTACAAGAACATAAGAACAAAAAAATCTGGTTTAAAAAACCAGATAAATTATGGATTGCTATTTGCATTATTTGTATCATATACAGAATTAGAAACAGTCATAGAAATAGAGCCCTCTTTTAACCTTTTAAAATATTCTACAATACCATTGTATATTCCTTGAGCTACTTTCCATTGGAAGGCATCGTCCTGAAGCAAGGCTGCATCATCAGGATTTGTTATAAAAGCTGTTTCGATAAGTATTGCTGGCATTTTTGTCTTGTTTAACACTGACAAATTAGGCCCTTCTTTAAGCCCTCTGTCTACAGTGTTTATCTCTTTCATTAAGTTGTCATGGATGATTTGAGCAAAAGTCTTGTTGTCTCTTGTGTCTTCCTTGTATCCATTTGGATAATACCATATTTCTGTGCCTTTAGGAGTTGGAGTCCCAAAAGCATTAGTATGTATACTTATAAATACGTCAGCTCCCGCATTGTTCGCTTCTTGTGACCTAGTAACAAGGTCTACAAATACATCAGAATCTCTAGACATCATAGTTCTAAATCCATCTTTTGTGAGAAGGCTATTTAGCTTAAGAGCAATCCCCAAAACTACGTCAGATTCTCTTAAACCACCTACTCCTATAGCACCAGGGTCACTTCCCCCATGCCCAGGATCTATGTAAATAAGAGGCATTTCATTCGGCTGAGACTTCAAGACCAACATTATAATGTTTTTATCGAGTATTTTTACAGAATAATCCGCTTTCACAGTAGTATCTGCCACCACTCTCACTGTGTCGTTGTTATACTGTGAATACCTTATAGCCGTTATAACATTGCCTTCTACTGGTATTTGACCAGCTTTATTCCCATCTGGCATTTTAAGAACAGCATCTGATATATCCACAACTATTTTATTATCCCCTATTCTTTGAGTATTAAAATGTTCCGCATCAGCATTAATTATGACTTTATCATACTCCCCTTCTTTTGTAAAACTTATACCTGTTACATAGCTTGTTCCAACATCAAAAGAAATAGTTAAACGTGTTTTATCCTGCGATTGGACAATTCCGTAAGGGAGCATATCTTTTAAATATATCACTACTCGCACTTTAGGTATAGGTTTTGTTTGGTTTTGAGCAATTACCGCATTTAAAAGACTTTTCTTGTTAATTTCTAAATCTCTTTTTCCTTTATCCCACAGGGCATTTTCTATGTCTACATAAATTCTAATATTTCCTGTATCTTCTATAACTCCTTGGCTATATTTTATAGGATTATCTCCTGTAATATTTATAGAAAATATACCATTATTATAGTTTGTATCAAAATTTTTTATATTTACAATTTTAGGAGGAGAGGTAGTATTTATTTGATAATTCTTTTCGTCCCATTCTACTTTATAATCAAAAGTCTCAAATAAAAATCTAAAAGGAATATATGTATATCCTTCTTTACTAATTTCTATTATTCTTGCAGGAACTATCAACTTAACTTTTTTTCCGTCCACTAAGGCAATATCACTTCCAATAGTTAATTTAACTGTTTTACCTTTTGTTATAGTAACCATCTTGGTTTTGTCATCCCACTCTACTTTAGCTCCAAATCCCTTTTCTGAGATCACCCTCACAGGAATTAACGTGCTGTCTTTTAAAATTAAAGGTGGGGTTTTGTCTGTGTCGAAATTTTGACCATCTATTTTAATTGTGACATCTGGAATATTGTAATAAAAAGGTTTCCCATCTACTAAGATAGTGTTTTTATAAGCGAAGGCCATACTGTAGGAGGCTAAAATTGCTACAACTATTACAACAAATAATACTATTTTTTTCACTAAAACCCCCCCTTTTTTGTGAAAAAATTCGACTTTAAATATATCATAATACTTTAATATTACAAAATGATTACAAACTTATTACAATTTCTTAACTTTATTAGTAATTATATATATTGTATCGGTTAAAAGGATTAGTTTTTTGAGTTTTAGGAAAAATAAAAAAGGGAGGTGGCACTTGTGACTAATATTAATTGCACAGCCGATTGTATTTACCAACAAGAAGGAAAATGCACTTTATCTAATCTCTCACAGATGACCAAAATAAATAGATTAATTGATGATAATATCAATAAAAACAACGTCAACTATGAAAATTCAAGTATCAATTGTGCATATTATGTAAAAGCAAAAAAATAACAGCAGTCAAACTCTGAAAGCTTTCATTTTATCAAAAAAGGTGCATAAAACAAATTGATAAATAGAGAATCTATAATCACCATGAAAGTAAAAGCTGCAAAATTAGAATTAAATTTTTTCCCTCCAAAGTACATTTTGACAAAGACAAATGATAGAACCAATGTCAATATAGGTATAATATTCAAATTATAGGGAAATGGTATTTGTTCCATGCTATTTTTTATAACCTGAGGAGGATAGAAAAAATATTTTGCTGCTCCATATAAAGACATACCTATGTAAAAAGAATTAATCGATTCATTTTTAAACTTTCGCGGCTCAAAAAGCATGACAAACAAAAGCCATCCATAGCCAGGCAGTGAGACTGAAAATGTCATAATAAATCCTAAAAGCAAAGCAGCAGAAATAGAAAAGGTACAAAGACTTAAAGCATTTTGTATATCTAGCTTACGGATACCACTTACTTGCTTTATAAATTCAGGATTTGTACTGGCGACTTTTACTATGTATTTATAAAAACCTCCTGTTTCTATCCAAGATAAAAACAATCCTTTAGGCGTATTCAATAAATAGGGCTCAGATGCCCAACCACCTTCTTTAGTAACAGATTTTACTTTAGCAATACCTCCATCTTTAAAAGAGGCATAAATGATTTCTGTTCCTTCTACTCGGCTTTGGCCAATAATCTTGTAACTACTTAGAGCAGAAAATACTCCTGCTATTCCATCTTGGAATTCTTTTATGTCAAAAGCTCCTACGTCAGGAGAAGGAATTTTTCCATAAACATTTAATTCTAGTTTTCTAGGTTCCAACCTTTTAGAATTCTGAGGGTCAAAGTAAAAATAGTAGACATTTGAACTTGTCTTTGAAGTCAAGTTGTAAAAAATGTAGACTTTTTTATCATATCCAATCTTTATATTATCTAATTTTGAAGTAGCTGTCTGAGGTAATTTATATACTTCTATAGGTGTAGACCATCGTTGTCTTTTTATGTCATAAGATAAATAATAAATTTTGTATTCCTGCTTATCATCTACAAGCACTGAAACATACAAAGTACCATTTTTATGTACTGCATCGATTTGTGAAACATTTTTTAGATTTACCTCGGATAATTTTTTAAAATTATTTGCAATATTAAAAATTTCGATTCCCTGTGAATTGACAGTTATAATATAGTCATCAACAATTTTAAAATTTACTGCTATTATATTTAAATTTTCATAACTGTCTCCGTTTGTTTCCATTTCATTTATATTATCATTTTCAGACCAATAAATTTTCCCCTTGTAATATTCTATGTTCTTCACGGAGGTCTCATTAAAGTTCTTGATAAAAATTTTCTTTCTATCCTTTGAAAAAGGGTAAATCTGTGATATTGCAAAACCGGTATCATTAGTCCAAATTCCATATACACTTCCCCCATCCCAAAAAAGGGGTGAAGGCATATTTAAATTTTTCTCACCAACAGACAAGTCTCTGCTCCACATATCAGAAGGATTACTTGAAAAAACTTTTAAAAATTCATAAAAATGATAAGAAATTAAGAGGAGAGAAATTATCACGACTAATAGAATTGACACAGCCTTTTTAGACATTTTATCCCTTCTTTTTAGAATTTTAAAAAAGGCACTCGCTACAAGTGCCTTTTTTATTTATTAAAAAGATGACAAGCAACAAAATGACCGCTACCCACTTCTTTAAGTGGAGGAGTTTGTTCTTTGCAAATATCCATCGCATATTTGCATCTCGTTCTAAATCTACAACCAGGGGGTGGATTTATTGGGCTTGGCACGTCACCTTCAAGTATTATTCTTTCTCTTTTTCTCTCTACATTAGGGTCAGGTATAGGTACCGCAGACAAAAGTGCCTGAGTATAAGGATGTAGCGGATTAGAGTAAAGCTCAGCGCTACTAGTCATTTCCACAATCATTCCTAAATACATTACAGCAACATTATCACTTATATGCCTTACCATGCTCAGGTCATGAGCAATAAACAAGTAGGTAAGACCTTTTTCTTGTTGCAAATTCATCAAAAGATTTACAATCTGAGCTTGTATAGACACGTCTAAAGCAGATATAGGTTCATCAGCTATGATAAAATCTGGTTCTATAGCCATTGCCCTCGCTATACCAATTCTTTGTCTCTGACCACCTGAAAATTCGTGAGGAAATCTATTAGCATGTTCTCTATTTAATCCTACCATCTCTAAAAGTTGATATATCCTTTCCATCCTTTCTTTTCCAGTATAAAGTTCGTGTATGTCAATTCCTTCACCGATGATATCCCCTACAGTCATACGGGGATTTAAGGAAGCATAAGGGTCTTGGAAAATTATTTGTGCTCTTCTAGCAAATTTTTTTCTTCCTTCGTAATTTAAATGGGTAACTCTTTCTCCATCAAATATAATTTCTCCTGCCGTTGGCTCATAAAGTCCTATTATGGTACGGCCAGTCGTAGATTTGCCACACCCCGACTCTCCCACCAAACCTAATGTTTCTCCTTTTTTAATGGTAAAGCTTACATCATCTACAGCTTTTAAAATACCACCACTAACATGAAAATATTTTTTTAGATTTTTTACCTCGAGCAAAACTTTGTTATTACTCATCTACTGTTACCCCCATTCCAAACGGATTAGCAACTTTTGGAGCATAGGGGTGTTTAAGCCAACAAGCAACTTGCTGAGTCTCTGATTCTTCAGTGACCTCTGGCGGAGCTTCATAACATATTTTCATAGCATAATCACACCTTGCTGCAAAAGGACAGCCAACAGGTGGTGCAAAAAGGTCAGGCGGTGTCCCAATAATCGGTACAAGTTTTTCTTTATTCCTTGCATCTAAGCGAGGAACCGACTTTAATAGCCCCCACGTATAAGGATGTTGTGGGTTATAAAATATTTCGTCTACTGTACCTCTTTCAATAATTTTACCTGCATACATTACCACAACTCTATCCGCTATATCAGCAACAACCCCAAGGTCATGAGTAATAATAATTATTGAAGTATTAAATTGTTTTTGCAAATCTTTCATCAAATCTAAAATCTGAGCTTGTATTGTAACGTCTAAAGCTGTAGTTGGCTCATCTGCAATTAATAATTTAGGTTTACAAGCTAGAGCAATAGCAATCATCGCCCTCTGTCTCATTCCACCTGAAAATTCATGAGGATATTGATGAATTCTTTTTTCAGCATTTGGAATTCCAACAATGTCCAACATTTCTTTAGCCCTTTTTATAGCTTCTGCTTTAGTTACATCTTCATGTTTTAAAATTATTTCAGCAATTTGATTACCTACTGTCATTGTAGGATTCAAAGAAGTCATAGGATCTTGGAATATCATACCAATTTCTGAGCCTCTTATTGATTGCATCTCTCTATCTGTATAATTAGTTATATCTTTTCCATCAAATATGATTTCCCCCCCTTTTAATCTCCCTGGAGGTTCAGGGTTTAGTTTCATTACTGCATGCATTGTCACAGACTTACCACAACCAGATTCACCAACAATCGCCAAAGCTTCTCCTTTATACACTTCAAAGCTTACACCTCTTACGGCTTTAACCTCCCCGGCATAGGTATCAAAAGAATACTCCAAATCTCTTACTTCTAACAATACTTCTTTTTTTCCCATGTCAATTCCTCCTTATTTGCGCAACCTTGGGTCCAAAGCATCTCGTAAACCATCACCTAATAAGTTAAAAGAGAGCATTGTTATACTTATGAAAAACGCCGGGAAGAACAATTGGTAAGGGTACATGAGCAATACATTTGTAGCATCATTAGCTAAAGTTCCCCAACTTGCTAAAGGAGGCTGTACACCTAAACCTATATAACTTAAGAAAGCTTCTGTAAAAATTGCAGCAGGAACGTCGAAAGTTATAGAAACTATTATTGGACCTAAAGTATTTGGAATTAAGTGCTTCATAATTATTCTTCCGGGAGAAGCTCCTAAAGTTTTCGCCGCCATCACAAATTCTTGTTCTTTTAACTGCAAAACTTGCCCTCTTACAAGTCTTGCCATTCCAACCCATCCTGTTATAACCATTGCGGTAATTATAGTAACAATCCCAGGTCCCATAACAAGCATAAGCAAAATAACTAATATAAGATAAGGTATCCCATATAAAATATCTACAATACGCATCATAACATTGTCAACTTGTCCTCCAAAGTATCCTGAAATTCCGCCGTAAATTACACCAATGATACCATCCAGTAAAGCCGCTGCAATACCTATAGTAAGAGATATTCTTGCTCCCATCCACGTCCTTACAAATAAGTCTCTGCCCAGATAATCCGTACCAAACCAATGCTCAGCAGATGGTGGTTTATTTGTCATCATAAGGCTTTGGTCAGAATATTTATAAGGTAATAAATAAGGACCTATGATCGCCATTATGCCCAACAGAATGAGAAATACTAAAGAAGCCATCGCAACTTTATTCATTTTAAGTCTTCTCCATGCATCTTGCCAGTAAGTCATACTGGGACGAACTATTGCTTGACTTTCCTCAATATTTGGCCCTACCCTTTCAAATTTTTCTCTTGTAATTTCAACCACAATTATTTACCTCCTTTAGAAAGCCTTATTCTTGGATCTATGAAGCCATATGTTATATCAACAAGGAACATCATAAATACAAGTATAACGCTATAGAAAATAGTTGTCCCAAGTATCATGGTATAATCGTTGTTATATATACTCTGAACAAAATATTTGCCAAGCCCAGGTATTCCAAATATTCTTTCAATAACAAAAGTACCAGTAACAATTCCCGCAATCAATGGTCCTAATACAGTTATTATTGGTAAAATAGCATTTCTTATCATATGCCTCCAAACAATCTCAAAAGAAGAAAGTCCTTTTGATTTAGCAGTCTTTATATAGTCCTGTCCAATTACATCAAGCATACTTGCTCTCATTAAACGAGAAATTATTGATAATGAAGCAAAGGATAAAGCTATCGATGGAAGTATAGTATGAGCAAAAGTTCCCCATCCTGACACAGGAAGCCATCTTAATTTTGAAGCTATCCAATACTGCAACAATGTAGCAATTATAAAATTAGGGACAGACCTTCCTATAATCGCCAAAATCATTGAAACATAATCCCAAAAGCCATTTCTGTTTAATGCCGCCACAACTCCAAGAATCAATCCCAAAAATACTCCTATTATTATTGATTGCATTCCTATCTGAAAAGAAGCCGGAAAACCGTTTGCTATGATTTCATTTACAGTTCTGTTTAAATATTTTAATGAAATACCCAAATCACCATGTAGTAAATTTTTTAGATAATATCCATATTGCACAATTAAAGGCTTATCAAGATGATATTTAGCTAACATGTTTTGCCTTATTTGCTCCGGAACCCTTTTTTCACTTGTAAAAGGATCCCCAGGAATCATGTGCATTAAGAAAAATGTCAAAGTGACAATGACCCACAAAGTTATAAGCATATATAGCGTTCGCTCTAAAGTATATCTTAACAAATTCCTACACCTCCCATGGCGTTTGATGTAAATGCAGCGAATATATATGGCCTATGCCATATATATTCGCGTTATTATTTATTTTATTCCTTTTTATTTCTTACCTTCAATGTAAGTCCATTTCATTTCCCAATCAGGTCCAAATGTTGGGAAGTATAAGTCTTTTACATATGGTTTTACAACATACGCTCTTGCTTGGAACCACAATGGACCAATTGGCATATCTTCCATTAAGATTTTTTCTGCTTGAATCATTTCTTCATTTCTTGCTTTCAAATCGCCATTTATTTTTGCTTTCTCTATGAGTTTATCATAATTTGGATTGCTGTAGAAAGCTGTATTATTACCATTGTTTGTCTCCCACATATCAAGGAAGGTCATTGGGTCATTATAGTCAGCACCCCAACCAGCAAGAACTATTTGATAATCTCCCTTATCCATCATGTCAAGCCTTACTTTAAATGCTACGCTTTGAATTTCAACTTGTACTCCAAGAGCTTGATTCCACATTTGTTGTAAAGCTACAGCGTATTTTTTAGCAGTATCTGTATCCCCCGTTAAGAATTTTATACTAGGTAGTTTACTGAGGCCAAGCTCTTGTAAGCCTTTTTGCAAATATTCTTTTGCTTGTGCCACATCATTGTCTTTGAAATAACCTTGCCCAGCTTCACTTCTGAAATCTCCATTGTAACCAGGAATCCCCGGAGGAACTATGGCTTCTGCTGGTATAGAACCATTTTTGGCGACTTCTTTTACAAAAAGGCCTCTATTTATTGCAAGAGTAAATGCTTTTCTTATATTAGCATTTTTAAATATTTTATCTTTATTATTGAATTGCAAATACCAAACAGTCGCAAGTGCATAGTTGTGATATTCAGGCGAATCTTTATATTTGTCTATATAATCTCCAGGAATAAAGATAGAATCAAGAGCTCCTGTATCATAGTTTTGCACCAGAGAGTTATTATCTTTTATCATCGTAAAATTAATTGTTTGAAGTTTTACATTATTTTTGTCCCAATAATATGGGTTTTTCTCAAGCACAATATTTTGTTCATGGTTCCATTCTTTTACTATAAATGGACCACTGTATACCATCGTGTTAGGATCAGAACCAACTTTATCTCCATATTTTTCATATATTGATTTTTCAAGAGGCATATAAGTGACGAAAGAAGTTAATCCTAAAAATTGAGGTGCTGGTGCCTTCAAAGTAACTTGCAGAGTCTTATCGTCTAAAGCCTTAACCCCTACCTGGTCAGCACTGCCTTTACCCGAATTATACTCTTCAGCTCCTTTTATATAAAAAAGCTGATAAGCATATTGTGATGCTGTCTTCGGATCAAGGGCCCTTTTCCATGCGTATTCAAAGTCATAGGCTGTTATAGGATTACCGTCACTCCATTTAGCATCTCTTAAGTAGAAAGTATAGGTAAGCCCGTCATCTGATATTTTCCAATCTTTTGCAAGACCTGAGCCCTTCTCAATCTTTCCATCTTTATTGTATCTTACAAGCCCTTCTAACACGTCATTTAAAATTGTAATAGAAACTTCATCTGTAGCCTTTTGAGGATCAAGTGTTGGCGGTTCATCACCTAAATTCAAATTTAAAACCTGTGCACTTTGATTATTTACAGAAGTTGTACTTGTTGCAGTTTTACCTTGGCCACTGCAACCTGCTAGTAATGCAGTTAAGATTAATACTAGAGAAAGCAATGTTACTAGAAGTCGTTTGTGTTTTAACATTTACATCTCCTCCTATTTTCTGTAAAATAAAATTTAAATCAACTTGACCCCCCAAAAATATAAAAAACGCTTTTATTTCTCTTTAACTTCACCTCCTTAGTGAAGTGAATAATTGAAAATTGTATGGTGTTTATAAATGATATATACATTTTATATCATTTAGCAATGATAATCAATATACAAATTTAAACACTCAGGAAAAGCTTTTCTTCATATATTATTATAATTAGACAAAAATTCAAAAAATCCTTCAATCTTTTATTTAATATTTAAAATTTTTTTGTTAAGTATTATATCAAAACTTAAATTTTACAAATAATTAACATTTATATGTGACGTTATCGCATTAAAGTTTTATCTAGTTAAATTTATTTTCTTTCCGCCTTAATTATTATCCATCTTAATTTTTTTTAAATCAAGCAAATTATTTGTATATATTAAACTCCTTGTGTAATTGTGTTGAAAGTCAAATTATATAAAATATTTGAATTTTATCTTCATGAAAAGCGACCAGGTCTTAATAGACCTGGTCGCTTTTCATTTTTGCGTAATTTATATTTTACCTTTATTTGTTTTTCCCCTCTATATATGTCCACTTCCATTCGTTGTCAACACCAACCGGGAATCTTACCCAGTCTTTTACGTATGGTCTTTGCAGGTATGCTCTTCCTGCAAAGTAGAGAGGACCAATTGGCATGTCTTCCATCAATATCTTTTCTGCTTCGTGCATTGCCTGCATTCTCACTGAATTATCATTTGTAGAGTTAGCCTTCTTTATAAGTTCATCATATTTTGGATTGCTATAGAAAGCTGTGTTATTTCCACCACCTGTTACCCAAAGGTCCATAAATGTCATCGGATCGTTATAGTCAGCACCCCACCCAGCATATACTATGTCATAATCTCCTTTGTCCATCATATCAAGTCTCACCTTAAAAGCAACATTTACAATATCAACACTTACACCCAAATTTTTGTTCCAGAATTCCTGCAATGCCTGTGTATGCTTTTTAGCAACGTCACTATCACCACCTACAAATTTTATCTTTGGAAGTTGAGTTATTCCCAATTCTTTCATCCCTTTTGCAAGGAGTTCTTTTGCTGTAGCTACGTCATTATCTTTAAAAAAGTCTCCGCCTTCTTTTCTAAACTCACCTTTTTCACCTGGTATTCCTGGTGGAACAAAGGAAAGAGCAGGTATTGAACCATTCTTTAAAATGTTATCAACAAAAGCTTTTCTATCTACTGCATATGTGAAAGCTTTTCTCATGTTAACATTTGAGAATATTTTGCTCTTATTGTTAAATTGTAAATACCAGGTTATAGCCATTGCCATTTGATGAAAATTAGGATCGTCTTTGTACTTATCAATATATTGCCCTGGTACACCTATAGCATCATACTGACCTGCTTCATAGTTTTGAATTATCGTATTATCGTCTTTTACCATGTCCATATTTATTTTCTCAAGTTTTACATTGTCTTTATCCCAATAATTGGGATTTTTAACAAGTACCATGTTTTGTTCGTGATTCCATTCTTTGATCATAAAAGGTCCAGAATAAACCATGGTATCAGGTGAAGAGCCATATTTGTCTCCATATTTTTCCACAGCAGCTTTTTGCGCTGGCAAATAGGTAATAAAAGACGTTAACCCCAAAAATTGTGGTGCTGGTTTTTCTAGTGTAACTTCGAGAGTTTTATCATCAAGAGCTTTTACGCCAACGTCTTCAGCCTTTGCTTTACCACTGTTATAGGCCTCGCCATTTTTGAGATAGTAAAGCATATAAGCATATTGAGAAGCTGTTTTTGGATCAAGTGCTCTTTTCCAAGCATACTCAAAGTCATAAGCGGTAATGGGTGTGCCATCACTCCACTTAGCATCTCTTAAATGAAAAGTATACTTTAATCCATCAGGTGATATTTCCCAATCTTTTGCTAAACCTGATCCCTTCTCAACTTTGCCTTCTTTATTTAATCTTACCAAACCTTCAAGTGTAGCATTTAATACGTCAAAAGAAACTGTATCTGTTGATTTTTGTGGGTCAAGCATAGGTGGTTCTTCCCCAAGGTTGACGTTCAAAACCTGTTCATCCTGAGATTTGGCTTGCGATGTATTTTCACTCGGGGCAGTTTGTTGTTTTGAACAACCAGAAAAAAGTACTGACAAAACAAATAAAACAGCAATTCCCAACACCAAAAGTTTTTTACTTTTCATTAAAAAAGCCTCCCTCTTGTTAACAAATTTATCTTTTTGAACCTTCATTATTTATAAACCATCTCTCACCCCCAGCTAGTATTCGAGAAATTTTCAGCAAAATTTAAATTAAAAATCTTATCTATAAATTATATATTAGATAAAATATACAAAATTCCTGCTTAAATTTTATAAATTTTTTATTATTGTAATTGCAAATGCAAAAGAATAAACTATTATCTTATTATTTACTATTTTAACTGGAAATTTATAAGCTATTCAAAATATATTAAATTTGTTTTTCACCCTGAAGAACTAATAAATAGCATAAATCCTAAAATATAGCGTTTGTTTAATTTGTTTATAATTATATCATCAAGCATTTACATATACAAGATTATTTTATGAATTCAGTGAAAAATGTTTAAGTAATAAAATACAATTGTAATTGTCACTATTTTGCGAATAAAACAAAAAAGCAGCGTACAATATATAATGTATGCTGCTTTTTGATTAATAATTACGAGTTATTACTTTGACAATTCTTCTTTTAAGATTTGATTAGTAAGCTGAGGATTTGCTTTTCCTTTTGTCATCTTCATAACTTGCCCTACTAAAAAGCCCATTGCTTTCTCTTTGCCGTTTTTGTAATCCTCTACTGATTTAGGATTTTCAGCTATGACTTTTTTGATAATTTCTCTTAATTCATTCTCATTAGCTATCTGTTTTAATCCTTTTTCTTCTACTATTACCTCTGGCTCTTTCCCTGTACCAAACATCTCTTCAAAAACAGTTTTAGCAATGGATCCGCTTATCGCACCCTTATCAATTAATTTAAACAATTTTACTAACATTTGTGGTGTCACAGGTACTTCGTCTATTTCTTTCCCTGTCTCATTCATGAGGCGAGAAAATTCTCCCATAAGCCAATTACTTACAGTTTTTGGAGAATCATATTCGAGAGCACACTTTTCAAAAAAGTCCGCCATTTTCTTTGAAGAAGTTATAATTTTAGCATCATATTCAGGCAAACCGTACTCGGCAATAAATCTTTCTCTTTTGTGGTGAGGCATTTCAGGCAAAGACTTTCTAATCTCTTCTTTCCACTCATCTGTTACAATTATTGGAACTAAATCTGGTTCAGGGAAATACCTGTAGTCATGAGCTTCCTCTTTTGTCCTCATAGGCTCAGTAATTCCTTTTGATTCATTCCATCTTCTTGTCTCTTGTACTATTGTTCCGCCTTCTTCTAAGACTTTTATCTGCCTTTTTATTTCATATTCCAACGCCTTTTGAACGGCTCTAAAGGAGTTTAAATTTTTAAGCTCTATTTTTGTCCCTAATTCAGTACTTCCCACAGGCCTCACAGACACATTTGTATCAACCCTTAAAGAGCCCTCCTGCATTTTGCAGTCAGAAACTTCTGTGTATTCTAAAATGCTCTTTAATTTTGTTAAGTATTGATAAGCTTCTTCAGGTGTAGACATATCTGGTTCAGAAACTATTTCAATGAGAGGCACTCCTGCACGGTTGTAATCTACTAAAGAACCATCTGTATTTTCATGTAGCAACTTTCCAGCATCTTCTTCAATGTGTATCCTCTTTATTCCTATTTTCTTTGTGTACCCATCTACTTCAATTTCTACATACCCGTTGCTGCACAAGGGAAGGTCATATTGAGAAATCTGATAAGCTTTGGGTAAGTCAGGATAAAAGTAGTTTTTTCTGTCCATCTTGCTGAAGTTTGCAATTGTGCAGTTTAAAGCAAGTCCCGCTCTTACAGCATATTCTACAACTTTTTTATTTAAAACTGGTAAAGTGCCGGGAAGTCCAAGACATACCGGACATACGTGGGTATTAGGTTCTCCGCCAAATTTGGTAGTACAGCTGCAAAAAATTTTGCTCTCTGTCAAAAGTTCGGCATGGACCTCTAAGCCAATCACTGCTTCGTACTTCATTATCTTGCACCTCCTATGGCCTGTGGTTTAGCATTAAATTTGTTAGCTTGTTCAAAGGCATAAGCAACATTTAATATTTTCCCTTCGTCAAAATGTCTACCAATTATCTGAAGTCCAACAGGTAAACCATCTGAAAGACCACAAGGTATAGATATGCCAGGGAGCCCCGCTATGTTAACCGATACAGTGTATATATCTGCTAAGTACATGGCTAACGGGTCGTTTGCCCTTTCTCCAATTTTAAAAGCTACAGTAGGACTTGTTGGACCTATTATTACATCGCATTTTTCAAAAGCTTTTTCAAAGTCATTTTTAATGAGAGTTCTGACCTTTAATGCTTTTTTGTAATAAGCATCATAATAACCAGAACTTAAAGCATAAGTCCCTAACATTATCCTTCTCTTTACTTCTTTGCCAAATCCTTCGCTTCTCGTAACCATGTACATGTCAATCAAATCTTCATATTTTTCTGCAATATGGCCGTATCTTATGCCATCATACCTTGCAAGGTTGGAACTAGCCTCTGCTGAAGCGATTATATAATAAGCTGGAAGAGCATATTCTACATAAGGAATAGATATATCTATGATTTCTGCTCCTAAATTCTGTAAAACTTTTATGGATTCTTGTACAGTTTCTTTTACCCCTTCTTCTATTCCCTCGCCAAAAAATTCTTTAGCCACTCCTATCCTCAAACCCTTAATGTCTTCTTTGAGATAAGAAGTGTAATCAGGCTTGTCTATCTTTAAAGAAGTAGAGTCTTTTGGGTCATGCCCTATAATTGTATTTAATACAATAGCACAGTCTGTAACATCTTTTGTAAAGGGCCCAATCTGGTCAAGGGAAGAGGCAAAAGCTACAAGGCCATATCTTGACACCAATCCATAAGTAGGTTTCATCCCTACTACACCGCATAAAGAAGCTGGTTGTCTTATAGAACCGCCTGTATCTGAACCCAAAGCAAAAGCCGCCTCGTCTGCCGCTATAGCTGCTGCAGAACCACCAGAAGACCCTCCGGGAACGCGGGATAAGTCCCAAGGATTTTTTGTAGTTTTAAAAGCGGAATTTTCTGTAGAAGACCCCATTGCAAATTCGTCTAAATTGGATTTTCCTAAAATTATCACTCCTTCTTCTAGTAATTTTTCCACTACTGTAGCATTATATGGAGGAATATAGTTTTCTAGCATCTTAGAAGAACAAGTGGTTTTTATTTCCTCAGTAGAAATGTTGTCCTTTATTATGACAGGAATGCCTGTAAGGGCCGTGTCCTCTCCCTTTTTGATTTTCTCATCTGCCTCTTTTGCTTTTTGCAAGGCAAAATCCTCTGTAATTGTGACAAGAGCATCTATTTTAGGTTCTACTTCTTTTATTCTTTCAAGATAGGATTTTGTCACTTCCAAAGCGCTGATTTCTCTCTTTTTGAGAAGTTCTCTAAGTTCGTGAATTGTCAAACTATATAATTCCATTTATGTACCTCCTCATTCTATAATCTTAGGCACTTTAAAACAGCCGTTCTCTTTATAAGGTGCATTCATCAATATTTTGTCTCTGTCCATTGAAGGCTTTACCTCGTCTTCTCTAAATACATTATGGATTGGCACTATATGAGATGTAGGCTCTACATTTTCAGTGTCCAATTCGTTTAATTTGTTTACATAGTCGATAATTTTGCTCAATTGCACTGTAAACTCTTCTATTTCCTCTTGCGAAAATTTGAGGCGGGCTAGTTTAGCCACATGCTCAACTTCGCTCCTACTAATAGCCATGTTACCACACCTTTCTCTTATTATTTACTTATAGTTTACCACAAAAACATATTTTTTGAAGAATAGAGTTTTTAAATATTTTCACCTTTTAACATTTCTTCAAATTGTTTTTCATCAATTATCTTTATTCCTAATTCTTGGGCTTTTTTAAGTTTAGAACCAGGATCTTTACCTACTAATACATAGTCTGTTTTTTTACTTACTGAATTTGTAACTTTTCCACCTCTTTCTTCAATCATTCTGGTAGCTTCTTCTCTCGTGTAATTTTCCAACGCTCCTGTCAAAACAAAAGTTTTCCCTTCAAATATGTTGCTTACTTTTCCTTTTAAAAGCTTTTTCATGTTTACTCCAGCATTTTTAAGTTTTTCAATTATCTCTAAATTTTGTTTTTCGGCAAAAAAGGAAACTATGCTTCTTGCCATCTTAGGTCCTATGTCAGGCAACTGTGTAAAGTCTTCAAATTTTGCCTTCATGATATTGTCCATTGTCTTAAAATGCTCAGCAATCACTTGGGCAGCTTTACTGCCTATTAAATCTATACCCAAGCCAAAGAGCAATCTATCTAAATCTCTTGTTTTGCTCTCTTCAATAGCATTTAATAAATTTTTAACAGATTTGTCCCCCATTCTTTCTAATTGTATTAAATCTTCGTATTTAAGATAATACAAATCTGCTATGTTGTGAATTAGACCTTTTGACAAAAGCTGATTTATTATAGCTGGCCCCAATCCTTCTATATCCATTGCATCTTTTGAAGCAAAGTGGATAATGCCTCTTAGAAGCTGTGCAGGACAATTTAGACCTGTGCAACGCCTTATAGACTCCCCCGGAAGCCTCACAGCTAAAGCACCACATTCAGGGCATCTATCTGGCATTACAAACTCTCTTTCTTGTCCAGTCCTCTCTTCTTTTACCACTTCTACTACTTCAGGAATGATTTCTCCCGCTTTTTGAACTATTACCGTATCTCCTATCCTTATGTCTTTCTCTTTTATGTAATCTTCATTGTGAAGTGTAGCTCGGCTCACAACTGAACCTGAAATAGTTACAGGCTCTAATATAGCTGTAGGAGTAAGAGCTCCAGTCCTTCCTACTTGAACTATTATATCCAAAACTTTTGTCTTTTTCCTCTCTGCAGGATATTTAAAAGCAATAGCCCACCTGGGGTCTTTTGCAGTCTGTCCTAAAATTTCTCTCTTTTCAAGGTCATTTACTTTTACAACTGCTCCATCAATGTCGTAAGGCAGCTTATCTCGCAAGTTTCTTATTTCTTCTATTTCTTTTATTACTTCATCTATATTGCTACATTTTTTATGAATTGGTATTACTTTAAATCCTTGTTCTTTCAAAAATTCTAATGTCTCTATGTGAGTTTTAAATTTTCTGCCCTCAATCTTCTGAAGGTTAAAAATAAAAATGTCTAAATCTCTTTTCGCCGTCACTTTAGGATCTAATTGCCTTAAAGAACCTGCTGCAGCATTTCTGGGATTTGCAAAAAGGCTTTCCCCTAATTTTTCTCTCTCCTCATTTAATTTTTCAAAAGAAGTGCGGGGCATGAAGACCTCTCCTCTTACAACAAGGCTCACATCATCCTTAAGCCTTAAAGGAATTGACTTTATAGTCTTTAAATTTTGTGTGACATTTTCTCCTACGATCCCGTCTCCTCTTGTAGAACCTACAGTAAATATGCCATTTTCATAAATTAGTTCCACAGATAAGCCGTCAATTTTTAATTCTACTACGTACTCTACATCTCCCACTGCCTCTCTTACTCTTCTGTCAAAGTCTCTAAGTTCTCCCTCAGAAAAAGCATTAGCCAAACTTAACATTGGAACTACATGGGTAAAAGGCTCAAATTCTGTTAAAGGCCCCCCACCTACTCTTTGGGATGGAGAGTCTGGAGTTTTAAGTTCGGGATATTTTTCTTCTAATTCTATAAGTTCTCTCATCAGCATGTCGTACTCATAGTCTGAAATCTCTGGTTGGTCCAAAACGTAATATCTGTAATTGTGATAGTTTATTTTTTCTCTCAATTCCTTTATCCTTTCTTTTGGCTCCATAATCCAACCTCCACAACTTAAGAAATAGCTTTAATAGGAGCAAACTTTAAGTCTAACTTTTTTATGCCCACATTTGGAAAGGCAACTGTAATCTCTTCTCCTTCTACTTTTACTACAGTACCTATCCCCCATATTTTATGCTCCACTTTATCTCCTAAATTATATTGAGCCTTTTCATAAGTTTTCCTTTCTACATAGCTAGATACAGGCCTATACTCTTCTCTTGGCTTTGATAACTCATGGTATCTTACTAAAAACCTCTCAGGTATTTCGCTTATAAAACGGGAATATGAGCTGTACTGAGATTTGCCGTATAAATTTCTCCTTCTTGCATAGGTCAAATAAAGTTTTTCTTTAGACCTCGTAATGCCAACATAACAAAGCCGTCTTTCCTCTTCTAATTCATACTCATCTGTAAATGACTTAAAAGAAGGAAATATTCCTTCTTCCATGCCCACCATAAAGACTATAGGAAACTCTAATCCTTTCGCCGAATGCAACGTCATGAGAACAACGCTTTCTCCAATTTCTCCAGCCAAGTCAATATCAGAAACCAATGTTATGCCGGACAAAAATGCTTCTAAAGATTTGTCCTCTGAAGACTCTTCAAATTCATAAGCCGCATTTAAAAACTCATTTAGGTTTTCTATCCTTCCTTCTGCTTGTTCTGATTCTTCTTTTTCTAACTCATCTATATATCCAGTCTCTTCTAAAATGTATTTAATTATTTCACTGACAGTCATTGTATCTTTTTTATCAATTAATTCTAAAATAAACTCCTTAAATTCTAAAAGGCTATTTTTAGTCCTTTGGCTTACTTTTACATCATCTATTGCAAAAAAAAGACTGGTGTCTTTCTCCAAAGCTGTAGCCTCTAATGCTTCAATGGTTGCAGCTCCAATACCTCTTTTGGGAACGTTTATTATCCTTTTAAAAGATATGTCATCATAAGGATTTACAAGTATACGCAAATAGGCAATTATGTCTTTTATTTCTTTTCTGTCGTAAAACCTTAAAGCTCCGACCACTTTGTAAGGAATTCGCACCCTCATTAAGGCTTCCTCAAAAGCACGGGACTGGGCATTTGTCCTGTATAAAATAGCAAAATCCCTAAAACTTCTATTTTCCCTTTCTTTTAAGTTGATTATTTCCTGTATAACAAATTCCGCCTCTTCCTTCTCATTCTCTAATTCACAGAGAATTATCCTTTCTCCTTCTTCATTATTTGTCCATAAAGTCTTTTTCTTCCTTCTTATATTATTATCTATGACATAATTGGCTGCTTCCAATATTGTTTTGGTAGAACGATAGTTTTGCTCTAATTTTATAACTTTAGCCTCAGGATAATCCTTCTCAAAGTTTAATATGTTTTTTACATCTGCCCCTCTCCAACCATATATGCTTTGGTCATCATCGCCAACCACACATAAGTTTCTGTATTTCTGGGCTAACATATTCACAAAATGGTATTGAGGAGTATTTGTATCTTGATATTCGTCTACCATTATGTATTTAAATTTTCTCTGGTAAAATTCTAAAACTTCGGGGCTTTCCTTAAAAAGTTCAATAGTTTTTATAATTATGTCATCAAAATCAAGGGCATTGTTTTTCTTTAATTTCTTTTGGTATAGTTTGTATATTTCACTTATTTTCTTGCTTCTATACTCATTCCCAAAAATATAAATATACTCTTCTGGAGTTACCATTTTATCCTTTGCAGAAGAAATGGCATTTATGACAGTTTTCACAGGGTACTGTTTTTCACTTAAATTTAGTTCTTTAAGGGATTCCTGTATTAAAGCCTTTTGGTCAGTAGTGTCAAATATGACGAAATTTCTGTCATAACCTATTTTGTCAATATCTCGCCTTAAAATTCTCACACAGGCAGAATGAAAAGTAGATACCCACAGGTCACCTATATAACCTAATAAATCTCCTACTCTTGTTTTCATTTCTTCTGCTGCTTTATTTGTAAAAGTGATAGCCAGTATGTTAGAAGGGGATACTTTTTTTTCTTTTATAAGATAAGCAATTCTATGAGTTAGGACACGAGTCTTGCCGCTTCCAGCTCCCGCTAATATCAAAAGAGGTCCTTCTGTAGTCATAACTGCTTCTCTTTGTTTGTCGTTTAGGTTACCTAATATGTTGTTCATTTTTTTCACTCCAATTTAGTCTTAAAAAAGCCCGGTTTTAATCCCGGGATTCTGTTTCTAATCTATCTAATATAATTTTATATCCATTTGCTCCATAATTCAATGCCCTATTTACTCTGCTTATGGTAGCAGTACTTGCTCCTGTCTTTTCTGCAATTTCTATGTAAGTTTTCTTTTTGCGAAGCATTTTTGCAACTTCCAATCTTTGTGCTAATGCCTTTATTTCATTTATTGTAGCAATATCTTCAAAAAATCTGTAACATTCCTCTATGTTTTTAAGTTTTAGAATAGCCTCAAACAACTGGTCAACAAGTTCATCTTTAATTTTAGATTCATACATAATTATCCCTCACTCAACAAAATAATTAAATTGTTTACAAATATATTGTAATAAATATCAAAAAATAATTCAATACTTTAAAGCGATTTTTTATAACGTATTCAAAATAGATTTGTAGTTGTTTCTATAGACAAATGCTTTTTAAAGTTTCGGATCATAATGACAAAAAAGAAAAAAGGCGATATAATTATTATAGAAATACTACCCGGTCTTTCTCCGGGTAGTATTGAACGCCTATTTTTGTCTTTTTTCTAATTGATTGACTCTTTTATAGAGTTCAATCATTCTTTTTATTAAGTTTTTTTCAGCAAGAGCTGTCATAAGCTGGTCTTGTGCATGAATTACTAAGAAATTAGGAGCTTCACTTTGTTCTCCTTGTGTCAGCATATTTTGGTATTTGTGCCCTTCATAAAACTCTTCATCTGCTTTTTCAAGATGCTTCTCAGCTTCTTCAAAGTTTCCTCTTTCAGCTGCATCCAATGCTTCATAAGCTTCCGCTCTTGCATTTCCTCCATGCAATACTAAATTGTATATTATTTGTTCTAAGTCCATTAGTTTCACTCCCATCACAAATTATTCGTGGTCTTTTTCCCCTTTTTCGTTCTTTAAAAGTTGAGCTTCATACATTTTAAAGAAGGGATAGTATATAATCGCTGTTACAATTAAATTTACCATTTGCAACAAAGTACCTTGCCAATGGCCACCGGAAGATAAAAATCCGCTTATAAAAACTGGAACTGTAAAAGGCAATTGTATCAAAGGTCTTGGTACTAAGTTTACAGCAAAAGCAAAGTAATTTATTGTTACAACAGCTGCTGGAGCTAATATAAACGGAATAATGAGTATTGGATTTAACACAATAGGAGCACCAAAAATCAATGGTTCGTTTATATTAAATATTGCAGGTATAAGCTCAGCTCTTCCAATTGTTCTAAGTTGTGCAGAAGCAGAAAGTAAAAACATTATTGTCAAAGGCCATGTAGTACCTGAACCGCCTAAGTGGGTAAACACATGGAAGAAAGGTTCAGTTACAATACCTGGTAAAGGCAGTCCTTTTGCTGCAGCCGCTGCATTTGCAGCCAATTGAGTCATCCAGAAAGGATAAGCAATTGAAGAAACAACATTCATACCGTGAATTCCTAATGACCACAAAAGCATCATGAGTATTATTTCAGCTAAAGCTGCAGGATAACTATTTGATGCAGCAACAAGTGGCTTAAATAAGTCAAGTACCAATTGTGGCAATGTTATGTGGAAGTTTACCCATACAATCCATTCTACAATCCATGCTGACACTATCATTACAAACATAGGAATTAATGCTAAGAAGCTTCTTACCACATAAGGTGGCACACCTTCAGGCATTTTTATTACCAAACCACTTTTGTTAAAGAATCTCACAACTATCGCCGTAATTATGCCTATTATTATTGCTACAAACAAGCCTTGACCGCCGAGATAATTTAGTACATCTCCAAAAGTAACTTTTGTCACATCTGTTGCAGGAAAGCTTGTTATAAAAAAAGCTAACATTGAAATAATCCCCGTCATCGTTTCATCGAGGTCCCATCGTGTAGCAAGGCTATAAGCTGTACCAAAGGCTACCATCATAGCCATTATCCCAAAAGTAAGTTGGAAAGGTATCATGATTTGAGCTGCAATAGGTTTTACTGCTCTTGCCCATGCATGTATAGGTGCCCAATTAATTCCCTCTGGTGGATTTGCTATAATCAAGAAAAGCGCACCAGTCAAAATCACAGGCAAAGCAAAGCTTGAAAATGCGTCTCTAATTGACTGCAAATACACGTTTTGTGCTATACGGGCAAGAACTGGCATTAAAGATTCTTCCATCCACTTCATAAACCAATTGTTTGAAAGCCTATCGTTCATTTTATTCCCTCCTTAAACTTCTTTTCCACTTTTTTTAGCAAGCTCAATTATTTGATTTAATATTTTTTTGCCATCCATCATAGCGAAGGCCTGCATATCGACTATATCAACAGGTATATTGTATTTAGAAGCGATTGATTCAATTTCTTTTTTGAGATGTCTTACTTGCGGTTCTAATAACGCTACATCATATTCCTCTGCCTTCTTTTTGAACTCTCCTGTACCGCCAGCATCTACCACAACATCCAATCCTTGCTTTTTAGCTTCATCTGTTACTTTTTTAGCAAGTGCACTGGAAGTTGCTCCCCAGCTGCAGAGTATTACTCCTCTTATTGCCATCCTTCGCACCTCCTTTCAAAGATTATTTCATTTTTTCTTTTTAAGCTTTTTATGTTGTTTTTGTAGGTTGCTATCATAAAGTTGTATCATTTTTATGACATAAGTCTGTATTGCAAACACTATTAACATAAAGGCACTTCCAAAAGCCATTATTTTTAAGCCATTAAGGAAGCTATCATGAAACATGGCATAAAATCCTGTAGAAAACCATACTACCCCCAAGAGCAAATAAAATATTTTTCTTTGAACTCTCGATATGCTAAACATTTTTGATCCTCTCCTAAATTATCCTTTTTATTTCTTCATAAAATTTTTTCAATAACACTTCTTTTATTTTTTCTTTGACCTCTTTTTGGGACTGTGCTTCGTTAAGAGTATTCACCAAATCTTCTCTTTCAATTAAAGACACGCTTAAATCTCCCAAAACTTCAATTCCTTCTCTATCACCTTCTGGTGCTACCATTAAAAAAGCTGTCCTTATCTTTTCATAATCTCCTACAAGATTTTTCATTTTTACTTCCTCTATAACTTTCCCTACAACTACTAATGGAAAATCTATATTTTCAATTGTGCAATGATATATGACAAATCCTTTGTTTGGTAATACTATTTTACCTAAGCTTTCTCTTTTTAAAAGTCTTTCTTTTATTTGCTCCTTTTGATTTTCATTTATTAAACTTTTATCTATCAAATTCTTAAGAATATATTCTATTATTTGAGTAGACTTTTCACCTTTTACAGTCATATAGGTTATGGTATCGCTTAATTCCAAAATTCTCTTTCCATAATTGGCTATGTGTAAAGCCTCTTTTTTAAAATTTCCTTCTTCTTTTTTTATTCCATATTCCATAATAAAGTCCGTATTTAATGCTTTTTTTAGCTTTTCTACATCTTCCTTTAAAAGCAAGGGATTTACTACAACGACTTTTTTATCTTTTATGTCAAGAGGTATTGTAGAAACAATTAAGTCTATATCATCTCTTCCTTTTAGATCTTTTAGTTTTATACTGGAAGTAACGTCTACTATGTTTATTTGTGGAAACATCTGAAGTTTTGACATCAGCATTCTGGAGGTTCCAATACCACTAGCACATACCACCATTATGTTGTACCTTTGGGAAGCCTCTTTTTTCCTCTCTAAAGCTGCACCAAAATGCATAGCAATATATCCAACTTCATCTTCTGGAATATCCATGTTTAATTTTTTTCGCAAAACATCGCAAACTCTATTGCTTTTTTCAAAAAGCAAAGGATATTTTGTTTTTATATCCTCCAACAAAGGGTTTCTTATGTCAAGTCCCATCTCCAATCTGTACACCGCGGGAACTAAATGACTCTTTAAGCCATCTTCCAAAAACTCATCTTCTGAAAAACTGACATCAAAAATTTTTTCTGCTTCTTTTATCATGTCCCGAGCAATAATCTCTATGTCTTTGTCATTGTAATTTTGAGTAGTTGACCTGTACTTTGCACCTATAAGGTGTATTGTCACATAGCCAATCTCATCTTCAGGTATAGGTATATTCAATTCTTCTTGTAAATATTTAGCTAACTTTTTAGCAAATTTGTATTCGTTAGTCTTTTTAAGTTCCTGTAAATTGTCTTCCCCCATTTCAATAGTTTCACCATTTTGAAGCCTTTTTATAGCCAAGGCAAGGTGAACAACAAGGCCTAAATAGGAACTTTCTACAATTTCATAGTCAATTTGCGATTTTAATTTTAAAATTGCCTTTTCTATTTTCAAGACAGTATCGTAGTCAATTAAGTTTAAAAGCCTCAAATCTATGTTTTTTTCAATATTGTTTTTTGCAAGATATCCTGTTTTTAAGAAATCAATCAAATCTGCAGTATCAAAATTCTCATACAAAAAGTTAGCTATAGCTTTTCTAAAAGAATTTTCGCTTCCCGATATATAAACGCCATAACCTGGCTTTGTTATTAAAGTTAATCCTTGTTTTATAATCCACCTTTCTAATTCTTTAAGGTCATAACTTATTGTAGAAGTGGTGACACCAAATTTCTTGCTGAAATACTCTAATTTAACGGGTTCATGTAGCTGCAAAAGCTCCGACAATATCATTTTTCTTCTCTCTTCTGTTTCAAACTCTGAACGATATCCTACTATATCTAGCTTTAGCTTCTCAATATCAGCAACATTGCCTTCTATAACCAACCCATCAGTTTTATTTACAATTTTTGAGTTGTAATTTTTAACAAATTCATTTATAGAAGCAATTTCTCTGTATACTGTCCTTTTGCTTATATCAAATTCTTTCATAATGTCTTCCATTCTTGTATGTGAAGAGGACAGTATTTTTCTTAAAATTTGCAGTTGGCGCCCACTTAGCTTATTCATTTTACATCATCACTTTTCTGTGACATTAATTTAATAATAGTATCTCTTTTTACAACTATATTATACACTTAATTGCTAAATTAACAAGGGAAAGATGTAAATTATCTGGCATTAGCATTGTGCCATATTTTTAATTGTAAAAATATACAAAGGAGATATTTTACATCGTCGCTCCTTATGCAAAATATCTCCTTTACGAAAGTTTGTTGATAAGTTTTATTTTGTTGGCATTTTTCATATTAAAAGAAAAGATCTCTTTCTCCATTTTCTATTCTTGTAAGCCTTCTCTTTGTCTCTTCCCTTACAGTTATTGATGGAATTTTCTCTAAATTTACCGCTATTGCTTTTTCTCCAATTTCCTTAGTTTTTTCATCTCCGTAATCAATCAAAAACTCTTTGAAGGTTAGTATCGCATTTGGTAGGCAGAAGTTGTGTATTTGGCCTGATTTTGCAAAACTCATAAACCTGTCTCCTGTACGTCCCATTCTGTAGCAAGCAGTACAATAACTTGGAAGATACCCTTGTTCACACAAAGTTCTTAAGATTTCATTAGGACTTCTTTTGTCTTCTACCTCAAATTGTGGCTTTGAACCACCTTTTTTGGATATCTCTTCATGATATCCACCTACTCCTGTACAAGAACCTGCACTAATCTGAGAAATGCCAATGCTTATTACTTCTTCTCTAAATTTAGGCTTTTCTCTTGTAGACAAAATCATTCCAGTATAGGGCACTGCCATTCTTATGACTGCTACTAATTTTTTAAAGTCTTTATCTGATACAATATATGGAAATTTATCTATGGAAGTGTTAAGAGCTGGTCTAAGTCGCGGTACTGAAATAGTATGTGGCCCAACTCCAAATTTTTCCTCTAAATGATTCGCATGATAAAGCATAGCAACAGTTTCGTACTTGTAATCATAAAGCCCATACAAAACTCCTAATCCTACATCGTCAATGCCTGCCTCCATAGCCCTGTCCATAGCAGTCAAATGATAGTCGTAATCATGTTTTGGTCCCTGTGGATGCATGTATTCATAAGTGGGCCTATGGTAAGTTTCTTGGAATAAAATATATGTCCCTATTCCTATTTCTTTAAGTTTTTTGTAATTTTCCACAGTAGTTGCCGCTATATTGACATTTACTCTTCTAATACTTCCATTTTTAAGTTTTGTATCGTATATCGTCTTTATTACATCGATAATATAATCTATAGGGCAATTTACAGGGTCTTCTCCAGCTTCAACTGCTAATCTCTTATGTCCCATCTCTTCCAAAATCTCAACTTCTCTTCTCACTTCTTCCATTGTAAGCTTTTTTCTTTCCTGCTCATTAGAATGTCTGTAACCACAATATCTACAGTTGTTTACACAGTAGTTACTTACATAAAGGGGAGCAAATATTACAATCCTATTTCCATATATTTCTTCTTTTATATACCTTGCTACTTTAAACATCTCATTGAGCAAATCCTCATCTTCTACATTTAAAAGTACCGCTGCTTCTTCAGGAGTAATGCCTTTTAGCTTTTTAGCCTTCTCTATAATTCCCAATGCATCTTTACTTGTCGCTTTTTTAGCCTTTTCCAAATCCTGTAATATCTTCTCATTATTAATAAAATCTGCTTTTTCTTTTATCATATTTTATCTCCTCCCTTACCCTCAGGAAAATCCCCTTGGGCTTAGTTTTATTTTTATTATATACTATTATTGTTAATTTTTCAACAAAATTATTTTTCTTAAATCCTCAATATAAGGTAGTTTCAACGCAGAGCAAAGCAGTAAATAGGCAGGAATTCCTATAAAAATTGATAAAAAAATATTTATCCACATATTAGCATTAATTGTAAACAATTTACTGTGTATAATTATAACAATTATTCCCATAATTGTTGATGCTGTTATCGGTTTTATAAACCAATTTAAATAGTCTATTCTTAATTCTGTCATTTTTATGAGTTCAAACATATTTAGCATTAAAATAAAAGCATCGGCAAATATAAAGCTATATATATATCCAAAAAGTCTAAGTTGTGGCATGGCGGTTAAGTAATACATACCTATAATACAGACTCCCAACCATATAATAGAATTTTTTAAAACCACATTTTGCTTTCCTAATCCATGGAGAATGCTAGCCACCACCGCTTCTAAAAATGCAAATATACTTCCCATGGAAATCGCTCTCACAAAAGCCCCTACTCCTGGTGAAGATGGATACAAAAGCTGAGAGATTTGATCAGGAAGAGCTAAAAATAAAATTATGGCAGGAAAAGCTACTAAAGTAGTATAGCCAATTGCTTGGTTAATCCTAAGTCTTACTGTATCCCACTTTTTTAGAGCAGCTGCTTCAGAAACTGCAGGAAGTACAGTAGTGGAAAGACTTGAAGTTATAACTGCTGGCATGTAAGCAAGAGGTACTGCCATACCTAACATTTTGCCAAATTCAGACATCGCTTCACTGTGAGTGAGACCTGAGACAACAAGTCTTGAAGGAATTATTAAAGATTCCGCTAAATCCAACACATTTACAATTAATTTTGAAAAAGTTATAGGTATGGAAGTAACAACTAACGTTTTTGTTATAGAAAAAGTATCCCATTCCTTTCCATCATAAGGCATTTCTTTGTTTATAATTTTTACTTCTCTTTTGTAAAAAAGTATATACATAAGAAAACTGACAATTTCACCTACAGATATGCCAAATATAGCTATCGCTACTAAATATTCAAGTTTCACTCCTGTGAAAAGTTGTATTAAATATAAAGTTGTTGATACCCGTACTATTTGTTCAACAATTTCTGAAACTGAAGCAGGTATCATATTTATAACTCCTTGAAAAAATCCCTTAAGCACTGATGAAGAAGCAACAATGATAAGTACCGGTGCAAAAATGAGAATTGATAAAAGTGCTCTTGGTTCGTGAAGTAACTTTTCAGCTACGTACCTAGCATTAAAAAATAGCAACAAAGTAATAGTAAAAGCAAACATTAATACTATCAAAAAAGTAATTTTTAAAATTTTAAACATATTTTTTTTGTTTCCTTTTGCTCTTTCTTCTGAAATAAAGCGAGAAGTGACAGCCATCGTACCAGAGGTTAAAAAAGTTATTGAAACAAAATATATAGGAAGAACTAATTGATAAATACCCGTACCTTCCGGGCCTAACATATTTGATAAAATTATTCTAAAGATAAATCCAATGCCTCTGTCTATAATATTGGCAATAGTTAATATAAAAGCACCGCGAATAAAAGACCTATTGTGCATAAACAACACCTCACAATAGTTTATTCGCAGTGCTTTTTATATATGAAAAAAACCGGCAGTATGCCGGTAGTAAAGGGGAGATTAGGGGGAGAAATTTTTAAGTACATAAAATTAGGGGGGTTAAGATTTACACATTCCTAAGGCTTCCTCTCACCTATTGGCAGAGGTGATAAATTCACATTACCTCTCTTCCGCCAAATATTATGCATCATTTGATGAAAAATGTCAAGATTTGATTTAAATATTTTTTTATATGAAATTTTCCCTGCAGTTTTGTAAAATTATTAATCACTGCAAATAAATAAAACTGCAGTAAATCTTTTTCGTAAGTTTTAGAAGAATATTTATAAATAAATCCAGTTTGTTGACAAAGTAAAAAAATATTCAAAAGAGATATTTTGCATCGTCGCTCCGATGCTCCAAAGCGACAAAACTAATTTTTTTCAAATATTTTTTAACCTTTCAAATAATTTTTTAACCATTTGAGTTTAAATATTTTAAAACTGTAGAGACGTGTACAGCAAGGCCAATTTTAATACACTCCTCATCAATATTAAATTGGTTGTTATGTATAGGTTTATCTATTCCTTTTTCTTTATTGCCACACCCTAATTTATAAAAACTGCCAGGGACTTTTTGCAAGAAATAAGCGAAATCTTCTACTCCCATTGTTGGTGCCACTTCTATTACATTGCCTTCCCCTAGCAAAGGAAAAGCAGTTTCTTTTATGAGGTCTGTCATACCTTTGTGATTTACAAGGCAAGGATAACCTCTTGTTCTTCTAAATTCTACTTCTCCTCCCATAACTTTTGCTGTGTTATCGCAAATCTTCTCTACCATCTCAACAATCTCATCTCTTTTTTCTTCTTCCATCATTCTTATAATTCCAGACATCCTCACTTTGTCCGCTATTATATTTCGTGCGTATCCTCCTTCAATAGTGCCAATAGTTAGCACTATAGGACTCAATGGGTTAGCTTTTCTACTAACGACTGTTTGGAGTATATTTACAATATTAGCAGCAATCACTATGGCATCCACCGATTTGTGAGGCTCAGCCCCATGACTACTTTTGCCTTTTACAATTATATCAATCATGTCAGAAGAAGCATAAGCCTTTCCATAGGTTATCCCTATTTGCCCCACTTGAAGTTCTGGGTCTACATGTAGTCCTATTATAGCATCAACTTTAGGATTTTCTAAAACTCCTTCTTCAATCATCGGAAGAGCTCCCCCTGTTGTTTCTTCCGCTGGTTGAAATATAAACTTAACATTTCCCTTTAACTTATCTCTCATATTTGCCAAAAGTTTAGCAGTACCAAGAAGTATAGCTGTATGAACATCATGCCCACAAGCATGCATTCTTCCTGGAATCTGCGATGCATATTCTACATCATTTTCTTCTTGAATTGGGAGAGCGTCCATATCTGCTCTTATAGCTATCGTCTTGCTTCCATTGCCTTTAAGGGTACCCACAACGCCAGTTTTAGCAATTCTCTTTACTTCAATCCCTAAATTTTTTAAATAATCATAAACAACTTCGGAAGTTTTTGTTTCTTCAAAACCTAATTCAGGGTACATGTGTATTTTTCGCCTTAATTCTATTACTTCTTTTTCTACTTTTTCAGCTTCTTTGAGAATATCCATACTAAATCCCACCTGTTTTTAATATTTTTCTATGTCTACATGCAAAACATTCTCAATTTTCTCGCCTAATAGCATTTCTGCCGTTTTGATAAAATTATCTTTATCTCCACTTACAAAAAATTTTGTCTTGCCAATAATTTGAGGATTAAATAAATCTTTCTTTAATAA
Organism: Thermoanaerobacter sp. YS13; assembly: GCF_000806225.2. NCBI lineage: Bacteria > Bacillati > Bacillota > Clostridia > Thermoanaerobacterales > Thermoanaerobacteraceae > Thermoanaerobacter > Thermoanaerobacter sp. YS13. The sequence continues at coordinate 229,440 of NZ_JOOI01000003.1, read as the reverse complement.
ATAATCTTTCACATCATAAGCTAGTTTAATTGCAGGGTCTACTATTTTTACATTTTCTCCCATTATTTTTTCTATAACTTCTACCATTAAAGGATAATGAGTACAACCTAAAACAAGAGTATCTATCTCTTTTTCTTTTAATTCTTTTAAACACTTGTTAGCAGTTTCGTAGGCTATTGGCGAATTGTATAGCCCTTTTTCAATAAGGGGGACAAATTCAGGACATGCCTCTTGGTAGACTTCAATATTTTTATCAATAATTTTTATATTTTTTTCATAGCTTTTGCTTTCAACAGTTCTTGTAGTTGCAATAACACCTATTTTTTTGTTTATAGTATACAGGACAGCGCTCTCTGCCCCTGCTTTTAAAACATCAAAAAGAACCATATCATATTCGCTTTTATCTATAACTGCACAAGTAGTATTGCAAGCTATTACTACGGCTTTGACTTTTTGCTCTCTCATAAAATTTAAAATCTGTTTTGCAAATTTTTTTATCTCTCCTTCACTTCTATCGCCATAGGGAACTCTTTTTGTATCACCAAAGTAAATATAGTTTTCCCCTGGTAAAGCCTCAACAAGTCTTTTTAGTACTGTAAGTCCTCCTACTCCAGAGTCAAAAATACCTATTGGTCTTGAGTCCATTTCATCACACCCTAATAAAAATTTAAGCCAGTTAATTATTCATACCATGGTAATTATTATATCATAATTTATTTATTAGGTTGTAAGATGTATAAAGAAGCTTTTGAACTGATATCTACCATTTTTACTTCTTTAAAGTTTTCTTTTAGTTCTTTTTTAACTTCTTTTACAAAATTAAAATAATCTCCACCTTCCAACCATTCCACACATGAAGTAAAAAAGTCTCTGTTTTGATTGTAGTCATGAAGAATTACATAATGCTTTGCGACCCTTGACATTTCTTTATATAATATTTCCCGCTCATTCTTTTTAATACCATGAGCCACATAAGAAGCTGTAACCACATCAAAAAAATTATCTTCGAAAGGAAACCCTTCACCTGGATTTATCTTATATGCCTTAATATCCGTGTTTTTCAACCTTTTCATCGCTTGTGCTAACATACCTGCAGAAACTTCCACCCCAGAAACCTCAAAGCCAGCCTCTCTTAATACATAACACAATGCACCTGTACCACACCCTACATCTAAAAATTTTATGTAATTTCTTAAATCAATATGCTCTTTTAAAATAACTAATACTTTTTTATAATATTCCACCTGAGAATTAAAAAACCATCCATAAATTGGAGATATGATATCAAAAAGTTTTACATGGTCTTTGGGCATAATTTCTCCCCCATTTTTAAAAAATCAAGGCATATGTTAGTAGATATTATACCATAACTTTAAACTGATTAAAAACGCCAGGTTTACACCTGGCTTACCAAAGCAATATCTTTTCTATAGTACATCCCTTCAAATCTTATTTTTTTAATTTCTCTATAAACTTTTTCTCTCGCTTCTTCATATGAATCCCCTATTGAGGTAACAGCAAGCACTCTTCCACCTGACGTGGTAATTTTACCATCTTTTAATGACGTCCCTGCATGATATACAAATGCTTCTTTTACTTTTTCTAACCCTGTTATCTCAAAACCAGTCTGATATTCCCCTGGGTAACCGTTTGATACCGCAACGGCACATACAGCCTTTTTGTCTTCCCATTCAATTTGTATTTTATCAAGTTTTCCTTCTATGCTAGCTTCCATTATATCAATAAGGTCTGTTTTTAAAAGGGGCAGTACAACTTGTGTTTCAGGGTCTCCAAATCTTGCATTAAATTCTAAAACCTTAGGTCCTTCTTTTGTAAGCATTAAACCTGCATACAATACTCCTTTATATACAATGCCTTCTTTTTGAAGTGCCTTTACCATTGGTTTTAAAATACTTTCCATTACTTCTTTTAAAGTTTCTTCCTCAAGATAAGGATTTGGTGCAATGCTTCCCATACCTCCAGTGTTAGGACCTTTGTCTCCTTCATAGACCTTCTTGTAATCCATAGCAGAAACCATAGGTAAAATATTTTCTCCATCTGTAAATGCGAATACTGACGTTTCTTTTCCAAAAAGCATCTCTTCTATTATTACGATATCTCCTGATGCACCAAAAATCCTTTTTTTCATCATTAAATCAAGAGCTTCTTTTGCCTCTATAAAATCTTTTACAATAAACACTCCTTTACCCTGTGCCAGTCCATCTGCTTTCATCACAACAGGATACCATGTCTCTTTCAAAAATTTCAGAACCTCCTGATACTTGTCAAAGGCTTTAAACCTTCCAGTAGGAATATTGTATTTAGAAAGAAGCTGTTTAGTAAAATATTTGCTTCCCTCAACAGCTGCAGCACTTTTATTAGGCCCAAAGATTTTAAGCCCTGCTTTTTCAAATTCATCCACAATACCTTGTACTAATGGCATCTCTGGTCCTACAACTGTTAAATCAATGTTATTTTTTATGGCAAATTCTTTAAGCCTTTCAATATCTCCAACTTTTATATCAACACATTCTGCTAAAAGACCTATGCCAGCATTTCCGGGAGCACAGTAGATTTTATCCACCTTAGGACTTTGTGAAAGTTTGTGAACAATTGCATGTTCTCTTCCTCCTCCCCCTATGACTAAAACCTTCATACAAATTCCTCCTCAATGTTTAAAGTGCCTTATGCCGGTGAATATCATTGATATACCGCCTTTGTCTGCAGCTTCAATTGATAAAGCATCGTTTTGTGAGCCGCCTGGTTGGATTATGGCAGTTATACCAGCCTTTGAAGCTACCTCCACAACATCTGGAAATGGGAAAAAGGCATCTGATGCAAGGACACTTCCCTTTGCTTTTTCGCCTGCTTGTTTGATTGCTTGTTCTGCCGGCCATATCCTGTTGACTTGTCCCACGCCAATACCTACTGTAGCTCCATCTTTTGCTAAAACAATCGCATTGGATTTTACGTGCTTTACTACCTTCCAGGCAAACTTTAAATCTTCCATCTCTTTTTGAGTAGGTGCTTTTTTAGTAACTACTTTCAAATTATTCTCATCTAAATCTATTTCATCTTTTTCTTGTAGTAAAAGTCCGCCTTCTACTTTCTTTAAATCATATTCTTTTTCATATCCTTCTTTTAACCTCAATATCCTTAAGTTTTTCTTTTTCTTTAAAATCTCTAAGGCCTCTTCTTCAAAGTCTGGAGCAATTACTATTTCTAAGAATATTTTTATAAGTTCTTCAGCTGTTTTAACATCTACAGTTCTATTTAATGCTACAATTCCCCCAAAAATAGAGATAGGGTCACTCTCATAAGCTTTTAAGTAAGCATTGTATATATTATCTGCAATAGCTACTCCACAAGGATTTGTGTGCTTTACAGCAACTGCTGCAGGCTCTTTAAACTCTCTTAAAAGTTCTATTGCAGCATTTGCATCGTTTATATTGTTAAAAGAGAGCTCTTTACCGTGCAACTGCTCACATTCTGCAATGCCATAGGCTTTTATAGGATTTTTATAAAAAGCTGCTTTTTGATGAGGATTTTCACCATATCTCATGTCTTGAGCTTTTTCGAAGGCAAAGGCCATAATTTCGGGAAATTCTATGTTATTTTTTTGTATCAAATAGTTGTATATCAAAGAATCGTAAAGGGCTGTATGGCCAAAAGCTTTTGCTGCCAGATAAAATCTCGTCTCTTCTTTTGTATTGCCATATTGTTTTATTTCTTCAATGACTGTATTATAATCCTTTGGATCCACAAGAATAGTCACATATTTGTAGTTTTTAGCTGCAGCCCTTATAATTGAAGGACCGCCAATGTCTATATTTTCTATCGCTTCTTCTAAAGTCACATTTTCTTTGAGGATTGTCTCTTTAAAAGGATATAAATTTATAACAACTATATCTATTGGTTCAATGCCATGTTCTTTTAGAGCTTTAATGTGCTCTTCATTGTCTCTTATTGCAAGAAGCCCTCCATGAATTTTAGGGTGAAGCGTCTTTACTCTACCGTCCATAATTTCAGGAAAACCTGTTATGTCTGACACTTTTATTACATTTGCTCCATTTTCTTTAAGAAGGTTATAAGTACCACCCGTTGATATCACTTCATATCCTAATTCATTTAGCTTTTTAGCAAATTCAACTATTCCTTCTTTTTTTGAAACACTTATTAACGCTTTTTTGGCCATAGAATCTCCTCCTTTTTTACAGTTTTGTAATCCTTTTAAAACTCTAATATCTTCACTTTTCTACCTTCGACTTTTAACTTCCCTTCTGTAAAAAGCTTAACTGCATAAGGTAAAACTTTGTGTTCTACTTCCAGCACTTTTTTAGCAATGGCCTCTGGCGTATCCTCTTCATCAATTTTCACAACTTCTTGAAGAATAATAGGTCCTGTATCAGCACCACTGTCTACAAAGTGAACAGTACAGCCGGTGTATTTTACTCCGTATTCATAAACAGCCTGATGTACCTTCATTCCATAAAATCCTTTGCCACAAAAAGCAGGAATAAGTGAGGGATGTATATTTATTATCTTGTTTTCAAATGTTTGTACAATTTCTTCACTGAGAATTGTCAAAAAGCCTGCAAGAATTATTCCATCAGGATTCAATTTTTCAAGAAGTTTTAATAACTCTCTTTGAAAATTTTCTTTCAATTCTTTTTTGGGAAGGCAGTAAGTAGCAATTCCGTGTTTTTTTGCCCTTTCAAGAGCATAAGCTCCTTTTTTATCGCTAATAACAGCAATTATCCTGGCATTTATATATCCTTTTTCAATGGCATCAATTATTGACTGCAAATCAGTCCCATTACCTGATGCCATTACCACAAGGTTCATAAAATTACACCGCCTTCTTTTTCTACTATCTCCCCTATTACATAAGCTTTTTCACCCATGCCACTTAATTTTTCTAAAGCCTTATCTACATCAGATGGATCTATTATAACTACAATGCCAATCCCCATATTAAAAGTGCGATACATTTCTCTTTCTTCAATATCTCCCAATCTTTGAATTAAGTTAAAAATGGTTGGAATTTCCCAACTTCCTTTATTTATTTTTGCAGCTATACTTTTTCTTAGTATTCTGGGAATATTGTCAATAAAACCTCCTCCGGTAATATGAGCCATCCCTTTAATTTTTAACCTTTTTAAAGCCTCTATTGACTTGACATATATTTTTGTAGGGGTAAGGAGTGCATCTCCTAAATTCGTCCCAAGCTCTGGTATAAAGTCTTTTACTGAAAAATTATTTTCCTCAAAAAACACTTTCCTCACTAAAGAATAGCCATTGCTGTGAATTCCAGAAGAGGCAATCCCAATTATGGCATCTCCTTCTTTTATTGATTTTGTATTAATCAGCTCTTCTTTTTCTGCAATTCCTACACAAAAGCCTGCTAAATCGTATTCTCCTTCTTTATAAAAACCTGGAAGTTCTGCTGTTTCTCCTCCTATCAAAGCACAACCGGCTATTTTACAACCCTCTGCTATTCCTCTGATTACTTCTACTGCAGTCTCACTTTTCAACTTTCCAGTAGCGAAATAGTCAAGAAAAAACAAAGGCTTAGCACCAGTTACAATAATGTCATTTACACACATAGCTACAAGGTCTATTCCTATAGTATCGTGTTTGTCCATCATAAAGGCTATTTTAAGTTTTGTTCCAACTCCATCAGTGCTTGACACAAGCACAGGATTTTTATAATTTTTTATCTCAACAAGCCCAGCAAAACCTCCTATCCCTTCTAAAACATATTCATTTAAGGTTTGCTTAGCTAGCGGCTTTATCATTTCCACCAGTTTATTGCCTTCATCTATATTTACCCCAGCATCCTTATAATTCATAATCATACACCCACTTTTTATTTTTTCTCAAAAAGATACTTGCTTCCTTCTTTTGGAACATACATAGGATAATTGCCATCAAAGCAACCTGTGCAAATAGATTTAAGTCCTACACTTTTTATAAGCCCTTCAATACTTAAAAACTGTAGGCTGTCAGCTTCTATTAATTTGCATATCTCTTCAACTGACATCCTCGCCGCTATCAATTCTTTTTTTGTCGGAGTATCAATTCCAAAGTAGCAGGAATATTTAACAGGAGGTGAACTTATCCTCACATGGACTTCTTTTGCTCCTCCACTCTTTAATAAACTCACCAATCTCTTCATAGTAGTACCTCTAACAATTGAATCATCTATTAAAATTATTCTTTTGCCTTGAACCAATTCTTTTAATACATTCAGCTTTATTCTAACACCTGTCTCTCTATCCCTTTGGTCAGGAGCAATAAAAGTTCTTCCAACGTATTTATTTTTTATAAGTCCCTCACCCATTGGTATACCTGTTTTGAGAGAGTAACCTCTTGCAGAAGCAATACCTGAATCTGGAACTGGTACTACCAAGTCTGCATCTACAGGTGCTTCTTCAGCTAATCTTTTGCCCATCTCCAATCGTGTAAGATAAACACTTCTTCCATCTATGACACTGTCAGGTCTAGCAAAGTAAATATACTCGAAAACACAAGGCATCTTTTTTTCTTCTACTTCTAACTTAACTGACTCTATTCCTTTTTCATCAATTATAACTATTTCTCCTGCTTCTACATCTCGTATTAACTCTGCTCCTATTACGTCAAAGGCACAAGACTCAGAAGATAAGAAATAAGTGTCATCTTTTTTACCTATACAAAGAGGCCTTATACTGTTTACGTCTCTTATACCTATTAATTTATTGTCTGTTAATATCACTAAAGCGTATGAACCTTTTATTTGCTTTATTGTTTCCTTGAGGGCTTCTATTAAGCCATTTTGGAAATTCTTTGCAATTAAATGAAGGATTATTTCACTATCAGTTGTAGTTTGAAATATTCTACCGTCCTTCTCTAATTGGTCTCTTAACTTTTCTACGTTTATCAAATTACCATTATGGGCAAGAGCCATATATTCATTCTTAAAATCAGCAACAAGGGGTTGAGCATTTATAATGTCATTGCTGCCTGTAGTAGAATACCTTACATGGCCTACCCCCATTTTTCCCTCTAATGTCTTTAAATTTTCCTTATTAAAGACCTCGCTGACAAGTCCCAACCCCTTAATACAATTTATTTTTTCGCCATCATAAATAGCTATACCTGAACTTTCCTGCCCTCTGTGCTGCAAGGCTTGTAAGCCATAATAGATATAAGAAGTAACTGAAGTGGACAAACTAAAAGCACCAAAAACACCACATTCCTCTTTTAATTTCTCTCCATTTCCCATTTTATTCTCCCTCTCCAGCTTTCCTCTAAGACTTCTAAAGGAAGGTCTATTATTCTTTTACCATTTATATCAACTACAATATCTTTACCCTCTACAACTCCTACTTTTTGTGCTGGAACTTGGTATTCATAAGCTATTTTTAACACTTCATCTACTTTTTCAGGACTTACAGTAATTAATGCTCTTGATTGAGATTCAGAAAACAATTCTGTATCCTCGCTGAAAGAAGTTTGTAGCGAAATTTTTGCACCTTTTTTACCTGCAATTGCACTTTCAACCAAGGCAGCTGCAAAACCACCCTCTGATATGTCATGAGACGACTTAATTAAGCCTTTATCAATAAGTTTTAACACCAATTCTTGCAATCTTTTTTCTTCTTCCAAGTCTATTTGAGGTGGTTCCCCTTTTACTATTCCAAAGCAAACTTTTAGATACTCGCTTCCTCCAATCTCTCCTTTATTCTCACCTAAAATTATAATTACATCTCTTTCTTTTTTAAAGTCCATTGTACAAATTTTTGATACATCCTCTATAAGGCCTGCCATTCCTATCACAGGAGTAGGATAAATGGCCTCTCCCTCATTTTCATTGTAAAGACTGACATTTCCGCTTACCACAGGTATTTGAAAAGTTTCGCAGGCTTTAGCTATTCCAAATATAGAATTTTTTAACTGCCAATATATTTCTTTCTTTTCTGGATTGCCAAAATTCAAACAATCCGTAACCCCTATAGGCTTAGCACCAACCATACAAAGATTTCGAGCTGCCTCCGCTACAGCAATTTGAGAACCTATATAGGGATCTAAATAACAATATCTACCATTGCAATCCGTTGTCAATGCAACAGCTTTTCTTGTACCTTTTATCCTCACAACAGCCGCATCCATTCCTGGAGTTATTACTGTGTCTGTCCTCACCATGTAATCATATTGGTTGTATATCCATTCTTTACTTGCAATATTTAAAGAAGAAATTACATCTTTTAGAGCTTTATTCATATCCTCTGGAGGTTTTATTTCATTTATATCCAATTTCTTGACCTCTTCTTGCCATTTAGGCACTTCTTCTTCTCTAATATATTGTGGGGCATCTTCTGCTAAAGACTTGGCTGGAACTTCTGCAACTATTTTTCCATCTTTAATCACTCTTATCATTCCATCATCAGTGATTTTCCCTATTGTGGCGGCATTCAGCCCCCATTTTTTAAACACCTTTTGTACCTCTTCTTCTTTGCCTTTCTCTATTACAACCAACATCCTCTCCTGAGATTCAGAAAGCATTATTTCATAGGGTGTCATTCCCTTTTCTCTCAAAGGCACTTTATCAAGGTCAATTTCCATTCCAACTCCACCGCGGGAAGCCATCTCGCAAGAAGAAGAGGTAAGACCTGCTGCTCCCATATCTTGTATAGCAACTACGGCATCTGTTTCAAAAAGTTCTAAGCAAGCCTCTAAAAGCAGTTTTTCCATAAATGGGTCGCCAACCTGAACAGAAGGTCTTTTTTCTTCTGATTCCTCGCTTAATTCCTGAGAAGCAAAACTTGCTCCTCCAATGCCGTCTCTCCCCGTAGTAGCACCTACTATCATAACAGGATTACCTATACCTTTTGCTATCCCTTTCTTTATCTTGTCTTTTTCCACTATTCCTACGCACATCGCATTTACTAAAGGATTCCCTTTGTAACTTTCTTCAAAATAGGTATCACCACCCACCGTAGGAATTCCTATGCAATTTCCATAATCCCCTATACCGGCTACCACGTTTTCGATAAGATATTTAGTCCTTTTATCCTCAGGAATTCCAAATCTCAAAGAATCCAAAAGAGCAATTGGCCTTGCCCCCATTGTAAATATATCTCTTATTATTCCCCCAACACCTGTGGCTGCTCCTTGATAGGGTTCAATCGCCGAAGGATGATTATGACTTTCTATCTTCATCACAACTGCCAAATTATCCCCAATATCCAATACTCCTGCATTTTCTCCTGGCCCTTGTATTACTCTTTCGCCTTTTGTAGGTAGATATTTTAAAAGAGGTTTAGAGTTTTTATAGGCACAATGTTCAGACCACATAACACTATACATACCTAATTCAGTTATATTAGGCTCTCTTCCTAATATCGTAATAATCTTCTCATACTCCTCATCAGTAAGTCCTAATTCTCTCCATATTTTATCCATCATTAAACCCCGCCTTTTACAAAATTATCCACTATTGACCCTAAGATATAAAGCCCGTCAGTATTACCCAGCAAGTGGGTATAAGCTCTCTCTGGATGAGGCATCATTCCTAAAACATTTCCCTTTTTATTTATAACTCCGGCTATTCTCTCAACAGAGCCGTTGATATTTTCTTTATACCTAAAAACAATTTGATTGTTTTCTTTTAGTTCTTTTAAAGTTTTGTCATCTACATAATAATTGCCTTCTCCATGAGCAACTGGAAGTAAAATCTCCTGCCCTTTTTTAAGCCTTGTAGTAAAAGGAGTTTTGTCATTTTCAACTATTATACTGACAGTCTTGCAGATAAATTTCAGCCCTTCATTTTTTCTCAAAGCTCCCGGCAAAAGCCCTGCTTCTGTAAGTATCTGAAATCCGTTGCATATGCCTATAATAAATTTTCCTTTTTCTGCTTCTTCTCTGACAGCCTCCATGACAGGCGAAAACCTGGCAATAGCTCCTGCCCTCAAATAATCACCATAGGAAAATCCTCCTGGTAACATTATAACATCGTACTTGCTCAAATTTTTTTCTTGATGCCACACATACTCTACTTCTTCCCCAAGCCCATCTTTAACAGCATAATAGCAGTCCACATCGCAATTGGAACCTGGAAAAACTATAACAGCAAATTTCATCTTTATCCCTCCACAATTTCAAAGGTGTAATCTTCAATAATTGGATTTGTCAGTATCCTTTTACACATCTCATCTACTTTGTCCTTTAGGAGGGATAAATCGCCATCCTCAAAAGTTAATTCTATATATTTCCCAACCCGCACCTCTTTTACTTCTTCGTATCCTAATGAATGCAAAGCTCCCTTTACTGCTTTTCCTTGAGGGTCAAGTATTCCTTTTTTTAAAGTTATATAGACTTTTGCAATTAGCACTTTACATACCTCCAAGTCTTTTTAAAATTTCTAAATATGCTTCTTCTACTTTGCCCAAATCCTTCCTAAATCTATCTTTATCAAGTTTTTCCATAGTGTTTTTGTCCCAAAATCTGCAAGTATCTGGTGAGATTTCATCTGCTAATAATATTCCTTCACTGCTTTTCCCAAATTCTAATTTAAAATCCACTAAGATAATGTCTTTAGATAAAAAATATTCTGACAAAATTTTGTTGACTTTAAACGTCATTCCTGTCATAGTTTCAATCTCTTCTTTGGTGGCTAATTCGAGAGCTTGTATGTGATATTCGTTAATCATTGGGTCTTTCAATTCGTCATTTTTATATGAGAATTCTAATACAGGCGTTTTAAACTTTAGTCCTTCTTCAAGACCCAATCTTTTGCAAATACTTCCTGCTGCGTAATTTCTCACGATAACTTCTAAAGGGAAAATCTCAACCTTTTTAACCAACATTTCCCTGTCACTAAGTTTTTTCACATAATGGGTGGGTACATTATTTTTTTCTAATAATGCAAATAAAATTGCAGAAACTTTATTATTTACTATACCTTTTTCGGCAATTGTGCCTTTCTTTAAACCATTAAAAGCAGTTGCATCATCTTTGTATTCGATGATATAAAAATTCTCTTCATCTGTCTTATAAACTTTTTTAGCTTTTCCTTCATAAAGCAATTCTCTTTTTTCCATATTTATCTCCTCCAATCTCTTAATTGTTTAACACTTCTTCAGCCATTTTTTCTCTATAATCAGCCAAGGCTTCCTTTAAATAAGTATATTTCAAAGAGAGAATATGGCATGCTAAAAGAGCCGCATTCTCTGCTCCATCTATAGCCACTGTTGCAACAGGAATACCTTTAGGCATTTGGACAATTGATAAAAGAGAGTCAAGACCGTCTAAAGTAGAAGACTTTATGGGAAGACCAATAACAGGCAAGAGTGTATAAGAAGCAATAACACCAGGCAGATGAGCAGCTTTTCCTGCACCTGCGATGATTATATCATAATATTTATCTGCATTTACAGCAAACTCTTGTGTCTCAAAGGGAGTTCTATGGGCAGACAACACTTTAACATCATAGGAAATTTCAAATTCTTCAAGAATTTTTGTGCATCTTTCAACCACAGGCAAATCAGACTTACTTCCAATTATTATTGCAACTTTAGGCATTTTCAATAAAAACCTCCCATCTGTTTTAAATTTTTATAAATAAGAGGGGAAAACCCCTCTTATCTCAAAACAAAATTTATTGTAAAAGCAACAGCAATTACATACATCATCCAATGTATCTCTTTAGCTCTGCCCGATAATAATTTAACCAATGTATAAGAAATAAATCCCAAACCCAATCCTGTGGCAATGCTGTAAGTCAAAGGCATTCCTATTATGGTAATAAAAGCAGGAAAAACTTCTGTAAAATCTTCAAAGTTTATGTGTACTATTTCCGTCATCATCAAAGCTCCAACTATTATTAAGGCTGGCGCTGTAGCAAATGCTGGGACTAGCCCTACCAAAGGAGCTATGAAAAGTGCCAACAAGAAAAACACTGCTACTGTAATGCCTGTCAATCCAGTTTTTCCTCCTTCTGCAATGCCCGCAGCACTTTCAATGTAAGAAGTCACAGTACATGTCCCTAAAACTGGCGAAATCATCGTCCCAACAGAGTCAGAGATAAAAGCCCTTCCTAAAGCTGGAGATTCACCTTTCTCTCCTATCAACCCTGCTTTCTTAAGAAGCCCCATCAAAGTTCCCATGTTGTCAAAAAGTTCAACTATTGTGAAAGTAAAAATTATGTTTAAAAGTCCATAATGAAAAGCTCCTATAATATCAAGTTTACCAAATGTGGGAGCAAGACTCGGTATGTGAAAGCTTATCACATCGCTTATCCCTTTAGGAAGAGGTGAGACACCAAATATCATTGCTACCACAGTAGTAGCTAGAATTGATATTATGAGAGCTCCTCTGACACCTTTAGATATCAGAACAGCTGCCAGTATAAGTCCAAAAATAGAAAGAAAAGTCTCGGGCTTTAAAATATGCCCAAAAGCCACCAAAGTAGCATCAGATTTCACAACTATCCCTGCATTTATAAGTCCTATAAATGCTATGAAAAGTCCTATTCCTACAGGAATAGCTGACCTTAGTGAAGGAGGAACAGCTTCTATTATCCAGCTTCTTATCTTAGTGACAGTGAGAACTAAAAAGACTACTCCTGAAAAAAACACGGCTCCTAGCGCTACAGTCCAATGCAGTCCAAACTGCTTAACTACTGTATAGGTAAAAAAAGCATTTAACCCCATCCCCGGCGCAACAGCAATAGGATAATTTGCTAGAAGAGCCATAAGAGTCGTAGCAATTGCCGAAGACCATATAGTAGCAGCAATTGCAGCCTCTTTTGGAATTCCGGCTTCGCTTAAAATCTGTGGGTTTACAAATATTATATAAGCTAAAGTGATAAAAGTAGTAGTACCTGCCAAAACTTCTGTTTTAAAATCTGTGTTTCTCTCTCTTAATTTAAATAATCTTTCAATTAGTCCGTTTTGTATATTTGACTTGTTTTTCATTAATTCTCCTCCTTTTTCAATTTTAAGAAAAAAATATGCCCGGCAGGAATAGAGTGAAACCTATCCTCCCGGGCTTTTATCCCTTAGGTGTAGTATATGAAAACCCATATACCTGTACCGCTCGGTCCAAACACCTATAAACTAGGCTGGAACCCTAGGTACACTTTCACTCATAGTCGAACAATTTACGGTTGTTCGGTAGAAACTCCCGAGCCATATTCTCGGGATTATATGAGTGCTTTTTATTCAATTGTCACACTTATATCTTATCAACTTTTTTAATATTAGTCAACCTTGTTTACGAATTTTTTTATAAAAAGTCAAATTAATGTTCGGATTTTACTCCCACTCTATAGTAGCAGGCGGTTTAGAAGTAATGTCGTAAAGTACTCGATTTATTCCTGGAACTTCATTAGTAATACTAGTAGATATACTTTCTAAAATTTCATAAGGAAGCTTTGTCCAATCTGCTGTCATTCCGTCGTAGCTATCTACTACCCTCAAAATTATGGCATAGGCGTAAGTTCTCTCATCTCCCATAACTCCAACACTTTTTATACCAGGCAAAATCGCGAAAGATTGCCATACTTTATTGTACCAGCCAAACTTTTTCATTTCTCTTAAAACTATACTGTCAGCTTGTCTCAAAATTTCCAACTTCTCTTCTGTAACCTCACCAAGGATTCGAACTGCTAATCCTGGTCCAGGGAAAGGTTGCCTATACAATATTTCCTCGGGGATTCCCAATTCTTTTCCTACTTGCCTTACTTCATCTTTAAAAAGCATTTTCAAAGGTTCAATAAGTTCAAAACCTATATCTTCAGGCAAACCTCCCACATTGTGGTGGCTTTTAATAGTAGAAGATATACCATTGCCACTCTCTATTACATCAGGATACAAAGTACCTTGCACTAAAAACTTCACATCTCCTATTTTTAAGGCTTCTTCTTTAAAAACTTCTATAAAAACATTACCAATAATTTTTCTCTTTTCTTCTGGATCCGTAACTCCTTTAAGCCGTGACAAAAATCTATCCTTTGCATCTACCCGGATTATATTCATATCATAATTTTTTCTAAAAGTTTCAATAACTATATCTCCTTCGTTTTTCCTTAAAAGCCCTGTATCAACAAAAATGCACACCAATTGGTCGTGAATAGCTCTATCTACTAAAACAGCAGCCACTGAAGAATCTACACCACCAGACAGCGCACATACAGCTTTGTGTGTTCCTACTTTCGCTTTTATTTCCTTTACTGTCTGCTCAATTAAAGATTCCATTGTCCAATCTGCCGCGCAATCACATACTTCAAAAAGGAAATTTCTTATAATCTCTGTTCCTCTATGAGTATGTGAAACTTCAGGATGAAATTGAACTGCATACAATTTCTTTTCTACATTCGCAATTGCTGCGATAGGACAGTTGTCAGTAGAAGCTACTACCTTAAAATCTGGAGGAGGAAGTTCTATGTGGTCAGTATGGCTCATCCAAACAACAGTATCTCTTTCTATCCCTTTAAACAAAGGAATAGTATTATTTAAGACAATTTCTGTCTTGCCATATTCTTTCACAGGTGCTGGCACAACTTTCCCGCCTAAAAGCTCTGTCATAAGTTGTGCACCATAACATATACCTAGCACAGGATAGCCTAACTCAAAAATTTCCTTATCGCATTTAGGAGCATTTTTTGCATATACACTGGCAGGTCCTCCAGAAAGCACAATTCCTTTTGGCTCTTTTTTTCGTACCTCCTCTGGAGAAATATTGTAAGGAACAATCTCGCAAAAAACATTTGCTTCTCTTATTCTTCTCGCAATTAATTGTGTGTATTGGCCTCCAAAATCTAAAACTAACACTACTTCCCGTTTAATCCCCATTAAAATCCTCCTCTTATCTCAAATTATAATTAGGAGCTTCCTTTGTAATAATTATATCATGAGGATGACTTTCAGTTAATCCTGCCTGCGTTATTTTTATAAATTTTGTTTTTGACCTAAGTTCTTCAATATTGCGAACACCACAATATCCCATTCCTGCTCTTAAACCACCAACTAATTGATACACCGTCTCTTTTAAAGGTCCTTTATAAGGTACTCTCCCTTCTACCCCTTCTGGTACAAACTTCGTGACATCTTCTTGGAAATACCTATCTGAGCTTCCTTCTTTCATTGCTCCCAAAGAACCCATGCCTCTATAGACCTTATAGCTTCTCCCTTGATATATCTCTATTTCTCCGGGACTTTCTTCTGTTCCTGCAAAAAGGCTTCCCAGCATAACTACAGAAGCTCCTGCCGCAATGGCTTTTACGATGTCCCCCGAATACTTAATCCCTCCATCTGCAATTATAGGTATTCCATACTTGTCCGCTTCTTGAGCACAATCGTAAATAGCAGTAATTTGAGGAACTCCTATTCCAGCGATCACCCTCGTAGTACAAATTGACCCTGGGCCAATACCAACTTTTACACAATCTGTCCCTCTCTCTATTAACTCTCTTGTGGCTTCAGCCGTAGCTACATTCCCTGCTATCAGCTGCAGGTCTGGATATTTTTCTTTTATCTTAGAGACGGCCTCCAAAACTCCTTTAGAATGACCGTGAGCTGTATCTATCACGATAGCGTCTACACCTGCTTCTACTAATGCTTTGACTCTATCCATCATGTCTTTTCCAACACCGACAGCAGCAGCCACTAAAAGTCTTCCTTTGCTATCTTTTGCCGCATTAGGAAACTCAACGGCTTTTTCTATATCTTTTATGGTTATGAGCCCTTTTAAAACGTTGTTTCCATCTACTAACGGCAATTTTTCTATTTTATGTTTTTTTAGTATCTGTCTTGCTTCCTCTAAAGTAGTTCCAGGAGGAGCAGTTACCAAATTGTCTTTTGTCATAACTTCTCTTATCGGTTTATCCAAATCATCTTCAAATCTTATATCGCGATTAGTGATTATTCCTACAAGTTTCGAATCAACAGTGATAGGTACTCCCGATATTTTATACCTTGCCATAAGTTCAGCTGCATCTTTAATAGTATGGTCAGGAGTAAGAGAGAAAGGATCCGTTATGACACCATGTTCTGACCTTTTGACTTTGTCAACTTCTAAAGCTTGTCTTTCAACAGACATGTTTTTGTGAATTACACCTATGCCGCCCTCTCTTGCTATAGCAATTGCAAGTTTGGATTCTGTAACAGTGTCCATTCCAGCGCTCATTAAAGGAATGTTTAAAGTAATTTTTTTAGTAAGTTTCGTCTTTAAATCTACATCCTTAGGAAGCACATCGGATTTAGCAGGAATTAAAAGAACATCATCAAAAGTTAAACCTTCTTTAACAAATTTTCCCTCCATATTTACATCTCCCTTTTAGTTTTATTATAACATATTATTCGCAAAATTTTTTTGAACATCATACAATTTACACAATTAACTTGTGGGCCTTTATAAAATAAAAGCCCGAGGGTAGAATTTCCTCAGGCCAAAAAGGCAACAACAAATTCCACCCATAGTAAAGCAGTTTACGGCTGCTTTGTAGAAACTCCCGTGCCATATTCACGGGATTATATGAGTTCCTCTAATAAAACTATTGACTTGTTAAATGAATAATTTATTATTCAATATAACAAATTTACATGTCTATGTCAACAGTACAAAAAATACAATTCAACTTCTCAATTGTAATGAACTACAACGAGTTATCATTTATCCCTCCAGGTAGTTTTGGGACTGTCCCTGAACCATATAAAATATTCGAAAAGAAAATAATTGAATGACCTCCCAAAAGGGAGGTCAAATTTTTCTCATTTAATTTTCATTTTAGGAAGTTTTATCGTGAAAATGGTGCGCCCGAGAGGACTCGAACCTCCGGCACGCAGTTTAGGAAACTGCTGCTCTATCCTGCTGAGCTACGGGCGCTCAAAAACTTGCTACAAAAGTATTTTATCAGACAATTTCAAAGCTGTCAAGGCTAAAACTTAAAAGGGCTAAGCTTTCGCTCAGCCCTTTTTATCACATCATATCCATTCCTGCTCCGGGATTTGGCATTGCTGTATTCTTCTCTGGGATATCTACCACTACTGCTTCTGTCGTGAGTATCATTGAAGCAATTGATGCAGCATTTTGCAAAGCTGTCCTTGTAACCTTTGTTGGGTCTACAATACCTGCTTTGAACATGTCTGTAAATTCTTCCTTGTAAGCATCATATCCGAAGTTTGGATCTTTAGCAACTTTTATTTTTTCTACTATTACAGAACCGTCAACACCAGCATTTGCTGCAATTTGTCTTACGGGTTCTTCTAATGCCCTTAAAACTATCTTCGCACCTGTCTTGAAGTCGCCATCTAAGGAATCAACTACTTTTTGCACATCTTCTATTACATTGAGAAGTGCAATACCGCCACCAGGCACTATACCTTCCTCCACTGCTGCTTTTGTAGCCGCCAATGCGTCTTCAATTCTGTGTTTCTTTTCTTTAAGCTCTGTCTCAGTTGCAGCACCAGCTTGAATGACAGCTACACCACCCGCCAATTTTGCTAGTCTTTCTTGTAATTTTTCTCTATCATAATCAGAGGTAGTTTCCTCAATTTGAGCCTTAATTTGATTTACTCTCTTCTTAATTTCTGCAGCATCGCCTGCTCCGCCTACAATTGTGGTATTCTCTTTTGTAACTTTTACTTGTCTTGCGCGGCCAAGCATATCTAATCTTACATCTTTTAAGTCATAACCTAATTCTTCTGAAATTACTTGACCACCTGTCAGTATTGCTATATCTTGTAGCATTTCTTTTCTTCTGTCACCAAAGCCAGGAGCTTTTACTGCTACACACGTAAATGTACCTCTTAATTTGTTGACAACTAATGTTGCCAATGCTTCACCTTCTACATCATCAGCTATAATAAGAAGTTTCTTACCGTGTTGCACTACTTGCTCCAAGAGTGGCAACAAGTCTTGGATATTTGAAAGTTTCTTATCTGTTATGAGTATAACAGGCTCTTCTAATACTGCTTCCATTTTTTCAGCATCAGTTACCATGTATGGAGAAATATATCCTCTGTCAAATTGCATTCCTTCAACAACCTCAAGGGTTGTACCTAAAGTCTTTGATTCTTCAACCGTTATAACTCCATCTTTACCTACTTTGTCCATTGCTTCTGCAATGAGATTACCTATTTCTTCATCAGCAGCAGAGATAGAAGCAACATGGGCAATTGATTCTTTATTATCAATAGGTTTAGATATCCTCTTTAACCCCTCAACTGCAGCATCTACAGCCTTCGCAATACCTCTTCTTAAAAGCATTGGGTTAGCTCCCGCAGCAAGGTTCTTGAGTCCCTCACGAACCATTGCCTGAGCTAAAAGCGTTGCAGTCGTTGTACCATCACCAGCAACATCATTAGTTTTTGTAGCTACTTCCTTCAAAAGTTGCGCACCTTGATTTTCAAAGGGATCCTCTAATTCAATTTCTCTTGCAATAGTAACACCGTCATTTGTAACCGTAGGGGAACCATATTTTTTGTCCAATACTACATTACGACCCCTTGGTCCTAATGTAACTTTTACAGTATCCGCAACTGCATTAACTCCTCTTTCTAATGCTCTTCTTGCTTCCTCTCCATATTTGATTTGTTTTGCCATTTTCAACTACCTCCTTATTCTATAATTGCTAGAATATCGCTTTCTCTTAAAAGTAGATATTCTTCACCATCTAACTTAACTTCTGTTCCCGCATACTTGGAGAAGATTACTCTATCACCGACTTTTACTTCTAATTCTACTTTTTTACCGTCTATGTATTCCCCTGTTCCTACTGCAACTACTTCACCTTGTTGTGGTTTTTCTTTTGCTGTACCTGGTAAAATAACTCCGCCTTTTGTAACTTCTTCTGCCTGGATTACTTTGACCACAACTCTGTCTCCGAGTGGTTTTAATCTCATATACTTTATCCCTCCTCCTTCATTTATTAGCACTCAACTTATGTGAGTGCTAATCCCAATCTTTATATTAATTTAAGTGGTAAAACATATCAAACTTTATTATAGCCTATTTTAGGCCATATATTCTGATTATCTATGATTTTACCCAAATATTATGATTTTATGCCATTATTTATCGATTTAGACTATGTTTCTGTATTTTGTATTTAAAAATAAAAAATACAGGGAAAATATTTATTCCCCTTTACCATCAGATTTAACTAATCCTTGTTGTTTAAGATAATTAATCATATTATACATATACTGCTGCTGTTCCTTTGTCAACATAGATTTGAGATTGTCTATAATTGCTACCTGCTGGTCAGATAATCCTTGAGGTAATGAATTGTTTTCTTCTTTCTCTAATTGTTCCTCTGTTTCTTTTTTATTGGTATCTAAAATTTTATCTCCTTCCTCTATTTTCGATATTTCCTCTTTATCTTCTATTCTTTCTATTTCCTCTTTATTTTCTTCTGATTTTTGTTCTTCTTCCTCCATACTCCTAGTAGAAGATTGTAATTGTTTTTTCTCCTCTTTCATGCTGTTCATAATACCCTCTGCTTTGTTTAATACTTCCAACAATTTTATATTCTTTGCCAGCTTATCAGTTTCTTCTAACTTTTCTTCAGGAATTATAGGCCTTAGGGCCTCATAAATATCAATTATTTTGTCGAAAATATTGTCTTTATCTTCTTCTTTTGAATATTTCTCCATTTTTTCTTGCAAATTCTTCAACGCTTCATGAAATTTTAAAAACTTATCTATCACAATTTTTTTATCTTCCGTTATGTAGGGTTTTATCGCTTTCAAAATTCCTATTTTATCTACTTCTATTTTTTCTGCCACTTCAATTTCTTCTTCTGAAAGGCTCATCAATTTTTTTTGTATTTCAATTATTTCGGCTATTTTAGAGAAAATATCTACATAATATTGGTCTCTCTTGTTTAGATAAGGCTTTACGCTACCTACAAAATCTTTTCCCTTTGTTATCACTTCGTACACATCTATTGAAGTTTTTTTATTTTCCTGCGGTGAAGATAATTCATCTTTATCTTCTTCTGTAACTTCTTCTTTTTTTCTTTCCTTTTCTATACCCATTACCTGAAATCTCACAAATGCTACTATCAAAAGTTCTACAGCAAGTATTTTTAATAAAATCTCCTTTTGCAAAACAAATTCCCCCTATTTTTAATCTCTTACTAAATATATGTAAGGGGTTAGTCTATTATTATAGACCACCCCTATTTTTTGTCTAATTTTTTTCCCAAATAATTATTCCTGGAACAAATAGAAGTATTAAAATTATTATTATGAAAATCCAAAACCAACCTCCGACAAATCCTATTCCTTTTTCTTCTGGCATAAATACTACCTCCCTTCAGACAGGTAAATAATAGGGAAATAAATTTTTTATCTTTAGCTAATATATAATACGTAATTTTAAGAATTTGTGTTACCAAAATTAATGCCTGTTAATGACCACAAAAATCGCTTTGCTTTTTTTCGCGGTTTTTCTTCCTGCAAAATTACAAGTATTAAAAAGAAGAACAGTAGACTTTCAAGCTCAAATCTTACATCCAACAGCAAGGTTAAAATTACAAAGAAGAACAACAGAGCATCTCCAGAAAAAGACATATATTATCACTCCACACGCATCAAATTTTCTAAGTAAACAAGGCTCTATCGCAGGATAGAGCCCTTTAAAATTACTTGAGTTCATTGAAAAACCAGCCTAATCCGCCATCCATTATTATTACAAGGAGTATGAAGAAGAACAGCAATGTCTCTAAAGACCATGTTACATTAAGCCAGCCTCCACCAAGCGCTAATACAAGTATCAAGAAGAAAAACAACAAATTGCTTTCGCCAAAAACTGAACTTGTTCCTGCCATATTGATCCCCCTTTAAGCAATTTTTAACACCTAATCAAGTTTTTGGTTCTTCAACGATAATTCCTGGGATAAACAAGAAAATCAACAGTATGATGATTATGATCCAAAACCACCCAAATCCTGCTCCGCTTTTATCTACTGGCATAAATAATTTTCCTCCTTTCAAGTTTCATCCTTTTCTATGTGGGTCTTTAAAGACCTACTACATAATATGACATAACTTTGTATGGTGACACTTTTTTTAATTTCCACTAACAAATTTTTATATTTCACATATTGTGTTAATAGCATGAAAGGAGGTATGCTAATGAATCTAATTCCATTATTTGCTTTTTCTAAAATAGCAAAGGAAATTTATGTCTCAAATAAAATCGATAAAAGGCTTTTAAAAAAAGCATTATATCTAAGAAGTGAATGTGTTCCTGTAATTTTGTATTCCCATTTACCTTATGACATTTTAAAAGAAAAAATCGAAAAAATAGGAGGAAGCATAAAATTTGAACTACCAATTATAAAAGCCTGGTCAGTAAATTTACCTTGTGATAAATTAAAAAATTTTGCTACATTAAAAGGAATTCATTTTATAGCAGAAGACTCCGCTGTTAAGTTGCAGCTTAATATTGCCACTCAAGAAATCGCCTCTCGAAAAGTTAACGACCTAGGCTACACCGGTAAAGGAGTAACAATTGCCTTTTTAGATACTGGAATATATCTTCACCCTGATTTTACCAAGCCTAAAAACCGTATAGTGGCATTTCACGATGTAGTAAATGGAAAAAAACAACCTTACGATGACAATGGCCATGGCACTCATGTAGCTGGGGACGCTGCTGGAAATGGATATGCTTCTAATGGCAAATACAAAGGCGTAGCTCCAGAAGCTAATATAGTAGCAGTAAAAGTATTAGATGCCTATGGTAGAGGTTTATCCTCTGACATCCTTGCTGGAATGCAATGGATTTTAGACAATAAAGATAAATACAATATACGGATAGTTTCTCTATCAATAGGTGAAACTCCATCTCTTCCTACTTTCTTAGATCCTTTGGTAAGAGGAGTAGATACTCTTTGGAGAAATGGATTAGTAGTAACTGTTGCAGCTGGAAACTCAGGTCCTAATTACAACACAATAACTTCTCCTGGCACCAGTAAAAATGTCATAACTGTAGGAGCAGTAGATGACAAAAGAACCTCCGACATAAGTGATGACGAAATAGCTCAATTTTCTGGAAGAGGTTCGCCTTATCTATACAAACCAGACATAGTAGCACCAGGTGTAAAAATAGTCTCTACTGCATCGGGAAATGTACCTGTTGGCGCAGATGAAATTATGATAAATAAAGCATATAGAACAGCAACAGGAACTTCCATGGCAACTCCAATGGCAGCAGGAGCAGCAGCATTGTTACTAGAAAAAAATCCTCATTTGACCAATGTGCAAATAAAAAATATATTAAAAGCAACAGCTACAAAAATTGACGAGGCAGGTTTATGGACCCAAGGTAGTGGAATGATAAATATAGAAGAGGCGTTAAAAAAAGTATGAGGGGGTTAACCCCTCATTTTAATGACCTATGTC
Source organism: Thermoanaerobacter sp. YS13 (assembly GCF_000806225.2). Classification (NCBI taxonomy): domain Bacteria; kingdom Bacillati; phylum Bacillota; class Clostridia; order Thermoanaerobacterales; family Thermoanaerobacteraceae; genus Thermoanaerobacter; species Thermoanaerobacter sp. YS13. The sequence continues at coordinate 207,043 of NZ_JOOI01000003.1, read as the reverse complement.
CTAGTCCAATTGCCACTTCATTTAAGTTTAGCATCCCCACAGCAAAAAACACACAAACACAAAGATGCTCGTCAGCATAGGCAATGCCTATTTTCCCACCTACATTAAGTCCCATAGCTTTGTTCATGACTTGTATAGCAGCCTCGTGCGCAGCCCCTGCTACTGCTCCTTCTGCAGCGTGTGTGTCTTCTATAATTCCTTCTCTTTTAGCCGCTACTACCGCTCTTTCAATAATTTTAGATATAGAATTTACATATTCGCCACCATAGTCAACAGCTGCAACTTTTACTCCATGTTGCCAATATTTGTGTTTTAAACTCTCTTCCTCTTCTCTTGTAGACATAGCCATTTTAACTGCAATTCTGGCTACATCGATGCTTTTTAGTGGTTTCATATCCACACCGCCTAAAATCATTTTATAATATTTAGTAAAATATGATAAAAAATAGGTATAAAAATAGCTGGCAGCAAATTCCCCACTTTTATATTCTTGATCTCTAACATATTCAAAGAAATGGCAAATATCAATATTCCTCCTACAGCTGTCATGTCATCAATAACTGGTTTTATCAAAAGCTCTTGCAAAAAAGATGCACCTAATGAAATAGAGCCTTGATACAAAAATACCGAAATCGCTGAAAAAACAACTCCTATTCCAAAAGTGGAAGCAAAAATTATTGAGGAAATTCCATCTAGAACAGATTTAGCAAATAGTATACTGTGGTCTCCTGAAAGTCCATCCTTCAAAGCACCTACAATCGCCATAGCACCAATGCAATAAACTAAACTTGCGGTCACAAAGCCTTTGCTAATTGTAGAACTGTTATCTTTACTTAATTTTTTTTGCAATGTATTTCCAAACTTATTTAAATATTCTTCAATATTTAAGGCTTCTCCTATAATACCACCTATTACAAGACTCACGATCACTACCATTAAATTATTAAATTGAAGGCCACTAGAAATCCCTATTATCATCACACTTAAGGCGACACCCTGCATGACTATATTTTTAAACCTTTCCGGAATTCCTACTTTAAGAAAAGTGCCAATAGCACCACCCACAATTATTGCAATTGAATTTACAACAGTTCCTAACATTTATTTCTTCCTTTCGTTAAAAATTTTTTTCCCCATCTCCCTACCATAATAGAATAAATACTGTTGAGCAAAACCAGACAAATCTCCAAACTTATCTATCGCAAATAACTGAATTTCTAAAGGAGTTCCTTCTCTTTTCAAATACAAATATTCAACAATTCTTTTTATCCATACATCTGTAGGAAAAGTATCATACCTGCCTATAGAATACAAAATAACACAATCTGCAACTTTGGGACCTACCCCACTTATACTCATAAGAATATCTCTTATCTCATTAGTACTGTATTCAAACAATTTCAAAAGATCTATTTCTCCAGAAAAAACTTTAGAAGCCGCGTCCAATATATATTTCGCCCTAAAACCACATTTTGTCTTGGCAATCGTCTCAACATCAAACATAACTAATTCTTCTGCTTTAGGAAAAGTATAATAGACTTTTCCTTTGTACTCAATGGGCTCTCCAAATGAACTGGCGAGATTTTCTATAACTTTTTTTATTTGGGGTATTCTATTATTTTGTGAGATTATAAAAGAAACTAGAGTTTCCCATGTATCTTGGCGCAAAATCCTTATACCTTGCCCATATTGAATTGCTTCTTTTAATATAGGATCTTTTGAAAGGCTTTCTTTTATTTGTCTGTAATCCCTTGCTAAGTCAAAATAATCAAACCAAATGTCATAAAAGTCATTTAAATCTGTATTGTCAATTATCAACATGTCTTTTTCCAATTTCACGTTTATAACTTTATCGTAGGCAACTCCTGTATAGCTCCCATCCTCTTCTTCATTCCATCTAAAACACTGTCCACATTCAAAAGTTTCCTTAAGATTAAAATCTTCAATCCCCCTTACAATTACCTTTGTCCCCTTTTCTTCCACACTATATTTCATCTTCCTCACCCACATTGAGTTTATTTACTTACTAACTATCATATTTCTCTATCCTGTTAATTATTATTATATAATTTTTTCTGTACAAAAAAAAGCCAAAACCGGCTTTTTATTTTTTTATTAATACAAGTTAATAATTTTTGTCTTTATTTTTTATCTCTCAAATATTCATCAATTGCCTTTGCCGCCTGCTTTCCAGCACCCATTGCAAGTATTACAGTTGCTGCTCCTGTTACTGCATCTCCACCAGCAAAAACACCCGGTTTTGAAGTTTTACCTGTTTCATCAGCAATTATGCCGCCCCATTTTTGAATCTCGACATCTTTTGTGGTGGAAGGAATCAAATTATTAGGGCTTGTTCCTAATGCCATAATCACTGTATCTACCTCTATTGTAAACTCAGAGCCAGGTATTTCAATAGGTCTCCTTCTTCCTGAGCTATCAGGCTCACCTAATTCCATTCTTATTACGTCCATACTTTTTACCCATCCATCTTCTGTCCCATTTATCCGTATTGGATTAGCTAAAAACTCAAATTTTATGCCTTCTTCAATAGCATGCTCTATCTCCTCCGCCCTTGCTGGCATCTCCTCTTTTGAACGCCTGTATACTACAGTTACTTCTTCCACACCATCAAGCCTTAGAGCAGAGCGAGCAGCATCCATTGCAACATTCCCTCCACCTATTACAGCTACTCTCTTACCTACTACAATAGGAGTATCATATTCAGGAAATTTATATGCTTTCATAAGATTTATTCTTGTCAAAAATTCATTAGCAGAATAAACACCATTCAAGTTCTTGCCCGGAATATCCATTAACTTAGGAAGTCCAGCACCTGTGCCAACAAATACTGCTTCAAAGCCTTCTTCCTCCATCAATTGGTCAATCGTAACTGTCCTTCCCACAACCACATTAGTTTCAACTTTTGCACCTAATTTCTTTAATCTTTCTATTTCTGCTTCCACAATTCTCTTGGGTAATCTAAATTCGGGAATCCCATAGGTCAAAACTCCACCTAAAGCATGCAAAGCCTCAAAAATTGTAACATCATAGCCCATTTTCAGAAGGTCTCCTGCACAAGTAAGTCCTGCAGGTCCTCCTCCTATTATAGCCACTTTTTTATTTTTCTTCTCAGGCTTTACTTCTTCTTCAATATTATTTTGAAGGGCATAATCAGCTACAAATCTCTCTAATCTTCCAATAGCAATAGGTTTGCCAATTTTATTTAATACGCAATTCTTTTCACACTGTTCTTCCTGCGGACATACTCTGCCACAGACGGCAGGTAAACTATTTGTGCTCTTTATAATTTTATACGCTTCTTCAAATTCTCTTTTAGTGATTGCTTTGATAAATTCAGGTATTCTCACATGGACGGGACACCCGGCCACACAAGTAGGTTTAGGACATTGTATACACCTTGAAGCCTCTAGAATTGCTTCCTCCTCTGTATAACCTAGTGCTACTTCATTAAAATTTTTCCTTCTCTCTTTTGGATCCTGTTCTTTCATAGGCACTCTATCTTTAACGGCCATGGTGATCACCTCCATGATGTTGTTCATACAATTCTAATGACACTTTTTCTTGCTTTTTAAACATATTAAGCCTTGTCATGGCTAAGTCAAAATTCACAAGATGGCCATCAAAAATCGGCCCATCCATACATACAAACTTTGTATCGCCGCCAACCTCAATTCTACAAGCGCCACACATTCCTGTTCCATCTACCATCAATGGGTTCATACTGACTATAGTTGGTATATTGTATTCTTTGGTTATTTTGCAAACATTTTTCATCATTATGACAGGACCAACTGTAATGATATAATCTATTTCTTTGTCATTTTCCAATACTTCTTTCAATACATCTGTTACAAACCCTTTTTTCCCTAAAGTACCATCGTCTGTAGCATAATATACTTTATCACAGACAGCCTCCATCTCTTTCTTGAAAATTACATATTCTTCACTTCTACCGCCAAGAATTGCTTCAACTCTATAACCTTCTTGATGTAATGCTTTTAATTTAGGATAAAGGGCTGGTATACCTACACCACCACCCACGCCTAATATTTTTTTAGCTTCCTTAGGCACCTCCATAAAATTCCCTAAAGGCCCCACAAAATCTAAAATATAATCTCCTTCATTGAGAGTCCCCAATAACTTCGTCGATTTGCCAACCTCTTGAAATACAATTGTAACTGTTCCCTTTTCAGGGTCATAATCTGCAATAGTAAGAGGAATTCTTTCCCCTTTATCATAAATTCTAATAATGACAAACTGACCAGGTTTTGCACTTTTCGCAACTCTTGGCGCTTCAATATCCATGAGTTTGACAACAGGATTTAGTATCTCTTTTCTCACGATTTTGTACATATCACACACCCTTTTCTCCAATATTTATTTTTTCTATATGCAGATTTTTTACATAAATGTCCATTTGTAGGACATTTAAGGCCGTCATATACTCCAATTGTTTTTTTATATTTTTCATAGCTTCTTTTAATACAGGGACAATTTGGTAGCCATATCTCATCGTAACGTCTACCTTCAAAATTATTCCTTCAGGTTTTTTTTCCGTCAAAACCCTATTAACTCTGTAAACTTCACTAAACAGAATAAGTTCGTGAGCCACTATTGAATTTATAACACTTTCAGAAATGGTGTATTTCCCTAAGTAGCTGTAATTAGGCCTTACTATTGTCTTTTCAAAATAACCACCTTTATTTCTTCTAAAAATCCTGAGCGGATCTAAAAAATAGCCTGAGAACTGCTTTTTAACTTCAAAAGTTGGAACAGGGATAACATGTTTTCCCTCCAATAGCCGTTTTTCACGGGCTATTTCAATCTGTTTAGGGGGAACTACATCTTTAATATATATCCTTACACTCACTGGTGGAAGCCCCAATTTTTCAGCTATAGCATCCACCATTTTATCAGAAGTACCTATTATGAGGATTTTATCCGGTTTCGCCTCTTCAATAGCTTTTTTTACTTCCTCTACATGCGTAGGATCAGTAAATAATGCTCTTTTTATGGCTCCAATTTTTGTAGCCTCTTTTTTAGCAGAAACTCCTGCAATAATGTTACTACCTTTTATTAAAATTCCATCATCAATGATATACCTAATGCCATACCTGCCAGCAATAGAAGAAGCATGATGGCTTTTACCCGTCCCACTTTCTCCAACTAAAGAATAAACCTTCAACAGAATAACCCCCTAAAAATGCAATATAAAAATCAACCAATAATCTTTTGAATTGTTTTACAATATTAATTATACGGTTTTATATAAATTTTTCAATCACAAAAAATAGTATTGATTTAACATGTTATTGAAAAAGTCAGCTATATATACCCCCCTATCCTATACCCCGTTCAAAGGTTATTATAACTTTCTTACTATTTTAAAGTCAAGACTATCCACTTAAATCTTTTTCATCAATTCTATTATTTAAGCAAAAATTATACCAACAATTTTTTAAAATACTAAAATAAAAAGTGCCGAAAACTCGGCACAAAATCAATTTAAATCTATGTAAAAACTCAGGAAAATGTTGAAACCCACGAGGGAAGGGTAGAAAAGATCTTTGAGATATATTACTTTTTCAACAAAACATCAGGAACTTGCGGCTTATAAAACCAGCCGATGCAAGCAGAACTTGCAAGTCCCAATGTTCCTATAAATGTAAGCAGTGTTCCTAACAATGATAGTGGGTTAATTCTTTTCATTCAGTTCACCTCCCACTCATCTTTATTTAATTATACAACATTTAAAAAGCTTTGTGTGGATTTCGGAACGAAAGTGTCATTTTTGGGAACGAAAATGCATTTTTCGCCTAAATATATCCAAATATTTACATAAAATCCCATTTTTTTATGTAATAAATACAATATATTCCTTTAAAAACCATTAATTTTTTGTATAAAAATATATTATTTGCTTATATTTACATAAAAAGGTTGAAAAAATAAAAAAATTTTTTATATCCCTGCTTTTTTAAACAACGTATCTGCAATGTTTACTATAGTTTCTCCTAATGTAGTCCTCATAACACCTTGTAATGTAAAACCTATAGATACTAAAAACAATATTTTAATATAGACTATTGAATTGGCAAAAAATAAAAAAATATTTATACCAACTAAACTCAGAATTATAACCCTGTAAAATTTATTATCCTTCACTATCGCTAAAACTATAAAATATAACAATAGGCTTGTAAAAATTTTAAATTCTAAAGGAAAATGTATATCTACAAATTTCGCTAAAACAGCAAAAGGTATAAAATAAACTGCCGTAAAAGTTACACATCTATTATAGGTTGAACAATGAGCCCCTCCTGTATTTATCCTCAAAAAAAGAGCAGAAATCATTATTACTACAGTGTAAAATCCAAACCCCAATATTAAAGAAATAGCATAAACTAAAGTAAATTCAATTATTACACCTAAAATTAAGCTTATACCATATTGTATTTTTGCAATTTCAATATCCGTTAAATTTTGAGTTTTAAACAGTCTTTGTGTTAACTTCTCAGCTAACTTTTCGATATTAATTTTAATCACCCTCCAGAGAAAATTTGGGAATTTCTACAATAACGTCAAAGTAACCTCCATCGGTTTGTACTTCTATTTTACCGCGATACTTTTCTACTATATTTCTAACAATATACAGTCCTTCTCCTCTGCCTCTACCCTCTTTTGTAGAAAACCCTTCTTCGAAAAAGATAGATGGTTTTAGATTTGTTTGAAAATTATATTTATTTTTTATGTGAAATGTGTAATCTATTGGGTCTTCTTTCATCTCTATAATTATGTATTTATCTTTTCCCATTTCATCACAAGCCTCTATTGCATTGTCTATTAAATTTCCTAAAACCGAAACTAAATTAAGCACGTGTTTTTTGCTGCACTGGATTTGTGTATCACATTTAAAATCCACTTCAATATCTTTACTCTTAGCATTACTTATTTTCGAATAAAGCAATATATCAATTTCATTTACACCTGTGTTTATCGTCACTAAATTTTTATCAATTTCTTCCATATATGAAGACAAATAATTCTCCAGTTCACTATATCTTTTTTCCTTGACTAATTCAGAAATGATTATCAAGTGATTTTTAATATCATGGTGATTTTGCCTATAGATACGATTTTGTTCCTCTATGTATTTAAATCTAATACTATTTATCAAAAATTGGCGTTCTTCTTTATTTTTAGCATACAGCTCTCTTAACACAAAAATAGAAAACCCATTCAGTATAAAAATTAAAATTCCTATGAAAATCCTAAACAACTCTTGATTTTTTGGTTGAAATACATCAAGACTTTTCATAAAATTGTTGTTTACTAGTATTACTATCAATACCATTTGCACTACATAAATCATCATCGCATTTTTGTAACTATCCTTAAACATAAAACCTCTTCCAATCTAATTATGATTTGTAAATAGCTTTTATTCTCCTCCTAAATTCTTCATACAATTCTTTAGAGAGATAAGCCTTATAATTTGAACCTTTAAAACGTATCTCAAAGGAAGTCCTATTGTTATCTTTTAACAGCTCAACTTTAAAGAGGTTCACTAGAAAAGACCGATTTGTTCTAAAAAACATGCTACTATCTAACAATTCCTCTATTTCTTTTAAAGAGTAATCACATATAAATTTTTCTTTTTGGGTATAAACTATGCTCCTTTTTTTACTGGCTTGAACACAATAAATTTCCTTTGGATTCATAAGCTTTACTCCATCTTCCGTCTTAAAAGGGATAACATTTTCTACTTCCAAAAGTTTTTTCTTTATCCTATCTAAAGTTTCTCTCAGCCTCTTCTCATCAAGAGGCTTCTCAATATAATCAGAAGCATAGAGTCTCACAGCATCTTTTATGTATTCCTCAAAAGAAGTAATAAAAATTATTTCTAAAAAAGGCATGTATTCTCTAATCTTTTTCGCCACCTCAATGCCCGATATTCCTGGTAATCCTATATCTAAAATGGCAACGTCCGGTTTAATTTTAATTAATGCTTCTAATGCGTCATTTCCGTCTCCCGTAGAATATTCAACATTTACACCTTCCATTGTTAAAAGAATTTTTATGAGTTCTTTTTTAAAATTTATATCGTCTTCTGCAATGACTACTCTTAACATATAAATTCATCTCCCAATACATTACTCTGTAAACAGATAAAGTTTATATTTGCGTATAGCAAAAGAAACCAAAATTGCTATTAATAATTGGGGTAAAAAACACTCAAATCGTAAGACATAGTTCTTCAATAAAATTACAGGATCTATATCAAATAAAAATTGAATTGCCGTAACATTTAGATATTCTATTATTAAATAAATGGAAACAGATAAAATAACACTCATCATACCTTTAAAAAAGTCCATAACTTTAAATACCAAAAACAAAATCATTAATACCCCGATATAAAGTATAACATTTACAATATAACTACTGACCAATGGCCTTATAAAGTACAATATGATTCCAGTAAGTAAGCTTATATACAAAATCTTTCTTGGCTTAAACTTTACTCCCCCTAAACCAAAAGCAATACTTATTATAACTGCTGCCTCTGGTACTGAAAACAAAAATACTTCCCAAATCGTCAACTTATCCATTTTTCTCGCCTTTCTACTTTACATAATCTCAAATATAATTGTAATTTTTATTAATTATGATGTCAATTAAAATTAAAAAAACTGACAAGAGGACCAACATAAGCCTCTTATCAGTTTTCATTTTATACATATTCTTTTGCCTTTTCTTCACCGTTTAAAACTCTCAAAGCCCCTTGAGCTAAAGCTAGCATTTCCTCTTCTCCCGGATATACATAAATAGGTGCTATAAAATTTACTCTATCTTTTATAAGTGTTACAAATTCCTCACTATATGTCTTATTTAATAAAGTCGCGTTTTATTGTAAAGTTCCTCAAACATTTTGTTTATTTCTTCAAGTTCACTATTCGCATTTTCTATAAGTTTATATAGATTCACATTTGTATTCTTTATTTCTTTCATATTTTTATCAATTTTGTAACTTATTTCTCTAAGTTTTATAAGTACATTGTTTATAGATTCTACAGAGTCTTTGGTTGACATAGATAATTTCCTTATTTCATTTGCAACTATTGTAAACCCTTTGCCACTCTCACCAACTCTCGCAGCTTCTATTGCCGCATTTAAGCCCAATAAATTTGTTTCTGAAGAGATATGTTTAATAAAGTCTATAAGCTCGTCAGTAGATTGAGCATTATTTTTTGCATATTCTGCAAGCTTTGAGGCTTCATCGCTTATTTCAGATACATTTTTTGAAATTAGAAATATCTCTTGTATCATAGAGTGAATCTGCTGCAATGAAGAAAACACTTTTTCAGTTATATTTGCTATCTCATCCTGTTTTGCTGTCGATTGAAATATACTTACTCCTCCTGTTATTACACCGTTTTCTATCAGCGGAAATGCTATAGCAATATATGGGAAACCATACACTTCGCTTCCCACTCTTCTAACAATACGTTTTCCACTTTTTATTGCTTCATATATAGCGGTACCCTCTTTTAAAGGATCTCCTATCTTTATGTTATGATTAATTTTTTTACCAGGTAAATATAATACGCATTCATTAACATCACATATTGATATACCTAGATCCTCTGTTGTCATTATATTAATAAAAGGTGCTATTTTTTTAAACGCATCAATAAGGGTCATTTCATCACCCCATATTATTCACCAAGATATGCACTGCTTAATATATAAAAGCTGATGCAGCCATAGAAAATCCTACTCCTGAACCTACAAAAACAATTAAGTCTCCTCTCTTTATCCTATTATTTTTTACTGCATCATCTAAAGCCATAGGAAGACAAGCTGAACCAGTATAGCCGTACTTTTCCATAATAGTAGTTGCTTTTGACCGGTCAAGCCCTAATGTATCCATAACCTCTAATATTACCGACTTATTTATCTGAGTAAAGAAAATATGATCAATATCTTCAACTTTATAACCCGCTCTTTCCACAACTTCCTTTACAAGAGGGGGCCACATTTTAAGGTTTCTATCTGGAGGAAGAGGCTTGAAAGATATCAAAAGCTGGTCTTTAGGATTGTCTTTTCTAAACGGATTTTTTGCTCCACCATCATATATACCCAAAAAATCATACTGTGTACCATCACCTATAAATTTAGATGCTAAAAATCCAGCATCTTCTTCTGTTGAAGTAAGTACAACCGCTCCACCACCATCTGCAAATATAGCAGAAAGTCCTGGTGTATTATAGTCAATAAATTTGCTCATGTTATATGCACCAATAACTAAGACTTTATTTAATGAATCATCAGCCATAATCATTTTTGATGCAACTGCAAGAGAGCCTGCAAATCCAGCGCAAGAAGCATTTATATCAAAAAAGCCAGCATTTATTGCTCCAAGCCTTCCTTGTACAATTGCAGAAGTTGGAGGAGTAATATACTCGTGAGTATCCGTTGATAAAATTATCAAATCGATGTCCTTTGCTGATATATCTGCCATTTCTAAGGCCCTGATAGCTGCTTCATAAGCAAGATCTGCAGTGCTTTCATCTGGACCAGTTATATATCTTTGTAGTATTCCAACCTTATTTTCAAAATTTATGCTTATTGGCTCACCTATTCTTTTTGACAGTTCTTCATTTGTTATCAAATTCTTTGGGTGATAACTTCCCACTCCTATGATTCGCGCCCTTCTCATATATTCATCTCCTCCTCTATTTCTCAATAAAATCTAGCATAACTTTTAATGTTTGTTCTTCATTATCAATAAACACACTATGAGCCGCATTTTCAATAACTACAACATGGGCATTCTCCCCGATTTCTTTAGCTGTTTCTTCGCTATACTCTTTTTTTACGATTACATCATATTCTCCCCATAATAACAATACAGGCATCTTTAGATTGTCTACTTCTCCTGTGCCCATGACCACACCATTATGAAAGTGAGATATATTAAAAATCTGAGTTGCCCACGCACAATCAGGATAATTTCTTACTGTAAAAATATCCTCTATGAGCTCTTTGTAATATTTTTCTTCAGGCTTTTTATAGTTAAACACAGCAGAATCCCAAATATTTTTCATTATTTCTCTGTTTCCCGATCTCAATGCATAAACTATCGGCAAAACTTGTACTTTATCATTAAACACTTCTTCTTTTGTGTTCCAATATTCACCCGGTATCACTCTACCTTCTTCATCTTTTTTTGTAAATGGTATACCTTTGCAAGATGGTGAACTTACAAGGATCAATTTTTTTACTGCATCAGGGTGGTCAGCCGCTAGTTGCATAGAAATCACTCCGCCCATCGACCACCCTACAAGAATAAACTTTTTGATATTCATTTCTTGTGAAAAAAGCCATATATCTTCAGAAAAATCCCTCATTGTTTCAATAGGCTTGTTATATGAAGAGATTCCTGCTCCTCTCAAATCTACTGCATAAAGTTTAAAATTTTCAGGAAATCTTTGCATAAATTTTTCCCAATATTTTGATGAAACTAAATTACCATGAACAAAAATTATTGCGTCTTTTCCTCCTTCTCTTTCTCTGTAACCAATTTCCTCTCCATTTGGTAAAGCAATTTTTTTATATATTACTCTACACATAAATTTTAACCCCCTTTATTTTTAACATCTACAAAATATAATATTTTAATTTGTTTCCTAGGAAATAAACTGCTTGAAATATAATTTACTTTTGCTAAAAGCAATTCCTTTTCTCATTTTGACAATTGTGCATCTATCCAATCCATAGCTGATTTATCATATGCCAGCTCAAGGTGATTTAAATGGTATACGTCTTTCGCTAAAAGTTTTGCTCCTGATTTTGTCATTGTCGATGTATCAGTAGCACTTTTTACAAATACTAATCCATCACTGGGCCCTGTGGTCTCCCACGGAACACCATTTATATAATTATAATCTCCAGCCAACACAGCTATTTCTACAGAAGGATCTACAGGGGAATTCTGTAATGTATTAATAAGATTCCCACCTTCTTTAATTGCATAATCTATTCCATAGGAGTAACTAGCAAATCCCCAACCTCCATAATAAGTTGTATACCAATCTTGCTGCGTTGTATTTAGAGGATATACACTATCCCATCTTGCTAGCATCTGAAGTTGTCCTGGATAGGCACCACCTTCTGTATATATACTGTGATAGGTGGTATTATACCATAATCCATAAATCAACATATAAGTATAAGGAACAGGTCCAAATCCTCCAGTTGTCATTATACCCCATGCCATATTTGGATTCCTAAAAGTAAAGTCAATTCCACCATTTGGAGCTCCCAGCTGGATATATCTTCTCACATCTTTTCTAAAATCAACTCCCCATGATTCTTTGACATTTGACACGTACATTCTCGCAGACATATTGCCTTTACTATGTGCTATAATATCAACTTTACTTGCTCCTGTTACAGCTTTAACCTTCTGAATCACATCAGCAAGAATCTCTCTTTGAATGTAGTTGTCCCCATGAGGATGCGCAAATGTAACAGCAAAGACTTTATAACCTCTTTGCGAAAGATATTGCATCAAACCAGTAATCGAACCATCCCTTTTAGGATCTGTAAAAAAGTTTGCATCAGAACCAGCACCGTGAACAAGAATTACAGGATATGGCTTTGTGCCTGTATCCCAAGCCGGTGCATAATGGAGCAAAAAATATTGCGAATTTGGTTGAGGATTGTTGTTAAATTCTTTGATGATTTCTGAATCCTTCTGTTGATTATCTGTTATGAATTTTTCTTGTCCTATGTTAGGATTGCTATCCCTTAAAAGTTCCACTTTAGCCCAGTATTTGGAGTCTGTAAAGGTTTTTATTGGTGTTGGGTCAAAATATGATGTTGCTTTATAATGTCCTTGAAATAATAATAACATTATTACCAATAAAGGAAATACTCTTAGCTTCTTCATAAATTGTTCCTCCTTTCTTCATCGTCATTTTATCTTTAACATTCAAATATTACCATATCATAAGCTCTTTAGCCTTTTCCCTGAGTTCATCTCTAAATTTAGGGTGAGCAATGTTTATTAAATTTCTTACTCTGTCTCTTATCGACCGTCCTCTCATTTCTGCAATGCCATACTCTGTAACAATATAGTCTACATCATTTCTTGAAAGAGTCACTGCAGCACCTTCTGTTAGCACAGGAACTATTGTAGATATAGCATCGTTTTTTACAGATGAGTACAGTGCTATTATTGATTTTCCTCCTTTTGAAATTTGTGCCCCTACTGCCGTGTCTGCTTGTCCCCCTGTCCCACTGAATTGCCTTATCCCCAGAGATTCTGAACAAACTTGACCTGTTAAATCTACCTGGAGTGCAGTATTTATAGATACCATTTTATAATTTTGGCCTATTACATATGGGTCATTGACAACTGCACCTCTTTGAAATTCTATTCCCATATTATCATCTATAAAATCATACAGTTTCTTAGTACCAAGTGCAAATGTAGCTATAGATTTTCCTTTCCATAAGGTTTTTTTCTTATTGGTGATTACCCCAGCTTCAAATAAATCCACCATTCCTTCTGTAAACATCTCTGTGTGTATGCCAAGGTCCTTTTTATTTAAAAGTGCTTTTGCCACCGCATTGGGTATTCCACCTATTCCCAATTGAATCGTTGAGCCGTCCTCTACTAACTCAGCTATATAATTTCCTATTATTTTGTCTTTTTCGTTTGGTTCTACAATAGGAATTTCAGGAACAGGAGCATGATTTTCAACAATGAAGTCCACCTGACTTATGTGGATTTGTGTATCACCATATGTCCTTGGGAGGTTTTCATTTACCTCTAAAACAACATAATCAGCGTTCTCAAGAATATCTTTTTCATAAGTAATACCTAAAGATAATGATAAATATCCATGTTTATCCATTGGAGTTGCTGTGCCTAGGAAAAACCTAGGTTTTCTATAGTATAATCTTTTTGTTGAAGCTAAATGAAGATGATTGGGTATAAAAGATACTGTCCCGTATTTATGTGCTTCCCTTAATCCTGCAGTATAAAACCATGATTCAGTAAGAAAATGCCCTTTCATTGATGAATTCATAAAAAATTCATAATCTTTCATTGGAAGACATACAACAACCGTTACATCTTCAACTCTATCTTTTATAGTATGGAGTTTACTTAAAATGCCTTGAGGCTCTGAAGCAGCCATAGCAGAAACAATTTCATCTTCACTGTTAATCTTTGATAAAATTTCTTCAACAGAAACTAACTTTTTCTTGTATAGTTCTTTATGATCCATGTTTAAAACCTCCTGTCATAAAATTTATGCCATAAAACTTATTCTATAGGTCCCCACTTTATTGTAATTGCATCCCATACATAACCTATCCCTGCACTTACCCATACTACTACATCACCATCTTTTATTTTTCCTTCTTCTAGTGCAAGTTGTGTTGAAAGTATCTGGTCAATCTGACCCATATGCCCATAGTTTTCTAAGTAAATCGATTTGTCAGGAGATAAGCCTAGTTCATTTAAAATAAATTCATGAGCAGACCTTTTCATGTGAAGTATAGCAAGATAGCCAATATCGGAAGGTGTATAACCGCTTTTCCTTAGAGATTCTTTAATCACACCTAAAAAATTAGGCATCGATTTTTCTTCAAGGCCTTTTTTCATATGTTCCATATTCAAAACATCTAATTTATACAGTCCTTTATCAATCATTTCATGGCTTACAGGATATTTTGTCCCTCCACCGACAACAGCAACATCTTCAGAAAAGGAACCATCTGTTATAATTGATGCTTCAAGTACAATATTTCTATTATAATTTTTCTTAAGGAGAATTGCCCCTCCTCCTGCAGCAAGGTCATACATGAAAGATACGCGGGGATTTTTATAGTCAATAAAGTCAACATTTCTATAACCACCAGCAATTAAAACAGTGTTGATATTGTCATCTGCAATCATCATATCTTTTGCTATCTTCAAAGCTGCAACTGCCGTACCACATCTCAAAGCCATGTCAAAAGCCCACGCATTCTCTGCACCTATCTCATACTGCAATTTGATACCAGAGGTCCAAAGCAGATATTCCTTATGTTCCTCGCCTATATATATAATGAGGTCTATTTCTTTTGGATCAACACCAGTTCTTTTAAGACAATCTTTCGCCGCTTGTATTCCCATATAACAAGTATGGTCTTCCGGACCCGGTATAGGCTTTCTTATAATCCCAAATTTGGTTTTTATAATTTCTTCAGGTATCCCTGTTTCTTTTGCTATATCTTCAGCTGTCATATATGTCTCAGGAATGTAAAGTCCTGTTCCAACAATCCCTACGTTAATATCCTTTCTTTCCATTTTTCATCTCCTCCTATAGGTTTTGTTAAAAACTCTACAATTTTTTGATTCACTTCCTCTGCTTTTTCTATAAAAAACATGTGTCCTGCATTATCAAAAAATTCAACTTCTGAGTTCTCAATTTTTGAATGCAATAAAAGAGCATTTTCATAAGGTACAATTTTATCGTCTTTACCTGCCATTATTAAAGTAGGAGATTTAATCAAATGAACTCTTGATTCTTCATCAAATGCTAATCCAGCGTAAAATTGTCTTTTATAAGCGTAAAATGGTTGCGGCTTTTCAAATTTCCATTTCACAATCTGTTCAAATTCATCTTTATGAGTAGAAAGATATTCATCGCTAAAACTTAAAGACATAGCAATTCGCAAATTTTCCAGTGCATTACCTGCACCTGCTCCATTCAACATAATGCTAAGAGTAGATAATGGTATTGGCACGATATTTGGTCCTCCATAATGAGTAGAACATAATATCAACCTATCAACAAGAGCAGGATATTCCAAAGCAAGTTCTTGTGCTATATAACCACCCATAGAAACCCCAAGTACGTGAACTTTTTTAAACCCAAGTTCTGTTACCAGAGCCGCTGTATCATCAGCAAACAGCTTAATAGAATATTCCATATCAGGTTTATCAGAATCACCAACACCCCTCAAGTCAAAAACAATAACCTTAAAATGCTTTTTTAACTCATTTATCTGTTTAAACCACATCCATTTCGAACAAGCAAGGCCTTCTATTAGTACAAGAGGTTGACCATTTCCGTGTATTTCATAATATAATTCAATATTATTAACTCTGATTTTGGGCATTTTATAGCCTCCTATCATAAGGTTTTTAGAAAGGGCTTTTTAAAAAGCCCTTTCTAAAATATTAAAAAGTATCACCTAGGTTCAATGTAATCGGTAATTATCTCATAAGTATATTTATTTTCGTTTTTGTATATAGCCTTCATAAAATACATTGCCCTTTGCGGACTATGGTCTGTCTCTGTATAGGTAAGTTTATAAGCAAGGCCGTCATTCCAATCTTTAAATGTCTCCATGGCTTTTATAAAACCATCCCAAGTAAGATTATCGCCAGCTCTTTTTAATCCTTCAACAAAAGTTTGAGCAGCAATCCATCCTGCAACATGATATCCTGAAGGTGTTTCATTAGGAAAATATTTTTTTATTGTATCAAGGAATAATTTAACTTTAGGTTCATTCTCAGTTTTACCATATATTGGGTAAGCCCATCCTGCAACTATTGCTCCATTCCAAGCATCCTTTGCAAGTTTAAACATTGTAAGGTCAGAAACCACATAGGAGGCAAGGAATTGCGGTTTATACCCAATTTCTTTTGCCTTGACAGCAATACCTGCAAGAGGTTTCGCTGTACCAAGGAGTATTACAACATCTCCATTGACCTCTTTTGCCTTTAATACTGGTGTACTAAAATCTACATCAGTTGTGTTAAAAGGAACAGCAGCTTTCAAAAGGTCAGATTTCCCAAGCTTTTCGAGTTGTTCTTTTATAGCATTTAGTCCTTCTGTACCTTGTTCATCGTTTTGATAAATTACTACAATATTTTTCGCATTTAAATTATCAACCGCATATTGTGCTAGCACATGTCCTTCTGTAGTATAATTAGGCTGTACAGGAAAATAATTTTTCTTGAAGGGAATTGCAAACTTACTTGACCCTGAGCCCTGGTATACATCAGGAATTCCCTTTTGAACGATATAATCCATTGATGCAAGCAATCCTGGAGTCCCAAGCGTACCTACAAGAGCAAATACTTTATCTTGTTCAACTAATTCCTGAGTTTTTTGTACTGTTACAGCAGGGTTAAATTGATCATCTTTGTAAATGAGTTCTATTTTTCTTCCATTCACTCCTCCTTGATCATTGATATAATTAAAATACGCTTGCATACCATGGAGCATTGGTGTGCCAATTACTGCTACTGGTCCTGTCAACGCCAGTGTTGTACCTACTTTTACCGTTGTATCTGTCACTCCTTGAGCCAGTTCTTTTTTTGTTTGTTCTTTTTGTGAAGCCGGGGTATTTGCCTGTTCACTATTTTTGTTTCCACAACCTGTTAAAACAACCCCTAATGTAAATATTAAAGCAAACGCTAATACAAACAATTTTTTAATAAACCTTTTTCCCATAATTATCCTCCTCTTATTATTTTTAATTTATATTCGACCCTGGACTTTTACCTCCAAGATAAGTTGCTTTCACCTCCTCATTATTTTTTAAATCTTCTGTTTTGCCTTCCATTACTACTAATCCAGTTTGCAAAATATAAGCATAATTAGCTATTGCTAATGCCTGTCTGGCATTTTGCTCCACTAAAAGTACTGTTACCCCCTCTTGATTAATTTCTTTAATAATTTCAAATATTTCCTTAACTACACGTGGTGCAAGTCCTAATGAAGGTTCATCGAGCATTAACAATTTGGGCTTTGCCATCAATGCTCTTGCTATTGCGAGCATTTGTTGCTCTCCACCACTTAAAGTACCAGCAATTTGATTTTGTCTTTCTCTCAGCCGTGGAAAATAATGATAAATCCTATCAAGGTCTTTTGAAATATTATTTTTGTCCTTTCTGGTATAAGCACCTATTTTTAAATTTTCTAAAACGGATAAACCGGGGAAAATTTCTCTTCCTTCAGGAGATTGGACAATACCCTTAGATACAATTAATTCGGGAGGTTTGCCATCTATTCTTTCTCCCATAAACTCTATTTTCCCACGGTCAGGTTTTAAAAGCCCTGATATAGTTCTAAGTATTGTGGTTTTTCCTGCACCATTAGCACCTAAAATCGCAACAATATCCCCTTCTTTTATTTCAATTGTTATGCCTTTTAGCACTTTAACATATCCGTAGGAAGATTCTATATCAATAAGGCTAAGCAATCTCTTCACCCCCCAGATATGCTTCGATGACAGCAGGATCAGATTTTACTTTTTCTGGTGTACCTTCGCATATTTTTTTGCCAAAATTCATTACACAAATATTCTCACATATATTCATGACAAGAGACATGTCATGTTCTACTAAAAGTATTGTAATACCAAGCTCATCTCGCAATTTTAATATTAATTCAGCTAATTCATCTGTTTCACTGTGATTCATACCTGCAGCAGGTTCATCTAACATGATTAGTCGTGGTTGAGATACAAGTGCTCTTCCTATTTCTACTAGCTTTTGTATTCCATAAGGTTGTGCCGATGCATATTCATGTGCTTTGTCTTCTATATTGAGAATTTTAAGTATTCCCATAGCTTCCTCCCTAATTCTTCTCTCTTCTTTTCTTACAGAAGAGAGCATAAAAGCAGCGGATAATATGTTCTCTCTTGTAAATGCAACTTGACCAACAAGCAAATTTTCTAATACAGTCATATGCTTAAAGAGTTCTACATTTTGAAAAGTTCTAGATATCCCTGCTCTTATTATTTCATGAGGTTTAAGCCTTGTAATTTCCTTACCCTCAAAAATAATTCTGCCGGAGGTAGGATTGTAAAATCTTGATACGCAATTAAAAACAGTTGTTTTCCCAGCACCATTAGGACCTATAAGCCCATAGATTTCACCCTTTTTAACACTAAAACTGAGAGAATCAACAGCTTTCAAACCTCCAAATTCCATAGTTAAATTGTCAACTATTAAATGTTCCATGCATTATCCCTCACTTCTCTATCTTAACTACGATTTTTTCTTGGTGCTTCGCAAATAATTTCTCAAATTTATCTTTTAGTCTAGCTCCCGCATATGCTATACCGTTTGGATAAAAGATTACGACGGCTATTATAATTGCACCTGTAATAATTTGCGATAAACTTTTTATTGGTAAATTGGAGGTAATCTGTGGAAGCCACGTCATAATTATTGTCCCAATTATGGATCCACTTATTGTTCCTATCCCGCCTATAACAATCATTGCAAGAAAATTAAGAGACATCCCTATACTGAATGCATAATCATAAGGAGTCATAAAACCAAGCAGGTGAGCATAAAGGCTTCCTGCAATTCCTGTATAAAATGCGCTTAATCCAAAAGCTAATGTTTTATAATACGAAACATTTATTCCCATTGCCTTTGCAGCAATTTCACTGTCTCTCATTGCCATTAGGCTTCTGCCAACTTTTGTCCTTATAATATTCCAAGTCAATATTACAAGAACAATAGTTAAAATTAAGATAATATAGTAATAACTTAGATACGAATTAAACTTAAAGCCAAATAATTCAGGTTTCAATGGTTTTATACCTGAAAAACCACCAGTAAAACTTGTCCATATAGCAAAAATTTGTGTTACAGCTACACCAAATCCAAGAGTAGCTATCGCTAAATAATTCCCTTCCAACTTCAGTGCAGGAAGTCCTAAAAGAATCCCCACAATACCTGTTATTAAACCTGATAATATAAGTGCTATAAAAAATGGCACATGAAGTGTAAGTGTTAAATATGCTGAAGTATAAGCACCAACAGCCAAAAAAGCACCATGTCCCAAGGATATCTGTCCTGCATAACCCATTAGAAGATTAAGGCCTATTGCGACAATTGCATATATAAGCGACAAATCTAAAAGATACTGAAGACTACCCGGTAAATTTAATATAGGTGGAATTAATGTAGCAATTAAAATTAGAACTATCCATAAGATGTATTTTTTTGCATTCATTTTTACACCTTCTTTCCCACTTTTTGCCCAACAAGTCCCGTAGGCCTAATCCATAGCATTATAACTATAAGAGCAAACGCAAATGTCGAACTCAGTTGCGCAGAAATATAGCCACTTGCAATGTTTTCTAACACTCCAAGTATTAACCCTCCTACTACAGGCCCCACAAAAGTTGTAAATCCTCCTAAAACTGCAGCAGTAAATGCCTTTAGCAACACAGAAGACATCATATTTACATCAAGAAATGTAGTTGGGGCTATGAACATACCTGCAATTGCACCAAGTATAGAACTTACAACCCAAGTAATAGAATAAACATGATTAACAGCAATACCCATTAACCTTGCAATAGTTGGATTTTCTGATGTAGCCCTTATAGCAATTCCAGCAAGAGTATATTTCAACATATAAAACAAAATTCCCATTATAAATACTGTAATAACTAATGTCAAAAGATTTGACTTTGATATCACTGCACCAAAAATTTTTAGTTCCCCTCCCACAATTGCTGGAAAACTATGAGTCTCAAAACCAAATGCCCATCCTGCTATACCATTTACAATCATCATAAGACCTAATGTCACAATTAAAAGACTTAAAACTGGAGCATTTTGTATAGGTCTTATGAAAAATCTTTCTACGATAAATCCTAAAACTGACGCAAACAAAAGTGCCAATATAAAAGCTTCCCAATAAGACATACCATAGGATGTCATAGTTGTATATGCAATAAAAGTAGAAAACATAGCCATTTCGCCCTGTGCGAAATTTACTACATCAGAAGTTTTGTATATCAATACGAGACCTAATGCTGCTAATGCATATAATCCACCTGTAGCAAAACCGCTTATTAATTGTTGCAATAACATGTGCTAGCCTCCCATTCCAATAATTTCTGCTTACTCCTTTGTTGGTGCAAGTACTGTCGCCATGCCCTCCAGTACAACTTCGTTATTTTGATTTGTGCATATTGTTTTTAATTTAACTCGATTTTTTTCAGGAATGATTTCTACTACTTCTACCTCAGCTTTGATTGTATCGCCAATCCTTACAGGTTTTGTAAACTTCAATTCTTGACCAAGATAAATAGTTCCCGGTCCTGGTAACTTAGTACCCAAAACAGCAGAAATTAACCCCGCTGTCAACATTCCGTGAGCTATCCTTCCCTTAAACATCGTTTTTTCAGATGCTACCTGATTAATATGGGCAGGATTAAAATCACCTGTAATCCCAGCATATAAATATACATCTGTTTCTGTAATTGTTTTCTCAAAATAGTCTTTGTCACCAATTTTTAATTCATTAATCGTTTTCCCCATAATGCTACTCCTTTCAGTTGTTTTTCTCTAAATAGTAAAAGCAAAAAAAGTGCCAACTATTAATTTTGCTTAAAAATTTTTAAAAAATAAGCAGTCAAATGTGAATTTCTTAAATATCCACCTTTTAAATTAAAAATTTTCTTGTTGCTTTTAAAGATATTACAAAATACAATTTTTTATTGATAAATGTCTCACAATAATACAAAAAAACGCAAGAGATATGTCTCCTGCGTTTTCAAAATTTGTAGCTTTTCGCTACATAGTATCATTTTACTTCATTATCTTCGAGAATATTAAACTTTTTTAGCTTTCGATAAAGTCTTGACCTTGGTATTTTTAATATTTCTGCTGCTTGTGATTTATTATAATTACACTCTTTTAAAGTCTCAAGGATTATCTTCTCTTCAAATTCTTCAAGCATTTGCTGAAGTCCCGACCCTTTCTTCCTTATGGGTATCTCTTTGTTTAGAATATAAAGAGGAATGTCTGTTTTCCTAATTGTATCACCTTCCGAATTGACAACCATTCGCTCAACTGCATTTCTAAGTTCCCTTATGTTGCCTGGCCAATCATATTTCTCCAAAATGTCATACACTTCCTTAGAAACTTTTTTGTATATTCCAGAATTCTGAGCCAAAAGGTACAAAAAATGATCTATCAAAAGTGGAATATCTCCTCTTCTTTCACGCAATGGTGGAACATTAAGCATTAATACATTTATTCTGTAAAATAAATCGCTCCTAAATTTCCCCTCTTTAATAAGCTTTTGAAGGTCTTTGTTAGTTGCCGAAATCACACGTACATCAACTCTAATAGGTTCTTTGCCACCTACTCTTTCTATTTCTCCTTCTTGAAGCACTCTTAGAAGTTTTGCTTGCATTGTATACGGCATATCACCTATTTCATCTAAAAAGATAGTACCATGATTTGCAAGCTCAAACTTACCTATTTTGCCACCTTTTTGAGCTCCTGTAAAAGCGCCTTCTTCATAACCAAATAGCTCTGATTCCATTAACTGCTCTGGTATAGCAGCACAATTTACAGTCACAAATGGATAATCTCTTCTGTTACTTGAATTGTGGATTGCCTGAGCAAAAAGTTCTTTCCCTACCCCACTTTCTCCATATATAAGAATATTGGAACCCATACTAGCCATCTTTATAGCTTTTTTCTTACACTCAATTATTGCATCACTTTTTCCAACAATACTCTCCCATGAATACCTGGCACCACGAATTTTTCTTAATGTTTTTTTATAGTGATTAAGTTCAGTCTCTAAAAGCCTGTTTTTTTCTATGAGTTTTCTAAGTTCATTTAAATCCTCAAACAAAATCATTCCAAAACCGCCAATAACCTCGTCGTCATCTTTTATCGCAATTCTATGCACAATAGCTTCTTTTCCATTGGCAAACTTATGTCTATAGGCAATCTCGTTCTGTCCTGTTTTCAAAACAAGAGGAAATCGCGAGTTTCGATCAACGTCCAATACGTATCTGTTAATAACTTTTTCTTTTTCCAAGCCTAAAAAATCTAAAAACGTTTTATTCATCATTTTTACATTACCTTCTGCATCAAGTATATCAAAAGCAATTGGCAGTTTGTCAAAAACACTCTCAAATAAAAATTCCATTTCTTCACTAAACAAAAAGGATTTATCAATGTTTTTCGGCATCTTTTCACTCCCCCTAATATTAAAAAAGATGTATCATTTTAGGACATCCTTTGTATTTATTATATCTGTAATCGTTATTAAAAGTCAATAACCCCCAGCATGAACCGAGGGTCATTATTTTCTCTATATATTTTACATTTCTACAATCATTGATATGCCCATGCCACCACCTATGCAAAGTGTCGCAAGCCCAAGATGGGAACCTCTCTTTCTCATCTCGTAAAGGAGTGTCACTAAAATTCTGGCTCCACTTGCACCAATAGGATGGCCTAAAGCTATTGCACCACCGTTTACGTTTACTTTATCCATATCAAAATTGAGTTCTTTCGCAACTGCTAATGCCTGGGCTGCAAAAGCTTCATTAGCTTCTATGAGGTCAATATCTTCAATTTTTAAGCCTGCTTTATCAAGAGCCTTCCTTGTAGAATAAATAGGACCTAATCCCATAACGCTCGGGTCTACTCCTGCATAAGCATAAGACTTTATAGTAGCAAGGGGAGTAATTCCTAATTTTTTTGCCTTTTCTTTAGACATAACTACCAAAGCAGCTGCTCCATCATTTATACCAGATGCATTCCCTGCTGTAACTGTTCCATCCGGTTTAAAAGCAGGTTTTAATTTTGAAAGAGCTTCTAATGTAGTACCAGGTCTATAATGCTCATCAACTTTGAATTCTATTGGATCACCTTTTTTCTGCGGGATTAACACAGGTACAATTTCATCGTTAAACCTTCCTGATGTAATTGCAGCTTCTGCAAGTTTCTGGCTTCTTAGTGCAAATTCGTCTTGCTCTTCCCTTGTAATTCCATATCTTTCAGCAACATTTTCAGCTGTTATACCCATGTGGTATTGATTAAACACATCTGTCAAGCCATCATACACCATAGAGTCCACTATTTTACCATCATTCATTTTATATCCAAATCGAGCTTCATTGAGAAGGTACGGAGCTCTTGACATGCTTTCCATTCCGCCTGCAACAACAATCTCTGCATCCCCTGTCATAATAGCCTGTGATGCCATCGCTACAGTTCTAAGTCCTGAGCCACAAACCATATTAATTGTTGCGGCAGGTACTTCAACCGGAATACTTGCTTTAACTGCTGACTGCCTTGCAGGATTTTGTCCTAATCCTGCCTGCAAGACATTTCCCATAAGTACCTCATCCACTTGTTCAGGAGCAATATTTGCTCTTTTCAAAGCTTCTTTTATGACAATCGCTCCCAAGTCCACAACAGGAATACTTGCCAATGTCCCCCCAAATTTGCCTATTGCTGTCCTTACACCACTTACAATTACAACTTCTCTCATATAAATCCTCCTCAAGTAATTTTAATTTTACTTATATTCAAAAAATCCTTTCCCTGTTTTTCTTCCCAAAAGTCCTGCTCTAACCATTTTTCTCAAAAGCGGATGGGGTCTGTATTTTGAATCATTAAATTCTGAATAAAGTGTATCCATTATTGCAAGAACTACGTCATTGCCTATAAGGTCAGAAAGAGCAAGAGGTCCTATGGGATGGTTTGCTCCTAATTTCATCGCTTCATCTATGTCAGACGCAGAAGCTACTCCATCAGCTAAAACCCCTATAGCTTCATTTATCATGGGAATTAAAATTCTGTTTACCACAAAGCCAGGAGCTTCATTTACTTCAACAGGAGTTTTACCCAGTCTCTGCGCCAGTTCTCTTACTATATTAAAAGTCTCTTCAGAAGTCTTCATGCCTTTTATCACTTCCACTAATTTCATGACAGGCACAGGGTTAAAAAAGTGCATTCCGATAACTTTTTCAGGCCTTTTAGTACTACTTGCTATTTCCGTTATTGAAAGAGAAGAAGTGTTTGTTGCAAGTACTGTACCTTCTTTGCATACGTTATCAAGCTCTTTAAAAATTTGCTTTTTAATCTCCATGTTTTCTATAGCTGCTTCAATAACAAAGTCAGCATCTTTCGCCTCATTGATATCAACAGTGCCTTTTATTCTTTCTAGAATTTTATTTTTTTCTTCTTCTGTAATCTTGCCTTTTTCAACACTTCTTTTGAGATTGTTTTCAATTATTCCTAAACCTCTTTCTACAAACTTGATATCTACATCTCTTATTATGACATCAAAACCACTTTCTGCAAATACCTGGGCTATTCCCGAACCCATTGTACCTGCACCGACTACAAATATTTTTTGCATTTTAAAACACCCCTTCTAAACTTATTTATAAGAGGGTCAGCTGCCAAAAGGTCAGCCGCCCTCTTTTTTATATATGCAAAATTCATGCCATTTCGCTATTTTTAACTCTCTTTATCTCCTCTATCAATGCCGGTATTACTTTAAATAAATCTCCAACTATTCCATAATCAGCTACTTTAAAAATAGGTGCATCAGGATTTTTGTTTATAGCAACTATCGTTTTTGCACTTCCCATGCCTGCAATATGCTGTATCGCACCACTTATGCCACAAGCTATATAAAGTTTTGGCCTTACGGTTTTACCCGTCTGACCTACTTGATGGTCTTGTGAAATCCATCCTGCATCAACTGCAGCACGAGAAGCTCCTACCACTCCTCCTAAAACATCGGCTAATTGCTGAATTAACTTAAACCCTTCTGCCCCTCCTACCCCCCTTCCTCCAGAAACAATAATATCTGCCTCTTCTATATTTACTTTACTTTTTGCTTCTTTTATAACATCAACGATTTGTGCCCTTATGTCACTCTCTTTAATATTTGCCTGTATTTCTATGATTTTCCCTTCGCGCTTTTCGTCTTTTGGAGCTTTTTTCATAACTCCAGGCCTCACAGTCGCCATCTGAGGCCTTCTTTCTGGACATATTATTGTAGCAATGAGATTGCCTCCAAAAGCAGGACGTATTTGTAAAAGCAATCCACTTTCATCTATATCAAGTCCCGTACAGTCTGCTGTAAGGCCAGTATGCAATCGTGAAGCAATTCTTGGTGCAAGGTCTCTTCCTATATATGTGGCTCCATACAAAATTACTTCTGGATTTAGCTCATTTGCAAGGTCTGCAATGACTTTTGCATAGCCTTCTGTCGTATAATTTTTAAGAAGAGGATTATCTATTACGTACACTACATCAGCACCATATTTGATTAATTCCTCAGCCAGTCCTTTTACACCATATCCAACTAACACTGCACAAACTTTTACACCTTTTTTATCGGCAAGTTTTCTTGCTTCTCCCAATATCTCTAAAGATACATTCATTAATCTTTGCTCTCTTTGCTCGGCGAACACCCATATATCTTTGTATTCATTCATTTTTTCCAGCCTCCTTCATATAACATACTTTTCAACTAATCTTTGGACAAGGTTTTGCACACATTCCTTTACGTTGCCTGTAAAAATTTCTCCTGCCCTTTGTGTCTCTGGAGTAGTTGTGGAAATAACTTTTGTAGGAGACCCTTTAAGTCCAACTTCTTGAGGATCTACTCCTAAGTCTGCAGCAGTCACAATTTTAACTTCTTTTTCTCTATACGCTTCAAATATTCCCTTTATAGAAGGATACCTTGGAGTATTAAGCTCTTTAATCGCCGTCAAAAGTACAGGCATTTTGACTTTTATAACTTCGTATCCGTCTTCAAGTGCCCTTTTTACGATAAGGGTATCACCTTCAATTTTTACTTCTTTAACATATGTCACTTGAGGAATATTAAGCTGTTCAGCTAATTGGGGACCTACCTGCGCAGTATCACCATCTATAGCTTGTCTACCACAGAATATTATGTCATAGTCAAATTTTTTAGCCATATTTGCCAAAGTTTTGGCAGTTGCATAAGTATCAGCACCCGCAAATACTCTGTCAGTCAAAAGATATGCTTCATCAGATCCCATCGCAAGCGCCTCTCTTAACGCAGTTTCAGCCTGTGGAGGTCCCATTGTTATGACAATAACTTTTGCTCCATATTCTTCTTTAATTCTTATAGCTTCTTCTAAAGCATTTTTATCATCTGGATTTATTATGCTGGGAACCCCTTCTCTTATAAGGGTTTTTGTAACTGGATCTATCTTAACTTCATTGGTATCAGGCACTTGTTTTATAAACACAAGTATATTCACGGCAATTCCTCCTTACATCTTTAATAAATTCGAAGCTATGACCATCTTTTGAACTTCTGAAGTACCTTCATATATTTCTGTTATCTTTGCGTCTCTCATTAATCTCTCAACTGGATAATCTTTTGTATAACCATACCCACCAAAAATTTGTACTGCCTTTGTAGTAACTTCCATGGCTGTCTCAGAAGCAAAAAGCTTTGCCATAGCAGCTTCCATCGTATAACTTAAATTGTTTTGCTTTCTCCATGCAGCGTAGTAAACAAGATGTCTAGCTGCACTTACTTTTGTAGCCATTTCAGCAATATACCACTGTAAGCCCTGAAATTTCCCTATAGGCCTTCCGAATTGCTGCCTCTCTTTTACATATTTTGTGACCTCGTCTAACGCTGCCTGAGCTATGCCTAAGGCTTGAGCGCCAATACCTATTCTTCCGCCGTCCAAAGTCGCCATTGCTATCTTAAACCCTTCTCCTTCTTTGCCAATAAGGTTTTCTTTAGGTACTACACAGTCTTCAAATACTAATTCTGCTGCCCTCGAGCCTCTTATACCCATTTTTTCTTCCACTTTTCCTATATAAAAACCAGGAAAATCTTTTTCAACAATAAAAGCACTTATTCCTTTAGTACCTTTAGATTTATCGGTCATAGCAAAAACTATATATACATCTGCCTTTCCGCCGTTGGTTATAAAAATCTTAGAGCCGTTTAAAATGTAATGATCTCCTTCTAATACTGCTGTAGTTTGCTGAGCTGCTGCATCAGTTCCAGCATTAGGCTCTGTAAGCGCAAAAGCCCCTAACTTTTCTCCTTTTGCCAATGGTATTAAGTATTTCTCTTTTTGCTCTTTTGTTCCCCACTGGAAAATAGGAAAACATGCCAATGATGTATGAGCAGACAATATAACGCCTGTAGCCGCACAAGCGCGTGATATCTCTTCCACTGCAATAATATAACTTATATAATCTCCTCCTGCTCCTCCATATTCTTTTGGATACGGAATTCCCATCATATCAGCTTTCGCCATTTTTTTGACATTATCCCACGGAAATTCACCCGTTAAATCAATTTCCTTTGCTTTAGGTGTAATCTCTTTTTCAGCAAATTCTCTTACTATTTTCCTTACCATTTGTTGTTCTTTTGTCAATGAAAAATCCATTAAAACTCCTCCTTTTTGATATTTTTTTAACACTAAAGATTACAGATAAAGGGTCATCACCCTTTATCACCACATATCACTTATCCACAAATTTAGGAGCTCTTTTTTCTAAAAAAGCTGCCATACCTTCTTTTTGTTCCTCTGTAGCAAAACAAAGCGCAAAAGCCTTTGCTTCATAGCTCATACCTGTTTCAATATCCACATTAATACCCATATTTATGGCTTCCTTTGCAAGCCCTACAGCAATTGTCCCCTTTGACATTATTTTTTTCGCAATGTTATGGGCTTCTTCCAATAATTTTTCTTGATCTACTACTTTTGAAACAAGTCCCATTCTTAAAGCTTCTTCAGCATCTATCATATCCCCTGTGTAAATAAGCTCCTTCGCTTTTGACATGCCTACAATTCGAGGTAGTCTTTGTGTGCCTCCAAATCCCGGTATAATGCCAAGTCCCACCTCTGGCTGCCCAAATTTTGCATTATGACTTGCAATCCTTATGTCACAAGCCATTGCCAGTTCACAGCCTCCTCCAAGAGCGTAACCGTTAACAGCAGCAATAACAGGCTTCTTCATAAGTTCAATCTTTCTAAACGCTTTTTGGCCAAACTCAGCAAATTCTTTTGCTTTAAGGGGATTCATATCCTTCATTTCAGAAATGTCCGCTCCCGCTACAAAAGCTTTTTCTCCTGCTCCTGTTATTATTACTACTTTCACCTCATCATTTTCCTTAACTTCTTCTAAAGCCTGGTCTATTTCTTTAAGAGTTTCTAAATTCAACGCATTCAAAGATTTAGGTCTGTCAATAGCAATGAGACAAACACCTTCCTTTAGTTCTAGCTTAATATTTCTAAATTCCATAAAAAACCCCCTTCCTTGTTTTATCATTAAAATTTAAAAGCAAAATTCATGCCAAAATTAAAATAGATGGATAGAAAATTTACTACCCATCTATTTTAGCAGTTTCTCCTTTTAACTTTTTAAAGAGCTCTTCTTCATTTAATCTATATGATACAGTAAATAAACTATCACTTAAATGAACATTTTCTAAAATTACGTCATCAGGCACCTTTAAATCTATTGGCGAAAAATTCCAAATCGCCTTAATCCCCGCTCTCACCAGTCTGTCAGCAGTATATTGAGCACTATCCTTGGGAATGCACAAAATACCTATGTCGATTTTATTATGGGCTATAAAATCTTCTACTGTTTCTACGTCCATTACTTCAACATCTCTAATTTTAAGCCCAAATAAACGAGGATTAATATCAAAAATTCCCTTTAAATTAAAGCCAGATTTCTCAAACCTAGTATAATTGGCAATCGCTTGTCCTAAGTTACCTGCCCCTATAATGATAGTATTATAAGTTTTATCAAGGCCTAAAATCTTAGTCAAATTATTATAAAGCTCTTCTACATTATAGCCATATCCCTGCTGCCCAAAACCGCCAAAATTATTTAAATCTTGTCTAATTTGAGAAGCAGTAACTCCCATCTTTTCGCTTAATTCTCTAGAAGAAATACGCTTTACATCGTTTTTAAGAAGTTCTTCAAGATATCTATGATATCTTGGGAGCCTTCTTATTACAGCCATTGATACTATGGTCTTTTTGCTCACTGTCCTCACCTCATTCTACTATGTAATTGAATTATATAATATTGTAAATTTTTTGTCAACGTAACAAAAACATAGTAGAATATGAGGAATTATAAAAAATTTCTGTAATAGCACTAAAATTTTTTAATTTTACTGGCTTTTAGGCTCCCATTTATTATATTCTGTATTCATAATGACAATGTCTACTCTTCTATTAAGTCTTCTATGTTCTTCTGAGTCATTTGGAACAACAGGCCTGTATTCCCCATATCCTACTGCTGAAATTCTCTGGGGTTCTATTCCTACTTCATTTACCAATATTTTTACCACATTAGTTGCTCTTATAACAGACAGTTCCCAGTTTGAATCGAATTTACTGTTGTGTATAGGGAGGTCATCTGTAAATCCTTCCACTCTAATGTGATTTGGAAGGTCTTTTAACATACTGCCTATTTTTATCAAAACATCTTTTTCATCAGGATGTACATCAGCAGAGCCTAAATCAAATAGAAGAGTATCTTGTAAACTTATTACCAATCCTCTTTCATCGATATAACTTGTTACCATGCCTTGAAGATTATTCTCTTTTATGAAGGCATTTAGTTGTTGTTGGACCTTCCCAAGATTGCTTTTATTTTCTAGATTCCCAGGTACTACGCTTTTACCGGTATATTGTCCTATTACATAATTAGTTCCTGTAAAAGTTCTACTTAAAGAACTTGCTATTTGAGTAAATTTTGTCGCGTTAATAGTACTTATAGTATACATAACTATAAAAAATATTAAAAGTAAAGTAATCATATCAGAATAAGTAAGCAGCCATCTTTCGTGATTTGGCTTTGATTCATCTTCCAACCTCTTCATTTAATTCAACACTACCTTTCTGAGGTATATTTTTGCGCTGCGCTTGTGTAATAAATGTCATTAACTTTCTCTCTAAAATCTTTGGATTTTCACCTGCTTGTAACGAAAGACTTCCTTCTAATATCAATTCTCTTTCTGTCCTTTTAATGTTTGTCCTATTTTTGAGCTTTTGAGCTATAGGAAGCCAAAACAAATTAGCAGAACTTACCCCATATAATGTTGCAATAAATGCCATCGCTATAGCAGGGCCTAATTTATCCGGTTCCTTTAAGCTACTCAATACGTGAACAAGTCCCATAACCGTTCCTATTATACCCATTGTAGGAGCATACCCACCTGCTGCTTCAAAAATCCCTGCTTCTTTTTTAGCTTCTCTATCTTCTACATATATTTTATTTTCCATAGTTGTTTTAATGAGTTCCATATCAGATCCATCAACAACTAATTCTAAGCATTCTTTTAAAATAGGATCAAATTTCTTTATCTCCTCAGACTCTATTTCGGATTCAAGACTTAAAAGACCTTCACTTCTGGCTTTTTGGGCCAAATAAGTAAAATACTTTATTATATCAAGATAATTATCCTTTTCATTTTTAAAAGCCCTTGCTAAAAGCTTCGGCACTTTTTTAATGTCATCCATAGAATAAGAAGTTATAGTAGCACCTATAGTACCCCCAAAAACTATTAAAGCAGCTGAAACACCTATTAAAGAAGCAACAGTACCTCCCTCTAATGTAAATGCATAAATCAAAGAGCCTACTCCAAGAACTATACCCACTATTGTTGCTATATCCAAGTCCATCACCTTCCATTTAGAAATACACTCATTAATTTTTATCGACACATATTAAAAAAAAGTTATAGTTTACTACACTTTTACAAAATAAATTTTTTTGATATATTTAATATGAACAGGAGGTTATATTTATGGCAATCATAACTGTAAGCAATGTGACAAAAAGTTACGGTATCGATATAATTCTACAAAATATTTCTTTTATAGTCAATGAAGGAGACAAAATAGGAGTAATTGGCGAAAATGGTGCTGGAAAGTCCACACTTTTTAACCTTTTAGCCGGTTTTACCGAAGCTGACAGTGGAACAATTTCAATTTCTACAAATAAAATGGGATATCTACAGCAAAACACTGTAATTGATTCCGAAAAAAGTATATATGAGGAAGTAAAAATAGCTTTTGAGGAAATATTCCAATTAGATAAACAAATTAAATCTCTGGAGGAAAAAATCTCAAAAACAAAAGATTCACATCTACTTGATAAACTTTTTTTAGAATATTCGTTTTTAACAGACAAATATATGGAATTAGATGGTTATTCTGTAGAAAGTAAAATAAGAGGTGTACTAAATGGATTAGGGTTTGATGTGTCGCAATTCGATACACCTGTATCAATCTTAAGTGGTGGTCAAAAAACCCGTCTTATGCTGGCAAAAACTTTACTTTTAAGTCCAGATGTCCTATTATTAGACGAACCCACCAATCACTTAGACATAAACTCAATAGAATGGTTAGAGCAATATTTAAAATTTTATAATGGTACAATTTTGATTATATCCCATGATAGGTATTTTTTGGATAAAATTGTAACTCGGATATTTGAGATAGAAAACACTAATCTATCAGTTTATGAAGGTAACTATACAGAATATTTAAAAAGAAAAAAATTAGAGTTGGAAGCAAAGTTAAAAACCTATGAAGAACAGCAAAAAGAAATAAAAAGAATTAAATCAATTATACAGATTCAAAAAAACCGTAGAACAGAAAAGTCAGTAAAGATGGCAGAAAGCAAGCAAAAACTTTTAGAAAAAATAGAAATAGCAGAAAAGCCAATGATAAATAACAGGTCTATCAACCTGCATTTTGATTTTGATCTGGAAAGCGGAAATGATGTGTTAGCAGTTAAAAATTTGTCCTTAAGTTTTGATAGGCAAATTTTTTCTAATGTATCTTTTGAAATAAAAAAAGGAGAAAAAATCGCCCTCTTAGGCCCAAACGGGATAGGTAAAAGCTCGCTTTTAAAAATATTAGTGGGGGAAATTGACAATTTTGAAGGAGAAATTAAATTTGGCACAAACGTAATAATAGGCTATTACGAGCAAGAATTTAAAAGTTTAAATGCTAAAAAAACAGTCATTGATGAAATATGGGATGAAAATCCATATCTTACTCAAACAGAAGTGAGGACACTATTAGCTTCTTTTCTTTTTAAAGAAGAAGATGTCTTTAAAACTATCTCTACACTAAGTGGTGGTGAAAAGGCAAGACTTTCATTGCTAAAGCTCATCCTTTCAAAAGCAAATTTTCTGCTTATGGATGAGCCAACTAACCATTTAGATTTAAAAGCAAAAGAAGTATTAGAAGAAGCTTTGTTAGAATACACTGGAACTTTATTATTTGTCTCCCATGACAGATACTTTATAGACAAAATTGCTACCAAAATGATGATTTTGACACCTCAAGGGGTAGAAGTATACTTAGGTAATTACAGTTATTATATAGAAAAGAAAAACCAGCTTAATGAAAAGCAAGAAGAAGCAATCAAAAAGACAAAAACCCAAATAAAAAACGAAAGGTATAAAGAAAGATTGGCTAAACTTAAGTTAAAGCAACAAAAAGAATATCTAAAAAACCTTGAAAATTCAATTTATCAAGCTGAAGAAAGAATAAAATATTTAGAAGAAAAAATGTGTGATGCTAAAATTTATAAAACAGGAGAAATTGTAGAAATACAAAAAGAATACAACGCCCTTAAAAGCAAATTGGAAGAAATGTATGAAGAATGGGAAAATTTAAGCGGGTAAAAACCCGCTTTAGTATCCTTTATCTAAATTTACAATATTTTTTAAGGGTCTTCTTTCTTTATAAGCATCCAAATTTTCTTTCAATATTTCCATCGCTCTTTGCATATATAAAGGCGTAACCCCTGCCATGTGAGGAGTAATTATCACATTTTCCATATCCCAAAAAGGGCTGTCTTCTCTTAAAGGCTCTTCTTCAAAAACATCTAATGCAGCCCCTTTTATGACTTTATTATTAATGGCATTTAGCAAAGCTTTTTCATCCACTACTTTCCCTCTTCCAACATTTATAAAGTAACTGCTATTTTTCATCCTACTAAATACGGTTTCTCCTATCAAATGGTAAGTGTCTTTAGTCAAAGGAAGTATAGATATCACATAATCGGCAAACGACAATACATCACAGTCTTCAATAGAAGTATACATTTTTTCAACATATAAAGAAGGCTTCCCCGAGCTTCTTATACCGTAGACCTTCATGCCAAATTCTTTTAAAAGTCTTGCAATTTCCTCCCCTATACTTCCTACTCCTATTATCAAAGCAGTCTTACCTGTAAGTTCTGAAACCCTAACAGACCTATCCCACACCTTTTTTATCTGATTTCTTAAAAAGGTATTTAAGCTTCTTTCAAACATAAGCATATAACCTATAACCTGTTGTGAAATTTGATATTTGTGTACGTCTCTAGAATTAGTAACTAATACCTTCATTTCTTTGAGTTTTTCAAAGGGAAGAGTATCTGCTCCCGCACTCAAAAGATGAATCCATTTAAGGTTTGAAGCCTTGTCCACAATATTGGGATAAAACTCAAAATCAAAGCTTATGATAATTTCTGTGTCTTTTACATACTTAGAAGCCTCTTCCTCATTTTGAACGTAAAGAACCTCATATTCCTCCATTTGTTCCTTAATTTCTTTTATGTAGGTTTCATTTAATTTTGTGAAAAGCAAAATATTCTTCATAATAAAACCCCCTAAGATTTAATAAAAGTTTTATTTATTTTTAATAAACTTTCTTTCTATTTCATTCCAGTAAATACAATGAAATATATTTAAGCACAATATCCACAGAGTTATCCACAGACCCTAAAAGGCATGACATCGTAAACTTCGACATATTTCCACATTTTTAACAGTCAAAGTTTTTCCCCAATCTTTAAATAAGGAATGGCATTTAAATCCAGACCAGAGGTTTTCCCTTTTATAAAGTCATAATAGGCAGCAGCAGCTATCATTGCGCCATTGTCTGTACAATAAATTTTATCAGGATAATGGACTCTTATTCCAACTTTTTTTGCTTCTTCTAATTTCTCTCTCAAAAAACTATTAGAAGCCACTCCTCCTGCTATAGAAATTTTATCAATATTTTTTATATTTGCAGCATCAATTAATTTTTTCACCAACACCTCCACCACATTTCTTTGAAAACTAGCCGCCACATCGTAAATATTCACCTCTTCTCCTTTTTGCTTTTGCCTGTTTAAATAGTTTAAAACTGCTGTTTTAAGCCCACTAAAACTAAAATCAAAATTTCCTTCCTCCATAAAAGATTTGGGAAACTCAATAGCTTCCATATTCCCCAGCTTTGCAGCCTTTTCAATAGCAGGTCCTCCAGGGTATCCCAAGCCCAAAGCTCTTGCTACTTTGTCAAAGGCTTCCCCTGCTGCATCGTCCATTGTCTGTCCCATTACTTCGTACTCTCCATAATTTTTTACAAAAACAATGTGGCTATGTCCCCCGGAAGCCACAAGACAAATAAAAGGAGGAGCAAAATCACCCCCTAAGTAATTTGCAGCTATGTGGGCTTCTATATGATTTACTCCTACAAAAGGCTTATTTTTCGCATACGCTAAAGCTTTACCATATGACAAACCGACTAAAAGAGCACCAACTAATCCTGGCCCATATGTAGCCGCAATTACATCTACTTCATCAAGGCGTAGCTGGGCTTTTTCTAATGCTTCTGCCACTACGAAAGATATTACTTCAATATGCTTTCTTGAAGCTATTTCTGGCACTACCCCACCATATTTTTTGTGAATCTCTATTTGAGAATATATTACGTTCGACAATACTTCTTTGCCGTTTTTTACAACTCCTGCAGCTGTTTCATCGCAGGAAGATTCTATTCCTAAAATAATTATATCTTTCTCCATTATTTCATCACCATCACAAGTCGTATTTCCACATTATAATTGCATCCTCATTATTATCTTGATAATAGCCTTTTCTTCTACCTAATGGTCTAAAGCCATATTTTGCATACAAATGTTGCGCTGTTATATTTGATTCTCTCACCTCTAATGTCATGGCGGTTATTCCATTTTTCTTAGCAAGGTCAATTAAATCTTCCATAATTTTACTTCCAATTCCTTTAGATCTGTAGTCCGGGTGAACTGCTATATTGGTTATATGCCCTTCATCTGCAACCACCCAAAATCCTCCATAACCCACAATTTTGTTGTCAACTTCCGCCACTATATACTTAGCACAGCTGTTCTTTGTAACTTCACTTATAAAAGCTTCTTTAGACCAAGGAGTGCTAAAGCTTAACTTTTCAATTTCCAAGACCTCTTCCACATCTTCTTTCCTCATAGGCCTTATAATAACATCCATTAATTAACTCCCCTCGCCACTTAAACGAATTTCAGCAGCCGATTTCCTTATATACACCGGCTTAAAATCAAAGAAACTAACCACTTCACCTTTTTTTATCTTTTGAATAGCAATCTCTCCTATGGAAGCTGCTCTTGCCATGTTATCCTTATCCTTTGCAAATAAAGCTTTGTCTCTTATCATCTCTTGTAATTTATCTTTATAGGAATAAACCCCCTCTCCTACGAACAGCACTTTGTCAGAATAATTGCTTATCAACTTCGTAATTTCCTCTAGAGAATACACCCCAGCATCTATTAAAACCTCAAAATTGACACCTTTTATTAGCATTCCATAAACATTTTCATTTAAAGCATCTATAACAGGGCATATAAGTCCTTCAAATTCACTGACATTATATGCAAGAGCTAAAAGAGAAGATACTCCTACAATAGGGATGTTAAGAGCATGAGCCAGACCCTTTGCAGTGGCAACACCGATTCTAAGCCCTGTAAAAGAGCCCGGACCTTCTGAAACAGCCACATGAGTTATTTGATTTATTGGTACTTCACACTTTTTAAGCAGTTCATCTATCATAGGCATTAAAATTACTGAATGCCTTAGATAATTTATAGAGTATTCTCCTATTATCCCCTTTTCATCTACTAATGCAACAGTAGCAGTTTTAGAAGAAGAATCTATTGCCAAAATTTTCATTACCCCATCTCCTTTAAAAGCTCCTCATATCGTCTCCCAAAATCTTTAAATAAAATAACTCTTTCATCTTCTTTTTCTCCTTTTTGAATTACCACTTCTAACCTTTCGTTCGGAAGTAAAGGTCCTAACCTTTCAGGCCATTCAATTGCACAAACTCCTTCGTCATAAAAATATTCCTCATAACCTATGTCATAAAGAGCCGTATAATCATCTAACCTATATAAATCAAAATGATAGAGGGGAATCCTTCCTCTACGTTCATTGACTAAAGTAAAAGTCGGGCTGGTAATTGGCTCATTTATTTCTAACCCCTTTGCAATTCCTTTTGTAAAGATAGTTTTGCCACTTCCCAGCTCACCATATAAAAGAATTATATCTCCACTCCTTAACAGCCTTCCTAATTTTTCTCCTAAAGCAATGGTCTCATCTCTATTTTTGCAAATATAAGTCTTCTTCACTAAGTCTCACCCCACTTATTATAACTTTATTATATACTATCTTTTAACAAATTAAAAATAAAAATAATCCCCAGCATACGCTAGGGATCTAATTAATTCTTTAAAAAAGGTGAAAGCTTTTTGTATACCAGCAAGGTAATTACTGACAACACGATTCCCTTTAACACATTAAAAGGAAATATTCCGTATGATATAAGAGTTTTTACATCCACTATATTTTTATTCGCTGCTCTACTCATATTAATTATGGCATCCATAGGCCATCCCATAACTTTTTGGTATAAAGGCAGAAAAACATAATAATTCAAAAGTGAAGCAGTAAAAGCCATCACTACTGTAGCAATTGCCATAGATATAAGGGCATTTTTTCGCGTCTTATTAAATTGATATATAATCCCTGCAGTGTAAACAAATATAGAACCTATAGCAAAGTTGGCAATTTCTCCAATACCACCCGATTGAGTTATAGTAGCATGGAGTATGTTTTTAATAAGCTCTACCATTACACCATATAAAGGTCCAATAGCAAAAGAAGCAACTAATGCAGGTACATCACTAAAGTCAAGTTTTAAAAAGCCAGGAAATAATGGTACCTGAAATTCTAAATACATAAGTATAAAAGCTGTTGCAGAAAGAAAACCTACTTTTACTATGGCTTGTGTTTTAGTCTTTTCCACAATTCATCCCTCCAAATTTATTTACTAAAAAATCCTGAAGATAAATCTTCAGGATTTTTTAGTTATTTTACAAAAATAAACATAAAAAGAAAATCTTCTCCCCTCCAGACTTTCACTGTCGGCTTTGGAATTTCACCAAATCTACCGCAGGCGCGGCTCGCGGGCTATACCGCCGGTCGGGAATTTCACCCTGCCCCGAAGATTTACCTTCGTCTTATTCAATTTTGATTTTATTTTCTCATTTTTATATATCTTTGTCAATAGTTTTTGTGAAAAATTTTTAATTTATTTTCATAAGCTTATAACTGTGCCTGCTTTTCCCTCTAAAGCTTCTAATGCTTTGCCTAAAGAAGTAATTATAGCTCGCCTTCCTACTTTTGACTTTGCAAACCTCACTGCTGCTTTAATTTTGGGAAACATACTGCCTGGCGCAAAATGACCTTCTTCCATGTATTTTATCGCCTCTTCAACTGTCATTTTGTCAAGAAACTTTTGATTTGGCTTGTTGTAATTTATTGCTACCTTTTCAACTGCTGTAAGAATCAATAAAACATCTGCATCAATGTCTTCCGCTAACTTTTCAGAAGCCAAATCTTTGTCTATTACGGCAGCTACTCCTTTTAAATTGCCATTTTCTTTAATAACAGGAATTCCTCCTCCCCCAACTGTTATTACTATTACCCCATTTTTTTCAAGTAACTTTATCGTATTAAGCTCTACAATTTCTTTGGGGTCAGGGGAGGGAACAACTCTTCTATACCCTCTTCCACTGTCTTCCACCATTTCATAACCTTTTTCTTTTATTAAAACTTCGGCTTCCTCTTTTGTATAAAAAGGTCCTATCGGTTTTGTGGGTTTCCCAAAAGCAGGGTCATTTTTATCCACTACAACTTGTGTTATGATAGTTGCTACTTCTTTTCTGATATTTCTTTCCTTCAAAACTTCTCTTAATGCTTGTTGAACCATATATCCTATCATACCCTGACTCTCTGCTCCACACACATCAAAAGGCATTGCAGGAACAATCATTGATGCAACTTCATTTTGAATGACTATATTCCCCACCTGTGGACCATTGCCATGAGTAATTACTACAGAATAACCTTTTTCAATTATGTCCGCCAGATACCCCGCTGTCCTCTTTACTACTTCCATCTGCGCCTCTGCAGTAGGAGGCGTATTTACGTCCTGCAGGGCGTTCCCTCCTAAAGCAATAACAACTTTTTCCTTCATAACGTCCTCCCCTGTAAAGTATTATTAAAGAAGAGTAGCAATCATCACAGCTTTAATTGTATGTTTTCTATTTTCCGCTTGGTCCCACACTCTCGATTGTTTTCCTTCTATAACATCAAAAGTAACTTCTTGTCCTTTTACTGCAGGCAAGCAATGTAAAAATATAGTATCTTCTCTTCCTGTCTTTTTCATCATTTTCTCATTCACTTGGAAAGGTCGCAAAAGAGCTTCCCTCTCTGTAGCCTTTGCTTCTTCTCCCATTGAAGCCCATACATCAGTGTAAATAGCATCTGCACCTTCAAGGCCCTCTCCTGGTACACTTGTAAGTTCAAAAGTCCCTCCATTTTCAGCTGCCATTTGCCTGATTTCATCTATAAACTCTTGTAAAGGCCATAATTCTTTTGGAGAATTAATCACATAGTGCATCCCCATCTTAGCGCAGCCTACCGCTAGAGTATTTGCCATATTGTTTCTTCCATCTCCTACAAATACAAGCTTTCTCCCTTTTAAACTCCCAAATTCTTCTTCTATTGTCATAAGGTCAGCCAAAACTTGAGTTGGATGATATTCATCAGTTAATCCATTATATACAGGCACACCTGCATATTTTGCCAAAATTTCCACGGTTTCTTGTTTGAAGCCTCTAAACTCTATTGCATCAAACATCCTTCCCAAAACTCTTGCAGTATCCTCTATTGATTCTTTGGCTCCCAACTGAATATCATCTGTTGATAAAAATACTGGGTGTCCTCCTTCTTCACCAAAAGCAGTTTCAAAAGCGCATCTCGTTCTTGTGGACCTCTTTTCAAAAATGAGAGCAATAGTCTTACCTAAAAATCTTTGATGTACAACCCCTGCTTTTCTCTCTGCTTTTACTTGTTTAGCAATGTCTAAAATATATCTTATTTCCTGAGGGGTGTAATCTTTTAAAGTTAATAAGCTCCTGCCCTTTAAATTAAATGCCATAGTCATCCTCCTTTTAGCAATTTTACTTTATTAATTTTATATTATCTTACCCCATTAGTCAAAAGGTTTATATATCTTCTCTCTTTAAAGGCATCGACATACATCTTGGGCCGCCGCGTCCCCTCACTAATTCAGAGCCTTCAATTTCAATAACTTTTATTCCATGATTTACTAAGGTGGTGTTGGTTATCTCATTTCTGTTATATGCCATTACAATTCCTGGAGCAATGGCCAAGGTATTTGTGCTGTCATTCCACTGTTCTCTTGCTCCTGTTATCTCATCACCTCCTCCACTTTCAATTAAACTGACTTTATCAAGGTCCAAGGAAGTCTCTAAAACTTTTGTAAAGTCTTCTTCTACCTTAACTTTAATTGATCCCTTTTCTCCCCTTGTAATCCTATAAACCTTTAATTTTTCCTTTATACCAGGATATATTAAAAATTTGTCCACATCCACCATAGTAAAAACTGTATCAAGGTGCATAAAAGTTCGCTTTTGGGGAATCTCTACAGCGATTATGCCTTGTAACTCTTCTTTTCTCTCTAAAAGAGTATGAGAAATTTCTTCAATTGCCTGTGGGGAGGTTCTTTCACTTATTCCAATAGCTATTACTTTCTTACTAAGAACTAACACGTCTCCTCCCTCAATAGGATACTCTGAACGATAATCATACCACAATAGATTCTCCTGTACTTTTAAAGTCTTAGAATGCTTAAAAACATACTTAAGCAACATGGCTTCTCTCTTTCGAGCAGTTGTCTTCATACTGCTTACCATCACACCATTGCCAATGACCGCAGCAGGGTCTCTCATAAAATAGCAATTTGGCAAAGGATTTATAAAAAATGGAGAATCCTTATAGACATAATCCACTAAAGATTGAGGTTTCGCTTCAGGTACTTCTTTTTTCAGAAGTCCTGCAATAGCGTAGTCCACTATTTCTCTGGGGGTTCTTTCCTTTAGAAAATTTGTAATTGTTTTCTTAACTTCTAAAGAAGTATTCATATAGGAAACCAAATCATATATAAAAAACTCTTTTATTCCACTATCCTGTAAAACCTCTTCCAATAAATCTTCTAAATAATAAACTGTCACTCCGTTTTCTTTTAAAGATTGCGCAAATTTGTCGTGCTCCTCCTGAATCCTTTTAAGCCAGGGAATATCATCAAAAAGGAGCTCACTTAAAAACTCAGGCGTCAACCTTTCTAACTCTTTACCAGGTCTATGAAGTAGGACAGACTTTAAATTTCCAATCTCAGAATAAACCTGCAAGCA
The DNA here is from genome assembly GCF_000806225.2 of Thermoanaerobacter sp. YS13. Taxonomy (NCBI): domain Bacteria; kingdom Bacillati; phylum Bacillota; class Clostridia; order Thermoanaerobacterales; family Thermoanaerobacteraceae; genus Thermoanaerobacter; species Thermoanaerobacter sp. YS13. The sequence continues at coordinate 165,558 of NZ_JOOI01000003.1, read as the reverse complement.
ATATGTGTTTTTCTCCAACTTTGTAACCTCCTCTGTCCCTTTTACTATACTACCTATCCATCAACTCAACTTTATACACCTATAGTATAATCCAATAAAATAACTTTTGCAATTTAACTTAGCAAATTAATGTAAACGTTTTGTATAAAAATAATTAAAAAAATAGTTTGTTTGTAAAGTTTTAAATAATTATTCAAATATCCCAAGAAAAAGCCCAAAAAATTCCCTCAATAAAACATGGCATGAATAAAAATAAATTATAGAATATCAGACTGCATAAAAAATTTTTTAAAGTTATAAAAAATTAGTGGGCTATTTATTCAGACTCCTCTAAACAAATAGCCCCATGACAGTTTATGCTTTATGTACTACTTTCCCATTAATAAATACATATTTTATCCTTGTCTTCACTTCTAATGGATCTCCATCAAAGACTACAATATCAGCGTCTTTTCCTTTTTCAATGCTTCCCACCCTGTCGTCAATTCCTAAAATTTTCGCAGGGTTTATGGTGATGGCTTTTAAAGCCTCCATTTCATCCATACCATCCTTTACAGCTAAAGCAGCACATAAAGGCAAATAATTGAGAGGTATTACAGGGTGGTCTGTCATTATCGCAATTGTAAGTCCTGCTTTTGAAAGAATACCTGCTGTCTTAAAGCTTAGATTTACAAGCTCAATCTTTGACCTTTCAGATAATGAAGGTCCCACAATAACTTTAGCATTTTCTTTCACCAATTCATCAACAATTAAATGGCCATCAGTACAATGGTCAATGGTTATATCTACATTAAATTCTTTTGCAATTCTTAAAGCAGTAAAAATATCATCTGCTCTATGAGCATGAGCTTTCAGTGGAATTTCTCTCTTTAATACTTTTACCAATGCTTCAAGGCCTAAGTCCCTTTCAGGCTTTTTGTCTTCCTCTGCATGCTCCATCTTTTCCATGTACTCCTTAGCTTTTATAAGCTCTTGCCTTAAAAGAGCCGCAACCGCCATTCTAGTTGAAGGCATTTTATGCTGCTCATGGTAAACGGATTTAGGATTTTCACCAAAAGCAACTTTTATTGCTGCTGGTTCTTTTACTATCATATCATCTATTCTTTTACCATAAGTTTTTATAACCGCAAACTGTCCTCCTATAACATTGGCACTGCCAGGACCTGTCGCAACAGTCGTAACCCCTGCTTGATAAGCTTCCTCAAAATACTTATCCATTGGATTTATTCCATCAATCGCTCTAAGTTGGGGAGTTATAGGATCTGTCGCTTCATTTCCATCTGCTCCTTCAAACCCCATAGCATTTTCCCACATTCCAAGATGACAATGAGCATCAATTAAACCCGGCATAACTGTAAAGCCTTCTACGTGAATCACTTCTGCATCCAAAGGAGCAATCAAATCCTCTCCAACATCAACAATTTTCCCGTCGTCGATGAGCACGTCTCCTTTTTCATAAATTTTACCGGCCATTGTAAAAACTTTTCCGCCTTTTAATAAATACATGTAATTCCCCCCTAAGTCCATTATACATTAACATTATAGCATAAAGGAAACGATTTTATGAAATCATTATATTTACAGAACAAATCCGGATAAAATTTTTTGTCCAGCTAAAATTTTTTAAACTTTTCCATTATTAAATCTTTTTTATAAACTCCTATTAAAAACAATAATACTGCGATAATTGCAACGACTCCTGCCATAAAGTAATTTTTATTTCCCAAATTCGCCCCTATGTATGCTGAAAAAAATATTCCTGGAAGTCTCGCAAAAAGAGTAATGATGAAAAAGTTATAAAACTTAACAGGTGTTATACCTGCAATGTATGAAAGAGCATCTTTTGGCATTCCTGGAATAAAAAATAGCAAAAAGAGGATAACTTCTCCTTTAGGATTATTTATAATATAATCGAATTTTTCCAAATTTTCCTCTGAAACAATACTTCTCACAAAATTATAACCTAAAACTCTCGCTATCAAAAAGCAAATAAGAGAACCTATAGTAATACCTATGACGGAATATAAAGTACCTAAAAAAGTTCCAAAAAGGTATCCCCCCGCAATTTGCACTACTTCTCCAGGTATGACAAATACGACCACTTGAAGTATTTGAACGCCTATAAATACAATAATTCCAAGCTTCCCAAAGCTGTGTATCCACTGTCTAAATTTATCGGGGCTGTTAATTAGTATATTTAAATTCTTCCCAAAAGTCACCATAGCCACTATTAATGCAATGACAAAAATGACGATTAAAATTATATTTACTATGTTAGTTTTGTTAATTTTCATTCACCCACACCTCAGCAAATTTATTAAACTATATTTTATTATATATTGAGGTGCATGCACTATCAAGCTGTAAAACATTAGAATCTCATTAAGAATCTAACTTTACTTAAGATTCATTTAAAGATATGTTAATAATAACACTATATATACAGACTGTAGACAAACTTTCGTAAAGGAGATATTTTTTAACTTTGTCAACAAACTGATATATACAGAAAACCGGCAGTAAAAGGCCGGTTTTCTGTATATTATCCTCTATGTAATTTCAATCATCGTTTTCTACTTCTTTATCGGTACCGTATACACTGTTTGTGACTGTCTCATTTGTATTTCCGTACACATCCTGAGATACTGTTGTTTCGTCAGAATTATTTTCTATTTCTGCTTGATCTTTTTCTTCAATTTCTATATCTCCTGTTTTTTCATCATAATTTATTTTTTCGCCTAAAATCTCTGATATAAATCTAATTGGCACAAATGTCCTATTGCTTATCTCCATTGCTGGAACGTCTAAAAAAACTTCTTTACCATTTACTAAAACTTTTGATTCACCTAAAATAAACTGAATTGTTATATCACCTTTTGTAATTGTAATAGTGCTTGTTGCCTGGTCCCACTCTACTTTTGCACCTAACCCATTCATTACAGCTCTAACAGGAATTAACGTCCTTCCTTCTTTTATAACTGGTGGCAGGTCAAATTTAATCTCTTTTCCATTAACAGATACTTTTGCTTTAAATTCATTAAATTTTACTTTAGGTTCAAATCTCGTCTGTGTTTGGGCTTCTAACTGATTTTTAGTTTCTCCTTTTGCCTCCAGTTTAGTTTCTGTTTTAATTTTTAGCTCATGTTTCGCCTTATCTGGCTTCGCATAGACTGTTAAAGCAGAAGAAAAAACGAGTAACCCCATAAGCACAAAAGCTAATACTTTCTTCATACTCTCTTCCTCCTTTGTTTGATTTACCTTATTTTCACTATATAATTTCGGAGGAAGAAATAAATTTTTAGGGGGTACCAATTAAAAATTTTTTATTTCATTGAAAGAGAAATTCTATTTCTCTCAACGTCAACACTTAAAACTCTCACTTTTACAATGTCTCCCACTGAAACCACATCAAGAGGATGTTTTATGTAGTTTTGAGACATTTCAGAAATGTGGACAAGCCCATCAGTATGAACCCCTATATCTACAAAGCAGCCAAAATCAGTGACATTTCTAACTGTTCCCATAAGCTCCATGCCCGGTTTTAGCTCATTTATAGTCATTACATCAGACCTCAAAATTGGCTTAGGCAAATCCTCTCTGGGATCTCTTCCAGGTTTTTTAAGCTCTGAAACTATATCATAAAGAGTAGGAAGTCCTATATCGTATTCCTCTGAAATCTTCTTTAATCCGTATTCTTCTAAAGAATTAGCAAAATCTTTTAACTTTTTTCTATCTAGTTTTTCTTTTTTATATCCAAATTTTTTCAAAAGCTTTTCTAAGGTTTCGTAACGCTCTGGGTGAACTGCTGTTGAGTCAAAGATATTGTCTCCATCCAAAATCCTTAGAAAACCGGCACATTGTGTAAAAGTGGCTTCTCCTAACCTTTTTACATTTTTAAGCTGCTCCCTATTTGTAAATTTCCCTATTTGATTTCTATATTCCACAATATTCTTGGCAATAGCAGCATTTATCCCTGAAACGTATTTTAATAAAGAAACTGATGCAGTGTTTAAATCAACCCCTACGCTGTTTACACAATCTTCTACCACACCGTTTAAAGCATCCCCCAATTTTTTCTGGTCTACATCGTGTTGATATTGTCCTACCCCGATGGACTTTGGATCAATTTTTACAAGCTCTGCCAATGGGTCTTGAAGCCTTCGCGCCAGTGAGATAGCTCCTCTTAAACTTACGTTTATATCAGGAAATTCCTCTGTACCTATTTGAGAAGCAGAATAGACTGATGCACCTGCTTCATTCACTATCACATACTTTACCTCTCTTGAAAGTTCCTTTATAAGCTCTGCTATAAACATTTCACTCTCTCTTGAAGCAGTTCCATTTCCCAAAGCAATTAAAGTGACATTGTATTTTTCTATTAACTCTTTTAAAACCTTTTTAGAATTTTCAAAATCATTTTGAGGAGGAGTAGGGTAGATTGTTGCAGTATCCAAAAGTTTTCCCGTTTCATCCACAATGGCAATCTTGCACCCTGTCCTATACGCTGGGTCGAATCCCATAACAACGTGTCCTTTTATTGGCGGCTGAAGTAAAAGACTTTTTAGATTTTCTTTAAAAACTATTATTGCCTTTTCTTCTGCTTTTTCCGTAAGAGTATTCCTTATTTCCCTCTCTATTGAAGGAGCAATAAGCCTTTTGTAGGAATCTTCAATTGCCTTCTTATAATACTCTGCAAATATTGAAGCTTTATTTACTTTTGATTCTATAAGCCTATTTATTATCCTTTCACTATCTATCTCAATTTTTACAGATATGTATTTTTCCCTTTCTGCCCTGTTTATCGCCAGTATTCTATGAGGCGGTATTGTCTTTACAGCTTCTTTATAGTCATAATACATCTCATAGGGAGACCTTTCTTGTTTTAACGCTTGTGTCACTATAATTCCGTTATTCCATGTAAAACTCCTTATGTATTTTCTTATATCAGCGTCATCAGATATATCCTCTGCAATTATATCCATTGCCCCTTGGTATGCTTCTTCAACTGTTGGAACATTTTCATTAAGATAAGGCTTTGCGTATTCCTCTACATCCCCATCTGTTACCTCATTTGAAGAAATAAGCTTTGCAAGAGGTTCCAAGCCTTTTTCTTTCGCAATGGTCGCCCTTGTCCTTCTTTTTGGCCTAAAAGGCCTGTATATGTCTTCCACCTCTTGTAAAGTTGTAGCATTTTCTATTTTTGCTTTTATCTCCTCTGTCAGTTTTCCCTGTTCATCAATTAACCTTATAGTATCCTGTTTCTTCTCTTCAAGGTTTCTCAAATATGTAAGTCGGTCATAAAAATTTCTTAAAACCTCATCTGACAAACTTCCTGTTGCTTCTTTCCTGTACCTTGCAATAAAAGGAATTGTATTCCCTTCATCAATAAGCTTTATTGTATTTTCCACTTGAAAGTCTTTAAGATTAAATTCTTTTTTTAACGTTTCTTTTACTCTATCCATAACTTACCCCTTTCTCACATAAATTTAAAGGGATACCTTTTTAAGATATCCCTTGTGATTTTTGCTTTAGATAAGCGTTTATAAATCCGTCTATTTCTCCATCCATCACTACCTGAACATTTCCCACTTCATAATTTGTCCTATGGTCTTTAACAAGGGTATAAGGCTGGAAGACATAAGACCTTATTTGGTTGCCCCATGCCGCCTCTCTATGCTCTCCTTTTAAGTCTTCGATTTTTTCTTTCTTCTCTTTCATCATGAGGTCCAAAAGTTTAGCTTTAAGCATTTTCATGGCAGTTTCTCTGTTTTGAATCTGAGACCTTTCACTTTGACATGAAACCACTATACCTGTTGGAAGGTGAGTAATCCTTACAGCAGATTCCGTCTTATTTACATACTGTCCTCCGGCACCCGAAGCCCTATAAGTGTCAACTTTTAAATCCTCAGGTCTTATTTCCACTTCAATATCATTTTCTAATTCAGGAAGTACTTCCACAAGGGCAAATGAAGTATGCCTTCTACCGGCCGCATCAAAAGGAGATATCCTCACAAGACGGTGAACACCTGCCTCTGATTTAAGATACCCATAGGCAAAAGGCCCTTTTATCATTAGAGTAACACTTTTAATACCCGCTTCTTCCCCTTGCAGATAATCAAGAGTTTCCACCTCGAAACCTTTGTCATTAGCCCATCTTGTATACATGCGAAGTAACATTTCAGCCCAATCTTGAGCCTCTGTACCACCTGAACCTGCATGAATAGAAAGTATGGCATTGTTTTTATCATATGGGCCATTTAATAGTGTTTTTATCTTTAAGTCTTCTAACTTTTTCTTTAACTCTTTGTACTCTTTGTCTACTTCGTCAGTTATTGATTCATCCTCTTCTTCTAATCCCAATTCAATAAGAGTACTCAAGTCTTCCCATTTAGTTACAAGTGAATTATATTCTTCTAGCAGTTCTTTTAATTCCTTCTGTCTCTTAGCTAATTCTTGAGACTTTTTAATGTCGTTCCAAAAATTGGGGTCAGCCATTTTTTTGTCTATTTCTTCTATTTCTCTTTTGACACCTTCTATGTCAAAGAGAAACCCCCATTTCTTTTATTTCTTCAATCATGTTTGAAACTTCTGCTTTGTAGTCTTGCAACAAACTGCATCTCTCCTTTTTAGTATTTTATATTGGCACCACAACATTTTTTATATTTTTTACCGCTACCACAAGGACATGGGTCATTTCTGCCAACTTTTTTGCCCTTAACAACTGGCTGTTTTTTCTCTTCTGCATCTACATTTGTAGAAACAGGCTTTGCTACTTGTTCTCTTTGAATCATATTGTCTTTATTGATTTGAATGTGATATAAAAATTTAACAGTATCTTCTTGTATGCTTTGTATCAAGTCTTCAAACATATCAAAAGCTATTTTTTTGTACTCAATAAGAGGGTCCACTTGTCCATAAGCTCTTAAGCCTATGCCTTGACGCAATTGGTCCATTTCGTCTATGTGGTCCATCCACTTAGTATCCACAACTCTCAAAAGAACTATTCTTTCGATTTCCCTCATTTGTTCTGGACCAATTTCTGCCTCTTTTTTCTCATACTGTCTTACTGCCTCTTCATATATTATGTCAGTCAAGACATCTTTGTCAAGCCTATCTATATCAACATCAATAATCACGCTGTCTTTTTCAAGGAACATGTCATAAAGATGGTTTAAAAGCCCTTTTATATCCCATTCCTCAGGGTACTTACTTCCTGCAGTATATATCTCAACGTTTCTCTCTATTATGCTTTTTACCATGTCAAGAATAGATTCTTTTAAGTTTTCACCTTCAAGTACCTTTCTTCTTTGGGCATATATTATCTCTCTTTGTTTGTTCATTACATCGTCATACTGCAAAACGTGTTTTCTAGTGTCAAAGTTTATACCCTCTACCTTTTTCTGAGCTTGCTCAATTTGTTTTGTCAAAATCTTATGCTCTATTGGCTGGTCATCATCAATTCCCAGACTGTCCATCATGTTCTTTACTCTTTCTGAGCCAAAAAGTCTCATAAGGTCGTCTTCTAAAGATATATAAAATCTCGTTTCTCCAGGGTCTCCTTGACGTCCTGCACGTCCTCTCAACTGATTGTCTATTCTCCTAGCTTCGTGCCTTTCAGTGCCTATAATGTAAAGTCCACCCAGCTTTACAACCTCATCGTGCTCTTTTTCAGTATCTTTTTTCGCCTCTTCAAGAAGCTCAAAATATCTCTCGCGGGCTTTTCTAACTTCCTCGTCTGAAATAGGTCCATATCCTGCAGCTTCGTTAATAATTTCTTTTGAGTAGCCCTCCTCAAGCATCTTTTTCTTAGCTATAAACTCAGGATTACCTCCCAACAGTATATCAGTACCACGACCTGCCATGTTTGTAGCAATTGTAACTGCTCCCTTTCTTCCTGCCTGTGCTATTATCTCTGCTTCTTTTTCATGGTACTTTGCATTTAATACTTGATGAGGTATCCCTCTCTTTTTTAACATGGCGCTTAATTTTTCAGATTTTTCAATAGAAATTGTACCAACTAAAACAGGCTGCCCTTTCTTGTGATGCTCCACAATATCCTCAACAACAGCTCTAAACTTAGCCTCTTCAGTTTTGTATATCACATCAGGGTGGTCTATCCTTATCATCGGTTTGTTAGTAGGTATCACTACGACATCTAACCCATAAATTGCCCTAAATTCTTGCTCTTCTGTTTGAGCTGTACCTGTCATACCCGCTAATTTTTTATACATTCTAAAGTAATTCTGGAATGTTATGGTGGCTAAAGTTTTGCTTTCTCTTTCTACCTTAACACCTTCCTTTGCCTCGATAGCCTGATGGAGACCTTCACTGTACCTTCTCCCAAACATAAGCCTTCCTGTAAATTCGTCTACTATGATGACTTGACCATCTTTTACCACATAGTCTATATCTCTTTTCATTATGGCGTGAGCTTTCAATGCCTGGTTAATGTGATGAGAAATTTCCATGTTTTCAATATCAGCAAGGTTTTTAATGCCAAAAAATTTTTCTGCCTTAACTATCCCTTTTTCAGTTAAACTTACTGCCTTTGCTTTTTCATCAACTACATAGTCTTCATCTTTTCTCAAAGTCCTTACAAATCTGTCGGCTAACTTATACATGTCTGTGGATTTTTCACCTACACCTGATATGATAAGAGGAGTCCTTGCTTCGTCTATCAGTATGCTATCTACCTCGTCTACTATAGCATAATTAAGTTCTCTTTGCACCATGTCTTCTTTGTATATAACCATGTTGTCTCTTAAGTAATCAAAACCAAATTCATTGTTGGTCCCATAGGTTATATCAGCAGCATAGGCCTTTTTTCTTTCTTCAGGGTCCATATCATGGAGTATCACTCCAACACTTAAACCTAAAAACTCGTATATTTTGCCCATCCAATCGCGGTCTCTTTTTGCCAAATAATCATTGACAGTTACAATGTGAACCCCTTTACCTTCTAAAGCATTAAGATATGCAGGTAATGTCGCGACAAGGGTTTTACCTTCACCAGTTTTCATCTCAGCGATGCGCCCCTGGTGAAGGACAATGCCGCCTATCACCTGCACTCTAAAATGTTTCATTTTAAGAGTTCTCCAGGCTGCCTCTCTTACCACCGCAAAAGCCTCAGGAAGTATATCATCAAGAGTTTCACCATTTTTCAATCTATTTTTAAATTCATCTGTTTTTGCCCTAAGCTCTGCATCCGTAAGTCTTGCCATTTGATCTTCATATGACAAAACTTTATCGGCAATTGGTTCCAATCTTTTTACTTCTCTTTCACTGTAGCTGCCAAATATTTTTTCCACTAAGCCTAACATTTTATCACCTTCTAAGGTATTGTTAATCAACTATATATTATATCACTATGAAATCTCAATGACAATAAAAAACAGTCTTTTTAAAGAATATTTTACACTCTCTTCATACAATTTTCACAAAAAAGAACGTCTCAAAATGAGACGTTCCTTTTTAAAAGATTAATTTTTTATGTCCACAGCTTTAAACTTCAAAATAGGATTTAATGCGTAAAATAGTGCCAATGCAATTGCAGAATCTATTGTGTGATGAATCATTGTTCCTATTCCTACAACCACAAAAGCCTTGTAAAAATCAAATCCAAAAGGTATTACCACAATTGCTTCTAAAACAGCATGTATTGGAAGTGTAACGGCTAACGCCACGGGAAAAGAATATCCTCTTTGCATCATTTTAGCTCCAACATAGCCAAACACTGCATGAACTGCCGCCCTTGCTGCTATTACAGGTCCCAATTTTATTAAAAATCCTATCGCAGATACTATACCTACAAATACTGCTGTTGCAGGGCTTATAAGCATTGCCAGCATTACAGGTACATGAGATGCCAGTGTGGCTGAGAAAGGCGGAATAACTATTCCTAATACTCCTCCAAAAGCCAATGGTATAATAAGGGATAGTGCTGCTAAAAGTCCTCCAATAGTAATTTCTTTTGTCTTCACATTAAAACCCCCATTCTTTAATTTTCACAATTATAGTATACACAGATGTATATACATATGTCAATAATAAAACAACCACTTTCTAAAAATTTTAAAGTGGTTATTCCTTATTCTATTAAAAACCCTTTTTCTTCCAAAGCCCTTTGTATTCTATCTAGTACCTCTTCATTCTCCGCCTCAACAGTGTGAAGATGCACTCCATCCGTCAGAGAAGACAAAAGGGTCGCTTTCCCTTCTTTTACAAACTCCATAAATTTACTTACATCATACCTTGAAGAAAGCATTAAAAGCCCTTTTATCTCTCCGTAGAAGGGATGCTCTACAATTACATCTAGCACTTTCCCACCATTGTCAACTATTAAATTTAGCTCCTCTTCTGTCCTCTCATATCCGTGTTTGACAGCAAAAACCCTTTTTACAGTGTTTTCTTTTGCTGTGTCTATTACATATCCTTGAGGAGTGGATAATATTTTAATCCCCTTAGCCCTTAAAATAGCTATATCCTGCACAATAATCTGCCTTGTAACACCAAATCTTTTGGCAAGGTCAGAGCCGGATATAGGCTCTTTAGTATTCTTTAAAATTTCAGCTATTTTGTTCCTTCGCTCTTGTGCCGTCATGATTCTTCACCTTTTTAAGCATTGCATTTGTAACAAGTAAAAACGTCCCCGTTGCCATTATAAAATCTCCTATGCTAAAGGCTTTGGGCAGTGGATAAGGTTTCGGCAACACTAAGACATCCGCTAAAAATTTTAACCGTGTAGAACTTGTCAAAACCTGATGGGTAGCAATTTTATTTGCCTGAAGTTCTGGTATGAGATTATTAAGTCCCGCTGCCTTTAAAGCATCAATGGAGACAGGCATTCTTCCTCCGTTGGCAAATATAACGATAAAATTTAAAAGCACTCCCACACTTATTATCCTAAAATACCTGTTATCTTTATTGTACCACAATCCTATGAAAAGCAAAAGATAAACAAAAAAGTGAATATAAGACCGGTATTCCATAATCGCATGAAATTTATTGGCAAGGTTTAACATGCCAAACTCCAAAGCAAAAGCCGTTATAAAAAGGCTGGGCTTTTTTATATAAATATCAGCGATTCCGCTGATTTTCCCTCTTCTTAAAGTTCCATAAATCAGAGAAGCACCAAGTGAATCAAATATCATGTTTAAACTCCTCCCTATTCTTTTCAAAAGCTTTTTTGAAAGCACTTATTATTTTAGGACTAAACTGTGTCCCTTCGTTTGCCACAATTATTTTATATGCTTCCTCTTGTGAAAAAGCCTTTCGGTAAGGCCTGTCTGAAACCAACGCGTCAAAAACGTCTGCTAAAGAAAGTATTTGCGCTTCCAATGGTATTTCGTCACCTTTTATCCCGTCGGGATATCCACTTCCATTATACCACTCATGATGGTATTTCACCCATAGAGAAGCCTCTTTTAACGCAGGGACATCTCTCAATATTTCATAGCCCTTTTGAGGGTGTTCTTTTATTATGCTTAATTCTTCATCAGTTAGCTTCCCTGGCTTATTTAAAACCTCTTCTTTTACTCCAATCTTTCCTATATCATGTAAAAGGGCTGCAATTCTCACCATTTCAGTGTGAGACTCACTTAATCCAAATTCTCTACAAAGTAAAGCCGAAATTTTTTCTACGTTTTTTGAATGACCTGCTGTGTACTTGTCCTTTGCATCAAGAGCCTTTACAAGCACATTTATTGTATCATAATAAGACTGCTTTGAGTCCATGTAAAGCTTAAACATATATCGTATCATAAAAAGAGGTATAAAGAGTAAAATAAGACTTATGTACCCTATTCTTATAAAAGCTTCTGACATAACTATACCTAAAAAAGAAAGAAAGAGAAAATTGGGTACCATCCATTTGATTTCTTTTGTTAAAACATATGTAAGTGATTTATTTGTTAAAAAAGATAATAATATTGCTACAATAGAAGTATTTAAGAGATAATATACAATTGCTCCAAATATTGCAGATAAAAGGTGTTTCGGGTATATATATGTTCCCGCTATACCACCAAAATATTCATATATTAGGCCACCAATTCCAACACTTAAAGCTAATTGAGAAATATTAAATAAAACTTTGTAATAAGGCAAGTTAAATAAGTGTACTATTTTACCATCCGGATACTTGGCAAAGCGAAAAGTCATGCCTAAAGAAGCAATTAAAGAACCTTCGTATGGTCCAAATATAAGAACAGCCATTAAATCAACTGCAAATGCAACAGATACAGTAATTTCTTTTGCAACATATATTGGCATTGATTCAGCTAAAGCTGCAAAAAAACCAAATAAAATTATATCTATAACTCTATTTATAGGAATGTTTAATATAGAATAAATAATAAAAGATAACCCTAAACTTATTATTATAGAGATATATATTTTTACTCTTTTGTTAAGCATAATAGACCTCCTATTTTCAATCTAAAAAACACCTCAAACCGCTTATGTCCATGCTAAATTTGCACCTCCTGCTAATGCAAGTGCCATTAAAGCTAACAATATTTTTATAAGTGTCGCTTTATTCATCCTGAAACCCTCCTTTGCTGTTAAACTTTCTGCCCTTAGGCTTCAGGTAACGCTACGCTAAGCAACTTTTAAGCGGTTTGGGTGTTAAAATAACTAACGGGACGTAATTGACATTACACGCCTGTTAACGGCATCCAATGTGGCTTTTACCACAGCTTCCCCTTCATCTTTTTTTATAAGACAAGAGCCAGTAAGGAGTTCCTCCTGGTTATTTGTCACATGAGTAACCCCTACAACTATTATCCTGCTTTTAGCTATATTAAATATATCGACATCTTCCAACAAAAATAAATGGTTTTTGGGAATCAACTTAGAAATAGAGTCTAAAGTAGCATTGGCAATTATTTTATATTTATTACTTGCAGTATTAGGTCCTTCGGCATATCCTTCAAAAACCTCATCCCCTCTTGTGAGGATAACTCTCGCTTCACTGGTAAGTCCATTATTTATAAATGAATAGCTTGAAAAAACAAGCCTCTGTTCTCCTTGGAGATTTTCTCCCATATCAATTTGCGCTACACTGACAATCTTGTGATTTATATCAATTCCAAACTGTGCCATTATGACAGATTGCACATCTCTTGCAATCTGCTTTGCATTCCTTGTACTGTCAGCCAACACGTGAATTTCTGTTATTTCACCATTCTCTACAACTACCCTACTGGATAGTACTCCTTGAATTTTATTTATATACTCTTCCATCGAATTTACTGTATCTTTTGTTATTTCACCCATTATCTTCACACCCTATTAAAATTTGTCCACACTAAGAATATATTCTATACAAAATTTAAAATTCCTTCTTTTTAGACAAAAAAATTGGGGATAGAGCCTATCCCCAATTTTTTAGCTTCTTATGTAGTTTTATTCTATTGGCTCTATTAAGCCATATTTCCCATCTTTTCTTTTGTATACGACATTTATAGTGTCAGTGTCGGCATTTGTAAATACAAAGAAGCTATGTCCCAAAAGGTTCATCTGAAGAATTGCTTCTTCAGGTGACATAGGCTTTATAGGGAACCTCTTTGTTTTAACTATTTCAAAGGAACCATCTTCCTCTTCTCCCTTAGCTTCTTCATAAACAGGTGGAATTTCAAACCTTATTGACTCATTAGCACCAAATCTATTTTTAAGCTTTGTCTTGTGTTTGAGTATTTGTTTTTCTATTTTGTCTACAACCCTATCAATTGACACATACATGTCATCGCTGATTTCCTCAGCTCTAAATATAATACCCTTAAAAGGTATCGTAATTTCCGCAATGTGATTGTTTTTCTGAACACTTAAAACAGTCCTAACTTCAGTGTCCTCAGTAAAGTACTTGCTTAACTTGCTCACATTTTTTATAACCGCATCCCTTAGTCCATCCGTAACTGTCATGCCATTTTTACCGCTTACTGTAATATTCATAGTATCAAACCCCTCTCATTATCCTTCTATTTAATATAATTCTACATAAAAAACAATATTCCTGCAATATGTGGAAACAAAAAACACTCCTTTTCGGAGTGCCTTTACAAAATCTTACTTATAAATTCCTTTGTCCTTTCATTTTTTGTATTGTAGAAAATATCTTCTGGCGTCCCTTCTTCAATTATCATTCCATCGTCCATAAAAATGACTCTATCTCCCACTTCCCTCGCAAAACCCATCTCATGAGTGACAACTACCATCGTCATTCCTTCATTAGCCAATCCTTTCATGACGTTTAAAACTTCTTTTACCATTTCAGGGTCAAGGGCTGATGTGGGCTCATCAAAAAGCATAATATCTGGCTGCATAGCTAATGCCCTTGCAATTGCAAGTCTCTGCTTTTGGCCGCCTGAAAGCTTAATAGGGTACTCGTCCTTTTTGTCTAAAAGCCCTACTTTTTCAAGTAAGCCCAAAGCTATCTTCTCAGCGGTTTTTTTGTCCATTTTTTTCACTTTAATAGGAGCTAAAGTTACATTTTCAAGAGCTGTCAGGTGTGGAAATAAATTAAAATGCTGAAAAACCATTCCTACTTTTTGCCTTATCTTATTGATGTTTACTTTTTTGTCGTTTATTTTGATCCCTTCAATATAGATTTCTCCTTTAGTAGGCACCTCTAAAAGGTTTATACACCTTAAAAGGGTACTTTTTCCCGAACCACTTGGTCCTATTATCACAACAACTTCTCCCTTATTTACGTTTAGACTTACACCTTTTAATACTTCTAAATCCCCAAAGGTTTTATATACCTCATTAACGCGTATCACCAGCCCTCAACCTCCTTTCAAAGATTCCAAGGAGTCTTGAAAAGATGAAGGTCATTATAAAATATATAGCTGCAATGATGATGTAAGGCTCGAAATACTTATAAGTAACGCTTTGTATAATGTCTGCTTGCCTTGTAAGGTCCGCAAAGCCTATTACTGATACAATAGCTGATTCTTTGAGCATCACGATAAATTCATTTCCCAAGGCAGGAAGGATATTTTTTATTGCCTGGGGAATTATAACATACCTCATCGCCATAGCATGAGTCATGCCAAGGGAACGAGCTGCTTCGTTTTGACCAGGGTCTACAGCTTGTATGCCTGCTCTTATAATTTCGGCAACATAAGCAGCGCTATTTATGGCAAGAGCAGAAACTCCTGCTGTAAAAGCTGGTATATCTATTCCAAATTGCATAAGGCCATTATATATCAATAAAAGTTGTACCAAAAGAGGAGTACCTCTTATAATTTCAACATAACTGGCTCCTATAAAACTTAGAGGTTTTATAGAAGACATTTTAATAAGAGCTATGAATAGACCTAATATAACTCCTATAGTCACTGCTAAAAATGTGAGTTTTAAAGTCATGAGAAGGCCACTTGCAAATAAATGACTGTATTTTAGCATGCTCAAAAAATTTACACTCATAAAAATCTTCCTTTCAGCAAAATTTTAGTGGAGAATTGTCTTTAAAATTCTCCACCAAATTTCATCATTGCTTAAACCATTTATCTATAAGTTTGTCATATTCGCCACTAGCTTTTAACTCTTTTATCACATCGTTTATTATATTCACTAATTCTTTATTTCCTTTAGCTACTGCAACAGCAGAACCATTTTCTACCGTGTTGATTTCTTTCATGTTAAGTATTTTCATGTCATTGTATTCTTTGAGATATGCATTTGCTACAGTATTTTCCAATACTATCGCATCACATCTGCCATTTTTTAAATCCATAAAAGCGTCTCCAACACGATTTAGCTGCTTCAAATTTACATCTGGTATCTTTTTAGCGGCTTCTTCAGAGGTGGTGCCTATTTGTACCGCCACAGTTTTGCCTTTTAAATCATCAAACTTTGAAATAGGACTGTCATTTTTTACAACTACAACTTGTTGGCTGTTGTAATAAAGGTCTGAAAAGTCAACGCTTTTAGCTCGCTCTGGTGTGGGAGTCATACCTGCCACAATCATATCTATCCGCCCGGCTTGAAGAGCTGGAATCAATCCTTTAAAGTCCATATCTTTTATCTCCAGCTTAACCCCTAATTTTTTCGCAATGGCATTTGCTATATCAACGTCAAAGCCCACTATTGTATCTTTGTTTCCTTCTACTTTATGGAACTCATAAGGTGGAAAATCTGCACTTGTACCCATTATGATAACGCCTTTTTGTTTGATTTTGTCTAACGCACTAACAGGCTTATTACTACAACCGGATAAAAGCAATGCTAAAACCAATGCTGAAATCAAAAGAACACCAAGTAATTTTTTATTCATTTTTCTCCTCTCCTCCGTAAAAATTTTTTTTGGAATAAGTTATTCTTCCCTCGCAGTAAGACCGTTCAAAATCTTACAGAATTCGCTCTCATAATTATAATATCATATGAATAAAATTTCAATATTTTTTTGTTTAAAGAGTAAAGGAAATTTTTTAGAAAGTATAAAAATATATTGTGAAATAAAACCCTGTGGATAATGGGGATAAGTCTGTGAATAACTTTTAAATTTGCTTTTAACAATGTGGAAAAAGTTCTGAAATGTAAAAAAGACACCGAAATGGTGCCTTTTGTATAATCCTCTTTACTTTTCTTACGAAAAAGTAAGGGGATTATCTACTCATGCCAAAAGCTTTCTTGTCTCTTCTAGCATTGTACTGATGGCTTCTTCTTTTTTTCGCCTCTCTGCAGGCTTTACATCTTACAGGCTCATTTTGAAAGCCTTTCTCCGCATAAAACTGTTGTTCTCCTGCTGTCCACACAAACTCTTTCCCACAATCTTTGCACACTAACACTTTGTCTTGATACATAACTAATAATCCCCTCACTTTGAATTTTTGGTTCAATATAATCTTTCGATTATATTATAGGTGTATTATATCATCTTAAACCTTAAATAGCAATAAAATTTTAATAAAATTTTTCAGTTTGTTGACAAAATTAAAAAATATTCAAAGGAGATATTTTGCATCGTCGCTCCGATGTTCCAAAACGACAAAACTAAAGCTCGACCTTCAGGTTCCGGCAGGGTACCGTGCACAATCGGCATCCATGCCTTAAGGTGCCCGCCTCCGCCATCCATGGCTTCGGCCCTGCCTCCACCCTCGGTCTTGCTAAGTTTTGTTAGCGCTTTGTAACAAGTCGCTCCTTATGCAAAATATCTCCTTTACGAAAGTTTGTCTACAGTCTGTAAAATTTTAATAAAATTTTTACGATCTCAAAATACAAATTCCGACATTTTATTGTAAAATCCATCTAACAGTGGTATAATATATTTATACAACCGCTTGCATAACTTAATTCACCCATTTTGGAGGTGTTTAACTAATGAAAAGGCAAAAAGGAATTCAAAAGAAAGAGTTAAAACTAAGGTTCTCTAAAATTTCGTTTTTCAAAATTCCCAAGTCAAACGTTAGACTAAAGTTTTTATCCAGGGCTAGTAGCATATTTGCTAAATTAATGACATTCATAGCCCTTATGATAATCCTTCCTCTCGCTTTCACTGGTTATATGTCTACAAGCAAGTCAATAAAAATTTTACAAGATAGTATCAACATCTCTAATGCAGATACATTAGGACTAATAAATAATTATGTAGACCTTTTCAAAAATGATATTGAAACTCAACTTATTATACTCTCTGCCAATCCTCAAATTCTAAATTTTGGACAAGGTGATTTCGAAACTAATAAAAAGAATTTACAGGATTTATTTACAACCGTTTTAAAAACAAAAAGTACCAAAATATCTCTTATTTACCTTGCAACTCCAGATAAAAAAATAATTCAATCTCCTGACCTTCCCCTCGACCCAAATTATGACCCTACCAGTCAGGAATGGTATAAAAAAGCTATTGAAAATCCAGATGCAATAATATGGACTGGCCCTTACAGCAATGATGGAACAAATGGAGGAGTAGTTACCGTTTCAAAAGCAGTTAGGAGTTCTTTAACTTCTGCTGCCTCTGACCTTGTAGGAGTTTTGGCTTTTGACATAAATTTAGATTCTCTTTCTAACATGATTTCTTCTATAAAAGTGGGGAAAACAGGAAATGTGTATTTAATTTCTAATGAAGGCATTATAATCGCTGATAAAGATAAGAAAAATTTATTTTCCTACATAACAAAATACGATTACGGCAAAAAAATTCTCTCTATGCAAGAAGGAAGTTTTGAGTACAATGACAATGGAACAAATAAATTTGCATCTGTAAAAACTTTAAATAATTTTGGTTGGAAAGCTGCAATAACCATGGATTCTTCAGAACTTGCCGAAAAAACTTCTCAAATAAAAGACAACACAATAATTTTTAGTTTAATAAGTCTTTTAATAGGAATATTAGTAGCGTATTTTTTTTCAAAAAATATTACTTCAAAAATAGGAAAAGTCATGACAGTAATGAGCAAAGCTGCAAATGGGGATATGACACAAGAAGTAGAAGTGAAATCAAACGACGAAATAGGCAAGCTGGCTTTAAGCTTCAACCTTATGATAGATGGTATAAAAAGCTTAGTAGCCGATGTATTATCTGCCTCAAATTCTGTATACGAATATTCTAAAAAAGTATCCTTTGCATCAAATAAAGCTGAACAAATCACAAATGAAGTAGTTTTAGCTATGGAAGAAATAGCAAAAGGCGCGCAGGAGCAAGCAAAAGAAGCTGAAAAAGCTGCAACTATTACCAACTTGTTAAGTCAAAATTTAGATGTGACAATGGAAAATTCTAAGAATATAAATAAAGAAACTGATTCTGTAACAAAAGCAGCAAATACTGGATTAGAAAATATAAAAGAATTAAGTGAAAAGACTAAAATCACCGGACAAATGCATAGCAAAGTGAAAGAATCTACTTCCTATTTAAAGAAAAAATCTCATGAAATAGGAAAAATTGTAGAAACAATAACTGCAATAGCCGACCAAACCAATCTTTTATCATTAAATGCTGCAATTGAAGCAGCCCGTGCAGGAGAAGCAGGACGTGGTTTTGCTGTTGTAGCCGAAGAAGTGAGAAAATTGGCAAATCAGTCTTCTGAAGCCGCTAAAAATATTGAAACTATTATAAAAGAAATACAGCAAAACATTGATGATACCCATAAAGTAGTAGAAGAAGCGAGTGCTTCCATAGAAAAACAAAATGAATCTTTAGCAAAAACAGTTCATACTTTCTACGGCATTCAGCAAGCAGTAAATCGAATCGTAGAGGAGCTTAATAAACTCAATGACTCAATGGTGAAAATTTCTCAAAGCAGAAGTCAAATGTTAGATTCCATACAAAATATCGCTGCAGTAACGGAAGAAGCTGCTGCCTCTACCCAAGAAATATCTTCTGCAACAGAGGAGCAAAAAACCGCAATAGAAGAAATATCAAAATCCGCACAAGATTTGAGCAATATTGCAAATACCTTGATGAGTACAATAAATAAATTTAAAATTTAAAAAAGCGGCGATTTGCCGCTTCTTTTAGCGTTTTTTATCTAAAAAATAACTGTCAGGTGTATAGTATTTAAGATATTCTATATACCCTTCTTTATTCTTTGACAATTCCTCCAATTTGTTTTCTATTTTTTCGAAAATAGCAGTTATATTTTGAA
Source organism: Thermoanaerobacter sp. YS13 (assembly GCF_000806225.2). NCBI lineage: Bacteria > Bacillati > Bacillota > Clostridia > Thermoanaerobacterales > Thermoanaerobacteraceae > Thermoanaerobacter > Thermoanaerobacter sp. YS13. The sequence continues at coordinate 145,972 of NZ_JOOI01000003.1, read as the reverse complement.
GATTTTTATCGTCTTTCTCTTTTATTTTCCCCAAAAGGGCTTTTGTTTCTATAAAAAGTGCTTTCAATTTACTTATTTCTTCCGTAACTTTCCCATCCAAATCAAAAATACTTTCCACTTTATTTTGCTTTTTAAAAACATTATACAAAGGTATAAAATCGGCATCTAATTTGTCAATTTCTTCTATAATTTTTTGCTTTGTAGCAAGTAAATTTTTCAATTCTTCTAAATTGTTAGAAGCTATAGATACACCTATTTTTTCAGTAACCTCATAAAGTTCTTTCAATCTTTGAATTTTATCCTGTACAATTTGAGTAAGCTTTTCTACATTATTATGCATCTCATCAACCCTTTGCATAGACTTTCTCTCTAACTTTATTAAGGGCTAGATTCCAAGTATCTCTTAATTCTATTGCAAATCCTTTTACTTCTTCTAAAATTGTCACGTCTTTTTTTACATTAGCATCAATTAATCTTCTCAGCATATAGTCATATAAGCTGTACAAGTTTTGCGAAATATCATAGCTCATATCTAAAGTAAGCATAAGCTCTGTAATAATGTCTTGTGCCCTTTGTATACCATTATTTGCTGCCATATAATCTTTTTTCTCTATCGCACCTTTTGCTTCTTCAATAAACCTTATTATGCCATTGTAAAGCATTAGTACCAGTTCTTCAGGACTTGCTGTTAAAATCGCGTTTTCTTTGTATTGCTGATATGGATTTACCATCGCCGCACCCCTTTCTATTTCCCCATAACCCCTATTTGTTGACTCAACCACGCACTTTGTGAATTCATTTGGCTTACATACATCTCTAACTGTGTAAATTGTGCATAATATCTCTGTTCAAGGTTATTTAGATACTCTTGCATTTGAGCAATCCTATCATCTATTTCTCTTATTCTATTTCCTATAAAACTGTTATCGTAAAGTTGATAAGTTCCCCCAGCTTTTTGAGTTATAGCATCTATACCTTGATTTAAAGTATCGTAAAGCTGTTGTGCAATACCTTGAGAAGTTGAGGTACCTGTAAATATATTCATTACCAATTGAGGATTGGTTGCTATAGCATTTTTAAGCTTTGTTTCGTCGATGTAAAGTTTTCCACCTTCATACCATTGACCAGTAGTAATGCCAATTGAACTTAAAGAACCCGCACCGGCAACTGTAGAAGAAACAACATTTCTCATGGAATAATATATTCTCATAAGAGTTTCATCATTAGCCAAATCTCCAGAACGAGCTTTTTGTTCCCATAAAGTTATATCACTGTCTTTCATAGCTTGCTTTTGTTCAGAAGTTAAAGGCGGATAATCGTAATACCTTTTTTCTGTAAGTTTTGTATTAATTTTTGTAATTACATCATTATATGTATCAACAAAGGTTTTTATGGAGTTATATATTTTGTCAACATCCGTTGAAACAGCTAGAGTTGTAGTACCTGTACCCGTAAGGGTAATATTTAAACCTAATAATGTAAAATTATTTGTGCTTTCGGAATACACAGTAGTACCGTTATTTAAAGTAAACTGGGCATTCTTACCATAAGCAACATAACTATCAGTTCCCACAGTTGTACCAACATTGATCATTAGGGTATTATTTAATATATTCCACCCATTTGAATCAGAACCACTAAAGTCTATTTTAGCACTACTTCCGGTGGTGGTAGATACAAGAAATATAGTCTTTAAATTTGTATCATAACTAGCGGTAACCCCTGCCCCTGCATTATTAATTTTTGCTATAATCGAATTTAACGAATCAGTGGAAGTCACTGCTATGCTAACATTATTCAATACAATTGTACCTGTTTGGTTAAGTGCCGCATTCGGATCTGTAATGCTAAGCTGTCCAGAAGTTCTGTAAGCGGGTTGTGCCAGTTGAGTCACATTTATTGTATAAGTTCCGTTTACCGCACTCGATGTTGCTGTAGCAGTCGCAACAGCAGCATTTGATGCAACAGTTTTTGCAAGAAAAGTTCCTTGTAGTTTAAGATTAAAAACGACATTATCTCTCAATGACATAAGCTGTGTGTTTATATCTCTTAAATCTTCTTGCTGCCATTGATACCATTGCTTTTGTTGTTCTAATCTATCGAGAGGAATACTGGCAGCTCTCATTAACTGCCTCACTATAGAATCGGTATCAAGTCCTGTTGCAAGACCACTTATTCTTAATAAATTACTCATATTATAGCTATACATGCTTATAGGATCCATCTCTACACCCTCCTAATTATATTTTTCTATCCACAAAAAGTCCTGCTATTTTCCACAAACCTGCAACAAGGTCAAGTATTTTTTCTGGAGGAATTTCATCAATAATCTCATTTGTATCCCTATCAACAATTTTTACCACTATTGTATTTGTAGGCTTGTGCACAGAAAATTCAAAATATGTATGATCGTTAATGCTTATTTTTCTATTTTCTTTATTAAGCTCATTATTAAGTTTATCTTCGTCTACAGGTTTACTGAGTATATCTTTTACTGTTTTTATTTCATCTATTAACGCACTATCTCTTTTAAACTGCGAATTTACTTGCCCCGTTCCCGCAGTATTTATCCCCTGCAACATACCATTATTACCTCCTGCAATAAGAATTTATCATTTGTAATAATTTCTCCCTCTTGCTAATATAAATATCGACATATATTTTAAAAAGTTTAAATTTTTTTATGTATTTTTCACGCAAAAAAGAAAAACAAGTAAAACAGCACTTTATTTTATCTGTTTTACTTGTTTTTCTCCTTTCATGTACATGACAATCAATTCGTCTAATTCACGACTAAGCTCTAAGGCTTTTGGAAGTTCTATATTGCATTCATTTAATTTCTTTTTTAGAAGCCTTATCCTTTCAGCAATATCATTTTCTTCATAATAATGCTCTTTTATTACTTTCTCCATAAAAGCTTAGTCCTCCTAAAAAACTTATGTTTTTATTATATCACGTAGAAATTAAAAGTTCATTAGAAAATTATAACAGGTATTAATGACAAAAAAAGAAAATATATTTACTTATAGATTTAAATTTTAGGAGGATTTTTATGTGTGGAATAACGGGATGGGTTAACTTTGATATGGACTTATCACTTCAAAATGAAGTAATCGAAAAAATGACAGACACTCTTAAAAAAAGAGGACCTGACGGTTCTGGGGTATGGCTATCAAAACATTGTGTTTTGGGGCACCGCCGTTTAATTGTTATAGATCCACAAGGTGGAATTCAACCAATGATAAAAAAATACGGCGAAAAAAATTTTGTCATCATCCACAATGGAGAACTTTACAATATGGATGAATTAAAAAACGAACTCATGTCTTTAGGATATACTTTTAATACCCGTTCAGATACTGAAATTATCTTGACATCTTATATAGAATGGGGTTCTTTATGTGTTAAAAAATTTAATGGAATATTTGCTTTTGCAATATGGGATGAAGTACAAAATAGGCTTTTTATTGCCAGGGACCATCTCGGAATAAAGCCGCTATTTTATACCATAAAAAACGGGTCTTTGATATTTGGTTCAGAAATCAAAGCAATATTAGCACATCCACATGTAAAGCCAGAGATAGACTCACAAGGTCTTGCAGAAATATTTGTAATGGGACCTTCAAGAACTCCCGGATATGGTGTCTTTAAAGACATTAAAGAATTAAAAGCCGGGCATTACCTCATATTCACTAAAAATGGAGCAAACATAAGCAAATACTGGTCATTACAAAGTCTTCCCCATGAAGATAGCCTTGAGAAAACGGCGGAAAAAATAAGGTATCTCCTTAAAGATTCATCAGTGAGGCAGCTTGTTTCAGACGTGCCTTTATGTTCATTGCTATCAGGTGGGCTTGATTCAACTGCTGTATCCTTCTTCACAAGTGAAGAATTAAAACAAAAAGGTCAAAAACTTATAACATACTCGGTAGATTATGTGGGTAATGATAAATATTTTACGCCAAACGAATTTCAACCAAATTCTGACGCAGACTGGGTAAAATTTGTTGCAAATAAACTTGACACAAACCATAACTATGTATTTATAGATAACGAAGAACTTGCACATGCTCTAAAGCCAGCCTTGTACGCTCGAGACCTTCCTGGTATGGCAGATATAGATTCATCTTTATATCTATTTTTAAAAGAAGTAAAAAAAGGAGCCACAGTCGCTCTATCAGGAGAAGGTTCTGATGAAGTTTTTGGAGGTTATCCCTGGTTTAGAAACAAAGAAGCAATTGAAAGTCACACCTTCCCATGGATAAGAATGGTCAATGAACGCATGAAATTACTTTTGCCAGAAGTTGTAAAATATATAAGACCTATAGAGTATTTAAATGATAGATATAACGAGGCTTTAAATGAAGTGCCAAAACTTAGCGGAGAAGACCCATATAATGCTCGAATGAGGGAAATGTTTTACCTTAACATAACAAGATTTATGCCCATGCTTCTTGACAGAATGGATAGAATGAGCATGGCAGTAGGTTTTGAAGCAAGAGTACCTTTTTTAGACTACAGGCTTGTAGAATATGTCTGGAATATACCGTGGGAAATGAAAAATCTTAACGGAAGGGAAAAAGGAATACTTAGATACGCTCTAAAAGGTTACATCCCAGAGGAAGTAATTGAAAGAAAAAAGAGTCCTTACCCTAAAACACACAATCCAGTATTTAAAAACATCCTTAAAGAATGGCTAAAACAAATAATTGATGACAGTACATCGCCTTTATTACAACTTGTAGATAAAAAAGCAATCGCAGAACTTATAGAAACAGATGCAAAAGCCTATGACCCTGCCTGGTTTTCACAGCTTATGGGCCCCGCCCAACTTTTCGCTTACCTCGTACAAATAAATATGTGGCTAAAAGATTATAAAATTTCTATAGTGTAGTAAAATTGTGAGTCATTGTTATGAACACAATAGGTGTTTCTATAGGATCTGAGATCCTTCACCTTCGGCTCAGGATGACAAAGAGACGGAAGTAAAAAATATCCAAAATATTCTACTGAAAATGGCGGGAAATCCCCGCCATTTAGTATAATCCCGTGCTATATTTTATTTTATTTAAATTTTCATCTTTTTTAGGCTTTCTAAATATAAATAAATGTTCATGCATAATCATATAAAAGTTATATTTCTCTACCTGTCTTTCCCAATAAGGTGTAGACTTACAATTATGTTGAACTTTTATAATGTCCTCCTTTAATACAAAGCCATTCTTAAGGAAAAGTCTCATTACATAATATGAAAGAGGTATGTAATGCCCACTTTTTCTTGTATCTCCTATTAAAATAGCACAATATCTGTCTTCTTTCAAAACTCTATAAAGTTCAATAACTCCTTTTTTCAACTCATCACAAAATTTTTTAACATCAGATATATTTGATAAGTCCCCCTCAATTGTCCCATTTGAATATTTTATAATATTTAAGTATGGTGGATGCGTTATTATTAAATCAATGCTGCTGTCGCCAATATCTTTTAAATTTCTCACATCCCCTACCCTTACAATCTGCTCATACTTATAATTTCCATCAAAGTCTAAATTTCTTTTAGTCAGCTCTACACTATCTGGATTAATATCAAAACCTATACCTCGCCTATTTAATATTTTAGTTTCTATTAGCGTTGTACCACTCCCAACCATAGGGTCGAGTACAAAATCTCCTTCATGAGAATATCTTAATATAACATTCCTTGGAATTTGAGGTGCAAAATTGCCTCTGTAATTTCCCTTATGTGTCTTCCATTTTCCCCTTTCAGGAAACGACCATACAGTAGTTATTTCTTTTTTAAAATCTATATCCTGCATAATATTTCCTCCAATAAACCAATACGCACAAAATGAAGATTTAACAAATAATCTATTTTCTCAAATCCTTTATGAATTTGATTTTTCTGTCCTCTCCATCCCTCTCCGTCTGTAATCCAAATAAATTCAAATCCATTATTTTTAAGTTCATTCTGTCTTTCTATGTAGGAATCCACTATTTCTTGAGGTTTTGAACCAGTTCCTGAATAAAAATTCACTTCGATATTGATAACTTTTTTGTTGTTTTTGATTAAAATAAAATCAGCTTTTCTGTTTTTAATTGAAGAGTTAACCTCTATACCATAATTAGTTTCCAAATGTTCGAAATTTTTCTGAAATAAAATTCTTTCCAATCCTTTTTCCTTTGTTGCTATATCTTCAATAATTGGCTTTAATAATAATTCCATCGCATCTCCACTTCTATTTTTCCTCGCATGTGTATCCATGCCTACTTCCACACCTATTACATAATCTTGTACGCTCTTCGCACCCATTTCCAGAAAAAATCTCTTTAAGCCTGTCTTATCAAAAAATTCTATAATATTATCAATCTCTTTTAATGTAAGAGTTCTAGTGTTAAAGTCATAATTCATAATATCCAAGTTTTTATCTGTAAAATTGCGGATTACTTTAAAATTAAGGTCTCGTATTGCTAATAAAATCGGTATAACAGGAAGCACTCGAGGATAATTTAATAAAATTTTTCTTAAGTCATTATCAAACTGATTACTTCCTATTAAACTATTTAATATATTAAATTCTATTTTATGTTCTTCAACGTGTTTTCTTACTTTGTCCCAATCAACAAAAAAGTCATAACTCCTATTTGTGTCCACAAGTGTATCATGAAATTTTTCTATTACACTTTCCTCATTTTCTACATTTAAGAATTCAATATATAATTCCTTCATTTTAAGCCCCCTACTCATAATTCCTTATTATCAATTCATTTATATCTCCTCGTTTATCCCCATTACTGTTAATATATCTTTTTGCTTTTACCCTTTCAATAATAAACCCCGCATACAATTCATCAAAAAAATTGTCATCTACATCTTCATTCTTGGGGTCCGAATTGCTAAGTATAAGATAAGCGCCTCTTTTATCCATTTCTTTAAAAAACTGAGCTAACCGCCTCTGGTCATCATCATCAAACCCGTCCTCATTATAACTTGTAAAATTCGAAGTATTGTTTAAAGGACGATAAGGAGGATCGAGATAAACCAAAGTGTTTTTATGTATATACTTTTTGCTTTCTTCAAAATCTGCACAAATGATCTCTGTATTCTCTAACGCTTTACTTACTTCGATTAAATTGTCAGCATCACAAATAGTAGGGTTTTTATATTTCCCAAACGGTACATTGAATTCACCTTTTTTATTTAGACGATATAATCCATTAAAACATGTCTTGTTTAAAAAAATTAAGTACGCTGCTCTTTTTACCCAGTCCAAATTATAATTTACATAATCAAAATTGTCCTTTTGTCTATTATACTCATCTCTAATGTTATAGTAAAAATCTTTCCTTTGTTCCTCTGATAATTTTAGATATTTTTCTTCCATGCTACTTAACTCGTGAATCAACTCATTCACATTATTTTGAATTACCTTATAACCTATTATTAGTTCCTTATTTATATCGATTAAAAACGATTCTTTAATTTTGAAATTTCTTTTTAAAAAGAAGAAAAATGCACCACCGCCTACAAAAGGCTCAACATATCTCTCTATTTCACCACTTTGAATTAAAGAAGATGGCAACCTCTTATATAACTCATCTAATAACTGTGTTTTTCCGCCTGCCCACTTTAAAAAAGGTTTAGCATTATTTAAAATGCTTGATAATTTGTCTGAAATCTCTATCAAATTCAATGTTTGCACTTCACCATCACTTCCCTTTAAGCTTGTCTCTTAAAATAATTATATCATCAATTGCTAAAGTGAAAAAGTTTTGTTCAAAAAAAAGAGAGGATTGACCTCTCTTAAGGAATAATTATAAGCCCGTCCTATCCTTGAGACTTATCTCTGGATATATCTCTTTTATCATTCTGTCAATTTCTTCAGCTTCCTCATGATTTCCTATAGTTTTGTATATCTTGTATATTAACGCATAATTATCTATATCCATTCTATCAATATTAAAAGCATTCGCTGCCAATGACAAGGCTTCATCATACATACCCTGTCCTAATGCTCTTTCAGCAAGATATCTATATACCTCAGGATTTTGTGTGTTTAAATCAGCTGCTTTTATATAAGCCTCAATTGCTAAATCTTCTAATCCGTACTTTATCATAAGTTGAGCGTACTTTTCATAATCCTCTCTTGTAAACCTGTTTACATATAGTCCCAATACTTTATTGTATAAATCAAATTCTTGCAACTTGATGAGCAAGTCTAGTAAATTGAAATAACTATCCCTAACTTCATCAAATTTTGCTTTAATTTCTCCAATAATAGTCATATACAGCTTTTTATCAGATGAGTCAGAAATTTCCCAAAGAATCTCTTTAACTTTATCAATATCATTTAGTATTATGTAGTATAAAACTTTATAATAATTTGCTTCTTGTCTTGCCTTCCCATATTCCATATCAAAATGTTTTACTGCATTTTTATAATCTTTAAGTCCCATACAGACAATTCCTCTCAACGTATTTAGGCCTTCTATATCTAAATTGATATTATCAAGGTACTGTTTTGAAAATTCAAATATACCTGCATTTATATACAGTTTTGACAATATTACATGGTTTATAGGAGATTTAGTATCAACATATTTAATGAAAAATTTATAAACATCTTCTGGTTTTTCGTTTTTTACAAACAAGTCAAAAAGTCTTATAAAAACCTCTTGATAGTTTGGATTCTCTTTTAAAACCTCGATGTATTCCCTCACAGCATCATTCAATCGATTTAACCTCTCATTGCAAAAGGCTATCATATATCTTGCACGATAACTTCCTGTTCCCCCCATGGTAATAAACATTCCTTTATATTCTCCCATCAAAAGACATTCCTTAAACATGTCTATCGCTTTTTCATATCGTTTTTGGTCAACATATACCATACCTTCAAGAAATTTGAAATCCGGTACATCTATATAATACGCTTTTGCATCATTTATAATTTTTAACGCTGTATCATAATCTTTTAGTGCTGCATATGTACCTATAAGATATCTTATCATTCTTGTTGCAGAATAAGAATTAACGTCCATCCCTTTTGTAGCTATTAACAAGTGTTTTAATGCTTTATTATAATTACCCAAATTATAATATTCCACTGCCAAATTCCCATGCTGAAATTTATCATCAGGGTGATCCTTAAGGTATTTTGAGATAAGTTTAATATACCTCTCTGTTTTATTTTTCTCTACTCTTATTTCTGACAAATATCCATAATGTAATATTGTAACTTCAGCGTTTTTAGCTATAGGAGGACGATTTTCTTCTACATTTCTGAGATTCTCATGAACAGGATAAATATACCTAAGTTTACCATTATTCCTAAATAAACGATAATTATAATGAACTTCTGTAAGACCACTACCCAAATTAGCACCTGCATAGTTTACAAATTTAAAGAGGTACGCTTCAACAGTCTCGTCATTAAGTAAGGGCCTTATTTTATCAACATCTTCCCTTTTAATTTCTTCGTCAGCATCGAGAAATAATATCCAATCGCAAGTAGCATTTTCTATAGCTATATTTCTTGCTTTACTGAAATCTTCCTCCCACTTTGCATGTATTACTTTTGCTCCAAAACTTTTTGCAATCTCTACTGTCTTATCTTTTGAACCAGTATCAACCACAACTATTTCATCAACAATATCTTTAACGCTGTTTATACAGCGAGTAATGTTTCTCTCTTCATCTTTTGTAATAAGGCAGAGAGAAAGGGTTGCCTTCTTCTTTTGAGACGCTACAACCACATATTGGTAGGTATTTCCTTCTATTTTATAGTTTTTTGAATAGCCTAATATTTTCGCAATATTATCTAAATAATTTAATAATGTCATTTCACGAGAAGAGTCTATATTACCTTCTAATCTCGTAACATCTATAATATCGAATCCAGCACTTTTAAATAGATTTTCTATTGTACTATATGAAAAAAATCTAAGGTGGGTTTTATCCAGTAAACCAGAATCTTCATATTTCCAATTACCCATTAACAAACGCTTTAATATACTAACATGATTAATGTTGGGAATAGAAGCAATTATTTGTCCATCTTTTTTTAATACTCTTTTAATTTCATTAATAACTTCCCACGGATTGTGTAAGTGTTCCAAAACGTCACCAAAAATCACTACATCATAGTAATCTTCTGGCAATTTTATAATCACATCTTCTACAGCGCTTGAATATACCTTATCTAATACATTACCAGCGATTTCTGCTACATGCTTGTTGATTTCGATACCATGAACTTCAACATTATAGCGATTTTTTAACTCAAGTCCTAAAGCTCCCATAGCACAACCTACATCTAATACTCGTTTAGCTGTAATGGGAAATTTTGATAATATATATGGGTTATAATTCACATAGTAAAAAACATCAAATCCCCATTTGTTTATAAAATAGCTCCTATTTTGTATCATAATTTTTTCGTAATCAAAATTGGTGTTTTTAAATGTAACACTACCAAAATGGTAAATAAATGTAGACTCTAACATATAAAGTTTCTTCCCACTTAAAATTGTCCTTAAACACAAATCATCATCTTCATAATTACCTATACCAAAATTCTCATCAAACAATCCAATTTCATCTATTAATTGCTTTTTCATTACCATGCAAAAACCTACTAGTCTCAATACTTTTCTATATTTGGGGAAAGTGATATTATAACTATTAGCAAATTTGTGAATATCATCTATTGTTCTTAATTCTACATTAATTCTTTGTTGTCCAGAAATATTATTGGTTACTGGACCAACTATACCTGCATCATCATGCAAATTTAAAAAGTCGATCATATTTTTTAACCAATTTTTTGTTACAATTGTATCATTATTCAATAATACAATGTATTCTCCTTTAGAAGCCTTAATACCTTGATTGCAGCCTGCTGCAAAACCCATATTCCTATCATTTTCTATCAAAAGTATATCCTTTTGTTTTTTTAACCATTCAACTGTTCCATCTGTAGAGGCATTATCAACAACAATAATCTCATAAGGTACATCCGTGTATTGACGTATACTTTCTATACAAAGTTTCGTATATGTTAATTGATTATGGGTTAAAATTATTATACTGCTTAAATCCTTAACCATGCGTTATCTCCCTCTATTTACTATTCTTGATTACCTCTAAAACAATTGCTAACCTATGCGCAAAAAGGTGTTCTTTTACTGTTCTCAAATAAGCTTTTTTCGCTATTTCATTTCTTACATTTTCATTATTTAAATAATATTCTATTTTCTCAATTAAATCCTCTTCGTCATTGAAAACTATAAGTTCTTTATCAATTTCATAAAATTTGCCTAAATCTTCTCGATAATCTACTATTTGAAATCCGCCTGCTAAGGAAATATCAAATATCCTATTATTCGGTGACAAAGCTTTTATTTTATAACTATTTAACCGTCTTAATGTATCATCATCATAGGCTCTATGAATGTTCAAATTAATTTTTGCATTACTGTAAAATTTTGCAGCATCTTCATCTGAAACAACTCCCAAAAGAATATTATTTTTTAAAATACTATATGACTTAAGTCTATCCCACAAAATTCCTATAATTTTAGTATTATATTTTATCAACTCATGTGATATTTTATCAATTAGTTCTAATCTGTTTTTATATCCCGTACCTATTATGCAAATATCGCTCTTATATCTAACATCTTTGTTTATTTTAAATGTCACTTCATTAGAACCTAATGGCAAATAATAAACATTATCATGGTTAACTACTTTTTTATAAATATCTATTACGTTTTTTTCCGTGTTAAAAATATAGTCATAATATGGTGCAACTTTAAGAGATTGGTCAATATCATAAGGGTCATCAACAATCCACACCCCTATTTTATATCCGAAATTTTTAATTTTCCTAACTGTTTCTGTATTTAATTGTACTCCTAACAAAGTAAATACAAAATCTGGGTTAAAATCTTGCAACATATCATAAAAGTTAGCCTCTTCCGTATTCGAAACATCCACTGCAACTATCTGACAATGTAGCTGTAAAAAACCATTAATAATCCCATAATCTAAATTGTTATGCGGCCACCAATGACCAGAATTAACATATAAAACCTTCATAGGTTTTTAAATCCTCCATTTTTTAAATTAATCCTTTTACTTCTAAATAACTTTGTTCATAAAATATATTGACATTTTCTTTTATAATTTTAGTTAAAATGCTTCTCCAAGTAAATTTCAAGGGAGGCTTCGCCTCCCTTATTTTATCTTAGTAATTGCAATACTGACTGCGGTTGCTGATTTGCTTGTGCCAGCATTGCAGTCGCTGCTTGAGTTAAAATGTTATCTTTTGTGAATTCCATCATCTCTTTTGCCATATCTACATCTCTTATACGGGATTCAGCGGCTGTTAAGTTCTCTGCTGCTGTACCAAGGTTATTTATCGTATGCTCGAGACGATTCTGCAACGCACCAAGATTGCTCCTTGTCGCCGATACTGTCTGTATAGCAGCATCGATAGCACTCAAATCAGCTGCTACACTTGCCGAAGTCAAATTAACAACACTCACATTTACTTGGGCAAGAGATAATGAAGCAGTTCCAAGCACTGAAGTATGGATTTCAGCTATAGTTAATGAAACAATTTGTCCACCATTTGCACCTATTTGGAAAGTCAAACCAGTTGTAGATAAGCTTCCATCCAGTAATGTTTTAGTATTAAATTGTGTTTGGTCTGAAATTCTGTCCACTTCTTGCAGCAATTGATTAATTTCCGCTTGAATATTTGCTCTATCTTGTGTTGTATTTGTGTCATTTGCTGCTTGTACAACAAGTTCTCTCATTCTCTGAAGTATTGCATGGGTTTCATTTAAGGCACCTTCAGCTGTCTGGATAAGGGATATACCATCTTGAGCGTTCCTTTGAGCTTGATTAAGACCATTAATTTGTGCTCTCATTTTTTCTGAAATTGCAAGACCTGCTGCATCATCACCAGCTCTGTTGATTCTGTAACCCGATGAAAGTTTTTCTAATGCCTTTTGTGTATTTGCAGTATTAATTGCAAGTGCTCTCCATGCGTTTAGCGCACTTAAGTTGTGGTTGATAATCATTTTTAACCTTCCTCCTTGAATTGTTATTTGGCATCCTTGCCTTAATTTTGAAAGATTTTAAGACTCACAGTTGGCCAACTGCTTCATCTTTTGTTTTCATTATATATATCGATATATTTTGCATTTACTTTAGCGTTTTTTAATAAAATTTTCTAATTTGCTTAAAGCCTCTTTGTTTACAGATGCAGCTTTTAAGTTTTCGTCTTTGATTTCTATAAGCTCTTTTCTTAAAACAGATATATTTTTTGGCGCAGTAATCCCCAATTTTATTTGGCCATCAACAATTTCTAATATTTTAATTTCTATATCTTCCCCTATAATTATGGATTGACCTACTTTACGCGTTAGAATAAGCATTTTTGAGTTCCTCCAATATTGGATGCTTTATTAAGTATTCTTCGTTTTCAAGAATAACTTGTTTACCCTTGTTATTCTTAGCATTTATAATTATAGGGGCTTTTAGATTTGCTGTCATTTTTTCTATTTCATCGGGGATTACTACAATTACGTATATGAGAAGGTGGTTCACATCCTCTATTTGAAGAGCTTGTATTAATTCTTCATCAATTTCAAAAGTATAATCCGGTTTAAAGACTCGAGGGTCAATAACTACAAAGGCTATATCTGTATCATCAACCGCTTGAAGCCATTTAAAGGGCATGTTTTCTCTATCGTCACTGATTATTAAAAAATTGTGTAAGTCTTCAAAACCCGGTATTCCTTCTTCAAAGTAAATGACGTTTTCAGGATTGTATTCTATGATGCCAAAGTTTTTTGTATTTATTTGCATAGTAAATCCTCACTTTCTTATTGGTGTCTTTATGGAGTGCTTCTTTTAGGTCTGAGATTCTTCGCTAACGCTCAGAATGACAAAAATGATGGTTTATAATGGAAAAGAAGTCCTTGGCAAAAGATAAAAAGTTATATCCTTAAATTCATATCCTCCTATCCACATTATTTCCCACATATTGTATCTTTATTGATGGGTATTGCTTCATATGTATATTTACATGTGCCGGTGTCACATATATTTGAGGTTTATGAGGTATTGCTTTGATTTCTACACCACCTAACTGCCAATTTATGTTTAAATATCCTTCAAACCATATTTGGGGCCGTGATTTTGGCATAAGGTCAATATTGAAGTCTATATCCTGAATCAGCGCTTCTTCACTTAATTTCACAATAGCATTTTGATGGTTTTCTATTGATGCAAGTGTATCTCCATCTTCAGCAATTTTGCCTATTGCCTCAAGAGCTATTTGTTTGCTCCACTGGGCTTCATCATGGACAAGGTCAAAAATATTTTTAAGGCCTGCTTCATAAAAACACTGATACTGGTCTATATGCACTTCCGGAAGTTTTTGGTCTATTTCCATTTTTGCAGGTATTTGTTTTATTTCAAGGTCTACTTTTGGGCTTTGTATAGAAATTTGGGCAGGAGTAGTGTCTATACCTATCCTGCCAAAAGTTTGATGTATCACTATACTCATATTATCACCTTAAAAAGTCTATGAGGCTGGGCTGCATAATACGAGCTCCTGCAGCTAAAGAGGCTCTATACACATTTTCATCCATTTTGAGATTTGTAATAACTTGTGCCAAATCTGCATCTTCATTTTTTGAAAGAAGCGATGTGAAATTGTAGTTATCATCTTGGAGCCTATTCTTTATAAGGTCAATTCTGTTTGATTTTGCACCCACTTCTGCTCTTACTGCCAATACATTTTCCATCTGCTTATCCACATCAACTATTAAATTGCTTACAGCCTGATGGTCTCCCGAGTCTAATGCTTTTTTTAGATTATCCATCATAGTAAGAAGTTGAGAAGTTCCTGTCAAATCCACATTAAAAACTTTATCTCCAGTTACATTTACAGCTATTTTATTTCCCCCAGCACCTACTTCAAACTCTATTAAACCCTTATCGCCACTATAAGAATTATTGGTTTCACTAAAAGGCTGGGTTGTAGTTTTAAAACCTGCAAATATATATCTTCCATTGTATTGAGTATTCCCAACTTGTATCATTTGCGCTTTTAACTGCTCTATCTCGTTAGCTATTTTTTGCATATCCTCTTGAGTCAAAGTCCCATTTGCACCTTGGACTGCTAATTCTCTCGTACGCTGCAATAGGCTACCCAATTGATTTAAAGCAGTATCAGTTATGTCCAACCAGGATTTTGCATCATCAGCATTTTTGGTATAAGCGTCGTTTCTTGTCATATCTGTTCGAATACGTAGGCTTGTAGCTACTGCAACAGGGTCATCAGAAGGCCTTGATATTCTTTTGCCTGTAGATAACATGTTTTGATTTTTTTGTAACCGTTCAAGGTTATTGTTGTAGTCATTCAAAAAATTCGTTATAAGCATGCCGTCAGTAATTCTCATCTTTTACACCTGCCTTAATCTAATACTGTATGGTATTCCTCTTTGGTCTGAGATCCTCCGGCTTCGCCTCAAGATGACATATTATCTTCCTACAATGCCCATCCTATTTATAAGAGTATCTAAAAGTTCATCCATAGCTGTTATCATTCTTGCAGAAGCAGCATAGGATTTCTGATACTTTAACATGTTTGTCATCTCTTCATCTAAAGATACGCCAGATACCGATTGTCTGTTTAAATCAATTTGTTTTACCATGACTTCTTGATTTTTTTGCATTAAATTTGCTTGCTGTGCATCCACTCCAAGATTTGATATTAATGACCTTGCAAAGTCATCAAATGTGGCTCCATTTAGTACCGCATTACCTTGATCCCTTAAAGCAATAAGCTTTAATGCATTTGTGTTATCGCCCGGAAGAGTAGCAGTACTTGATGCAGCAGCTATTTTCTCAAGTCCATCTGCTGCAAGAATATCCGAACTTACTTTAATTAACTTCGCATATTGAACTGTAGAATCATATGGAGTAGTAAAATCAGTAAAAAGCGGAATTCCTGTAGAACCGTCAAGGCCATAACCTGCTTTATGTACTTCATTTATCGCTTGTGCTACACTATACGCCAATTTATTCCATTCACTTATATAATAGGGTACTCCTTTTATTCCGTTGGTGCCATCTCCATCTCTCATATCCAGTAAGCCTTTTAATATACCACTTGAAGGGTTTACAGGTGTTCCTGTTAAATCCCATACGACAGCACCTGTATTATTGAGACTCATCGTAAATGCAGTTGACCCATCTACCAAAGCTTGTCCCGCTATATCAATTCTGAAATTTTTATTGGAGTCTTCATATGTGGTGATGTTGACAAGTTTGGAAAGCTGATCGACAAGGAGATTTCTCTGGTCTCTTAAGTCATTAGCTGTTTGTCCGGTAAGTTCAAATCTATATATTTCATTGTTTAATTTGCTTATTCTGTCGGCATAAGAATTTATTTCTGCTATTCTACTTTGTATGGTAGAATTTAATTCATTCCATTTATCATAAAGATGCTGATATACAATATTAAAAGTATCTGCAAGGGCAATAGCTCGCTCTCTAACTTCCGCTCTTACCGTCAAACTTTCTGGATTCTTGGATAACTCTTGAAGGGAATTAAAAAAGTCATTAAGCACTGTGTTTATTCCGCTAGTTGAAGGTTCGTTAAATATATCTTCAACAGCAGCTAAAACCTGCGCTTTTGTTTCCCATTCACCCAAAAATTTATTTTCCCTTCTGAATTGGCTGTCTAAAAATTGGTCACGGATTTGCCTTATATCCTGTATTTTTACGCCTTCTCCTATGGCTTTTCCCCATTGGTCATACATACCAAAAGTAGTAGGTGGTGCAATTGAGGCCATATCTACTACTTGACGAGTATACCCAGGGGTATTAGCATTAGCAATATTGTGTCCCGTGACATCCAAAGCCTTTTGGCTTACAAACAATCCTGTCTTTGCTATTTCTAATCCTTGAAAAGTAGACATCTTCATCCCCCTATGCCTTTTTGTCAATTAAACTGGTGTACCTTTTTATATTGCCATTATTTCCATAAACACCATCATCACTTTCTAAGGTACTTGATATTGTTTGAATAGAATAGTTTATATATTCTAACGCTTGTTCAATTAAAGCAGCATTTAATTTGTTTCTTTCTTCAAGTTCTTTTAAAATATTAGTCAGATTATATTTGATATCTTTTAGGTTTTCTGCTTCTTCTAAAGAAATTGATTCTATCAGGTCGGTTATTGTCATTTTGCCTTCTATATCAATCTTCTCCAATATATCCTCTCTTTGTTCTTCTAATTCCATAAGTTTTTTTATAAGTTGCTTCTCTATTTGAACTATTTCATCTAATTCTTTTACTTTCCCTGCAATTATAATATCAGTTTTTTTTATCGCTAAGTCTAATAAAACTTTATAAATTTCTGTTTCTCCCCTTAATACATCTACAAGCTTTTGGCTATTAGCCATTGCCAGCACACCCTTTTTAAATTTTTTTATTCAACAATATTCCCTTAAGAATAGCATCCGCCACATCTTCAGCTTTTACATTGTAAGTTCCTGCATTAAGCATTGACTTTATGTTTTCAATCTTTTGATTCTTAATCTTTTCAAATTCATTTGAACTTTGTGCAAGTTTAATTGCTTCTTCTGATATCTCAACCTTATCTTTTATCTCCGCTTTCTTGCTGGTAACCTTTTCTACCGGATCTACTCGATAAACTGACATCATTTTTTCAATATTATTATTATAAATTTTCATTTTTAACACCCCCGTACTACTAGTAATATCGACTTAATAATTCAAAAGTTTAATATAAAATCATTTTTTCTTTTTTTTGTTGTTTTCATAAACGTACAGCCTTTCTCCTGTTTGTTTTTCTTCTTCTTTACTCTCGGATTGAATTGAAAAGCCTTTCATTAATTCTTTCGCTAATTTGGTTTTGCACTCTTCACAAAACCTCCCTGTAAGTATCGGTTTACCGCACCTTTCACATTTAAGACCTATGTTCACATTATTAGAAGTTAGAATCAACCTACCTTCTTTTAAAAAGTCCATTATTTTTTTGGGAGAAACCTGTGTATTTTGAGATATTTCCAGCATGGTAGCTGAGGGATGTGCATCTAAATAATCCCTCACTTTCATAAAATCTTCTTCATCCTCTCTATAGCATACTGGACATAAATCAATTCCTGTATACGTGTAAAGCCTTCCGCACCTTTTACAATTTCTTATTTCCATTTACCTTCATCCCCTTTTTGATACTTCAGACTCCCCATCACATATTTTTTCCAGTTGCTACGGTAGCCACATATACTTCTTTTGCCCCATTTTCTTTTAAGACTTTGGCACACTCGTCCAAAGTAGCACCTGTTGTCAACACATCGTCTACCAGTAACACATTTTTCCCAACAATAGTATCTTTGTAAGTCACTTTAAAAGCACCCTTTACGTTTTCTATCCTCTCTTCTTTGTGCAAGGCTGTCTGGGTTGTTGTATTTCTTACTCTTCTTAACGCCTTAGACATAAAAATATTCAATCGATAAGAAAGTTCTCTTGCCAAAAGTTCTGACTGATTGTAGCCTCTTTCGTCAAGTCTAATTTTGTGAAGAGGAACAGGTACTATGACATCTATAGGCCAGTTCATTTTTTTAACTACATCAGCCATATAGTCTGCAAAAAAAGGCGCCAATTCTCTCTCTTTAAAATATTTGAACCGCCCTATTAAGTCTTTTACAACACCATCGTATTCAAAAGGACTTATATTTTGTTTAAATTCATGACCATGTTCTAAACAATCAGTGCATGTTCCTTTATAGTCTATTGGTTTACCACAAATACAACACCTATTACCCTCAATAAATTTTAATGTGCTTTTGCATTTGTCGCATAAATATCCTGTTTTTATAGCAGTTTTACAAATAATACAGTTTGTTTTCGGTGGAAATAAAAGGTCTAAAAAAATCATTTTTATTGCCCCTTATTGCAATTCACTTTTCTTTTATATTTTATATCGGCATTATTAAATTAAAATTAATTAAAAAATTATCATTTTACAGCAAATTTTCCTCTATTTTGTGTAAAATCGTAATTTAGTTTACATACAAAAGTGCTTTTTTAAGCCTTGAAAGGAGCCCTGAATATCTTTTTGAGATTTTATTGTTATCAATCATAAATTGCAAATATTTCTCTTGACCTACCAAAACAACCAATTTCTTTGCTCTTGTAACGGCAGTGTACAAAAGGTTCCTTGTAAGTAGCATAGGGGGTCCATAAGTAATTGGCATTATGACAACAGGAAATTCACTGCCTTGGCTTTTGTGTACTGTTATAGCATAAGACAAATTCAGTTCATTCAAATCAGAAAAGTCATAAGTGACAAATTTTTCGTCGTCAAAATATACAGTCAATTCCTGTAATTCTTCGTCTATTGATTGAATTATTCCTATATCTCCATTAAACACTCCTTCTCCTTCTTCATCGCCTTTTTTCCATTTTATCTTGTAGTTATTTTTTATTTGCATCACTTTATCCCCCACCCTGAATACAAACTCCTTCAATATTTTTTCGGCTTTAGTTTTGTCATGGGGATTTAATGCTTTTTGTAACTCCAAATTTAAATTGTGAACACCAATTATCCCTTTTCTCATAGGGGTGAGTACTTGAATATCATTAATAGGATGAAATCCATAAGCTTTAGGAAGTCTGTTTATAACAAGTTCCAATATAGTTTTTAATATATCTTCTTGGGTGTTGGCATTTATAAAAAAGAAATCGCTGTTTTTATCATTATAGGTGGGATATTCTCCATTATTTATCTTGTGAGCATTTACTACTATCAAGCTTTGCTTTTGTTGTCTAAAAATTTCTTTTAACCGTATCACTTTTACTATGCCACTGTCTATTATATCTCTTAGGACATTTCCCGCTCCAACAGATGGAAGTTGATCAGCATCCCCTACTAAAATCAGCTTTGTTCCTATAGGTATGGCTTTTAATAGAGCATTCATAAGCAATATATCTACCATTGAAGCTTCGTCAACTATTATAACGTCGTATTTTAATGGGTCTTTTTCATTTTTGTTAAATCCCTTCCCTTCTTCTGAATAAGTATATTCTAAAAGCCTATGAATAGTCTTTGCCTCTTTCCCAGTAGCTTCCGTTATCCTTTTTGCAGCTCTTCCTGTTGGGGCTGCAAGAGCAACTTTTTTACCAGTTTTTTCAAAAATACGTATTATACAATTTATTATCGTAGTCTTTCCTGTGCCTGGGCCTCCCGTTATTACAACAACAGAATTTTTAACAGCTTCTTCTACAGCCAATTTTTGATTTTCCGCCAACAAAATACCTGTTTCTTTTTCAAAATTTCTGATTTCTTTTTGAATATCTATGCCTAAATCTTCATTTTCCAATAGTGTCATGTTAAACAATCTCTCTGCTGTGTGTAATTCAGCCATATAGTAAGGTATATAGTATATTCCTACAGTATCATCTTCAAAAATTTCAATATGTATTTTTTTGTTTTGTATTAAAAGTACAAAAGAATCCTCCACCTCTTCTTCGTTCACTTCTAATAAATTCGCTGTTTCTTTTTTTAACAATTCTTTTGGAACATAAGTATGGCCATTTGCCGCATACTGCATCAAAACATATCGAGTACCAGAAGATATGCGATATAAAGAATGAGGATCAACTCCTAGGCTCTCTGCTATTTTGTCTGCAGTTTTAAATCCTATTCCAAATATATCATCAGCCAATCTGTAAGGGTTTTGCTTAATAATTTCAATCGCATTGTTTCCGTACTCTTTATAAATCTTTATAGCCATTGCAGTAGAAATACCATACCCCTGCAAAAACACCATCACTTCTTTTATGCCCTTTTGCATTTCATAAGCTTCACAAATTCTTTTTATCTTCTCATCGCTTAGACCTTTTATTTCTTTTAATCTTTCTGGTGCAGTTTCAATTATATTCAAAGAATCAACGCCAAACTTTTTTACAATTTTTCTTGCTGTAACAGGACCTATTCCAGGAATTAAGCCAGAAGATAAAAACTTTTCTATTCCCTCTAAAGTGGTAGGAGCCAAGGTTTTATAATTTAAAACCCTAATTTGCTCTCCGTAATCAGGATGTTCTACCCATTCACCTTCAATTTTGATTCTTTCCCCAATGTTTACAAAAGGCATATAACCTACAGCAGTAACTGCTAAACCTTGAGTACTTAATTCTAAAACTGTATAACCATTTTGTTCATTTCTAAAAATTATTTCTTCAACTACACCTTCTATGTCAATCATAGCCGATTCTCCTGTTTTAATTCTTTTCTTTATTTAATTTTACCTTATATTTAAAGCAAATTAAAGCCAATTCATTTCTTTTTCTCAATTTTTGTAGTATAATTAAAGGTAGCGAAGCGTTTATAAAGCATAAATTCTATGGCATTAAAAAAGATAGATAAAAATGCCATAAGCCCGGGTTTACCCGGGCTTTCAAATTTACATTTCTGCCAATTTTCTTAATATATCTACTTTGTCTGTTTTCTCCCATGAGAGGTCTAAGTCGTGTCTTCCAAAGTGGCCATAAGCTGCAACTTGTCTATAAATAGGTCTTCTCAAATCTAAATCCCTAATTATAGCTGCAGGTCTTAAATCGAAAACTTGTTTTACAATTTCCGAAATCTTTTCATCTGGTATCTTGCCTGTACCAAAAGTATCGATACCTATTTCAAGAGGTGTAGCAACACCTATTGCATAAGCCAATTGCACTTCACATTTTTTTGCAAGTCCTGCTGCCACAATATTTTTTGCCACATATCTCGCAGCATAACTTGCAGATCGATCCACTTTCGTCGGGTCTTTACCAGAAAAAGCTCCACCCCCATGCCTTGCATATCCGCCATATGTGTCTACAATAATTTTTCTTCCTGTAAGTCCGCTATCACCTTGAGGTCCACCAATTACAAATCTCCCCGTTGGATTTACAAAAATTTTTGTTTTGTCATCTATCATATTCTCAGGAATTATGGGTTTTATTACATGTTCAATAATATCTCTTTCAATAGCATCATGGTCAATCTCAGGTGCATGTTGAGCTGATACTACAACAGAATCTACCCTCACAGGCTTATCATCTTCATACTCTACTGTTACTTGTGTTTTACCGTCTGGTCTTAAATAGCTTAATGTCCCGTCCTTTCTAACTTCAGCCAGTCTCCTCGCAAGCTTGTGAGCCATCATTATAGGCATAGGCATCAATTCTTCTGTTTCATCGCAAGCAAAACCAAACATTAAACCCTGGTCTCCAGCCCCAATAGCCTCAATTTCCGAATCTGAAAGTTCTCCTCTTTTAGCTTCTAATGCCTTGTCCACACCGAGAGCAATATCAGGAGATTGCTCATCAATAGAAGTGATAACTGCACAAGTGTCAGCATCAAAACCGTATTTTGCTCTTGTGTAGCCAATCTCTTCTACTACTTTTCTCACTACTTTTGGTATATCTACATAGCACTGAGTGGTAATTTCTCCCATTACCATGACCAAACCTGTAGTCACAGCTGTTTCACAAGCAACTCTGGCATAGGGATCTTTTTTCAAAATTTCATCTAATATTGC
Source organism: Thermoanaerobacter sp. YS13 (assembly GCF_000806225.2). Lineage (NCBI taxonomy): Bacteria > Bacillati > Bacillota > Clostridia > Thermoanaerobacterales > Thermoanaerobacteraceae > Thermoanaerobacter > Thermoanaerobacter sp. YS13. The sequence continues at coordinate 123,339 of NZ_JOOI01000003.1, read as the reverse complement.
GTCAGAAATCTGATCGCAGATTTTATCAGGATGTCCCTCAGTAACAGATTCAGATGTAAACAGTTTACGCATTTTATCTCTCTATTCCTCCTTAAAAACAAAATAAAACCCCTTCCAAAAGAAGAGGCACATACCCTCATCTTTCAGAAGCATGCTTCTGAGAGAATTAGCACCTTGTCCTATAGGACAGGTTGCCGGGTTTCATCGGGCTCTTTCCCTCCACCTCTCTTGATAAGAGCATGTTATTAAATTTTCTGATGATTACTATAGCACACTTTATCTATTATGTCAAATATTTTTGCATCAAAAAATAGCAAAATAGCACGATAAAACATGCTCTCAGTTTGTTGACAAAGTTAAAAAATATTCAAAGGAGATATTTTGCATCGTCGCTCCGATGTTCCAAAGCGACAAAACTAAAGCTCGACCTTCAGGTTCCGGCAGGGTACCCCGTCAGGCGGCATCCATGCCTTAAGGTGCCCGCCTTCGCCATCCATGGCTTCGGCCCTGCCTCCACCCTCGGTCTTGCTAAGTTTCCCGGCACTCAAGTAAGCATGCTTGTTTTTTCTATTTTTGTTTTATAAACTTTCTTACTTGAGTGCCGGGCCTCTTTGTAACAAGTCACTCCTTATGCAAAATATCTCCTTTACGAAAGTTTGTCTACAGTCTGAGAGCACGATAAAACATCCTCTTTTCTTTAAAAAATTATATTTAAAATGCTACAAATTTTTCTCCAGGAACTCCACATACAGGACATTTTTCTGGCAATACATCAACAGAGGTATATCCGCAAACAGGACATATGTAAACTTTTGATATCTTTATATCTTCTCCTTTTAATGCTGCTTCTTTTGCTTCAGTGTACAATTTTGCATGTATTTTTTCAGCCTCAATAGCATAATGTATGCTTTTTTTAGCTCCAGATTCCTCTTGAAGTTCTGCAACAGCATTATAAGCAGGATACATCTCTTCTACCTCAAAGGTTTCCCCTTCTATAGCTTTTTCAAGATTTTCTACTGTATTTCCTACTTCTCCAAGAGTTTTGTAGTGATTTGTAGCGTGTACCAATTCAGCATAAGAAATAGCCCTGAAAAGCCTTGCAATATTAGGTTTGCCTTCTTTTTCAGCTACATCAGCAAAAATTTGATATCTCATGTGAGCTTGGCTCTCTCCTGCATAGGCTTCACTAAGGTTATGTCTTGTCATTTCTCTCATAAAAGATTCCTCCTTAATTAAATTTTTATTAATAAATAATTATTTTCTTTTTCAAATAATATTATACTACACTTTTTTACCATGTCAAGATATTTGAAGGAGAAAAATAAAAAAGACCATCCGGTCTTTTTTTCAATGGTGGAGGGAGATGGATTCGAACCATCGAAGGCGACAGCCAACAGATTTACAGTCTGCCCCCTTTGGCCACTTGGGTATCCCTCCACAATATTTAATTTTTGAAAATGGTGGTCGCAATAGGACTTGAACCTATGACCCCCTGCTTGTAAGGCAGGTGCTCTCCCAGCTGAGCTATACGACCACAATGGTCGGGATGGAGGGACTTGAACCCCCGCCCCCATGCTCCCAAAGCACGTGCGCTACCAACTGCGCTACATCCCGACATCAGTGACGAAATAAATTATAATAGAAAAAATGAAATTTCACAATAGGCATAGAAGCTTAAAAATGGCCGTTTTATTGATTTATCGCTTGTAATCTTTAAATTTTTTAAGAATACGTCATATTTTAAACTAATTAATTTAAAATATAAGTAAATAATTTCTTTAATTTCCCCTTCAAGCTGACAAGATTACTGTTTCAACTTTATTTACGCGGCAAATAATAAATGTTAACCAATAAACGCTAAATAAACTTTCGAAAATAGGATATTTTACAATCGGTGCGACTTATGACAAAGCGGCAACAAAACTTAGCAAGGCCAAGGGTGGGGGCAGGATGGCGGAGGCAATTCTAATTTTAAGGAGGGGTTTATTTTTTTGCAAAATATTCATTTGCTATTTCTACAAGATACCTAACATCTTCAGAAGAAAGCTTATTTTTCAATATTTCCATTATTTTGTCATTATCCTTTTGTGTCAAGCCCTTCTGAGCTATTTTCATAATTTCGTTCATATCCTCTGCTCCTAATTTAAGGATAATATTCATTACTTTAATTTTTTGTGAAGGTTCCATCTCATTTTGCACTTGTAAAATCTTTTCTGGAGTAATTATTATGTTGTTATCGCCACTATTTTCCTTTTGCGTTTTTTTGTTATTTTCCAAATCATAAACTTCTCTGCTTTTTTGTTTAAGCAGGTCCTCTAACATTTTCTCTTTGAAAATCCTTACTTTTCTGGCGGTTTCACTTCTTTGATTTCTTTTTGCCATTTCTTTTTCTTCTTTATCTACTTTATCTACTCTTGAACTGGCATTTTGCTCTTCTTCGCAAACCCTCTCATTTTCTTTCGTAAGCTGGATTTCATTTTTATCCCACAAATTTTGTTGAGAGAAATAAATAGGTTCTTCAAACTTTGTCTTCAACATAAACATAGTAGTAAAAAGAGCAATCACAACAATCAAAACTAAATATAATCCTAGCCTCTTCAAGATCAGTCATTCCTTTCAATTAATATTGCATATTCTTATTATTGCTTGCCATAAAAATTTTAATTCAACTTATTTGTAAAGGAGGCTATTTGTAGATGGATGAATTAAGGCTTAAATATGACGACTCAAATGCAATTTATTTTATATCAAATTTTTTAAGTACATATTTAAGTCCTAATTCAATTTTTTTATGTATTGGCACAGACAAATTTATAAGTGATTCCTTAGGGCCTATCGTGGGAAATCTGTTATCAAAATCACTTCCACCAACCTACTTTGTTTATGGCACCTTGAAATCTCCAATCCACGCTATGAACCTAGAAGAGAATATGAAATACATAAAAAAGAAGCATCCTAACAGTAAAATTATAGCCATAGATGCTTCTTTAGGAGACAAAGAAAGTATAGGAAAAATCTCAATAAAAAAAGCCCCACTGTACCCTGGAAAAGGTGTGGGGAAAATGCTGCCTCCTGTTGGAGATATTTCAATAGTAGGTATTGTCGATGTATATGACTCAATTCCTCTAAACTCAGTAAGATTAGGATTTGTATTTGACATAGCCGAAGTAATTACCAAAAGCATCCAATTGTCCTTGAAATACTGAATTCACTTAAGTTTTAATGGAATAGAAACGAGGTTTTGTACAGAACCATCTTTAGGGCTTAAAGAGAAGACCTGAAGAATACCGTTTTGAGGCTCTTTTAAAGGTTTATAAGAGATTATAGCTTCAAAATCTCCCCAAGAAGGAGCAGCAGCAGTAGCTTGTACAAAAGTCTCACTTATGACATTCCCACCGCTGCCAACAAGCCTTATATTTACATTTCCCTCAAATACTCTCGCTTTGCCTATTACTTTAAAAGGACTTGTCACAACATTGTTTCTGACTGGGGACACTACTTTTATATTTGGTTCATAAGATATGTTACTTCTATCAGAAACTATTATAGCCCTTGCTTCTTTATCTTTATTCAATATTATGCCCAACTCATCTCCTATTTTTATTTCCGCAAAGTTTATGTCCCTTTCTGCATATTTAAATCCTCCTTGGCTATCATAACCTACTTTCGCTTGAAAATGTATAATAGCATCAGGCAATACCTTTATATCCGGCCCTACTTGATTTCTTACATCCTGAGAGTCCTGGTATTCTCTTTCAATTGTTATAATCCTGTTTTCATAATCGATATCCTTCACTATACCGTATATAAAAGATTCTCCTTTAAGAGGGTTTGCTTCAGGTATTTGAGTAAACTTGGCTTTAACATTGTCTATAACCCAAATATAGTTACTTCCTTTACCAAGGGGCTGAACCAATGTTATGTTATACATTTTATTATCGTGTATCGCCTCTACATAAGCTACACCATTGTTTTCATCTTTTAAAGTCAAATCATCTTCACTTCCAATCCCTATTATTCCGCCTTCTTTTCTAAGAAGTTGAATAGGATCAAAACGCCATGTTTCTTTTCCTAAATCTGCTCTTTCCTGTAATTTCTTTATCCTATCTGGGTTATTATATACCTCTCCTATTAAGACTATTCTTTTTAAAGGTTCTAAACCTATTTTGTATTTTCCTACCGCGTCAACTTTATTTCCTTCTACTAGTATTTGAACACTGTCAACTCCGGGTATATCGGTCAACGAATTTACCAATGCAGCAACTCTTAATTTGTCTATTTCTTCATCTTCACTATCTTGTAAAAATTCTTTGGATAAATTTACAAAAGCAGTTCCGTCCTGTAATTCTATAGAGATTAGCTTTGTACCATTAGGAAATACCGGTTTTGCGTATTCATCTGCCGGCCCTTTAATCATTTCAGTTACAACTTGTTTTAAAACATCTGAATCCTTAGAAATAAGTCTTTTTTCTAAAATAAGTCCATTCATTTTATCATTTAAAAAATAAAGAGAAATCTCTTTTGACACGTCTTGTACCATAGGCTTTGGATTTATAGGAGTATTTTCATTATTGCTATTAACTCTCGCAAAACACCCCGACAGCGTCAAAATAAATAAACCTATCAATACTAGGACAATTCTTTTCACTTTTATTCCCTCCCTTTAGTTTAATTTTACTATACTTTTGTTACACAAACATTAAATAAACATAAAAAAATCATTAAAAAAGCTTAATTCCTCTTCTTTTTGGGGAGGGAAATTTTAAATACTGTTCCTTCTCCTGCTTTACTTTCCACTGTGACTTTGCCTTCATGGATATCTATTATCTCTTTAGCAATAGCAAGCCCTAAGCCAAAACCACCACTTTTTTTAGACCTTGCAGTATCTCCCCTTGTAAACCTGTCAAATATTTTGGGAAGCGTTTCTTCACTTATACCAATCCCATTATCCTTTATCGTAAGGTAAATATTGTTTTCATCTTCTTCTAAACCTACTATCACATTTCCTCCATCATGAGTATATTTTATCCCATTTTCTACAATGTTATAAACCATCATATAAAACCTGTCGGGATCAACTTCTGCAAAAACATTATTTTTTCCTTTAAATTCAAGGTTTATTTCTTTCGCTTTTGCAAGAGGAAGAAGACTTTCTATTACATCTAATATAATTTCACTAATCTCACTTTTTCTAACTTTTACCGTTTTAATCCTATCCATTCGTGCTAATTCTAACAAGTCATTAACCAATCTTGTCATCCTATCCAATTCTCCATCTACATCCCTCAATATTTCTTTATAAAATTTTATATCTTGATTTTTGCTATTTATGAGAGATTCTATCAACACTTTTACAGATGCCAGAGGAGTTTTTAGTTCATGAGAAGCATCTGAAACAAATCTTTTCCGCTCTTCATCTATTTTCATTAAATTGAAACTCATCTTATTAAAAGCATTAGCCAATTTCCCAATTTCATCATTGCTTTTTGCCTCAACTTTATAGTCTAATTTCCCTTGAGATAAAATATTTGCTGCTTCTGTTAATCGTTTTAAAGGATTAGTAATGTAAGAAGCCACTAAAAGGCTTAAAAGGCTTACCAAAAATCCAATACCTGTAAAAGTATATATCATGCGATATTTTATAGAGTTTAACAGGTTTATTATGTCATCTATAGAAGAAGATATAAGTATTGCCCCTACTACATTGTTTTTTGCTATAACGGGGACTGCAGTATACATCGCCCAACCTACCCCATTTATGTCATGAATACTTGTAGAACCCTTGCCATTTAAAGCCTCTTTTATATCGCTGTAATCCTTTATTACTTTTCCTTCAAATTCTTTTGAGGAAGCAGAATCTACCAATACTTTTCCATTTATATTAGTAAAAAGTATTCTTGAACTTATTTGTTTTGCATACTCCATTATAGTGGGCTCAATCAAATAAGAAGAAGAGGTACCTACAAATCTTGATACAAAATTAGATACCATATTGGCTTGCATTAAATTATTGACTCTGACATTGTCTAAATAGCTTTTTTCAATATAACGGTAAAGATAAAACCCAGTTAATGCCAACGAAATTATTAAAATTATCAAATATAATGAAAAGATTTTCCACCTTAAACTCATTTTATCACCTTTACTTCATATAGTATCCTGCACCCCATTTGGTGAAAATATATTGAGGATTTGCAGGGTCATCTTCAATTTTCTCTCTAAGTTTTCTCACATGCACTGTAACAGTATTAGTATCACCGTAAAAATCAAATCCCCATATCAAGTCTAACAATTTATCTTTCGTATAGACTTTCCCTGGATTAGAAGCTAACAACACTAAAATTTCAAATTCTTTATTTGTAAGCTCAATTCTCTTGCCTCTCTTGTAAGCTGCTCTTTCTGGAATATTTATATAAAGTTCTCCTCTTCTTATTTCGTCTTTCCTTTTAGTATAAGGATTTGTAGCTCTTCTTAAAAGTGCTCTTATTCGCGCAATAAGCTCTCTAGTATTAAAAGGTTTCGCTAAATAATCATCAGCTCCTATTTCTATCCCTATAATCTTGTCAATATCATCTCCTCTTGCAGTAAGCATAATTATAGGAATATTTGAAAAACTCCTTATCTCTCTACATACCGAAAAACCGTCTAATTTAGGAAGCATAATATCTAAAATTACAAGGTCATAGTTTCCCAAACGGACCTTATCAAGCCCTTCCTCTCCATCGTAGGCAGTATCAACTTCAAACCCTTCTTCTTCTAAAGAAAGTTTTAAACCTTTTACAAACATTTCTTCATCGTCTATAATCAACAATTTTTCCATGTAACCCCTCCTGACGCCAGTATACCATAATAATTTACAAAAAAAAATAGCCTTAACGGCTATTTTTTTCTTCTCCAAAGCCAGTAGATTCTCTTACAATCAACTGATGAGGCAAAATAACATGCATTTCTTCAATAGGTTCTTTTGCCAAAAGCTTAGTTAAAAGCCTCATGCTCACAGCCCCTATGTCATATGCAGGCTGTTGTATTGTAGTAATGGTAGGCCTAAATATAGTAGAAATATAAGTATTGTCAAAACCTACTACATGAATGTCTTCTGGTACTTTGAGATTTGAGTCAAATATGGCATTTATGGCAGCAGCAGCCATATCATCTGATGCTGCAAACACTGCATCTACTTTGTATTCCAAAAGCTTTAGCATAGCTAAATACGCTTTGCGAGTTTTAAACTCTCCTTCCACTACTAATTCAGGGTCATATTTTATGCCGTGTTCTTCTAAAGCTTTTTTGTAACCTTCAATCCTTTGAAGCCCTCCTATAGGGTCATGCATAGGGCCTGAAATCACACCTATTTTCTTATGCCCTAAAGAAATCAAATATTTTACGGCGTCGTATGCGGCTTTTTCATTGTCAATCATAACACTAGGAAATCTCTTATCTTTGTCCTGAGTACCTGCCATCACCACTGGTACACCAAACTCGTTAAACGTTTGTATAACACTATCCCTTACAACATCCCCCATAAAGATAATCCCGTCTACTTGCTTTTCTCCTAATATTTCTATATATTTGACTTCTTTTTCCTCTTTTTGGTCAGTATTACACAAAAATATGTTATAATTATACATCGCCGCAATATCCTCTATCCCTCTAACTACCTCAGGATAGAAAGTACTAGAAATATCCGGAACTATAAGCCCTATAGTATGAGTCTTTTGGATCTTTAAACTACGAGCTAACGCATTAGGCTTATATCCAGTCTTTTTTATAGCCTCTAATACTCTCTGCCTCGTCTCGTCTGTAACAACAGCACTGTTATTTAACACTCTAGAAACCGTAGCAATCGAAACCTTTGCTTCCCTCGCCACATCTTTTATCGTTGCACTCATAGCACATCACTCCCAGGATTAATCGTTTTCGCTTTATGTTATTTTACTTTTTAAAAAGAATTTTGTCAATAGATTTTTTCAATTTTTTTCATTCATTTTCATGAATTTTTTTGACTGACTCATCTTTTAACTCTCTTTTTTGTTCTTTTTCGCAAAATAGAGGCAAAAAAGAGAATAACATATATAAAATCCCAACAAATATAATAACCAAGCTGATAAATTTTATAACAATACCTTCCATGGTCATCACCTAAATAAAAAAATATATTACCGCCCTCGCGGTAATATATTTTATTCCCTTTTGTTTAAACTTGTTACTATACAGCTACTGTCTTTTTATTTAAGAAAAATTTATCTATTACATGAGCAACTCCATCTTCATCATTTGATAAAGTTGTATAATCCGCTTTTATCTTTACAATGTCAGGAGCGTTACCCATAGCTATTCCCAATCCTGCATATTCTATCATTGACAGGTCATTTAGATTATCCCCAATTGCCACTACCTGCTCTCTTTTTATACTGTACATATTGGCAAGAGTTTTTAAAGCATTTCCCTTGCTTACTCCTTTTGCATTAATCTCTAAATGCCCTCCTCCAGAACTAGAAATGGTCAATCTTTTTGAAATTTCGTCGTAAATTTCTGCATCAATAGAAATAGGATTTTTAATATCATTCAACGCATAGATCTTAGCCGTTACACTTCCCGTCTTTTTAAGAAATTCCTCCAGATTCCCCACCGAATTTACAGTAACATTGTTAAAAGAAAGGTACCACTCTACTCTATCAGTTATTTCTTCCACGTATAACTCATCATCAATATAGAGGTTAATATGGTATCCACTTTCTTTTAACAATCTTATTGCAAATATTGCATCTTCTGTCTGTATAGGACTGTAATAGTACACCTTTTTAGTATAAATATCTTTTATTAAAGCACCATTATAAGAAATCACTGGAGCATTAATATTAAGCTCATAAGCATAAGGTAGGATAGAAGAAAACATACGTCCAGTCGCAATAGTAAAAATGACTCCCCTTGAAATCACCTCTTTTATTGCTTCTTTATTTTTATCAGAGATTTCAGAATTGCTATTTAACAAGCTCCCATCAGCATCTGTGACAAAAAGTTTATACATATTCTTCAACCCCTATTTTTTATTTATCCCTCCTCTATATTATAACAGTTTGTAAATTTACATACTATATCATAAATTGTTATAAAACGTTACCATTGAAAATTTTACATTACAAAAAGTTTTTTAACAAAGTTTTATGAGAAATATTGAAATAAATGTAAATGAATATTTTCAAAACCCTCCAACAATACTAAATATGAAGACTTAGAAAGGGTGACATTATGTTAATACTGTTTTTCCGTACCTTAATTTTATACGTTCTGGTAGTAATATTTATGAGAATTTCAGGAAAACAGCAAATAGGACAACTTCAACCCTACGAGTTAGTTGTAGCAATCATGATAGCAGACTTAGTAGCCATCCCTATGCAAAATAAAGGGATTCCTCTTTTATCAGGCATTATACCTGTCTTAACACTTCTAGTTTCACAACTTTTTTTATCTTACTTATCAATGAAGAGTTTAAGGGCAAGAGCTATAATTTGTGGTACACCTACTATTTTAATTGAAAAAGGAAAAATTCTAACATCAGAGCTCCAAAAAGAACGCTACAATATAAATGACCTTTTGGAAGAATTGAGAGTAAAAGGTTACCCTAATATAGCCGATGTGGAATATGCAATACTTGAAACAAATGGTAATTTAAGTGTGATACCAAAAAGTGACAAGAAACCTGTTACTCCTCAAGACTTAAATTTAACTCCTCAATATGAGGGATTGCCACTTCCTATAATAATAGACGGAAGAATTATGCATCAAAATATGCAGAAAGCAAGTATTGACATGGAATGGTTAAATGAACAGCTCAAAATGTGGAAAATACAAAATGTCAAAGAAGTACTTTTTGCCTCTTTAGATACCAATAAAGTTTTGACTGTTTACAGAAAGGAAGGTTAAATGTGCGATATGTAGTTCCTTTGATGATATCTATTGTTATTTTCGTCCTATTTTTAGATATTATATCTTTTAAATACCTTGATAAAACCTCTGAAAATTTAAATAAAATGCTGACAGCAGTACAGCAAAACATAGAAAAAGAACATTGGGAAGAAGCAAAAAAAAACATTGAAAAGGCAGAAAAAGAATGGAAAAAGATAGATAAAAAATGGGCAATTCTAATAGAACATAGAGAGATTGATGAGATAGAAATAAACATGGAAAAGTTAAAAAGTTATGTAGAGACGAAAAACAAAGATTTAAGCATGGCACAGCTTAAAGCTATTAAAATGTTAATAAGGCATATACCTCAAAATGAAAAACCGATTCTTGAAAATATCCTTTAATCTATAACTTTATAAAACAATGTGTTATAATATAGGCATAAAAACCCTTTTAAAAGAAAGGGGGAACAAATTGTGGATTCAAAAATCACTACAAAACGAGTAATAATAGGGCCAGATAATTTTAAAAAAGTAGTCGATCTATCCTCTCCCTCTAAAATAGGACTACCAAAAGGTCAAATTGATACATATTTTTTGTCCCAAATAAAACCTGGCAATAGCTTTGAAGTACAAGGAATAAAATATCACGTGCTTAACTGCGATACTTTTGACTACATAATGCACTCCTTAAAGCGCCAAACACAAATTGTCTATCCAAAAGAGGGAGCTTACATAGCAATGCGCCTTGACATTTTTCCAGGCAAAAGAGTAGGTGAAGCAGGAACAGGTTCTGGAGCTTTCACTGTATACCTCTCTCGCGCAGTGGGACCGTATGGAAGAGTATATACATATGAACAAAGGGAAGAATTTTATAAGCTTGCACAAAAAAATCTCAGCGAATTTTTAGAATTTGACAATGTCATTATGTACAATAAATCTATAAATGATGGAATCAAAGAAAGAGATTTGGATGCATTTTTCTTAGATGTTAGAAAACCATGGGAAGTTTTAGAAGAAGTAAGAAAAGCACTAAAACTTGCAGGACACTTAGGAATATTAGTTCCCACTATAAATCAGGTATCTGAAAGTTTGACTTCACTTGAAAAAAATGGGTTTTATGTTTCAGAAGTCAGTGAAATTATGCTTAGAAAATATAAATTAATCCCTCAGCGGTTAAGGCCAGAAGACCTGATGGTAGGTCACACAGGTTATCTCATTTTTGCAAGGAAGCTAGAATAGTAATTGTCTTTATTGACTACAAAACCCCATTGTGCTATTTTAAAAGTGGTGGTATCTCTATAGAACCACACACTTCATAAAAACTTAATAGGGCTTATATGCCCCGCCAGGATCACAAGACCGGGACGGGAAATAAAGAAGATTTACCTTCCCATCGGTGGAAGGTTTTTTGTCTTAATTAAAAGGAGGGAAAACTATTGAAAATTGGATTTGTCGGGGCTGGCGTTGTAGGAACAAGCCTCGCTTTTTTGTTATCCCAAAATGGTATTAATATTTCAGGTTTTTTAAGCAGGAATTTAGAATCAGCCAAAAAATCAGCTGAATTTACACAATCCAGCGTCTTTTCTTCTTATCAAGAGGTCATCACAAATTCTGATGTAATTATAATAAGCACAAATGACAACAGCATACCAGAAGTAGTAAATAATTTAAGTCAGTACAAGGAAATGCTTAAAGAAAAAACTTTTGCTCATTTAAGTGGAGCTTTAAATTTAGAAGTTTTAAACCCTCTTAAAAAAGATGAAAATAATTTTATCATGGTATTACATCCTATACAAACGTGCCCCTCTGTATCATCATCTTTAGAACTTCTTCCAAAATCCTATTTCACTTTAGAAGGGGATGAAAAAGCAGTTGAAATTGGAAAAGAAATTGTAAATAAAATATCAGGTAAATACATAGTTTTAAACAATATAGTAAGACCCCTTTATCATGCTGCTTGTGTTGTAGCCTCAAATTACCTTGTAGCTCTTTCAAAATTTAGTTTGCTTCTTCTAAAAGAATCAGGTTTTCCTTTTGAAAATTATCCTGATGCCTTAATCCCTTTAATGGAGGGAACTTTAAAAAATATAAAAGAAAAAGGCACAACTGATGCTTTGACAGGTCCTATAGCAAGAGGGGATGTAAACACTATAAAACTTCATCTTGAAAATATAAAAGATCCAAGTCTTGAAGAGCTTTATAAAAGTTTGGGTAAATTAACTCTTGAGATTGCTTATGAAAAAGGAAGTTTTAACGATGAAAAATATTTTGAATTGGAGGGTATATTAAAATGGTGGAAAAAGTAACAACTCTCACACTAAGGAAATTTAAGAAAGAAGGAAGAAAGATTGTAGCTTTAACTGCTTATGACTTCCCCACAGCTAAAATCCTCGACAATTGCGGAATTGACATGATTTTAGTAGGAGATTCCCTTGGAATGGTGGTTTTAGGATACCAAAGCACAATACCTGTCACAATGGAGGACATGATACATCACACAAAAGCCGTCTCAAGGGCAGTAAATCGTGCTTTTGTAGTTGCCGACATGCCTTTCATGTCATATCACATATCAAAAGAACAGGCTATGACAAATGCTGCAAAGCTTATTGCAGAAGGTGGAGCTCACGCCGTAAAGTTGGAGGGTGGAGAAGAAATAGCTTCTATAGTCAAAGCCATAGTAGATGCAGGAATACCGGTGGTAGGCCATCTCGGACTTACTCCTCAATCAGTACATCAATTGGGAGGATATAAAGTTCAAGGCAAAGAAAAAGAGAAAGCCAAAAAAATTTTTAACGATGCAAAAATATTAGAACAAGCTGGCATATGTGCCCTGGTGCTTGAAAGCATCCCAATGGAGCTTGCAAAAGACATTGCAGAAAATATTTCAGTTCCAACTATTGGAATAGGAGCAGGTCCTTACTGCGATGGCCAAATCCTCGTCATCCATGACATGTTAGGTATAACACAAGGTCATAGGCCTAAATTTGTAAAACAATACGCTGATATTGAAAAAATAATGATAGAGGGCATAAATGCCTACATTAAAGAAGTACAACAAGGTTTATTTCCAGATGAAGAACATTCTTTTACTTTAGAAAAGAGGGAGAATAAATGATAGTAACAGAAAAAATTAGTGATGTAAGAAATATAATTAAAAAACAAAAACTATCAAGCAAAAAAGTTGGACTTGTACCTACAATGGGATATTTGCACGAAGGCCACTTGTCCCTCGTAAGAATTGCAAAAAATCATTCAGATTTTGTAGCTGTAAGCATATTTGTAAATCCAATTCAATTCGGACCTAATGAAGACTTTGATAGATATCCTCGAGACTTGGAAAGGGATTTAAAACTTCTTGAAAAAGAAGGATGTGACCTTGTTTTTGCTCCTTCTGTAGAGGAAATGTATCCTTCTGAACTTCTCACGACAGTAAATGTAGATAAAATCACTGATAAACTTTGTGGAGCTTTCAGGCCCGGGCATTTTAAAGGTGTCACAACAGTTGTGGCAAAATTATTTAACATTTTTACACCTGACATCGCAGTTTTCGGACAAAAAGACGCCCAACAAGTTGCAGTAATAAAGAAAATGGTGGAAGACTTAAATTTCCCTGTAGAAATAATTAAAGCGCCTATTGTAAGAGAAGTTGATGGTCTAGCAATGAGTTCGAGAAATGTCTATTTAAATTCTGAAGAAAGAAAAGCAGCTTTAATACTTTCGAAATCTTTAAAAGAAGCTGAAAAATTACTTCTAAATGGCGAAAGAAATGCTAATACTATAATAAAAAAAGTAAATGAAGTCTTAAACTCAGAGCCTTTATGCAAAGTGCAATATGTCTCCTGCGTTCATCCTGATACATTAGAAGACTTAACTTATATAAAAGATAAAGCACTTATTGCAATAGCTTGCTTTATTGGGACAACAAGGCTTATAGATAATATATTGTGGGAGGAAAAATATAATGCAAAGGTTTATGATGAAATCTAAAATACACAGAGCAATTGTAACAGATGCCAACTTAAATTACCAGGGTTCTATAACAATTGATAAAAATTTAATGGAACTTGCTGATATACTGCCAAATGAAAAAGTACAAGTTTTAAACATCAACAGCGGTGCACGATTTGACACTTACGCAATAGAAGGCGAAAGAGGCTCAGGTACAATATGCATAAACGGCGCAGCAGCAAGACTATGTCAGGTAGGCGATATAATCATTATAATATCTTATGCAATAATGGAGGATGAGGAAGCCAAAAATTACATGCCCAAGGTAATATTTGTAGAGGAAAATAATAAACCTGTAAATAAAATTTAATGGTAAATGTATATATTTAATGTACCTTTACCATTAAATATAAGCTCCCTGTTTTAATAAAATATTTCTCAAAGTCCCTATATCAACATTCCAAACTTTTATATCTTCTTTTGCTGCTATACTTGCTGCCGTACCTGCCGCCTGTCCCGTTGCCATAGCAATTGGTGAAACTCTTATTGCTGCATTTGCTTCATGAGTAGAAGATATGCATCTACCTGACACAAGTAAATTATCTACTTTTTTACTATACAAACATCTGTATGGTATGTCGTAATCACTTCCCTCTTTAAGTTTCATATAAACAACGCCCTCACCTTCCGGTGAATGTATATCAACAGGGTAACCGCCTTTTGCAATACAGTCATCAAAACGTTTATTTGAAATAAGGTCTTCAGCTGTTAATATATATTCACCAACTATCTTTCTAGTTTCTCTCACTCCAATTTGCGGGCCTGTTGAAATTAATATACTATTTTCAAAACCAGGTATTCTTTTTTTCATAAAGTTAAACAACTCAATGGCTTGGCTTCTGCCGATTATTTCACCTTTAGTTAAATCCTTTATATCTGTACCATTTAGCCTTTGTACCCTTGTCATGTTTACTATAACTTCACCTGGTGTATTTGTTTCAAAAAATAGCACCATGTCTCTTTCAAAACTTATTTCTCCTTTTTTTCTTGCTTCTTTTAATATATAATAAAAGCCGTTTACCGATAATCTTTTTGCTTTTATGATTTTTTCTTTATCTACCATTCTAAATTCAGCTGGATTATTTAGCATATATTCTTTTATTTTTTGTATATCTACATTGCCTATTCTGACATTCATTGTCATCGGTTGTGTCAAGTTATCCTGGGGTCTTCCTAATAAATAATTGACTCCACATCTTATAGCAAGGTCTGCATCTCCTGTTGAATCTATATAAATTTTGCTTTTTATAGTCATTTCCCTTGATTTGTTCACAATTTTAATTGATTTTATCTTGCTTCCATCCATTTCAACGTCCGACAAATAGCTGTGATATAATATTTCTACACCGCTATCTATTAGCATCTTCTCTAAAATGTATTTCATGAGTTCTACATCAAAGGGTGTTACAGTGTTTACAAATCCAGTTGTATCTATTACGTGCCCAGGACTTCCCCCTATTTTTACAAGATTATCTACTATCTCTTGTGGTATTCCTCTTACAACCTGTCTATCGCCCGCATGAAAAGTCATCATAGGACCAACGCCCATATTTGTAAGTGAACCGCCAGGAAATCCATATTGTTCAATTAATAGAGTTTGAGCTCCATTCCTTGCAGATGCTATTGCTGCAACTGTTCCTGATACGCCACCACCAATAACAACTACGTCATATAATTTCACTATCATCACCTACCATATATCATAAAATTCTTTTACAAAAGCATGAGCTGCTATTTCACTTAATGCTCTTAATCTTCTTTTTAATATAAATGGACCAATTTTTATTTGTATTTTTTTTATTTCACTTGTTAATCCAATATATTTGGCCTCTAAATGGTGAAAATATTCGTGAGTCAGAAATAAATCTACGATTTTTTCATTATCTTTCCAAAATAAATATTTCTCTGGTATAGAAGGGATAAATATGTTCTGTATATTTTTTTTGTAGAGGGTAATCTTTTTTTCTCTACTGTTATAATCGCTAAAAATAGTATAGGCAGGGTTATAACTTTTTTCATCTGTTTCTATAAGTATGTTTTCTTGAAATATTAGTTGTTTTATGTCTTTGTCTTTTATTTTTTCTGCCTCTTTTATCCCTCTATTCCATGCTATTTCTAATATATCATCAAGATTAAGGTCGGATATTCTATTGTAATATATATCAAATTTTAATTCCTGGTCAATTAATTGTTGTTTATTGAGAAATACAGAGGGTACCATTTCATCACCTTTTGCTTAATAATATGAGTATTCGGTCATTATCAGATAAGCCACTTATTTCTACTTTTGCCAGTGAAATTATTTGTTCCTTGTCAATAAGTCCTGATAGGTCTACTATTCTATTTGGCAGTATGATAAAGCAATCAGGAATTTCGGCTCCGCCATCACCATAAGAAATGTTTTGCTCTAATGCTTTGTTTAAGTCCTTTTCAAAGCTTTTTATGGTTGTTCTAGATACTTTGCCGTTATTTTTGTGAAGTCTTATAACCCCTTCTTTGTTTATTACTACTACTCTTTCCTGCTTTTGTGATAATAGCCCAAAGAATCTCTTTCTGCTTTCTATGCCTTTTATGATATACATTGAACCTGTTTTATCGATTATTTGAAGGTTTTTTGTCGATTCTAGCTTCATTGCTTGAGCTGCTATTTTCTTTATTTCTTCTTCTCCTAAGTTTTTGTTTAATATATCTTTGGAACGTAATTCTGTAGCTCCTGTAGCAATTGCTCTTACTATATTCTTTTGTGAGTCTATTTCTACATATATTTCTACTGTTTCTTCTAATGCCCCTGATTTTATTACTGCTTCTTTTGCTTCATTTCTTATTGACAATATGTCTTTTTCAGTAGGATTTTGTATGGTACGCTCTACTATTTCTCTTACCATTGCAAGGGCTACTCCTATTGTAGAAATTACCTGGGCGTTTTTGGCTATTCTATGGTGCATACCCATCATTTTTGCAACATAGGGAACTATTGAAGCGCTTCCTCCTCCTCCACCTACAAGTACCGTGGTAGATTTGTCAAGTTTGTAGTCAGTAATAAGCTGTTCAACAACTTTTATTACTTTCATGCTTGCAATGTCCATTATTTTTTTCGCTACTTCTTCAACTGTTTTATTAAGTTTTTTGGCAATTGGTTCTAATGCCTTTCTTGCAGCTTCTTGATTACCATAGGCGTAATCTTCTGGTTTTACATATCCTAATACGTTTGCCGCACAGGAGACAGTTATTGCAAATATTTTCCCATTCTTGCTTTTGATTGCAACATAATTATCAGGATCGTTCTTCTTTGGTTTTATATATACTATTTCAGGTTCTATTATTTCTTCAGGATCGCTGTAAACTGCATATGGTAAATCTGCAATATGAGCACTTCTGGGCCCAACGTCTTCTATGTCTTTCTCACCAAGCCTTACCATGCTCCCTCCTGCTATTCCCACCGTTCTTACGTCAAGGGAGTTAAGATAAGTCTTGTGCCCACCGATTTCTGCATAGTTTACCATTACTTTGCCTGTCTTTATTGCAGATATGTCTGTACTTGTTCCACCAACTTCAAGAAATATGCCGTCAGATATTTTTTCATACATCAAAGCTCCTGCTACACCTGCAGCAGGTCCTGAAAGAAGTGTTAGTATCGGTCTTTTCCTCACTTCCGCTATATTCATTACTCCCCCATCGCCTCTCATTATCATGAGAGGTGCTTTTATGCCAGATTTTTTTACGCTATCTTCTGTCATGTTTGCTGTTTCTATCATTTTGGGAAGTATACATGCGTTTATTGCTGCAGTTCTTGTCCTTATTTTTAATCCATATAGTTTTGTTATTTCATGCGTTGCCGTCGCTGGAAGTCCTTTTTGCTCTACAATGTCTACTATTTTATCCTCAATTGTTGGATCATCTACTGAAAAGGCTTGTGCTGCAACAATCGCTCCTATCTCTTGCTTTTTGAAGTCCTCAATTTTCATTTCTACCTTTTTTTCAAATTCCTCATCTAATTCAATATATTGACTTGCAATTTTTAATATCTTGCCTGGTGCAAGTTCTATATCTTGTATATTTGTATCACTTTTTACTTTAATACCTTCAAGACCTTCCCCTGCAGCTATAATACCAACAGGAACAACGTCACCTTCTAATAAGGCATTCGTTGCCTGTGTTGTACCATGGGCTATAAATAGGACATCTTCTGGATCTATACTGTGCTCTTCCATAAGTTTCATAAGGGCTTCTATAATGCCTTTTGCAACACCTTCTTTCGCAGTATGTGTCGTCGGTACCTTTATTGTCCCTATTAATTCATAAGTGTCATTATCTATAGCAACCGCATCTGTAAATGTTCCTCCAACATCTATCCCGATTCTTACTTTCAATACTATCTCCTCCTATACATTTGATGGTAAGGGCTAAGTTAATTTACTTAGCCCTTTTATAATTTTAAAAGAACATTATTGACGCTGTAACTACGCCAGCTATAGCAAGTATCCATATATATGGTAGTAGTTTTAATAAAAGTTTATTAACGTCAACACCAGCATAATTACTTAACCAAACATTTTGTGTATTTGTTGGATCTCCTATTACTTGAATCCTTTCTGTTGATAAAAGTGCACCCATTACTGCAGTCGGTGGCAAAAGTTTTAAACCAATGATAAGACCCGCTATACCACTTCCCAATCCCCATAAATTTAGAGGACCTCTGTAAAGAGCTAACGGTGCAAGTAAACTAAAAAATATAATGTACGATATTCGCGATGAAGGAATAATACTCTTTAAAATGGGTTCAAGGCTTTTTGCGACCATAGGATGCATAACGGCATTTAGCAACATGCCAATTCCTATCATTAAAAGTACAGCCGGTGCAGAATCTGCTATACCATCATAAGCAGTTTTGGTAAGGGTATTTAAAGCATTTTTAATTGATTTTTGTGTTGTAATTACGCCATAAACTATTCCAATCATAAAAGATGAAATAATTGACCATTTAAATATCAATACAAAAGTAATGGGTATAAGCGGTGTTAATAATGCTAAAAAATTCACCTTTTTTTCAGCATCTTCTTCATTAACTTGGGCCCAACTAAATTTTAAACCTTGGCGTTTAAATTCTATAATTATAAAAATCAGAGCTGTTATAGCAGTTAAAACCATAAGGACTAATGCAAAATTTTTAACTTGTTCTAATGTTACACCAGTAGCTGTTATATAAAAAGCCCAGTTACCCATGTTAAGTTCAAGTCCTATCGCCATGCCAAATAGAAATACTGCAATTGCCGTTATAGGAGCTACACCCACTGACATTAATATAGGCAGTGTTATACTACCAATCATTATTACAGCCCCAAGGCCGCCTACAGTTGTAAATAGTAAAGCTATCGCTGCTGCAACTAAAATTGTTATTATAAAAGGTCGATCTCCGCCTAATTCAGCTGCTGTTTTAACGATGGATTTCGATATCCCAGTTTGGTTCATTATTTGCCCAAGCCATGCACCAAACATTACCGCAACATATGCAGCTGCAAGTTTTATAGCTCCTCCATCTATCACATAAGCTAAAAGCCCGGTGTCTACTTTAGTCTTAGGATCTACCATTTTTAGAGGAACACCAGCAATTACTGCTATTCCTATCGCAAGTATTGGAAGTGCTATTAATGTAGGCAACTTCCTAGTTATCATAAGCACTGCAATTGCTAAAAAAAGAACCAATATCAATACTGCCTGCATGATAAAAACCCCCTTACAATTTATTTATCGCTTCTCTAAACAAACTAGTTGTTCTTTCAACTCCTTCTACAGTATTTCCTGTTACAATTGCACCTATCATTATCCCTTTTACTCCTAATTCATATAAGAATCTTACTTCTTCCGGTTCTATAATCCTTTGAGTAGGAACTACAACAGGTTTGTCAACATTTTCAACAAGCCTGCCATATCTCATTAAATCAAATACATAAATTTTTTCTCTTCTATCATCAGGAAGAACATCTGCTTCTATTACATCTACCTCTATTCTATTAACTGCCCTGATATGACCTAAATCATATGTTTCATTAACAGCAATCATCTTGTCAAGATTTGAATCAATCATATAAAGCGGCATATAATGGGCAAACATCGACAAAAAACTAAAACCAATTTCTTCTACAATTTTAATTTCATCTTTGCTTGCATATAACTGTGCACCAGGAACAAGACCCACAGGCACATTGGCATATTTAATTATCTCTTCAAACACCTCCTTTTGTTCCATTATACCTTTAAAATTATTGCCACTCGCCGAATGATAAACATTGGCATGGACCTTTAACGCATCTGCACCTCCTTTCACAGCAGCCTGTGCAAATTCTAATTTGTTTTCAGGTAAACTAACTATTAACGTCATTTTGTTTGAATTAAGCAAATCAAGAAATTTCATAAAGCTACGCCTCCTATATAATATTTATTATTTTTTTTAAAGTAAGCTTTGCTGCTTCTCTCATAACATCTTCATCTTTTGTAGATGAGTTTTTAATCACCATATTCTCGCAAGATCTTGCCAGAGAATTAATAATAGCTGATAATTTCAATATTTTACCATCAAATATAAAGACTGTTATATCCAGTAAATTTTTTAAATTGGTAATAGCCACTTTTAAATAGTTACTTACTTCATTTATAAGACGATTTTTTTTCTCATCATTTAATATTTCGCACAAATTATCAATATTTATTGAAGGTATATTATCAATTTGTTCCTTTTCATGCTCTTCGATTATCATTATTAATGCTCTTTTTATTATTGATTTTATTGATACTACCTCGTCTAAGGTTGGGCCATTTTTATCTACGATCATTTGTCCAATATTTATGCTAGTTTCCAAACGCTTCCCTTTTATAATTACTGAAGACTCTATATTTTCATCTATTTTAATGTAAGCAAGATTCTGTCTCGTATTTAGGTTTTGGTATTCGGCCATAGCCTTTAAATTCAATTCATCTTCCTGAACAACAGTAAGTCCCAGCTCCAAAGATAGTGACTGCTCTATTGTTATAAACTCTGAAGAAATAGAGGTATTTAAAATTCCTCTCGGTTTTAAAATTTTAACATCATTGTTCAAACAAATACCTATGCCAAATATTTTTCTATCCTCTTTAGATATTTCTTTTTCAAAAGAAAAATAGCATTCTTTTATTTTGTCCTCTAATTTAGATATTTCAAAATAATCAAATTTAATTTCTTTTTGTGATATCTTATTCATAGAAAAATCAAACAAAGAAGCTATTATTTTATTTTCATCAACCTTAACCACTAAAATATATCCACTTTCAGGATTAAACTGTAGCATAATGGGCCTTCTACCACCCGTAGATGTACCTATCCCGTTTTCTTTTATAATATTCTCCTCTATTAATTCGTCAATCAAATCTGAAACAGCTGTTAAGCTTAAACCAGTATATTGCGAAATTTCTGTTCTCGACAATGCACCTTTATTAATAAGTGTTTTTAAAATTAATTTTTTGTTTCTGTCTTTTAATTCTTTTAAGTTGTTTTTCCTCTTCAATTTACTTTACCCTCCCTAACTTATTAAGAAGTTCGTAATAAGTTTATAAAATAAAATTTGTATTATCTAGCTAGCAAAAAACAATTATGGCCTTTCTTAAATAATGCTACATATAACTTCCTATATTCTAAAGTAAATTTATGTTATTTCTAACTTCTTATTATCTTAATTTTATATATTCGACATTATTTTTAAAATTCCTTCTTAAAATATATAAAAATTATAAAAAATTTTACCATCAACCTCTCATCTTTTTGAATTTTTATCACACTTCACATTATTTTGTCTCTCTATCCTGACTACCATCCCATTCTTATATAAATTCGAACTAGCAAACACACTTCCTTATTACCCATTCTCTTTAAGTTCGGTACGAGTCTTTACCATTGCTAATATAACAGTTACAACTTCGGTACACTCCACATTAAAAAAACCGGGTTCATATCACCCGGTTTTTTTAGTATTTTTACTTTTTACATAATTTATCATGCCACCTGCTATGAGTACTTCTCTGTTTCTATCTGAAACCTCAAGATCTACTTCAAAGGTTGTACCTTTTGTTTGGTTTTTCACTGTTATCCTGCCGCCTCTTTTTACTTGTTCTACCGCATTTTCTATCTTTAAAACATCCCCAACCTCAATGTCTTCATAATCTTTTTCATCTACAAAAGTAAGAGGAAGAATTCCACTATTTATAAGGTTTGCTTTGTGTATTCTCGCAAATGACTTTGCTATGACAGCCTTTACTCCCAGTTGAAGTGGAGCCAATGCCGCATGTTCTCGGCTAGAGCCTTGTCCATAGTTGCTTCCACCGACAATTATGCCACCGCCCCATTCAATCGCTCTTTTAGAAAAGTTTTCATCTATTATTTCGAAACAGTGTTTAGCAAGTTCAGGGATATTAGACCTTAAGGGTAACAATTTAGCATTTGAAGGCATTATATGGTCTGTAGTTATATCGTCTCCTACTTTAATTAGCACCTTCTTTTCTATATCAGAAAGAGGTGTATTGAGAGGGAATGGCTTTATATTAGGTCCTTTTATTATCTCCACCTTTTCCCTATCCTCTGGCGGTTTTATAATCATATTATCATTAATTTCAAATTTCTCCACATAAGGTACTTCAGGTGCTTCCCCTAACTCTCTCGGATCTATTAAATACCCTGTCAAAGCTGCAGCAGCAGCAACTTCAGGGCTTACGAGATAAACTGACGCTGACTTGGTACCACTTCTGCCGTAAAAGTTTCTATTAAAGGTTCTAATCGAAATTGCATCTGTTGCGGGAGCTTGACCCATGCCAATACAAGGTCCACAAGCACTTTCGAGTATTCTTGCACCTGCCGATATCAGGTCTGAAAGTGCACCATTTTTTGCAAGCATGTTAAGAACTTGTCTTGAACCAGGAGCAATTACAAGGCTTACATGTTCTGGAATAACCTTGCCTCTCAATATGGAAGCAACTTTCATTAAATCAGCATAAGAGGAATTTGTGCAGGATCCTATAGCAACTTGGTCAACTTTTGGCCTGCCTGCGTCTTTAACTTTTACAACATTATCAGGACTATGAGGGAGTGCTACTAAAGGTTCAAGTTCATCAAGGTTTATTTCAATGACATCATCGTATTCTGCATCTTCATCGGCAGCCAAAGGCACAAATGCATCTTCTCTTCCTTGAGCTTTTAAAAATTCATATGTCCTATCATCTGATGGAAAAATTGATGTAGTAGCTCCTAATTCCGCCCCCATATTGGCAATTGTACCTCTTTCGGGTACTGATAAAGTTTTTACTCCATCCCCTGAATATTCAAATATCTTGCCAACTCCACCTTTTACAGTAAGTCTTCTTAAAAGCTCCAATATCACATCCTTTGCCGATACCCAAGGTCTAAGTTTCCCAGTAAGCCTTACATTGACAATGGAAGGCATAATAATCCTGTAAGGCTCTCCCGCCATAGCCAAAGCAACATCTAAGCCTCCTGCGCCTATAGCTAACATCCCTAAGCCTCCTGCTGTTGGCGTATGGCTATCAGAACCTAAAAGAGTTTTCCCTGGCCTTCCAAATCTTTCAAGATGCACTTGATGACAGATGCCATTTCCCGGTCTTGAAAAATATATGCCGTATTTTGCTGCAACAGTCTGAATGTATCTGTGGTCATCTGCGTTTTCAGGACCTTGCTGCAATGTATTGTGGTCAATGTAAGCAACAGAAAGTTCAGTTTTTACTCTATCTATACCAAGAGCTTCTAATTGTAGGTACGCCATTGTACCAGTGGAGTCTTGAGTCAAAGTTTGGTCAATTTTAATGGCTATCTCTTGACCTTTTATCATTTCTCCTTCGACAAGGTGAGAAGATAATATTTTCTGTGTGAGATTCATTGCTTTCACTCCTGTAACATAATTTTATATAGCCCTTTCTTTGTTTTTGATAACATCCTCATAAAGGTACATGAGCTCTTTATCAAAAAGCGGCCTCTTAAGCTGTATAGCTAATTTTCTGACATGAGGCAAAAGCTGATTTGCCTCTTCTTCTGTTAAAACTCTGCCGTATTCTTTAAATTTATTTATAAGAGCTGCAGTACCAGAATGCTTACCTATCACAATCTGCCTTTCAAGGCCTACTTCATCAGGGTTAAATATTTCATATGTGTGAGGATTTTTAAGGGCACCATCTACATGAATACCTGACTCATGGGCAAATACATTTGTTCCAACTATAGCTTTCCATGCTGGCAACTGTCTTCCCGAGGCTAAAGCAACGTATTCAGAAATTTCCCTAAATCTAGTTGTATCTATTCCTAAATCTATTTTGTAGACGTGCTTTAATGCCATTACAACCTCTTCTAATGCAGCATTCCCAGCTCTTTCTCCAAGACCATTTACTGTAACTCCTATAAAGTTAGCACCGGCTCTCATACCTGCAAGAGCATTTGCAGTAGCCATTCCAAAATCATTGTGGGTATGCATTTCAATATCAATATCAACAGCTTCTTTTATTGCTTTGACCATGTCGTAAGTTTTAAAAGGATCTAAAAACCCTACGGTATCGCAAAATCTCAAACGATCTGCTCCTGCTTGTTTTGCACACTTCGCAAATTCAATGAGAAAGTCCATATCCGTTCGAGAAGCATCTTCTGCGTTGACAGAAACATATACCCCTTCTTTTTTAGCAAATTTAACCGCTTCAGTCATATTGTCCAAAACCCATTGCCTTGACTTCTTAAGTTTATGCTCAATGTGAATATCAGAAGTAGACACAGAAATTGCAACTGCATCAACACCGCATTCTAAAGATTCTTGAACGTCTTTTACAACTGCTCTATTCCACGCCATTATGCTGGCATTCAATCCAAGCTTTGCAATTTTTGCAACTGTTTCTTTTTCGTCTCCTCCCATTGTCGGAATACCTACTTCTAATTGGTCTATTCCGATTTCATCCAACATTTGTGCAATTCTGATTTTTTCGTTATTTGCAAACACAACCCCTGCAGTTTGCTCTCCATCTCTTAAAGTTGTGTCAACAATGTAAACTTTCTTGCCCTTTTTAAGAGTCATTCCACTTCCCCCTTCAAAAACTCTTTATAAGATATTTTATATGTAACCACTTATAAAGTCAATAGTATTTTGCAATTTTGTATTATAAAAATTGCAAAACCCGAACTAAAATTAATTTTAGTTCGGGTTTGTTAAATAGTATTGATTAATCGTTGAATGTGTATTGCAATATATCCAATTTCTTCTTCAGGAACTTCTTTTTCTAACGTATTTTCTATTACTTTTGACACCTGCATTGCTATATTATAAGCTCTCTTAAATTTTTTCTTTATAGAGGCCAAAAGTTCATTTGCCACAGGAGCATTTTTTTCTAATCTATCAATAGCAAAACGCAGATGAGTTACAAGTCTTAGATAATCAATCGAATCTCTATCAATATGTTTCCCTAGGTGGTTTTCAATTGTTGCTACTAATTGAGATACCAATCTAGCATTTTTTAAAGTATTTGACAAACCAGCATTTTCTAAAGCAGCATGCAAGTGAAGTGCTATAAAACCTGCTTCATCTTCGGGTAGTAAAATATTAAGCCTTTGATTTATCAATTCTAACGCTTTTAATGCAATATTGTAATCATCTTTATATAAAGCTTTTATCTCTATATTAAAAGGATTTTTTATTTCTATTCCCATATTTATTCTTTCAATCGCAAAGGCAATGTGATCAGCAAGTGCAATGTGTATATGCTCATTAAGTTTTTTGCCTGTTATTTTTTCTGCCATCGCTATTATTTCTTCTGCAATACCTATTACATCTTCTCTTATCTTTTCCATCAACTCAGAAAACTTAATTTTATTAACATCTTCTTGTACATAAAATATTTTCTCCAACTTATCTTCTTCAATAATATCACCTGGTCTTTTGCCAAATCCTATACCTTTTCCAATAACTATGCATTCCATACCTTTATCGTCTTTTGCCATACACACATTATTGTTTAGAACTTTTAACACTTGATACATAATTAATACCTCACTTTTCACTTGAGGTATACTCTCATAATCTTTGTCTTTCCTGCTTTTACTTCTTCACCATCAGGTTCTTTTACAATTTTATCCACTATATCCATATTAGTAATAATAATTGGAGATGTCAATGGGTGTTCTTTTTTAACCAATTCCATGTCAAATTTTAGCAACTTATCTCCTATTTTCACTCTTCCACCTTCTGAAACAAAACTTTCAAATCCATTTCCTTTCATTTCTACTGTGTCCATCCCAATATGAATTAGTATTTCTAATCCTTCTTCTGTTTTTATTCCCAAAGCATGTTTTGTAGGGAATAATTGTATAATAGTGCCATTAACCGGTGAATATACTATACCTTCTTTAGGTTCTAATGCCACTCCATCTCCTACCATTTTTTGAGAAAACACAGGGTCTGGGACATCTTCAATTTTTAATAATATGCCATTAATAGGAGAATATATATCTACGTATTTTTTCTTTTTAAATATGTTAAACATGCAATCAGCCCTTTCTGTATTTTCTATAATATCTTGCTATACCCATATATTTCAAACTTTTTAAAATAATTTTGATGGCGGCCAGTTTACGGCCGCCTAAAACATTTTCACCTTAAATTTTACCTCCTGCTTTTTTCATGTGTTTTTTCATTTCTTGTGCAATCAAATCAGCTTTTGTACCAACAATTACTTGCAATGCATTTTTGCCCATTCTCATTACGCCTGTTGCCCCTAACTTTTTAAGTTTATCATCGTCTATTATTGTATCGTCTTTCACAGTCAAGCGCAACCTTGTTATACAAGCCTCCAAAGACTGGATATTTTCTGCTCCACCTAATACCTCTACGTATTGTGCAGCAATATCACCAAGTTCTGATTTTGACATGTCTGCATATTGGTCAACAGCTTCTTCTTCTAATCTGCCAGGAGTTGGCAGGTTGAATTTCACTATTATATAGTAGAAAATTACATAGTATATTGCACCATAAATTATACCTATTGCAAGGAGTAAAAGAGGTTTTGTAGCTATGCCATAGTTTAAGATATAGTCAATAAGACCAGCTGAAAAGCCAAAACCATCCTTTATACCAAGAACATAAGTTATAGCAAGAGATAAACCTGTCAAAAGGGCATGAATTACATAAAGTATAGGGGCCAAGAACATAAATGAAAATTCAATAGGCTCTGTAATACCTGTCAAAAACGATGTAAGAGCTGCACTAATGAATACACCGGATACTGCTTTCCTTTGATTTGGTTTAGCAGCCGCCCACATAGCCAAAGCTGCTGCGGGAAGGCCAAACATCATAATTGGATAAAATCCAGCCATAAATGTTCCCGCTGTTGGATCACCTGCAAAAAATCTATTTAAATCGCCAGTTACAACTTTGCCAGCTGCTGTTTTAAAGGTACCAAATACAAACCAGACGAGACTGTTTATAACGTGATGAAGTCCAAAAGGAAGCAAAAGCCTATTAAGTACACCATATACAAATACTCCAAGTGCTCCCGCGCCAATGATCCACTCGCCAAGCGCATATATACCATTCTGTATTGGAGGCCATACATAACCCATCACAAGTGCTAGTACAATTGCAGCGAAAGCCGTTACAATTGGTACAAATCTTTTTCCACCAAAGAAGCCTAAGAAATCAGGAAGTTTAATATCATGATACTTGTTATACAGATAACCGGCTATGATACCCATTAAAATACCACCTAAAACTCCCATGTTGATATCTTTGTTAATAGTTGTCGCACCTTTTGTCAGTACAAAATAGCCAACTGCTGCTGCAAGAGCTGCAACTCCATCCCCTTCTGCAAAACCTATTGCAATACCTATAGCAAAGATGAGAGGTAAATTGTCAAATACCGCTGCACCTGCCTGCATAATAAAAGGAATGTTGAAAACATCAGGTGCGCCAAGCCTTAAAAGCAACGCTGCTGCAGGTAAAACTGCAACTGGAAGCATTAAGGCTTTGCCAAGTTTCTGAAGATTTGCTAACCATTTCATATAAAACCCTCCTTAATTTTTATTTTTCAGGCATTTAATATAAAAAGAGCCGGCAAGGTAATAACACCTTCACCGGCTCATGCCTGCTTTTGCAGTAACACGCCGCAATTTAGTATTCGTTTACCAATATTATATAATCTATTTTGCAGTCTGTCAATAACTAATTATTGAAAAACAATTTCACACTGTTGACAAACTTTCGCAAAGGAGATATTTTGCATACAGAGTGACTTGTTACAAAGTTTTCTGATAATGCCATTGCCAAAAGAAGATAAAGTATATACTTATTACTTATTCAAAGAATATGCCATTCTCCTATAAGTATGCCTTACTCCTCTTATGGCAATAGACAGCGCCATTATGTTTTCAGGAAGTGCTACTCCTGCATATCCTGCATCTCCTATATGCTGTATGTCTGCCCCTGCCATTTTTGATTGAACCCCAATAAATTCTATTGTGCTTTTTTGTGAACCCTCTTGTGAGGTGCCAATTGTAGTCATTGCTAATGCACCTGATTCATGGATGGCTTCTATCTGTCTTTTTGCAAGATTCAAATCAACTCCTGGAACAGTACCAGGCGCTGGTATCAAAATACAATCAGCACCTGCTTTTACAAAATCTTTTAAAATTTCGTCTTCATATATGTTTCCTGAGCCAGCACCGTGCATTTTTCCAGCAATGACCATCATATTTTCACCAAAAATTTCTTTTGCTAATTCTATTCCTTTTATTATCGTGCTGACACTTACCCCTGTATTGGGATTACCAGTTATAACAACATAATCAAAACCGTATTCTTTAGCTTTTAAAAGATTTTCTTTATTTAATTTTCGTCCCTCTACATACTTTACTCCTTCAGGAACTGGCTCTATATTTACACCTATAAACCTTCCAACAATCTTTTTGAGTCTCTTAATATAGTCAAAATCTTCTGCGTTTTTGGAGGCTATTTCAACTATTTTTTGTAATTCAGAAGGCCCAGCCGAAAAGTTTATTCCTATATCGTCTATGCCAAAAATAAATGGTTTTTGAAAGTCAAAAAAATTCAACGTAATCATGTCACTCCCAAACGCAGCTGCCAGTTCCATATTTGATACTCCATAAACCAGCGGTGGAACTGTTACAATAGTCTCTGCCATTACCGTCCTTCCTTCAGAAGTCCTTATCGTTTCAATAAGCGTATTTTTGTCCATTCCTTCAATGTCTTTCATTGTAAGTTCAAATATTCTTTTCATAAAAATCCTCCCTTTCGAAAAATTAAAAGCCGGTAAGGTAATAGTTACCTTACCAGCTCATGCCGTAACCCGTCGCACGCTGTTTGAATAAATTATAAAACATATAAGGTATCTATGTCAAGATTATAGTTGTTTTACAATATTCGTAATTTTTTGCATATTAGCCTTTTGCTCTTCAGTATATTGAACCTGTTCTTTTATGTGATCAAGATTTTTTAAATTATTTTCATCTACTACATTTATCTCTGCCAAAAGTTGCTGCGAAGAAGCCAATAATTCTTCTACTTGTGCAGATATATTTTGTGATGCTGCCATTACATTTCTCATGGCTTGTAGTGTTTGACTAGAACTTACAGCTGTCTCTTCTGCCGCAACAGAAATTTCACTAATAATATCAGAAACTTTGTCAAATCCTTCTTTTGTCTGTTCAAATATATCCAATACTTTATTCACCTCGCTGGAAGCTTTTGTAGAAGTATCAATGTTTTTGATAACATTATCAACAGTATCTCTTGTAAATTGGGTAAGAGATTCTATTATCTCTCCTATTCTTTCTACACTTTCTGTCGATTGCGCTGCAAGTTTCCTTATTTCTTCTGCCACAACTGCAAATCCTCTTCCGTTTTCTCCAGCTCTTGCTGCTTCAATTGCCGCATTAAGTGCCAAAAGATTCGTCTGCTCAGCTATATCTGATATTGAATAAAGAATATCTTTTATACCACCCATTCTTTTCTCTAGTTCATTCAATTGTTTTGAAGTATTTTTGGAGTTTTCCAAGCTTTCTTGTAAAGACTCAATTAATGATTTAACTTCTTCACCTTGCCTGTTTGCATTTTCTTCTATTTCTTTGATTTTCATCATTGCTTCATTCATGTCTCTCATAAGTTTATCGGAAACTTGTGACAAATTTTCATTAGTCTCCGAAACTTTAGTAATAGACTCAGCAACTTCATTTATATTTTCTGAAATTATGTTAATCCCATTCACTAAATCCTCTAAACCTTGTTTTGAAGAAGTTATGTTCATAGTATTTTCTTCTGATTTATCTCTTATGTTTACCGCATAATTCATAACTTTCTCTGATTGTTTTACTGCAGCGTCAATTTCGGAATTGATAAGTTTTGCAAATTTTCTTAATTTTTTCACAATCATTATTACATAAATTAAAATTAGAATAGCAATTATAATGCTAACTCCTAATGAAACATAAAAAGTCTTTTGGTTCTCCTGTATCATATTATTAAAATATGGCAAGAAACCTTGAGAATATGTAGAACTAAAATCGTTTAAAGCACTTTGCAGATGGTTTAAATAATAAGTAATGTTAACTATTTTATCGCTATCTTCTACTGGATTATATTTTTCAGGTAAACTATTTACTGCTTTTTTTAAATTTTGTATATCTTCTTGTATAGCTGTTAAGTCTTTCTTGAGAGTATCATAACTTTTTGTGCTTTTGTAGTCTTCCAGTCTGTTTTGAATATTGTATATATATGTTTCCATTGAACGTATGGGAATTCCAACAGAAAAATTCGTTGTATTCCCGCTTATATAATCATTTAAAGTTTGCTGTATGTTGCCGCTTAACACTGCAATTTGAACTTGAGCACTTGATACATTGATTACCTGATTAACTACATATTTTCTCAGGTTTTCAATATTTTTAATAGTATTAATAATACCTAAATTAACTGTTAAAGATAAAATTGCAATGAGGACTCCTATTATTACAAATGAACGTATGAGTTGAGCACGGATAGTCTTTCCCATTCAACACTTCTCCCCTTCTAAAGTAGATTTGATAAAACCTTAATATATATTTATCGGCTTTAATTAATAGAACTTTAACATAAAAAAGCGATTCTTTTTAGGAAGAATCGCTCAGTTTGTTGACAAAGTTAAAAAAATATTCAAAGGAGATATTTTTCATCGTCGCTCCGATGTTCCAAAGCGACAAAACTAAAGCTCGGCCTTCGGGTTCCGGCAGGGTACCGGGCACAATCGGCATCCATGCCTTAAGGTGCCCGCCTCCGCCATCCATGGCTTCGGCCCTGCCTCCACCCTCGGTCTTGCTAAGTTTTGTTAGCGCTTTGTAACAAGTCGCACCGATTGAAAAATATCTCCTTTACGAAAGTTTGTCTACAGTCTAAGCGATTCTTTTTAGGAAGAATCGCTCAAAATGCTATTCAAATATTAATGTTGGTCTTTCTACAGGCTCATCTGAAAGAAGAATATATTTTTTGATTTCATCAAAAGCCCAACCTAATTTGCTTTCATCATTGGCATATATCGTCGCAATAGGTTCTCCTTTCTTAATTATATCTCCAACTTTCCCACCTAACATTATACCAACAGCTAAATCAATTGTATCTTCTTTTTTCTCTCTTCCCGCTCCTAATTTCATCGCTACAAGACCTAAATCTAAAGCCATCAGGTCTTTTATATATACATCTCTGTCGGCAATCCAAGGTCTTATATACTTAGCCTGTGGTAAAAGTGATAAATCATCAACTACTCTTTCATCTCCACCTTGAGCCTTTATAAATTCTTTAAATTTTTGTAGGGCTTTTCCGCTATCAAGTGCTTCTTTTAGTTTTGCCCTCGCCTCCGTATCGTCTTTTGCAACGCCTGCAATTTGAAGCATATCAGAACCAAGTAGCATACATACTTCCAACAAATCTTTAGAACCATGACCTTTTAATACTTGGACAGCTTCTACTATTTCAAGAGCATTTCCTATTGCAAGCCCTAACGGATAATCCATATTTGTAACGTGGGCTACAGTTTTTCTGCCTACAGAATTACCAATATCCACCATTAATTTAGCAAGGGCTTTGGCATTTTCTAAGTCTTTCATGAAAGCTCCTCTACCCACTTTTACATCTAATACTATGCCATCTGCCCCTGCGGCAATCTTTTTACTCATTATAGAGCTCGCTATAAGCGGAATAGAATCTACTGTTGCAGTAACATCTCTTAAAGCATATAATTTCTTATCAGCAGGTGTGAGATTTTTTGTCTGCCCAATAATAGCAATACCATATTTATTTACGTTATCAATAAACTCCTCTTCGCTGAGTTCTACTCTCATTCCTGGTATTGACTCCAGTTTATCTATCGTCCCACCGGTATGTCCTAAACCTCTTCCCGACATTTTGGCAACAGGCGCTCCACAGGCTGCTACCATCGGAGCAAGTACTAATGTAGTAGTGTCAGCTACACCACCAGTTGAGTGTTTATCCACTTTGATTCCTTTAATGGCTGATAAATCCATCACATCGCCAGAGTAAGCCATAGCCATAGTAAGATGTGCAGTCTCCTCTGGCGTCATTCCTCTAAAATATATAGCCATTGCTAAAGCACTCATCTGATAATCAGGAAGATAATCTTTGGTATAAGAAGAAATTATAAAATCAATCTCTTCTTTTGTAAGAATTCCACCATCTCTCTTTTTCATTATAAGGTCATACATCCGCATAAATTATACCTCCTGTCATAAAGGTAATTCCCTCAAGAAGGATGTGCCATGTTTTGTAGGACCAACTTTAAATATTTCAGCTATTGTAGCTGCAACGTCTGAATAAGTACTTCTCACTCCAAGATTTACTCCGTGTGTCATTAAAGGACTATAAACTAATAGTGGCACATATTCCCTTGAATGATCTGTGCTTGGGGTAGTGGGGTCACACCCATGGTCAGCAGTTATAATTAGCAAATCTTCTTTTGTGAGTTTTCCCATAATTTCTTGAAGCCTATTATCAAAATGTTTTAAAGCTTTTGCATATCCTTCAACATCATTTCTATGACCATACAGCATGTCAAAATCAACTAAATTTGTAAAAATTAACCCCTTTTTAATATCATCCATCGCTTTTATAGTAGCTGTAATGCCCTCGTCATTGTTTGTCGTATGGTTTTTTCTAGTAATTCCCTGTCCAGCGAAAATATCCTCAATTTTTCCTATAGCAAAAACTTCATATCCCTCTTCCCTTAACATATCTAATACTGTAGGTTCAAAAGGTTTGAGAGAAAAATCTCTTCTATTTCCTGTTCTTACAAAATTTCCAGGAGTGCCGGCAAAAGGTCTTGCAATTACTCTTCCTACCGCATGGTCATCTTTAAGTATTTCCCTGGCAATTTCACAAATTCTATAAAGCTCTTCAAGAGGTATGACATCCTCATGGGCTGCTACTTGAAATACGCTATCAGCAGAAGTATAAACTATCGGGAAACCTGTTTTTACATGTTCTTCTCCCAACTCTTTTATTATTTCTGTACCTGAAGCAGGTTTATTTCCCAAAACTTTTCTTCCAATCCTCTTTTCAAACTCTTTAATAATTTCCTCAGGAAAACCATGGGGATAAGTAGGAAAAGGTTTCTCAATAAAGAGTCCTGCTATCTCCCAATGGCCTGTAGTAGTATCTTTCCCTGCTGATTTCTCAGCCATTTTGCCATATCCACCAATAGCGTTAGGGTTTTCAGGAACACTTTTTAAAGGAATTATATTCCCCAGCCCTAAGCGTCCCATATTAGGAAGTTCAACACCTGTCTTTTCTGTCACATGACCTAAGGTGTTTGAACCTTCATCCCCAAACTTATATGCGTCTGGCAATTCTCCTACTCCTACGCTATCCAAAACTATTAGTATGACTCTTTTGAGCATTTTACCACCTCTTCTATGAATTTATGTCCGTATTATTTTTCTAAATCTTTTGAGGTAAAAGCACCTGGCAATAAGTCTTTAACTGTGACAACAGCATAATCACCTTTCATATTACTCAGTATCACAATCATGTTTTCTCCACCCAATTCCAGCATTACTTGTCTACATGCACCACAGGGAGAGACAGGACCTTCAGTATCTGCAACTACTGCAATTGCTTTTAGTTTTCTATCTCCATTTGCATAAGCACTAAAAAGCGCTGTCCTTTCTGCGCAATTGGTAAGGCCATAAGAAGCATTCTCAATATTGCAGCCTTGATAAGTTTTGCCATCATCAGTAAGCACACATGCACCTACTTTAAAGTGGGAGTAAGGCACATAAGCCTTCTCCCTTGCTTCCTTCGCTAATTCGATAAGCTTATCATAATCTTTATATTCCACTTTATGCACCTACTTTCACAGCGTTCTTTTGCGTATAATATAGAAGTCGAATTTAGAAGCATTAAAATAGTTAGAAGAATAAAGAATTGGCATATTGTTTTCATCGTAATGCACTTGTTCTAAAAGAAGTATTGAATCATTTTTGTCCATCATCAGTTTTTTCTCAACAATAGGGTCATGTTTTATAACTCTTATATTAGAAACTGCGTAGGTTATTATGATAGAGTGTTCATTTTCAAGGTAAGAAAACACAGATTGTTCAAATCCAGTAAAAGATTCGCCTACAATATTTTGAGGTAACCTATCTATGCAATACACCACTGGGACCTCATCTGCTGTTCTTACTCTTTCTACTTTATATATAATATCTCCTGGTTTCAATTTTAAGTGATTTGCCTCATTTTCTGTAGCAGGAAGTTTATATACAGTAAAATCTTTTGTACCAGGAACCATTCCTTGTCTTTCAATTAAAGTTGTAACACTAAATAACTCTTCCAAGCCACTCTTTATAAGTGGTTTTCTCCTTACAAAAGTTCCTACCCCTTGCTGTTTCACTATAAGTCCTTCATCTTCTAAAATTCTCATTGCTTCCCTTAAAGTAGCTCGACTAATGCCAAATTGTTTGGCAAGCTGTGATTCAGAAGGGAGCTTGCTCCCTTCTTTCCACTGCCCTGTCTTTATCAATTCTTCCATTTTCCTTAAGGCGAGCTCATACAGCGGTTTTTTTTCAGGTAACAACATCGACATAAAAATCCCTTATTTCTTTGGTGTATAAGGTACTCCATCTGCAGCAGGTGGCACGCTCTTGCCGCCGACACCCACAAGTGCAAGGATAGTCAATATATAAGGCAACATCATGATTATATTCTTTGAAAATGCCGTATTTTGAAGCTGCATACTGAGAGCCGTTGCAAATCCAAAGAGAAGTGCAGCGCCAAAAGACCCAAAAGGTGTCCATTTACCAAAAATCATTGCTGCCAACGCAATATAACCTCTACCACTCGTCATATCAGGGTTAAAACTATTTAACGCACCTATCGACAGATAAGCGCCACCCATCGCAGAAAGAATACCACTCAAAGCTACTCCAAGATATCTTAATTTTATAACATCTATACCCGCTGTTTCAGCCGCCTCAGGATTTTCACCAACTGCTCGAAGTCTTAGTCCCAAATTTGTGTGAAACAGAAAATAATCTGATATGAATAAAATTATTATCATCAAATATACTACAACACTGTGACCACTTAAAACTTGGCCTAAAAATGGTATATTCTTAATGCCTGGAATATCTATAGTGGGAAGCATAGGAGTATCAGTAGGAGTACCTGTAAAACCATACATCGTGTTTAAAAGGTATGCTGTAATACCCGATGCAAAAATATTAATAGCCATACCTAAAATTATTTGATTAGCTGTTAAGCTTACAGCCGCCCACGCAAAAATCAAAGCTACTATAAGCCCAACTATCATAGCACCTAAAAGTCCTAACCAAGCACTACCAGTAGCATGAGCAAACACAACTGCAAAAAATGCTGCAATAAGCATAATGCCTTCCATTGCTATATTTACAACACCAGACCTTTCAGAGAAGGTACCCCCTAGCGCAGGCAATGCCAATGGTGTGGCCATTGCCAAAGTAGCTGCCCAAAGTTGAGGGTTCAAAAATACTTCTTTCATGCTTCTGCCTCCTTCTTTTGCTTTTTAGCAAACATGTCTTTTATAACTTCTGCTACTCTATGAGCTGCAACAAAGAATACTATAAGCCCTGTAATAACGTCTGCCATTTGACCCGGTACCTGCGCATTAAGCTGCATATATTGAGAACCTGTACCTAAAGCAGCAAACAAAATTGCTGCAAATATAACTCCTATTGGATTATTGTTTGCAAGTAAGGCTACAACTATTGCTGTATAGCCATATCCAGAAGTAAAACTATCATAAAGTCTATGCTGTACTCCTAACATCTGGACAGCACCAGCAAGCCCTGCAAATACACCGCTTAATCCTAATGAAAGCACCATATTCAAAGGTACATTCATTCCTGCGTACCTTGCTGCTCTTTGATTATATCCTACTGCTCTCATTTCAAATCCCCAGGTTGTTTTAAACATAAGCCAATATACAAAAACTGCGGCAACAAGAGCAATAAAAATTCCGTAAGAAAGCTGAGTGTTTTGAATCAAAAATGGTATTACTGCACTTTCCTTAATTATAGGAGATTGAGGAATTGTTCCCTTTTCCATCATAGGACCAAACTCAAGTAAAAAGTGACTAAAATATATCGCGATATAGCTCATCATCATGGTAGTAATAACCTCATTCGCACCGGTATATGCTTTTGCAAGTCCTGGAATGAGTCCTGCCCAAAGTCCTCCTGCTATCATCGCAGCTATAAGTGCAAAAGGTATATGAATATACCAAGGAAGCCCACTGAAACTGTAACCAATCCAAACACCTACAATTGCTCCTATCCAATATTGACCTTCTGCACCTATATTGAAAAGTCCAGCTTTAAAGGAAATGGCTACGCCTAGTCCTGTTAAAATAAGTGGTACAGCATTTGCAAGAGTATTTGCAATATTATTGACTGAACCAAAAGCTCCAATAAATAATGAAGCATACGCATTAATAGGATTAAAACCAGTAATAATCATTATGATAGAACCTATTACAATGGCTATAAGCACCGCTACCACTGGTATATAAAGTTCTTTTAAAATATTCTTCATTATCTCGCCTCCAATGTCGTCTTATCAAATCGTGAACCAGCCATAAGCATTCCTATTTGCTCTTTTGTTGCAGTCTTGCCATCCAAAATATCCATAAGCTGGCCATTGTATATGACTCCAATTCTATCTGATAATGACATTATCTCTTCTAATTCTAATGAAACGAGAAATACAGCAGCACCTCTGTCTCTTAATTCAAGTATTCTCTTGTGAATATATTCTATAGCACCAACATCCATTCCCCTTGTAGGCTGAACCGCAATTAAAAGCTTAGGATTGTATCCTACCTCTCTTGCCAAAATAACTTTTTGCTGATTTCCTCCTGATAAACCCCGAGCCTTAAGCATGTACTCAGGAGGCCTTACGTCAAACTCTTTGACTTTCCTCTCGGCGTTTTCATAAACTTTTTTATATTGAATTACACCATAACGAGAATAGGTAGGATCTCTATATTCTCTCAAAATCAAATTTTCTGCAATTGTAAAATCCAAAACAAGTCCATCTGCTTGCCTATCTTGTGGAATATATGATATTCCCTCTCTATAAAGTTGTTTTGTAGAGAAATTTGTAACATCTTTTCCATAAAATAAAATATTGCCTGATTTCTTAGGCCTTAATCCCATTATAGCTTCCACCAATTCTAATTGCCCATTTCCATCTATACCTGCCAGTCCGAAAATTTCTCCTTCGTGTATATCAAAGCTTACATCTTTAACCTTAGGAACATTCTGCTGGTCAACTACGCTTAAATTCTTAACACTTAAAGCGACATTACCTGGTTTGTACTCAGTCTTTTCTATTCGGAGCACTACTTCTCTACCTACCATCAAATTAGCAA
This sequence comes from Thermoanaerobacter sp. YS13, assembly GCF_000806225.2. NCBI lineage: Bacteria > Bacillati > Bacillota > Clostridia > Thermoanaerobacterales > Thermoanaerobacteraceae > Thermoanaerobacter > Thermoanaerobacter sp. YS13. The sequence continues at coordinate 85,450 of NZ_JOOI01000003.1, read as the reverse complement.
GTTCTTGCTCATTTGTTTCTTTTGTGTTCAAAGTACCAACAGTTTTACCTCGCCTCATAACAGTAACTCTATCAGAAATTTCCAAGACTTCTTCTAACTTGTGGCTTATAAATATTATAGACATACCTTGTTTTACAAGACCCCTCATTATTTCAAATAATTTTTCTGTTTCCTGAGGAGTAAGCATAGCTGTCGGCTCATCTAAAATTAAAAGTTTCGCTTTTCTATAGAAAGCTTTTAAAATCTCAACTCTCTGCTGAAGGCCAACAGATAAATCTTTTACTTTCGCTTCAGGGTCTATTTCAAGATGATATTTTTGTGAAATTTCTTTTATCAGTTCATTTGCTTTTTTTCTATCATAAGTTATACCTTTAGGCTCTGCTCCTAATACAATATTTTCTGCAACTGTTAAAACAGGAATAAGCATAAAATGCTGGTGCACCATTCCTATACCTTTTTCAATTGCTTCATGAGGACCACTTAGATTGAGTTCTTCCCCATCAAAAATAAGTTTACCTGAATCTGGTTTATACAACCCATATATAATATTCATTAAAGTAGATTTACCAGCGCCATTTTCTCCAAGTATAGCGTGAATTTCCCCTTTTTCAACTGTGAGATTGACATTGTCATTTGCTACAACTTTAGGAAATACTTTCGTAATATTTTTTACTTCCAATATAGCACTCATACTCCTACCTCCAAAAAGGGGCTCAAAGCATGAGCCCCGTTTTTTTTGATTTTAGTTTATTTTGAAACTTTATCGGATATTGTTATTTTGCCGTCTTTTATATCTTGAGCTAATTGATTAACTTTATCTACGATAGATTGCGGAACATCTTTGTTCACTTTTCCTATTCCAACACCATCATTTTTCAAATCAAAGTATACAATACCACTCTTGAAGTTACCATTTAAAGTATCCTTTATAATGTCGAAGGTGGCAACATCAACCCTCTTCATAGCAGAAGTTAAAACATTATCAGGTGCTAGATAACTCTGGTCTGCATCAACACCAATAGCATATACGTTTTTCTCTTGTGCCGCTTTTATTACTCCGTCACCAGTACCACCAGCAACTTGGAAAATGATTTCTGCACCCTGGCTTATCTCCGTCAAAGCCATTTGTTTACCTGCAGCAGGGTCATTGAAATTATTTGTATAGTTCACAATAACTTTGACATCTGGATTAACAGCCTTTGCTCCTTGTTGATAACCTGCAATGTAGCTATCAACTGGTGGTATCTGCATCCCACCAACAACACCTATTATGTTTGTACCTTTTACTTTTCCAGCCTTTTCTTTTTCCATTAATCCAGCCATTGCACCTACAAGATAGCCACATTGTTCTGTCTTAAACATAGCCGATGAAACATTAGGTCTGTCTGTAACTTCTGAGTCAATTATCATAAATTTTGTATCTGGGAATTTTTGTGATACTTCTTCAACAGCATCATGCATCATAAAACCTACTGCAATTATTAAGTTATAACCTTGTTGTGCAAAATTTGTTAAGTTTGGAACGTAGTCAGTCATTTGTTTTGATTGTATTACGTTAACTGTAACACCCAATTCTTTAGCAGCTCTTTGTAAGCCTTCATAAGCCATTTGGTTAAAGCTGTGATCATTAATACCACCAACATCTGTAACTAAACCTACTTTAAAGTTTTTGTTTTTAGCCTCTTGTGTAGTAGTTTGAGGTTGTGTGCTTTCTTGCTTTGTCTTTGAAGAACATCCTGATAAGAATACTGATACTGACAGCAGCAAGATCAACACAGATACTAAAACAACACGCCACTTCTTCATCATATAACCTCCTATAAAAATTTTTGTTACCGTTTACTACTTATACAAGTAGTAAACATATAGACTTGTCTGACATCTAACCTTATTATAACTTTATTAATCTCTTGTTACAAATTCTAAAATAAGTTATTTTAATAAGCTCTTTTATAGATATCTTTCAAAATCTTCTCTTTTCTTTATATTTCTGCACCAACAATTTTTTATGCAAAATTTAAAGCTTATTTTTTAGGCAATATTTTCATAAAAAAGCATAAAATTAAGAGTGCTAATCGCACTCTATCCAGAAATTTTACTTAAAACTTTATTTACAATTTCATCCCTTATATTTTTGTATTTTGCCAAAATCTCATCACACTCTTTATTTGCACTTTCAGTAATTTCTCTATCTTTAATGTATGGAATATTCACTTTTACATTTAAAACAGCTCCTTCTATTGCCGCATATAGTAGAATAGCCCCGACTGCCGCGTCAGATATGGCATTAGGATTCCCGTATTCCGCAATCAACATCGTCGGGGTAAATGCCTCTCCACATAATCTCGCAAGTTTTAGAGGAACATTCATAGCGTTAATATAAGCTTTTTGAAGTGCTTCGTTTCTTATTTTTTTATTTTCTTCAGTATCTTTTGGCATTTTAAGGGCCTTCATCACTTCGTCATAAGCTACAGTGTCTTCATCAATAAGCTTTACATATTCTGCAAGAAGTCGATTACATATACTAAGCCCTTGTTGAATCTCTTCTTTAATATCATCAGTATATTCCTCATAAAATTTTCGCCCTATTGTAAGATTGTAAACCATAGAAGAAAGGGCAATCCCAAGGCTTGCTGATACCGCCGATACACTTCCTCCTCCCGGTGTTGGTGATTTTGAGGCCACTTTTTCAATATACTCCTTTAATGAATCATCAATTAGCATAAAATCATCTCCTTTTCTGTGTATATATTTTCCCCCACTACCTATTATACCAATGATATATAATTTCCGTAATACAACTGCCAAAAAAATTGTTACAATATTTTTTCTCTATACTCTTTTGGAGTAAAACCCGTTATGTTTTTAAAAACTTTGCTAAAATAATGTTGATCAGTATATCCAACAGCTTCAGCTACTTCGTATATTTTTACCTTTACATCTTTTAAAAGCTCTTTCGCTTTTTCAATCCTGTAAGCTGTTAAATAATCTGAAAATGTGACACCCATTTCATTTTTAAATAAAGTACTTAAATAGTTTGGGGTTATATATAATTTTTCAGCAATGCTGTTTAAAGAAATATTTAAATCACTATAATTTTCTTGTATTAGTTTGACAGCCTCATCAACTAATTTTTTGTTTTTAGAGTTTTTAGTAAGAGAAACATATTCACATACTACCTCTATTATGTTTCTCATCCATTCGCGAAGTTTTTCTTTAGTAGACACATCTGAAATTTGTCTCCAAGGGTCCGTTTCTTTAAATAAAATATCTGCATTTTCTCCAATTTCTATAAGTGACCGCGTAATAACTGCAACAAGTTCCAACCCCCATCTTTTTATAAAGTCTTCTGTATAATCTTTCTCCTGAAATTCATTCCAAATATTGTTAAAAATGTTAAGAGCCAAATCTTTATCTCCCCGTTTTATCGCTTTTGACAATTCCTCTTCCAATTTTAAAGGATATTTATAATATTCCGCTTTAAAAAATTTCAAATCTTTTTTGTTCAATGATGGCAATGGTTCCTTTTCTTTGTCCAATAACTCTTTTCTTTTTAAAACCGCTCGTCTTATAGTTTCTTTTAAAGTGTCAATGTCTATAGGTTTTAAAATATAATCAAAGGCTCCTAACCTTATAGCTTGTTGAGCATATTTAAAATCATCATATGCGCTTAACAAAATCACCACAACTAAAGGGTCTAGCTTTTTGACTTCTCTTGTAAGTTCGAGTCCATCCATAAAAGGCATGCGGATATCCGTTAAAATTATATCAGGTTGTTCTCTGTTAAACACATCAAGAGCACTTTTCCCATTGGCTTCGCACCCTACCACACGTAAATCTAGTTCCTGCCAACTAACATTACTTTTAAGCCCTTCTCTTACAATCGGTTCATCATCTACAATTAAAATTTTCATAAAATCCACCTCACAAAACAGCAGGAATTACAATTCGGGCAACCGTATTGCTATCTATTGCTTGGTAATAAAGTCCATACTCTTCTCCATAATATAACTTAATCCTTTCATTAACATTTTGTATTCCATAGCTATCTTTATCACCTGCTGGCGAATCCAATAGTTTATTTACTAAATCTAAATCTATAGGATTACCATTGTTTATGACCTCAAATACAATTTTTTCACCATCTAAATAACCGTTAATCAAAATTTTCCCTTTTCCTTCAAAAGTCTCTATCCCATGAATTATTGCATTTTCAACAAGAGGTTGCAAAATTAACTTTATCGTCTTGTAGTGTAAAACTCTTTTATCTATATTAAAACTCACTTCAAACTTATCTTTAAATCTGATTTTTTGAATTGTAATATAGCTTTCAACATGCTTCAATTCATTTTCAACAGTAGTTACATCATTCCCTTTATTGATGCTGTATCTCAAAATTGATGCTAAAGAATTTACAATCTTACTTATTTCAGGTACATTATGTTTTACTGCCAACCAATTTACAGTATCAAGTGTGTTGTATAAAAAATGTGGATTTATCTGTGCCTGCAAAGCTTTTAATTCCGCGTCTTTTTCCTTTATTTTTGATAAATACACTTCATGTATAAGTTCATTTATCCTTTTTATCATGTAGTTAAAACTTGAATACAATACTCCTATTTCTCCACCCCAGTTTTCTTCAACACTTATGTTAAAATTACCTTTTTCAACTTTTTTCATTTCAGCAGCGAGTTTTATTATTGGCTGTGAAATACTGTATGAAAAATAAAGAGAAATTAAGGCTGCAATTACAAGACTCAAAAGCGCAGTAAGATAGATAAAGTTTCTTATCATCTCAGCTTTTTCATTAAGTTCAGCCATAGATACCATGCCAACAAGTTTCCACTCATTTTGAGGTAGAGTATTGTATATAACCATTATTTTATTACCATTTATAGTAACAAAATCAGTTCCAGCACTCCTATTGTATAATTTAGTGGTATAACGATATAAAAAGCTTTTGTCCTCGGAATATATGAGTCCTCCCTTATCATCAACTAGATATACCTTACCTGTTTTCCCCAGGTGTATATCAGATAACACTGAAGCAATTTTGGATATGTCCATATCTACACAAATAACTGCTATAGGTTTGGCAAAATTTTTTATATCGAAAACCAACCTTGAAACAGAAATCATTTGTCTTCCAAAATCGTCGTTTATATACCAGTACAACCTGCCATTTTGCTGTATAGTCTTTTTGTACCATACTTTATTTTCTACTACTTTTGAAGACATCACATCATTTTGTTCTAATCTCATTGGATATTGATTTTTATGCAAAGCAAAAATTTCTACAGAAGAATAATTTTCATTAAATATTCCGGGATATAATATACTGTTTCTTATAGCTGTAACTTCTCTGTTTATTTGAAAAGGAGTTTCTCCCCCATTGCGTGATAAATTATACTGAAGTTCTTTATTCATTGAAATATATAATATAGCATTTTTCATATTTTCTAGCATTTTTGATATATTTTTATTTGCCTGATTTAGGGTCTGAAAAGTAGTCTTTTTTACCTCTTCATTTATATATCTTGATGTAATATTGCCTGTTGTCGCCGCTACCATTATGAGCGGTATAACTATTATTAAAATGTATGAAAGTAAAATTTTTTTGTATAACATAAAAATCACCTTTTATATAAATATTTCAACATAAATATAGCAACTACCTTCTTTATTTTAAAAGTTTATAAAAAAATACACAAAATATTAAAAATGTCACATTATTTTTGCAACCGATTTCTTATATAATTATTATACAACACCAATACTATTTAAGGGGGAATTTAGATGGGTAAAAAAAATAAAATCCTAGCATCAATAGTTTCACTGGCATTAATAGGAACTCTAATTGCCGGTTGTGGTTCTAACACAACCTCATCTACTTCAAGTAATACTTCTAAGAATGAACCAGTCACAATTACCTATTCTACAGGTAAAGACTCTACACCAGCAACCCAAAAATTAGTCGAAGCTTTTGAAAAAAAATATCCAAACATTAAAGTCAAAGTTCAAGAACTACCTAATTCCACAGATGACCAGCACAATTCTTATGTTACAGCATTATCCGCAGGTGATTCAAGTATTGATGTTTTAGCAATGGACATTATCTGGACACCTGAATTTGCTGCTGCTAATTGGTTACTCCCGTTAGATGATAAATTTACAAAAGAAATGAGAGATAAGTTTTTACCGGGACCCGTTGAAGCAGTAACATATAATGGCCATGTGTGGGCAGTGCCAAGATTTACAGACGCAGGAGTCCTTTATTATAGAAAAGATATTATAAACACTCCTCCCAAAACTTGGGATGAATTAATTCAAATGGCAAAAGAAAACGTTGGTAAAGGCGGGACAAAATACGGCATAGTATTTCAAGGCAATCAATATGAAGGTTTAGTATGTGATGCTCTAGAATTAATTGGAAGTAATGGTGGTAATGTATTAGATGGAGACAAAGTTGTTATTGACACTCCACAAGCTATTGGTGGTTTACAATATTTAGTTGATTTAGTTAAAATAGCACCTCCTGGTGTTACAACATATCAAGAAGAAGATGCAAGAAATGTGTTCCAGCAAGGAGAAGCAATCTTTATGAGAAACTGGCCTTATGCTTGGTCATTGCTTAATTCTGATGATTCGCCTGTAAAAGGTAAAGTTGGTATAGCACCTATTCCAAGAGGAAAAGACGGCAAAGTTGGCACTCCAGTTTTAGGTGGATGGAATCTCGGTATAAACAAATATTCAAAGCATCCTGAAGAAGCATGGAAATTCATTGAATTCGTAACAAGTGAAGAAGGGCAAAAAATTACAGCTTTAGAAGGCGGCAATCTCCCAACAATAAAATCTTTATATCAGGACAAAGAAGTTTTAGCAAAAAATCCCTATTGGGCAGATTTTTATGATGTATTCATAACAGCTAAACCAAGACCAGTATCCCCATTTTATCCACAAATGTCTGATTCAATGCAAATTAATTTCCATAAAGCTTTAACAGGAGAAATTTCACCTGAACAAGCTGTTAAAAATGTAGCAAAAGACCTTGATGAAATAATAAAGAATAACGGTAAATAGTACTTCTTCATACAAATCCGAAGTGGCAGCTTTTTGCTGCCACTTAATATAAAGAGGTGGTAACGTGATAGAGCAAAAAAATTTAACGTCTCCAACTAAACAATCTAAGTTCCAACTAAGTGAAGCCACATTGGGATATATATTAGTTGCTCCAGCCTTACTTTGTATTATTGCAATAGCTTTATATCCTGTATTAAATACTTTTAAGTTAAGTCTTTATTACATGAAATTGCAGCTTCCTGGGCTCACACACTTTGTTGGTCTTCAGAATTACGGCACACTATTCTCTGATTCTAGATTTTGGTCTGCAACCTTAAACACAGTATTCTTTACAGTTGTATCTGTAGCGCTGGAATTAGTACTTGGAATGGTAATGGCACTTTTGATGAATAAAAAATTTAAAGGGACAGGATTGGTAAGAGCTGCTGTGTTAATTCCGTGGGCAATTCCAACTGTAATATCAGCTCTTATGTGGAAATTCATTTATAATGATCAGTTTGGCGTATTAAATGATATTTTAATGAAAATAGGTTTAATAAGCAGTTATAAAGCATGGCTTGGAAACCCTTCTTCAGCAATGTCGGCAGCTATATTTGCAGATGTATGGAAAACTGCACCTTTCATGGCATTGTTGTTGCTTGCCGGGCTACAGAATATATCCCACGACCTTTATGAAGCAGCAAAAGTAGATGGAGCAGGAAGTATAAGGCAATTTTTTAGTATCACTTTACCATTATTAAAACCTATAATCTTAGTTGCTCTCATATTCAGAACATTAGACGCTTTTAGAGTATTTGACCTCATTTTTGTAATGACAGGAGGAGGACCTGGTAATTCAACAGAGACTCTTTCTATATATGCATATAAAACCCTCTTTAGAAATCTTGACTTTGGAATTGGTTCAGCAATAGCTGTTATAATATTCATCTTTGTTTTCATTTTTGCAATATTCTATATAAAGCTTTTGGATAAAAGCATTTTGAAATGAGGTGATTTAAAAATGAAACTTAAAAATACCATAAACCAAATTATCTTCTATATTTTTTTAACAATATTCCTTGTATATATAATTTTCCCTTTCCTATGGCAAACACTTACCTCCTTTAAAACTCCACAAGAACTATTTAGTATTCCTCCAACATGGATTCCAAGTAAGATTTATACGGGATATTATGTAAATGTATTTACTAAACGTCCTTTTTTAACCTATTTGAAAAATAGTTTTATTGTTGCTTCATCTACCACTCTTTTTAGTCTTTTTGTATCTTCTTTTGCAGCATATGCTTTAGCAAGACTTAAATTTAAAGGGAAATCAATAATACTATCTTTAGTTTTGTCTGTATCAATGTTTCCTGGAATAGCTATTGTAAGCCCCCTGTTTATTTTTCTAAAAAATGTAAACTTATTAAATAGCTATCTAGGTCTTATACTGACATACACTACTTTTGCAATTCCTGTTTCTTTATGGATTTTAACCTCATTTTTTAGAGAAATTCCTTTTGAACTTGAAGAATCCGCAAAAGTAGATGGTGCTACTCCTATGCAAGCATTTTTAAAGATAATAATGCCTCTTGCTACTCCTGGCATGTTCACAACTGCCATTCTGACGTTTATAGCAGCATGGAATGAATTTCTCTTCGCCCTTGTATTTAACACACAAGACTCAATGAGAACAGTACCCGTCGGTATAGCCATGTTTCCTGGAGAACATGACCTTCCTTGGGGAGATATTGCAGCGGCTTCTGTTGTCGTAACAGTACCTCTTATCATAATGGTACTCATATTCCAAAAGAGGATAATATCTGGATTAACCGCCGGTGCAGTAAAGGGATAGAACAAAACATTACTCTGCTATATGAGGACGATGAAAAAATCTTTGCATATACAAGAAGTTACGAAAGTCATATGAATCTTAAAAAATCCACAGTATGTGCTGTGGATTTTTTGTACAATTATTTTACTTCTAACACTTTATTTTTTATGTCAGATATGAACTCTTCAATATCAGTAAGTTCCGAAGTAATAATATCATACAGTTCTTCATCTGTTACCAGATTATACAAATGAACCATACGATTTCTATATCCAGCCATTTGTACTAACTTATCACTTAATTCTGGACTTACATATCCATACTCACCTAATCCTCTTGCAATTGATTTATATTCGGTTGATAAATCAATATTCCCTGTTTTAGCTAAAATGTGCCTGCCTATATCAAATATTGCTTCGAGAGTCCGTCTTAAAAAACTTTCACCTGCTGCTGCATTTCTTTTATCACTTAAAAAAGAATTCTTATCAATAGAAGCTAAGGCTTTTAATTCTTTTAAATAGCCATCCATAAGCGTAAGTCTTTCTATTATTAGTTGGCGATTTATCATAATTTTCACCACACTTTTAATACTTTTCTAAAACTTCTTCATTGTATTTATCATAGACATATTTAAAATCTGCTGCACGCCTCAAAATTCGCATTTCATACGTATCTTTAAATTCTTCTGAATAGTAATAAATACAAATTCCCTTTAGAGCTTCACATTGAAAAATGGAATGCCTTTCTTGTAAAAATACGAGGTCTAATTTATATGGCTTAAATACCTCTTCCATTTCATTGTAAACATTGGCATAAATTTTATATCGATCTTTCATAAATTCTATATTTTCCAAAAAAACTATTCCAACATCAATATCAGTCAGCGGATCGTAAATAACTACTTTTTCCCCTTTCAACAATTTTAGTGCATTTTCTTTTTGTGAACCAAATAAATACACCAATGCGATATTATATTTTTGGCATATATTAGTTAATTTTTCCGAAACGCTATACATAATAATCACCATATATTATTATATCACAAATTTTAACATTATGCCTTATCCCTATTCTACTCCAATCACAACTGCTTTGTCCCCTTTTGACTTTATAACTGTATTTACATGGTTAATCCCAAAATGATACATTATATAGTCAAGATTGGGCGCATCAATTAAGAGTATGTCTGCCTTTTTACCCTTTTCTATTGTGCCTATTTCTTTTCCCCTATCAATAGCACAAGCTGCATTTAAAGTTACACCAGTTAAAATCTCTTTAGCAGACATTTTCATTTTTATATACGCAAAAGACATTATAAGCTGTAAATTTTCTGTAGGACTTGTCCCCGGGTTGTAATCCGTACCAAGAGCCACAGCAAGACCTTTTTCAATTAATTTTCTTGCATTGGCATAAGGTCTATCTAAAAAGTAAGAAACTCCAGGAAGAAGTACCCCTACAGTACCTGCTTTTTTCATAAGTTCAATTCCTTTTTCAGATACCTCTTCAAGATGGTCTGCACTTACAGCACCTAATATTCCCGCCAATTCTCCACCACCGCTTTGTGTCAACTCATCAGCGTGAATTTTAAGTTTCATTCCCTGCTTTTTAGCCTCTTCTAATATCTTTTTAGACTGTTCATAGTCAAAAGCTCCATCTTCGCAAAAAACATCACAAAAGTCTGCAAGATTTTCCTCTTTTACTTTGGGAATCATTTCGTTTACAACTTTATCAACATATCCCCAAGAATTCTCCTTAAACTCCGTGGGTATTGAATGAGCCCCTAAAAAAGTAGGAACAATATCCAAAAGAGAGATTGAATTAAGCTTATTTATAAGTCTTAAAAGCCTTATCTCTTCTTCTGTGCTAAGTCCATATCCACTTTTTACTTCTACAGTAGTAGTGCCATGAGATAGCATTATATCAAGGCTTTTCATAGCTTTTTCTATCAAGTGGTCATCAGAAGCATTTCTGGTTACATTAACAGTAGAAAGTATTCCTCCACCTTGCTTTAATATGTCTACATAACAATACCCTTTTAATTTAAGTGCCACTTCATTTTCTCTTGAGCCATAATGTATAAGATGAGTATGAGGGTCTACAAATCCAGGAATTGCAATCATGCCTTTTGCGTCAATTTTTTCTTTTGCAGAAATTGCGGCAGGTGATTTTCCTGCCGCTAAAATTTCCCCATCTTTTATTGCAATATAAGCATCTTCAATTTCTTCTATATTTTCCATGTCACTTCCACATAGTGGGCAATTGCCAAGAGGTGTATAAATTTTCTTAATGTTGTATATTAACAAATCTGCCTTCATTTTAACACCTCATTCGTATATTCTGTTTTCTAAAACCATATTTTCAGAAAAGTTCTCTATTCTTAAATAATAATCTGCCACATCAAACAAAGCCTTTGCTGGCACAAGCCCTATTATTTCACTACCTATAACATTTACCCCATACCTTAAAGCTTCTGCTTTAATTGTTTCAAAAACTCTGTAAATAGGCGTTTTATTAAAATCAGTAAGGTTCATTGACACCTGCACAATTCCTCTTTCTTTTAATTTCACCCCCATCGCCTTTACATACCGGTAACCGCCGCTTGAAAATCGGATAGCTTTAGCAATTTTATTAGCTATATCAATATTGTCTGTAGCAAGATTGACATTGTAGGCAATGAGAAAATTTCTTGCGCCAATCACTGTCGCACCGCTTTTTGGGTTCATCTCCTGCGGACCAAAGTCTGGCTTCCATTCCGGCTGTTTTATCTTCTCAAAAAAGCCTTCATATTCTCCCCGCCTTATATTTTCTAAATTTTTTCTTTCAAGAGTTGTAGCAGCTTCTTCATATAAATACACAGGTATATTAAGTTCTCTTCCAACCCTTTCTCCTACTTCTATCGCAATCTGTACACATTCTTCCATTGTAGCATTTTTTACAGGTATAAAGGGTACAACATCTGTTGCCCCAATCCTCGGATGCTCCCCTTTATGGTACCTCATATCAATTATCTCTGAAGCTTTTTTAATGAGCTTAAAAGCCGCCTCTTTTACTCCCTTTGCATCTCCACAAAAGGTTATAACTGTCCTGTTGTGGTCTTTATCGGAAGAGTAATCCAAAAGCTTTACTCCTTCCGTCGACACAACTTCTTTGACAAGCTGTGCTATTTTTTCTTGGTCTCTTCCTTCACTAAAATTAGGTACACATTCAATTATCTGATCCATTTATTTCCTCATCCTTTCCAACGTTATTTTAGCATAGGCATTTTTATTCCTTTTTCTTTCGCAGTTCTTATTGCAATTTCATATCCAGCATCTGCATGTCTCATAACACCAGAACCAGGGTCAGAAGTCAAAACTCGCTCTATTCTCAAGTCAGACTCTTTTGTTCCATCGGCACACACTACTACTCCTGCGTGTATTGAATATCCTATTCCAACTCCCCCGCCGTGATGTACTGATACCCATGTAGCTCCTGAAGCAGTATTTAACAAGGCGTTAAGTATTGGCCAATCTGCAATAGCATCACTGCCGTCTTTCATTGCCTCCGTTTCTCTGTAAGGGGATGCGACAGAACCCGTATCATGGTGGTCACGGCCTATTACAATAGGAGCTTTCAGTTCGCCTTTTCTCACCATTTCATTTATTGCAAGGCCAAATTCCGCTCTCTGCCCATATCCTAACCAGCAAATCCTCGCAGGCAATCCTTGGAATTTAATCTTTTCTCTCGCTAACCTAATCCATCTTTCAAGCAGTGTATCTTCAGGGAAAAGTTCTAAAACTTTTTCGTCAGTCTTGTAAATATCCTCAGGGTCACCTGATAATGCAATCCAGCGGAAAGGTCCTTTCCCTTCAGAGAATAAATCTCTTATATACTCAGGAACATAACCTGGGATATTAAAAGCCTTTTTTACCCCTTCATCATAAGCCATTCTCCTTATGTTGTTGCCATAATCAAAAGCTATTGCTCCTCTTTTTTGCATCTCAAGCATTGCTGAAACGTGCTCTGCCATAGCTTTTTTAGCTCTCTTTATATATTCCTCTGGATTTGATTTTCTAAGAGCAAATGCCTCTTCTAGTGTCATTCCATTTGGCACATACCCATTTAATGGGTCATGGGCTGATGTCTGGTCTGTTACAACCTCTGGAATTATTCCCCTTCTTACAAGCTCAGGATGCACATCTGCGGCATTTCCGACAAGTCCAACTGATAAAGGCTTTCCTTCTTCTTTTGCTTTCAAAACCATTTCTAAAGCTTTGTCAAGATTGTCTGTCATTACATCAAGGTATTTAGTATCTAATCTTCTCTGTATTCTATTTCTGTCCACTTCTACTATAAGACAAGCGCCATCCAACATGGTAATAGCCAAAGGCTGAGCTCCACTCATACCTCCAAGTCCTGCAGTTAGTACAAACTTTCCCTTCAATGTTCCATCAAAATGTTTTTTAGCAAGAGCTGCAAAAGTCTCAAAAGTTCCTTCTATTATCCCTTGTGTCCCTATATATATCCAACTTCCTGCTGTCATTTGCCCATACATGGTAAGCCCTTTTGCCTCAAGGTCCCAGAAATTTTCCCAATTAGCCCATGCAGGTACTAACATTGCATTGGATATGAGCACTCTTGGTGCCATTGTATGAGTTTTAAAAATTCCTACAGGTTTCCCAGACTGGATGAGAAGTGTTTCATCTTCTTCTAAATTTTCCAAACTCTCTACTATTTTATCAAAAGCTTCCCAATTCCTTGCGGCTTTACCTGCTCCTCCATACACTATCAAATTCGACGGGTCCTCTGCTACCTCCGGATCTAGATTGTTCATCAAAGTTCTATAAGGCGCCTCTATTTGCCAATTCTTGCAATGTAATGTGGCCCCCCTTGGCGCTTTTATAACCCTCGACATATTTAAATCCCCCCATAAATTTTTTAATTTGGTGATATAGTATATTTCTATTTATCACTTCAAAAATCCTGCTAATATTTATACATTTTTAAATTTAAAAAGCGGGAGTTCTCCCGCTTACTCTACTTTGAACTGTTTAATTGCTTCCATAAGCGTATTGGCATAATTCTTAAGTTCATTTGCTGTTGATGCCATCTCTTCCACAATTGCCGACTGTTCCTGTGATGTTGCGGATACTTCTTCCGCTGATGCCGCGGATTCTTCTGATACAGCCGCTATGTTCTGTATTGAATCAACTATTTTGTTCTTATGAGATTCTATCTCCTTTAAAGATTTATTAAGATTATCAATTTTTTCTACTATAAAATTCACTGCATGAATTATTCCTTCAAACACATCTTTTGTGGTATTGACTACATTGCTTTGCTTTTCTATCGATTTTGTTGAGTCTTCTACTGTCTTGTAAGTATCATTAATCGTGCTTTGTATCTCAGATATTAAGTTTGCTATGTTTCTCGCTGCCTGTGAGGACTGTTCTGCCAATTTCCTCACTTCATCTGCTACAACTGCAAAGCCTCTTCCTGCTTCTCCTGCTCTCGCTGCCTCTATTGCCGCGTTTAGTGATAAAAGATTTGTCTGGTCTGCTATGCCTGTTATCGTCTCTACAATTTTGCTTATCTCTGCAGATTTTTCAAGGAGATAGTTTGTAGATTCTTTTACATTGTTATTCGCTTCTATTGTCAGTTTTGTCTTTTCTATTAAGTCATCTATAGTGACAAGTCCTTCATTGGATACCATGCTGACATTCTCTACTTCTTGGTTTATCTCATCAGCGTTTTTAAGGGATTGGTCTATCAATTGCCCAAGTAACACAGTGGCATTAGCGCTCTCTTCTGCCTCTTTTGCTTGACTTGAAGCTCCTTGTGCGATTTCTTCAATGGCTTTCGCGACATCCTGTGTAGCTTGTGCTGCTTGTTCAGAAGCAACTGCCATGTTTTCCGCTGCGTGATTTACAGACTCTGATACGCTTTTTATGTCAAAGACGAGTCTTCTTATTCCTTCCACCATGGTATTAAAACTGTTTGCCAATATTCCCACTTCATCTTTTGCTTTTACGTTAGCTTTAACCGTAATATCTCCTTTAGCTGCTGCAGACATAGCAGTTACCACTCTTTTGATTCCTGAAGATATTGAATTTGCGAAAAAGTAAGCTATTAAAAATCCAATGAGTAATACTATTACACTTACAGTGATTACAAAATCTCGTATTTTTGTGACATCTTTTGTTAATTCGCTATTTTCCATTGTAACTACTGCTTTCCACCCAAAGCTGTCAAGATTTCTCACACTGGCAAACTTGTACACATTGTTTGAAGTGTATTGTATAGTAGCATTATTAAGACTTAACAATTTTTCCCCAAAGTCATATTTTTTTATAGAAGTAAACAACTTAGTAGTATCCGGATGAGTAATAGTCATACCATCTTTTGTAACTATGTATATGTACCCCGTCTTTCCAAGTTTAACACTAGAGATATTTTTAGAAAGTTGTTCTAGACTTATATCAATTCCTAAAACGCCTAATAACTTTCCATTTGAATCCATAACTGCTTTAGTTACAGTTATTTCAGGAATCTTACTTGCAAAATCTTCATAAGGATCTGTCCAGACAATATTGCCTCCTGCTTTTTCAGCATCTTTATACCACGGCCTTTCTGTTGGATCATAATTTTCTAGTTTTTGAGGTGGGTACAAAATCATCTTTTTATCAGGTGTCGCAAAATACACATTCATAGCGTCTGGCATAGATTTTTTTACTTCTTCTAATTTTTTAAGTACTGCTTCATCTAAAGCACTGCTTCCATCATAATTCATTATAGCATTTGATTCAGCTAACATTTCAATCATTGATTCTGTGTCTTGTTTAAAAGAATTTATGTACTTATTTAAAACAGATAAAGCTGCTTGATTGGAATCGTTTATCTTGTTCTTAAGAACACTCTCTGCAATATTTGTTGAAAAATATCCTGTTATGACAAGGGGAATTAAAATAACCAAAAATATAAACACCAACAGTTTTGTTTTGATACTTTTCATTTGTTACCCTCCTATTATATCGAAATAAAGTGTTGTAGATTCCCCTTTTTCTCCCACAAAGCCTCTTCTAATGCTTCTACGATTTTGTAATTATATTTTTTGGGTTGGGTTTTTAATTCAAATATTGCCTCGTGTATACTTTTTAACCTCTTTTCATTATAAGGCCTTTTTGTAGTCATTGCATCAAAAGAATCACAAATTCCTATTATTTGAGCACTTAAAGGAATAATACTGACACCAAAAGGATAGCCAGAACCATCTAATCTTTCATGATGGTAAAGTACCCCTGGGACCAAATCCTTCAATGAAGGAAAAATTTTTAACATCTCCGAGCCATAAGTTGGATGTATCTTCACAAACTCGTATTCTAATTCTGTAAGCGGTCCTGGCTTGTCAAGAATGGAAACAGGTACTAATACTTTACCAATATCGTGTAATAATCCCCCCTTACAGTTATAAATTTGCTCTTCTTTGGGTAATTCTAATTTTTTAGAAACTAAATAAGTAAGTTTTGCAACTCTTATACTGTGTAAGTAAGTTATATAGTGATAATGTTTCAAACTCGT
Organism: Thermoanaerobacter sp. YS13; assembly: GCF_000806225.2. NCBI lineage: Bacteria > Bacillati > Bacillota > Clostridia > Thermoanaerobacterales > Thermoanaerobacteraceae > Thermoanaerobacter > Thermoanaerobacter sp. YS13. The sequence continues at coordinate 69,000 of NZ_JOOI01000003.1, read as the reverse complement.
CATTAAATGCTTTATAAGATAATGCTCGCTGTAATTGTATACTTCCACAGTTTTCCCTTCTTTTCGACATAATTTGACAAAAAAATTATACCATTTGTTTCTTGTAATGTCAATTTTAAAAAAGTTTCAAAAAAAAAAAAAAAAAAAAAAAAAAAAAAAAAAAAAAAAAAAAAAAAAAAAAAAAAAAAAAACAGTTTTTTCTTGTCAAATTTTTTTGACAGTTATCTCTATGTTTTAATGATGTATTATTAAATAATCTGGATAAACTGTAAAAGAGAAACTATTGACAAAATGCCAAAGTAAGTTATATAATATGCTTTGAAATATTTTTGTATATACTAAAAAAATTTAGTAGTTAAAAAATTTTTGTAAGAAGGAGGTTTTTTATGACATCAAATGTAAACGATACAAAAAAATTGGCTTTGATTCCTCTCATTTTGATGATCTTTACCTCAGTGTTTGGCTTCACAAATATTCCTCGTTCTTTCTATTTAATGGGATATGGAGCTATTCCATGGTATATTTTATCGGGTATAACTTTCTTTATACCCTACGCTTTTATGATGGCGGAATATGGTTCAGCATTTAAAGATGAAAAAGGCGGCATCTATTCTTGGATGGAAAAATCAGTAAATCCAAAGTACGCTTTTATCGGAACCTTTATGTGGTATGCTTCTTATATCATATGGATGGTTAACGTTAGTTCTTCTATATGGATACCTCTTTCCAATGCTTTATTTGGAAAAGATACAACTTCTACCTGGAGCCTTTTGGGTTTAAAAGCCACTCAAACTTTAGGACTTTTAGGAGTAGTATGGGTAATCACAGTAACCTATGTGGCTTCTAAAGGATTAAAAAGCATTTCAAAAGTAACCTCTGTGGGTGGAACCGCTGTTGCTTTATTAAACATAGTTTTACTTTTAGGAGGTATGTTTGTCCTAATCGCTAACGGTGGAAAAGTTGCTCAACCAATTGTTTCATCTCACTCTTTTGTTGTTTCACCAAACCCTGCTTATCAATCAACTATTGCTATGTTTGCGTTTCTAGTTTTTGCCATATTTGCATATGGCGGACTGGAAGTAGTAGGAGGACTTGTAGACCAAACAGAAAATCCAGAAAAAAACTTCCCAAAAGGACTATTAATCTCCGCCCTGCTTATCTCTATTGGATATTCACTAGGAATCTTTATGGTAGGAGTATTCACTAATTGGAAAGAAGTATTAGGTTCACAAAATGTAAATATGGCAAACGTGGCATATGTAGTAATGCAAAATTTAGGCTATAAAATAGGTCAAAGTTTAGGTTTTAGTGAAGTTACTTCTCTTGCAATTGGTGCATGGTTCGCAAGATATGTGGGATTATCAATGTTTTTAGCATTAACCGGTGCTTTCTTTACACTATCTTATGCGCCTTTAAAGCAAATAATAGAAGGAACTCCTTCAGAGTTATGGCCAAATAAAATCGGAAAAATAGAAAACGGAATACCTAAAAATGCCATGTGGGTACAATGCACAATAGCAGTCATAATGATTATTCTTGTTTCTTTTGGTGGAGAAGCTGCAGCTAAATTTTTTGCCAAACTCATTTTGATGACCAATGTAGCTATGACATTGCCTTATGTATTTTTATCAGGAGCCTTCTTCTCTTTTAAGAAAAACAAGCTCATTAAAAAGCCTTTTGAAATATTTAAAACAGAGTCAAGTGCTCTTATTGCTACAATAATAGTCACAGCAACCGTAGCCTTTGCTAACTTCTTTACTATAATTCAACCAGCAATCGAAGGAGATTTAAGTTCTACTATCTGGATGATTATAGGGCCTGTGTTTTTCACCCTCGTCGCCTTCTTAATGTACAGACGATATGAAACAAGAAAAGAAAGTATAAAAAATAATGTTTTACAAACAAAAATAAAACCTCAGCATAGATAAAACAAATTTAAGGATGCAATCAAATGCATCCTTAAATTTTACACTAAATAAATATATAGCTGGCATTTGAATAAGTAAATCCCTTTTTTGTCGCAAAAAAGTTTTAATTTTTTTGTTGGTGTGGTATAATTAATTATGTACCTGTTATATAGCTTTAATAAAAGCAAAATTCTAAATTAATGCGGCCTGTTATACACTCTATAAATACCTGTTATATAATAAAATGAAATATTGTATACTGTGCTATATCAGGTACATCCTTCTTTGATTGGTGATTTTTCGATTCTTTTATTTAATTATTAAATAAGGAGAGGAGTAAAGAAATGGCTAAAGTAATGAAGACCATGGATGGTAACACAGCTGCTGCCCATGTGGCTTATGCTTTTACGGAAGTAGCTGCGATTTACCCCATAACTCCATCGTCTCCAATGGCAGAAGTTGTAGATGAGTGGAGTGCACATGGAAGGAAGAACATATTTGGTCAGCCGGTAAAAGTTATTGAAATGCAGTCAGAAGCAGGTGCTGCAGGGGCTGTTCACGGATCACTGGCAGCAGGAGCTCTAACAACGACATTCACTGCATCCCAAGGACTTCTTTTAATGATTCCTAACATGTACAAAATTGCAGGGGAGCTTTTACCTGGAGTATTCCATGTAAGTGCACGTGCCGTTGCAACACATGCTCTTTCAATTTTCGGTGACCATTCTGACGTTATGGCATGCCGTCAGACAGGTTTTGCTATGCTTGCTTCTGGCAGTGTGCAGGAAGTAATGGATTTAGCAAGCGTTGCACACCTTTCTGCAATTAAAGGAAGAGTACCCTTCTTGCATTTCTTTGACGGATTTAGAACATCTCACGAAGTGCAAAAAATCGAAGTTTTAGATTATGAAGACCTCAAAAAACTTGTAGACTATGATGCTTTAAAAGCATTCAGACAAAGAGCACTAAATCCAGAACATCCTGTAACAAGAGGTACAGCTCAAAACCCAGATATATTCTTCCAAGGAAGAGAAGCTGCCAATAGATTCTACAATGCTATACCTGAAATCGTAGAATATTACATGAATGAAATGAAGAAATTAACAGGAAGAGAATATAAGCTGTTCAACTATTATGGCGCACCAGATGCAGAAAGAATAATAATTGCAATGGGTTCTGTGACAGAAACCATTGAAGAAACAGTAGATTACTTGTTGAAAAAAGGAGAAAAAGTAGGTGTCGTAAAAGTACATCTTTATAGGCCTTTCTCTATAAAACATTTCTTAGATGTAATACCAAAGACTGTTAAGAAGATAGCTGTACTCGATAGAACAAAAGAACCAGGTTCAATTGGTGAACCTTTGTATGAAGATGTAAAAACAGCTTTCTTTGACAGCGAATTGCGTCCAGTAATTGTTGGTGGTCGTTATGGTCTTGGTTCAAAAGATACTACACCTGCACAAATCATTGCTGTATTTGACAACCTCAAAGCTGATGAACCAAAAGACCACTTCACAATAGGAATAATTGATGACGTGACCTTTACATCACTTTCTGTAGGAGAAGAAGTCGATACAACACCAGAAGGGACAACCAGCTGCAAATTCTGGGGATTTGGTTCTGATGGTACAGTTGGTGCAAATAAGAGCGCTATAAAGATCATAGGTGACAACACAGATTTATACGTGCAAGCATATTTCTCTTATGACTCAAAGAAATCAGGCGGTGTAACAGTATCTCATTTAAGATTCGGCAAAAAACCAATAAGGTCAACATATTTGATAAACAAAGCAGACTTTATCGCTTGTCATAAGCAATCTTACGTTTACAATTATGACATATTGGCAGGATTAAAAGATGGTGGTACTTTCCTTCTAAACTGCAATTGGAAAGTTGAAGAATTAGACAAGAAATTGCCTGCTTCAATTAAAAGATATTTAGCTAAACATAACATTAACTTCTACATCATCAACGCTGTAGACATCGCAAAAGAAATAGGGTTAGGCGGAAGAATTAACATGATAATGCAATCCGCTTTCTTCAAGCTTACAAACATAATACCAATTGAAGAGGCAGTAAAACACTTAAAAGAAGCTATCGTAAAAGAATACGGACATAAAGGCGAAAAGATAGTACAGATGAACTACGAAGCTGTAGATAGAGGTATAAATTCTTTAGTCAAAGTAGAAGTACCTGCTTCTTGGGCAGACGCTGAAGATGAGCCAAAAGAAGAAAGACAAGCACCTGATTTTGTTAAAAATGTTGCCGATGTAATGAATAGATTGGAAGGAGACAAGCTTCCTGTAAGTGCCTTCCTTGGGAGAGAAGATGGTACCTTCCCACCAGGTACTGCAGCTTATGAAAAACGCGGAATTGCTGTTGACGTACCTGAGTGGCAAATAGATAACTGTATACAATGTAACCAATGCGCTTTTGTATGTCCACATGCTGCAATAAGGCCCTTCTTGCTCACAGAAGAGGAAGTTAAGAACGCACCAGAAGGATTTAAAGTTAAAAAAGCTATTGGAAAAGGCTTTGAAGGACTATACTACAGAATTCAAGTCAGTGTCCTTGACTGTACAGGTTGCGGCGTTTGCGTAAATGAGTGTCCTGCGAAAGAAAAAGCACTTGTAATGAAGCCTTTAGAAACACAAATTGAAGAAGCAAAGAACTGGGAATACGCAATGACTTTATCACCAAAAGAAAACCCAATGAACAAAGAAACAGTAAAAGGAAGCCAGTTCGAAAAGCCTCTGCTTGAATTCTCAGGTGCTTGCGCAGGATGTGGTGAAACACCTTACGCGAAACTTGTCACACAGCTTTTTGGCGATAGAATGATGATAGCGAATGCTACAGGTTGTTCTTCAATTTGGGGAGCAAGTGCACCATCTACACCATATTGTACAAACCATGAAGGAAAAGGACCAGCTTGGGCAAATTCCCTTTTTGAAGACAACGCAGAATTTGGTCTTGGCATGGCATTAGCTGTAAAACAACAAAGAGCAAAATTAGCTGATATAGTAAAAGAACTGTTGGAGCTTAACATCACAGCAGAGCTAAAAGAAGCATTGCAATTCTGGCTTGACAACATGATGGACGGCAAAAAATCAAAAGAAGCTACCATAAAATTGTTACCAATCATTCAAAACTATAAAGCAGAAGACGCAAAAGTAAAAGAGCTTATTAATGAAGTACTTGAAAGAAAAGATTACCTCATCAAGAAGTCTCAATGGATATTTGGTGGCGACGGTTGGGCATACGATATAGGTTATGGCGGATTAGATCATGTACTTGCTTCGGGAGAAGATATAAACGTCTTGGTATTCGATACAGAAGTTTATTCAAATACAGGTGGACAATCTTCAAAGGCAACACCAGTAGGTGCAGTAGCACAATTTGCAGCAGCAGGTAAACCAATTGGCAAGAAAGACTTGGGAAGAATGGCAATGACATACGGGTATGTATATGTAGCACAAGTTGCGATGGGAGCAAGCCAAACTCAATTAGTAAAGGCATTAGTAGAAGCTGAAAGTTATCCAGGGCCATCTCTCATCATTGCCTATGCTCCATGTATTGCTCACGGCATAAAACAAGGTATGAGCTGCAGCCAATTAGAAGAAAAGAAAGCTGTAGAAGCAGGATATTGGGTTCTCTATAGATACAATCCGCTTCTCAAGAAAGAAGGAAAGAATCCATTCATCCTCGATTCTAAGCCACCAAAACTATCAGTACAAGACTTCTTAAAAGGAGAAGTAAGATTCTCAGCATTAGAAAAGACCTTCCCAGAAAGAGCACAAAAGCTCTTTGAAGAAGCTGAAAAACAAGCTCAAGAAAGGTACAAAATCTACGAAAAATTAGCAAAAGATGAATAAAAAATGGAGGGAGCATTCCCTCCATTTTTTATCTCTGCAAAAGGCAAGTGGCCATTAGCTTTAATTCTAATGTGGTATAATATATACGAGTGTTTGTCACTTTGTAAATATTTCATATGTAAAATTATATGCACTAATATAGCATTCCATTTATTTTTTGTTATTCTTGCTCATTTAAAATTTCACTCAGAAAGGACGGTATGACAAATGAATCCTATAGATCAAGCTATCAGTTTTTACAAAGAAGAAGTTGAAGCTGCCGACCTTTATACATACCTTGCAAAAGTGGAGAAAAATCCAGAAACTAAAAGTAATTTTGAAGCACTTGCAAAAATAGAAAAAGCTCACGCAAAATTTTGGCATCAATTTTTAAAAGACAGAAATATAGAAATTCCAAAAGAAAAATCTCGTAAATTTAGGCTTTTTACTTATAAAATGTTGAGAACTTTATTAGGAAGCAAATTATTCGTCACAATACTTGAAATGAATGAAACAACAAGTACCGAATCCTATTATCGCTATTTTAACGAAGCTTCTCTTACAGAAGAAGAAAAATTAATTCTCTCAAAAATCATAGAAGATGAACTGGAACATGAAAAAATATTTAGCAGACAAAAAGATAAATTCAGCATAGAAAACATAAGAGACTTTATACTTGGAATGAACGATGGCCTTGTAGAAATCTTAGGAACTGTAACAGGACTCTCAGCTGTTTATCCAAAAAGTCCCATCACCGTGGGCACTGCTGGTTTGGTAGTAGGAGTAGCTGGTGCTCTTTCTATGGCAATAGGTGCATACACCTCTGTAAGGTCTCAAAGACAAGTAAATGAGGGTATAAAAAAGAAAATGGAACTTTTATTTAAGGTCTCAAAAGACAGGGCAAAAGAGGAATTTTTAAATAAACTATCAGAATCTGGTATACCAGAAGATGTTGGAGCAGAAATTGTAGACAAACTTAGTAACAATGAAGATGCCATGACAAACCTCTTAACTGAGGATGTTTCAGAAAATGAGATAAAATCTGCTTTGTATACAGGTATTGCATACCTTGTAGGACTCGTATTCCCCGTTTTGCCTTACTTTATAATCACCTCATCCTCTTTAGTAGCTCTTGCATTTTCCGTAGTATTTGCAGCTATAGCCCTCTCTATAGTAGGAATTGTAGTATCTGTCGCGTCAGAAAGTCTGTCTATAAAAGGAAAGGTTTTAGAAATGGTAGCAACAGGACTTGGAGCAGCAGTCTTATCATATCTTTTTGGAACTCTAGTGCAAAAACTATTCGGCATAACCGCCTAATCAGACAAAGGGGACAAAGAGGACGGTTCCTCTCATCTGAATAACTTAGAATATTCAGACAAAAGGAACCGTCTTTTTTCTCTACTTACCTATTGTTTGATTGTAATTTTCTATAGCCTTGTTTATACTCTTTACAGCCTCATCTAAAGCCTGCTTTGTAGTGGCTTGATTTTGTAAAACTTTTTCTATTGCCTTTTCCACTGTCTGCCTCGCTTCCGGAAATACCCCTATTAAAGCCCCTTGTGTAGCTCTATTTATTGGCGTTGAATGAAGCTGCTCTATAGCAGTTTTAAATTGAGGATATTTTTCAAGATGCGATTTCATCTCCGGCATATCATAGACTGCCTTAGTTACAGGAAAATATCCTGTATTTTGGTGCCAGAAAAGCTGCTGTTCAGGTGATACCATGTATTTAATAAACTCCCACGCTGCTTTTTGGTATTCTTCAGATCTGGTATTCAAAATCCACAGAGAAGCTCCCCCAATTATAACTCCTCCGTCTTTACTGTCATTTAATGCAGGCAAAAACCCTGTCCCCACCTCAAATTTATTCCCTACTCCATCTAAAACCTGCTTTAAGCTGGCAGTTGAAGCTATGAACATTGCAGTGCGACCTGCAGTAAAGGCATTTAAAGTATCGTCATAACTTCTTCCAAAATTTCCCGCTAATCCTTGGTCAACTAACTTCTTCCACCAATTTACAATATTCTGTCCTGCCTCATCATTAAACACAACTGCTGTAGCCCTTGCATCTCTGCCATTCCCATTATTTGCATAAAGCGCTCCCTGCTTAGCCATAAACTGCTCAAAAAACCAGCCATAGATAGCCATAGAGTATCCATACTGAGTGACCTTTCCAGAGGCATCTTTTTTGAGAAGTTTCTTACTGTACTGTTCAATCTCTTCAAAATTTTTCGGAGGAGCATCTGGATCAAGCCCAGCCTCTTTGAAAGCTGTTTTATTATAATAAAGGATAGGTGTGGAAGAATTGAAAGGCATAGAATACAGCTGGTTGTCAACAGTGTAATAAGCTAACAGATTTGGCTCTAATTTTGATATGTCATACTTTTCCTCATCAATGAACTTTTGAACCGGTACAGCCCACCCACTGTCCACCATGAATCTTGTACCAATGTCATAAACTTGGACAATATCAGGACCGGATTTTGACTGCTGTGCAGTCCTTAACTTATTTAACTCTTCGTCATAATTCCCTTGGAACTGCGCTATCACTTTAATATTAGGATGAGTTTTGTTAAAATTCTCCACCATCTTATTAAGCGCTGCTCCCAAATTACCACCCATAGCATGCCAGAAAGTAATCTCTATTATTTTGTCCTGTGATGAGGTAGGAGTTGACTGTGTAGAAGCAGTGGCAGTTTGTTTTTGTGAATTTGAACAACCAATTGCTGCAATAAGTAACCCTAAAATCAGCATCAAACTTATTGCTCTCTTAAAAATGATCATATACCTTTCCTCCTTAAATAATATAGAATGTTTATATTTTACCCTTTCAAGGCTCCGGCACTTAATCCTTCAATCAGCTGTTTTTGACCCACAATAAAAGCTACAAGAGACGGTATTACTATCATTATTACACCTGCCATTATGAGGCCAAAAGATTGCGATTCCGCCATCTGCAGCATACTTATGCCTATTTGAACTGTTCTCATTTCGTCTCTGTTGGTAACCAGCAAGGGCCACATATACTGATTCCATGTCATAAGAAAACTGTAAATCGCTAAAGACCCTATCGCCGGCCTTGAAAGTGGTAAAAGCACCTTTACAAAAAACTGAAACTTAGTCGCTCCATCTATAGCAGCTGCTTCATAGTAGTCTTTAGGAATCGTTAAGAAAAACTGCCTCATCAAAAATATCCCTAGTGCAGTACTTAAATTTGGGATTATTAGAGCCTTATACGTATCAAGCCAATTTAGCGACCGTATTGTAAGATAATTCGCAATAATTGTAGCTTCCCCCGGGATCATCATGGTCGAAAGGAACATCAAAAATATCAAATTTTTCCCTTTAAAATCATAGTAAGTAAAAGCATAGGCCGCCAAACTCGCAGTAACTATTTGCCCTACAGTCACTGCAGAAGACACAATGAAGCTATTTAAAATAAATCTCAAGATAGGTACTGACTTCAAAGCCTCAATATAATTCCCCAAATACAGGTTTGTAGGAATAATCTTTGGTGGGTACTGAAAAATATCCTCTGGTCTCATAAAACTTATCATTAGCGCATAAATTAGTGGAAAAAGAATTATTCCTGCAAGAATTACATTCACAATATATACAATCAAAATCCTTATACTCTTCCTCACTTGTAAAATACCCTCCTCTCACCTGTTTTGAATTCCAAAATTGTGAGTATTAAAAGTATTACAAAAAGTATTATAGACTCTGCACTTGCAACTCCAAACCTGAAGTTAAAAAAGGCATCCCTGTATATGGAATAGACTACAACATTAGTAGAATCCACAGGCCCCCCTTGCGTCATGATATTTATCACACCAAACTGCTGAAAAGCGTTTATAATATCAACAACCGTCACAAAAAACAATGTGGGTGAAAGCATGGGAATAGTAATTTTAACATGCTGTAAAAAGACATTTGCTCCATCGATCTGAGCACTCTCGTAAAGGTCTTTTGGAATATTCTGAAGTCCACCTAAGAGGAAAATAAAGTTCATCCCTAGATTTAGCCAAATTGTTACGATAGACACTGCCACTATACCCCATTTAACATCAGTAAGCCATCCAATTGCCGGAATTCCAAAAAAACTTAAAAGGTAATTTATAAATCCAATAGAAGGATTAAATAAAAGAGTCCATATAACCGCGGCTGAAGCCGAAGAGATTGAGATAGGCAGTGCGTAAAAAGTTCTAAAAACACTCCTTCCTTTTATGTTTAAATTAGCAAATATTGCAAGAAACAATGAAATGACTATAGAAAAAGGCACTGTAAGCAAAACAAACTTAAAAGTCACATAGAGGCTATTTAAAAAATCTGGTGACGCTAATAAGTCAAAATAATTTCTAAGACCTATAAATTTACTTAATCCTCCCTGAGGTCCAGTCATAAAAAGGCTTATGTAGATAGTTTTAAAGAAAGGGTAGAAAGTAAAAGCCATGAATATAGAAGCTGCTGGCAAAAGATATAAGTAAGGCTCAATCTCCGCTTTAAAATTTTTCAAAGGCATCCCCAACGTATGCCTTTTTACCTTATAGCTTTCTTTTGAATGTATAGTTTCAATTCTGTACATTCTAAATTACCCCCAAACTTAAAGTTTTACATTCCACAACTCAGGATTTCCCGTAGATACCGCAATAGCACCACTTGCGAGCGCCCTTATCATTTGTTCCTTGTTTTGCAAAAGCCCCCCTGTAATTATAGGTAAATTTGTCTCTTTCCTAAATTTTTCAATCATTTCTGGAATCAGTGCAGGCATCAGCTCTACAAAATCAGGTTGGATTTCTTTTGTAATCTCTACCGCATTTTTAAAAGCATCAGAATCAATCAAAAAGCATCTTTGGACAGTTATCAAGTTTAGCTTTTTGGCGATTTTAATCAAATTGGCCTTCGTAGTAATTATCCCATCAGGCTTTACATAGTGCGCAATAAACTGCAAACCCTCTTGGTCAAAACTTATACCCCCTATCTTTTCAATGTGAACAAATACCAGAAAACCATTTTCTCTATAAAAATCTACAAATCTTTTAATTACTCCAATATTCCCTGTAAGCAAAAAAATTCCACTCAACGATTTATTTAGAGCTTTCTCAAGATGTTTCTCTTCCTTCACAGCTGCAACCAATTTGTATTTCTTTAACCTTTCTATAAAAATGTCTTTTTTCATTACTTTCCCCCTCACAAAAAAGAGAGAAACCTCCAAAAAGACTAATAGTTCTCATCTATTAGTCCGTTTAAAGGTTTCTCTCTATTCTCTAACCAAAGCTATCTACTTGTCTGGCTTTATTATAAAACTTTTGTGTTATGTCTATATTAAGAATATGTTAAATCTTTGTTATCTTACAAAAACCCAAACAAAAGGAAAAGTTACTTTGTCTGAATATTTCTAGGCTATTCAGATGAGAGTAACCGTACCATGTGCCCGTTTTTTAGAGAATTTTAAAAAGTGTTGATATTATCCTAAATATCTTGTACAATGAAGATAAGAACAATAAATTTTAACCTCTTCCCGAGGAGGGAGAAAAAATGTTTAAATTCAACATAAAAAATCTCATCTGGGCCATAGCAGGGCTTGTCTTTCTGATAGTGGCTGTATTTTTTATAGTCAACTGGCTTGTAAATTCAAAAAATAACACCTCTAGTGAAAGTGCATAAGCCTATAAATAAAAAGACCCCGCAATAAGCAGGGTCTTTTATCTTATCTTTCCAGTATTTTTATGAGAAGATTGATACTAGCCTCCACATCATTTTTATCCACCATTTCTGATATGCTGTGAGTATATCTTGTAGGAATTGATATGACACCTGATGGTATGCCACCTTTTGTTAAATGTATAGTTCCTGCATCAGTCCCACCAAACTCCAATATTTCTAACTGATAAGGAATATTATACTCCTTAGCTGTTTCAATCATCATTTCTCTCACATAGGGGCTCACTATTATTGACCTGTCCATTACCTTTATAGCTGCACCTTTACCAAGAGATACTGACATCTTTTTAGCTTTAGGAGTATCACCTGTTAACGTCACATCAACTGCTATAGCAAAATCTGGATGTATGTTATAAGCAGCTGTAGTAGCTCCTCTTAAGCCAACTTCTTCTTGCACTGTAAAAACAAAGTACACCTCGTTTTCTGTTTTAAGATTTTTCAGTGCCTCAATAGCTACATAGCAGCCTATTCTATCATCAAAAGCCTTTGATATAAGTCTATCACCTGCTTCAATAAATTCGCCTGCAAAAGATGCACTATCTCCAATATTGACATATTTTTGAGCTTCTTCCTTATTCTTTACTCCAATATCTATATACAATTTTTCAATTCTAAAATCTTTTTTATCCTCTAAATATTCTACTCCTATGACTCCTTGAACTCCATTTTTAAAAACCACTCTTCTCCCTACTATCTGTTCTACAAAAACTCCTCCAATAGTTGTAAATCTCAAGAAGCCTTCATCCTCTATATGTGTAATCATAAGTCCTATTTCATCTGTATGAGCAGCCACCATTATTTTTTTACCTTTTCCTGCATTTTTGCATATCATATTCCCCAATGCATCATATGTAATCTCATCGCAAAAATCCTTTACTTCTTCTTTTATGATTTCTAAAACTTTTTCCTCACTTCCAGAAGGTCCATAAGTCTGTGTAAGTTTTTTTATCAACTCTATATTTAAACTCATATTAAAGCCTCCTTCTCAATATTTTTAATTATCAAATCAACCAATTTAACTGTGTTATGAAAATCCTCTAAAAAGGCTACAGAATTAAAAGAGTGAATATACCTGCAGGGGACAGATACAGCAATTGTTTTTATGCCACCTTTTGTAAGATGGATTTTCCCTGCATCATTGCCGCCGCTGGCTATTCTCCTAAATTGATAAGGTACCTTATTCTCATCGGCTATTTTCGCAATTTTATCAATAAGTTTTTTATCATAAAGAGTTGTCCTGTCCATCAAAGAAATTGCAGGTCCCTTGCCCAATTCCGTAGAAACTAAATGGGGTGCTGAATCAGTAACATCCGCTGCAACTGTCCCTTCCACAATTATGGCAAAGTCGGGTTCCACATTATATGCTGCAACACCTGCTCCCCTTAAACCTACTTCTTCCTGCACTGTAAAAGCTGCACAAACAGTATATTCACACTCGTTTTTCAGAATTTCTATCAGCACATTACAGCCTATTCTGTCATCCAAAGCCTTCGCTTTCACATAGCCATTTCCTAATATCTCAAAATTTGAGTCAAAATAAACATAATCACCAGGGGAAACATGTTTTAAAGCTTCTTCTTTTGAAGTCGCACCAATGTCTATATAAAGAGAATCGAAGTCAAGAGGCTTTTGCTGTTCGTCCCTCTTTTGAAGGTGTATTGGCTTTGCTCCTATTACTCCATTTATTCCCTTTTCACCTACTTTTACTGTTTTTGCAACGAGTATTCTATTATCTACACCACCTACAGGAAAAAAACTCAAAGTCCCATCTTCATTAACTGATTTTACCATAAGTCCTACTTCATCCATATGGGCGGCTAACATTATTTTAGGTTTGTCTTTTTTGCCTTTTTTGCAGGCTATCAAATTCCCTATTTTATCTACATAAACATTGTCCACATATGGTTCAACAATACTTTTTATCTTATTCCTTATCTCCTTCTCATCTCCTGAAGCCCCCATTATCTCTGTCAATTCCTTTAATAACATAAGTGTCCCTCCAATTCTTCTGGAAGATTAGCTATATAATAAGCTAAAAGTTTACCGCTACTTATTACATCTTTCATATTTGCAGTTTCTACTGAAGTATGCATATATCTTAGAGGTATTGATACTAATCCTGTTGGCACGCCCTCTCTTGAAACCTGTATCGCCCAAGCGTCTGTTCCTGATGGACCTGGTAATGGTTCCACCTGATAATTTATATTATAATTTTTAGCTGTTTCAACTAAACCCTTGTATACTGCTGGGTGCATATTAGGACCTTTACCAATTGCAGGTCCTTTACCTAACTCTATCTCCAGACTAACCCCTCTTGCTTTTCCATGGGTAACGTCAATAGCAATTGCAATGTCTGGCTCTACGTTATAAGCGGAAGTCGTAGCTCCTCTTACTCCTACTTCTTCCTGAAGTGTAGCTACTGCATATACATCATGATAATGATATAATTTTTTCAGTTCATCAAGACATACTGCCATCACAACAATCCCGGCTCTATCATCTAAGGCCTTTCCAGAAACATAATCATTTAAAAGCTCTCTGAAGTCTCTTTTTATCGTTATAATGTCACCAATTTTGACTAATTCCTCTACTTCTTTTTTAGGAAGTCCCACATCCACATACATATCTTCAATCTTTATAGCTTTTTCCATGTCCTCTGAAGACAAAAGATGTGGTGGCTTACTTCCTATAACTCCCAACAAATCCTTTTTACCGTGAACTATAACTTCTTGGGAAGGAAGAGTCCTCTGATCAACCCCTCCTACTGTTGTAAATTTTATAAATCCCTTCTCATCAATATCTTTCACCATAAGGCCTATTTCATCTAAATGAGCTGATAACATCACCTTGTACTTGCCTTTTGTGCCCTTCTTTTTAAAAATAAGATTGCCAAAATTGTCTTCTTTAACTTCATCTGAAATTGGTTCAAACTCTTTTTTTAAGAGGTCATAAATTCCTCTCTCATGTCCAGAAACCCCGTAGCTTTCACTAAGCTTTTTTAACAACTCCTTATAATCCATTTTCTACCCCTTCCCGTCTAGTTTTATTAAACCATTCTTAAATTTTAATGATTAACCCCTACAAGTTTATTATTTCTACATAGAGCTTTAAATTCCTTCTTATTTTTTTGCTAGTTTAAAAATTGTTTTAATAATTTTTTAAAACTCATTGACAAAAAAGTTTTATAGCGTTATATAAATCCCGAATAGTTCTAATTATGACTTACGCCCTCATGAAAATTTTCTGCCGGATAAATCAATTTCAGTAAAAGACATAGATAGCATATCTATTAAAGTCTCCTCAGAAATTGAGTTGGAACTTGTTGAGGGCGATACTTTGTCTTATTCTTCTCGATTGATAGAAACCGGAGATAATAAAGTTTTACATTTAGAAGAATTTTCCCCTATAAAAAATTCTACTTATATTATAAAATTAGGTACATCACTTGAAAAAAACCTTGATATTGATTGTACATCAGTCAAGATAATTGGTAGTGGAAACATTAAAGACATTCATATAAACTCTGTTGGAACTACAATAAATGCTGATATTGTATCAGAAAATAACATTTATATAAACACTGTTGGTTTTGACTTGAATGGCAAATTAAAAGGTAAAAACTTAAATCTCAATACTACAGGGAGTAACATAAAAGGAGAATTAGATTTTGATAAAATCATATTAGACGCCACTGGTGTAAATATTGATATAAAATCAAAATTTAATAATTTTAATATAAATGCCACTTCTTTAAATGGAACACTTGAAATTTTAAATACTCCTGATGAAACTGGTGAATTTTATATAGATGCAACAGGCGGTTCTTTAAAAATTATAAACAAAAGCAAAGCTCCTATCGACATAAAAAATTCAGGCATTATAAAATTAATCAGAGAGTGATGGTGCAAAATGCTAAGAAAAATAGATAAACACAGTGGAGTACCTGCATATTTACAAATAGTAAACATGATAAAATCAGAAATTTTATTAGGTAACCTTCAAAAAGGCAGTCAACTTCCATCTATCATAGATTTACAGGTGATATTTGACGTAAATATAAATACAGTTATAAAAGCTTTAGAAAAATTAAAAAACGAAGGATATATAGAGTCAGAGCAAGGCATAGGATATTTTATAAAGAAAGACATTGATGTAGAAGAAGGTGTAATAAAAATTATAAGAGAATGTGTCACAAAATTGAAAAACAGTCGTATAGACTATTATACTTCTATGTTAATTTTTGAGGAGGTCTGGAAAAATGAATGAAGTGATAGATAAAATGGATATTTATATACAAAAAGAATTAAAGGAGAAAACTGTAAGAATACTTTTTCTTACTCTTCTACTATTCATACCAGTATTATTAATCAAAACAATTGCACTTTTGTTTTTGTCTGCCACTTTTATAGTGTATGATATAAGACATCAAAATGCAGAACTTTTATACTTCCTACCTTTTTCTAAAAAAGAATTGTTCCTTTACAATCTCATTTTCTTAAGCCTTGTTGTGATTATAACTTCTGCTATTGGAGAAATATTTTTAGGAGTCTCTTTTATAAATAAATTTGAGCCTATTTTGAGAAGTTTAATACTTTTATTTGCAATCTTTGGACTTCAAATGACTTTTTCAGGCTTTGAAATGGATGGATTAGGCTGGAGTGCTTTTGTGGTTATTTTAGATGCAATTTTCGGTAATATAGGCACAACAGATATTAATAGCTTTGCTTTCAATCCTTACAGCCTGATAAGTTTTACTCGGCAGGGAAATTTACCTCTGTCCTTAATATTCTCCTCCCTTCTTTGTCTCTTAGGCTATTGGTCATACGTTATAAAAGGCGGTGAAAATTAATGTACGCACTGGAAATAAAAAATTTAAGCAAACAAATAGATGGAAAACAAATACTCTCAAGTGTCAGCTTTAAAGTACAGGAAGGCGAAATAATGGCACTTGTGGGTCCAAATGGTGCAGGAAAAACCACAACATTAAAGTGCATAATGAACGCAGTAAAAAAGGATTCAGGCGAAATATTCATATTCGAAAAGCCTTTTCACCCTTCTATAAAAAAAGATATAGCGTTTGTTACAGAACACAGAAAAGTCTTTAACAACTTACAACTGGGAGACTATTACAAACTGTACAAAACTCTGTATCCATCATGGGATGATATGTTTTTTAAAAACTTTCTCTCCCGATATGGCTTTAACTTAAACGAAGAGATGCAAAAATTCTCAAGGGGCCAAAAAACCCTTATATTAGCGATATTAGCTTTTTCAACAAATGCAAAACTCATAATCTTAGATGAGCCTACTCAGCATCTTGACCCGGCTGCTAGGTTTGAACTTATAGAAATAATAAAGCAATACGTCAATGAAAAGAAGGGCACTATACTTCTTTCTTCTCATGAAATATTTGAATTAGAAGAATACGCCACAAGTTTTGCCATAATAAAAGATGGAAAAATACTATATACAGATTCCATTGATGAAGCGAAACAAAAACACAGAATAGTTAGTCTTAATGAAAACATAAAGGGGGCAAAAGTAATCGCAGTAATGAATAACGAAGTTTTAGTACAAACTGAAGAAGATATAGGTGAATACCCTCGCTTAAACCAAATAATTGTAGGCTACCTAAAAAGTACCTAATAAACAAGGTAACAATAAGAAATTTAAATTGATTTTCCTATAAAACATCTATTTGATTCTCCCCCTCTGAGATGTAAATCTAGCTCAGAGGGGTATTTTCACAGTTGGTGTACCAATTTATTTTTAAAGCTATTTCTTACTTCTTGCTGACTATAAAAATCAATGAATATCCTGCTACCACAGATAGTGCATTAATAACATGTCCTAGTACATAAGAAAAGTCCAATAAGATGGGATAAAAATACAAAAAAACTACTGCAAATAAGGGTAAAATAAAAGCCAATAGACATTTATAATTTATCATCCAATTCCCTTCTTTCTTTGTTTCACTTAAAAAGAAAGGAATTGTTAATAATATTCCTAAAACGAAATAAAAAATTAGATTACCCCACACAAGTATTATTTGGTTGTATGTAGCTTCTGAAATACGGATTATCTTTTGTAACAATATGTTACCTACGATTAAATAAATATATATTAACAATATAAAAAACATCTTAAACTCTAGATTTTCTTCTTTCATTAACACTCTCCCTTTCTTTTATTTTTATAAAAAAGAATACCTCTGTGTTATTGTAATACTTTTCAATTCTTTTAATTTAATATCAATTTACATATCCATTATTTAACATCAACACTCATTCACTACTAGTCTCCCTATGAAGTGTTACCCATGAAGTAGAAACATATCCATGCAAAATATCCGTTCTTACAGGTAGCCAACCATAACTTGAAAGATCATATTAATAATAGTTTGATGTCGGATAAAAATATTTTGTAGAAGTTAAGGTTATGTGTTCGTATCCAAAGGACATCTGGTTTAAAAGGCGTTCTAGTAAAAGGTAAAGGTTTTATATTTTTTCTCATTGCTACTATTATCAATTGATATTTTTTAATATTTTGTAAAATTTATACATTTTTAAATCTTAGTGTAAAACCTCTTAAGTATTCTTTACGGTTATTATAATATATATTTTTTCCAACGTCTATAGAGCAATAGTATTATAAAAAATTTTTTCATTCCCCTCTCCTACCTCTACAAAATCAATCTACTCTGAAGCCTCTAAACATATCTTTATATTTTTCATCAATCGATATTTTAGCCTGTTTTACATATTGATCTATTATATTGTCAAAATACTTTTTATACTCATTTTGCACCTCTATGGTCATTTTATCCGTTTTCTTCAATTCCCCATTTTTAATTCCTTCATTGATTATCGCATTGTACAGCTTATCAAAAAGCAACATTCTTTTTACATTGTATCTCTCATAATCGTTCCAGTATTCCTCATATGTCATACCACTTGCAGAAATTAACTCTTTCAATTTTCCCTCCGCTTCAGGAAATTCTTTAAATTGTTGTTTCTCTTTTTCAATATATGAATTTATTTCATCTTCAGATACCTTTAGATTGTATTTCATAGCAAGATATTCTTTTACTTTCTCTCTCACCAATTTATTTAAAACAAAATTATTTATATCGTTTACCTGTCCTTCCGATGCCAATGTCAATCCCTTACGCAATTCAAATTCGTTTTTATATATCGGTATACCGTTAGCCTCTGCAATCACATCCCCTTCATTGACTTTCAATTTGTCTTTATTACCCTTTAAAAAACTGCCTACTTTTTCAATAATTTTATCAAACTGTGATTGATTTGGCCCATCCCCTACACTAACTCTCGAGACTGACAATCCAAGGGCAATTATACTCAATGATAAAACAATGGCAAAAGCGATTAATAAAAAAGTTTTTGTTTTCCTCATTGCACCTACCTCCAAACAAATATTAATCCTTCCATTCCTAATTTATTTTATTTTTTACTTCGCCTTATCTGATAGATTCCCAAAAAGACTGTAAATAATCCTGTACAATAGAGTTATCGAAAACCTCGTATGTATACCCATTTACTATAATTATTTTTTATTATCTTTATCAAAAGCTATAAAGCCGTTCTCTACATGAGAATAAAAATTTATTACATAATAAGAAAAATCTATTTTTCCTTTTACCGTGCTGCTCATTTTATATTTGTATCCTCTTAACCATTCGGTTAATTCTTTAATTTTTTCTTTATCTTCTGTTATTTTTGGTTGCTCATTTCTTAATATCTCTACTTTATAAACATTATCAAGATTAAATCCAATGGCTTCATCAATGGTCTTTACTCTATATTCATACAGATTTTTAGCCAAAATAGCGATAAAATAAATTATTACAATTAATACAATAACTCTTATTTTTCTATACATTCTGTTCTCATCCTCCTCATTTTCTCCTTATACACCAATTGAAATTTTAAAACTTCTTATCCCACGTATAACCGCCATTTTCACTGTAAAATAAATTTGTCCCACCCGATGTTGAAGCTAAAGCCCACACTGTTTTATTATCTATAAATTGAATTTGAAATGTACCTTGAGGAATATTTAGCTTTTCCCATGTATTTCCTCCGTTATTTGTTTTAAATAATTCATCTTCAAATAAAACATACCAGTTTTCTTCATCTACTATATAAACCTCTCTGGGGGAATTCTTGGATACAAAAGAAGCCTTCTCTTTCCAACTATTCCCATTATCCTTGCTTACTAAAAACACTTCCTCAAAATCCCCTCTCACATCATCAAATGCAAATATTGGCCAAATGATTTCACTATCAACAAGTTTAAGAGAATATTAAGAGAATATACAGAAATATATTCTTCATCAAATCTTGAAAGCAATGGAATAATTTTTTTATTCCATGTATATCTTCCATCAGTGGTCATGTATAAACTAGATTTTCCTGGTTCACACCTTTCCACTGTAATAAAACCCGTTTTTACATCAGTCAAAAAAACAAAGCTCTTTTTCTCCCCTTCATATGGAAGTGGATTAGGAGATGCTGAAGTACTGTTAGGCAATTCTCCTTCGTGAATGAGAGTCCATTTATTGTTTATTAATTTATAAACATCCACAGGCACATTCCCAGACGCAGGCCCATATTCCTTAAGGGCCCAACCTTGATATTCTCCACCGGAATTTATAAAAAATAATTTACCCATACCAAAAGGCACTTCATCAGCATCCCAGTTTTTACCTCTATCTTCCGTCTTATAGAGAGTCTCATTAGAATAAAGTATCCAAGCATGATCAGAATCCATAAAAAACCATTCACGAATGTCACCTATGGCAGAAGTCAAAGCAGTCACCCATGTAGTGCCTCCATCATTTGTAATAAATACTTTATTTTCTCCCATATTTTCTCCAATAGCCCATCCATTATTTCTATCTATCATTTGGAAATATTGAAAATTAGGAATTAGTTTGTGAAACGTATTACTCTCCTTAACCTCTCTTTTTGTTTGGCATCCGCCAAATAACAAAGTTAAAATTATCAAAATTACAAGAGCTTTTTTCATTCCTCACCAAAACCTCCCATAAATTCTTCTACCAACATTATACCATTATTTCGTTTGTCAGATATTACAAATTGGTTACAAATTATTAAATTTTTATTAATTCCCCTTAATAATTTGCTTAGAAAATAGCCTTAAAGCTCCATATTTCACAGCAGGCAGTAAATAAGACAAAGAAAAGAGCATTGAAAAAAATGAGAGAATTTTTAGGAAAGGATTTTTTAGATAGGTTGTAAATTAGCATATAAAACTCTCTTTAATAGGTAGAAGGGTAAATCGGCCGATTTGCTTCTAAAAAAAAATAATATCATGGAGGAATGCAAAATGTGGAAAATAACAATTGACCTATATAAAGATAGGTACAAAGAAGGAGTTTTAAGACTATGGACATATTCTACAATTTCTGGGAAATATATAGAAAGATACAGATGTCCTTGTCTGGGTAGGGGAACAACATATCCTGATTCTCCAGATAGTTGGAAATATATTAACGGTAACACTCCAACAGGAACTTGGGATGCTATAGTTGATGGTATCGGTGATTCTGAGATTTATGGACCTAATCCAAGAATAGCTCTAACTTCCATAAGTGGAAATGCATATATTGCAGAACATACTTACGGCAGAAGTGGATTTATGATACATGGAGGAAGAGCTGATTACGAACCACCATTGTATCCAACAAATGGATGTATAAGAGTATATGATAATGACCAAGCTGCGTTAGTAAATATCCTAAATACAGATGGTGAAAGTCATGGTACTGTGATAATTAGTGAAAACCTTGGATAAATATGTTCAAATATAATTGGCCTAAAGAAAAATAATTAGTCTATCTTTATTTAGGCCCTTTTTTCTTTACTTTTATCTGACTGTGAAACTAAACAGATGTTTCCCATCAGCTGTTACAACAAATATTTTATCCCCATCCCATTTTATTAAAGCTTTGCTCATAGAAATTTTCTCTTCTTTTATCTCTCCAATTGTTTTTATTAAGTCATTGTTTAAATTATAGATTTTTAATGTATGAGTCCCATCTGGTCCTTTTATATCTGCAGAAGGCAAAAAAGCGAATTCATCTTCATTATTGGGGTTAAAAGAAATACTCATCATACTCTCATGCTTTGCCTCATTATACCAAAGTATTTTACTATTGTTTGTATCTGTATCTACAATAATACTTATAGGTAAATCTGAGGAAAATTGCACAACAATGTATTTGCCTTTTGAAGAAGCTGTAATATACTCCACACCGTTAAATAAATTATAGTGCAAAGCATGTTCTGTCAAATCTACTGTTTTTATCACACCGTCTTTTAAATAACTAAGTTTTACATATGTCCTATCCCCATAAGGAGATTGTTCTTTTATTTTCCCATCGCCAGTAAAAATAAACTGATTTACCCAGGCAGTTATATTGTTTCCGTTATACGAAATGAATTGAGGAACATTAGGATTGATGTGAGAAGAAACTTGCCTTTCCTCACTAACCTTTGATACATTCTCTGAACCCGAACTATCATTTTTTCCATAATCACTAAAGCTATTTTTGCAACCAGTTAAAAGTATAGAAAATACCAGCAAAAAAAGAAAACTTTTCTTCAACAGCACTCAACTCCTTTTAATATTTTCTTTTCAAAATATTTCTATCCCCATTATAGCACTATTTCATCTGCCTGATATTACAAATTGGTTACAAATTATTAAATTTTTATTAATTTCCCTTAATAAATTCTTTAGAAAATCTTGCTATAATAGTTAGTATCAAGTATTCAGCTGCTTTAGATATTTACTCTTTACTTATAAAAAATTCTTTATTATAGGTTGTTTTTTATACTAAAAATGGCTCTTTAATATATAGAAGGTGATTTTTCCCATATGAAGGTGATTAAATTGAAAAATAAATCTCTTCCCAGTATAAAATCAAAAGAAAAAGAGCAAGAAAAGTTATTAGAAGTTATCGATAAATTTAAACCCCTACTCAATAAATACAAGAAAAAACTCGAATATGATGGTGCTGAAGAAGACCTAATACTCTGGCTTTTGAAAACAATTACTAAATTTAAAGGATGATACTTATGCTCAATATAAATGATGAAAAACTAATCTCGTACATCGCAAAAGGCATGAAAAATGAATACATATTTTATCTATAAAAAGAAAAAACGCTTATTTTTCACTTAATATCTTCCACGTTTTTCCTCCATCTGTTGTTTGGTAAACTAAAATATATTTTTCATATTTATTCTCTTTATTTTGTTTATAAATCTCTAAAATTAATTTCCCATGTTTACTATCAGTAAATACAGGTACATTTGCAGAAGACAGGTAACAATTTCTATAACTCTCGGGTATAGATAATTTTATCTGTAACCAGTTTTTCCCTCCATCTGTTGTTCTAAAAAGCAAGGGATCAGGACCAATATTATTTGAAATACTTATCCACCCATTATTTTTATCATAAAATTTCATATTTGAACAATTTGCCGCACTATAAATTCCATCATAATTCTTTTTGCCTGTTATATTTACATTTTCCCACCTTTTACCTCCGTCACTAGTTTTCAATAAATAATTTATCTGCATTCCTGCACCATTCATTGTTGTCAAAATCCAACCTTCTTCAGAAGTAACAAATTGAAGAACCGATATATTTTCTCCACATTTACCAATATCAGATTTTAATATATCCCATTTTGCACCTCCATCTGTCGTTTTAAGTATATATAATGTAGATGGAACAATCCATCCTATCCAACCATTATTATCCATAAAATAAGGTACTATATTCTCAGCATCTTTATAAGCACTCTCAGGAATTTTATCAATCGGAATATAAACTTGTGTCCATGTTTTACCACCATCATTACTTTTATATAATTGCAAGTCTTTCAAAGATGAAATCTTATTATCTTTAAAACTCCATTTCCACTTTTCACTTTGAATATCATTATTAGTAACATTTTTACTTACATTTTGAATAGGTGTCTTTGCTAAATTATCATGATTTTTAACATTATTTTGACATCCACTAAAAAACAAAGTCAAAATTAACAATCCAAAAAATATTTTTTTCACATTTAACACCTCCAAAACATTTATATTTTCATTATACCATTTTTTGTTTATATTCTATCATAAATTGGTTACATTTATCTAATATAGTCTAATTTTAAATTAGAAAAATTTACCAGCCTAAATAAAAATCCCATTATATAAGACAAAAGATAAGACTTACTCAATAATACTGATATTAACATTGCAAATATAAAAACTTTTATATATTGAGATTTGTTTTTTGGTAAAATAAAAAATAGTATAATTGCTGCAAAAAGATTAAATCCTGAATATGGAGAAAATGTGTATAAAAAGCTATATCCTTCTGAAGCTAAAATCCCAATGGGAAGAGCAGCAGATAAAGAAGCGACCCACCCCTCTTTTCTGCTAAACCAGACGATATAAGAAAAAGGCAAAGATGCTATTGCAACCAATCCCCAACCTATAAAATAGTGTATGGGGAAAAAATTAAATATTTTAATAGAAAAGATGTAGTAAGATATAAGCATACCTACAAAATAAACAAAAACATGAATTGCTCCAGCCATAGGTGTCCTACTCCACGCCGCAATAATTGTAGCGATAAATATCCATATTCCAATTTCTGAAAAAATATTGCCAACTATATTGGCTAAATTACCAATTATACCATCAGCAGGAACAATATCAAGATATTTTGCCATAAAGCCAGAAAATACGCCTAAAACAAAAAATAATATTATTTGTACCGCTTTTTTCTTTATATCTGCCACAGCATCTTTCTCCTTTTCAATATTATTTAAAAACTGTACTTAATTATACATGAAATTTTTAAAAATTTAAAACAATTTCCTGTAACTTTTTAGTTTGTAAGTCTGCAGTTTTATTATCTAAAAAGTTGTGCCATTAATGGGATAATCTCTAAATTAAGCAAAAAGCATATTTTTGCTTAATTTAGACAATAAAAACTATATTTTTTTCTCTTATTTGAAATTTATACTTCTTTGTGTTATTTTAAATAAGTAAACTTTATCTACACTCTTAAGAGGTGGCTTTTTAATGGAAGTCTTTTTTTCATCAGTTCAAGGTGTTTTGATAATTGTATTTATACTGGCACTGGGGTATTATTTATCTAAGATAGGCTGGTTTAATGGCTCAACAGCAGACCTTTTTGCAAAGCTTGTAATTAACGTATCTTTACCTCTTAATATGATTATAAATATCTCTACAACTTTTTCTAAAGAGCAGTTAGAACACTCAGTAAGAGGACTTTTGATTCCATTTTTATCTATTCTTTTGTCGTATATGATCGGATACATATTTGCCAGCATTTTTAAAATAAAAAAAGGAAGAAAAGGGGTTTTTGTCCTTATATTCTCCCTTTCAAACACTATTTTTGTTGGGCTTCCTATGGTTCAAGCTCTTTTTGGAGATATATCAACACCTTATGCCCTTTTATATTACATGGCAAATACAACAATACTTTGGACTCTGGGCGTCTACGGTGTAATACGGGATGTAAATGAAAAAGAAAAAAACATAATAAACTGGGATACTGTAAAGAGAATATTCAATCCTCCTCTTTTAGGTTTTATAATAGGAGTAATTTTTGTGCTTATAAACCTTTCTCTACCAAAATTTCTCTTTGAAAGCTTTAAAATGATCGGAAACCTCACTACTCCTTTGTCAATATTTTACATTGGAATAGTCATCCATGAAATGGGCTTTGATAAATTCAAACTTGACAAAGACGCTATTCTGGTCTTTATTGGAAGATTTTTAATAACTCCTGCTCTTGTGCTTCTTCTAAACATATTCATCCCTGTGCCAAAGCTTATGAGGGATGTATTTGTCATAATGTCAGCAATGCCTGTACTTGTAAATTCTTCAATAATAGCGAGGATATATGGAGCAGATTATGAATTTGCCACAAGTATGATTACATATACGACAATATTGAGCGTTATCATAATGCCATTTTACATGGTGTTACTGAGAATAATTTAATATTTCCTCTTCAATCCATGCGAAAATATCTTTATAAACCTCCTCTTTCCCAACTTCATTGAGAAGTTCATGCCTTTTTCCTGGATAAAGCTTCATGTCAACCCGTTTTAGCCCCATCCCTCTGTATAGGTCATATAGCCTTTTTACTAATTTTCCATACTCACCTACAGGGTCTTCCTCTCCTGAAATTATAAGTAAAGGTAAATCTTTTGGTATTTTCATAAGCCTCTGAGGCTTAAATATATTTAAAAGCCCTCTAAAGAAATAGTAGAAAAATCCAGCTGTAAAAATACCCCCGCAGTAAGGATCTTCTTCATATTTTCTAATTTCCTCTTTATCTGTTGAAAGCCATTCAAACTTGCTTAATTTATCTCCTTTTATCCTTTTATTGTAACTTCCAAACGTTAATTTATCTAAAATTTTGCTCCTCTTTTTTTCGCCAAAAAGGCTTTTTCCAATAAATGCTAAAGCATAACCAAATCTAAGAGGCAATTCCTTAACTGCAGAAGAACCGCTCAATATAACTCCATTAACTTCTTTGCCATACCTTATCATAAACTCCTGAGCCACAAAAGATCCGAAACTATGGCCAAATATAACAATGGGAATATTTCCGTATTTTTCTTTCAAAAAGTTCATTATCAGGTATTCATCTTCTACTATCTTATTAAAGCCATCTTTTCCTATGTAACCTACATTGTCCAAGCTTCCTGCTGTTTTACCGTGACCTCTATGGTCATTGGCACATACTACAAAGCCTTTTTCATTCATATAGTAAGCAAAATTTTGGTATCTTCCCCCGTGTTCAGCCATTCCATGAAATACCTGAATAATACCCCTGGGAATTTCCTCTGGCACCCAAAGATGAAGGTATATATCTACCCCATCCTCCCCTTTTATAAAAAAACCGCCAAAACTCTCTGCCATTTTGCTCCCCCTTTTTAAACTTCTTTTATAAATATTTATTCTATAAAAACATCATTTAACCTTCTTATTTTTACAAAGAGAATTTCCATTGGCAGCCCTAAAAGGTCTTTAATTTCCTCGCCTCTTCATCACAGCTTCTATATCTTTTTTCCGAATAAGGAAGACCAATGGGAATATCAATAAGAACAAGTTCTAATTTATCCCTGTAAAAATACCATACATCCTCAATTTTTTTAAAAAATTGCACAAAAGCCTTCCCATTTTTACAAGTAGCTACTACCCATCCGCCATAAGCTCCGTCTATACCTAAAACTCTTTCCTCAATATTCACTGCTATCCCTTCTTTTTATCCTAACTCTACTTCTTGTACTTTTCTATATCTCTCAAAATAATAGTATAGTATTTCATCTGCCCATTTTTATTTACAAATATTTTCTTCAAGGCAATCCCCACAATATTTTATTGAGCTTTTTAATGATAGAAAAAAACAACCTATTACCATATTATACAAACTCAAACTAAAACTCAAGCAAAAATCCATCAAATAGATGGAATCATTCTTTTTATCTGTATCCAAGCTGCAATGTCAACTAATGCTGTCTGTTGAAAAAGGTATTCATTATGTGATCGCTTAAGTATATCTACTATAACTTCAAGGAGCATTTCTTCCGTCGTAAAAGCTTTTTCTTTCTCTTCCCTTGTAGCTATTTCACTTACATAGCCCCACATATGCTCTAAAGCATTCCGTATACCTCCGAGAGCGGGTGGTATTCTTAACAAATTAGTAAGTATTTCTGCAAATTCGATAAAACCATTTCCATCAACAGCTTGAACAGCCCGTTTGCCAAGCATACTATAAAGATTAGGATCTCTTGCTAAAACAGAATATTTATGCTGTGCCCACAGCATCTGCGCATGTTTTGGCAGTGAAATGCGTCCTTTTTCTTTTTTATACTTATATTTTTCTTTTAAAATGTCAAACTGACGAGCAGGCGAATCTAAATAAGGTGGCCAATTTATAGTAAAAATTTCTTCCTTATCAAATTGTGCAGTTTTTTGCACTATTTCTTCCTTAAATAAAGACACAGGAAGTGGGGATTCATGTCTATAGCCTCTCAACCTCATTTCTTCAACAAGCAAAATGTGGCGCATATATAACGCAGGCAAACATTCCTTCCATCTCTTTGTCTCTGGATGAGAGGCATAACCCTTTTTGTTATTTATGTAAATAGATACAATCCCATGTAATTCGCGGTGTTCCCCAAGGAGATTCTCACGATTGAGATAGCCAGGTGAAATATCCCATATTCGCATCTCATATTTACCTCCACTTTTATTTACTCTTCCTTTATCAAAAGTGCACCCAAAATCAAACCTATAAACATTAAAATTGCAGAGGAAGCAAGCAAAAAGTTATAACTTGTCATATGGGCTATAATACCTCCAATAAGAGAACCAACAGACAAGGCTAAAGCATTATTCGCACTAAAAAGCCCCATTGCAGCTCCTTTGGGAAGGTTTGATTGTGATGCTAAGGCTGTTCCCGTGACAGAAATTATTGGCCATGAAAATATCATTAATGTAAAGAATAATATTACAAAAACTGTCTTTGCAGTAACCGCTAAATAACCCAAAATAGTCAAACCCAAAACAGATATCGCTCTTAAAGAAATTCCTAACAATAATATTTTTCTGTTGCCCTTTTTCTCCGCGATGTCGCCAGCCCAAGAATATAAAAAGATGCTGAGACCAACTGCCATAGAGAAAATTATGGAAGAAACAGATGGATTTATTTTGTACACGTATTTCATTATAATTGGGTAGAAAGAAAAAAAGAAAGATGAAGCAGAAACAACAATGAACCACAAAATGTTAAATATTATAATGGACAGGGTAGTTTTTGATAAATGTCCCAATAAATTTTTAAAATGCAGTAAATGGTATGCCTGGCTTATCGATACCAAAAACGGCTGTATTTTGGGATGTAATTTCTCCAATGCAGGACGGCGAGGCTTTATTACCTCTCTTCCTGCTGTTATAGGCATAATCTTATAAAATAATACTGATGAAAATGCCATTAAAGCGGTAACTACAAGAGCTATTTTTATGTGAGTAGCACTAAGAAGGCTTGCTATTGCCAAACCAAATACTTGGCCTATTCCATAAGTTCTTTGAAGTGCACCTACTCTCTCGCTTACTTCAGTATATGAAAAACGTTCA
Organism: Thermoanaerobacter sp. YS13; assembly: GCF_000806225.2. NCBI lineage: Bacteria > Bacillati > Bacillota > Clostridia > Thermoanaerobacterales > Thermoanaerobacteraceae > Thermoanaerobacter > Thermoanaerobacter sp. YS13. The sequence goes on along the minus strand of NZ_JOOI01000003.1, from coordinate 40,280 downwards.
ACAATCCACAAATTAGCAAGCGTATTCGTCAAAGAAAAACCTAAACCTGCCATTAAACTCAAAACTCCTAAAATAACTGGTGTAGGAACAAAAGTAATACCTAAAATGGATAATCCTATCACAAGCAATCCCATTAAAAATAAAATCCTATTTAATTTCAACATATCCGCTATTTCTCCCCATATAGGAGCGCTTAATTGTCCTAATCCAAATAATGACATAACAATTCCTACATTTGCGGCACTACTGTGTTGCTGCGTCCAAAGGGGAAGCAAAATGGGTATTAGTCCAGAAGCTATGGCACCTAAAATTGCATAAGACCCATACCAGGTTTCAAAAAATCTACTTTTATGAAAGAAAGCCATTTATACATCACCTCTTTAATGTATCTATCTTCTTTACTACATGTACGTTATACTTCTTTCACGGTTTTTTACTTATTTTTTATTATATAATACATTACATTTATAATAAAGTCTGCCATCACAGGTTGATATAACAAAACAGATTTACATGGAAGACTGGTTAGTTGTATAAGTAGCTAAAGCAGAAGATTTCTTGAAATATGCTGAAAATAAAATATTAAATGAAAAATGGTCACCAGATGCAGTTGTAGGCTATTGTAAAAAAGACCCAAGCTGGAATAATAAACACTGTACAACTATATAGATAGAGGATTATTAAAAATTAAGAACATTGATTTATCTTTAAAACTACGTTTAAAACCAAGGAAGAAACAAAACCGTAAAAATAAACGTTTTATGGGTAAAAGTATTGGTTTTAGACCTAAAGAAGTTGAAAGCCGTGAAGTTTTTGGGCATAGGGAAATAGATACGTTAATTGGCAAGAAGTCTAATGACAAGGCCCTTTTAACATTAATAGAGCGTAAGACTCCCCATGAAATAATATTCTTATTAGATGCAAAAGACAATAAATCTGTTAAAGATGCATTATCAAAATTAAAAAGATATGTTTGGTGGCAATTTAAACAAAGTATTTAAAACAATAACATCTGATAATGGTACAGAGTTTAGTGATTTAGAAAGTGCTCTTTTAGAATATGGCGTAGAAGTATATTATACACATCCATATTCATCTTGGGAAAGAGCTACAAATGAACGACATAACGGTCTTTAAAAGAAAAAATACAGGTTTCCTCCTGTATCTTTAAACAAATTTACATTCTATGGCGATGAATCTATTGAACTTATACACCATCCATTATATAAAGGCGATTTTTCAACTGTTATAAATCTTGTAAATTTCCCTGAGAACACAGCAAATTCATTTGAATCAATTGCGTCTTGAATATAGTAAACACAGTATAACTTGCCCTCTTTATGTCCCATATTTCCTGCCTCAGCTGGCGGATTATATTCTTCTATTGATTTTAGCTCGATTTTCTTTATTCTCTTTAGATAATTCAAATGTTCTTTACATGCTTCGTCAACGGGGATTGCCGACTTTATGGCTGAATTATTCAAAAAGCAGGAAGCACAGACAATTGCAAGGTCATATTTCTTGTCATTTATAGAGTCATAATATATCTTTATTATATCCTCTGGTGAGGCTTCTTGAAGTTTTTTCTTGTCTTCTTTTGAAAGCTTATTAAGGTAGTTTTGTATAGTCTGATTTTGCTTTTCTGCTTGCGTAACTTTATTGTTATTTTTTAATGAACATGCAGTCATTGTTATAACAATTATTAAAAAAAAATAACACAACCTTCCTATAAATTTGCATCATAACACCTCCTCAAATGAAAAATCTTTCTTAAAATTCTTTATGTTCTTTCCAAAATACCTCCCATGATATATAAAAGCGGTCTATATCCGATTAAGTAAATTTTATTATTTCTTCCTGTAAGGAAAGATATCTTTATTGTAATTTAGACATACATACTAATTGCTATTTAACACCAAATTCTTTGTCTATTTGTTCTTTTATTTGTTCATAGTCAGGTTCAGGCAATTTTTTATCAGTATAAAGCTCATATGCCTTTAAATCCCACTCATTATAAATATGTCTGGTTATTTTCCATCTTCCTTCCTGTTTTTCCAATTCAAAAATATTTTCACCATAAGAAATAAACGGCGGGTATGCCTCTTTTACTTTTATCTCTAAATCAATCACCGCTCTCGCTTTATCTCCATCAATTTCTATATCTTTATAGTGAATTTCATAAGGAAAACGCCTTTTTTCAATATAACAGTATTTTTTCTCATCCATATACTTCCTTCTAAATACCAATGTCTTTAGTGCAACAACTTTATTATGATTCTGTATTTTGGATATATCTAAGTAGGGTGTTATGTCTATATATTCCATTTGCAGATATGCTCTGTATTGTGTGTCATAAAATCCTTCTATAGTAGATTTAATTGCTCTTAGTTCATTGTTATTAGGGCTCAAAAAATCTTTTGCCTAAATTTGAAAAAATACACTAATAATGATTATTGCTCCTACTAATACCACTATAAACATCTTACGTTTTTTAATCATTTCCCTACCCTCCAAAACTCATAATTATCTCCCCCTTCTTTTATTCCCGGGGAATACTTTTCATAAACATTTTCACCTCACACTTTTTTATTTCCCCCTATCTATATAAAAGCTAAAATTTCTAAAAAATATTCCATAACCCAAAATTTTATTTTTATTTTATTTCAAAATTCTTTACTGCTCTTATTATAATCTCGATTAAATCCTGCCTTAACTCTTCTTTTATTTCTTCATCCAGGGGTTGAACCATTTTCCCCACCCGTGGTTAGAATAGAAACAAACCCAAAAATCTAACCGTAGTTCCAAACGCATTTTATGTTTGAAAAATATCAACTGCACGTAAAACTGTAAGGTTAGTCTTCTCTCTAGTGCGCAAAGACTAACCTTATAAATTCTCAATTAAGACTACTTTGTATATATTTTTATAACTGAAAAAATATATAACATTCGAGTTTGTGGCATCAAAAATCAAATTTGGGAGAATACTGTCTCTACTTTTAATATTAGTTATTTTGACAAAAGAATTATTTTTAAGGTAATATAAAACTGTATCATACAGAGAACCATTTTTATCTTGCCATATTACTATAACATATATATTACCTGTGCTATTTTGATAAGCAATCCCAATATTGTAGATTAACTCCCCTACGGTTGGAATGCTAATTTTTTTTATTTTCCCATTATTTAATTCATATATACATCTTTCAGTAACAGATTCTCTAGTTATGAAGTACACACTATCATTTCTAGAAGGAGCAAAAATAGCTGCCAAAGACTCTGAGGTGGTTATCTGTTTCCACGAAATACCTCCATCAATGCTCTCCCAAAGACCATTTGAAGCGGAAACTAAAAAATGCTTAGAATTATTAGGATCAATAACAAGATGATAAGCCATAGTAATATCTTTTATATAATTCCCCTTGCTCCAATGAATCCCCGAATCATGGCTTTTTATTATTTCAATGCCAAGTTTTTTATCATTTTTAATTAAGAATATTACATTTCTACTGGAAGGACTAAATGTCATATCAGCTATCATCATGTTATTCGCTGAATCATAATAAACTTGCTCCCAACTTTTCCCACCATCGTTGCTTTTGAAAATAATTTGCTCTGTACCTTCTTTCCCTTCAGTAGACATAAAAAATATTTCTTTTGAATTATATGGTGATACATAAAATTGCCCAAAATGACCTTCAAATATGGCTATTCTATCATATTTGTTAAAATCTTTACTGGAATACAAAGCCATATTTGTTAAATCCCTTGGTGTATCTTGCCCCTGCTGCGCTAAAATCTCTTTCCCTTGAAAAAAAATCGGACAGAAATATCCTAAATTTGGAACGGAATATTTGATTACTTTAACTTGATTTTTATCAAAAATATGATATTGACATCCATATAAAAAAAATAAAAATAAAACCAATATCATTAATTTTTTTATTTGCATTAATAATACCTCCTAAACTTTAAAACTGAGCAGGAAAACATTAATTATTCCTACTCAATTAAATAATTTCTAATAGTAAAAGAAATGTATTGGCTGAGTTGCCGACCTGTCCCAATAATAATGACACATATAAGTATAGCCTTTACCTTGCTTTGCCCAATATAACGTTCCATATTGCCACATCGTACCACTATATTGTCCGCCTGGCCCTTCATACCCTGCTACGTAATGCACTTCAAATAGAACATAAGACAAACCACTGAGTATATCAACACCAATCCCTCCAACATCATTAACTGCTTTCTTAAAATTAGTTGTCTCTGAATTGTATTTATATACTTGGTCATTTGTATTATCTTGTACATCGGCATAGTAAGGACTAAAGTTCCATTTTGGATGATACACATGATACCAACCATACATTTTTACAGCTATAGCTCCAGCTTGAACTGCTGTTTTTGCCGTCTCGTACCAATCACCCCATTCATTCGGCAATACATTATACACATACTCTCCAAAATCAACAGGGTAAGTTCCAGAACCATAATGAGTTACATTTACTGGATTTGTCATATAAACCATAATGTTGGAAGGTCTCGTATGTTCCTCAGCGACTGTACTATCAATAACTATTTCAGGTTCAATAGCTCTAGGATTTAATCTTTCATTTTTTTAACTGTTTTTCACTTGCAGCAATATTATCAATAACCACGCCATTCATATTCATTACTTGTCCTTTTTTATCAAGAGTGCTTTCGATTTTAACAGCAATATTTTCATCCTCTGAATTAAATCCATTGCCGGTATCTTTTAAGTATTCTATGGATGGGACTGATAGCCTTACTATTTTCCAGCTTCCATCTTCTTTTGTAACAACAATAACACGATGGTTTGTACCATTATATAGCCATTTATCTTCTTTATCCACTTTAAAGTTAATTTCGGCATAAAAGATACGTGTATCATCTAAATTTAAGTTTTCTCCAGGTGATATGCCTGCAGCTACTACACCTACTTCTTTTGGAAGCTCTTTAATTTGAATCAACTTAGCTTCTTTCTCTTTAAAGAATAATTCTGATTTATTATTTGAAAGAAATTGTGTCATGGCTGTGCGATTAGAATTGGTAAAATAGCTCATATACTCATAAGGATCCTGAACATTAATTGCCTGAATCATACCTTTAATTATTGAAATAGGGTCATTAAAATTTGCTGTATTAATTGAACTAACTGATTCTTTTGTGCTCGCTTCCGGTGTTGAATTAAATCCTGTGGTCATTATACCTATTAAAAATATTGTAATGAACAGTACTGTCGTTAATCTTCTTTGATGTTTCATAAAAGATACCTTCCTTCCTTTTTTATTTCAGGGGAACGTTTTACAAACATTTTCACCTCCCACTTTTTTATTTCCCCCTCTATCTATATAAAAGCCAAAATTTATAAAAAATATTCCATAATTCAAAATTTATTTTTCATTTTATCTCAAAATTCTTTACTGCTATTATTATAATCTCGATTAAATCCTGCCTTATCTCTTCTTTTATTTCTTCATCTGCACCTTTTACACTATTCATTATCAAGGGCTCAAAGTACTTTATTATTTCTTCTATAGCCTCTCTATCCCCCTGTTTTGCTTTCAAAATAATTTCAAAAAGCCTTTCACGTTCCTCCATAGTTTCAAACTTCCTTTATAAATTCTTCCAATTTTCTAAGAGCCCTTTTCTTCATTTTGCTTATACAAGACTGCGTTTTGTGGAACATTGCTGCAATTTCTTTTTGAGATACGCCTTTTACAACATTTAGTATTAATACCTCAAATTCTTTTGGTTCAAGTAATTCTTTATATTTTAAAAGCATACATTTATCTATTACCTCATCCTCAAGTAAGATATAATTGCCTGTTATGCTATCAACTACCTCTTCTTTACTATCGCTGCTTACATTATTTCTCGGTGCATCTAATATTAAAAGTTCTCTATACTTACTTCTTGATATTTCTTTTTAAGCTTTATAGATTCAAACTTGATATATCTAGCTAAATACCTAATAAAAGTAAATTCCACCTCATTTTCTTTCATTTTTTCCCTCCTTACCCCTCCCTTTTCTTCCATTATACCTCTTTAAATGTTAAAATTTATTAATAAATTCTTAAATTTTGGTTACAAAATAGTTACAGACAAAGGGGACGGTTCTTTTTATATGAATTTAAATTGTTCAGATAATAGTCGAGTAGAGAGCCACTTTACAGCGGCTCCCCCTCACAGAACCGGACGTGCGCTATTAACGCATCCGGCTCTTCATATCATCTTTTACTTTTATCGTAGCTATGAGTATATACTTACATAGATTTTTGGTGTTGCTAATGGAAATTTCATCAGAAGTTTTTCGTATTTATCCCAGTTTAATCGATGCTTTTGTGACCTTCTTTTTAGCGTCTTGAATAATTGTCTCCTGGTCAAATAGAAGAAACTACCTATACTTTTACTGTTATCTGTGATTCCATAGTATCTGTAGTGTCCAAGCAATTTTATGTTAAGTCGCTTTATTAATTGATTTACTGGCTCATGCATATTTTCTTTGAGCCACTTTTTCATCTTGGCGACTTTATTTATAAATTTCTTTTTGCTTGTCTTCCTTTTGACTCTGAATTTGCCGTTTTGACTTTTGCTACAATAGTGTGTAAATCCTAAAAAGGTAAAGGTCTCTGGTTTCCCCAGCCCTCTTCTTTTTCTACTCTCTTCGGCAAATCTTCCAAATTCAATTATTCTTGTCTTCTCTTCTGCTAATTCAAGTCCAAATTCTTTTAGCCTCTTCTTAAGACTTTTATAAAATTTCTCTGCATCATCTTTATACTGGAAGCAGCATACGAAATCATCTGCATACCTTATTTCATAGCTTTCTCCTCTACATGCTTTCTTTATTCTTTTCTCGAACCATAAGTCTAGTACATAGTGAAGATATATGTTCGCAAGTATTGGGGATATGTGTCCTCCTTGGGGTGTTCCTATATCGCTTTCATAGTATTTACCTTCTTCCATTACTCCTGCTATTAGGAATCTTTTTATTATCCTTAGAAAGTTCTTGTCTCCTATCCTATGCTCTAAAAATTTCATCATCCATTCGTGGTCTACATTGTCAAAGAATCCTTTTATGTCGGCATCTACTATGTAGCTTACTTTCTTTTCCTGTATTATGTTGTTTAGCTGTCTTAGGGCATCATGTCCGCTTTTATTGGGCCTAAATCCATATGATATGTCTAGAAACTCTGGTTCGTATATTATGTTTAGTATATCTGCCATTATTCCTTGCACAAGTTTGTCTTCATATGCTGGTATCCCTAATGGCCTTAATTTGTCGCTCCCTTCTTTGGGTATATATACTCTCCTAACTGGCTGTGGCTTATATGTGTCATTTCTCAAATTAATTTAGCCCAAAACCGATAAAATTTTTCAGATTAAATAATCTTGTGATAAAATTAATGCTAAAGGAATTTAAAAAAATTTTTTCAGATTCCTTTAGCATTAATTTTAATTGGAGAGGTTACTTATGCAAATAATTTTCCATGTTGATAACATTGAAGAATATTTACATAAAGGTAAAGATTACAATTTTCCTGACCCACCAGATAGATGTCCTTATCCCGATTGCAAGTGTAGAGTAAAACTAAAAAAGCACGGGTTTTATTACCGTTACTATTTAGATGGACCTAACTGTATAAAAATAGCCATAAGAAGATATATATGTCCTGTGTGTAAAAGAACTCTTTCCTACCTTCCTGATTTCTGTCTTCCCCATTTTCAGTATTCTTTCAATATGATTGTAAAGTCTTTAAAAGAGACACTTACAAGAGAAAAAACTCTCAGTTCTTTCATAAGTGACTTAAAAAGAAACTTTCCCACCATACTATTTTCAAGACAGCATATATATTTTTACACCAAAAGGATAATGAATAATTTAAGTTTTATCATATACGGATTAAGGCAAATAGACCCTTACATAAAGTTATCTGAGACTGACTCACAAATAGAGAGGGCCAGAGAGATTTTGGACATAATAAGCATTGTACCACTCTTCTCCCAACGGTTTTATGCTCATTGCCAAAAATCATTTCTGGCCTCTCTCACATAATTTTAGCATTAAATCCGAAAGATTTAAATAAAAATTTTGATTTTTTCTTAGCAACATAACTTTTTCCTTTAATGTCCCCCAGGTATGAGCTAAAATTACGATTAAGAAATCAAAAAAGTGAAGTGGGAACATATAAATGCTTGATGAAAAAGCGAGAGAAGCTATAGCATTAAAGAGATTTTCACTGATAAGTCCGGTGCTAAACGGACAGGTAAAAAATCAGAAAGAATATTTTGATGCTCTTTCCGATAAACCTATTGAGATACCTTATCTTGGAATGAGAAGATATACTCCCAAGACACTTAGAGGGTGGCTATATCAGTATTTAAGAGGCGGTATAGAAGCGTTAAAGCCGGGTTATCGAAGCGACAGAGGCAAATACAGAAAGATAGACTTTGAACTTTCAGAGAAAATAAAGCAAAAGAAGCTTGAACATCCTGAAATGCCAAACAAACTTCTTTATGAGACATTGATAGGAGAGGGAATAATATCACCGGATAAAGTATCCCTTTCGACATTCTATAGGTTTTTGAAAAACATTCCTGTAAAATCTTTAGATAAAGAAAAAGAGGGTAAAACAAAGAGGTTTTCCCATGAATACATCAATGAACTGTGGCAAACTGATGTCATGTATGGGTCATATATTAAAGAAGGTAAAACAAAAAGGCAAACGTACCTTATTGCATATATAGATGATGCTTCCAGGCTGTGTACCTATGCTCGCTTTTACTATACCCAGAATTTTTTAGCTTTAAGAGACTCATTTAAAGAAGCAGTGCTAAGAAGGGGAATACCCAAAATGCTCTACACTGACAATGGAAAGATATATAGAAGCACTCAATTGGATTATATCTGTGCTTCACTAGGTACATCTCTTATTCATGCTGAGCCCTTTTCACCTCATTCAAAAGGGAAAGTAGAAAGATTCTTTCATACGGTGAGAATGAGATTTTTAAGCACAATAGATCCTACATCCATAAAGAGTATAGATGAGCTTAATATGATGTTTTTTAAATGGTTGGAGGAGGATTACAACCGAAAAGAACACAGCAGTATTGGCATGAGTCCTTTAGATTTTTTCATGTCTCAAATATCAAGGGTAAATATGTGTGGTGACATAGATATGTTGAATGAATGTTTTCTCATAAGAGTAAATCGTAAAGTAAACAAAGATGCTACACTTAAAGTGGAAAATATACTTTATGAAACAGAAGAAAAGTTTAAAGGTATGCGCTTAGAAGTCAGATATGATCCGCAGTGGCTTAAGGATAATACACCCCTTTTACTTTTTCATGAAGGCAAAAAAGTAGGGGAAGCGTATAAGGTAAATTTTCATGATAATGCTAAAATTCCTGTAGAATATATCGAAGACAGAAAGGTTGTAAGCGAAAATGAAGATACTGTGGATTTTGCGGCAAAACCTAATTCCCCAGTAATATCCTTTAATGATATCATTGATTAAAAAAAGAGGTGTTTACAATGTTTACCCAATATTTTGGAATGAAATTTAATCCATTTTCTAAAGAGATAAGTGTAAACGACCTTTACATAAGTGAAGACATTGCTGAATTAAATGCCAGGCTAAAATATTTACAAGAAACAAGGGGTATAGGACTTGTCGTTGGGGAGGCCGGTTCAGGCAAATCTACCGCATTAAGAAAATATGCTGAAAGCCTCAATCGTTCTACATTTAAACCATGTTACTTTGCCCTTTCTACACTCACAGTGAGAGAATTCTATCAAGCATTGGCTATGATTTTAGGCGAAACACCCTCATACAAAAAAGTAACGCTCTTTCACCAGATACAAAGAGCGATAACAGAACTTTATTACAGCCAGAAGATAACTCCTGTCATAATATTAGATGAAATACAACTGGTTTCTAATGATGTTCTTGAAGATTTGAGAATAATATTTAACTTTAATATGGATTCTCAAAACCCGTATATATTGATACTTTCAGGACAACCACACATAAGAAACAAACTAGCCTTGAATGTAAACAGTGCACTAAGGCAAAGAATTTCTATAAAGTATGTAATGCAAGGGCTAAAAAAAGAAGAAATTCAAGATTATATAAAAACAAGAATGAAAATAGCTGGAGTGATGGATGATATATTTACACCATCAGCATATGAGGCAATATATTCTCTAACAAAAGGGCTCCCAAGGATAATAAATAACCTGGTAACAGCTTCTTTACTCTATGCGTATTCTAAAAGGCTAAGAGAAATAGATGAAGAAGTAATATACCAGGCACAAAATGAAATCAGTTTATGAGAGTAGTAGCTTTCGCTACTCTCATTTTTTATTATACTTCAATTAACCCAAATTGCCAATAACAGATATTAACATATTTTGGCGGTTATGCTCTTAAAAAGTGGAAAAAATTTTTAATCAGGCTGTAATAATTTGAGAAAAAATACTTTTATGCACTTAAAAAATGCCATTATAATTTGAAAATCTTTGGAGATTTAATTTGAGAATTGACATATATGCCTGTCTTTTCATCCTTGCCATTAGGTTCTCTATGTTCTCTGTTAAGTTCTCTCCGTATTCTTCCTTTGTTATTTTGTCTATGCCAGGTGCTTTGTTTCCTGTCATTTTCTTGTGCTGTTGTTTTAGTGTCTCTTCATTTATGAAGTGCACTAGTGTCTGTAGTTTGTCTCTTGGATGTTTTGCTACGACTTCCGCTATCCTCGTTAGTTCTGTTTCCATCTCTTGTTACACCTCCAGTGTGTTTGATGTTTCCCTTATGAGGTCGATGATATGTTACAGCCTTCCCTCCCCTGTCATTACTCAGTTTCATCAGTACTATGCTGTAATCCGACTTCCTGCTAACCTTCCGATATCCTTGTATTTTACACTTGTTTATCGTACCCTTTCTGGGAGTTGCAGGACCTCCTGAGTTCCCTATGCGTTAATATTGTATAACATGCCAAGGCCTATGACCCCGAGGAAGCATTGCTATTCTCGCCATCCCAAATATCAATGTTTTGCCTTCTGCCGGTTCCACAGCATCGGCCTTCCTGTCTAGGGATTTCGGGGCTCAACACCTTCAATCTTTCGATTTTCGGCCTGCTATCTCCTTTGCCTACGCTTAGCTATATATGTCACCATATATACCCCAAGGCTAAGTACCGGTTGCTGGCTAGGCTTTACCGGGCAGGATTCGCACCTGCTTTAACGCATGAGCTCTTCTCAGCGCACGGAACCGTCCCCGACGTCTCAAGTCGAGAATCTGGCATTCGTCTAATAGGAGCATTGTTAATGGAACAAGATAAAAAATGGGTTTCAGGGAGAAAGTATTTAGATATGACTGAGTATTTCGAATGGCAAAAAGAAATTTCAAAAAAATCGAAAGATAAGGTTATTTAATAAAATGAACTCTATCACCACCGTTAGTTTTTAATAACTGCTGGAGCTCCATGGTGTCAAGGACGGGCAAAAGCCCGGCGTAGCGTATCCTTGACACCATGGGGCGGAAGCAGTACAATGAATTGAACGGTGGTGATAAAGAACGTTCATATTCTAACAACTAACCAGGGGGATTTTACACAAAAATTTGGACTTGACCTTTCTATCAAATTTCATTTTTATTAAGTAGCAAATTTTATTCATCTATTTTCAATATATCTTCACTTCAGCATTTTCTAAAAGCAAATATTCTTCTCCAGCCCTCCACTTAATTATGAGTTTTATAGGCTTTCTAATAGCTTCCAAAATTTTTTCCCTATCTTTTACATCAATTTGATTTATATTTGGCAACCAGGTAAGCCGATCAATTTCTGTCATATAATCCATCTTCTCATTATTCTTCACATTTAAATCTATCTTTTGATTCTTTAGAGTACCAAAATATAATATCCCAGACATTATATATGGCTCCAATCCTTCGTCAACAAATGCTTGTGCTTTAAAGTCTTTGATAACTTTATCACTAATATTTTCTATTATTATCTTATACTGTAAAGAAGTATATTTATTGGATTCTTGAGCTTCTTTTGCATTTTTAGCCCATTCAGAAGTTTCATTGCCAGAAAATTGGTATTTCTTTCCCACCTCAATTAGAGTATAAATTTTAAAATTATTACTCTGCGTAGAATAATTCAAATCAGGAGCTTTATTAGTATTGTATAAAAATAGATGACTTCTATTGTAGTTATAATAATCGTAACCCACAAAAGCCCCTAATATAACAGCAATCAATAGTACATAAAATATTATTCGTTTGATGTTCATACTATTACCTCCATCCATATTCCTCAGTAACTCCTCTGTTAAAATAGTAATTATACTGAGCCATATCTCTAATCCAGTTATCGTCATAATAATGAGGTGCTACATCCACATGAATCGGTGGATATCCCTTATCAGCAGTAAAATCTACTGAGGCTGTCGCTGCATATCCATTAGTTTGTGCAAAAGAAGCAAACTCATGCCTATACCACTCTCTATTCCCCTCTATTACATAAGTTTTCCATGTCCTGGTACTTTTGTTATAAACTTTTGCAACTTTGTTTCTGTATGTATAAGAATGATATAAATGAACCGAGGCTCCTTTATTTTTATTGATATGAGTTTCTGTTAAGTTAAATGCCATTGTAGCCACATCTAAAATAATATTTCCAGCAGTTCTAAAAAAATAACTTCCTATTCTTAGCCCAATATCCCATATGGCACTTGCAGTTCCACTTCTCGAATCATCGGGAATAGTATTACCATCTGTAATTGGCGGTTCAATTTGAATATCCACAGTCCCATCTGGATAGTCAACATAATCAGGATTAACTATTCCATTTAGCAAACTTATTTCATTATTTTTTGAAAACAGCGTTTCATTCTCCATTCCAAATGCGAAACCTAAATTGATCAACATCATGAAAATTACAACCATGCTAATTATTTTCTTCAATTTTATATAATCCTCCTCTCTAATTTTTTAACTTAAAACATCTTTCACTTACAGATATTTTTAAATGTCTTTTTGAAATACCGCTTTTCTATTATATACTTTAGATTTATGCAAAATTCAAAAGCCTTCATTTAAGCCATTCTGCAGACATACTTTTTTCTACCACTCTTGAATTTTATATCTTTTATGTGGGATTTTCCCTATAATCTCCTCCCTTTTTTATTTCAGGGGAACGTTTTACAAACATTTTCACCTCCCACTTTTTTATTTCCCCCTCTATCTATATAAAAGCTAAAATTTCTAAAAAATATTCCATAATTCAAAATTTATTTTTCAATTTGTCTTGAAATTCTTTACTGCTTTTATTATAATCTCGATTAAATCCTGTCTTAACTCTTCTTTTATTTCTTCGTCTACATCTTTTATACTACCCATTATTAAGGACTCAAAGCGCTTTATTATTTCCTCTATAGCCTCTTTATCCCCCTGTTTTGCTTTCAAAATAATTCCAAAAAGCCTTCCACGCTCCTCCATAATTTTAAACTTCCTTTATGAATTTTTCCAATTTTCTAAGAACCCTTTTCTTCATTTTGCTTATACAAGACTGCGTTTTATTGAGTATTGATGCAATTTCTTTTTGAGGTATTCCTTCTATAATGTTTAGCAGTAGTATTTTAAATTCTTCTGGTTCAAGTAATTCTTTATATTTTAAAAGCATACATTTATCTATTACCTCATCCTCAATGGAGATATAATTGCCTGTTATGCTATCAACTACCTCTTCTTTACTATCGCTGCTTACATTATTTCTCGGTGCATCTAATATTAAAAGTTCTCTATATTTTACTTCTTGATATTTCTTTTTAAGCTTTATAGATTCAAACTTGATATATCTAGCTAAATACCCAATAAAAGTAAATTCTACCTCATTTTCTTTCATTTTTTTCCTCCTTACCCCTCCCTTTTCTTCCATTATACCTCTTTAATTGTTAAAATTTATTAATAACTTCTTAAATTTTGTTACAAAACGGTTACAATTTAAAACATAGAAGACGGTTTACTTCATCTGAAAAAACAGATGAAGTAAACCGTCCTCAGTGTTTGTTTTACTTACCTTTGCTACTTATAAAAGTTTTTACACCCTAAATAATGCCCATTCTTGTTTAAACATTAGTGCTGCTATATATATACTAATAACCACATATACTATTGATGAAAATACAAATATCCCTATGTGTGTCATATTAACAATTCCATAAAGTAATTCTTTAAATATTGAAATAGTCCCAAATACAGGTATTGAAAAATAAGATATAGGTATTTCATTTGGCATTTTATACATAACCAAATATGCCGGAATTATTGCAATAAACATTAAAGGTGAAATATATGTCTGCCCTTCTTTAAAAGATTTTGCATATGCACTTAAAGCAAGCTCCAGTGCTGCAAATATTGATGCTGTGAAAAAGGCAGCCACGAACATGACAACTATTGCGCCTATATTCAACCTAAAATCGGCATTTAAAGATGCCATATCTTTATTTAAAGAAAAGGAAGCAAAAAGTCCCAAAAGTGAAGCAATAGCACTTATAAGTGCCATGGTTGTTACAGCTAAGTATTTGCCCGCCATTATAGAAAGTCTTGATGCAGAAGTCGTAAGTAAAGGTTCTAACGTACCTCTTTCTTTCTCACCTGCTGCCAAATCAACAGCTGCTCCCATACCTCCTGTTGCCGTCCATAAAGTCAAAAGCATTGGCACAATGAATGCTAAAAAAGACCCTGCCATTTTACTCTGTGAGGCAATATTTTCTGTCTTTATTGTAATTGGATCTAATATTTTAGGATCTATGCCTTTAGCTATAAGTCTTTCTTTTACAATATTATTCGCATATTCTTTTATAAGACCTCTTATCATATTCTCTGCATTTGAAGATTTCATATTTGACATGTCTACCTGAATTGTTAAATCAGTATTTCTACCTTCTTCTATATTTTTGTCAAAATCAGAAGGTATAACTACAATTGCCCTTATATCGCCTTTTTCAAGACTTTCTTTGGGATTTTGCAAACCCGTTACTATACTTATTCCTGTCGATTTTAAATAATTTATAAATTTTGCATTATTTCCTTCATCCAAAACTACTATTTTTGTATCGCTTATTTTTTGCTCTGATATGCTTTCTGCTCCACCTATTACTATGTACATCATTATAGGAATAAAAAGAGCAGGAAGTAAAATTGTAACAATCCATGTCTTTTTATCTCTAAAAATGTCCTTTAGCTCTTTTTTCAAAACTATGTATACATGCTTAAACTTCAATTTTCTCACCTACCAATTCCATAAATAACTCTTCAAGATTGTCTGTTTTGTATTTCTCCTTTAAATCTTTTATAGTCCCTTCCTCTATACGTTTTCCTTTGTGTATTATACCTATCTTGTCGCAAAGTTTTTCTACCTCTGACATGCTGTGGCTTGAGAAAATAATTGTCTTTCCTTCTTCTTTACAAAACCTTATAAAGTCGTGCACTTCTCTTACTGAACCTACATCGAGTCCTGACGTTGGCTCATCAAAAAGCATCACCTTAGGGTCATGTATTATTGATCTTAAAATTGCCACCTTTTGCTTCATTCCTTTTGAAAGCTTGCCTGCTGGTCTATCAATAAATTCAGTCATATCAAATTTACGGGCTAATATATCAATTTTTTTATTTGCCTCCTTTTTATCCATATCATAAAGCTCTGCAAAATAAAGTATATTTTCTCTTGCAGTAAGCCTGTCGTATAAACCACTTTCTCCTCCAAAAAGTATCCCAACTTCTTTTCTTATATCTTCTGGTTCTTTTATCAAGTCTTTTCTATTTATAATGGCTGTTCCATTCGTAGGCTTTAACATTGTAGCAAGCATTCTTAAAGTTGTGGTTTTGCCTGCGCCATTTTCACCCAAAAGACCATATATTTCTCCTTCTTCTACCTTAAAACTTAAATTGTCTACTGCTTTAATGTTTTTAAACACTTTAGTAAGCCCAATAACTTCTACCAAAATTACCCCTCACCTTCAATTTTTATTATTTTTTAGGTCTAGTACCAATTTAGATAATGCTTTTTGAATCGGCAGACTGACTTCTTCAAGAAAATCTCTTAAAATTCCCTCTGATTTAATTTCCGGTTCTGGAATAGGTTCAAACCAATTAAGAAAGAGTTTTTCCATAAATTCTTTAGCAAAATTCTCCGTCACAATGCGATCATCAAAATCTGAAACTGATAGAAGTTTTCCTCCATCCCTAAAAAGTATAAAATCCCAAAGCCTTATTCTTCTGGTTTCTATAATTTGTAAGAATAATTCTCTTGCCTCTTTTGTCATCTCCCCTTTTATAGCAATAGCTCCCTTCATACCACTCCATGGCTCCACAGAAATTTTAGGTAGCCCAAGAAATTCTTCTCTTCCTTCAGAAAGTGTCATTGTTGGATCATCAGGAAATCGAACTTCAAAATGAGATGCTGAAAGTACACCATATTTAAGCATAACTTCCCATATATCAGTATCTCTTCTCTTTCCTATGAAATAATATTCTCTTTCTTTTGACATAGCTCTCACTCCCATCAAATCCTTAAAGTAGTACTTTTCCCTGCACCATTTGGACCTATAAGCCCTACAACTTCACCTGGATACATATCGAAAGAAATTTCATCACCTGTTTTTACCTTGCGATAATACTTTTTTAGATTTTTTACAGAAAGTATACTATCCATTTTCATCCTCCGTTTATGTAAAATTTATACAAATTATAATCCCTCAAACTAAAATAAAAAAACAATTAATGGAATACAATACTATAAATTCTACAAAATCCCCTAAAATCCTTCTTCTATTTCCAATCTACAGTAAAATTTAACATAAACTTAACATAATTATACCTTATTACACTTTTATGTTTCTAACAGTTAAAGCGTAATCCAAATCATAAAAATATTGCAGCAGGTAGTGGAGTAATTTCTTTTCATCTCCCATAGGTTAATTATGTACCAATTGATAATTCTGTTATAGAATGATAAAACAAAGGTCTGAGTTTTTTAATTTTGCGATTATATTCAATATTATTACTAACAATTTGAAGTAAAATCTGTATCGGATATTTATTTAAAATAGAAATCCTGTCTTCATTTAATAACATTCCATTCGTGATGAGAAAGAAATCAAATTTATATTTAGAAGCAATGCTTATAAATTTTAACAACTTATCAAATCTTACTAATGGGTCTCCTCCTGTAATAAAAATCTGATCACAACCATGTTCAGTTAATTCAAAAAGAAACTTGTTGATTATATTTTCATTCAGTAGGTAATCTTGAATACTTGAAGATGCCAATTTTGTACAACTTATACATGGAAATAATCTGGGCTTTTCATATATCTCACATTCGAGGGAACAACTGGAAACAAAATTTATATATACTGCTTTTATCTCTGAAATATTGTCAAAATCAATTGGTACAGAAGTACCTGCAAGCCATTCATCATGAAAATATTTAATATGAGGTTTTTCTGTAAATCTTATAAGTCTATTGGATATAAGGAAATTTAAGATTTTCCCCCATTTGTCTTTATATATCTTTTCCATTTCGTTACATTCAAAACCTTCTAAAGCTTTTTTTAAAATCTCTATATTTTCCTTTTCTACAATAAAAATTTTAGAATTTAAGAAATCCAGAATTAAACCCATATCTTTGTTATGAATAAATCTCACTCCGTATCCCAAACTAATATATCGTTTCATACGCTTACCTCCCATGGAAAATTATAATCACTATAAAACAAAATGTTTTTTAAAACAATAAAATATTAATCAGATTACAGTACAAATACTTTTCCTGTAATTATTTATATTATCTTACTTTAAAAATAAATTTTGCTTGAAAATATGTTAAATATTAGAAATAATTTGGTGATATATGGTGCCTAATTGGCATCTAAAGATTTTTCTCTTTAAAATATGCATAAAATATTTTCGTATTGCATTTTGATTTTATTATCACTTTAAAATCTTGAGGGATGCAACAATAATCTTTAACCTTATATTAACACTACTGCCACATTATAAGCCCAATGAAGCAATACACAAGGATGGATACTTTTCACTCGTGTTGCTATTAATGCTAAAATTAATCCAAGCGGAAAACGAATAAATAAATTAATCTTTATATCTTCATTAGCATGAAATACAAATGCAAAAATTAAAGCATCAATGACTATAGAAGAATAAACATTAAAAATTTTCTTGAGTTCTGTTAATATCACACCCCTTACAAGAATTTCTTCTGACAGTGCTACAGCAAAGTTATGTAAAACCAAAATAAAAAAAAGAGTTTGTTCAATATGGTAAATAGTTAATATTGAAGCAAGTAAAATTGCAAACGAAACTAATATCCAAAAAATATAAATTCTATTTCTTCCATACACCAAACCAATGCTATAAAAGGACTCCTTTTCATACACTCTCTCATATAAAACTGGTAGTACCCCCAAGAAAAATATTACTGGAATAGAGAAAAAAATTATTACATCTTTTAGAGAAGTAACTTTATTTATATCTAATATAATTGGTCTATTTAAAAATATAGAAGTTATAAATAAAAATGCAATAAGAAGAGCAATAGGAATTACTATTAGAGCAGATATTTTTACGCTTTGCACAATTAATAAATCCCAAAACTCATTAGGCAACATTCGAGGGTTTATTAAAGTTTTCTTTATTTTCCCTTTAATCATTATATATAACCTACCTTTTTAGTTCTTAATTTCCATTTTTGAAAAATAACACAATGTCACAATTAAAACTATTGCGATATATATACTAAGAAATCCAATATTTTGCATGACTTTTATTAAAAGCTCGTGTTCTGTTTTATATATATTCCCCCATGCATTTATATCAGCCAAGTAAGTTGGAATAAATACTTTTATCTTATCTACTTTTTCTAGAACTTTCATTAAAATTATTAAACCTATGGACAGAAGATTGGTTTTATAAACACCAAAAAATAACGACAGCAACATAGTAATCATGATTAACAAAGCAATTTCAAATATTGAAAGAAGAGGCATATACAAAAATCTTAAATACTCTTTTCCTAAAAACTCATTGGTTGCAAATTTTATATTATAAAGGAAAATATAATAACTGATTATACCGGAAAAAATAACGAAAAAGATAAAAACCATCAGAACAGTGAGGAGAGCAAGCACCTTTGACAATATTATTTTTACCCTGTTTTCTGACCTAACAAGCAGCAAACTTAAGTTACCCTTTTCCAATTCACCTGCAAATGTTGAAGATGTAAATATAATAAATATAAAACAAAAGAAAAACAGGGTTTTTAAGAACCCAAACATCATAATAGCATATTGGATGGCAGAAAATTTCTCTCCCCTTATCGTTAATATATCACTTCCCGTTTTTGCAAGTAATCCAAAAAGCAGAAGCAAAAAAACAGATATCAATAACGACCAAAAAACATCTTTTCTCTTGAATAATTTATATACTTCTATATAATAAAATCTCTCCATTGCTTTCACTGCCCCTCTATGTAAAATAATTCTAATAAACCTGCTTTTTTGATATCAATGTCTAAAATATCAATATTTTGATCATAAAGTTTTTTTAATATGTTATTTAAAATTTCCTGTTTTCTTACAATTAGAACATTGTCTCTTAAATCAAGATAATTATTCATAATTTCATGTTCAAAAGTATTTTTATCAAACTTTTTATTAGATAAAATTATATAGTATTCTTTTTGTTTTACAGCTTCTTTAGGAACACCATCATACAATACAACTCCTTCTCTTAGCAAAATTACTTTATCACATATTTCCTCTACATGTGGCAATTGATGGCTTGAAAACAAAATACTTACTCCCTTATTTTTACTTAAATAAACAAGTTTTTCTTTAAGTTCATTAACACCAATTGGATCAAGTCCTATCGTTGGCTCATCGAGAATTAAAAATTGAGGGTCACTCATTAATGCTTGTGCCAAGCCCAATCTTTGTTTCATTCCAAAGGAAAACGTAGTTACATATTTATTTCTTACTTCCCACAAACCCACAAATTCCATTACCTCTTGAATTTTTTTGAGATTATAGTTATTACTTGCTATCATTAAAATTTTTAAATTTTCTAAGGCAGTCAAATAATCGTAAAAGGCAGGTTCTAAAAGTAGACCAATATCCTTTATCACTCTACCATAATTTTGAAATAGATCATAGCCAAACAGCTTTATACTACCTTCTTCAGGCCTTAATAATCCAGTGATGCATTTAATAAATGTTGTCTTTCCTGCACCGTTTGGTCCTACTAATCCTACAATTTCACCTTTTGAAACTTTTATACTAACATTACACAGTACAACTTTTTTACCATACTTTTTTGTTAAATTTTCTACACTGAGTATCTCCATCCTGTATTGCCTCCTAAATCAATATCTACCCAATTTACCGCTTTTTCTTGCGTAATTATACATACTTTTATATAAAATGTACCCTAAAAAACTCCAAAATAAAGTGTTAAAGATAGCAATGAAAAGAGTTGTAAAGGTAATATTTGTACTCATACCCATTAGTATCACACTGCTAAACGGAATAAGGGCTTCAAAAATACACCTACCCGAAGAAATATATTTAGATGGAATAACAAATTCAATCAAACTTAATAAATATACTAAATTCAACAAAGATCCTACCTTTCTATACATCATTGTTAACCCAACAAGTATCATCCCTATACTTATTCCATTAAGTAAGGTAAGTAAGATAGTGAAAGGTGATAAAAAAGTATTAGTATTTATAAAAATCCTCACCAAAATTAAAATAATAGTCATTGGGAAAAAAGAAGTTATAAAGCTTATTAACGATCTGCAAATTAAAATTTCAGCAATGGTATAATTACTATTAAACACCTGCTCAAAAGTTCCAATTTCTATATCCTCTCTCAATGAGCTACTAGGTGTTCCTATTAAGGCCAATAATAAGGGATATATAATTAAATTTTCAACATTATCAACATTACTAAATTTATAAACCCCAAAAATAATTGCTGTAATTGCTATTATAAATGAAACAGTATTTCCTATAATATCTAATGGATAATTTTTTAATAAATTTGTTAATTTTTTTATTTCAGCAATAAAAAGAACACTCATTTTATTTATGTATGACACTATTTATCCTCCTTAGGAACTATAGATAAGATTTCTACTTTTTTATTCTTTACAGCTTCCGCAGCCAGATACAAGAAATCATAATCATTCATTTTAATTTGTATTGAGTAAATACCTTTTTCATTATCAATAACCTCATAACAGTATTTTTTTAATGATTCTCCTATGGTATAGTCTAGTATTTTAAAATATACTCTTAATTCCTTGCTAACAAAATTAGTAGAAGACGCGATTACAAGTTTTTTATCTTTAATTATATATTTAATATCACAAATTTCCTCTAAAAAATATTTATCATGACTTGAAATTATAACACTTAACCCTTTTTTAACAAATTTTAAAATAATATCTTTTATAAGCAAACTATTTTCAAAATCTAATCCATTTAATGGCTCATCTAATAAAAGCAACTTAGGATTACCCAATAACGCTATTAAAAACATCAATCTTTGTTTCATACCTTTTGAATATGATTCCACTTTCTTAAATACAAAACTTTCCATATTCAATTCTGATATAAGTTCTTCTATAATTTTATTCCTTTCTCTTTTATTATAAAGACCTTTTAGGATAGCAAAATACTCTATGTTTTTATAGCCAGATAAATTCCAATACAGACTTCTATTTGTATCAGGCATAATACTTATTATTCTTTTTACTGCCAAAAATTCTTTTTGAACATTCAATCCGTCTACTAGTATTTCACCACTATCTGGAAGAATCATCCCTGAGAGCAATTTTATAAAGGTAGTTTTTCCGGAACCATTTGATCCAATCAACCCTATTATTTTATTCTTTGGAATTTCTATGCTCAAATTTTCAAAAATTATTACATTTTTGGCAAAACCTTTACACAAATTTTTAACTGAAACTATATTATCTGTCACTGCCTTTTCCCCTCTATACTATTTTATTCTTTTCCCTCTTTAAACTTTTAAGTATATTCACCACATATTTATAATATTCTGTATACATGCTGCAATAACTATCCTTTCCAAAAAGAGTATAAAAAGAATAAAATGCATTTGCCCTACATCCACCACCACATAAATATCTATACTTACAATTTTTACATTCTTTAAAATCATCAACATGCAAATTTCTAAATTTTCTGGCGTTAGAAGAATTCAATATTTCTTCTAGGGATGTATTTACAATGTTACCAAAGGAAAATTCTCTCACATGCAACATATGACAAGGATAAACATCTCCATTTGCAGCAATACTGATTAATTTTTTCCCTGCCTCACATGATCTCTTTACTTCTACGCTTATATTTTCCACCGAAATATCATTCTTCCCAATTTTATCTGACAAATATTCACCAAGATATATTAATTCACTCGTAGAAGGAACAAAATCTTCACATTCTTTTAAATTATTAAAATTACACGTTAAAAGACTAAAACTTACAGACACATTGAGACTTTTTGCCAGTTTAATATATTCCTCAATATGATAAATATTTTTCTTATGCAAGGTCGGCAAAATATTCACTGATATTCCTGATGATTTTATGAGTTTAATTGTCTGTATCACCTTGTTAAAAATACCGGAATCTCTTAAATAAGTAGCATTTTCTTCATTGAAACCATCAATTGAAACGGCGATATAATCAACATATGGTTTGATATTGTATAATACGCTTTCTTTTATAATAGTACCATTTGTAATAATAACAACTTTTTCTACCATTATTTCTTCTTTTGCATATTTAACAATTTCATCTAAGTCATTTCTTAAAAATGGCTCTCCACCAGAGATAATTAAATTTTTTAACGAATACTTTTTTAATTCTTCAATTATATGATTTATTGTCTCTAGTGAAAGGTCTTCCTCTCTATTCCTCGCATTATCTCTTGAGTAACAACCTATACAATGTAAATTACACTTGTTAGTAATATGTAAATACGCACTATCTATTTCATTTTTGTCTTCTATATGAATTGAATCATCATGAACTATTTCATATTTAAGCAAAGCCTTCAATAACTCAATATCATCCGCATCAAGATCTTCTATGAGAATAGACTCGCCATTTAATGCTTCTCTTATAAAACGAAACCCTTTATCACTAAGTCCAACCATAGAACCAGTTTTGTAATTACCAATAATATCTATCCCTTCAATATTAAAAAGAATCGTAGTTGGATAAGGTACTACCTTAATTCTCATATTTATTTCCTCCTATTCTAACATTAGCCAAATCAAAATGGCAAAAATCTTTTAAAACTTCTTTTGAATTTATAAGCAGCCTCTCTATCTAAGAAATATTTCCCGTTTGGACACCTATTTAAAACTCCATATTTTAATAACTTTCTAATAACAAAGGGAACAAAAGGCTTTAGCAAAAGTTTAACAATAGCATTTTGGGTGTATTCAATTTCATTTAATGCTAAAGCTTTTTCGCAAGAATCAGCACCTTTTTCTTCAAAAAATTTTATACATCTGTTCTGTAAAAAAATAATAACTTCTACACCACCAGAAGAAGACATCATTACTCTCCTTTTTTTTCATAAGATTTTTTAATAAAATTACCAATTTTGCTGCCAATAAAACTAAACAAAGCAGCAATTATTATAAATACAAACAGTCCAGTTATTACATTACCGGTTTGACTAATATGTATCTGAACTACCGAATTCTGAGACATTGAATTTAATCTATCAATAAACTCTTTTGAAGAAAAAGCTGGAGTAAAAATCAACATAATTATTTCTATTGCCAAAACAATAATAATATTAAATCCTACCACCTTGATTAATCTTGTCGGATTTAATAATCCATTAATAAATGATATTATAGCAACTGTCACTAAAGGGCCAACAATAGTTAATAATATGAAAGCTAAAAGAGTTAAAGAGTTTTTCATTAACGCACCTATTGTTAAAAGAAGTGTTATAATTAGTATAGCTACTATTCCTATAGCATAATTACTTCTTTGCATTTTCTAAAACCTCCATTTTTATTTATGGACGCACGCTCCCCTTTTTGGGGAGCATGCCAATGAGGTAATTTAATATTTATTTTCTGACTACCACCTAAACAATTAAATGCTCCAGTTGTTATAGTTATAACCTATGTTTACACAAAAAACTACACCTACACTTATGCAGCCAGCCTTTTTATTTCCTCCAGCAAATACAAATAACATTACTCCTTACACCTCCTTTTCCTTTAAATTTACTCCTTGGCATACCTTTAAATTCAAACCCTACTTTAATTCGAAGAAAGTTTTTTAATGCCTTAAGTACGTGTGCTTTTTCCTTCATTTTTAATTTTACAATCCATTTTTTCCAATGTCTACTATATCTTTGTATAGTTTTGGCGAAAAAATAAAAAAACTATACAAAAGTATAGTCCAAATTTAATCTATTAAATTAAGCTTAATAGCTTTTGCAATCGCCTGTTGAAAGTTTTTTACTCGCAATTTTTTAATAATTTCTTTTTTATGATACTTTACCGTAGCCGGTTTTAGTCCGAGTTCCATCGATATGGCTAATTCTGTGTATCCTTCTGCACACTTTTTTATTATTTCAATCTGTTTATCTGTCAATTTTTCAAGGTCTTCTTGTGATTCTAAATCCATTTCTCTTTTATATTCGTTGACAATTTTATATACTAATAAATCTATAAATCCTATCATTTCATCTGCCATATTATGTTTTACTGTTGATATGTCTAAATAGCCCACTATATCATTATCAATACAAAGAGGCGTGGCTATACAATACCATTGTTTGAAAATATCACAATAATGCTCTTCCGGTTTTAAGTAAATTGGTTGCTTTAATTTCATAGCCAATGAAATGGCATTTGTCCCACAGCTTTCCTCCTTAAAAGAGGTTCCTCTCTTAATACCCAAGCCAATAATATCCTTGTATATTTTTTTGTTGTATAAAATATCTAAAAGATATCCTTCGCTATCCACCAGCAAAAAAATATATTTTTTATTCAATTTTGTATGTGCTCTATTAACACATTTTTTAAAAACCTCTATAAATTTTTTATTCTCTTGTAATTTCCTTTTCATTTCCTTTTCTTTTAAAGATATTAGTGGAGCATCTATCGATTTTGTAAGCCCTATTTCCAAACACTTTTTATAAGAAAAAAGTATTTCATTAGACTTTATATCTTCTGCCAACATCTCACCTCACTTCAACTCCAACCTCTCAAATATAAAGTTTGTAAAAAGTAAAAACACTCCCGATTCCAAAAACATCATTAAAGCCGCTGTTAAAACTCCTATTGACATATTCTTTGTTATAACACCTAAGGGAATCGCTAGTGCTACTACTGGCATAAGTATAAACAAAAAACCAAAAATCTTAAATAAAGGCATTGCTGCTTTAAGGTCTTGTTTTGAAGGAAGTAAAAGCTGCATAAATGCAGCAGAAAAACTGTCCAAAGTTGAAAAACTTATAATAAAAACTATTGCAGTAATAGTATTTAAAATTCCAGCTTCTATAAATATTGATGCAGGAACAATAATAAGTATTGCCGCTATAAAAGCCTTAAGTAAAGGAATAAGATTAACAGCTATTAATTTTTCAATGCCCTCTCCCGGAATTATGTATATATACATTTTATTTAATTCTGTACTAACTGTAGAAGCAAAACTTAAAATCCATGTTATATATGCATAAAAGAAGGACATTGCAAATATAATAGTAGGGTCATCCTTGGGCAAAAAATATCCAAAGGCAATTGATGCTAATAATAAAAATAGATTATACCAGTTAAAATATATAGAACCCAAACTTCTTTTATTTTCAACCATTTTCAGCCATATAAAAGCCCATGGACCTTTCGGCTGCAAATTAATTACCACATCTTTTTTCTTTTTTATTTTTTTTGCAGATTCCTCACTAGAGCTTACAAATCCTTCTTTTTTAACTTTATTTCTTATTTCTCTAACTCTTTCACTGTACGTAATAACCTCTTCATAATAGTCTGTTGCAAAGTATAAAGCTAGTAATGTAAAAATAATTATTGTTAATAACTGTATGATAATAAGCTCTAAACAATGAGCAGACTCTCCAGTAAAATATGTAAGAATAAGAAGTTTTGTTGGACCTACTATAGGTACATAATTCCATATATTCGATGCTAAATAACTAGCAACACCAAAAAAACTTGCTTCTTTGTATATAAAGTAAAACATAAAACCTATAAACAAAATCAGGATACCTGATAAAATATGATTTATCAATTTTTTTGCCTTAAATTTCATTGAAATTGAATAGATAAAAAAATTTAGCGGCACTAAAGTAAATATATTTGTAAAAATACCTATATAGGCGTATATCAAATTTGATGGATATTTAATAACTGACATTATATTTGCTATAAAAGGAAAATATATAACAAAAAATATAGAAATGAATAAAGTCTTAAAAATTCCTTTTGTCATATACAGCAAAAAGATTTTTCTTTCATCTATAGGCGATGAAAAAAGAAAAGTCATATCTCCTTCTTCGAGTATTATTCCAGGCTGTTTTAAAGAACTGTATATTGAAAGTATTATCTCAAAAAGTATTATTCCAACTAAACCTGCTTCTAAATAGGATAACTTGAGCTCACTTACTTGAGAAAGTTTTGCCTTATTATCCATATTCCCAAGAATAATAGAAACAAGCATCAAAAAATATCCTAAAAACATAAAAAGATAAACAAATATTCTTTTTGGATTTCTAATAATATCCTTTATTGAATTTTTTAACTTCATCAATTCAAATATAAAAAGTGCATTTATCTCACTCATTTTGTTACCTCCAAAAACAAATCTTCCAATGAGCCTTCCGGTCCTGCTTTCTCCATTACTTCTTCAAGTGTGCCCTCATATATGAGTTTCCCTGTTTTTAAGATAAGCACCCTGTCTCCAAGGTTTTGCACAGAATCTAACATATGTGTACTTAAAAGTATTGACTTACCTTCTTTTTTAAGGTCTTTTATAGTATCTTTAAGTTCTCTTATAGCTTTTGGATCAAGTCCCACAAAAGGCTCATCAAAAAGCATAACCTCTGGTTTGTGTAAAAGTCCGCATATTACCATAACCTTTTGCCTCATGCCCTTTGACAAATTAGCTCCCAATTCATTCTTTTTATCTATAAGGTCATAGGCATCAAGATATTTTAAAGCTTCTTCTTCCCAATTTTCAAGCTTATAAGCAAGAGCTATAAATTTCATATGTTCCCATACTGTAAGCATTGGGTATATATCCGGAGTTTCAGGTATATAAGCAAGTTTGAATTTTGCCTCATTATCTTTATAGTCATAGCCGCATATTTTTATTTCTCCTTCTGTCTTTCTCAAAAGCCCCATTATAGTCTTTAAAGTAGTACTTTTCCCTGCACCATTTGGACCTATAAGCCCTACAACTTCACCAGGATACATATCGAAAGAGATCCCATCAATGGCTTTTACTCTGCCATAATACTTTTTTAGATTTTTTACAGAAAGTATACTATCCATTTTCATCCTCCGTTTATGTAAAATTTATACAAATTATAATCCCTCAAACTAAAATAAAAAACAATTAATGGAATACAATACTATAAATTCTACAAAATCCCCTAAAATCCTTCTTCTATTTCCAATCTACAGTAAAATTTAACATAAACTTAACATAATTATACCTTATTACACTTTTATGTTTCTAACAGTTAAAGCGTAATCCAAATCATAAAATATTGCAGCAGGTAGTAGAGTAATTTCTTTTTATCTCCCATAGGTTAATTATGTACCAATTGATAATTCTGTTATAGGCTGATAAAACAGAGGTCTGAGTTTTATTTTTGATTACTTCCTGTGTATTTATAAAGTAGATAGGAATCTATAATAGAAATTAAAGCAAAAATAATGCAAAACATAGCTTTAAAAATTTCATAACTTACGTTAAATATCAGCATTATTAGCATGAATGATAAGAAAAAACTTGTCACAACAAAACTCACTGTATGCGCTTCTGCCATTTTGTTTTGAAGTTGTTTATCTTGTGGGATGTTAATATATCGACTAGTAAAAAAGTTTGAGAAAAAAGCAAAAAATGCAAAATACATATAAGATCTAAAAAATCCTAAAAAGCCAAGAAAACCAAGAAAGCCTAACAACCAAAAGAATTTTTTCATACAAGAATTCCTCCTAATATGCATAATTATGACCTTATGTTAAAATTATACCAAATTACTAATATTTTTCACAATAAGAAAGACAGTATTCTCTTTAATACCGTGTCATATTTTACCATATCTAAAATATTATTTTCATTAACGTTTTCCCTGTCCTTGAGATAGTTTACAAAATCCTCATAAGACTCTTCCACGTAAATATCAGGCTGTGTACCTACTTCTTCATTTGCCGTACCATCAGGGTTTAACGCCATATTGTTTGGATATCTCACTATAAGCCCACTATTTGGAAGTATAAGAGGGTCTGGATTGAAACCAAGTCCACCTGAGGTAGGCGTACCAACGACAGTCGCCCACTTAGTAGCCTTTGCAAATGAAGCAAAGCCTTCTGCCGCCG
This sequence comes from Thermoanaerobacter sp. YS13, assembly GCF_000806225.2. NCBI lineage: Bacteria > Bacillati > Bacillota > Clostridia > Thermoanaerobacterales > Thermoanaerobacteraceae > Thermoanaerobacter > Thermoanaerobacter sp. YS13. Next base: position 11,537 of record NZ_JOOI01000003.1, on the reverse strand, counting down.
AATAAACCCCTGCATCAGTGAGTAAATATATCTTCCCTTTAAATCCCACATAATTTTTTGGAGTCACTGTGTATGAAATCTCAGCAAAATAGCCAAAATCGTCTTTCAGTTCAGGTGGGTAGTTTTTACCTTTGGGTAATTTATCTAGTGTTTTTGTATACTTAATGTCGTAATTTTTCACTACCGTATATGTTCTATAAGTAATTTTTTTATATACCAAGGGTTCGACTATATTTTCAATCCAGTATGCTATGTTCCCTCCCCCATTTCCTCTTATGTCAATTATTAAATAAGGATAGTCTTTAATTTCTTTAAAAAAGCTATATATTTCTTTCCCATCTTCTTCAATATCGTTTTGTGACATTTTCATTTCTGGTATTTTTAAATATGCTACTTTGTCTTTTACCAATATACCCTTTACCAAAGGCATTTTATTATCAAGCACACTTTGATTTATCCTCACTTCAATTGGCTTTAAAGTTTTTTCTATCTCTTCCCCTTTAGGGCTTAAAAAAGAAAGTTTTATTGTATCGCCTAAAGTATCAGCGAATACGTAAAGTTTATACTTTACTATTTTATTTCTCTTGAAATCATAGTTTAAAAAGGTTTTATCCATCAGAGATTTTACATATTCATCAGTCTGTAGCTCATTTACTTTTAAAAGAATTGAACCTTCAGGTATACCATACTCCTTCAGTGATTCATTCTTGTTGTACGGTATAGCAACGTACTTTCCTTCTATATATGAAAAAGCTATTGGCAAAATATAGGTTGTTTCTTTAATAGTTTGTTTCCAGTATTCATAATCTTTTATAATTATAGGATTCGATAAAGGATTTAATTGCTTTTCTTCACTTTTAACAACTTCGTTAAATGCTTTCTGGAATCTTTCAAAAAGCTCCGGACTTACTAAACGAGCATGAGCAACCTGTAAAAGCGTTACCATTCTTTTTATCTCATTGTAAAATTCAACATTGTTTTTTGTTTCTCTAATCTTCTTTTCAAACTCCTCTTTATGAGACAGCCAGTCAAATCCTGTCTTTCTTTTTCCCATCTCAAAGAATGGATAATTTTTCTGCAATGTATTATATAGATACTCAAAATCTTCCAATTTTTGCTCAGCAGTCAGACCTTTGTCTAAATTGATATCTTTTAAGTTTTTGTAATATTTATTGTATACCTCTGAGTATGAATATGATGGATTGTAAAATAGCATATAGCTTAGAAAAAAAGCAGCTCCTATGACCATTATTACTGCTAATACAATTTTTATATTTTTTTTAGACATGGACACTGCCTCCTATATATTTTTAACCAATTTTAACTCAATTTTAATATTGGAACCTTAAATATCAATACAAAGAAAAGGAAAGAGAAAATCAATATTAAATCAGAAATAAATCCGTCAACAGAAGCATTAATAAACCCCAAATTCTCACTGGCGTATTTCCTAAGAGGATAATAGACAACACCTGCAAAAACAGGAAAAGACCAAAGCGCAAGTAATATTCCATACACGAAATTATATTCCATTTTCAATGTATTAAAACCTAATAACAGAAAACACACTAGTCCTGCTTCGGCGATGAGAAAATAAATCGTTTTTAACGTCCCTTTTATGGTTCTATTATCTTTATATTCCATTACTTTATTCCTCCTAATTATAAAATCTTTATTTTTATGATTTTTTATATTTATAATGAATAAATCTTTCTATTTTGCTCATTTTGATAAAACAGAACCTTCTGTAAAATCTGACAATTTTCTTCTGAAGCTTTTAACTCTGCTAATTTTAATAACACATTCTCTAGTATTTCTTTCATCATTATGCACATTATCTCAGCTCCATATGACCTATCTTTATTTTTAATATCCCCAAAACTCCCTAAACAAAAAGGACATATATATTTAGCCCAACAGGCTACACATAAATCATCTAAAAATTTGTCATTATTTCATCAGATGAAATATTTATATTTCCAACAGATAGGTCGGTGCCTATAAACATAAAACAAGGATATATTATTCCATCTTGAGTAACTGCAAGATTATTAACTCCTGCTGGACAAATATACTGTATAGGTATTTTTCTTATTAATCGTTGTATTACTTCTATAATAATTGCACACGAATTAATAATTTTTTCTTTTAGCATAGTATCAAAGGTATATTCTACTGCTTCTTTAATATATTTTTTAATTATTTCTTTATCTTTATTTAACGATAAAAAATGGTCCTACTCAATACAAACAGGTGTAATATGGGTTATTAAGCAATCAAACTCATTTTTGAAAAATTTAAACAAATCCACCAAGCTTATATTATTTTCAATATGCTTATGAGTATAAGTACATTCAAATGCAATCCTGTTTTTATTTATTCCATTATTAATCAATTTAAAATAATTTTCTTTAATAATATCAAATGTACCTTTCCCATTTTTTTGACTATTAGATTGTCATGTATTATTTTTTCTCCGTAAATACTAAAAGTAATATTAAAGTTAAATTGCTTTATCAAACTAATTGATTCTTATTGATTCTTCAGGAAAATGACCCCCATTAGTGACCATTCCAAACCTCGGCATATAACTTATAATATTATTTCTTTTTAAATCGTTAAAATATTTACATATAAAATTTATTATACTATAATTCAACATCAGCTCTCCACCAAATATTTGAATAGTGTGAATTAAATCAAAATTCCTTATAAAATAGTCAATAATTTCTTTCGCATCTTCAATGCTCATATCTTCAATCTTAAGCCTATAACTTCCACCTTTTGCATAACAATATTTGCGTCTATAATTATAATTATTGGTAACAATTAAAACTCCAAGCCAAACACATATCAATCCAAAACAATTAGCTCCGCAAATTGCTCCAAAACACCCATTTCCATGGATAGGAGGCTGATTTGGTATACAGTTACCTATAGCAACTCCAGGTGTTTCTTCTGGGATTATTTTTAAATTATTTTCACTTATTTGAATCTTTTCCATTTAAAAAACTCTTTTGCCTTTTTAATAAAATGTATGCGTTTTGAACAAATCTTTCCTAAATTAATATTAACATTTCGATGAATTCATACGCACCACATTCCTCCCCCAGTACAAATAAAATCAAATCCAAGACATATTACTCCTGGTCCTACACAGATAATGCCACCTAAAGCATCTAGCTGAACTTGAGATTCACTATTTATTATGCCGTTACTTACTGCAATATCTTGCTTTAGTCCTTCATTCTTCAATACTATAAGTTCCATAAATATATCCCTCCTACATCAATTGATAATTAAATTTTTACTTTTACCACCTCCTTCAGTAAACTTTTATTTTTAACTATTTATATAAACTATATTAAATTGCTTTTCTGCTTTTTTAAAATTATGTGCTTCTGCTTCGTATAAGCGTATATAAACCTTATTACTATTCAACAGCATTTCATGTGTTCCTACTCCACATACTTCACCATTATCAATTACTATAATTTTATCCATATCTATAATTTTAGAAAGCCTGTGTGCTACAATAACAACTTTATGATCTATAGATATTTTAGCTATTGATTTCTTAATATATTCTTGTGATTCATTGTCAAGTTCCGACGTTGCTTCATCAAATAAGATTACATCTTTCAATAGTGCCTTGCAATAGCAAGCCCTTGTTTTTGACCGCCTGATAAATTTATTCTATTTTCCCCAATAATAGAATCATATTTTTACAGGTAAACTCATAATGTAATCATGTATATAAGCAGCTTTATATACTCTTTTTATATCTTCATCGGAAGCATTTCGATTTACTATTAATATCTATAAAGTGTAACGATAAGAGCTACTTTTATTGTTAGATGTGTACCGTATATACTCGAGCTGTATAAATCCCTGCCAAGTATATCTGAACCGAGCGGATAATTTTTGTCATGAGTAGATATTCAAATGTATATTTGCCTGATGAAGTTTGACGATATCCTCCTATGTCAACCGAAAATGGATCTTTGGCAGCAAACATTTGAGGATAAAAATATGCTAAGGCAAGTACTATAATCAATAATAAACCGATAATTAACGTATCATTAATTCTTTTCAATTTCTGCGCCTCATGATACAGCAATTTTCTTTATACCGTTTCCAACTAAGATTAAAAAATGCATTAATAAAAATAATAATAAAAAACCGATGATAACTCCATTTATATCCCTAATCCTCATTGATGACAAGAACAATCCATAATAGTTGAATATAAATTCTATCACTGCCTGGCTTGTAAACATAAGTGCAATATATGTCGATGAATAGCTTAAAATATCTGGTAATGCATTTTTCAAAGCATGCTTTATAATTTTTGTATTGCCGTATCCCCTGCCTTCCAGTGATAAAATAAAATCATTTTTGTATACACTATTTAAAGATATTCAAATAACCTTCGCAAGATAAACTGCAAGAATTGTTGTTAATGTTATCACATGCAATAATGCAAAATTTTCTGAAACAGAATATCTTAATAATAGATGCTTTTGTATAAGATATACTACAGCAAATTGAATTATCATTACATAAACAACATCTGGTATGGAAAATAGAATATTTATTATAAGTAATTTAAATGCATTTATTTTTCCATTTCTATCACTTATTAATATTCCAGAAATTACGCCGGTAGATATTGATAATATCATGGATGGTATCATAACTTTAAAACTTAATAATAAACTTATAAAAGATAATGGCAGAACAGGTCTTTTGTATAAATCAGTGCCAAAGTTACCTTGCAAATACCTTTTTATTGTCTGCCACGTCATATTAAGCACATTATCTGTAATTTTAAAGCCACTATGGCTGTATCCATTATAAATTAATTAAGTTGAATAAAAATATAATAGCAAATATGATCATAATAATAAATATTAGCTCTTTTAAAATATTCTTTATTAATGGTATATAATGACCTCAAATCTTTTCAGGATAAATCATAGTCGATTTCCCTATTTTTAAAGACAATATACGCTAAGTAAAAAAATATAATTATATACAATAGCGATAATGCAAATACTCCAAAATCATAAGCCGTAATAAATCTGCTGTAGCTTATCTTTATAAGCTGCTGAATTGGTGGTAAAATATATTCTAATATGTCATATGGCTGATATAAACCTAATATTATAGGAATAAATCCAATCATAAAAGCTGATTTATTTGTATTGATTGGCGATAAAAAAAGAATAATCGCTTCAACCTGAAAGTAAATCAATAATATCGGTGTCATAGTAATAATAGCCATAGAAAATGGGTATTCTTTACTTACTCTTGTATAAAAATATGTCACAACAAATACTATCATTAAAAACACAAAATCTATCACAAATGCCGCTATCGCCTTACCAGTGATATAATCAAATCTGCTTAAAGCTTTTGTCATGATAATATGTATGCGCCTGTTTCTTTCCCTGTTGGTAATCCTGTAAGTTGTAACAATTGCCAGTATACATGATATAAGTCCCATAATAAAATACGCTTCATCAACTGGCATCGTTTTATTATAAAATGTATTGCCATAACCAAAATATAAAAATGCGCCAACGATAAGTAATTCGGCATAAAACCCTGTTGCTCTGAAATATTCACAGATAGTAAAAATTGATAAGTTTATCTTTTTCATCTTTCATCTGCCTTTACCAATGGAATAAAATATTCTTCAAGTGATATTTTGTATTTGACCCATTCATCTATTAAAACGCCATTTTCTAAAATAAATTTAAGAAACTCTTCTTTTTCGCCATTTTTTTGTTCTTCAAATATGTAGTTATCATTGTCAATAGTAATAATTTTATATGTATTTTTTAGATTATTTAAAAGAGTTGAATTAATGCCGTGCGCTGTCAATTTAAATCTTTTATTAACTGTAAGGATTTTGTCCAAAGAACCTTCTTTTATAATTTTTCCTTCATTAATTATCGCTATATCTGTACACATTTTTTCTATTTCATCAAGATTATGGGAAGACAGTAGAATTGTTTTATTTTTACTTCTCAAATCAATTATTATATCCCGGATTTCTTTTCTTCCAACAGGATCCAATCCCGATAGCGGTTCATCAAGAATAAGAAGTTCGGGATCCTGTAATAATGCCTGTGCAAACCCGATTCTCTGAAGCATACCTTTAGAATATTTGCTCATACGTTTTTTACTATGACTTTCCATCCCAACAAGCAATAAAACTTCATCAACTCTTTGCTTCGCATTTTTAATACTTAACATCTTAGCAAGATATGTTAAATATTCTCTACCAGTAAAAAGGAGATGGTAATCAGGCTTTTCTGGAAGATATCCTAATCTCCCACATACATTTACAGGATTATCGCCAAATACTTTTACCTCTCCATGGGTTGGCTTTATAAATCCGAGAATTAATTTGATAAGTGTAGTCTTTCCAGCCCCATTTTTCCCTATGAGCCCCAGTACATGATTTTTGCTTAGAGAAAGATTTATGTCATTTAAAACATTTTTACCATAAGTCTTTACAAGATGCTTTATTTCAATAATATTCTCCAACAAAATCTCTCCATTCCCATAAACTTAGGTAAACAAATTTGCTAAAAATGATTAACTGCTGTAATTAATCATTCATAATTAAAAATACTTCATTTGTATCAAAATTCACCATCCATTTACCATTTTCATGAAATTTAAAATTATATTTAGTTTTCATTTCTCTCCACTCCTAATGCCTAAGTCAGTAATATCCTTGTATATTTTTTTGTTGTATAAAATATCTAAAAGATATCCTTCACTATCCACCAGCAAAAAAATATATTTTTTCTTCAATTTTGTATGTTGTATGTGCTCTATTAACACATTTTCTAAAAACCTCTATAAATTTTTTATTCTCTTGTAATTTCCTTTTCATTTCCTTTTCTTCTAAAGATATTAGTGGAGCATCTATCGATTTTGTAAGCCCTATTTCCAAACACTTTTTATAAGAAAAAAGTATTTCATTAGACTTTATATCTTCTACCAACATCTCCCCTCACTTTAACTCACCCTCTCAAATATATAGTTTGCAAAAAGTAAAAACATACCGAATCCAAAACCATTTATAAAGAATCTGTTCAAAAAGATTTTATTTGTTATTTTCAACCTTTTTAAGCTTATACACAAGTTTCCCGTTGTCATATTGATACAAAAGCCTCTTTTCATCATCTGAATACCAGATATACTGCTTAGCTGCTCCTGCCTTTAATTCAACTTTAAAGCATTCTGCTTCTCCATACGGAACTGTCACTTTCTCTTTAGATACAACTTTATTTGTAATAGGCACTATCTGAGCAGTTGAAGCTATAGCATCATATATAGTAAACTCTGCTCCTATTTTAAATGGATATGCCCTCATAATCATAAGAAGAGAGTCATTGTCATAATAATATTTAGGAAGTTTAACAGTTAGATTCTGCTCCCCTTTGGGAGTTTTAGCCTTAATATTCCACTTATCCTTGTAGGTAGTCTCTATCTTTATATCCCCTTGTGGTGACATTACACTATAATAAGAACTTACGGGCATTAAAGTATCAGATTTAACTGTAGTACCGCTATTCAGTTGTGTTGAGTCAATCTTTGTGATAGACGACATCTCATAAGTATTTGTGTTTTGAGACTTTTCAATTGCAAATTCTGCTGTACCTACCAGTTTGTCATTTTCAAAAATATCATAAGTAAGCTTTTGATAATTTCCCCAAGGTATTTGACCTATTTCCATAGGCTTTGCATTCTGTGAACAGCCTGCAAGAATAAACAATGTAAAAATTATAACTGGCAGTAAAAATTTTTTTAACATAGTTAGACTCTCCTTTCCCTTTTAATAGCATTTTTATAAAGAAAATAAAGCAAAACATAGCCTAATAAAATACTCAACATTAAAAACGACATTGAATTAAAAAACGAATAAAATTGAGGATAATATTGGCATAGAATCACAAAACCATCAATAAACATATGATAAAAGATCGCAACAATAAAATATATCAAGAGGATACTGAATTTTTTATTAAAAACATAACTGCTAAAGCCTATTCCTATTATACCTCCCATAATTCCATGTCCCTGAATAGCAAAGAACCTTTCTAAAACATAACCAAAGCCTAAAGTTAAACCTACGGGAATCTGTAGCCCAAAAATTTGACCGTACTGAGGGTAATAATATAAAAACATTAAAGACATTGCTTCACCTATACCATAAGCAAGCCCCGTATATGTAAAAATCGCTGTAGAATATTTTAAATCTTTAAATTGTACCATCATATTCTTATCAAGAAAGTATACTACAACCAAAACAGCTAATAATTTGGCCAATTCTTCCCAAAAAGCATTATCTGCCTGCACAACAGTAAGCACATACCACAATGAAGTGTTTAAACTTAAAAGATAAACTTCCCAGTGCTTTCTCAATAAAAATACTATTTGAAATAAAAAACCAGAAATGAAAAAATACACCCACATCCTGTTTTTTATATGTATATTACTTTTCCTCAGTGCTATAAACAAGAACAAAAATACTATAATTACATCAACAAGCACCATTACAAAAAACATTTAAAGCACCCCTTTTAGATTATAAAATCATTTCCATTTTTATACTTTGAGGCTTGAAAGACAGGGATTCATAAAATTTTATTGCTTCTTCATTAAAAGCCCATACAGTCAATTCAATTGAAGAAGCATTAATTTCTTTCCCATATTCAATAGCACTTTCTAAAAGTTTCTTTCCAATACCTTTTCTTTTAAATCTTCCTGCTACGCATAAATCTTCTATATATACTACTACTCTGTCAACAAGAAGCGGATGCTCTTCAATCTTTTTTATTTTATAAATTATATACCCTGCTATCTCATCGTTTTCATTTTCTGCAACCATAATTTTATACTCTGGGTGAGACAACTTATTTATATAATCTTCTTTGTCCAGTGGAATATCGGTATCTTTGTAATAATCTGGCCTAGCTTTATAATGAATCTCATGCACTTCCTTGGAAGTTATTAGACAAGAAATTTTTTACACAATACTATAAATTCTACAAAATTCCTTAAAATCCTTCTTTTATTTCCAAAGCGTAGCAAAATTTAACATAGTTTTAACATATCTCTATCAGGTTGCCTTCTAACAGTTCTAACTATTTATAATCAGAAAGGGTACTATTTTCGTATAAAAACATACAATAGAAAAATGTCAAAAAGTAAAAGTATAACCCCTGCTGCAATATCATATATCCCATGAGAAATTTTCCTTTTCCCTTTTGCTTGAGGATATTTTATTGCAATATAAGAAAACAACTGCAATACAGGTATAAAAAATATAAATTCCAACTTAGATACAGCATAATTTATATTTCCAAAAGCATCCCTTTGAAGTGGTATACTTTCAGGTAGATACTTATATGCAAAAATATTTATAATAAAGGTTATAACTGGAAAAATATAGCCACATTTATAAAAATATTTTATTACTCTTCTTGACATTTTAGTACTATCCTCCTTTATTTACTTATTTTTACTATAAAATGTTTTCAAAAAGTTAAACTTACAATTACCTTTTCAAAACGCTTTTTAAATTTATTATAAGAATTATTACATCTACACTTAGCATAAGCAGATTAACAAAAATAGTGTATAAATACGTATAAAGTGTTTCCCCTATACTTTTTGTCTTGAGTTTCACATATCCATAAAATAATAATTGTATTAAAGGAAGTATAAAAATAAATGTCATTTTAGAGACAGTATTTGAAATACTACCATCAAAATGCCACTGAATAGCAACATTCTCAGGCAATGCCTTATAAAAAATGATGTTTATGATAAATGTGAAAACAGCAAATAACCAGTTATTTTTGCCTAAAAAACTTATTGCTCGCATAAAATTTTTCTCCTTTCTTATATTACGTTTTCCTCTTCATTTAGCTATTTCTTTTCATACATCAAGCCAAATATAAGAGCTAAAAATATCAACCAAAGAGTCGTTATAATTATAACACTCGCTTCCTATAAAATCCATTATCCTTTCGTATAGTATTTTAAACTATAATGCCTTGTAACTCATCTTTTAATAGTTTATAATGGAAAAAAAGAGTATACGTAAGGAGGAGATATTTTTGATTTTTACACTGACACTAAACCCATGCTTAGATAGATACTTATATATCGATGACCTTATACTTGAAGATACAATAAGAGTATATAGAATTGAAGATTATGCTGCAGGAAAAGGAATCAATGTCTCAAGGGTTATAAAAGAAATTGGTGGAAATTCCATTGCCATATGCCCTCTAGGAGGCAATAATGGAAATCAGATACAATTCCTTCTGGAGAAAGAAAGAGTACTGTATTCAGCAATAAGAATAGAGAAAGAAACACGCATGAATATTATAATACAAACTTTAAAAGGCCAGTATAGAATGAGCCTACCCGGTGCTCCCCTTACAAGCTTAGAATACGACCTTATCATAGATATGATAAAAGCAATAACAAGAAGAGGAGATACTCTTATAGCTTCCGGAAGTTTGCCTGAAGGTTTACCCTCATCAGTTTATTTTGATATTGTAAAACTATGTAATGATATGGGCCTTAGGGTATATGTTGATACTGATGGGGATAACCTTAAAGAAGCAGTAAAAGCACATCCTTTTGGCATAAAGCCCAATCTGTTTGAGCTGTCAAGATTGTTAGGAAAAGATTTAAAAAAGGAGGAAGTACCTTCTGCAGCAAAAGAAATAAGTGAAAAATATGGCATAAATGATGTTCTTGTAACACTTGGGAAAGATGGTGCTATTGCTTATGTGGATAAAAAGACATATAAAATAGACCCAATAGAAGTAAAAGTAAAAAGCGCAGTAGGAGCTGGGGACTCTTTTCTTGCAGGATTTGTTTATAAAAGAGATGAATCAGTAGAAGAGGCATTAAAATGGGCAGTAGCCAGCAGTTCTGCTTCAGTTATGAATGAAGGAACAACTCTTTGTAAGATAAAGGATGTGGTAAATCTTCTTGATAAAGCTAATGTAAAAACGATATAAATTAAATGGGCGTAAGCCTGGCATTAAAATAAAAAATGGCATCATATATATAAATGCCACAAAGTCTTTTAAGGGCTACGCCCATCCATATTACATTATCACGTAGTTATCTCCACTTAATCTATCTTATCACAGATACTGGCTATTTTTTTCTTTAAATATGGTTAAAACACCGGAACAATAGGAAAGTTTTTCAAAACTTATTTTTAAATCTGGCAACAACTTTATTATTTTATCAGCTATAATATAGTGTTCTTCATCATCCCATATGTCCTTGTCTTTTTCCTTTGCCTTAAGCATTTCTTCAGTATTTCTAAATGCTACATCTCCAAATATTATCGCACCATTATCTTTTAAATTTTTTAATAATTTAGTTATTAATTCTACTTTCTCATCATCTGTCAAATGGTGAATTGCATAAGAACTTATAATATAATCAAAAATTATATTGTTAAACTCTTCAGAAAGTCC
>NZ_JOOI01000002.1:392500-883909 GCF_000806225.2 Thermoanaerobacter sp. YS13 | reverse complement strand
CCTACTAATATATCACCAGCGGTAACTTCTGCACCTATACGTATTATTCCTCTCTCATCTAAATCTTTTAAAGCATCTTCACCTACATTCGGTTATTCTCTCTCGTTATTTCTTCTGGACCTAATTTCGTATCTCTGGCTTCTGCATCATATTCCTCTATGTGAATAGAAGTCAAAGAATCATCTCTAACCAATTCTTCACTTATCAAAATAGCATCTTCATAATTATAACCTTCCCAAGGCATAAATCCTACTAAGACATTTTTCCCAAGTGCAAGTTCTCCGTTGTCAGTAGAAGGTCCATCGCATATAACTTGCCCTTTTTTCACTTCATCTCCTTCATTTACAATAGGCCTTTGGTTTATACAAGTTCCCTGGTTTGACCTCTTAAATTTAAGTAAATTATACTCATCCCTTCTACCGTCCTTTGTTCTAATTATAACTTTATCAGCGGTGACCTTTTCTACTACTCCATCGTTTTTTGCTAATACTACTACACCAGAATCAACAGCTGCCTTATATTCTATGCCCGTTCCAATTATTGGCGCTTCAGGTTTTATAAGTGGTACTGCTTGCCTCTGCATGTTAGAGCCCATCAAGGCTCTATTCGCATCATCATTTTCCAAAAAAGGTATCATAGAAGTAGCAACAGACACTATCTGTTTTGGTGAAACGTCCATGAAGTCCACTTCTGTTGGAGGTACTGCTATTATCTCTTCTTTTAATCTACATACCACTTTCTCATTAATAAACCTGTTGTTTTCATCTAATGGTTCATTAGCTTGAGCTATAATATATTCATCTTCTTCATCTGCAGTCATATATACAATTTCATCTGTAACTGTACCAGTAGTTTTGTCTACTCTCCTATATGGAGCTTCAATAAATCCATATTCATTTACGCGAGCATAGGTAGTCAAAGATCCAATCAAACCGATATTAGGTCCTTCAGGAGTCTCAATTGGGCATATCCTTCCATAGTGAGAATAATGAACGTCTCTTACTTCAAAACCCGCTCTTTCTCTACTAAGTCCTCCAGGACCTAAAGCACTTACTCTTCTCTTATGAGTAAGTTCTGCCAAAGGGTTAGTTTGGTCCATAAATTGAGAAAGCTGGGAGCTTCCGAAAAATTCCCTAATGGCTGCAACAACTGGGCGAATGTTTATAAGGTTTTGAGGAGTAATTTCATTCACATCTTGGATTGTCATTCTCTCTTTGACTACTCTTTCTAATCTCGCAAGTCCAATTCTAAATTGATTTTGCAATAATTCTCCTACAGACCTGAGTCGCCTATTTCCTAAATGATCTATATCATCTATTGAACCTATCCCATGAGTTAAATTTAGTTGGTAGCTTATAGTGGCTATAATGTCATCTTTAGTAATGTTCTTTGGAACAAGTTCATCCATTCTATTTTTTATTTCGTTTCTTACTGCCTCTTCATCAGAGAAATTATCAAGGATTTCTTTTAATATACTTAAATTTACTGCTTCTTTTATATTTAAGTTAGATACATCATAAGGCATTGGATATTTATTTATATCCACCGTATTATTACCTATTACTCTTACTACTTTACCCTCTACTAACACTTCTACTACATTTATGCCGCAATTTTGAATTTCTTCTGCCTTTTCTTTGGAAATTTTCTCTCCTTCTTCTACTAATATCTCTCCTGTAACAGGATTGACAATCTTTTTTGCGCTTTTTAAGTTTACAATTCTCGTTTTTAACGCAAGTTTTTTATTAAATTTATAGCGCCCAACTTTTGCTAAATCATACCTTTTTGCATCAAAAAATAATGCATACAAAAGGCTTTTGGCACTCTCAACAGTAGGTGGCTCTCCCGGTCTCAATCTTTTATAAATTTCTATTAAAGCCTCTTCTTCAGATTTTGTTGTATCCTTATCTAAAGTAGCTTTTAATTTTTCCTCTTCTCCTAAAAGGTCAAGAATTTGAATATCAGTACTATAACCCAACGCCCTTAATAATACAGTAACTGGAACTTTTCTTGTTCTGTCAATTCTAACATATACTATATCATTGGAATCTTCTTCATATTCTAGCCAAGCCCCTCTATTTGGAATTACAGTTGCAGAAATTAATTTTTTCCCAAATTTATCAAATTGTTGTTCATAATAAACTCCTGGAGATCTAACCAATTGGCTTACAATTACACGTTCTGCGCCATTTATAATAAAAGTACCCTTTTCTGTCATTAAAGGAAAATCTCCCATAAATACTTCAGATTCCTTAATTTCCCCTGTTTCCCTATTGGTAAGGCGTACTTTGACTTTCATCGGCACAGCATATGTAGTATCTCTATCTTTACATTCTTCTACTGAATACTTGGGGTTATTTTCTAATCTATAATCCACAAATTCTAACGCCAAATTTCCTGTAAAGCTCTCTATAGGGGAAATTTCTCTAAAGACTTCTCTCAACCCCTCCTCTAAAAACCATTTGTATGACTTCTTTTGAACTTCAATAAGGTCGGGCATTTCTAACACTTCATCGATCTTAGCAAAGCTCATTCTTGTCTTGTTGCCCACTTGTACAGGATTTACCATCCATTTCACCCCTTAAAAAATGTAAATTACCAAAAGTTTCCCACTTTTGGATTTCATGCAAAATAACCCTATTTTACCATTATTATTCACCAACAGGCTCCCTCTTATACATATATTAACAAATAAAAAAGGCCACTATTAATGCAATTTATTATAATAGCACAAGTGAAGATTTATGTCAACAATTCCCCATAAAAAAATAAGGGCAAATTTTTTGCCCTTATTTTATTTCTACTTTTGCACCAACTTCTTCGAATTTTGCTTTAATTTGATTTGCTTCGTCTTTGCTTACTCCTTCTTTAACTGGCTTTGGAGCACTTTCTACTAAATCTTTTGCTTCTTTTAATCCTAAACCTGTTACTTCTCTCACAACCTTGATAACTTTTATCTTGTCACTACCTACTTCTTGTAAAATAACATCAAATTCTGTTTTTTCTTCAGCTGGTGCTGCTGCTGGTGCTCCAGCTGCTGGAGCTGCTGCAACTGCTACAGGAGCTGCCGCAGATACACCAAATTCCTCCTCTAAAGCTTTTACCAACTCAGCCAATTCTAGAACTGTCATATTTTTTATGGCTTCCAAAATCTCCTCTTTGCTCATTCTTTCTACCTCCATTTTAAAATTTTTATTTTTATTTTCAAGCTTCAGCTTGCTTTTTCTCTTTCACTGCATTTAAAGCATAAAGCAGGCTTCTCAAAGTGCCAGACAACACAAAAACGAGGTTGGTAATAGGAGCTTTCATGCTGCCCAAAGCTTTCGCCACAAGTTCTTCCCTTGAGGGAAGCTCCGCCAAAGCCTTAATTTCCTCAACAGTCACTAACTTTCCATTTACAAGGCCTGCCTTTAACTCAATACCCTTGTGATCTTTCATAAATTCCACAAGAACTTTAGCAGGCGCAACAGGGTCATCATATCCAAAAGCTACAGAAGTTGGTCCTTCAAAATACTTGACTAAATCATCCCCATAACCTAGTTCTTTAGCTGCAATAGTCATTAAAGTATTTTTGTAGACTTTGTACTCAGAATTAGCTTCTCTAAATTTGCGTCTTAATATAGTATCATCTTCTACAGTCAAGCCACTAAAGTTTGAAAAAATCACTGTTTGTGCTCGTGACAATTTGTCTTTAAACTCTGCTACGATTTGTTGCTTTTTCTCTTTTGCTGTGCCCACCTTCCCACCTCCTTAAAAAATTTAAAAAGGATCCCGTAGACATGAGGATCCCTTTTGGGAATTTATTTTTAAAAACCTCGGTGGGATTTACGTGCAAAAGCACACCCACTGTCTACGGTCTTTTTATTCAATTTCAACGTCACTTATTATACCTTACATCTTTTTGTCTGTCAACAATTTTTATTAAAAAATCTTTAAAGGATTAACCTTCACACCTGGTCCCATTGTAGAAGATAACACTACACTTTTGATGTATTGTCCTTTTGCGGCTGCTGGTTTAGACTTAATTATAGCATCTATAACCGCTCTAAAGTTTTCTAATAATTTCTCTTTCCCAAAGGATTTTTTCCCTATAGGAACGTGAATTATACCTGCTTTATCCACCCTGTACTCAATCTTACCAGCTTTAATTTCTTTAATAGCTTTTTCTAAATCAAAAGTCACAGTACCTGATTTAGGGTTTGGCATTAATCCTTTTGGACCTAATATTTTACCTAATCTCCCTACCACTCCCATCATATCAGGAGTTGCAACTACAACATCATAATCAAACCAATTTTCATTTTGAATTTTTGCAACTAATTCTTCTGCTCCCACATAATCAGCACCTGCTGCCTCTGCTTCTTTAGCTTTTTCCCCTTTTGCAAAAACTAATACTTTCACACTTTTTCCTGTTCCGTGAGGAAGCACTACTGTACCTCTTACCTGTTGGTCAGCATGTCTTGGGTCAACACCTAGTCTTACAGCTAAATCAATAGTTTCATCAAAATTTGCTTTTGCAGTTTTCAAAACAATATCTATTGCCTCATCACTGGAATACTGCTGTGTTTTGTCATATAACTTTAAGCTCTCTAAATATTTTTTCCCTCGCTTCACTTTTCTAACCTCCTTGTGGTAGTGTCGGACTTTCCTCCCACTTATTTTTATACAATCTCTATACCCATGCTTCTTGCAGTACCTGCTATCATCCGCATAGCAGCCTCTATATCAGAAGCATTTAAGTCTCTCATCTTGATTTCAGCAATTTCTCTAAGCTGCTCCCTTGTGATTTTCCCTACTTTTTGTTTGTTAGGTTGCGAAGAACCAGACTCTATTCCAGCTGCTTTTTTGATTAGCACAGCTGCTGGTGGAGTTTTAGTTATAAAACTAAATGACCTGTCTGCATATATTGTAATAACAACAGGAATTATTAGCCCTGCGTCTTTGGCTGTCCTTTCATTGAATTCTTTGCAAAAAGCCATTATATTAACACCGTGAGGTCCTAATGCAGTACCTACTGGTGGCGCAGGAGTAGCT
This sequence comes from Thermoanaerobacter sp. YS13, assembly GCF_000806225.2. Lineage (NCBI taxonomy): Bacteria > Bacillati > Bacillota > Clostridia > Thermoanaerobacterales > Thermoanaerobacteraceae > Thermoanaerobacter > Thermoanaerobacter sp. YS13. The sequence goes on along the minus strand of NZ_JOOI01000002.1, from coordinate 878,875 downwards.
TTCCCCGCTGGCAATTGTATTTTTACAACTGCTGCCACTTTCTTTGCCATGACTACACCTCCTTACAAAATTAAAATAGCTTATAAGTTTCTACTTTTTATATTTTTTGAAGCTGTACAAGGTCAAATTCAACCGGTGTCTCTCTCCCAAACATAGAAATTAAAACTTTCGCCTTTTGTCTTTCTGGATAAATTTCTTGAACTACTCCAATAAAATTCTCAAAAGGTCCTGAAATAACCCTGACAGTATCTTTTACATTAAGGTCAACTGCAGTTGGAATCTCTTTTATACCTAAAGCCCTAACTTCTGCTTCACTCAATGGTACAGGTTTAGACCCAGGACCTACAAATCCTGTAACACCCCTGGTATTTCGCACAACGTACCAAGTATCATCCGTCATAACCATTTTCACCAAAACATAACCCGGAAAAATCTTTCTCTCAACAGTTTTCTTTTTACCATCTTTAATCTCAACAACTTTTTCCGTAGGTACAATGATTTGGTGAATTAAATGCTGTAAATTCCTATTTTCTACAATCTTTTCTAAATTAGCTTTGACTTTGTTTTCATATCCAGAATAGGTATGAACCACATACCACTTTGCATTTTCTTTTTCTGGCATAGTTAATCTCTGGGGACTCGCCCCAACCTCCTTTAAACTTTAATAATAAGCTTTAAGAGATAACTAAAAACTGAGTCAATCAAAAAAATGAATACTGTCACAAGAGCCACTACTATTAATACAATTTCAGTATAAGTTATCATAGTTTCTCTGCTTGGCCATGTCACCTTTTTCATTTCTGCCCTTACATCTTTAAAAAACTTGACAATTTTTCTTCCTTCACCGGCCATTTCCTCACATCCTCTTGAAGTTTTAAAAACTACTTAGTCTCTCTATGCAAGGTATGCTTTTTGCAGAATTTGCAATATTTCATTAGCTCTAACCTATCAGGGTCATTCTTCTTATTTTTTGTCGTATGGTAGTTTCTATTCTTACACTCAGTACATGCCAACGTAATTTTTACTCTCAACTATTACACCTCCCGGTGATTCGACTGCTTAGTCAAATTTATCATAAATATAACTTCTTGTCAATCACCAAAAACAAAAAGTCTGTGTCAACGATTTATGGGTGGCTCATTGATTGACATTTTCCACAGTCTACTAAAGCCATTGATTTAACTCAAAAGAAGCCAGGTTTGAACCCGGCTTCTTTTTATTCTATGATAGCTGACACGACGCCAGCACCTACTGTACGGCCGCCTTCTCTTATAGCAAACTTCAAACCTTCTTCCATCGCTATCGGTGTTATTAACTCTACTTTTATCGTTACATGGTCCCCTGGCATCACCATCTCTACTCCATCCGGTAAGTTTATTACCCCTGTCACGTCTGTCGTCCTAAAGTAAAATTGTGGCCTGTATCCATTGAAAAATGGTGTGTGCCTTCCTCCCTCTTCTTTCGTCAATACGTAAACTTGCGCCTCAAATTTCGTGTGCGGCTTTATCGTCCCTGGCTTCGCTAATACTTGCCCTCTCTCTACTTCGTCCCTCTGTACTCCTCTTAATAATACCCCTATGTTGTCACCTGCTTGCGCTTCATCCATCGTCTTCCTAAACATCTCTACCCCTGTTACTACTGTCTTCCTCGATTCTGTCGTCAATCCTATTATCTCTACTTCGTCTCCTACCTTTACCTTCCCTCTCTCTACTCTCCCTGTCGCAACAGTTCCCCTTCCTGTTATCGTAAATACGTCCTCTACTGGCATCAAAAATGGCTTGTCTATGTCTCTCTCCGGTGTCGGTATATATTCGTCTACTACATCCATTAACTCCCATATCTTCCCGCACCATTCGCACTCTCTCTTGCCACATCCGCATTCCAATGCCTTTAATGCCGACCCTACTACTATCGGTGTGTCATCCCCTGGAAATTCATATTCGTTTAGTAATTCCCTTACTTCCATCTCTACTAATTCTATTAATTCTGGATCGTCTACCATGTCTGCTTTGTTTAAAAATACTACTATATATGGCACTCCTACCTGCCTCGCTAATAATATGTGCTCCCTCGTCTGGGGCATCGGACCATCTGCTGCTGATACTACCAATATCGCCCCGTCCATCTGCGCTGCCCCTGTTATCATGTTCTTTACATAGTCTGCGTGACCTGGACAGTCTACATGTGCATAGTGCCTCTTCTCTGTCTCATATTCTACGTGAGTCGTGTTTATCGTTATTCCCCTTGCTTTCTCCTCTGGTGCCTTGTCTATCTCATCATATCCCTTAGCTTCTGCCATCCCTGCCTTCGATAATACCATCGTTATCGCTGCTGTTAATGTCGTCTTACCATGGTCTACGTGACCTATCGTCCCTACGTTTACGTGGGGCTTCTTCCTCTCAAATTTTTGCTTCGCCATCCTCTTTTCCTCCTTTACACAATAAACTTATCCTGGTGTTTCTTAAAATTATGTCACAAAAATGACACTTTATACATCTTTATTCGTGTGCTTTAAAAAATTCCAAACCTTGTATAATAAAAAAACTTCAATAACAAAATTGGAGCCCGCGACCGGGATCGAACCGGTGACCTCCGCCTTACCAAGGCGACGCTCTGCCTACTGAGCTACGTGGGCAAAAGGGAATATCACGACTCCGATTTTTGATTTTACTATAAAGTTTTCTAAATGTCAATAGTTAGCTGTTCCTCATTTCAAGATATCTTTCTAATTTTCTTTTTACCCGTTGTAGAGCATTATCTATGGATTTAACATGCCTATTTAAATCTTCAGCAATTTCTTGATAAGACTTACCATCTAAATATGATACCAAGACCTCCCACTCTAAGCCGCTCAACAATTCTCCCATCTTGCTCTCAATGTTAACGTATTCCTCTTTGCTTATTATTAACTCTTCAGGGTCAGCAATGCACTGGGTAGAAACAACGTCCATCAGAGTCCTATCAGATTCTTCATCAAAGATGGGCTTATTGAGGGAAACATAAGAATTAAGGGGTATGTGCTTCTGCCTTGTTGCAGTTTTAATAGCAGTAATAATTTGACGAGTCACACATAATTCCGCAAAAGCCTTGAAAGAAGTGAGCTTGTCACTTTTATAATCCCGAATTGCTTTATAAAGGCCTATCATCCCTTCTTGAATAATATCTTCCTTATCCGCACCTACTAAAAAATAAGCACGAGCTTTTGCTTTTACAAAGCTTTTATACCTTTCAATAAGGTACTCTAAAGCAATTTCATCGCCTTTTTGAGCTCTAAAAACTACCTCCTCTTCTTCCATTTGATCATAGAGTTGATAGTAATCCTGCTGCGCCCCAGATTTCACCAATACCGCCCCCATTTATTATTCCGGCAACTTTATACGTTATAATTATACATTATATTGGTAAAGGTAGTCAAGCTAATTTTAACTGTTTTCTGCCATTTTACGCAGCTTTTTTACTATTTCATTATCAAGTCGTTCTTCCAAATTATCCTTATAAATTGTATTCACATAGCTTTTTTTATGACTTTCAATGTATTTATTCATCTCTTCGTAAAGCTCTCTTGCAGACATTCTTATTGCACCATGAGCTAAAACCACCTGTTGCACAGTCCAATCAGAACTTACCACAATTACTTGCTCCTTTTTCGCTAATTCCACCACTTTTAATTCTATAAAGTGATCTGCCGATTCGCCTTCTCTTGTGTAAACGACCTCAATACCACTAATTTCTTCATGTTTTTCTAAACTTCCTTTTACATACATTGCATCAAAAACTAATATTATATTTATACCTGAATATCCTTTAAAATCAGCCAACATATCTATTAACTTGTCCCGCGCATCTTGCAAATTTTTTTGTGCTTCTTCTTTTAGTATTTGCCAATTATTTATTACATTATAACCATCCACCAACATGTACAAGGACATCACGCCTTATCTTTTCTTTTTAAAAGTACTTGATAAATTAAAATGGAGGCTGCTACAGAAGCATTTAAAGAGTTTATCTTACCTTTCATAGGGATCTTTACTATAAAATCACAATTTTGTAAAACTAATTTAGAAACCCCTTTCCCTTCATTCCCAATAACGAAAGCAACAGGAAAATCATAATTCAGCTCTTCAAAACTTTTTTCCGCGTTTACATCCGTTCCAACTATCCATACGCCTCTTTCTTTTAAATCTCGTATTGTATTGTTAATATTTGATACTTTTGCTATCCTCATATATTCTACTGCTCCAGCAGAAGTTTTTACAACAGTAGCATTTACCCCTACAGCCCGCCTTTTTGGAATTATTATCCCGTGGACCCCAAAAGCCTCTGCGCTTCTTATAATCGCACCCAAATTGTGAGGGTCAGTTATCTCATCTAATATCAGCAAAAAAGGTTTTTCTTTCTTTTGTTCAGCATATTCCAAAAGGTTCTCTACTTCAAAGTATTGATATACAGCAGACAAAGCTACGACTCCTTGGTGATTTCGACCACCGGCCAGTTTACTTAAAGTGTCATTATCAGTAGTAGAAACTACAATGCCTGCTTCTTTTGCAAAATTTATTATCTTTGAAATATTTCCTCCTGCTGTTTTAGAAACGTATATTTTTTCGATTTCCTTCCCACTTTTTATGGCTTCGATTACTGGATTTCTACCAAAAATTACATCCTGCTCTTTCATAATCATCACCTATTCTTCAATAACTTGTACAGAAAGCTCAAGAATGTTTTTTAATCTTTTATATTCTCCTGCAAGATAAAGATAACCTAGCAATGCTTCAAATCCCGTAGCATACCTATAAGCCTGTACTTCTACTCCTTTAGGTGTAGTATTAGACTTCATATTCCTTCCTCTTCTAACTATATCTTTTTCCTCTTCTGAGAGAAGATCATAAATTCTTTTTATAGATTCTGCCTGAGCTTTGGCTTTTACGTACTTAATTGTCTCTTTGTGCAAAAAATTAACAGACTGATTTTTTTGAGCCACAATTTTGGTGCGAATGTATAAACTATACACAGCATCTCCAATAAAAGCTAAAACAAGGGGGGATAAACTCAACACCCCCTCCTTCGTAAGTAACTTTGGACTTTCCAAAAACCCCATCACACTCTTTTCCATCTTACTCCCTCTGGTGTGTCTTCCAAAATTATTCCTTTTTCTCTCAGCCTATCTCTTATTTCATCAGCTAACTTCCAATTCTTTTCTTTTCTTGCTTTTTGCCTTTCTTCTATTAAAGCTAGTATTTCTTCATCATTGAGCTCAGTCTCTACGCCTCTGTAAGAAAGTCCCAAAACTTCTGAGAGTTTTAAAAACATATCTAAAATATATTCTACCAATTTCTTCGAAGAATTTCCACTGAGATTTGTATTAGCAGTTTTTGCTATTTCAAACAAAATTGATATGGCATCCGCAGTGTTAAAATCGTCATCCATTGCCTCTTCAAATTCCTTTTTATATTCTTCAAACTTTTCCTTTATTCTCTTTTCTTCTTCGTTTAATTCCTTCTCTTTGCACGCAGTAAACAAATGTTTTAAATTGGCCATCGCATTTAACAATCTTTCATAAGCGGACTTAGCCTGCTCCATTAAATCTAAACTAAAATTAATTGGACTTCTGTAGTGAGCCATGAGCATAAAAAGTCTTAAAATTTCAGGATTGTATTTTTTTGTTATTTCTCTTACTGTAAAGAAATTCCCTTTAGATTTTGACATCTTTTCATTGTTTATATTCAAATAACCTATATGCATCCAATATTTAGAAAATGGTTGACCATATGCTGCTTCACTCTGAGCAATTTCGTTCTCATGATGAGGAAATACCAAATCAGGACCTCCTGCGTGGATATCTAAAGTTTTGCCCAAATATTTCGTAGACATAGCAGAGCATTCTATATGCCATCCTGGTCTTCCCTTTCCCCAGGGACTATCCCATGCAGGTTCACCGGGCTTTTGAGCTTTCCAGAGAACAAAATCCAATGGATTTTTCTTTTCTTCATTTATCTCAATTCTTGCACCTGCCTGCAATTCTTCTATATTTTTCTGGGAAAGTTTCCCATAATCCTTAAACTTAGCAGTTTCAAAATAAACATTTCCATTTACCACATAAGCATATCCTTTGTCGATTAAAATCTTTATAAATTCGATTATGTCTTCTATATGCTCTGTCGCTTTAGGATGAACTGTTGCTCTTTTTATACCCAAATTATCTGCATCTTTAAAATATTCGTCTATATATTTTTCCGCAACTTCTTTTGTAGTAACATTTTCTTCTTGGGCTCTTTTAATTATTTTATCGTCAATATCAGTAAAATTTTGAACGTAATTTACTTTATAACCTTTATATTCTAAATATCTTCTCACTGTATCAAATACAATAAAAGCCCTCGCATTTCCTATGTGGATATAATTATATACAGTAGGTCCACAAACATACATGTTCACTATCTTATCATTTAAAGGTTCAAATTCTTCTTTTGTCCTTGAAAGAGTATTATACAGCTTCATCTTCCTCTTCCTTCCTTTCAATTAAAATTTGCTCTAACCTTTCAATCCTCTTTCTTAATTTTTGCAATTCCTCTTCCACAGGGTCAGGAAGTTTACCATGCTCTAAATCCACCACATATGGAGAAGCTATACGTATATTATCTTTTTTTACACAGCGAGCAGGTACTCCAACTACTGTGCTATTAGGTGGTACATCTTTTAAAACAACTGCACCCGCACCAATTTTAGAATTTTCTCCTACTACTATAGGACCTAATACTTTCGCACCACTTCCTATAACCACATTATCTTTTATAGTAGGATGTCTTTTACCTTTTTCCTTTCCTGTACCTCCTAAAGTTACCCCTTGATATATTGTCACATTGTCACCAATTTCTGTAGTCTCCCCAATTACAACTCCCATCCCGTGATCGATAAAAAATCTCCTACCTATCTTAGCACCAGGATGTATTTCAATCCCTGTAAGAAATCTATTGAACTGTGAAATAAGCCGGGGAATTAAAATTAAACCTTTTTTATGCAAATAGTGGGCAATTCTGTGTAGTATTATAGCGTGAAGCCCGGGATAACATAATATAACCTCAAGCACACTTTTGGCAGCAGGGTCTCTTTCAAAAATAACTTGGATATCTTCTTTTAAAGTTTTAAACATATCAAACACCTCCATAAAAATTTACCCCCCTCATCTCAGAGACGAGGGGGGACTCCCGTGGTTCCACTCTGTTTGAGTTTTAAACTCCACTCATTTTCGATAACGGCAGCGGCCGGTAACCCCCTACTAAAATTTCAGGAATACAGCTCGGAGATGCACTTCTTATAACATATCCTCGAGCCACTCGCAGCCTATGGTAGCTCTTCTCTGAAGGCTTATGTTATAATACTCTTCTCCTCATCGCTTTTTACTTTATTAAATTTATCGCTTTTTTAAGCCTATTTATAATTTTATCCTTTCCCAAAAGAGGAATAATCTTTACCAATTCAGGTCCATGGTCTTTTCCTGTTATTGCTACTCTGATTGGCATGAAAAATTCTTTCCCTTTTATCTTAGTTTCTTTCTGTAACTTTTTAAGCAAATCTTTTACATATTCCTCTGTTACTTCATCCGCCTCTTCTATAGCTTTTTTAACTGCTTCCAGTACAATTTTACTATTTAGACTATTCAATATTTTCATTGTTTCATCAGTATACTCAACTTCTTCTACAAAAAACATCTTAGCTCTCTCAGCAATTTGAGCCACATATTGGAGTCCATCTTTGTAAAGAGATATCACATCCTTTAGCCAATTATACATCATATCATCTATTTCGTCAATGTATCCTGCCTTTCTTAAATGTGGAATAGCCAAATCTACAATTCTCTCAACAGAGCTTTTTTGTATATACTGTTGGTTCATCCAATTAAGCTTTTCAATGTCAAAAACAGGATTGGCACTGTGAATCCTTCTGAAATTAAATTTCTGTATTATTTCTTCTTTTGACATGATTTCTACATTATCCTCCGGTGACCAACTTAAAAGAGATAAAAAGTTAAACATAGCTTCTGGCAAATATCCCAATTCTCTATACTGGCCTATATAAGTATTCCCATGCCTTTTAGAAAGTTTAGTCCTATCTGGCCCCAATATTAAAGGCGCATGGGCAAACTTAGGAATTTCAAATCCTAAAGCCTTGTAAATGAGTATCTGCTTCGGAGTATTGTATATATGGTCTTCTCCTCTTATGACATGGGTAATCTTCATAAGAGCGTCATCTATTACAACTGCAAAATTGTAAGTAGGCATTTCGTCTGATTTGACAATTACCATGTCCCCGCCTAAAGTATCACTTTTTATTGTAATTTTCCCTTTTATCATGTCTTCAAACTCTATAACTTCATCGTCAGGAACAATAAACCTTATTACAGGTTTTCTTCCCTCTCTTATAAAAGCTTCTTCTTGTTCCTTTGTAAGATACCTACACCTTCCAGAATAATGAGGTATATCTCCTCTTTCTACTGCCTTTCTTCTATCTTCTTCTAATTCCTCCGGAGTACAATAGCATCTATATGCCTTTTTTTCTTCAATAAGTTTCTGGGCAAATTTATGATAAATTTTAAGTCTTTCACTTTGCCTATAAGGGCCATAGGGACCTGGTTTGTCTGGCCCTTCGTCCCATTCTATACCTAACCACTCTAATTCTTTAAAAATCAATTCTTCAAACTCTTTTGAAGACCTTTCTAAGTCCGTGTCTTCAATCCTTAAAACAAAAGTAGCTCCTTCACTCCTTGAAAAGAGATAATTAAATAAAGCAGTTCTTATATTTCCTATATGAATAGCGCCTGTAGGGCTTGGTGCAAATCTAACCCTCAAATTGCTCATGTATGTCACTCCATCCTTTTTAAGTTAATACTTTATACTAGATTTAATTATAACAAATTTTGCGCTTTTTAAATAGATGAAGTGACAATTGTGTGTGTAATTTTGACAAATATTTTTTCAATGCAAAATAAGGAATTCCCTTTGAGGAATCCCTCACATCTTCTCTTTTATAATATTTTTCACCTTTTCTACGACATCAGAAATTTTTACCTCTTCTGCTTCTTCTTTTTCTCTCAATTTTATTTCCACTATTCCATCATCTACTTTTTTCCCAACTGTAATCCTTATAGGTATTCCTAACAAATCGGCGTCATTAAATTTGACACCAGCTCTTAAATCTCTATCATCTATTAAAACCTCTATTCCCTCTTTTTGCAAAACAGCATATATATCTTCTGCTACTCGATTTTGAGCTTCATTAGAAACATTGACAGGTACTATAATCACATGATAGGGTGCAACACTCATAGGCCATATAATACCTTTCTCATCATGGTGTTGCTCTATAATAGCCGCCACCGTTCTATTAATTCCTATTCCATAGCAGCCCATTATAATTGGCTTTTCATTCCCACCTTCATCTACATACTTAGCTCCCAATGCATCACTGTACTTTGTCCCCAACTTAAAAATATGTCCTACTTCTATACCTCTGTCAATTTTAAGCGGCGAACCACACCTTGGGCACTTATCTCCTTCAATAACATTTTTGATATCCGCCACAACATCAGCCTTAAAATCTCTACCATAGTTGACATTTTTAATATGATAATCTGTCTCATTTGCTCCTACTATAAAATTTCTCATCTCCGGAATCTCATTATCTACTATTATAATTACTTCTCCTTTTAATCCTATAGGTCCTGCAAATCCGACTTTTGCTCCTGTAACCTTTTCAACTATTGAGGCATCTGCTAATTCTAATTCTTCTTCTCTTATTCCTAAAATATTTAAGAGCTTTGTTTCGTTTAAGTCTCTATCTCCTCGAACTAATGCTGCTACAACGTTGTCCTTTCCCTTGTATATAAGCGTTTTTACAAATTTATTAGGAGTAATTCCCAAAAAATTAACTAACTCCTCAATTGTTCTAACATTTGGTGTATATACTTTTTCTTTTGGCAACATTTCTTCGACTATTTCTTGATTGATAAGGCATTCTGCTTTTTCCTCATTTGCAGCATAACCACAATTGTCACAGTAAGCTATTGCTGCTTCCCCTATACTAGAAATCACCATAAACTCTTTTGAGTCTTTTCCTCCCATAGCACCTGAATCAGCTTCTACAACCAAATATTTAAGTCCACATCTATCAAATATTCGGCAGTAAGCCTCATACATTTTATTAAAGGACTTATCCAAGCCTTCCCAATCCACATCAAAGCTGTAAGCATCCTTCATTATAAATTCTCTACTTCTCATGACACCAAATCTCGGGCGCCTTTCATCTCTAAACTTAGTTTGAATTTGATATAAAATAAGAGGAAGCTGCCTATAAGACTTCACTTCATTTCTAATAAGGTCTGTAAAAACCTCTTCGTGTGTAGGCCCCAAGCAAAAGTCTCTTTCATTTCTGTCTTTTAGCTTAAACATCTCAGGGCCAAATACATCCCATCTTCCACTTTCTTTCAAAAGCTCTGCAGGAATAAGAGCAGCCATAAGCACTTCTTGGCTGCCAGCTCTGTCCATCTCTTCTCTCACAATTTGCTCCACTTTCCTAAGTATCCTTTGCCCTAATGGCAAATAAATATATACCCCTGAAGCCAATTTCCTCATCAATGCAGCCTTTAACATTAAAATATGGCTGGGAATTTCAGCTTCAGCAGGAATTTCTCTTAAAGTCGGAACTAACAGCTGCGATAGTCTCATCTTCATCCTCCTAAGTACATAGTTTTAAGTAAATTTTATTTTACCTACTTTTTTATGTCAACACCCAATTCTTCTAAACTGACAATAGCATAGGCTTTTATTCCCTCTTGTCTACCTGTGAAACCTAATCCTTCTTCTGTTTTTGCTTTTACATTTATTCTTTCTTTCTCAATTTTTAATAATTCTGATAATTTTATTCTAATTTGCTCTTTATAAGGAGATAACTTAGGCCTTTGCGCTATAATAATACAATCCACATTATTTAGTCTGAATTTATTCCCTATTATTGCCAACACTTTTTTTAATAAAAGGCTACTATCAATATTTTTATAGGTTATCTCAGTATCAGGAAAGTGCTCACCTATATCCCCTAAACCAGCTGCTCCTAAAATAGCATCAATTAAGGCGTGTATTAAAACATCTGCATCAGAATGGCCTGCCAAACCTTTATCATAGGGAATTTCTATTCCTCCCAGTATTAACTTTCTTCCATTTTCAAACTTGTGGACGTCGTATCCCAACCCTACTCTCACTTCAACCATCCTTTACTCTAAAATTCCCTTCTTTATCAACTTCTAAACTCATACTTACGCCTCTTGCAAAGCGAGATGGTTTAATCTTTTTTACAAAATTCCCCTTATTAGTCTCAATATATACCTCCGAAACAAAAGGATCTCTTACAGAAATGCGATATTCCCCTTCAGGCTTTAAATTTAGATGCCATGTGTATTTCCCAAAGATATCATAACTTATAGCATTTTTACTTCTGTCCAGCACTATAATTTTTTTGTCCGTTATCATGCTCAAATATGATACAACTTTTTCTAAAATAGAAACTTGGGGCTTTCCTTTAACACCCAATATTTCCTGCAAATAAGGAATAGAATCATTTAAAATCCCAATATGACCTGTTTTTACAATAAATTTTTCTCCGTCTACCCCTAACGCACTTTTTTTAAGGACTGTACCGTCCCCTTTATCGTCTCTTATTACACCTACTGGCTTGCCATCTGGCCATACTATCTCACTTACTGGTTTTTCTACTTGAATAAACTTATTAGTATATATTTCATCTCCTGAAAAAACATAGATTTTCTTGACTCTGTCGTATAAAGTTCCTATTTGTTCATTTAGACTATTCAAAAATTCATTTATAACTTTCATATACTCAATATTTTTAAACAAAATTTTATCATATCGAGTAGGATACATAAAAATATAATTCCCATATTCGCGAGAAGGCATTAAGTCTTTCACAGAGGGGATATATTTTCTAATAACAGTTATGGTATCACTCTCTCCTTTTATTTTTGAAAAAATCCACAAAAACCCTTTAAAGAGCATGTTTATAAAATCATCATCCTCTGGAGCTACAGTACCCCCCTCCCAACCATAATAAGCATTTGCTGCTCCAAAATGGGGAGTAGCTAAAAATATCAATCTATCCACATCAAATTGATATTTATCGCTCTCTATATAACTTCTCGCTAAAAGTCCTCCCATGCTATGGCATATCAAATCTACTTTAGTGTTGCCAGTCTTAGCTTTTGCCTCCTCAATAGTCAGTTTAAGGGTATCAACAGAATCTGGTACACTTTTCCACCATTCATAATAACATATAAATAGATTTTTCCCTTCTACTAAGCCTAATTTGCCCAAATTTTCTATAAAGGAACTATAAGCATAAGCCGCAGGACCAAAACTCCATATTTCCCCTAAAGGAGTTGGAACGAAAATAGATCCAAATATCCCGTGTACAAAAACTACAGGGTTATCCATAAAATCACCCTCATACAATTTAATAGAAAATTCTCTATTAAATTATATGAGGATTCACAAAAAACGTTATTTTTTTAAAAAAGCCTCTGCTACAATCAAATCCTCAGGCGTAGTTATCTTTATATTTCTATAGTCTCCTTCAACTACTTTTACATTGTAACCCAATCTCTCCACTAATATTGTGTCATCTGTCCCCAAAAAACCATCCTCCAGTGCCTTTTGATGAGCTTTAATAATCAAATTCCTTTCAAATACCTGAGGGGTTTGAATTGCCCATAAATATTTTCTATCAGGAGTATTTAAAATGAAATTTTTCCCATCAACTACTTTTATAGTGTCTTTGACAGGTACTCCCAATGCTACTGCTTTATGTAAATAAGCTTCTTTTAAAGCTTTTATAACTGTTTCTTTCTCAATTAAAGGCCTTGCTCCATCATGAATTGCTATAATTTCGCAATCTACCTTTGTATTTGTAATTCCATTATAAACAGAATACTGCCTTTCACTACCTCCTTCTACTAATTTAATTGGTTTTTTGAAAATATACTTTTTTACTACATTTTCTTGGCAATATTCCATTTCTTCCTTCGATACAACAACAACAATTTCCTTAATCCAATCAATTTCATCAAAGGCTTTGAGAGAATAATACAAAACTGGTTTACCTGCTATAGTAAGGTATACTTTATTTACTGTGTGACCCATTCTAATGCCTTTACCTGCCGCCACTACAACTGCACTTGCATTCATTTTCTCTACCTCACAAGTAAAATAATGCACACTCCAATTATATCATTTCCCCATAAAAAAACACAGGTTTCCCTGCGTTTTTATATAGCCTTTTCTTGTTCTGCCTGTTTGGGCTTTGCAAATATCATTCTTCCTGCGGCAGTTTGCAAAACACTAGTCACAAGCACTTCTATAGTATTACCTATGAATTTTTTGCCACCGTCTACAACAATCATCGTGCCATCGTCCAAATAAGCAACCCCCTGCCCGGCCTCTTTGCCATCTTTAATAACTTGCACCACCATTTCTTCTCCCGGAAGAACAATTGGTTTTACCGCATTGGAAAGTTCATTTATATTCAAAACAGGGACCCTGTGAAATTCCGCTACTTTGTTTAAATTATAATCATTAGTTATTATTTTGCCTTTTAGCATTTGGGCAAGTTTCAAAAGTTTTGTATCTACTTCTGCTGCATCAATTTCCTTATCTACAATTTCTACTTTGATATTTAACTCGTTTTGTATTTTATTTAAAACATCCAGTCCTCGCCTACCCCTATTTCTTTTTAAAGAATCAGAAGAATCTGCAATATGTCTTAATTCCTCTAATACAAAAGCCGGAATTATTAAAGGGCCTTCAATAAAGCCTGTCTTACATATGTCAAATATCCTGCCATCTATAATTACACTAGTATCCAAAATTTTTGGGACTCCACTATACTCGTTTTTAGGAGTCTTTTGCGGTCCCAATTTTTTCATAAAGGAAAACACATTTAAAATATCTTCTTTTTTCTTTAAAGAAATTCTAATACCTAAATACCCCAAAAATAAATTCAAGAGAATTGGCACTACTTTACCTATAACTGAAATAGGATAAAGAGGCGCACTCAGCAAATTAGCCACAATAAGCCCTACTATTAGCCCAAATGCTCCTATTAAAATTTCATCAATCGGCATATTCTGAAGTTTTGCTTCCAACCACTGTTCAAAGTCTTTCCCCCACTTTATAAATTTAGGAGAAATAACATAAAATATGATTCCACCTATTAAAGTACCTATAACATAAGCAATCACTGTTGAAAAATAATTTAACTGGATAAGCACAAAATTCTGGTCTTTTACAAGATTTAGCAAAAGCTTTGCCAATTCAAAGCCCGCCGCCATTCCCAGTAATCCAATTCCACCTCTTATAATTTTATACACCACATTATCACCTCCTATCTCTATTATTGGCTATTTTTCACATTATTATAAGTAGTATAGGGGGAATAAATAAAAATATTTCACAATTTTTACACGTATAAAGTGGTTGTTAATTACAGTATACTACTTATGTAGATGGATTGTCAATTTAATAAAAGATTAAAATTACATTAATGCTATATAATGTATTTAAATGCCATTCTAAATATTGACATGGTAATGGTTTAAGTCTATAATAAAAGCAAGAAAAGTCTTAAAAACTCATAGAACGGGAGTGGACCAAAAAATGAAAGATATTATTGTAGACGACCTTCAAAATACAGTAGATGAATACCTCTTACGCCACAGAAGTATAATGGACATACTTACAAAAATACAAGAGAGCAGTGCCCGTATAAATAGAGCTGTTGCTAAATCAGTAACCGAGTGCGGTTGCATAAGGATAAATGCCACCAAACAAGAAACTCCTCCTGATGCAACTCTGGAAGAAGCCCATAAATATTTCAAAACCCATCTTGAAGGCCAACTCTGTGAAAACTGTAAAGAAGTTATAGAAACAGAAATAGGTAACAATGTATTTTACATAATCGCTTTGTGTAATGTTTTAGGGCTTAATTTTTACGATATACTTCTTAAAAAACACAAAGAATTGAATGCTTTGGGTATATTTAACATGTTATAAAATAAGCGTCTTCCTTATGAAGACGCTTTTTGTTCTCTTTCTCTCAAAAAATCCATAATATCCTTTATGTCCTTTATTTTAGTAACATTTATATTTTCAAACTTTTTCATTCCTTTTGTTTTCATCTCAGGAATAAAAACTTGAGAAAATCCCATCTTTTGTGCTTCACCTATTCGTTTATCTATATTGCTGACTCCTCTTACTTCTCCCGTCAATCCCACCTCTCCTATAAAACAAACATCTTCAGGAATAGGTATATTAAAATATCCAGAAAGAGATGAAGCAATTATTCCAAGGTCAGCAGCTGGCTCTTGAATTTTCATTCCTCCAGCCACATTTACGTATGCATCAAATTGTGAAAGACTTATGCCCAGTCTTTTTTCTATAACTGCTAAAAGTAATATAAAACGATTGTAGTCAAATCCAGTGGCCATTCTTCGCGGCACTCCAAAAGTAGTCTTACATATCAAAGACTGAACTTCCATTAAAATTGGCCTCGTCCCTTGAATAGAACATACAACAGCAGTCCCTGAAACATCTTTCGGCTTATTTGAGAGAATAAATTCAGAAGGATTGCTTATCTCACAAAGCCCGTCCTCCTCCATATCAAAAACTCCTATTTCGTGAGTTGCACCAAAACGGTTTTTTACAGCCCGCAATATCCTAAAAGACTGGGTCCTATCCCCTTCAAAATATAACACCGTGTCTACCATATGTTCCAAAACCTTAGGTCCCGCTATTGCTCCTTCTTTTGTAACATGCCCTATCAAAAAAATACTTATGTCTTTTTGTTTTGCTATTTCCATCAGCTTTTGAGTTACTTGCCTTACCTGCGACATACTTCCTGGTATTGTCTCACTTTCCTCAGTGTACATCGTCTGTATAGAATCAATAATAACAAAATCCGGATTATTATCAACAATTTTTCTCTCTATCTCTTCTATATTTGTTTCGCCCAAGAGATATATTCGTTGTTTCCCTTTCAAAATTCTATCTGCCCTCAATTTAATCTGTTGAATTGATTCCTCTCCTGACACATAAAGTACCTTTCTGTTATCAGAAATATTACCTGCTACTTGTAATAACAAAGTAGACTTCCCAATTCCTGGGTCACCACCTATTAAAACAAGAGAACCTTTTACAATTCCGCCACCTAAAACCCTGTCAAACTCCTCAATCCCTGTCTTTATTCTTTCCTCTTCTGAAAAAGTTACATCTTCAAGAAGGTATATTTGTGATCTATCTTTAGTTTCCCTAAAATTTTTTGAACCCTCTATCATTTCTTCCTCAAAAGAATTCCAGCTGTCACAATTAGGACATCTTCCCATCCATTTACTACTTTCAAAGCCACACTCTCTACACACAAACTTTGTAGTTGATTTGGCCATAACTCCACCATCTTTCACAAAATTCTCTTTTAATTATATCATAATTTTAAACTTTTCCCATAAAAGTGAAATACAGAAGCAGTCCATTTAAAAAGATTATAACAGAAGCCACAATTATACCAATGACTTTTTCAATAGGTGTGTTTACAAATCCCCCCATGAACTTTTTCTGAGAAGTAATTAAAAGCATTGGTATTATAGCCATAGGAAGTTCAAAACTTAAAATTACTTGGCTTATGATAAGGGTCTTCAAAGGGTCAATACCTAATAAAATAATTATTAGTGCTGGCATCATGGTTATAAGTCTTCTTACATTTAGTGGAATATTTAATCCTACAAAACCTTTCATTATAGTCTGACCTGCCATTGTACCCACTGCAGATGATGACAAACCAGACGCCAAAAGTGCAATGCCAAAAGCCCAACTGGACAAAGACCCTAACAATGGTTTTAAAGACATGTGAGCCTCTTCAATAGACTCAACCACCATGCCGTTTTTATAAAAAACAGCTGCTGACACTATTAACATAGCCGCATTTATTATAAATGCTATATTCATTGCTACTAAAATATCTATCTTTTCCATCCTCAAATGTTCCTTCTTTTCCTCTAATGTATTTCCCGTATTTCTATATTGGACTAACTGAGAATGCAAATAAATCACATGGGGCATTACTGTCGCCCCTAATATTCCCACAGCTATTAGCATAGCTTCTCCATTTGGTATAGAAGGAATCACAGTATGATACATCACTTTTCCCCAATCTGGTTTTGCCAAAAAAAGTTCAAAAGTATAAGAAAGGCTAATAATAGCAACTAAAGCAAAAATCACTATTTCAACTATCTTTTGACCATATTTTTCTAAATAAACTATGATAAATGTGATCACTCCTGTCAAAAGGCCTGCATACATAAGAGGAATGTGAAAAAGCAAATACAATCCTAAAGTACCACCTAAAAATTCCGCCAAATCTGTAGCCATAGCCGCCAATTCTGCAGCTATCCATAAAAGCCAATTAACTTTCTTTTTAAAAATCAAATTACACATTTCCGGTAAATTGCGTCCCGTTGCAATTCCTAATTTTGCAGACATAATTTGCAAAAATATGGCCATAATATTGCTACAAAGTATCACCCATATTAAATGGTAGTTAAATATAGAACCCCCACTTATATTCGTGGCAAAATTTCCAGGATCGATATAGGCAACACTTACCACAAAAGCTGGACCAAAATATTTTAAAAGTTTTTTAAAGGTCTCACGGAGAGAAAAAAATTTTTTAGTCGCTATGATGGACTCACGATTTTCCAAATAAATCCCCCCATTTTAGACAAAGCTAAATTTATTTGCCTTATTTAAAATATGTCTTTAGCTTTTGTCTTGTTACACAAAAAAATAACCCGCATTTACGGGTTATTTTTCTGATACTTTTCTTTCACTTCTGGATTTTCCTCCAAAAACCTATTAAATTTTCTCATTTTTTCTAGCGTTTCAATAGATATATTGTGTTCAATTAATTCTGTTTGCTCTAACAATTCCTCCTTAACCCCTAAATTTTTTAAAAACTCCTCCACAGTAGAATGCCTATCCAATAAAAACTTACCCATTTCTTTGCCCTTTTCTGTTAAACCTATCACTCCATATTTTTGATACTCCACAAACCCTAATTCTTTTAATCTTTGAAGCATTTTAGTAGTTGAAGGAGCCTTTACATTTAAAAGTTCAGAAAGTGTATTCACACGAATATATCGTTTTTTTAAACTTTCTCTATAGATCATCTCTATATAATCTTCCATAGCTGGTGTCAATTGGTTTACTTTAGGAAAATGAATTTGATAGCCTCTTACAGTGTAAAACCTATCTTTTTCCATATACTCACACCTTTTTTAATCCTTCAATAGCATATATATTATCTTTAAATAAAAAAAAGACTTAGCACGAGGCTAAGCCTTTTGTACAGCATCTTTTTTTACAAAGTCTATTTTACCATCTTTAGCAGTTACAATAAGTTCATCTCCTGGTTTTACTTCCCCTTGCAACATCAATTCTGATAATTGATTCTCTACAATTCTTTGTATAACTCTTCTTAAAGGCCTTGCACCGTAGTTGGGGTCATATCCTTGTTTGATAATTTCCTCTTTAGCTTCAGGAGTAAACTCCAGTTTAATGTTGTTCTCTTTTAGTCTATTATTCAATTCCTTAATCATTATATCAGCAATCTTTTCAATATCTTCTTTTGAGAGCTGATGAAATACAATTATCTCATCCACCCTATTTAAGAATTCAGGTCTAAAGGTCTTTCTCAACTCTGCCATCAATGTTTCTTTTATTTTGTCATAAGAGGCTTTGTCTTCTTTTTCTTGAGGCATAAATCCTAAGGTAGATTGCCTTTTTAAAAGTTCTGCTCCCACATTTGATGTCATGATTATAACTGTATTTTTAAAGTCCACAGTTCTACCTTTTGAATCTGTGAGTCGTCCATCTTCTAATATTTGAAGGAGAATGTTAAATACGTCAGGATGCGCTTTTTCAATTTCATCCAGCAATATTACTGAATATGGTTTTCTTCTTACCTTTTCTGTTAATTGTCCTCCTTCTTCAAATCCTACATATCCTGGAGGTGAACCGATAAGTTTAGATACAGTGTGTCTTTCCATGTATTCTGACATATCAAGCCTAATCATAGCATTTTCGTCACCAAAAAGAGCTTCTGCCAAAGCCTTTGTAAGTTCTGTTTTACCAACACCAGTAGGACCCAAGAAGATAAATGAACCTATTGGTCTTTTTGGATCTTTTAAGCCTACTCTTGCCCTTCTTATAGCTCTTGCCACCGCTTCTACTGCTTCATCTTGTCCTATAACTCTTTCATGTAATACCTCCTCTAAGTGGAGCAATCTCTCTGATTCCTCTTCAGCTAACTTTTTAACAGGTATTCCTGTCCACAGAGATACGACTTGTGCGATTTCTTCAGGTCCTACACTTTTTTCATTAGAAAGAGAATTTTGTTGCCATTTAGCTTTTAATTTTTCTAATTCTTCTCTCAATTTTTGTTCTTCATCTCTTATTTTTGCAGCTTTTTCGTATTCTTGAGTTCTTATCGCTTCTTCCTTCTCTTTTATAAGGTCATTGATTTTATCTTCCAGTTCTTTTATCTCTGGAGGAGCTGTCACTGTTTTTAGTCTTACGCGAGAAGCTGCTTCATCTATTAAGTCTATAGCTTTGTCAGGTAAAAATCTATCTGCAATATATCTGTGAGAAAGTCTAGCTGCTGCTTCTAAAGCTTCGTCAGTAATTTTAACCCTATGATGGGCTTCATACTTATCTCTCAGTCCCTTTAATATCTCAATAGTCTCCTCCACAGTTGGTTCATCTACAATTATTGGTTGGAATCGTCTCTCTAATGCAGGGTCTCTTTCTACATATTTTCTGTACTCATCCAAAGTAGTTGCTCCAACTACCTGAATTTCACCTCTTGCAAGTGCCGGTTTTAGAATATTTGATGCATCTATTGCACCTTCTGCTGCCCCTGCTCCTATCAAAGTGTGCATCTCATCTATAAATAGTATCACATTTCCTGCCTTTATAACCTCATTTAATACTGTTTTTAACCTATCTTCAAATTCGCCTCTGTACTTTGTACCTGCTACCATAGAAGCCATGTCTAAAGTTACAACTCTTTTATCTTTCAAAATTTCAGGAATTTCTCCTTCTACAATCTTTTGCGCAAGACCTTCTACAATAGCAGTTTTACCTACTCCCGGTTCACCTATGAGGACAGGGTTATTCTTTGTCCTTCTGCTTAAGATTTGTATAACTCTTTCAATCTCTTTTTCTCTTCCTATTACAGGGTCAAGTTTGCCATCTCTTGCAAGCTCAGTTAAATCTCTTCCAAATTGATTTAAAGTAGGTGTATTTGTATTTTTAACTTTTGCAGCCTTTGCAGGTCCTCCTGCAGGCTCTTCATTAAGCATTTTTACAATCTCCTCTCTCACTCTATTGAAATCTATACCTTGTTCCATTAAAATTCTTACAGCAACTCCTTCGCCCTCTCTCAAAAGCCCTAATAAAATGTGCTCGGTTCCAATATAGCTGGTATTAAATCTTCTTGCCTCACTAAGACTCAATTCCAATACCCTTTTAGCTCGTGGTGTGTAACCTACCACGTCTCCCGGGATATTCCCCATTCCAATCAAAGACAATACCTTTTCTCTTGTAGCCTCATAAGTTATTCCCAGTTTTTTCAAAACTCTTGCTGCAATTCCTTCATCTTCTTTTAATAATCCTAACAAAATATGCTCTGTTCCTACATAATTATGATAAAAAGACCTCGCTTCCTCTTGAGCCAAATAAAGAGCTTTTTGAGCTCTTTCTGTAAATCTCCCAAACATCGCCATAATAAACACCTCCTATAAATTATCGTTTTTGTTTATTTGACTTACTACATATTCTGCCCTTTTAACATCTCTTTCATAGGGGTCTAATTGAATGCCATAAATTTTTTGTAAATTAGCTGGTTGTATATGTGTAGTGAGAATATCAATTTTATTTATATCCACATCTAATATTCCTAAAACTGCTCCTAATCTCACGTCAGACATTAAAGTCATGTATTCCTTTGTAGACATCACTTTTGCATGAGATAAAATTCCAAAAGCTCTTCCTACTCTATCTTCTATTTGAATTCTCTGTTTTTTGTATAGGTCCTCTCTAGCTTTTCTTTCACTAAAGATAATTTGTCTTGCTACTCCTTCAATATTTTCAATTATTTCTCTTTCACTTTGGCCAAGAGTGACTTGATTTGAAATTTGATAAATATCTCCTAAAGCTTGAGTACCTTCACCGTATATTCCTCTAACTGCCATACCTATTTTAGAAACAGAGTTTAAAATATTGCTTATTTGCCCAGTAATAGTAAGAGCGGGAAGGTGAACCATGACTGAGGCTCGTATCCCTGTTCCTACGTTAGTAGGACAAGAAGTCAAATAACCTATCTTTTCATCATAGGCATAGTCGATGGTTTCTTCAATCAAATCGTCAATTTTATCAGCAGTATCCCAGCTTTCATTAAGCCTTAATCCTTCTAATATGCATTGTATCCTAAGATGATCCTCTTCATTGACCATTATACTCACTGTATTGTCATCTTTTATAAGAGCATAACCACTCTTTGTATTCTGTGAAAGGTCAGGGCTTATAAGGTGCTTTTCTACAAGTGATTGCCTGTCAATAGGAGTTAATTTCTTCATATCATATTCTACAAATTGGGTAGATAAAATAGTATTACTACCTAATATAGCTTTTCTAACCAAATCTATAACCTTCCGTCCCTGCTCTTCTGTCATAACCGTAGGGAAAGGAATATCTTTTATATTTCGAGCAAGTCTAATTCTACTGGACAATACCACATCTTTATCGTACTTAAGCATCTTAAGTCACCTACTTTCCTAATTCTTTCTCCAATTCTCTGATTTTATCTCTTAGTTCTGCTGCTTTTTCATAAGCTTCTTCTTTAATAGCTTTTTCCAATTGTAACTTTAACTCCTCAATTTCTCTTTTTACTCTCATTTTACCCCCAGCTTTTTTAGGAATTTTCCCTCTGTGTTCTGTACTACCGTGTATTCTCCTCATAAGAGGATTTAATTCTTCAGCAAAAGCATCATAGCAGAAACTGCAACCTAATCTTCCAATTTTTTTAAAATCTTCGTAAGTCATACCACAGTGACTGCACTTTAAAGGCTTTTTTGTAAACTCATCTATTCCAGGCAAAAAGTCCATTAAACCTGACAATAAATTTTGAACTGAAAAAGGTGTAAAAGTTGAAAAAACTTCTGCATTTAAAATTCCCTCTTCTGCTGCGCACTGGTCACACAAATGCATTTCAGTTTTTACTCCGTTTACTATTTTAGTGTAATGAACCGTAGCAGGCCTTATTTTGCATTTATCACACATCATAAAAATTACCTCCTTACTTGTTGCGAGCAATTTCCATAAGCATTGCCTTAAGTAATAATGCCCGCAACATATTATTATCCTCTTGAGAAAAAGGAAGAATCTTATCATTAACTACGGCTTTCATCAAAGCTGCTTCCCTTGAAGTTATAATATTATGGTCTAAAAGAGCATCAATGTAGTATCTAGCTTTACTCTCAGAAATATTATCCCCTATATTTTCTATTATTTTATTTATCCAATTGTTTGATATAGAAGTTTTATAAATTTTGATATAACCCCCGCCACCTCTTTTACTTTCTATGATGTATCCTCTGTCAATAGTAAAACGCGTCTCTAACACATAGTTTATTTGAGATGGCGCACAATTAAAAACATTTGCTAGTTCATTTCTTTGAATTTCTACATAATGCTTACCAGCCTCTTCCATTAGCTCTTTTATAAAATTTTCAATCAAATCACTAAGCCTTGCCATCGCCACCACCACGTCTCTTACTTTTACTTTGACTTTCTTTGACCTTCGAATATATTTTTACATTTTTTTGTTCTCTCGTCAATGGCTTTTTCACGCTAAAGCAAGTGATTTTTTCTAATATTTTCATCAAATAATAAAAATATCTCTCATATTCTAAAATTTTCACCATTTTTTATTCATTTTCATAGTTTTCTTCCCCTTCATCTGCCAACTCTTGATGGTCTTCTTGATTTATAAGAGATGAAAAATTGCTTTTTCCCTTTAAATTCTTTCTATCTCTATTTTCATAAGTTTCTTCTTCAAAAAAGTTCCCTCTTACTGATTTGTATAGCTTTCCTTTGAAAAATTTTTGACTTTTATTCATATCCTCCACCTCTTGCTCACTTTATTATTTATTAAAGTTATTTTCCAACTCTTTTAAATCTAAATTGACTCTCGCTGCCCCCGTCTCCATTGCTGCTTTTGCAACTGCTATTGCTACATTTTTAAGAACCCTTTTGTCAAAAGGCTTTGGAATTATATACTCCGGAGTAAGTTCATTTTCTGAAATAGTTTGGGCAATAGAATATGCAGCCCTAACTTTCATCTCTTCATTAATTGTAGTAGCCCTAACTTCTAATGCCCCTCTAAATATACCTGGAAAAGCCAACACGTTGTTTATTTGATTTGGAAAATCAGATCTACCAGTACCCACCACATAAGCTCCTGCCTCTTTTGCTTCATCAGGATATATTTCAGGTACTGGATTAGCTAATGCGAAAACTATTGGTTTTTTGGCCATTATTTTTATCATTTCTTTATTTAATACATTAGGTGCTGATACTCCAATAAACACATCTGCTCCTTTTAAAGCATCTTTTAAAGCTCCTCTTAATCTTCCTTTATTTGATATTTTTGCAATCTCTTTTTTAGAGAAGTCTTTATCTTCTCTTCCTTCATATATGATACCACTTCTATCGCAAACTATTACATCTTTTATACCAGCTTTTATTAAAAATTTAGCAATAGCAATCCCTGCCGCTCCAGCTCCATTTACAACAGCAGTAACTTCTTTTAATTCTTTTTCTACAATTTTTAAAGCATTTATTAAAGCAGCCAAAGTTACAACTGCCGTTCCATGCTGGTCATCATGAAATACAGGTATATTCAAAATTTCGTCCAACTTTCTTTCTATTTCAAAACAGCGAGGAGCAGAAATATCTTCAAGATTTATACCTCCAAAAGTAGGTGAAATATTCACCACAGTTTTTATAATTTCTTCAACATCTTGAGTAGCAAGACATATAGGTACTGCATCAACCCCTCCAAATTCTTTAAATAAAACTGCTTTTCCTTCCATAACAGGTAGTGCTGCGTAGGGCCCTATGTTGCCTAAACCTAAAACAGCTGAACCATCTGTCACAACCGCAATCATGTGGCTCTTTGTAGTATATTCATATACTAAATCACTATTTTTATGTATCTCCTTACAAGGCTCTGCAACACCTGGGGTATAGGCTAAAGCCAAATCCTTGTCATTTTTCACTTCTATCTTACTTACAATTTCAAGTTTGCCTCTATTTTCTTTGTGAAGCGTTAAAGTTTCTTCTCTTATATTCATTTCATAAAGTCCTCCTCTAATACCCGTGTTTTCTTATATTATAACTTAAATATTTTTTAGAAAAAAGTTATTAGCTGCACTAAAAATAAAGCCTGCAAAAGCAGGCTTATTCTTCTTTATCTTTTAATTTCTTCCTTTCTTCTATTATCTTTTGTGCCACATTAGGTGGAGCTTCTTCATATCTTGCAAAAGTCATTTTAAAGTCTCCTCTTGCTTGTGTCAAAGACCTTAAGTCTGTCGCATATCTATTCATTTCAGCTAAAGGCACTTCTGCTGTGATTACTTCCAAATTGTCTTTTGACTCCATTCCTAAAATTCTTCCTCTTCTCTTATTCAAATCCCCAATGATATCTCCCATGTATTCTTCAGGTACCACCACTTCTACTCTCATAATAGGTTCTAAAAGAACCGGATTTGCTTGTTCCATCCCCTTTTTAAAAGCAAGAGATGCAGCAATTTTAAAAGCCATTTCAGAAGAATCAACAGGATGGTAGGAACCATCTACCAAAGTAGCTTTAATGTTTACAACAGGATAACGAGCAAGTACACCTTCTTTTAAACTTTCCCTTAAGCCCTTTTCCACTGCTGGAATATATTGTTTTGGAACAGCTCCACCAAAAATCTTATCTTCAAATTCAAACTCACTGTTGGGGTTCGGTTCAAATTCAATCCACACATGGCCATATTGTCCATGCCCACCTGTCTGTTTTTTATGCTTTCCTTCTACTTTGACTTTACCCTTTATCGTCTCTCTATAGGGTACAATTGGGTCTGTCAAGGTGCATTCTACTCCAAACTTGTTCATCAACTTTTTAGAAATTACTTCTATATGTTGTTCTCCCATTCCATAAACTATCATTTGACCTGTCTCTAAATTCTTTTCTACTTTAAAAGTCGGATCTTCTTCTTGCAACCTTTGGAGTCCATTGCTAATTTTTTCCTCATCCCCTTTGGATTTAGGTTCAATTGCAAGAGCAAGTGTAGGCTGAGGAAACTCGATTGCTGACAACGTAACAGGATTAGAAGGATCGCATAAAGTATCTCCTGTCATGGTATATTGAAGCTTTGCAACTGCTCCTATATCTCCAGCTACTAACTTAGATACAGGCATCTGCTTTTTCCCTCTTAAAATGTAAAGCTGGCTTATTTTTTCTTGCATCTGCTTATTTGAATTAAGTAGTGTAGAATCAGAAGTTAGAGTACCCGATACAACTTTAAAAATGGAAAGTCTTCCTACATAAGGATCTGCTATAGTTTTAAATACAAACGCGGCTACCGGACTATTTTCAGTGACTTTTTCTCTTTCTATATCCAGAGGCGATGGCAAAAATTCCACAATGGCATCTAATAATTTATCTGTTCCAATATTTTTAAGGCTTGAACCGCATAAAACAGGCATTAACTCTCCAATTCTTATGCTGTTTTTGATTCCTTCTTTTATTTCTTCTTGTGTAAATTCTTCTCCTCCAAAGTACTTTTCCATTAAAGTTTCATCGTTTTCAGCAATGTTCTCAATCAATTCCTCTTTTGCCGATAAAACTTTATCCATTAACTCTGCCGGTACTTCTGTCTCCTTTATTCCTTTTTCATCGTAAACGTATGCTTTTTGAGTAAGAACGTCTACATAGCCTTTAAAACTTTGTTCGCTTCCAATAGGAAATGTCAAAGGAATAACCTTATTACCAAATTTATCCATCAATTGATTTAAAGCCTTAAAATAATCTGCATTTTCTCTATCCATTTTGTTAATAAAAAATATAATAGGCAACTTATTCTTTTTAGCTATATTAAACACTTTTTCAGTTCCCACTTCTACACCAGCAGCAGCACACACAGGTATTATAACACTGTCTACAACCCGCAAACCACTGACAACCTCTCCAAAAAAATCAAAATACCCTGGCATATCTAATATATTAATTTTATACTCTTTCCACTCCACTGGAATTACTGATGTGGAAATAGATATCTGCCTGGCAATTTCCTCTGGGTCATAGTCAGAGACAGTAGTTCCATTTTCTACGCGTCCCATTCTATCGATGACTTTTGTGTTGAAAAGGAATGCCTCAGTTAATGTAGTTTTACCGGCTCCACCGTGGGAAACCAATCCTACATTTCTTATTTGATTAGTTTTGTAATCCTTCATACATATCCCCCTATCTTATCGCAAATAATCTTTAATATTATTATTCTATACATTTTGAAATTTTCCTTTATTTTTTTGATATTTTTTAATAAAAATCTCTGACAAAACGTCAGAGATTTACTCAATGTCTTTAATTATGTCCTCCATCATTTTTTGTATCTTTTCTGCTTCAGCAATATTTAGCACTCTTTCCGCTATTTCTTTTGCTCTTTCATATTCCACATTTCTGATGATATTTTTAACTGTAGGTATTGAAGATGCACTCATAGAAAATTCGTCTAAGCCAAGTCCTAACAATATAACCGTAGCTAAAGGATCTCCCGCCATTTCACCGCACATAGCCGCAAATTTTCCTTCTTTGTGAGCCGCATCGATCACAAACTTTATAAGCCTTAAAATAGCTGGATTAAATGGCTGATAATAATCTTTTACGTGTTCATTCATTCTGTCAACAGCAAGGGTATACTGCGTCAGGTCATTAGTTCCTATGCTAAAGAAGTCCACTTCTTTAGCTAATATGTCTGCAGTCACTGCAGCAGAAGGTATTTCTACCATTATACCTACTTTTATGTTTTTGTCATACTTTATGCCTTCTTTATCAAGCTCAGCTTTTACTTCATTTAAAACGATATTTGCTTTTCTTACATCTTCTATAGAAGATATCATCGGATACATTATGTGAATATTTCCATAAGCACTTGCTCTTAAAATTGCTCGTAATTGGGTCTTAAATATGTCTGTCCTATCCAAGCAAAGCCTTATAGCCCTATATCCCAAAAAAGGATTCATCTCTTTAGGCATATCAAGATAAGGAAGCTCTTTATCTCCGCCTATATCTAAGGTTCTTATAGTAACAGGCCGTCTTTCCATTTTTTCTACAACTTCTTTGTAGGCTTCAAATTGCTCTTCTTCTGTAGGAAGAGTAGTTCTATCCATGTATAAGAATTCAGTTCTAAAAAGTCCAACACCTTCTGCTCCATTGGCCAGCGCACTTTTTACATCTTTTGGAGTTCCTATATTTGCCGTTAACATGACTTTTTTGCCATCTGGAGTTATTGCAGGCAAATCTTTTAATTTCTTTAATTTCTCCACCTTTTTATCATAATTCTCTTTTTTAGCCTTATATTCGTTTATTGTATTTTCGTCAGGATTTACAATGACAACTCCTTCCAACCCATCTACTATTATGGTATCTCCATTATTAACTTGAAAGGTAACATCGCCCAATCCTACTACAGCAGGAATTTCTAAGGAACGTGCCATTATAGCTGTATGAGAAGTTCTTCCGCCTACATCTGTAGCAAATCCTAAAACCATTTCTTTTTTCATGGTAGCTGTATCTGAAGGGGTTAAGTCTCTGGCTATAACTACCACTTGTTCATCAAGTTCAGAAAGGCTGGTGCTTTTTACTCCTAAAAGATTATTTATTATACGGTTTCCTACATCCCTTAAATCTACAGCTCTTTCTTTTAAATATTCATCATTTAAACTTTCCATTACAGAAGCATTTTGTTCAATTACTTTATTTACCGCATTATCAGCAGTTATAAGTTCAGTCTTTATCATGTTTTCTACCCCTTCAATAAGTTCGGGGTCACTTGCTAGCATTAAATGTGCCTCAAAAATTTCTGCCTTGTCCTTCCCAAATTCTTTTAATGCATCTTCTTTAATTTTTTGTATTTGTTCCTTCGTCACTACTAAAGCTTTCTTAAATCTTTCAATTTCGTACTCTACTTTTGATTCATCTATGTTTTTCATGTTGATTTCTGCTTTTTCTTTAGTATATAAAAAAACCTTCCCAATTGCTATCCCCGGGGATGCCGCAACTCCTTTTAGCATTTTTGACCCTCCTTAAAATTAGTTCTAACGTCTATTATAACATAGTTTTCGTCCCAGTGTGAAACTTTTGCACAATAATAAAATAAAAAAATAAAGCAAACAAAAAAGACCTGGAAAATATTCTCCCAGTCTTTTCTTTAAGCATTTTTCACACTTCATATATTGCAATTTTGTTCCTTCCTTTACTTTTGCCACCTGCATATAAAGCTCTATCTGCATGGCTTATAAGTTTTTCTGCAGAATCAGCCTTTTCCGGATAATCTGCTACTCCACCCGTTATGGTTACATATATATCTCCTTTATCTGTCCTAATTGGCCTTGATGATACTTCATTTCTTATCCTCTCTGCAATCATATAGGCTTGTTCTGCAGTAAGTTTCGGCAAAATCACTGCAAATTCTTCTCCACCAAATCGCGCTACAATATCATCACTTCTCACATTGTTTTTTATCCGTTTTGCCACTTCCTTAAGTACTTCATCTCCCACTAAATGGCCATAAGTATCATTAATCAGTTTAAAATTATCCAAATCAAACATTATAAGGCTCACAGGCTCACTAGTCTCATCTGCCCTCATAATATTTTCCATTAATGCATCATTAAAATATCTTCTATTATAAGTCTTTGTTAAAGGATCAGTAATAGATTTTTTGGTGACTTCATAATATCGTTTAGCATTGGTTATCGCAACAGAAGCTTGATCTACGATTATCTCTATGATTTTAACAGAATCCTCATCAAACACATTTGTCTCTACATGCAACACCATAAGACATCCAATGACAGATCCCGAAAACCTTAAAGGAGCTACTACTACACTGCCATAGTTATTTAAAAATTGTTCTTTTAAAAATCTTTTATCCTGCTTTAAATCCTTAATTGCTACTGTTTTGTTAGAAGATATGCACTTTCCTATTATTCCCTCATCTTTGAAGTAATTTTCTTTAAAGCCTCCTTCTCCCTCTCTATTACCTATCGATTTTACTAAAGCAGCTACCCCATTAGAATCTGTCAAATATATTGCTGCTGCAGATATTGAAACAACTTGAGAAATAACTTCTATAATAGTATCTAATATTTGCTCCAACTCTAACTTCGAATTTATCATTTTAACCATCTCATATATGGCGTTAAGCCTTTTATTTGCCTTAATCAAATCTCTAATCATCCTAAAAGCATATGCTATGAATATAAGTGGAGTTAAAGATAACACAAAAAACAGAAGGCTATGTTTAAAATAAATATATGCAAGAAGTAATGAAACAGGAATCATAACTATATAAGTACCCAACTCTAATAATACACTCTCATTCCAATACTCTTTAAACAAAATCTTCCCCTGTACTTTTAAAGCATAATACAGTATAAAATTATTCAAAAGAAAACTCATTATGACATAACTTAAAATATATTTGACTTGCGTAAAAGAAACTATTCCAATTTTTCCACCTATGAATTCATAAAACCATCCTGCCACTAAATACGCAATAGAAAACATTCCTCCATTTAAAAGCCCATTTTTTATCTTTTTTCTTACTACAATAGTATCAAACATAACAGAGGACACCATGAGAGTAGCCGCTCCAACCGTCCCAAAAATTAAAAAAGTAGTTATTCCTATTGTAGGGCTTAAAGACATTTTTATATCTGTATACATTATTCCAAGATTGTCCAAAATTATTGCAAAAGCTAATAAAATCAAAAAGACTCTCCAATCCATTCCAATACCACAGTAGTAAAGTGCCCACACAAATAATATACTTCCTATTGTAATTAAGGTTATATTAAAAACCAGTTCTCTGTACTTCCCCATACGAATCCCCTCGTTTTTCCGAATCATATTAGTATTCTACATTTATTTCAAAAATCCTTCTTGGGCTGACAAATGTTTATAAAATTAATCACATTTATTTATCAGAGCCAATTGTACCACAAATCTCCATCATAATATGTCGAATTATGTATATTAATTCAAAAAATAAATTAGAACCTCTTCAAAATATTGAAAGAGGTTCTTTAAACTATAATCCAAAAATTAAATTGATAAAATATTTTTCATTAGCATTCAGAATATCCACAATTTAGGCACGTTTTACAACCTTCTGTATACACAAATGTTGCCATACCGCAAGCAGGACAAATATCAACGTGAGTAGTAGAAGATTTAATTCCATTACCATTATTTTTTGGTTGATACCCATTTCTTAAGGCCTTGCCTATAGCATCAGGAACTGACATAACCCTATTTTCCCCAAAACCAATTGCTGTTGCACCACCAATTCCTATTAACTGTTCAGTAATTTCTTCAATTGCTACTCCACCGCGCAAAGCTAAGGAAATTAATCTTGCAATTGCTTCTGTAAAAGCCGCTACATCAGAACCAGCACGCCCAATATTTACAAATACCTCAAACGGCTTCTCATCTATAAAATTAATCGTGACATATGCACGCCCTAATGGAGTTTCTATGCGTTTAGTAACTCCTTTTAATACAGGAGGTCTTTCTGTTATCTGTGTCTTTTCTTTTGATTTTATATCAGTAACTAAAACTCCTTCTCTAGAACCATCCCTATATACTGTAATGCCTTTACATCCCAATTCATAAGCCAATCTATAAATTTTATCTATATCATCAATTGTAGCAGAATTCGGTAAATTTATGGTCTTTGATATGCTTGAATCAACATATTTTTGTAAAACAGCTTGCATTTTCACGTGTTCTTCAGGAGTTATTTCATGGGCACTTACAAAGGCTGGATAATCAGCAAGCCAATGTTTTATAGTATGGGTACCAGTTCTATCTTGCCTTATATACTCTTTTGCAAAATTTGGCTCTATGCCAGAACTCACCCCTGTAAGAATAGAAGTTGTACCTGTAGGAGCTTGAGTCAAAATAGTTGCATTCCGTATCCCATATGTTGCAATTTCCTCTCTTATTTCGTTTGGTAAACTTTTTACAAATTGTGATTTTAAATATTTTTCTACAACAAATTCAGGAAATGCTCCTCTCTCTTTTGCAAGTTCCACAGAAGCTTTATATGCAGCATTTCTAATAGTAGAAGCTATTTGTTCTGTCACTTTAAGAGCATTTTCACTGCCATATTTCAAATCCATAAGTATCAATGCATCGGCAAGTCCCATAATTCCAAGTCCTATTTTGCGTAATTTTTGAGCCATTTCTTTATTTTGTGGTAGTACATAAGCTCCTGAATCCAGCACATTATCTAAAAATCTAACCGCAACTTTTACTGTCTCTTCAAGATCGGTAAAATTAATTTTGCCATTTTCCACAAAAGCAACTAAGTTTATAGCTCCCAAATTGCATACTCCGTAAGGCTCCAAACCCAGCTCCCCACATGGATTTGTGGAGATTATCTTCGCAACATAATATGTATTGCTAAATTTATTATACCTTTCTAAAAATACTACTCCCGGCTCTGCCGATTCCCAGGCAGCAGTAACAATTTTATTCCACAGCTCTCTCGCCGGAATTTCCTTGTAAACTATAGTTGGATACCCTTTAGACTTCCATTCAGTTAAGTCACCTCTCCACTCAGCATCGTAATTAGGATGAGAGGTATCTGGAAATTCAAGCTTCCATACTTTGTCATGCGCTACTGCTTCCATAAATGCATCCGACACAGCAACAGAGAGATTTGCTTGCTGCATTTTTGTTAAATCCTTCTTAACTTTAATGAATTCTTCAATATCAGGGTGCCAGTCCCAAAGCATAAACATTAAAGCTGCTCTGCGACTCCCCCCCTGTTCAACTTGGGTAGCTACTTCATTTGCAGCCAACATCCAGCTTACAGCTCCTGATGAGGTACCCCCTACTCCCTTTACATATGCCCCACGAGGTCTTAGTGTGCTCCAATTAATACCAACACCTCCACCTCGCGAGTTAATTTCCAGCATTTTAGCTATAGTATCCATTATAGCTGCCCGGCTGTCATTACCCTTTTTAGGATCATTTGCTTCAACAGGTATCACAAAGCAATTAAAGTAGGTAACCTCTCTGCCAGTCCCCGCCCCCGCAAGTATTCTACCTCCAGGTATAAATTTCCATTCACTCATCACTTTGTAAAACATCTCTTCTTCTCTTTTATTCGTAGCAATAGCTTTGGCAACTCTTCTAAACATTTCTTCCGGTTTTTTCTCAATCGGCTTTCCTTCTTTGTCTTTCAAAGCATACCTGTCAAGAAATACTTTTTCTCTTTGCTCATTCCAAATTGGAAGCATAATATAATTCCTCCTCTTATGTAAAACCACAATATTTTGTGTATCATTTATTAAATTATACATTTTATTGTGGATTTTGCAACCTTCAAAACTATCCAATTAACTTTATTATCTCACTTTACTATTAATTTTCGTTCAAAAGCTTAATAAATTAAACGAATTTAAAAAGACCCGGCACACTTACCGGGACAAAATATTAATAATTTCCTCAATTATGTTTTTATCATATTTCCCTTTAAGATAATCTCTTTTCCACTCCTCTTCTCCACTTTTTGCAAGTTCTTTTACTATTTCAGGCCTTTCAATCCAATGACCAATTTCTTTAAAATCTTTATTCACAAATACAAAAGTTGGTATTTTAGCTTTGCCATCTATATAATAAGGTTTCATGTGTTCTTCGTTACCTTCTCTTTTTAAAATTCTCAGTTTAAAATTTTTATTATAACTTGCGATTTTTGCAACTATAGGCACATTAACTTGAGAATCAGGACACCAACTCTCAGCAAATGCCAAAATATTTATCTCATCTTTAAATTTTAATTTCTCTATCAACTCTTCATCTAAGACTGTCTTTTCATATCTCTCTTTTATTCTTTTAGCAATATCTTCCTCCGATTCTTTTACAAATTCCTCAAAAGTTATTCCTTTTTCAAACAATTCTTTCAAAGTTAATTCACCTCTTTCAATTTACTGCCTTTTAAATAACGATCCTAAAACAGTTTTTGCTCCCGAGACAGTAATCCCTAAGAAGCTACTATTTCTTGTGAGAATTTCATCTAAAGCATCTACAACTTTATCAATTTGTTCTTTTGTCACAATCAAAGGAGGCTCTAATCTTATTACATTTGGATTATTCAAAGTGTAGGCTGTTATAATTCGATGCTTATTTTGAAGTTCTCCCGCAATCAAAGAACCCATGTATTCACTTGAAAGCTTTGAAATAGCACCTCCAGAAATCTTGTCAAGAAGTCCTCCTTCTGGTTGATTAAATTCTATTCCTATCAAAAGTCCTTTTCCTCTTACATCTTTTATAAGTTTGGGATGTTTTTCCTTCAATTCTTTCAGTCGACCTAAAAAGTATTCACCTTTTTCTTTTGCAGCATCAGGAAGTTTTTTCTCTATAATAGCTTGTATTGAAGCAATTGCAGCAGCACACGCATAAGTATTTCCGCCAAAAGTAGAAGTATGCAAAAGAGCTTTTTCCATCGTTCCATAAGCCTTTTGCCATATTTCTTCCCTAGTTATGTAGGCGCCAATAGGCATAACTCCGCCCCCTAAAGACTTAGCAAGACACATTATATCTGGAACTACTCCTTCATGCTCACATGCAAACATTTTTCCTGTTCTTCCAAAGCCAGTTTGAACCTCATCTAATATTAAATAAGCATCATATTTAGTACATAATTCCCGCACTTTTTGCAAATAGCCTTCTGGAGGCACAATCACTCCTCCTTCCCCTTGGATAGGCTCTACTATAAAAGCAGCAACGTCTCTACCTTTCAAAGTTTCCTCCAAAGCTTTTTCATCTCCAAATGGAATAGGAACTGTCTCTGGCACAAGTGGTTTAAAATACTTTTGATATTTTTCTCGCCCTGTCACTGAAAGGGCACCCATCGATTTACCGTGAAAAGAATTTTGGCAATAAACTATTTTGTGCTTTCCAGAGGCAATTTTAGCAAGTTTTAAAGCACCTTCTACTGCTTCTGCACCACTGTTACAAAAAAAACTCCTTTTAAGATTTCCTGGTGTCACTTTTGCAAGATTATGAGCAAGAACCCCCGGCAAATTTCCTATAGCAGCTTGTAGTATGTTAGGCATATCTTTTACTTTTTCTACAGCTTCGATGACCTCATCGGGGTTATGCCCTAAATTTAAAGCACCATAACCTCCTAAAAAATCATAATACTCATTTCCTTCATTATCCCATACTGAAACTCCTTTAGCTCTTACAAAAAGTTTATCAAACTGAAGCATTGAAAGCATGGATACAAAAACTGAATTTATATATTCTTTGTAATTTTCTCTGACTTGATTTTTGTTTAATGTAAGTGCTTCTTCTAAAGTTATATATTCCGGAATATCCTCCTTCACTTTCCCTTTTGTACCTTCATACATCTTTCATCTCTCCTTTATTTTTAATGTCTATGGTGATGATGGTCATGACCACAATGTTTGCAGCCATTTTCAGCATATTTAATACTTTCTAATTCTCTTCTTACTCTCTCTTTTATTTCTTTCACATATTCTTGCCTCAGCCTTTTCTGCTCTTCTTTTTCCTCTTCTGTTAAACCTTCTGTTTGTGATTTGTAATAAAGGAAATTTATTCTATCTATCATCTCTCTCGTTATCATCTCTCCACCTCGTTGAAGAAATTTTGACTTTGACAAATATATTATATTCCTTTTTTCCAAAAAACAAAAGAATTTTTATAAAGTAATGGATAGGACTATTACTTTTATGATATTATAACAATATAGCGGCAATATTTAAGGAGGTTTTTGTAATGCCTTTGATTTGGATATTTTTTCTAATATTATTGTTTCCCTTTTTAATATTTGTATTTTTCATACAAGCAGCTACTTTTTCTTTTGCAAAATTAGGGTTATCCCCTCAAATGGCAGTTTTTCTTTTTAGCTTATCTTTAATAGGAAGTATAATCAATATTCCTATATCTCGCAAAAAATTTATAGTACATGATGAAGAAGAGATATTTTTTCCTTTTCTTTTCTACTATCCTCCCAGAGTACGGGAACAAATAATTGCAGTAAATGTAGGGGGTGCCATCATTCCTGTGCTATTCAGTATATACCTCATGCAAAGAACCCCTCTAATTCCTACGATAATAGCTACTATAATAGTCACAGCTGTTGCCAAAGCATTAGCTAAACCTGTGCCAGGAGTAGGTATTTCACTTCCTGCCTTTATACCACCTCTTGTAGCAGCTGCTGCAGCAATTTTGCTATCTCATAATAATGCAGCTCCTGTAGCATACATATCAGGAGTTTTAGGCACATTAATTGGAGCAGACCTTCTTAATCTTCCTCATTTTAAAGACTTAAACTCTCATGCTATAAGTATAGGAGGCGCAGGTATATTCGATGGAATTTTTTTAGTAGGTGTAGTAGCAGCTTTATTAGCTTAAAAATACCCTACTTACACAGTAGGGTATTTATCACTTTAAATACTTATTAAACCATTCTGTTATTTCTTTAAACTTTATTTATATATTTAAACTCCCTATTTTTTTACAATTATTGTAACACATATTGTCAAAATAAAAAACACACTAATTATTCAAATTCCTTGTAATTTTTTATAATTACAATAGGAGTTTGCTGTTCAGCATTACCTGATGGGTTATCGATAAATAAGCTTTCTACGAATTTTTTATCAACCCCTTTGGAGGCACCAACGCAATCAGCACGCTGCAAATCATTTGCATCGATTATAACTGCATCGACTCCCGTTTTCTCTTTTATCCTTTCGCAAACTGCATCAGGGTCTTTAGGTCCCAACACTATGTATCTATGATAAGGGGGCATTGTTCCTGCAATGTCGTCGATTAAAGCAACTTTTCTCCCAGCTATAATAAAAAACCACCCTTTTCTACCCAATAGCTTGCCTAGCCCTCCTATAATAGAAGCAATCAAAATCCTAAACCATCCCACTTCGTTGATAGCACATTGCATTGCTTGAGGAGAAGTAAGACTTCCATTCCTGTCGGTAAACTTACACAGTATCTTTGCAAGAATCCCTGGCTTTATATTTTCGGGAAGATATGCCCTACCTTGTGTTATAGCTACAACGCTTTCTGCAATTGATATTAAATCTCCTGGCTCTGCTATATCTTTTGTATAATTGTACACAACTTCTACTATATCATCTTTTTCAGTTATAATATGGGTTTTTATTGGTATTTTTCCATACATAAATTTTGCCTCCAAATATCCTAAAAATTGTAATAATAAAATTTTTAGTAAATATCTTTTATTTTTTTCTTGTTGTGGTAAAATATATTTGTCTTTCATCACAATTATATCACAAATTCATCACAATTATTTCACATTTATGTTTTTTAATCTAATTTTAACAATTGGAGAGGATAAAAATGTTAAACAAATTGACAAATTTAAAAATTGATTCTACTTCCAGCAATGAATCAATAAAAAATCTTAAAAGTCTTATTGTATTTGAGTTTTCACTAAAAGTACCAACATATCACGTAGAAAAGCAAAGCACCTCACTACAAGTCATTTTTGAAACTACCCCTTTAAACATGCCAGAAGGGAAATATAATGTTTTAGATGGAATAATCTCTCATGTAGAAATAAAAGCCATAGAACAACAAATAGTTGCAGAAATAGCTTTTGACTTTCAAACAGATTTTGAAATTGAAATTATTGAAGGTATTCCAGCAAAATTTAAGCTCTATATAAGTAGAAAACCATTATCAGAGATATTGAAAGAAAAAAAAATATTGATTAATCCAGGATTTAAAGAAAAAACTACAAGTCCCACCGGTCTTCTTCAACATATACCAATGATGGCAATAGCAAAAAAACTCCATTTTTTGCTCACGACATGTGGGGCACAAAGTAAACTTTCATGGGAAAAGTCCCCTCAAGAAGAAGATTTAGAAAAATTGGAAGAAGGAATTCTTATAGATATATTTACAGAAACTTCTTTAAAAAAAGAAAGTGGATTTAAGGTATATTATTCAGATAGAAATGAAAAATCTTTAAAACTTGCAAAATACATAAACGAGTCTATGTCTCGTAAACTTCAACTTGACAACCTTGGTATTTACCCCAAATCCTATAATTATAAAGAGAATGTAATACCTATTGGTGTAGTACCTGCAATGGAAAATATAAGACTTGATGATGCCCATTTGAGAGACTTAGATTACAGAAGTAAAGTTGCTCAAGCTATATTTAACGGCTTAGTAAAATTTTATGCTGAATAAAATAAAAAAGGGCAGGGCTATAGCACCACCTCTACCCTGTCCTTTAAAAATACGTAGTTTTCTCCAACATCACAGGTATAAGCATAAGCTTCTACTCCTTTACCTACAGCCTCTCTTAGAAACTTCCCAAACTCCGGGTCTTGCTCGTCATTAGGGGTAAAATATTTTATATCATCCATTTGAATTAAAAAAATTACTGCTGCCCTCATACCTTCTTTTTTTACTTTTATAAGTTCTTTTAAATGTTTCCTTCCTCTTTCTGTGGGAGCATCAGGAAATTTTGCAACACCTTCTACTTCCAGAGTTACTCCTTTGACTTCTACATAGCATATCTCTTTTCCTTTTGTAAGTTTTATATCAAATTTACTGTTCCCAAAAGTTTTTTCTTTTTCTACAATGTCATAGCCTTTAAATTCCTCAATAAGCCCCATCTTTATGCTCTCTAAAACTACTTTATTAGGTACTTGTGAATCGATAGATATAAGTCTTTTCCCCTTATAAGCAAAAGCCAACTCGAAGGGTGTTTTTCTGCCTTGCCTATCTCTTACTTCAAGGATAACCTCTGCTCCCGGGACAAATATCTCTTTACACCTTCCCGTATTAGGCACATGTACTAAAGTCTTTTCTCCGCTATTTAACTCTACATAAGCTTCAAATCTATTGATTCTCTTTATGAATTTCCCGTAAACAATTGGATTTGTAATCACCATTTTAAAAACCTCATACAAAATCTTTTTCAGTAATTTCTGCAAAACTTGTAGGGGTTTCCCACAATCTCAATTTATAAAGATGATAGTTATCTCCTTTTAGCACGGGCTCTAATTCTTTCCATATCCACAAAAGAATATTTTCGCAAGTAGTGTTAAATTCTAAAACTTCATTTAAATACTTATGGTCAAGCTTTTTTACAACTTTCTCATTTATTATTTCTTTAAGCTTCACAAAATCTATTACCATTCCTTCTCCGTCAGGCTTCCCCTCAACTGTGACTTCCAGCTTATAGGTATGACCGTGAAGCTCTTCACACTTCCCATTGTAATTTATAAGATTGTGGGCACTGTCAAAAGTAAATATTTTTGTCACTTTCATTTTTTACACCCCATTGTACCAATTCTCTTTATACAGTTTAACTCCTTCTTTATCAGGCAAATCTCTTATTAAATCTTTAATATACACGTCCTCTTTTTTTATAAAAGGGTTTATACCCGAAAGAGGAATCAACACAAAAGCTCTCTCCCACATTCTCGGATGAGGAATAGTCAACACTTCATCCTTTAATTCAATATCATCGTACAACAGTATGTCAATATCAATAGTCCTTGGACCCCATCTTATGAGTCTTTGTCTTTTTAATTTTTTTTCAATTTCATTTACAACTTTTAATAAGTCATAAGGCCCAATGTTTGTCTCCACTTCAACTGCAATATTTAAAAACATATCCTGGTTTAAATATCCTACAGGTTTTGTTTCATAAATAGGAGAAAGCTTCTTTAAAATTATGCCTTCCCAGTGTTCTAACTCAAAAACGGCTCTTTTTAAATTTTCTTCCCTATCTCCTAAATTAGAACCTAAAGATAAATACACTTCACTCATCTTCTCACCATCGCATCAGTCATCTTAGCAACCCTTAACATCTGCTTTACATCGTGAACGCGTACAATATCAACCCCTTTTACAATCCCAACAGCAACTGTTGCAGCAGTCCCTTCCAATCTATCCTCTACATCTAAGTTTAAAACTTTTCCAATCATTGATTTTCTTGAAGTGCCCAAAAGCACAGGAAGTCCTAAAACTTTTAATTCTTCTAATCGATTCATGACCTCAAGATTATGATCTAAAGTTTTTCCAAAACCTATCCCTGGATCTACTACCATTTGACTTTTATCAATTCCTGCTTTTTCTCCTATCTCTATGCTTTTTTGTAAAAATTTTATTATATCCTGAACAACATCTTCATATTCTGCTACATTGCTGTTATGCATCATTATTACACCTGCATGGTATTTTGCAACTACTTCCGCCATTTTGGGGTCCCTTTGAAGTCCCCATACATCATTTACTATGTGAGCACCTGCTTCTAAAGCTCGAAGTGCCACATTTGATTTCATAGTATCCACAGATATAATGACATTTGAAATTTTTGAAAGCTTTTCAATGACAGGTATAACTCTTCTCATTTCTTCTTCTTCGTCTACTGGAGTATGTCCCGGCCTTGTAGACTCTCCACCTACATCTATTATGTCAGCTCCTTCTTCTATCATTTGAAGAGCTCTTTCTATACCTTTTTCTAAAGTATTATATTTCCCTCCATCTGAAAAAGAATCAGGAGTCATATTTAAAATTCCCATTATGTAAGTTCTCTTACCAATTTCCAGACTTTTATCTCTGCATCTAAATAACATGGTCTCTCTCCCTACCTTTTAGAGTTGATTAAAGACATTACCTCTGCCCTTGATTTTTCATCTGTTCTAAATATTCCTCTCAAAGCAGAAGTAACAGTCTTAGCTCCCGGTTTTTTGATACCTCTCATTGTCATACACAAATGTTCTGCCTCAATGACAACGGCAACGCCTAAGGGATTCACTGCTTCCATTATTGTATCTGCAATTTCACTTGTCAACCTCTCTTGAAGCTGTGGTCTTTTCGCTAAAATGTCTACTATACGAGCTAATTTTGAAAGGCCTAAAATTCTACCCTTTCTAGGCAAATATGCCACATGGGCAACTCCTATAAATGGCAAGAGATGATGTTCGCACATAGAATAAAGCGGAATATCTTTTACAAGTATTATTTCTTGATGTTCATCCTCCTGAAAAATCTTTATAACGTCTTTTACATCCGTATGAAGGCCAGCAAAAATTTCCTCATACATTCTTGCAACCCTATCAGGAGTCTCAATGAGCCCCTCCCTATCTGGGTCTTCACCTATGGCTTCAAGTATGTCTCTTACCGCTTTTTTAATCTTTTCTTTATCTATCATGTACGATACCCCTTTGTTTAAAAAGTTGACAACTTTATTATATTATTTTTATCTCTAAAAAGCCAGTCCTTACAAAAAAGTTAAAAAGCAGTCTTTCGACTGCTTTTTTAGTCATTTTTAGGCTTCATCGTCGGGAATAATATTACATCTCTTATAGAATAAGCATCCGTCATAAACATCACAAGTCTGTCTACACCTATGCCTAATCCTCCAGTCGGTGGCATGCCAACCTCAAGGGCATTTATAAAATCTTCATCCATCATATGGGCTTCTTCGTCCCCGGCTTCTCTTTGTTTTAATTGTTCTAAAAACCTTTCTTTTTGGTCTATAGGGTCATTTAATTCTGAAAAGGCATTAGCCACTTCTCTTCCGTAAATAAAAGCTTCAAATCGAGAAGTAAACTGCGGATTGTCCTGTTTTCTCTTAGCTAAAGGAGAAATCTCTACAGGATAATCCATAACAAAAGTTGGCTGTATCAAATGCTGTTCTACCAGCTCATCAAAAACAAGCGCTATTACTTCTCCTTTTTTCATCCCTTCTTTTGTCTCAAGGTTTAATTTCTTCGCTATCTCTATTGCCTCTTCATCTGTCTTCACTTCATTAAAGTCTACCCCTACATATTCTTTTATCGCATCTACCATAGTAATTCTCTTCCAAGGAGGTGTCAAATCTATTTCTGTTCCTTGATAAACTATTTTCGTAGTACCGTTAACCTTTTGGGCCACATAGGCGAATAACTGTTCTGTAATTTCCATCATACCGTAATAATCAGTATAGGCTTCATAAAGTTCTAAAAGAGTAAATTCCGGATTGTGCCTTATATCCATTCCTTCATTTCTAAAAACTCTGCCCATCTCATATACTTTTTCAAGTCCACCGACAATAAGCCTCTTTAAGTGAAGCTCTAAAGCAATTCGCAAGTACATATCAATATCTAAAGCATTGTGATGAGTAATAAAAGGCCTTGCTGCAGCCCCACCCGCAATAGTATGAAGAATAGGAGTCTCCACCTCTAAAAATCCTCTATTGTCAAGAAACTCTCTTATCGCCTTTATTACTTTCGTCCTCTTTAAAAATACCTCCCTTACTTCGGGATTTATTATTAAATCCGTATATCTCTGTCTATAACGCAAATCAGGGTCTTTTAAACCGTGCCATTTTTCTGGAAGTATTTGAAGAGATTTAGACAAAAGTTTAAAATCTGTCACGCGAATAGTTATTTCTCCAGTTTTAGATTTAAAAACCTCTCCTGTAACTCCTATTATATCTCCAATGTCTAAGATTTTAAAAATTTCATAATTCTTTTCTCCTACTGTATCATATTTGACATAAATCTGGATTCTTCCATTTCTGTCTTGAATATCTGCAAAAGAAGCTTTTCCATGAGCTCTTTTGGACATAATTCGTCCTGCAAGAGCCACTACTTTGCCTTCAAAATTCTCGTAATCGTTTTTAATATCAGAGGATACATTGGTCCTTTCAAACCTGTCAATGCCATAGGGTTCTATTCCCATATTTCTTAAAATATTTAATTTTTCTCTTCTTATTCGCAAAAGTTCATTGAGTTCTTCAGTGTTGTTCCAAAGGTTATCATTTGAATTAGACATATTATACCTCCATCACCCTTTATTTGCGTATTTCTAATATTTTTAACTTTATAATTCCAGCAGGAACTTCAACAAAGACAACATCTCCTACTTTTTTCCCTAAAAGCGCTTTCCCTATTGGAGATTCGTCAGATATTTTGTTGTTCATCGGATCTGCTTCTGCTGAACCTACAATTGTATACTCTACTTCTTCATTATAAGATTCATCGTAGACTTTTACAGTACAGCCGATGCTAACCTGGTCAAGTTTTATGTCATCTTCGTCAATCACTTTTGCATTTTTAAGCATGGCTTCTATGGTAGCAATTCTACCTTCTATAAATGCTTGTTCATTTTTTGCTTCGTCATATTCTGAGTTTTCACTTAAATCTCCAAATGCTCTCGCTTGTTTTATTTTTTCTGCTACTTCAGCTCTCTTGACCGTCTTTAAATATTCTAATTCTTCCTCTAATTTTTTAAGTCCTTCATAAGTCAAAATTACAGGCTTGCTCATAGGCGATTCTCCTTTTTATAAAATATTAAAAATTGTATTTTATTCATATGTAGCAATGATAGAATTTATGTTAATATTAATACACAAGCACTGCAAAAGCAGTGCTTGTGTAATTTTCCATGTGGATTATTATAAATCAGTTAACAGATAAAGTCAAGTCTAAATTATGCAAATTTCCACTCTTGTAATCTCTTTTTAGCGTTTTTTCTCACAGATTCTATCTTTTCCATTGTAACTTCGCGCTCGAAACTTCTAAATCCCGCTAATTTAAACCCATGCTTTTTAGCAAGTTTTGATATCTCATCCACTTGTTCTACAGTCAAATCTCGCCCTAAAGAATAATTCTCAATTCGTCCTTCCATAGCAAGAATCATTGTTTCTGCCATACATGCATAACTTGTTTTAGGCGGAAAGCCAAAGTTAAAGTGGAAGTCTACATCCCCAGGTACTTCTACTACTCCACCTTCTATGACCAAAACATCATCTCTTTTATCCGCAACTTCCTTTGACACATCCCTCGGTCTTGCTACATCGCATACAACAGCCCCGGGTTTTAAATATTCAGGCTTAATTACCGTATCTACTGCACTTGTAACAGTGATTATTATATCCGCGTCTTCTAAAGCTTCTTTTACATCTGAAGTGATATGGGCAGACATACCTGTTTTTGTTAAAAGATAGTCTCTAAAATTTTGTAATTTTTCTTTATTTCGTGCTACAAGTGTCATGTACTTTGCATCTCGGGATAAAATTTCTGCACAGACTTTACCTATTGAGCCTGTCGCTCCTATCACAACGACATGAGAATCTCTTACATCTTTGCCCATCATATCTGCGGCTTTTACCGCTCCTTCTATTGCTGTAGCGACTGTATAACTGTTACCAGTAGTTACAGCGATGTTTGAATTTTTAGCAATTGTTATTCCTGCATCTCCTACAACAGAGGTCATAGCCCCCAAGCCGACAACTTCTGCACCCAAATTTTCTGCAATTTTTATTGCTTTTATTATTTTATTTAATACATAATCTTCTGGTAAGTTCAGCATCTGCTCAGAGGTCAAAGGAACCGCCACAAACCAACCTTCTGTTTCAGCATATTCGCTTCTAACTCCAGTTATCTCTGATACTTTCATTGGTGGAAGAAGTCTTGTAAAACCTTCCACAACTCTTTTGGGAAGCTTCTCCATTATTTTAAATTTGCGACTAACATCTTCGTATTCTATAGGATGTATTATAAAACCAAATTTATGCATATTTATTACCTCCCTATTTTTGTAAATATTCAATTCTTGGTTCAAAACCTATTTTATCCAAAAGTTCATCATAATCTTGTGGTGTCATTTCTTCTTGTTTTTTACCTGCTATTGCCA
The DNA here is from genome assembly GCF_000806225.2 of Thermoanaerobacter sp. YS13. NCBI lineage: Bacteria > Bacillati > Bacillota > Clostridia > Thermoanaerobacterales > Thermoanaerobacteraceae > Thermoanaerobacter > Thermoanaerobacter sp. YS13. Next base: position 834,712 of record NZ_JOOI01000002.1, on the reverse strand, counting down.
CAAGGACTCCTTCCATCACATTTGTTCCAAAAGACCTGCCATTTATGTTGGGGGTAGTAGTAATTAATAGTTCCACCCCCCTCCCTCTCATCATTTCCACATCTTCCTGTGTAACTGTGTTAGTCACAATTATCTTCCCATCTAGCCTTTCAGGCATGTACTTTTTAATAAACAAGTAATCCCCCGCAATTACATCTGCTTCTTTGTAGAATTTTTCGTATTTTTTGCTGTCTATGGTGAGTTGTTTTTCTCCAGTGGGGTATATCATTTCAAAAGGGAGTCTTGCCACAATTGGAACAATAACTAGCGAAAGGGTATATAAAATCCTTAAAGAATGAAAAGGAATAGGAATACCTAACGCAAAAATCATATCTCCTATAATAAGTTTTGCCCCCAATTCAGAAAAAGTTTGAGCCATTCCAAATCTATCCATAGCACTTACAATAAGCACTTTTTTATCTTTCAAATCAACTATACCTTTTTCTTGTATGTATTTAATTACTTTTCTTTCAAGAGTATTTTTAAGTCCTGAACCATCCACAATCGGAGTAATTTTTGCGGCCTTCTTTAAAGGCAAAGCATCTTTTATAACATATCTTTTTTTACCTGCTGAAAGGTATAAATCTATCCCTCCCATTCCAAAAGCATCAACTTTCCCGTCTAGTTCTTTAATGAGTTCAATAGCTTTTTTTAAATCTCCATCAGTCCCTATTCTTTCTATAACGAATTTTTCTCCTAAAATCTCTACTTCTGCCGTTTTATTCCTTGTAGAAGAACCTATACTTATGCTTACAACCTTTTTCATATTTTCACCCTTTCAAAGAATTTAATATTTCTTTCACAATTTGGGGATCAACATATACATCTTCTGTCAAAGGAGAATGTCCAATATTTATAGTTATTATATCTCTGTCAAATATAGCCTCTACCAATTGGCTCCTTTTGTCTGAACCTAAAAAAATTATCACGTCGTGAGATTGAATTTTAGCAATTAAATCCATTACCATGTTAAAAAGCTCCACACCACTCATATTTTCAGCCAAGTTCAATCTCTCTTTTTCAGACAAAAGAAGTGTAAAATTAACTCCCCACTCTCTAAAAAGCATCTCCAACTCTTCCTTATTCTTTATAGGAAAACCTACTACAGCAATATTTCCTCCTTTTCTGACCTCACCTAAACTTTCTAGTCTAGAAACAAAACTTCTGTCAACTTTGAAGCGGGAGGCAACCTCTTGCTGTGAAAACCCATTTTGTCTCATTTCAATTATTTTATCTATTATGCCGTGTAATTTCTCTAAATTTATAGTCTTATCACCAATTTTAATAAATTTCATTTGCACAACCTCCAGTGTGCACATTTTGTGCTCACATTAATTACAATTTTAATACTTTTTTAAAAAAATTTCAATACCAAAAAGAAAAATAACCAGATAAAATACTTTTCTGGATTATTGTCCCCAAAATTTTTCAATTGGTTTTAATAGAGATTGGATTATTTTATTAGTAGGGGTAATTTGTATATTTAAAAGGTAAAGCAAGTTTAATATGTAGCTGACAATTAAAAAGACAAAAAACACAATGACTTCTTTAATCTTTTTTTGTTTTACAAGACCTGGTACTTCAATCAATGATATAATCACAAAAATCAATGTTAGAACAAGTATTTTGAACATAAAATCACCTCGGCTGTATAGGCTTTGAAGATAGTCCTGTCCTTCTTACAATTGATTTCACTGTCACATTAAATTTAACCTCAGGATAAATTTTGTCCCAGTCTTTTTCAACTTCTTTCCATAGTTTAGGATTCTTTTGGTGCAGAATATTAATGAATCCTACTACATCAGCATTATACTTCTTTTGAAGTACAAAAAGCGCGTGTTCTATCCCTTGTTTTATTTTGTCATTTATTAAAAGTTGAAGCTTTTCGAGATTTTTAGGCTCTGTCAAATCATATTTGCTCTCTTGCTCATTCATATGGGTTTCTATATTAATTTTTATGTCAAAAAAAATGTCTTTACCTTTTACTTTAGGGATAATATCAGTATGAGCTTTAATAACTACAAATGAAATATGTACCTTTTCCCCCTTTAATCCCTTGTCTAAAGTCAATGTACTTCTTCTTAATTTGTTCTTTAATGTCATTATAGCTTTTGTATCTTGCTCTTCTAAAAATCCCACTAACTTGTCATTGTTAAAAACTGCAGACCCTGCCATCCTCACTCCAATTGCTTTGCCATCCTTTTTTACTATTTCCAGTCGCCCTGTTATAGGCGCTTCTTTGGGAATTTCAAGCATCTCAAGAAACTCATTTAGATCGCATACGTACGAAGAAGAAGTATTTTTTTGATTTTCTATCATCCCCAACACTTCTTTATAAGGATATCTTTCAAGCTGCTTGGTATTTGGCAAATCAAAGAGTTCCTGTAGGCTCCCCCCCGTTACAACTAATATATAAGCTGTCCTTCTGAACTCAGGATTTCTTGTCATAAAATCTAAAGTCTTGTATATTCCAGAACGTGCAAATTTTTCTTCCAAAAATATTATTTCGTTATATTGCATAAAAAGACTCCTCGGCAACTCATCGTTTAAATTTGCAAAAGCCTTTGCAAAATCCACACCACTGGCTTGAAAAACAGCATAGGGCTTGCCAACAGCACTTCCTCCTCCCGTACCTCCAGCGCCACCGCCACCTGCTGCAAGAAGGCCCGGTTTTAAAATTTGTACAATGAGGTGTATCATATCATCTTTTCCTCTTTCTATACCTAAACCTTGTACAAAGGCCAATTGATTTATTTCTCTTTTATCCCAGCATCCTGTAAATAAAAGAGAAATTATAAAAATTAATATTACAAATCTCTTCATCTTATCCTCTTGTATCCTCCTGTCTCACAATATTTTTTCTTTGTACAGCGCGCGGCCTCAATATCTTTGCCCACCAAGGTATTCTTATTAATGCATCACTTAATTCTTGTGTCCTACTTGGAGTCAAAGGCGAAAGGTATGGTACTCCAAAAGATTCCAATGACGCCATATGGGCAAGTATCATCATCACCACCATTATTATCCCAAAAAAGCCTAAAGTCCCTGCTGCAATCATTATAATAAATCTCAAGAGTCTAAAAGTTATCGCAACGTTATAAGCAGGAATTGAAAAGGAAGCTATTCCTGTCATTGCAACTACAATCACCATTGCAGGAGACACGAGTCCTGCTTGAACAGCTGCTTGCCCAACTACCAAACCGCCTACTATACTTACTGCTTGTCCTACTTGCATAGGAAGTCTTATACCCGCCTCCCTTAAAATTTCAAAGGTTATTTCCATGAATAATGCCTCCAAAAGTGCTGGAAAAGGCACTCCTTCTCTTTGAGCAGCAATAGAAATAGCCAGTTGCGTCGGTATCATTTCCTGATGAAAAGTAGTTTCTGCAATGTATATAGATGGAAATAAAAGAGCAATAAACATCGCAGCAATTCTTAAAATTCTGAGAGCTGAGGACAAGAAATATCTCTCATAATAATCTTCAGCAGCTTGAAAGAATTGTACAAATACTGCAGGAACCATTAATGCAAAGGGCGAACCATCAACTAATATTGCCACTTTTCCTTCTAAAATTTCTGCAGTCACCTTGTCTGGCTTTTCAGAATGAGCTATTTGTGGAAAAGGAGAAAAAGGATTATCTTCTATAAATTCTTCCAAATAACCGCTATCAATAACCCCATCAATTTGGACTTTTTTCAACCGTTTCTTTACTTCTTGAACTACTTTCTCATCTGCAATACTCTTTATATAAGCAATAGCCACATCAGTTTTAGAATATTCACCTATTTTCATATTTTCAATTACAAAATCAGGGTGTTTTATTCTCCTCCTAAGCATAGAAGTATTTATTCTTAAAGTTTCTACAAAAGCTTCTTTAGGACCTCTTACATAGGATTCTGTAGTAGATTCAGTTACATTTCTCCCTTCCCATCCCTTTGTGGAAATAATTAATGCTTTTTCCACTCCATCAATTAAAAGTATTGTTTCTCCACAAAGTAAGTCATCTACTACGTCTCCAAATTTATCTTTTGTATTTACTTCTGAAGTTGTTATAAAATATTCTTTTATATAATCAAAAAATTGTTGATTGTTGTATATGAATTTATTCAACTTTCTTGTCTCAATCATTATTGGCTCTAAAATATTTCGAGTAATTAACGATTTGTCTGCCATACCATCTATATAAATTAAAAAAGCTTTAACTTTTTTATCTCCTATTCTAATTTGCCTAAAAACTATGTCATTATTCCCTTTTAAAAGCGCTTGAAATACATATATATTTTCTTCTAATTCTTTGCTGAGAGTAATATATTGGTAATTTTCTTTTACATACTGTGCATCAGGCAACTTATGGGGCATTTTAAGCACCTCCAGATATTATTATTTCAAGTTTTTTTTAGAATATTATGTTGGTTTTAGAGAAATAATAAAAAAAATATGTTTAGGAGTCGGATATGTTTAAAGGAATAAGGCAATATGAAAGGACTTCAGAAAAGAAAATCTCTACAAAGCAAATGATATTTTTATTGGTCACAACTGTTCTATCAACGGCGGACGTTTTTTTGCCTTCTTTCGTGGCATTAGCCGCAAAGCAAGACTCTTGGATTTCTGTGGTGATATCTTTTGTAACCTCTAGCATTGTCTTTGTTTTTTATTATAAGCTGGCAATACTCTTTAAAGAAGAGATGCTATTTTCCTATGTAGATAAAATAACAGGAAAATTTATAGGGAAAATAATAACATTCCTTTACTTGCTCTATATATTGCGCATTGTCTCATTGGTAATAAGAGAATTAATAGAAATTATGATCAATGCTTTTATGCCTCATACTCCCCCAATGGTTTTTTATGTAGTTTTGATAATATCAGTAATGTATACTGTATCAAAAGGCTTTTTAGCAATTGTTAAATTAAATGAACTTATATTCCCTTTTGGAATGCTCCTCTTAGCATTCGTGATCACTTTGGACCTTCAAAAAGTTGATATAGCAAATTTTCTTCCAATACTTGAAAACGGGATAAAACCTCCCATAATAGGTTCAATCCTTATCACCTCATATATGCTTGAAACGGTAATAATACTTCTTATATTCCCTCATATCTCAGAAAAAGAAAAAGCTTTAAAAGGAGGGATAATAAGCCTTGGAATATTAGCCCTTAGTATGATGTTGGGAGTTTTAGCAATAGGGATTTTTGGAGCAAAAACCGCATCAAATTTTCAATTTACAGCTTTAGAAATGGTTAGAAATATAAAAATTAGCGATTACATACAGCGATTTGATTCATTAGTAATGGCGATGTGGTTGATGGGAATTTATCTTAAAATTGTAATATTTACTTATATATTCGCAAAAGGGGTAACTGAAACGATAAAAGCTCCAGATTATCGTTTCGTTTTGCTACCACTTGCAACTTTGTTAATCCCATTAGCAGAAAATGTATCTGAAAGTTTAGATGGATTGTATACTTACATACAGAGGTTTTTCCCTCTTGAAGCCTTTTTGTTTGAAGTATTTTTCCCTATAGTTCTTTATATCATTGCGAAAATTAGAAAAATAAAATGAGAGGAATTAGTCTGCATTCCTCTCATAGATTATTCTTAAACCTTCTAGGGTAAGCATATCATTCACTGTGTCTATAGTTTTTGACTCTTCTGCAATCATCTTTGCAAAACCACCTGTTGCTACCACATAAGCGTCTGGTGCAAACTCTTCTTTCATTCTGCTTACTATATAATCCACCATGCCAACATGTCCATATATAATACCTGACTGCATGCTGGACACTGTATTTTTGCAAATAACAGTAGGCGGTTTTGTAAGTTCAATTTTGGGAAGTTTGGCAGTTCTTTGAAAAAGTGCATCGGCAGATATTGCCAGTCCAGGGGCAATTATTCCACCTAAATACTCACAATTTTTAGAAATCGCACAAAAAGTAGTAGCTGTGCCAAAATCTATTACTATGACTGGCCCTCCGTAAATTTCATATGCGGCAACAGCATTTACAATCCTATCTGCACCTACTTCTTTGGGATTATCGTACTTTATATTTATGCCTGTCTTTATCCCTGGGCCCACAATCAAAGGCTTGGCATTGCAATATTTTATAGTCATTGATTCAAGTGTGTGCATAATAGGAGGTACAACGGAAGAAATTATCACCGCATCTACATCTTTAAGCTTTAAACCATTGTATTCAAACAACTGATTGATCAACATCCCATATTCATCAGAGGTTTTGCTTTTATCGGTAGATATTCTAAAAGAATGTAGAAGCTTTTTCCCTTTATAAATTCCCATTACAATGTTGGTATTCCCTACGTCAAAAACTAAAAGCAAAATCATCACCTTCTTAAAATTAAGCAGGCAAATGCCTGCTTTTATTTTTATTTATCATACACTTTCTTCAAAGACTTTACTATCATTGTTGTCAATATCACAGCAACAATAATTTCAAATATGCCATTTTTTAAAGCTACAAATAATGCAACATTAAGAGGCAGATATTTTAGAAGCACTGCTAAACCCAAAACTCCAATGGTATTTGTCAACGTGCCTGCAGCTGCTGCAATGCCAACATTTTTAGTCAACTTATAAGAATAATATGCCACAACCCCTATCAAAATCCTGGGTAATATAGCAATTACAGGATCGGCAAAAAGAGGAGTGTTTTGCCTTATGAAGCTGGTCAATCCAAAAATCAAACCTATAAAAGCTCCTACAATAGGTCCTTCTAACACTCCTCCTATAATTGCTGGTATATGCATTGTAGTAGCATTCGCAATACCTAAAGGAATGTACCCTAAAATGGTGGTAGATAAAACAATGGATATCGCAGCCAGCATTCCTGCTACAGTTATCTGCCTCAAAGAAATTTTTACCGCTTTCCCTTCTCTTGTCGCTTTAATTTGCACTTTTTTCACCTCCGTTCCGGTTCCTTTTCAGGATACCGTTCCGAATGCCTAACAATATTAAATTTTTATTAGTTGTCAGGTTCGAAGACGATACCCGCAATTTTATTTTACCAAAAAAAGCCTCACTCATCAATAATTTTTTAATTCATAGTCACAAGCACATCTCCTGTGTTTACGGAAGAGCCTTTAGAAACATGTATACTTACTATAACTCCTTCTTCAGGCGCCATTATTTCATTTTCCATCTTCATAGCCTCTAAAATTACTACGACATCTCCCCGCTTTATCCTGTCACCTTCTTTAACTTTTACATCAAGAATTGTGCCTGGCATAGGCGCAGAAATTACTTTAGAACCTTTAGCCGCCGGAGAAGAAGCTTCAGCTTTTGAAACTGACTGGAAAGTTTCCTGAGTTTCAGTCGCTTTAGTTTGTGAAACAGTTGCCCTTTGTGTTATGTTAGAAGTCTCATCCTTATCTTTTATCTCTTCTACCTCAACCTCATATACTTTCCCATTTACTGTTACTTTAAACTTTTTCACAGAAATTCCTCCTTCAGTTACAATCTTGTTCTCATTTGCTCCTGCCGCCCTACTTTAGCCCAAACGGGAGCAGTCTCTGGAAGTCTCACTATAGATTTTACGTAAAAACCACTAACATCGGCTTGTAAATATAAAGCTATCGCGGCTGTAATCGCAGCAACAAGCTCAATTTCTTCTTCGTTTTCTCCACTTTTGTCTTTTTTTTCTTCATTCTTTACTTCTTCTTCCTCTTTACTATTAAAGGTTTTTTTCAAAAAATCCAAAAAACTTTCCATAAAAACACCACCTTATAGAGGTATATTGCCATGTTTCTTAGGAGGCCGACTCTCTCTTTTGCTAGATAACATATCAAAAGCTGATATGAGCCTTGGCCTTGTCTCAGAAGGAAGAATTACATCATCTACATAGCCACGAGCTGCAGCTCTGTATGGATTTGCAAAATTATCTCTGTATTCATTTATCTTTTGCTGCCTCACTTCTGCAGGATTTTCTGCCTCATTGATTTCATTTTTAAATACAATGTTTGCTGCTCCTTCTGGTCCCATGACCGCAATTTCTGCCGTAGGCCATGCAAACACTATGTCAGCTCCTAAGTCTTTGCTGCACATAGCAAGATAAGCCCCACCGTAAGCCTTCCTTACAATCAAAGTAACCTTAGGAACAGTTGCCTCAGAATAAGCGTAAAGCATTTTCGCCCCATGTCTTATTATCCCACCATATTCTTGATTTGTCCCTGGCAAAAATCCAGGCACATCCACTATACTAAGTATAGGAATATTAAAAGCATCACAAAAGCGAATAAACCTAGCCGCTTTGTCAGAAGCATTTATGTCAAGTACTCCTGCTAATACTCTTGGCTGATTTGCAACAATTCCTATTGTCTTTCCATTAAGTCTTGCAAAAACTGTGATGATATTTTCTGCGTACATCTCCTGTGACTCTAAAAATTCTCCATTGTCGACTATTTCTCTTATTAATTCTTTCATGTCATAAGGCTTATTGGGATTGCCTGGAATTATCTCCATAAGTCTTTGAGAAACTCTATTGGGATTATCCCCTGTCTCGTATTGTGGAGGATCTTCTAAGTTGTTAGAAGGTAAATAACTTAACAAATTCCTCACCATCTTTAGAACTTCTTCATCATTTGGACCCCTGAAATGAGCAACACCGCTTAGCCTATTGTGAGTTATTGAGCCTCCTAATTCTTCAGGAGTAACCTCTTCTCCAGTTACAGCTTTTATAACTTGTGGACCTGTTATAAACATTTGGCTGGTTTTATCTACCATAAAAATAAAATCTGTTAATGCCGGCGAATATACGGCTCCACCAGCACTCGGTCCCATTATTACCGATATTTGCGGTATAACGCCGGAGGCTAAAGTATTTCTGTAAAATATGTTTCCATAACCTGAAAGAGCATCTACTCCTTCTTGTATGCGAGCACCTCCTGAGTCGTTAAGACCTATTATAGGTGCTCCCATCTTCATTGCCATGTCCATCACTTTAGTTATTTTTTTTGCATGATATTCTCCTAATGAACCACCTAATACAGTAAAGTCCTGTGCATATACATATACTAACCTTCCATCTACTGTTCCGTAGCCTGTTACAACCCCTTCTCCGAAATATTTTTGCTTTTCCATCCCAAAGTCATAACACCGATGCTCTACAAAAGGGTCTATTTCTACAAAACTGTCCTTGTCAAGAAGCTTATGTATTCTCTCTCTTGCAGTCAATTTTCCCTTTTCGTGCTGAGCAGCTATTCTTTTAGCCCCTCCACCTTCCAAAACTTTTTCTTTTCTTCTTTTTAGCTCTTCTATCATATCATGGACACTCATAAAATTTCCTCCTTATAGCCTCACTGCAACTTAATAGTAGCAGTTATTATTAGTACCTACTAAATAATATACCACATACTTTCCAACTGCACAATAAATTTAATCCCTTTGACAAAGTTCTAAAAGTACTCCATTTGTGCTTTTGGGGTGTACAAAAGCTATTTTGGCACCACCAGCTCCATATCTAGGTAGTTCGTCAATGAAGTTGACCCCCCTTTGTTTTAGCTCTTCTAAAGTTTTTTCAATATTATCTACTTGAAGGGCAATGTGTTGTATACCTTCTCCTCTTTTTTCTATAAACCTGGCTATAGGACCATCCTCGGAGGTAGACTCTAAAAGTTCTATCTCACTATCACCTACAGGAATAAAAGCTGTCTTTACTTTTTGTTCTTCTACTACTTCCATTCCTTTTATTTCAAGGCCTAGGACATCTCTATAAAACTTTGCTGCTTCTTCAATGCTTTTAACAGCAATCCCTATATGGTCAATCTTTTTAATCATCTTAAAACCTCCTTACAACATTTAATTAAAAATTTCCTTGTATAAATCATCTGCAAAAGTGTACGGGTCTATCCTTTTGTCTATCACTTCTTGCAATTTAGATATGAATTCCCTCTCTTGAATCTTGTCAAAAACATTCTTCATTATCCTATTCTTTACAGTTTCAATTATCTCCATTTTCAACCTCTCAATTCTTTTCTTTTGAAGAGCCCCACTTTCTTCTAAATAGCTTTTATGTTGGGTAATATGATCAATAAGGTCAGCAATTCCTTTGTTCTCCTGTGCAATCACTTTTACCACAGGTGGTCTCCATTTCTTCTTTTCATCCAAATCCAACATCATGTTAAGCTCAACGACTGTTTTGTCTGCTCCTTCTCTGTCGCACTTGTTCACCACAAAAATGTCTGCTATTTCCATGATCCCCGCCTTTATAGCTTGTACATCATCTCCAAGTCCAGGAGCCAAAACCATCACCACAGTGTCAGCAATTTTGATTATGTCTATCTCCGATTGACCTACTCCAACTGTCTCTATAAAAATGTAATCCATGCCGGCTATATCTAAAATTCTCGCTGCCATGTAAGTCCCTTTAGAAAGCCCTCCAAGATGTCCTCGCGTCCCCATGCTCCTTATGTAAACATTAGGATGCTGAGATAAATCCTGCATTCTTATCCTGTCTCCTAAAAGTGAACCCCCTGTAAAAGGGCTAGTGGGGTCTACTGCTATTACTCCTATTTTTTTACCTACATCAACTAAATTTTTAATTAATTTGTCTGTCAATGTGCTCTTACCAACACCCGGCGGTCCGGTAATGCCTATAATATAAGCATTACCAGACTTAGTATAAAGCCTTTTTATTATCTCTTTGGCTTTATCCTCATAGTTTTCCGCATAAGTTATAGCTCTGGCAATAGCCCTTTTATCCCCTTTTAACAAAAGCTCTTCAATATCACGCATTTTATACCGCCCTATTGACATGTTCTTTTATATACTCAATAACAGCAGAAGTGGGAGTGCCGGGTGTAAAAATTTCCGCTATTCCATGCTCTTTCAAAAAAGGTATGTCTTCCTCTGGTATAACTCCGCCACCTATTACTAATATGTCATCTGCTCCTCTTTCTTTTAAAAGCTTTGTTATTTTAGGAAATAAAGTGTTATGGGCACCAGATAAAATGCTTAAAGCTACAACATCTACGTCTTCTTGAATGGCTGCTTCTACAATTTGTTCGGGTGTTTGCCTAAGTCCCGTGTATATCACTTCCATTCCCGCATCTCTTAAAGCTCTTGCAATTACTTTTGCTCCCCTGTCGTGACCGTCTAATCCCGGCTTTGCCACTAATACTCTTATAGGTCTTTCCATATTTATCCTCCTTTACAGTATAATCTGTTGCTGATATTCCCCAAAAATAGAACGCAACACATCTGTAATTTCACCTAATGTCGCATATTCCCTTACTGCATCTAATATCCAAGGCATCAAGTTGTCGTCTCCTTCTGCAGCTTTTTTTAAGGCCTCTAAAGTCTTTTTCACACTGGCGTTGTTTCTCATTTCTTTTACTTTAGCGATTTTTTGTTTTTGCAATTCTTCTACAGCAGGGTTTACTTTTAAAAGCCCTTTTGGCGGCTCCTCTTCAATTTGGAATTTGTTAAGCCCTACTATTACTCTTTCACCAGATTCTATTTCTTTTTGATATCTATATGCACTTTCTTGTATTTCTTTTTGTATATATCCCAAATCAATAGCTCTTGCCGCTCCTCCTAATTCGTCAATTTTCTTTATATATTCAAAAGCCCTCTTTTCAATTTCATCTGTCAATTTTTCAACATAGTAACTTCCGGCCAATGGATCTGGAGTCTCACAAACACCGCTTTCATAAGCAATAATTTGCTGCGTCCTTAAGGCAATTCTCACAGAATCTTCTGTAGGAAGAGCAAGAGCTTCGTCTCTGCTGTTCGTGTGTAACGACTGAGTACCCCCTAAAACTGCTGCTAAAGCTTGAATAGTAACCCTAATAATATTGTTGTCAGGTTGTTGAGCAGTAAGAGCAGAACCCGCAGTTTGAGTGTGAAATCTCATCATCATTGACCTTGGATCTTTCGCGTTAAATCTTTCTTTCATTATCTTTGCCCACATTCTTCTTGCCGCCCTAAATTTTGCAACTTCTTCGAAAAGATCGTTGTGGGCATTGAAGAAAAATGACAATCTTGGAGCAAACTCATCTACATCAAGACCTGCCTTTATAGCCGCCTCCACGTAAGCTATGCCATTAGCCAAAGTAAATGCTATTTCTTGCACTGCCGTGGCTCCTGCTTCTCTTATGTGATAACCGCTTATACTTATAGTATTCCACTTAGGAACATACTTGGAACAATATTCGAAAATATTAGTAATAAGCCTCATAGAAGGACCTGTCGGAAAAATATAAGTTCCACGAGCTACATATTCTTTTAAAATGTCATTTTGAATAGTCCCATTCAACTTATCTGGAGATACCCCTTGCTTTTCTGCAACTGCAATATACATCGCAAGAAGTATTGCAGCAGGCGCATTAATAGTCATAGAAGTACTGACTTTGTCAAGGGGAATGCCATCAAAGAGAATTTCCATGTCATAAAGTGAATCTATGGCTACTCCTACTTTCCCTACTTCTCCTTCTGCCATTGGATGGTCAGAATCATAGCCTATCTGTGTAGGTAAATCAAAAGCTACGCTCAAACCTGTTTGGCCTTGCGACAAAAGATATTTAAACCTTTTATTCGACTCTTCTGCAGTTCCAAATCCTGCATATTGCCTCATAGTCCAAAATTTGCCTCTATACATAGTAGGCTGTACGCCTCTTGTATAAGGATATTCTCCTGGAAAGCCAATCTTTTCGAGATAATCTATATCACTTATATCGTAAGGGGTGTAAATCTCCTTAATCTCTATCCCAGACGAGGTTTTAAATTCTTTTTTCCTCTCTGGAAATTTAGATACCACCTTTTGTCTTTGATTAACTTCCCATTCTTCCTTTTTGTTTTTTATTTCCTCTAATTTTTTTTTGTCAATCATATAACACCCTCCTTTGATTTTCCCCTTTTACATTATAACACAAATTTTTAACAAATGTTTACCTTTTCATTTGAAATTTTTTTCTATAAAAAAGCGGCCAAAGAGAAGACCTCTTCGCCGCCTATCTAGTCATTTCCTCAATAACACTTTCTAATTCTTCTACAACTTCATTAAGCTCAAAATAGCCCTTTTGCATCTTAAGTTTTGCCAAAAGCCTTTGATATTGTCTTAATGTTCCCATTATAATAACGTCAGATTTTTCAACACTCATATTTACGCAACCTCTTGCTACAGCTGCTTCTCCTCCTATAGCTAGCATCTCCTGTTTTATTATGTTAGCAGCTGCTGGATGTACATCAAAGAGCTTGACAACCCTGAAAACGGCTTTTGGTGCCATAATATCTACAGAAATTTCTTCAGCTTTTATTTGGCTAAGTTCCTTTTTCGCCTGTGACAAATTTTGTATATCTAATATTTCTTTTTTCATCTACTTTCATCTACACTCCCTTAAAACAGTCCTGTTATTCTTCCGTTTTCATCAATGTCTATATTTTCTGCTGCCGGATGCTTTGGAAGGCCTGGCATTGTCATTATATCACCTGTCAAAGCCACAATAAAACCTGCACCTCTTGAAATTCTCAGTTCTCTTACTGTTATTTTAAATCCTCTCGGACGTCCTAAAAGTTTTGGGTCATCTGAAAGAGAATATTGAGTTTTTGCCACAACTATTGGCATCTTGTCAAAGCCTAGTCTTTCAAGGTTTGCTATATCTTTAAGAGCAGAAGCAGTATACTCTACTCCATCAGCTCCATATATTTCTGTTGCAATTATGTGCAATTTATCTTTAATTGGAAGTGTTTCATCATACAAAACGTGGAAGTTGGAAGGTATCTCACAAGCTTTCACAACTTTTTCAGCCAACTCTATTCCGCCCTCTCCTCCTTTTTCCCACACTTCCGCTACCGCCATATCTACTCCTATTTTTTCGCAGGCAATTCTCACTTCATCAATTTCTCTTTCTGTATCAAAGACAAACTTGTTAAGGGCTACAACAACTGGCACTCCAAATTTTTTTATATTTTCAACTTGCTTTTCAAGATTTTCAATTCCCTTTCTTACTGCGTCCACATCTTCTTTTTGCAAATCTTCCTTTTTAACTCCCCCATGCATCTTTAAAGCTCTTACAGTCGCTACTATGACGGCTGCATTTGGTGTTAGTCCTCCAAACCTTGACTTTATGTCAAAGAATTTTTCAGCCCCTAAATCTGCACCAAAGCCTGCCTCTGTTACAAGATAATCCGCCAATTTTAAACCATATTTAGTGGCAATTAAGCTATTGCATCCATGAGCAATATTTGCAAAAGGCCCTCCATGAACAAATGCTGGAACGTTTTCAATCGTCTGTACTAAATTAGGTTTTATAGCATCTTTTAATAAGACTGTCATAGCTCCATCGGCTTTTAAATCTTTTGCAGTTACAGGATTGCCATCTTTATCATATGCTACAATTATGTCGCCAATTCTTCTTTTTAAATCCATCAGGTCTCGTGATAAACACAAAATTGCCATTATTTCCGACGCCACAGTTATTATAAAACCATCTTGTCTTGGATATCCATTTGCTTTTCCTCCAAGTCCTACTATTACTTCTCTTAAAGCCCTATCATTCATGTCCATAGCTCTTTTCCATGTAATAGTCCTTATGTCAATATTAAGTTCATTTCCATGATGGATGTGATTGTCAATCATAGCAGCTAGCAGATTATGAGCAGCAGTAATCGCATGTAAATCTCCTGTAAAGTGTAAATTTATGTCCTCCATAGGTACAACTTGAGAATATCCTCCCCCAGCCGCTCCACCTTTTATTCCCATAGAAGGTCCTAATGAGGGCTCCCTCAAGGCTATCATGGCTTTTTTACCTATTTTGGCAAGAGCTTGACCTAATCCTACAGTAAGTGTGGTCTTACCCTCGCCTGCAGGGGTGGGAGTTATCGCTGTGACAAGAATAAGCTTACCATCTTTCCTGTGCTTTATTTTTTCCCATAATGCAAGAGAAATTTTTGCTTTATACTTGCCGTAGTATTCTAGGTAGTCTTCCTCAATATCTAACTTTTTTGCAACCTCCCTTATATGTAGCATTTTCGCTTCTTGAGCTATTTCAATATCAGATTTCATAAATTTTCCCCTCCAGCTTTTATTTTTATCTCTCACCCAAAATTATTTTTACAAGTGTACCTTTACCTTTTTTACTAAAAATTTTAATATCACCATTGTACAATTCTACAATACTTTTGCAAATTGCAAGTCCCAGGCCTGTTCCTTCTCTTTTAGTTGTAAACAATGGCTCAATAACTTTTTTTAAATATTTCTTCTCTATACCACCTCCATTATCAACAATTCTTATTACTATCCTCTTTTTAAGAGGGTAGTATCTTGTATCTAATATTATTTTACCATTCTCCCCAATGGCATGAAGAGAATTTTGAACTATATTTAAAATAAGCTGCTTAAGATGATTTTTGTCCATTTTTATAGGAGGAACATCACCAAACCTTTTTTCTATTTTAATTTTTTTGCGAACAGTTTCTGCTTCAAAAAGAAGTAAATATTGATTTATAACGCTATTTATGTCTATTTCAGTTTCTCCTTCTTCATTGCTTCTGACTATACCAAGGTAATTTTTTATTAAAGCTAATACTCTGTCCACTTCGTCTAAAATAGTCTCATAGTAAGTAGAACTTTCTTTATGTTTAGCTTGTAGAAGTTGTATAAAGCCTTTTATAGAAGTTAAAGAATTTTTTATTTCATGAATAGTTGTGGCAGCAAATTCACCAGCAATTGTGTATTTTTCCGTTTGCTCAATTAATTTTTGATATTTTAAGTCTTCAGTTATATTTTTCACAATAATAGTTTTCCAATGCCCACTGTTTAATTTCCCATACTTAAGCAAAAGCACTCTTTCGTCAAAACTGCCTTTCGATGGAATTACAATTTTTTCTCCGTTAATTAAATTATTTTCTGAAGCATCCGGTTTGTATTTTTTTATAATGTCCATAAACTTTGCATTTATGAATTTTGTATATTTAAGGCCAAATAATTCACATGCCCTGTTATTCACATAGACCACGTTAAACCTATTATCAACTATCACAACACCTTCCTCTGTCATATCCATTACGTCAGTTGGATATTTGAAGAAGTTAAAATAATCTTCAGCTTTTCCTTTACAATAGCTTCGCAACTTCACAAACCCCAAAAAAGCTACTTTATCACCACCACTGTTAACTATAGGACTAAATCTTATACTAAAAGACATTTTTATATTGTATTTTGCCGTAAGCTCTATGATAAGACCATCTTCGTATGGCCCTACTTCTTTGTATTTTATTATATGGTAAAAAAAATAATCATAATCATCTATCTCATCAGCGAAATAGCCTAATGTTTCAAGAAGTCTTTTATTTACATGAACTACCTTACCATTTAAATTTTTTAAGACAAAAAAATCGTGTGCATTATCTAAAAGGTTGCATATCCATTGCAAGGAATTTTTATCTGTAGCAAAAGCTTTGTTCACTTTCATGACTGTCCCCCTTTATCTCCCTTATCTTTTGTTCAAAAACCTTAGTCCCACTAATATAATTAGACATTAAAGTAGAAAAATCCTCCTTCTTATCAATAATTTTTTTATTGTTAACTAAAAATTTTTAAAAAAATAATGTATAAGTCCAAAGACTTATACATTATTTGGTATTTTATGCAAACTGCACCCCTTCTATATCCTCTCCGCTAAAGACTTTTTCAAACTCTTCTCCATTAAGCTTTTCTTTTTCAATAAGAGCTTTTGCTACTCTGTGAAGTTTATCAATATTTCCCTTTAACAATGATTCTGCTCTTTTATACGCTTCTTCAATTATTCTCTTTATCTCTCTATCAATTTCTGCAGCTACTTCTTCACTGTAATTTCTTGTTCTTCCTAAATCCCGCCCTAAAAACACTTCTTCACTTTTAGTACCAAAAGTCATGGGTCCTAACCTTTCACTCATGCCATACTCTGTAACCATCTTTCTTGCAATATTTGTAGCTCTCTCAATGTCATTTTGTGCACCTGTACTTATATCATTTAACACTAAACTCTCTGCCACACGTCCGCCTAAAAGATGAACTATCTCATCCATCATTTCAGATTTTGACATGTAATATTTATCTTCTTCGGGAAGAAGCATAGTATAGCCTCCAGCTCTGCCTCTCGGAATTATCGTTACCTCATGGACAGGAGGAGTGTTTGGCAAAAGCTTTGCTACAACAGCATGCCCTGCTTCATGATATGCCACCAATTTCTTGTCTTTCTCAGACATAATCCTACTTCTCTTTTCAGGTCCTGCTATTACTCTCGTTATAGCTTCTTCCAATTCTGCCATAGTTATCTGCTTAAGCCCTCTCCTTGCTGCTAAAAGTGCCGCTTCATTCATAAGATTTTCAAGGTCGGCCCCAGTAAACCCAGGAGTTCTTCGTGCCAGTACTTGCAATGATACATCTGGAGCCAATGGCTTATTTCTTGAATGTATCTTCAAAATTTCTTCTCTTCCTTTTATATCAGGAATACCAACAGTAACGTGCCTATCAAATCTTCCTGGTCGCAGTAGTGCAGGGTCTAATATATCTGGCCTGTTTGTTGCGGCAATCACAATTATACCTTCATTGACACTGAAACCATCCATTTCAACTAACAGCTGATTTAGTGTTTGCTCTCTTTCATCATGCCCGCCACCTAAACCCGCACCTCTTTGCCTTCCTACCGCGTCTATTTCATCAATAAAAACAATACAAGGTGCATTCTTTTTAGCTTGATCAAATAAATCTCTAACTCTCGCAGCACCTACACCGACAAACATCTCCACAAAATCAGAACCACTTATGCTAAAAAATGGTACTCCCGCTTCTCCTGCTACAGCTTTTGCGAGGAGCGTTTTTCCTGTACCTGGAGGCCCCACTAAAAGAACCCCTTTAGGTATTCTGGCTCCAAGCTCAAGAAACTTTTTGGGATATTTTAAAAATTCAACAATTTCTTGCAGTTCTTCTTTTTCTTCATCTGCTCCCGCCACGTCATTAAAAGTTACTCTTTTATCTTTGTCTGTAATCATCCTGGCCCTGCTTTTGCCAAAAGACATCACTTTGCTTCCTCCCCCACCTTGTGCCTGTTGCATAAAAATATACCAAAATATGATGAAAATTACGATTAAAAAGAGAGAAGGAAGCATTTGTACCCACCATGGCGGGCCTACTTGCGGCTCACTTTTAAAATCCAGTTTCCCCTGTAAAATGTAAGGATTTACAAAACTCATAAAGTTAGTTACATCTGGTACACGGCTCTTAAACTCGGTACCATTTTTTAATACACCTTTAACATCATTACCCACAAGGGTAATGCTTTTTACTTGATTGGCATCAATGTATTTTATTAGCTGTCCGTAATCAATATCGGTTATTGGTTCGGCGCTTTGAGAATACAATTGTACCATTGCGTAAATAGCTATAAATATTAATAAATAGAGCACCATGCTTCTAATTATCTTGTTATTATCGTTCAAATAAGGCCCCTCCTTCAAACAAGTCCAACTACTTTTAATCTATAATATCATATCTCCTTTAAAAAACCAAATCATTTATACAGCTCTGGCTTTAAAACCCCTATAAATGGGAGATTTCTGTATTTTTCATCAAAATCTAATCCATAACCAACTACAAATTTGTCAGGAATTTTAAATCCACAATAATCTACCTTAACGTCTGCTTCTCTTCTTTCAGGTTTATCTAAAATAGTGCAAATTTTTAAACTTCTAGGTTTTCTTTCTAATAAAGTCTTTCTTAAATAAGAAAGTGTTAAACCGCTATCTATAATATCCTCGACTATGAGCACATCTTTTCCTTCAATGTTTATGTCATGGTCTTTAATTATTTTTACTATTCCAGAAGACTGAGTAGAAGAACCATAACTGGAGACTGCCATAAAATCTATTGATAAAGGTAAATCTATTGCTCGAGATAAGTCTGCCATAAACATTATTGCTCCTTTTAAAACCCCAAGGAGGACAAGGTCTTTACCTTGGTAGTCTTTTGTAATTATTTGTCCTAACTCTTTCACTTTTTCTTTTAATTGCTCTTCCGTAATCAAAATCTCCTGTATATCTTGTGTTGGACTCGACATAAATTTAACCTCCTTCTTTTTTATTTTATCCTTTGGTATACTCTATCACAAGGACATTTTTTGTATTTTTATCTACTTTAAATTTATCACTCATTCTATAACCTACAACCCACACAATTTCATTGTCTATGGCTAATAAAGGAATGCTATCTCTTATTTCGCGGGGTATTTTCTCGTCAATAAAAAATTCTTTTAATTTTTTACTCCCTCCCAGGTTAAGAGGAGAAAAAATATCCCCTGCTTGCCTATTTCTAACTACCACATCTTTCTGTATTTTATCATAGTCAAAAAATTTCGTGTATTTTCCTATATTAAGTTTTTTTATTTCTTCAATCCCTAAAACGGTAGTTTTAAATTGCCCAACACCACATATCTTAGTAATTCCAGGAATATTTAATTTTGCCCAAAAAGTCTTGGCCTCTTTTTCTTTTATTTTTCTCATTATAAGATTATTATAGCTTTTTAAAGCCTCAATTTCAAAGGGTAAATCAATTTTTGAGGAAGTTGGTTTGTCTAAAAGGCTTAAAACATCCTCTACATGGATGTATTCTAATCCATAAATATCTCCTTTTAATTTTTGGTACATAAGCCTAACTAAGCGTCGCTGAATAGCTGGATGCTGTGCCCTCAGTTTTTTTATATCAGCAAAAATTTCCTCTCGATTAAAATAGCAAACCTCATTAAAAATCTTTTCACACTCTTTTTCTAAATGGTCATTCTCCTCTAAAATAATTTTTGCCATCCTGTAGATATTCTCTATTATATCTACTTCAAAAGTTTCATTTATATAGGGAATTAATTTAAGTCTTACTTTATTTCTCTTATATAAATCTTCATAATTTGTAAAATCTATTACCGGCTTTAAATCTTTTTCCTTGATGTAATTCTCTATTTCTTCCCTTTCTATTTCAATGAGAGGCCTTATTATATTTCCATTTACCGGTTTTATTCCAATGAGGCCAGCCATTCCAGAACCTCTTATTAAATTTAAAAAAACTGTTTCCACTACGTCGTTCTTATTATGGGCTACAGCTATTTTATTACCCTTAACTTCTTTTAATACTTCCTCAAAAGCCTGATACCTCACATATCGACCAGCCTCTTCTTCCGAATATCCCATTTCTTTGGCTATTTTTTTTACATCTTTTTCAAATAAAAAAAATGGGAGTTTCAATTTGCGGCACATATCTTCAACAAATTGCGCATCCCTTTTAGCTTCTTCTCCTCTTATCATATGATTAACATGTACTACATACAACTTAAGATTAAATAAATCTTTTAAATTGTATAAAATATCCAGCATACACAAAGAATCAGGTCCACCGGAAACCCCCATTACAATTTTATCATTTGTCTCAATCATTTTATACCTTCTAATTGTTGAAATAACCTTATCAATCATTTCTTAACCCCTTATAGCGATATATACTCATGTTATATAATGATTATATAATATCCTCCTTTTTAAATCAAACCCAAAAAACCCCTCCACAAAAGTATTCCTTTAATCGCCTCGATATATTGTTTCCACATTGTGGAAGGGTTATTCCAATTTATTAACTTTTATATTTTCTTCCATACCTTTAAAACCAAAATTGTCATATCGTCCTTTGGAGTATTATTACATAATTCCAAACATTTTTTCATTAACGCATCTGCCATATCCTGAGGATTTCTCGTCTTGATTTCACTGATTAACCTTGAAAATTCTATTTCTTTATCCTTCTCAAAACACTCCAACACTCCATCAGTGACTAAAATCACAAAATCTCCATCTTTTAATTTTCTTTCATGTATATCTGCCTCTATATCTTCCAAAATGCCAATGGGCAGAGAACTGGATTCTATAATCTCAACCTCATTCCCTCTTTTTATAAAGGTAGCACAAGAGCCAATTTTTATAAATTCTGCTTCTCCAGTAAACTTGTCCAGAAACATTATATCCACAGTAGAAAACATTTCTTCTGCAGACCGCAAAGCCAAAATAGAGTTTAATGTTTGAATAACTAAATGTTTATCAAAGCCTGCCTCTATAAATTTCTCCAGCAAAGAAATGGTAGTAGTGCTCTCTGCAGCCGCTTTATATCCAATCCCCATTCCATCGCTTAAAGCTGCCATATATTTTCCATCTTCTAAGTCCATAAATGAATAAGTATCTCCAGAAATCTTGGCTTTTGACTTGCTAACTCTGCTTATCCCCGTTAAGACTTGCAAGCTCTCTGCTTTTGTAAGAGTAAGTACACATCTTCCATTGTGGTCTATAGAGCATAACCTACTTTTTCTCTCATATCTTTCCCCCATAATTTCAGATACAATAGGGACAATCTTTTTGTCACATTCCTTAGCAAAACATGCCTTTTTATATATTTTTACGTTAAAATTTTCGTCTCCTGTGTCATAAATTAGCACATCCTCTACAGGTATGCCCTTTTTGTCCAATTCTACCATCATTATTTGTTCTAATTCATCTTTAAAAGTGACATTCATGCTAATATCACTAGCCATATTAGATATTGCATCAGCAACTCCTTTTAATTGAGTAGCAATAAGTCCTTTAGCATCTTTTAGCCTTTCTCTCCACTGCATGCTTATTTTGTAAATGCCTAAGTAATATTTAGTTGTGCTCATAAGTTCAGAAAATCTTATACATTTTCTATACAGTTTATTGTCCTCAATACTACTATTTTTTTCAAGATGTTCTATCAACTCAAACATGCTTTTATAAGTATTGTAAAACTCCTTATCCCAACAAGTTTTATACATGATACATTGAGTACAGGTCTTATTGGCAATTTCCTCAAACAAATAAGAAATATCTTTGTGGTCTAATACCTTTTCATTTACCTGTTTAAAACTTTTAGAGAGCTCTTCAAATACTTGAGAATACTCTTTAAGTTTGCCTGTCACTACTTCTTTTAATTTTTCATTGTAATTTCTGTTGTTTAAATTTTTATTACCCTTTACTATTTCCTCAGCCTTTACTATGTACTTCTTAGGAAGTGCTGCAAACATTAAAGAAGCTAACACAATATCATAAGGATTTACAATCATATCCACAGTTGAAGTTACATAAAATGTAATAATAAAAATGGCAGTTAAAAAGCCTATAATAACTCCAATTTTATGCAATTTTTTCAAACTACCGGCCAACAAGCCTGCAAATCCAAAAAGCCCTATGGAGACTGGCATTTGGAAAAAAGATAAGCCTCCAAGAAGCCCCATAGTTGTGCCGATACTTGCTCCTACTCCAGCCCCACCTATATAAGAGGCTAAAAGTATTATGAATATCCCTAATATCCCATTGAGAGTAAATTTCCACACATTCAAATGATTCATTCCTAGAATAAATAGCCCTATAAATATACTCAAAGATATCAACTCTTCATTGGAAACAATTTTTCTGTTTATATTCAAAATAAATGAAACAGCGTGGTTAAAAATAAAAACCATTAACATTGCAGTGACAGACTCATATAGGCTCATCATAATGTCAAAAAGCAAAAAGCCATAAATATAGCTGAATATAAGATCTGCACTAAAAAGAGAAATAAAAGTAATGAAAGAGGTTTTAATAATATTTTGAGGTTTAATTTTTAGAAACCCTTCTAATAAAAAGATCAAAACAAGTGCTAAAAGGTATTTAAAACTATTGACATTGGGTAAAGTTAATATTCCCAACCATACTCCTATTCCTGTTAAAAGATATCGCTTTTTATACATTAAAAGGGTTGCAAAAAAAGCAATGCCGAAAGGCAAAAGACTATTGAAAATAACAGCTCGCCCTATAAAAAAGCTTATAACTGACAATAATATAATCTGTTGAATATTTTTATAAATATTTTTTTGAGTATTTTCTGTCAAGGAAGTTTTTATAACTCTTTTATAAGGTAAAATATTTATATTTTGCATAAAAAAACCACCACCTCTTGTTTTTTTCTAAATTATAGCATCATGGTGATGGTTTTATTTGTTAATTTTTGCTATATATGTAATTTTTCTTTCGACATAAAAAATAATGTCGCACCTTTGTGCGACATTTTATTTCTTAACTTAAAT
The DNA here is from genome assembly GCF_000806225.2 of Thermoanaerobacter sp. YS13. NCBI lineage: Bacteria > Bacillati > Bacillota > Clostridia > Thermoanaerobacterales > Thermoanaerobacteraceae > Thermoanaerobacter > Thermoanaerobacter sp. YS13. The sequence continues at coordinate 811,565 of NZ_JOOI01000002.1, read as the reverse complement.
GGTGACCCCGACGGGATTCGAACCCGTGTTGCCGCCGTGAAAGGGCGGTGTCTTAACCTCTTGACCACGGGGCCACAAAAGACATTACTTATTTTATCATATTTTCATGTCTTGTCAACGATAAATTTTTCCTTAATAATTGTCATTTTTTGGATATAAAAATATCTGTACTCTCTCCCTGTTTTATTTCTCCTATTAAAGCATATTCGATTTCTAAATACTTTGCAATATCTTCAATGCTTATATTTGCTTCATGATGGCTTCCTCTTTTCTTATGCCTTTCAGCGACAACTTTCTTCCCATATTCGTTTAATTCGGATATAAGAATATTACCGCCTTTTTTACAGACCCTCACCATCTCATCCAGTACCTTTTTATAATCCCTCATGTGATGCATGGCATTGTATGTAGCCACAACCTCAAAAGTTTCATCTAAAAATGGAAGATTGTGAGCATCTCCCTGAAGTAGCAAAATATTTTCCAAAGTTACACTTTCTTTCAAAAGGTCTTCTGCTCTTTTTAAAGCATCTTTGCTCTCATCAATAGACACGACTTGATATCCGTATTCAGCCAAAGCGGCTGCCATTCGTCCCCGTCCTGTACCAATATCAAGAGCTTTTCCACTTCCTCTGCCTAACATTTCCACAGCTTCTTTTACATCCCTCTCCATAGTTTCACCTCAAAAACTTTTTTTATTTATTATCTCTCTTTTTGTACTTTAATAAAACGCAAAAACATGCTATACTAATTAAAGTACTAATAAAATCACTCCTCTATAATAAATGCGGTATTTTTATACCGCATCCTTTTTGGACTAATATATGCCCCCGTATGGTATAGGGTTACGTTAAAAGTATATCACATTCTCTATGTAATGTAAATACAGAATTTCAGTGTGTTTCTTGTGAAGAAATAATCGGTTGAGACACTTTTCCAAAATAATTTGTCCCCCATACTCCTATCAATATCATAATAGCTCCTATTATATGATACCAATAAAAAGCTTCACGTCGTATGGTGATCCCCGCTATTACCGAAATTACTGTGGTCAAATTTGCAAAAACTGAAGCTTGAGATGCAGGCAATTTTGAAAGAGCGTAATTGTTTAAAAAATACGCTACAACAGAAGATAAAACACCTAGATATAACACAAGAATAAGTACTCTGTAATCAGTTAAATCCCTGAAATAGTCAGAAATAGGATAGCCTTTTGCTAATCTATCAATTAAATTTAAAAAATTGAAAGAAATTGCGGCAAACCACATCATGACAAAGGTTATCTCAATAGGTGAAAATTCTAAAGAAGACTTCCTTGCTAAAATACTGTAAAAAGCTGCAGATAAGACTGCTCCTAAAAGATATACAAAACCTATAATTGACGTATTACGGCTTTCAACACCTGTCATAAAAATTATAAAAGCAACTCCTGTAACAGACAAAAGAATAAAAAAAAGCTGATACAAAGAAGGCCTTTCTTTTAAAAATACCGCCGCCAAAGCGGTAACAGCAATAGGAATTAAAGCTATCATCAAGCCAGAAAGAGAAGAGGATGTATATTTTACACCATATGTTTCAAATATAAAATACACAACAGGCTCTGATAGAGACAATAAAAACAATGGCCACAGATTTTTCCCTCTATAATTAAGTTTAATAATTCCAAATATCCACAAAAGAGTAATCATAAATGCTGCAAGTAAAAAACGATAGGCTATAAGCTCCATAGGAGAAACTACATCAAGCCCCATAGAGGTAAACATAAAAGAAAATCCAAAAATTGATGCCATTCCTATTCCTGCTAAATAAGGATAATAGGCCTTTATCCTTTCCAATTTAACACCCCCGCCTTTTTTAAAGCACCGAATATAATTATATAACACTTCCCCCAAAAAATAAAACCCAGACAAAGGGGACGGTTCCTCTTGTCTGAAAAGTTTTGTCACAAAATTGATTTTAGATGTGTTATTATTAGTGAAAAGAGACAGGGGAGGTGTTAAAAATAGAGGAGAGTTTCAAAGATATCTTTGAAAGGTATTATCCAAAAATTTTAAAACAGATATCCTGGATTGTAAAAGATGAATTTAAAGCAGAGGACATTGCGCAGGAGGTATTCATAAAGTTCTTAAAAAAGCCTCCCCGGCACAATGAAAATATAGGAGGTTGGCTTTCAAAAGTGGCCATGAACCATGCATTAAACTATCTTCGAACAGAAAGAAGCGCAAGAGTAAGAGAAATAGAAGCCTTCCAGCAGAATGAAGAAAAACTTTTGGAAGACCCCGAAGAAATAGCTATAAAGAACTTTGAAAAGTCAAAGGTGAAAGAAGTTCTATTAAAAATGAACAAAAGAGACATGATGTGTTTAATACTTAAGCATTCAGGTTACAGTTATGAAGAAATAGCAGTCGCTTTGGGAATTAAAAAATCCTCCGTAGGAACAACCATTGCAAGAGCTCAGAAAAAATTCAAGGAATTATACGAAAAGGAGGTGTGAAAGGATGTGCTACGATGAAGGAACTCTTCAGGCATATTTAGATGGAGAATTAGATGAAATTACCTCAAAAAATATAGAAGAGCATGTAAAAACCTGCAGCACATGTAGGCAAAAATTAGAAGAGCTAAAGTTCATAAATGAATTTACAGCAAATGCCTTAAAAACTTCCAATATAGACTTGAATGAAGCGTGGATGGCCTTTAATGAAAAATTGGGCAAAGAAAATAATAAAAGAAAGGGAGTGGTATACTTGTTTACAAAGTACAAAAAGGCCATTGCCGCTGCTTTGATAGTAGCATTTATAGGCGCCTCAGCCTTTTTCCCGCCACTTAAAAATGCAGAAGCCAAACTTTTAAACATATTCAGGCTAAATAAGATGCAGGTTATAACAATAACACCAGAGGATATGACGCAAATCCAAAATCAGTTCTATGACAGAGGCATAAAAAATATAAGCCTTAAAGACTATGGAGAGATTATAAAAGACGGTTCTTCAGAAGGGCGTCAAATTTCTCCTGATGAGCTTGACAAAGTAAAATCTGAACTCGGATATGAAATAAAACTTCCAGCAGATGAAAATTTTGAAATAAAGCATGCGTACACCTCAAAAATTGAAGGCTTAGAGTTTATATTAAAAGTCGACAAAATAAATGACCTCATTAAAACATTTGGTGGTACCCACCTTTTCCCAAAAGAACTTGACAGAAAACCCATTATTATAAATTTTGGTAAAACACTTGGTATGGATTTACAGAAAAAAGGCAGTGAAAAAGTCCAAGTTGTCCTTGACATAGTAAAAACCCCGGAAATAGTGGTACCAGAAGGGGTAAATGTAGATAAAGTAATTGATGCTCTGGCAAACCTTCCATTTTTACCTGAAAATATAAAAAGGCAAATCGCCAGTGTAACTGACTGGAAAGAGACATTGCCAATACCGATGCCTATGGAGAACAACACTGAAACTAAGGAAATAACCATTCGAGGAAATAAAGGCATTCTAATTGTTGAAAAATCCGGACCTTATTTTGTAACTTTGGGATGGACTGAAAATGGAGTGATGTACAACCTCACAATCTGGCCAAATCCTACAGGAGACAATAAGAATTCCCTTACAAAGGAAGAGGCAATAAATACACTGATGCAAATTGCAAATTCAATGAGGTGATTAAATGGTTCTAGAGACACAAAATCTCACAAAGCAGTTTAACGGAAAAGGCGGTTTTAAAGAAGTAACTCTTTTTATTGATAAAGGAAAGGTGTTTGGATTCTTAGGTCCAAACGGTGCTGGGAAGACCACTTTTGTAAAAACCATGGTGGGGTTTTTGCACCCCACCTCTGGTTTTGCATGGATTTTGGGAAAACCCATAGGCAGTGTAGAATCAAGAGAAAAAGTAGGATTTTTACCTGAAAATTTCAGATATCACGACTGGATGACAGGAAAAGAGCTTTTAAAATTTCATGCAGAGCTTCATAGAATAAAAAATCCAGATAAAAAAATTGAGGAGCTTTTAGAATTGGTAAAATTAAAAGGCCATGAAAATAAACTCATCAAAAATTACAGCAAAGGAATGCAGCAGAGGATTGGCATTGCAATATCCCTTTTAAATGACCCTGAAATAGTTTTTTTGGATGAACCTACTTCAGCCCTTGACCCTGTTGGTAGAATTGAAGTAAGAGAAATCATCAAAAAATTAAAATCGCAAGGCAAAACCGTCTTCTTAAACAGCCACTTATTAAGTGAAGTAGAAATGGTGTGCGATGAAGTAGCTATAATAAATCACGGCAGAGTAATAGCGCAAGGTAAACTGGAGGATTTATTAAAAAAACAAACCTATGTAGAAATGATTATATCAGACTACACCCCAGAGTTGATTGAAAAAATTTCTCGCCTATCAAAAGAATTTCAGTTTAAAGAAGGTAAGATCTCTTTTAAAGTAGAAGACAGAGAAAAAATACCAATTATAGCCAAAATGGTGGTAGAAGCCGGTGCCAAGCTGTATCAATTAAATACCCAAACTTCTTCGCTGGAAGATTTATTCATAAATTTGATTGGAAAGGATGAGGTTTCATGACAACTATAATAAAATACACCTTTAAAGAGATGCTAAAAAAACGGGCTTTTTTATTAGTCTCTATCTTATCCCTCCTCTACCTTTCCATATACGCTTTTGGATTGAGCAGAATATTTGATCGCCCCGCAAGTTCTATATTCGACATAATAGTTGAATCACAAATTTTATCTGCTGGTCTTTTCTTTGCAAACTTTATAGTAGCTTTCCTCGTGGTTTTGACGTCTGTAAATGCCATATCTGGAGAAATAGAAAGCTGCACTATATATTCTATTTTGTCTAAACCTATAAAAAGATATGAACTGGTATTGGGGAAATTTATAGGCTTAGGCGCTATGATTGTAATATACAGCTCCATCATGTTTTTGTCTGTAATAGGTTTGAACATTTGGTTTGGCTCTAAAATAAATTTCGGGTGGGATAACATTTTAAAAGGTCTCTTTTTCTTTGACTTAGGCCCTATTGTATTTTTAGCTCTTATAATCGCTTCAAGCTCAATTTTTTCTACTGTAAACACAGGAATAATCGCCATTATGGCCTATGGAATTGCCCTTGTTGGAGGAGTTTTAGAGCAAATTGGATATGCAATCCAGCAAGGCACGGCAGGAACATTAGCCTCAAATTCTGGAGAAAGCTTGATTAACGCTGGCATACTTACAAGCCTCATACTCCCCACCGATGTGATATACAGGAAAATGATAGCAGTCCTTCTTACAAAAAGCAGCGGAATAAGCTTCATGACACAAGGTTTCTTTGGGGGCATGTCCCAACCCAGTATTTACATGTTTATATACATCTTCTTCTACGTGGTGTTTCTCCTCTATTACGGTGCAAAGCGCTTTTCACAAAGAGACTTATAAAGGCGGCTTCAGCCACCTTTTAACTTTTTAAGCCCTTCTAAACAATAACCCAGACCAAACCATTGACAGTTACTGCATATCTTTTCCATTTTTTCTTCCGTCATTTTCTCTTTAATTCTATTTGTGACTTCCCTATAGCTCAATATCTCCCCTGGCCTTATATCTAAAACTTCTAAAATTGCCCTATCTTTCCCTTTTACACTTCCTGGATACTCTTCCTCTGTACATTCTCCATTTACATTGTTTGGACACATGCTGCAAATGTTATCCACACTATCCACAGCTTTTATCAACATATCATGTTCATTATTCAATTTTCTAATAATTTCATCCATATTTTTAACAAATTTTTCATCATAACCAAGCCCTCTAAAGCCCAACACACACAAAAAGTGATGTCCTCTTATCTCCATTTCAATCTCTCCTCTTCCCAGGATTACAACAATAATTATACTGCTAATTTGAACTGTAACCTAAGAAAGAAAAGAAATTTACATCCCTCAGTTTATCACAATAAAGTCATAATTTCTTCAATTATAGAAAATAATACATTTAAAGGAGTGATTGTATGATTAAAAAACCAAAAAAACCTCACAAAGTGCCAATAGAAAATCACAAAACTGCTTCCTGGGCAAATATACAAAATGTAAAAGAACAATCAAATGTGCCTATCCCAAGTGAAAATGAGGTAATAAATGCAAAAGAATGGGTAGAAGAAAACAAAAAATAACGATTCCGGGCATACGCCCGGAATCGTTATTCTGTCAGCCTTCTATATCTTTCATATCTCTCTTTTGCAGTATCTTCTGCCTTCTGATAAAGTTTTTCCGCAATGTGAGGAAATACATTTTTAAGTGAGGAATATCGTATCTCCCCCTCAATAAATTCTCTGAAAGATTTTATCGGCTCTTTAGAATCAAGTACAAATGGATTTTTGCCTTCTTTTTTAAGTTCTGGATTAAATCTATAAAGGTGCCAGTAACCAGACTCCACTGCTTTTTTCTCCTCCATTATACTTGTTCCCATGCCTGACTTTATGCCATGGTTTATACAAGGAGCGTATGCTATTATAAGTGAAGGCCCTTTGTATTTTTCTGCCTCCACAAAAGCCTTTATCGTCTGGTTCATATTTGCTCCCATTGCAACTTGCGCCACATACACGTATCCATAGCTCATAGCCATCAAGCCTAAATCTTTCTTGCTTGTCCTCTTACCTGCTGCCGCAAATTTTGCAACTGCTCCTAATGGAGTAGATTTTGAGGATTGCCCTCCTGTATTAGAATACACCTCTGTGTCAAGCACTAGTACATTTACATCTTCTCCTGATGCTATAACATGGTCAAGCCCTCCAAAGCCAATGTCATACGCCCATCCATCTCCCCCTATTATCCACTGAGATTTTTTTATAAGAAAATCTTTTTTGTCAAGTATCTCTTTTATTATCTCATTCTCTGTATACCCGCCTCTATTTATAATATCCAAAATCTTTTTAGAAGCAATTTTAGATTTATCTCCATCCTCCATCCCATCAATCCACTCTTGGAATGCAGCTTTTAATTCTTCGTCAATAGGGATATTTATAGCTTCTTTCATCAAATCTCTAAGCCTTTCCCTTATCTGCTTATTTGCTAAAAACATGCCGTAACCAAATTCGGCATTGTCTTCAAAAAGTGAGTTAGCCCAAGCAGGCCCTTTTCCCTCTTTATTAGTAGTATAAGGAATAGAGGGTGCACTTGCCCCATAAATAGATGAACAGCCTGTGGCATTTGCTATCATCATCCTATCTCCAAAAAGCTGTGTCAAAAGCTTTATGTAAGGAGTCTCACCACAGCCGGGGCATGCGCCACTGAATTCAAACAAAGGCTTTGCAAATTGACTGCCTTTTAGAGTCGTCTTATCTATTAAATTATCTTTGACATCAAGAGTTACAGCATACTCCCAATTTCTCGCTTCTTTTTCTATTTGTTCTTCAGCGGGTTTCATTATAAGAGCTTTTGTAGGTGCTGGACAAACATCCGCACAATTGCCGCATCCTGTACAGTCTAAAGGACTTACCTGTATTCTATACCAAAGCCCTTCTAATCCTCTTCCTATTGCTTTTTTCAGTTTAAAAGTTGGAGGCGCTTTTTTCATTTCTTCCTCCGTTAACAAAAATGGCCGTATTACTGCATGAGGGCAAACATAAGAGCACTGGTTACACTGTATGCAATTGTCTATCTGCCATTCGGGTATCAATACTGCAATTCCTCTCTTTTCATAGGCAGTCGTACCAGTAGGAAATGTGCCATCTTCCATTCCTACAAAAGCACTTACAGGAAGCAGGTCTCCTTCATTTCTTTCCATAGGTCTTTGTATATTTTTAACAAAATCAGGCTCTGGCTTTACAATTTTTTGCCCTTCTTTTGCGTTTTTCCACTCCTCAGGCACTTCTACTTTTACAAGAGCTTCTACGCTTCTGTCAACAGCCTTTAAGTTCATATCCACTATATCCTGACCTTTTTTGCCATAGGCCTTCTGTATAGAATCTTTTAAATACTCAACTGCTTCTTCAAAAGGTATTATATTTATAAGTTTAAAAAACACTGTCTGCATTATCATGTTTATTCTGTTACCCAAACCTATTTCTTGGGCAATTGATATGGCATCTATTGTATAAAAATTGATATTGTTTTTAGCTATATATCTTTTCATTGAAGCAGGTAACTTCTCCTCCAGCTCCTCTTTACTCCAAGGGCAATTTAATACAAAAATCCCACCATGTTTAAGTCCTTTTAAAACATCATAATTGTAAATAAAAGACTTATTGTGACAGGCAATATAATCAGCATGATTTACCAAATAAGAAGATTTAATCGGCTTTTTACCAAACCTCAAATGGGAAATAGTGGTGCCTCCTGATTTTTTGCTGTCATACTGAAAATATGCCTGCACATACAAGTCTGTGTTGTCCCCAATTATTTTAATAGCCGATTTATTTGCCCCAACCGTTCCATCAGAGCCTAATCCCCAAAACTTGCAGCTTACAGTGCCAAAAGGTGTAGTCTCTACAAATTCACTTTCTTCTAATGATGTGTAAGTCACATCATCTAAAATTCCTATGGTAAAACGGTCTTTGGGGGAGTCCTTTTTTAAATTGTCATAGACTGCAATAATCTGAGAAGGAGTTGTATCTTTTGAGCCCAGACCATATCTACCTCCTACTATAACGGGCTTTTTATCTTTGTTATAAAATAACTTAGCCACATCAAGGTACAAAGGCTCTCCTATTGAACCCGGCTCTTTTGTCCTGTCTAATACGGCAATCTTTTTAACTGTATCAGGTAAAACCTCAAAAAAGTGTTTTTCAGAAAATGGCCTGTAGAGATGTACTTTAATTAAACCCACTTTTTCTCCTTTTTTTGTTAGATAATCAATCGTCTCTTCTATCGTGTCACAAACAGAACCCATAGCTACAATTATATACTCTGCGTCCTTTGAACCGTAATAGTCAAAAAGGTGATATTCTCTTCCCGTCAGCTCTTTGTACCTCTTCATGTAATTTTCTACTATGTCAGGAACCTTTTCATATAATTTATTAGCAGCTTCTCTTCCTTGAAAATAAATATCGGGATTTTGTGCAGTACCTCTTACAACAGGATGTTCAGGATTTAACGCTCTATCTCTAAATTCTTTAACTGCCCTTAAATCTAAAAGTTTCGCAATTTCTTCATATTCCACCACTTCTATTTTTTGCATCTCGTGAGAAGTCCTAAAGCCATCAAAAAAATGCAAAAATGGTACCCTAGATTTTATAGCAGAAAGATGAGCTATAAATGCCATATCCATGGCTTCCTGTACATTGGCAGAACAAAGAAGTGCAAAACCTGTTTGTCTTACTGCCATTACATCCTGATGGTCGCCAAATATAGAAAGTGCATGGGCAGAAATTGCGCGGGCACTTACATGAAACACCCCTGGCAAAAGCTCTCCTGCAATTTTATACATATTTGGTATCATTAAAAGAAGCCCCTGTGATGCGGTATATGTGGTTGTCAAAGCGCCTGCAGTTAAAGAACCATGGGCAGCACCTGCAGCACCTGCTTCTGACTGCATTTCAACAACCTTCACAGGTTGTCCAAATATGTTCTTTTTTCCGTGGGCAGCCCATTCATCAACATTTTCAGCCATTGGAGAAGAAGGCGTAATAGGGTAAATTGCTGCAACCTCAGTAAAAGCATAAGAGGCATAAGCAGCTGCTGTATTTCCGTCCATTGTAGCCATTTTTCGCATAAAATAATCCTCCTTAACTCTTAACATGGTTTTTCTATCCAGATATATTATTTCATTAAAAAAGAATAATCATGCATCTAGACATAGAAGATAATTTTAAATATTTGTCTTCAGAGTTTTAATGATAGAACTGTTTCTTTTTGCCTTTATAAAAAAATATAGTCCATTAAAATTTTTTTGTAATGCAAGAAGGAATTTGTACAAATATATAGAATATATTATGTATTAAGATGAGTGTACAAGTAAAGGAGATGTACATTATGGAAGGATATATGACCGCTGTTGTTAAACAACATCCCAAAGAAGGTGCAGATATAATAAAAAAAGAAATACCAAAAATAGAACCTGATGAGGTACTAATAAAAGTCAAAGCCACATCTATTTGTGGCACAGACGTTCACATTTACATTTGGAACGAATGGGCAAAAAGCCGGATAAAACCACCTAAGATAATGGGACATGAATTTGTAGGAGAAGTTGTAGAAATAGGAGAGAATGTAACCTCAGTAAAGGTTGGAGATTTAGTAAGTGCGGAGACTCACATAGTATGCGGAAAATGTAAAGCTTGTAGAACAGGAAATGCCCATATTTGCGAAAATACGCTAATACTCGGTGTTGACACAGACGGTGCTTTTGCAGAATACATTAAAGTCCCTGAAAGCAATGTATGGCTAAACGACAAAGACATACCTTTAGAACTTCTCTCCATACAAGAACCCCTTGGAAACGCCGTTCACACAGTATTTTCTGGAGAGGTAGTAGGAAAAACTGTCGCTGTAGTAGGGTGCGGCCCTATAGGCATGATGGCAATACCACTTCTTGAAACAACTGGTGCTTCAGCTATATTTGCAATAGAACCTGTCGAATACAGAATGGAACTTGCTCATAAATTAGGTGCAACGCGCGTTATAAACCCTCTTAAAGAAGACGTCTTCAGTATAATAAAAAGCGAAACAGAAGGCTACGGCGCAGATGTAGTATTGGACTTCTCTGGAAGCCCCACTGCAATAAGACAAGGCCTTAAATATATCGCAAAAGGCGGAAGAATGTCTATTTTGGGTCTTCCTGACAATGAAGTTCCTATAGACATAACAAATGACGTCGTTTTTAAAGGTATAACAATAAACGGCATCACAGGAAGGCGAATGTACGATACCTGGTACAAAGTAAAAGGTTTATTGCGCTCTGGCCTTAAAGAAGCATTAAAACCAATAATTACTCATACCTTCCCTCTTTCTGAATATGAAAAGGGCATGGAACTAATGATAAAAGGCCAATGTGGTAAAGTTGTGTTATATCCATAAACAAAAGGAGGTAAAAAAGATGCCACTTACAAGATTAAATGAAATTTTACAAAAAGAACTCGATGAGTTAAAGACTGAAGGTCGTGCTAAAGGAAAAGAACTTATCATAGTAGATGTAAAAAAACCACAGGGTGAAAAAGGTCCACGTTTCTTTTTAAAAGGCTTTGGAGACAAAGAATTTATAAGGATGAACTCTAACTCTTACCTCGGAATGCAATTTAATGAGGAAGTAATAAAAGTAGAAGAGGAGACTGCAAGAAAGTTTGGCATTGGACCTGGAGCAGTGAGGTTTATAAGCGGAACCTATATAACACATAGAAACCTTGAGAAAAAGCTTGCTCAATTCCATGGTAGAGAAGATGCAATGATTTTTAGCTCTGCATACATGACTGTGGTAGGAATCATCTCCTCTTTGGTAACTCCTGAAACAGTAATAATAAGTGATGAACTTAACCACAACTGTATTATCAATGCTATAAGACTTTCAAGACCCAAAGAAAGATATATTTATAAACACCTAGACTATAAAGATTTAGAAAATGGAATAAAGAATTTTATTGGTAAAGCTAAACGCGCCATTGTAGTCACTGACGGTGTATTCAGTATGAGAGGAGATTACGCAGATTTAAAGAAAATTCAGGAGATTGCAGACAGATATGACAAAGATTTTGAAGAAAACATAATAACTATAGTTGACGATTCTCACGGTGTTGGCGCTTTTGGCCCAACTGGAAGAGGCACAGAAGAAATAACAGGTGGAAAAGCTGACCTTCTCATCGGTACTATGGGAAAGGCATATGGTGTAAATGGAGGTTATGTAGTATCAAACGAGGTTATAACAACTTACTTGCGAGAAAAAACTATAACTTATATTTACTCAAATCCAGTAACACCATCAGAAGCTGCTTGTGTTTTAAAAGTCCTTGAAATACTTGATAGCAAAGAAGGTCAAAAAAGACTTTCACACCTCAAAGAATTGGCAAAATTTTTTAGAGAAGGGATTGTAAAATTAGGATATGAAACTGTAGTAAGCGAGCATCCAATAGTACCACTTTTAGTTAGAGATGCAACAAAAACAATAGATTTAGTAAATTACCTCATAGATAACGGTATTCTTGCAACAGCCATAAACTATCCAGTGGTACCAAGAGGTAGTGAAAGTATCCGGTTTCAAATTAACGCCGACCACACAACTTTTGATATAAATTATGTACTGAATGTATTGGAATGTTACAGAAAAGAAAGGTGGAGCTATAATAGTTAAATTTTATCTTCTCTTTGCTTTCTAAAAGGTCTCTTAAAGGGGCTTTTTGTTGTAGACAAATAATATTTTGTATGCTATAATTGTAAAGAAAAAGTGAAAAAACCCTTTAATTTAGCCCAGCGAGGCTAAAAAGGAGGAAAATAAAATATCTATATTTGCATCCTCCTTTAGAGGGTTTTTTTGTAAACAAAAAACTCAAAGGAGGTTTTTTTATGTCAAACAAAATATACGGAATCGAAGAAACCCCCCCTATAAAACAAGCAATTCCACTATCTTTTCAGCACGTATTTGCCATGTTTGGTGCAACAATTTTAGTACCTCTTTTAACAGGTCTTGACCCAGCTGTTACCCTCTTCACATCAGGGCTTGGAACTTTAATATTCCACTTGATGACAAAAGGAAAAGTACCTGCGTATCTAGGTTCTTCCTTCGCCTTTATAGCACCTATAATAGCTGCAACTAAGCAATTTGGTGTAAGAGGTGCTTTTACTGGTATGATAGCAGCAGGCCTTGTATATATAGTGGTATTCATAATCATAAGCTTGACAGGCATCGATTGGTTAGATAAATTGCTTCCCCCCGTTGTAGTAGGCCCTGTAGTTATGATAATAGGCCTAAGCCTTGCTCCTGTAGCAATAGCTCAAGCGCAAAAAGATTTAGCTACAGCTCTGTTTACAGCGGCATTAATAATCATATTCAGCATGTTTGGCAAAGGATTTATAAAAGTCATACCCATACTTTTAGGAACAATTGGCGGATATATATTCGCGATAACAAGAGGTCTTGTAGACTTTGAGCCTGTTTCAAAAGCTTCCTGGTTTGCAATTCCCAAATTCTCCTTCTTAACAGGACATACTCCGGAACTAGCATGGGGTGCTGTCTCTTTGGTTGCGCCGCTGGCCTTAGTCGCTATAATTGAAGACTTAGGGCACGTCCTCGTAATAGGAAATATCGTTGAAAAAGATTTAATAAAAGACCCTGGATTTCATAGAGTAATGTTAGGTAATGGCCTTGCAACATCAATTGCGGCACTTTTTGGCGGACCACCCAGCACAACTTATGGTGAAAACATTGGAGTCCTTGCAATAACAAGAGTCTATAGCTCAAGAGTAATTCAAGGCGCCGCTATAATAGCCATACTTTTAAGCTTTATACAAAAAATAGGCGCTTTGATAGAAGTAATTCCACAACCTGTTATGGGCGGAGTGACAATAATACTCTTTGGAATGATTGCGGCAGCAGGTATGAGAACACTTGTTGAAAATAAAGTTGATTTTTCTGACAGCAGAAATCTCATAATAGCTTCTGTAATACTGACTTTGGGTGTAGGCGGTATAAAAATAGCCTTCGGAAACTTCGTCTTTGAAGGCATAGGTCCTGCCACCTTAGCAGGAATACTTCTAAACCTTGTCTTGCCCAAAATCAACTTAGCAAAAGCAAAAAAGACGGAAAAAACTTCAACCTCAAAAGAAGCCGTTCACGAAGCATAAAAAAGAGGGGAATAATTTATCTAAACTCAAAAAGAGACAAGTCTAATAAATATAAGGCTTGTCTCTTTGTACACATATAAACACTGTGTAAAATTAAATTACGATTATAGATAGGGTACATAGTACAAATAGAAACTTAAATACCTTTATCGTAATCTTCGCCATATCTACGTACCAAAATACCCTTTAACCGTTGGACTTCTTCCTCTAATTCTTTTATACGCTTGTTTTTTGCAGCGATAAGGACGCTTGCAGGAAAAGGAAATTAGACTCATAGGTGTTGCTACATATGGTAATGCATTAAACCGTCTTGCCGAATTTCTTAATGAATATTATCCTGACGTAACAAGTATTGTAGATATTCCATATGACAAGGCTCTGTTACAATGGTGTTCTTTTCTTGTTGACAAGGGTATGAGTATCAATGATGATGAAGAAATTTCCAATAGACAATACGAGACGGTTTTTAACCAATTATATTCTTTCTTTACCAATCTTTATGATACCCGTGATTGATCAGCGTACATAAACTTAACTTCATTCTTGATTGAAGGGCTAAAGGTTGAAAAGTCAATAGTTTTATTGGATAAACTCCACTTTGCAGGGCGTAAGTCATCAAAAAAGGAATCTCTAATATCCCAAACATCATTACCCCAATAACCATTTAGTAACTCGCTAATTTCCTGTCTTTTTTCTGCTGTTGGTTTAACTTGATATGCAACACTCACTTTTTATCATTCTCCTTGGTTTTATTTTTTAACTTCATACGTTTTTCAGCCTGTTCCCAGTCTTTACGCATTTCTTCTTCGTCTGGATGTGAATATATCTGCATAGGTGTTTGAACATTCGACCATCCGTCACGTTGCTTAATCTTTTCAAATCCCCAACCTTGCTTCCGAAGTGTATCAAAATGACTGTGACGAAACATATGGTGAGTTACATATATGCCCGTTTTTTCACGTAACCTTTTAAATAGGGAAGCCACATCAGGATATTCCATAGGTTGATACTTGTCTTTTCCTGAAAGTTTAATAAAGACATGGTTTGTATCTACTTCATCAGTGTGATACTCTGCAACATAGTCCATATACAGGTTCATTAGGTCAGCAGATACATCTATCCTTCTTGGACTGCAAACTGTTTTAATATCAGCAAGGTTAGGCAATTCACCCCTGTCTTTAAGGTCAATCTTCCTTGCATCAATGATGAAATCCTCAAGCCATAAGGATAAACACTCACCTATACGGAATCCACTTTCCCAGAGCAGTTGTATAAGGAACTTGTCCCTCAAATTAGAACAAGCATCTATCAATATAGCGATTTTCTCTTTTGAAATGGTTTTTGGGCGTTTTTTTGGGACTTTAACCTTTAAAATTTTCGTATTGTAATCCCTGTTCTTGTTAATATGATATAAGAAATCCTTAAATTCTCTCCGAGAACCTGGTATCTGCTTTTTAAGCCTTTGAGATAATTGTATAGAATAATCATCAACCTTCATTAGATAGTCATAAAACTCAATAACACTTGATATGTAGGCATTAACAGTATTTGCTTGTAAAACATCTTGCGAAGGCTTTATTGATGATACTTTTACATTCCTATGTGGTGTTTGTAGCCATCTCATGAACTCTGCCATATCGTCTATGCTTATATCACGATAATCTCTGTCTTTTTGTTGAAGAAACTCAAAAAACTCCTTCAAATGATAACAGTATGCACGAAGAGTGTTCCTTGCTTTCCCAGCATTATCTTTGAATTTTAAAAACCTATACACTGGCTCTACTGGCTCACCGTCATCATCAACAAGCAAGTATCGCTTCTGTCCTCCTGGTGTAACTATTTCCTCCACTCTCAAGGGAATACCCCCTACTCCAAAATATTATATACCAAATATGCTATATATACTGTAGTTATTTAATATATATTAACATTAACTTATGTATAAAAATAATAGATAGAGCATACACAAAATACTGTGTAGCCTATCTATTATCATAGTTTAGTTAAACTTCCCCCCTCTTTTATAAATTACTTTCTTTTAGCCTTATACCCACTTCAAACATTCTATTCCACGGCATGTATACCTCAAAGTTATAATTAAATTCACCAAGATTTTCTTTTTTAAATTTCTCCAGCTCAGTTTTTACAACTTCTGAAATAGCCTTTCCCTTATCAGCTAAATTGTAATAACTAACTCCATATTTATCTAATTGCTGTGTCACTTTTGTTCTAACTGATATCCTCTCAAATGATTTTTATACACAATTTCCCATCAACCATTGTCATATCTACAGTCAAATCACTGTCTAGAATCGTTATATCAATAGCTATGCTTCCTTTTCTGTCGTCTATGCCAATTGCTTTAGCAGGATTTGTTGAAACCATTTTTATAGCTTCAAAAAGCAGTATCCCCAGCTAGAATTAAAATATAGTGAAAAGAAACTTCAAAAGAAGCAACATAAGGTTAATGAGATAGCATCATTACAAGCAATAATTCCTTATCAGCCGTTAAATTTACGGTTAAGTCCAATGAATGAAAGTAAAGTTTATACCTTTGCTCAAAAATAGTATTTGTTATATTGGATAAAGAAATAATTAACTTAAAACACTTGATTCTAATGAAAGAAAAATTTTACACAAAAATTTAGACTTCACTCTTAAATAACTTAAAAATTTAAATTTTAATATTTCGTGAACAACCTCTCAACATATTTTTCAATTAACTTCTTGTTAAACTCCGGTCCTCCGTCTATATTAGCACTCATATAAATAGGTGGTGTATATCCCATTGATAACATAATTTTTACTGCTTCCACTATAGTAGCTTGTAAAAGCACAACAGCTGCTATTGTAGAAGTAGGACCAACCTTAACAGGTAACCCATCCAATTCAATAACTGAATCTCCTTCTTTCCCACGGTTATCCAAAATTACATCTGCAAATTGATAAAGATTTTTCCCTGATGAATGTCTAGATTTTAACTTCTTTGATACATCTAGTGAAGTAACAACTATTAATTTATTCCCCTTTCGCTTTACAAAATCGGCTACTTCTATTGCCAGCGGATTCCTGCCAGAATTAGAAATAATAACAAAACAATCATTTTCACGAAGTTCATAATTCTCCATCAGCTTTGTTCCAACACCTTCAATTGTCTCATATAAACCTCGGGAAGGTTCCTCAACAGTCTTAGCAGGAATTAAACTTCCTGCTCTTCCTGCTATTTCTATCGCTGCAGCATAAGAATGTCCACTACCAAATGAATGTAAAATCCCACCATTGATAATAGAGTTAGCAATAATCTCACTAGCTTTTCTTATATTTTCATGTTGTGTATCCTTAAGTTCTTTAATCAATTCTTCCACCACTTCAAAATATTTTAAAAAGCTCATATACAACATCTCCTTTTTAAAATCCTTTAAAATTTAATACTATACTAATAGTCTTTTATAATTTTCTTTAGTACTATTAGTAAATTATCTTCCTAAATAAACAAGAGATTTTTATATCGAGTAGGAGCTGAATAATTATTTTATTCAGCGTCCTCTCACACCACCGTACGTACCGTTCGGTATACGGCGGTTCATTAGGAATTGTGTACAATTAGATATCTTTGGGATAAACTCTTATAACCTATGCTCTCAAAGTATTTATTTGTAAGAGTCTTATTTAGGATTGGGCTATTGGATATTCTCCAGTAGCCTTTCCTTGTATTGGCGTATTCCCAGGCTTTTTGTTCTTCTACTCCTAGTTTTACTAAGTTATCATGCTTCGTTTTTATCTTCTTCCATTGTTTCCATATACATGCCCTCAGTCTTCGCCTTATCCATTCGTCAAGGGTTTTCATTATGCTTTTCGCGTCTGCTAATCCAAAATAGTTGACCCATCCTGTTGTTATTTGATTTAGTCTTTTTATTCTGTTTTCCATGCTTATTCCCTTGTTCCGATTGGTTATTTCTCTTACTTTTCCCTTAAACCTTTTGATGGATTTTTCATGGATTCTTATTCTTACTTCGTTTTCTTTTGTATAGAATGAAAATCCAAGAAATTTTCTTCTCCATGGTCTATCTACAGCACTTTTTGCTTCGTTGACTTTTAGTTTTAATTTGCTTTCTATGAATTTCTTTATGCTCTTCATTACTCTGTTTCCTGCAGACCTGCTTTTTACATATATGTTGCAGTCATCTGCATATCGGCAGAATTTATGCCCTCGTTTCTCAAGTTCTTTGTCTAGTTCGTCCAACATTATGTTTGCTAATAGGGGACTTAATGGCCCTCCTTGGGGTGTCCCTTCTTCTGTTGATACTTTGATTCCGTTTATCATTACTCCTGATTCTAGGTATCTTCGTATTAACTTTAGTACTCTTTTGTCCCCTATCCGCTTTTCTAGTTTGGACATTATTATGTCGTGGTTTACTCTGTCAAAGAATTTTTCTAAGTCCATATCTACAACCCATGTGTATCCTTCATTTATGTATGCTTCTGCGGCTTTTATTGCGTCTTTTGCACTGCGTCCTGGTCTGAATCCATAACTGCTATCAGAAAATGTATGGTTGTAGACTTTATTTAGTATTTGGGCTATTGCTTGTTGTATTAGTCTGTCTAGTACTGTAGGTATTCCTAGTAGTCTTACTCCTCCATCTGGTTTGGGAATTTCTACTCTTCGCACTGGTTGTGGTTTGTATTTCCCTTCCAGCAGTTGTTGTTTTATGGTTGACCAGTTTTCTTTGAGATACGGTAGAAGTTCATCTACTTCCATCCCATCGACTCCATGGCTTCCTTTATTTGCAACAACGCGCTTGTATGCTGCTTCCATGTTTCCTCGTTCTACTATCATTTCAAGCATCTTGCTGGTATATCTTTGTACTTCGTTTCTTCCATCTTCCGACGCCGATGATATACTATGCACTTCCGTTGTCTTTTGAAATTCCATTTCTCTATTCAACGGATAGCCTCTTTGTTGAGTTGTCTGCAGTCTTCGCATATCTTTCGAGTCCATAAGATTTTCAAAACCTCCTAACGTTCGGTCCTTCCTTATCTATTCATGACTAGATAAGTACTATGACCTCTGCTGACTTCTCAAGGTTCAGCCATACATCACTGCATGGGTTGTCACTTCAGATTTTACTTCCACGACTTATCCTTGAGACCTCCCCGGGTAAGAACGATAACTTTCATCTCATATATCTGCCAGATTTACTGTATGGGATTCGGGTAGTGTTGGACTTCGTTTTGTTACGCAAACTCATCCATCCCAATTCAGCCTCTTATCTGGTTCTTGTTCATCAGACCGAGATTTTGCCTTAAGCTTCCTTCAGATTCCACCTCACGATGGACACCCTTGCTCTTGGCTAGTGGTTCCCACTACCAAGCCCACAGCGGACTTTCACCGCCTAGTTATCGCCCATGCCGGGCGCACGTAAGAAGGCCTAAACATTCTGTCTAGGCCTATCTTGTGTGGACTTTACTTTAAACAGAACCTACTCGGTTTGTTTTTTATTTGCTCATTTATTTCCATTAGACAAGTATTTTAAATAAAGAAAGCACAAGCGCTACTGCAAATATTCCTACTATTAGTTTGTTTGGAGTAACTCTTTTTCTTAAAAACCAAACCAACACGAATGTAGTAATAAGTGGTAACATGCTCGGCATAATACCATTTAATAATTCTTGAACTTTCAAAATTTTATCGCCGACTGTAAGCTGTAAACCTGTTTTTACATTGACCCATTGCGCTACCAACACTCCAAGGACCATAAGTCCTAATACAGCTGAGCCTTCAGCAACTTTTTGAATTATATTACTTTCTTTAATATCTTTTAGCATTCTCATACCAGCGTTATACCCATACAATAATGAATACCATCTGAAGCCAAAATTTATTATATTCCAGCTTATTAGAAATATTATTGGACCCAATATACTACCTTGAAGTGCAAAAGAAGCACCTATACCAGCAAGTAATGGCCTTAAAGTTCCCCAAAATAGAGAGTCTCCTATACCCGCAAAAGGTCCCATAAGCCCAACTTTGATATTATTAATAGTGTCTTCTACCTCAATGCCTTTGGCATTTTGTTCTTCTAATGCTATAGTCACACCTAGTATCGGTTCTATCATCCACGGGTGCGAGTTATACATTTCCAAATGTCTTTTCATAGCTCTTCGTTTTCTTTCCTCATCAGGATATAATTTTTTAATTACTGGAGTCATTGCATGCAAAAAACCCAATGCCTGGAATCTTTCATAATTAATAGATGCCATTTCAAATAAAGAACGCCAAAAAACTCTTTTCAGATCATTTCTTGTTATTTTTACATTTTCTTCAGAGTCATTAACATCTATATTAACCTCTTCTAAATCTCTCTTTATATCTTCAGACATAGCAATTTACCCCCTTCTTTCAAATTCTCGCTTTTACTTTGTTATCCACCATATTCATATAGATAAGAGCCAAGGCTAATCCAATCAATGCCACTGCTAGCAATGTTCCCTTGAAAAAAGCTGCTAAAGTAAATCCAATTATAAAGTAGGGTAAGAGTTTTTTATTACTCATCATTACATATAACATTGCAAATCCAAGTGCTGGTAACATTCCGCCTGCTACAGTAAACCAATTAGTAACCCATTGTGGCATTCTTTCTACCATAAATTTGACAGCATCCACTCCTAAAAGTATAGCCAAGAAAGCTGGTATGAAACCCTGTAAAAAGAATAAAAATGAACCTAAATAATGTAACCTATCTGTCCCTTTTAAATCTCCTTTTTCAGCATATTGATCTGCTTTATGCATAAGTCCTGAATTTATAGTCCAAATTAACATTTGAAGCATTTGTGCACCCATTGCTACTGGTATTGCTAAGGGGACCGCTACTTTTGAATCAAGTCCTGAAAGAATTGCTAAAGCTGTCGCTATTGTAGTAGCAGATGTGGCATCTGGAGGTATTGCTGCTCCTACTGGTATAGTACCTAAATAGATCATTTCGACAGATGCTCCAATAAAAAGCCCTGTTTTAATATCGCCCAATATAAGTCCCATTACTGTACCTGCTACTAAAGGTCTAGAAATCATCGTTTGGCCCCATCCATAGATGTCCCATTCAAGAATACCCGCTACTAATGCAACTAACAATGCTGTAAAAAGCAAATTCATTTGATATTACCTCCTTTTTTATTTTCTTGAATTAAAAGTCTTACAAGGAAACATATTTGCTAAGAGGTTCTTTTTCATTCATTGGAGCTACTTGGTAAAACAACTCTACCCCCTTTCTACTAAGATATCTTAAATCTTCAATATCGTTTTCATCTAAAGCAAGTGCTTTATTATATTGAGTTTTCCCCTCAGAAAAATAAGCTCCACCAATATTTAAACTTTTAATATTAATTCCCCCTTCTACAATCCGTACTGCGTCTTTAATATATTTAAATACTACCATTGTTCTGTTCCCTTCAAACTCATTGTTATTAATAAGTGTTATTGCATCTGCAACAGAACATATTTTTAATTTTACACCCGGAGGAGTAGCAAACTCTAATAACATAGTTTGAGTTTCATCTCTGGATACTTCATCATTAACTACTATAATCTCATCTATTCCTAATAATCTTGACCAAGCTATTGCTATTTGACCATGTATTAATCGTCCATCAACTCTCCAGAATACAATTGCCATACCATTTCTCCTTCCTACTTTCTTTTTGTGTGAATATCAAAAACTCCGATTATTCAATATTAACTATAAACTATACATATCCCATCCCTGCCGATATCTGCAATTTTTTTAACAACCTCTTCTCCCGTCTTTTCTTCTTCTTTTAACAATAATATTTCTAATAACATTGGTAAATTTACACCCGTGATTAAATAAAATTTATATTCCTTTAAAAGAAGAAAAGCAACATTAAAAGGAGTGCCTCCTTTTAAATCCGTTAAAATAAGTATTTCTTCTCCTATAAATTTTTTAATCTGATTTATAAGTTTTTCTTTTAGCGTTTCCATACTATCTTGAGGATAAAAATTGATTATTTCAATAAGGTTCTCATCTTGGGTCCCTATTATCATTTCTGCAGTCTTTAAGAGATAAGTAGCAAGTTCTCCATGTGTAATTATTAAAATTTTCATAAATAACCCCCTCTAGTTTTCTTGAGTCTAAAAAGCAAGTTATACTCATGTTCACTTTATCTAATTATTATTTCTTTAAAAGTTACTTAAAATTTGTTTCATAAATGTCCTCTATAATTTTTAAAAATTTGAAATTTTCCAATAAATCTTTCTTATCTTTTTATGATTCCTATTTCATGATTGCTAAATAATAATTTAATACAATTTTTCTAAAACAGCTTTGGCAGTCTTATTAAGCTCCTTTACGGCTTTGTCCTTAAGCTTTACTGCTACTGCGGTATACAAAATATCTAGAATATGAAGCTGTGCTATTTTTGATGTTAAAGCGCCACTTCTTAAAGGAGTTTCTTTTGCAGAAGTAAGCAAAACAATATCTGCAACTGAAGTAATTGGAGACCTAGCATAATTTGTTATTGCAATCACCTTAGCCCCAGCTTCTTTTGCCAATCTACAAGTTTCAACCGTATCTTTTGTGCTCCCTGAAAAAGATATGCCTACAGCTACATCTTTATCCGTAAGACTTACAGCAGAA
Source organism: Thermoanaerobacter sp. YS13 (assembly GCF_000806225.2). Taxonomy (NCBI): domain Bacteria; kingdom Bacillati; phylum Bacillota; class Clostridia; order Thermoanaerobacterales; family Thermoanaerobacteraceae; genus Thermoanaerobacter; species Thermoanaerobacter sp. YS13. The sequence goes on along the minus strand of NZ_JOOI01000002.1, from coordinate 789,167 downwards.
ATAGCCTGAATATGAGCATCTAAATTGGCATCTACATTTAATCCAAGTCTCATAAATTTGTATTTAGCATCTAATGCTGTATAACCAGATGCTCCTACACCATAAAACTGAATTTTCCTGGCATTAATTATTGCGTCAACTGCTTTTTCCACTTCGCTCATTGAAAGCAGTTTGACTGTATTAGAAATAGCCAAGGTATTTTCTGTAGTTATTTTCTGTACTAATACATCAAGAGGATCATTAAATGAAATGTTTTCATGTATGCTTGTCTCTGGTTCTGCAATTTCTTTAGCAAGATTTAACTTAAATTCCTGAAAACCTGAAAGTCCTATACGCCTGCAAAACCTTACAATAGTTGTTTCCCCTGTACCACATTTTTCAGCCAATTCTGTAATCGAAAGATATATAATGCTTTCAGTATTTTCCAGTACATAATCTGCCACTTTTTTCTCCGCCTTTGTGAGAGAGTTATATATACTTTGTATTTTTAATATTACATTGCCATTATTTTGCTCTGACATTTGAATATCTCCTTTCTTTGATAAAAGTTACAAACCTTTTTGTAATCTCATGAGGACGGGTAATAGCAGTACCTACAACAACTGCATACGCTCCCTTTTCTAAGGCTTTTACAGCTTCCTCCGGAGTCCATATTCTACCTTCTGCTATTATTGGGACATTTACTTTTCTCGCCAATCTTTCTATTAACTCATAATCTGGACCTTCCAATTCTGGACTATATTCTGTATAACCTGATAATGTAGTGGAGATTAGATCAAAACACAGCTTTTCCGCCTCTATACCCTCCTCGTATGTTGAAATATCTGCCATAACCAATATTTTTGGATATTTCTCCTTTATCCTTTTTAAAAACTCTCCTGTTGTTAAACCACCTGGCTTATAAGCTTTAGTAGCATCAATTGCAACGATATCTGCTCCTGCTTCTATAACCTTATCCACTTCTTCCATCGTGGGAGTTATATAAGTGGCATATCCTTCATATCTTTTCTTCATAAGGCCTATTACTGGAATACTTACCTCTTTCTTTATTGCAACAATATCCTCATAACCATTTGCTCTAATTGCTACTGCCCCTCCAATCTCCGCAGCTTTAGCCATCTTCGCCATGATAAATGAACTATGAAGAGGTTCACCTTCTAAAGCTTGACATGAGACTATTAAGCCGTTTTCTAATTTTTGTATTATATCCATCTGCATCCCTCTTTGTTTTTAAATTTCTTTTTGCTTTGTTTTCTATTAAATTATATTCGACGTAAAACGAAAAATTCCTTCTTTTAAAATATAAAAAAAAGAAAAATTTTTTTATTGGAAATATATATTTGGTCAACACAAAAAAGAGCCCATACATTTCATACACTTATGTACAGGCTCTTTTAATTATCTATAATCTCCTAAAAGTTTTATATAATCCTCTAAACTTCCATCCTCTAAACATGTTTCAATAATCTTTTTACCAAGAGGGTCAAGTTCAGGTACTAAGAATTGCTTTAATTCTCTTTTGAAGAATTCATTTAACATCTCAGCACCTTTGTCATATCCATCATCCCCTACTTCGGGCTGCTTGTTAACTTGCAGCAATTCGCGAGGAATAAAACTTCCGTTTATTTTTAATGTATTTAAAGCATAACCGAGGAGACTGCTTCTCGCTGGTGTAACTTGATCTGGTCTAAATCTTACACTTCCTCTTCTTGCAAGATATTCACGAGCTATCCATTCGGGCATAAATCCTACTTTCCACACCCCTATATATTGGTTTGGAACGAGAATGTATCGAGTACCCGGTGTATTTATAATCTGCCGCAATAAAAGATTAGCGTGAATTACTCTTTTACCCGTTGCAAAAGGCCAATAAGAACCTACACCTTCGCTTTCGAGTCCACTTGTTCCTACTATACTTGGATTAGCGTGACCTCTCGGTGCAACTAATCTCCACAGCCAAGCAAGAGCAGGAGGCAACAAATGTAGAATTCCTATTATACCGTAGGAAGGCTTTTCTTTTGAAGAAGGTGGAGTCCTTACGCCAAAACTTCTCACGTCTACTTCTACAGCTTCATCAACTACATTTGGCATAAATCTTCTCGGCATTACTACACGAGGATTGGGACAAGGTTTGCCAGGTGCATCCATAATATGTTCCCATATAAGACACGTGGACTTAGGTACTCCTTCTATGTTTAAAAAGATTAAAGGTTCTTTCGGATATATACACAACTTTTCAAGATGAGGATCTATTCCATATTCATTTATGTGGTCTACTCTTATAAACCAGCCTTTTTCTGCATCTTTTATAACTAACTTTTTCCCTTGCTGCAAAGCGGGATGGCACAAAGCCATATCATCAGTTACAGGTTGTAGCTCACAAGCTTCTTTTAGGTCTACGTATATTTCGTCACCTGTCACTAAATTGCGCCCTACTTTTATGCGCCCATCAGGCTCCCTGTGAATTTGCTCCAGCATTTCACTCTTTCCGCCACCACTGGCACCCTCATGCATAATAGTCAATATATTGTCATAAGGAGTAATTATTCTCACTGCAGAAGCATGAGCAGTAATCCATTCTTCTTTTTCACCGATTGTCAGAAGCACACCATATATTCCTTTCTTAGCACTGGGACCAAGATATAAATTATACGAAAAAAGCTCATGTAAATTTCCTAAGCGGTTATGGACAACTACCTGTTTTCCGTTAAAATGAGTATGCCTAAAAGGTGGAGCCAAATAAACAATGGCTCTTGGCAAAAAACCTTCTGGTATTTCACCTTTTGGGATAAAACCCTGTATGTCTGCAAGAGCAGTGGCAAAAAAACCTGCATTATCAGGCGCTATTAAAAGAGAAGGGTATCCGTACTCATCTCCACCAGACATAAAAGGCATGACAATTAAATTTTGCTTTTTCAGCCATTCAAAAGTTTTCTGCCTTAATTCGTCAAAATCATATCCATACCTATCCACAAACCTAGGTTTATCTGTCTCCCCATTATCAGCAACTACAAGACAATCCGGCTCTCTCCTTCTCATATAAGGCTCAGGATAATTAACTGCTAATCCATTTTTACACCTTGCCACAGTAGCTTCTAATACTTTCCCTTTTTCTGGAACATCATAAAAAATTTCAAAAAAGTCATTATTTCCTCCAACAGAAATTTCAAGAAGATGTTGTCTACTTTCTGGAATGGTTATTTTAGGACACACTTTTAATATTTCTTCTACTTCTTCTGGTAGTCTCATTTTATTTATAATTTCCATTGTTTCCTTATTAATAATGAGAGAAAAGTCCAACTTATACCACCTCACAATAATAAGTATAACAATATTATACAAAAAATTTTTCAAGTTTGCAATTTGAATAATAAAATTTGCAAAATAATTTTTAGGATGTATCTACATTTCGAACTTTTTGTCATAATATCGTTTTTTTGCGCACATATCTTCTGTAATCTTTTACATGGATGAAATTTTTGAATCGCATTCTTGCAATTTTGATTAGTAATAGGTGATAAAAAGCACTCCTAATGGAGCGCTTTTACTTATTCACTTCAGCTTGCTTTTCTAGACCTTTTAATTTCAATATATAATTCATTTCAAAAACTGCCGCTTCTATTAATTTATCTATCTCTTCATCTGTCAACTTATTGCCAACCACTTTTTTTAATAAATTAAAAACTTCTGCTTTTTTATCAGGTCCTTTACCTGGCCCTATTTGCTGTTCTATTGCTTGCACAAAAGTTTTTGCAATTTCGTAATATCTTTTCATTTTTTCCATACCAATTTTGGTATTTAAATAATCAATCAAATACCCAAGCGCGACCATTATAACGAGTTGAACACCAGCTGTCAAAATTGTCATGACCAAATCCCTCATTTATCTCCCTCCCAATATTTTTAATATTACAGAAGCAAATTCTCCCCAAGTGACATAACTTTTAGGGTCATAATGTTTATCTATAATTCCTTTCATCTGTAATTTTTCAATATCATCTGTTTGCTTATAATTTACGCTTTTTAAGAATTTAATTGTGCCATTTGCAATCCCTTGTGCAAAAGCATCCGGCTTTTGTAAAAGCAAATCTAAATTTTGTGGATTTGACATAAAAGCTGTTTCAACTAGTATCGCAGGCATTACAGTATGCTTCAGTACATAAAAACTTTCATATTTTACTCTTCTATTTGTCGTTTTTAACATTTCTACTATTTCATTTTGTACATATTGGGCTAAATTTCGTCCTGCTAAACTTCTGGGATATGCGTAAGTTTCCGTACCATTTACAGAAGGATCTGTAAAACTATTACAATGAATAGAAATAAAATAATCTGCTTTGCTCTTATTGGCAATATCACACCTTTGCTGTAAGTCTACTGTCTCATCTTTATCTCTTGTCATTATTACACTCATATTTTCCTTCAGTAAAATATCCCTTAGTTTTAAAGCTATATTTAGATTTATATCTTTTTCTTTATAATCACCCGCCACAGCACCAGGATCCTTTCCTCCATGGCCAGGGTCAACAGCTATTAGCATATTAATCACCACCATCAAAATAATTTTTCCAACCTTTCTTTTATCATATAATATGCAGAAAAAAATAACAAGTTTATGAAAATTATCTTCTATCTCTTTCCAAATCAAAAATAACTTTTAAATTTTTTTACAAATAGATTTCAGTTTGTTGACAAAGTTAAAAAATATTTAAAGGAGATATTTTGCATTATCGCTCCGATGTTCCAAAGCGACAAAACTAAAGCTCGACCTTCGGGCTCCGGCAGGGTACCTACGTCAGGTGGCATCCATGCCTTAAGGTGCCCGCCTCCGCCATCCATGGCTTCGGCCCTGCCTCCACCCTCGGTCTTGCTAATTTTATTTTACCACTAACAAACTGTTCAAAAACCTTCTTCTTGGTAATAATTAGAATATATACAAAATCAAGAAGGAAGTTTTAAAAATGTCATTATTGACAAAAGAACAATTAAGAAATTTCATTAGTGAAAACAATACGTAAATAAAGAAATGATAGAGCAGTCCGTCATAGATGAACTTATTGAAAAAGTCTTCTCTGAAGACGCATTACCAAAGTTGCTGGAAAGATTAAATGAAGAAAATAAAAAGCTCTCAAGGCGGTATGAAGAAATCAAAAAAAGCATAAGTTCAATCGTAGATGTAATAGCAAAAGGCTACTTTCATCCAAGCCTCCATGAAAAATTAACAGAATTAGAACAGCAGAAAGCAGAAATAGAAGTGAGAATAAAAGAAATGAACAACCTACCCGATACTTCCTTTATAACAGAAGAAAAAATAAGACAGTATCTTTTAAAAGACAAAGAAGTGTTGGAAGTGGGTGACCCTCACAAAATTAAACAGATTTTACCAACATATATCAATAAAATAATCGTCTACCGTGATAGAATTGAAGCCCATTTTAGGCTTTCAGTAGACGATACAGTTTGCGCGTGGATGGTAGCGGCGAACCGCTCTCAACTTTGAACGGAATTTATCCTACCTTCATCAAGAATCTTTTTCTGTTTTTATAGAAATCTTTAAAAATTTACTTTTGTAATCAAAGTTAATATTGAAGATCACACAAGAAGCAATAAATACTATTAATGCAGTTATAATACTTAAAAAAACGGTCAATATTTTTGTTTCCCCCTTTTAATTTCTAAAAGATGTGGTATAATAATAAATGACGGGACACTTCGGGTGTCATAGATATGTGGGATGTGGGAATAGGTAGAAGTAAGCTACCTATTCTTTTTTTGTATTTATCTCTATTTTAAAATTTGCAATTTCTACTTTAATTGTTATTGATTTGGATGCATTAACTACAATGTACAATCCTACAACTGCTGTTACCATAGTTAGTAGATTGATTATACTTTTTTCCACATCGGCATTCCACCTTTCCTTATGTGAGATTTCCCGAAGTGCCCCATGCAGGGGAATGCCTTTTCCCAGATATCTCGAAAATTTTTCTTCACATTAATTATAGCACAGTATATTATAACATTTCTATACAAAACTTTTTAAAGTTTTCTCTTAAATAATGTTCTACCTTGTTTTCTTACGCCATGTGCTTACACCTCCTCATTTTTTGTTTGCTTCTTGTTTGTCCCCGGCAGTTAAAACAAAACGGCCTGCTCACCGACCGAAGGCTTGCCCCTTGACCGAAAGGCGAGCAGGCGTATAATCTATGACGCGGGGGCAAACAAAAAAGCACGTCTGCGAAAGCAGAGGTGCTCTCTCTTAATCGGATTTTTGATTTGAGCAAAGCGAAAATGAAAAATCCGGCTTTGCTTATAATTAGTCATTTTAAGAGAAATTAATAGGTAGCTAAAAATTCCTACCATTGTTTTAAAAATAAAAAGAGCTTTTTGTGGCTCTTTAATTTAACAACTTCTTTATTTCTTCTACAGATAACTTTGTAATTTGGGCAATCTTATTAATGTCCATTTCTTCTTTTAGAAGTTCTCTAGCTATTTCTATGCTTTTTTCTTTTTTACCCTTTTCCAAAATATTTTTATATATTTTTGATTCCTCAAGTATTGACATACCTATCACTTCCTTATTACTTCTACTGTAATTATAACAATTTTTGAAAGCTGTAAAACAGGTCTTTTTAAAAATTTGCAAAAAAACTTATTATTGTTCCAACAAAAAGAGCAGGCATGAAAGGAAGCTTTGTTCTGAAGTTGCAGAGGATAAGGGAATACAATAGAAAAACCACAGATGAAAATAGAAGGATACTCCATATTTTAAATCCTGCATATAGAGACAAAGCAGTTAAAACTTTTACGTCCCCTCCGCCTATTCCTCCTAAAAGCCAGAAAAGAAAAAGAACTCCAAATACTAAAAGAGAGTTAAGCAGTAGAAAATTCAAGCTTATATAAGGTTTCAAAAAGAAATTGGCAAAAGAAAGAGCAAAGATGGAGGCAGGGTAGATGTGTCCCACCTCCATCTTTTTTATGTCTTCTACAGCAGCAAAAAAGAGGATAATTAAAATCAAAATTTTAGTCATCAAAATGTTATCACCTCTGAATCTTTGGCTGATTTCTTAAAGACAGGGTCGGGAATATTGAACTTCGAATCTGCGTAAATCCCGTTTATGGGAATGTTCATCTGTATTTCAAATGAGCCTCCGCCTTCTAAGTCGAAGTAAACATACAGAGTTGAATTTTCATCGCCCGGCTTCTCGTACTGGAACTTCAAAACAGCACTTCCTGAGGTGCCCCCGACGTTCTTTATCACTGAATAGGGCTCTACATAAAGCACGCCTTTGTTCTGGTACCTGTTTACAACATGAACAGCTCGTATGTTTGTAACCTTTTTATTCAATGCATAAGAAACATTCAAAGTCATGTCGCAGACAGAGCCGTCCGGGAGGGTGTGTTTATTTGTAAATACATACTGAGGTGTTTTGGAAACAGAAATAGTGCCGTGCACTTCATCCCAGTACCCGCTTTTGACCCATTCCTTGTATGTCTCCCAGTGTGAAGTATCTACCCACACCTTTGTGCCGTTTGAGTTGAGCTTTACCCAGTCGCCTGCATAGGCTGAAGCATTAGCAGTAAAAATAAATATTAAAGCAAATAAAAAAAGAACCTTAAACTTATTCATTTTTTAAAAGCACCTCCCTTAAATTTAGGCAAAATAAAAAAGCAGGTGAGACCTGCCTATAAATTCTTTTTAGCCCATTCGACATATTCTTTTACATTGCTTTCTCTCTTTATCTCATAAAATTTTCCGTCTTTGTATTTAAAAAGTGACTTGAGGTAAATTGTTTTATTGGGCAATTTATTGTTGACAAAGATTTCAACTATTGTTTTATTGGGATTGTTCGGTATATTTTCAATACCGCTTTTATCATAATTAATATTGTCTGCATAGAGAAATTTTATTACATTACTATTAAATGAAGAATATTTTAAACTTTCATCAAGAAGTAGCGCATTAAAAAGTATTGTATTTACAAGAGGATAGTTTAACTTTCCTTCTATTATAAGATACTTTTCCATTTCTTCTCGAGGAATTACAAGTTCATTGTTAACCAGTTTTACATCTATCAAATAGTAAGTACAAACTTTTAAAATATATTTTTCTGCTTCTTTTGGAATTACATTGGATTTCAACAATTGTATCTTAGGATTAGTGTATATTTTTAAATCTCCGGGTTTACCATAGGGTGTAGTCTCTTTATAATCGTATACTTTCATATTTTCAAAATCTAACTTTAAATAGCTTTTATCTAGTAACACAAATTGTACGCCATCTTTAAAATACCTATTCTTAAAATTTGCTATCAAAGGAACTAAATCTTTTCTCTCGTATTGATAAGAACTAGGTCCTTTTTGTATTATAAAAGTACCCGAATCGCCAATACTATATAACATTCCTTTTACCTTTTCCTCCAGAGCCATTCTTTTACTGTCGTCTTTATAAACCTGATACCCTGCTACAATAAGTGCTGTAATTATCACTAAAGCTATTATCTTCCTCATAAAAGCTCACCTCCAGTTAAATTTTTCAAAACCTGTTACCGCCCTCCGGTCAGTTAAAACGGATAGGAATGCGGAGGGCAAGTCAAGATGGAGTCGAAGGATAAATGGAGGGGACCCGCCTGCGGGGAGGAGGCCGTTTATGTTCGAAGGCACCTTGACCATAAGCCCGACGCATTTATAAAATCTTTTGTACCGGAGGGCGGTAAGTAATTTTTAGAAGTGTTGACTATATTTTTTTATTACATCCATAAAAGACCCTTGACTTAACTTTCTTCTTTTTTTCTTCATCTTAGTTCTAACATTTTCAGCTTCCTCAGCACTTATGTAACCTTTAACGTAAGACATATACAAAATTTCATCTGTACACGTGTAAAATATGCCAGCTCTGCTACAGTAAGCAGCAATATCCGAAAAATTATTGCTTGCTACAGTACCTTCTATAACTTGGGCTATAGAAATAGCGGAAGCTTCTCCTTTACCCATTACTTTACCAGTAATCTTACCTTCTATAAATGCTAAGTACAAACTTGCTTCACCACTGTCAATATTAAAAGTCGCTATGCTGATCTTATTCTTTTGAATTTCTCTCTCTATATTGAAAAATACGAAGTCGCTGTTCTTAAAAGACTTCATTCTAGAAAGCTCTTCATAGACCTGAGTCGGAATTATTAACTCTCCATCAAAAACAGAAAAGAGAATGTCCATTCTATTGACCCAAGAAAAGGAAGAGATGCAGTCAGTATCGAACACTACAGGATATTTAACAGTCTTCATACTCCTGCACCTCTTCCCCAAACAATACATCCTCAAACCCTGCTTCAATTAAAAGTTCCTCGTACTTCCCTTCAGAAATAATGCCATCCTCCAAAAGTATTCTTGCCTTTTCCACATAATCTGAAACAATTAAATCTTCTTTGGTAGGTAAATAAAGAGAAGTATCATATCCATACTTTACTGCCTCATTGATAATTCCCTTTTTAAAACGTAATATATCCTCCTCATCTAAAACCCCAAATTGCTGCAGCCTAATGAGCATTACAGAGTGGCTGACTCCAAACAAAGCCTCCAAATAGAGCAGGTCAGGAAAATCCGGTTTTCTCTTGGATGAACCCATTCTTTTAAACAACTCCAACTCCAGCGTTTCAGCAGGCACCAAAAAATTTGCAGCAAAATAATCTGCTTTTCTTTCGCTCTGCGACTTCTGCTCAAAAATGCCGGCTACACACACACTTCCTGTCTGACCTTCTTCAAATAAAATGTGGTATAACTCATGAGCAGCAGTAAAATTTTGATGTCCTTTTGTTTTTGATGAATTTATCAACACAAAATTGACATTTCCCTTCCTTAAAAACATTCCTGAAATATTGCTCTTTAAAGGCTTTTTAGCATATGAAATATTTTTTTCTTTAAAAATCTTAAACACATCAATAGGCCCATCTCCAAGTCCCATTTCCCCTCTAATTTTACGAGCATCCCTTTTCCCTTCAATCTCAGGCGTTAACACGATTATCCCTCTTTTCCAGCAGTTTTTCCATCTGATACAGATTATTTACAAAGTTTTTAGCCCATCCTATAATTTCTATATCCTCTTCCGTTAATCCATCAGTTCTGAAAGCTAGAGTGACCTCCGGCTCTTCAGTATTTTTTATAAAATACTCTATGGAATACCCGTAAAAGGATGCAAGCTTCTCAAGTGTAGCAATATCTATTTCTCTTCTACCGTTCTCATAATATGAAAGCAGCTCCCTTTTAATCCCTGTAGCCTTTTCCACTTCAGCTTGAGTATAACCATTCTTTTCCCGTACTTCTTTCAATTTTTCTCCAATTGCCTTATATACCGACATTCTTTTCCCCTCCTTTTGTCGTGTTTATACAATTACTGTATTATTATTGTAACACATTTGTTACAAAATATCCATATATTTTTGTTCTATATAACAATTCTTTTTAATACATCTTCAACAAATTTATCAGCATTTTTCCCTTCTATTTTAGCCTTTTCTTCTAATGATTTATAAAGCTCTTCCGAAATCGTTATTGTTTTTATTCTTTCGCTCATTTCTTCTAATCTCCGCAGAAGTCTTGCTTTTTCTCTCTGGCTTAAAGCATCTTCATTTTTCTCAAGAAGTTTCTTCATATTTTTTGGATCCTTCAAAAGCATTATCATGTTGCTCAAAGATTTTTCAGGTAAAGCTCCAGTTTCATACCTCGCAATAGAAGCTTCACCTATACCTAAAAGCTTGGCAAAGGCTCTCTGACTTAACCCATAACTTTCTCTAATACCTTTTATTTCTTCAGGTGAGAGTATGCCGTGCTTTTTTCGATATATATCATAGACCCTTTGTATATTTTCTTCTTCTAATTCCTCATCAAACAGCTCCTCACCACAAACACTGCACACCCTTATCCTCGCCAAAACCTTTATTTCGTCTCCTCTAACATTTGATATTTCTTCTTTTTCAATCACCTCTGTTTGCTGCTCTTTACCGCAGACAGGACAGAATTTCTTCACATTTTCCACCTCCTCACTTGTAAAGATAAACTAACGGTTGTTCTGCTTTGTGGAAAGAAAGACATACTAAGCATTCTTTTTCTCCTCTTCTTTCAATTTTGAGCTTTATGTAAAAGTCTGTTCCTTCAATATCATACCCAAATTCCCATATAAAACCTTCTCTGTTGCTTCCTAAATCTTTATTGGGACCTCTGTAATAATTCTTGCAAGTTAGAACCATAATAATCTCTTTAACATGCTTAATTGTCAGACCAGCTTCTTTAATTGAATCCATATTTTTCTTCCGAGGTACAAAATCAAAAGCACCTGATTTCATTAACTCTTTAGCGTTGTTGAGGAATTTATTAATTTCCTCAATTTGAGTCATAGCATATACTCCTTTCACTTAGTATTTTATCACATTCCAAACAATTTCGCAATCATTTGATAGTATTTTTTATAAAATTCTGTTATCGTCAAATCCTCCTAATACGTTCAAGAAGCTGTACTTACACTCACTGACAGCACCTCCTTCACAGATTTTTTCATTTTAACTTTTGTTTGCCCCCGGTAGTTAAAACAAAACGGCCTGCGAGCCGAAGGTCAAGGGGTCGGGGAGGAATACCGGACCGAGCGCAGCGAGGAAGGATATGCTCACCAAGCCGTTAGGGCTTGCCCCTTGACCATAAGACGAGCAGGCGTATAATCTATGACGCGGGGGCAAACAGAAAAGCACGTCTTTTCAACTAATATCATTAAATTTAAAATGCGGTTTAAAAAATTGTCTATAAAATATAAAGTATACTTAATATTTATTGTATAAAAATATAAAGTATGTGTTATAATATTATAGGGAGGTGATAAAAATGTCTATTACAAGCTCAGAAAATATATTAAGGATTTTGTACTCTTATAACCCATGGTGGAGAGAAGGATATTTTCCTCAGGATCTATCCAAACCCGTAAAGAGAGTAGTCTATCATCAGGCATTTGAATTACTAATGCATCCAACTATTAGAAGATATGTTATACTTTCAGGTGCACGTCGTGTAGGTAAAACCACAATTTTATATCAAATGATAGAAACTCTTTTAAAAAATCAAGTGCATCCAAAAAAGATATTGTATGTATCTTTTGATCATCCTTTATTTAAATTAAGTTCTTTTGACCAAATTATTAATCTTTATGAAACCACTGTAAATGAAGAAAAAGAGGCTTATATATTTCTAGATGAAATTCAATATGCAAGTGATTGGGACAGATGGTTAAAAGTCTATTATGACACCAAACCAAAATGGAGAATTATTGCCACAGGTTCAGCTTCTCCCGCACTTATTGAAGGTACAAAAGAAAGTGGTGTTGGCCGCTGGACTGTGATTTCTGTACCTACTCTTTCTTTTTATGAATTTTGTGAAATACTTGGAGTCTCAGAAAAACCAAATAACTTACCCGATTTAGATTTAAACGAAATTTCAAATTTAAATGAGTCTCAATTAAGTGAGCTTATGTTTTTACTTATGCCATTGCAAAAGTACTTTAATAAGTATTTAACAATAGGAGGATTCCCCGAATTTGTATTCTCAGAAGACCAATTTTTGGTGCAAAGAATGTTAAGAGAAGATGTGGTTGATAAAGTTATTAAAAGAGATATACCTTCCTTGTTTAATGTGAGAAATTTAGCAGTATTAGAGAAGGTTTTTTTGTACTTATGCTTCAATTCTGCAAATGTTATAAGTATTTCAACGATAAGTAAAGAAATTGGAGATGTTTCAACAGTAACAGTAGAAAACTATATTCATCTTCTTGAAAATGCAAATTTGATTTATAAAAGTTTACCCATAGAATTAGGAGGGAAAAAAGTTCTAAAATCAAAACCAAAAATTTACGTCTCTGATCCTGCCCTGAGAAATGCAGTTTTGATGATAGACAATATACTCTTAGACAGTAAAGAACTTGGAATAACAGTTGAAACAGCAGTTTTTAAACATATCTATAATTTTTACTCGCAAACATATGCCAGAATAGGTTATTTTAGAAAAGCTAGTGACAATCAAAAAGAGATTGACGTAGTGGTTGAATTCCCACATAGTAAATCTTTAATCGAAGTGAAATTCAGAGAAGATACAACACTTTCCGAGAATGATGCCATTGTTGAGATAAGTCAAAAAGAAAAAAATATCGTTTCAGCAGTATTAGTAACAAAAAGACCAGAAGATTATGGAAAGGTTAAGATTTCTACAAAGGTACCAATAATAAAAATTCCTGCTTATGCATTTATGTATTTATTTGGGAGACGATAACTTATTCATTTCATTGAAAATTAGAATATGAATGGAATAAAAAATGTGCCCTGTATAGAACAACTACTCTATACGGGGCTTAATTTTGGTCTAATAATTTGTGATTTTGAGTTATCGTATATTGAACCTTTCACCCTAATGGTGACGGTATCTGCTTTTTCAAAAACTCATAAATAAACCCACCAATGCTCCAATAAAAAAAGCAGGAATAAAAGGAGGTTTTGTTTTAAAACTTTAGGAGAACGAGGGAGTAGAAGAGAAAAACCACAGATGAAAATAAAAGAATATCCCACATCCTAAAACCAGCGTAAAAAGAAAGAGCAGTTAAAACTTTACGTCTCCTCCCCCCATCCCTCCTAAAAGCCAGAAAAAAGGACAGCAAATACCAAAAGTAAGTTAAGTAGATAAAATTTTAGGTTTATATAAGGCTTCAAAAAGAAATTAATAAAAAGGAAAAGAAAACTTCTGTAATATACAATTTGAAATGCTAACAAAACAAAAAATTATATGTCACACAAAACGCTTATTATGGCAGAGTCTTAAAATATCATACTAAAGTAAAAACAGATTTGCTTTAATTATATAAAATTTCCTAAAATATTACATTAATATCATATTTTTAAATTATCTTGAAATTTAATAAAAAATCGCAAATTATTTTAAATTATTTTAAAACAAAGCGAAAAATTACGTTTAAAAGTCAAAAAAATAGCTTAACAGCACTTGAAAAAACAAAAAGAGAAATTTATACTATCCTTATAGTGCAAGCGCTTGTACTAAATTTAAAAAGGAGGTTTGTTTATGAAGAAAACGCTTAAACTTCTGTCGATTCTGTTAATAACCATTGCTCTTCTTTTCAGCTCAATTCCATCCGTACCGGCAGCACCGGATACTTCAGTTTCTAATGTTGTCAATTATTCGACAGATGTAATCTACCAGATAGTCACAGACCGTTTTTTAGATGGGAATCCCAATAATAATCCAACAGGCGACTTATATGACCCTACCCATACTAGTTTAAAGAAATATTTTGGTGGCGATTGGCAGGGTATTATAAACAAAATTAATGATGGTTATCTTACTGGTATGGGAATTACAGCTATATGGATTTCGCAACCTGTAGAAAACATTTACGCAGTTTTGCCAGATTCCACTTTTGGTGGAAGCACATCCTATCATGGTTACTGGGCACGAGACTTCAAAAAGACAAATCCCTTTTTTGGAAGCTTTACAGATTTTCAAAATCTCATAGCAACAGCTCATGCTCACAATATAAAAGTTATAATAGACTTTGCACCAAATCATACATCTCCTGCTTCAGAGACAGACCCTACCTACGGGGAAAATGGCAGATTATATGACAATGGAGTACTACTTGGTGGTTATACCAATGATACAAATGGATATTTCCATCATTATGGAGGAACTAATTTTTCATCATATGAAGATGGAATTTACCGTAATTTATTTGACTTAGCAGATTTAGATCAGCAGAATAACACTATTGATTCATATTTAAAAGCGGCAATTAAACTATGGTTAGACATGGGGATTGATGGTATACGCATGGATGCAGTCAAACACATGGCATTTGGATGGCAAAAGAACTTTATGGATTCTATTTTAAGTTATAGACCAGTTTTTACATTTGGCGAGTGGTACCTTGGAACCAATGAAGTAGATCCTAATAATACGTATTTTGCAAATGAAAGTGGTATGAGCCTTCTTGATTTTAGATTTGCTCAAAAAGTTCGTCAAGTATTCAGAGACAATACAGACACTATGTATGGACTTGATTCGATGCTTCAGTCTACTGCAGCAGATTATAATTTCATAAATGATATGGTTACATTTATAGATAATCATGACATGGACAGATTTTATACAGGAGGCAGTACACGGCCTGTTGAGCAAGCGTTAGCATTTACTTTAACTTCTCGCGGTGTACCTGCTATATATTACGGTACAGAGCAATATATGACAGGTAATGGAGACCCTTATAATAGAGCTATGATGACGTCATTTGACACCACAACGACGGCATATAATGTGATAAAAAAACTTGCTCCACTGCGTAAATCTAATCCTGCAATTGCTTACGGTACACAAAAACAGCGATGGATAAATAATGATGTTTACATTTATGAAAGACAATTTGGTAATAACGTTGCTCTTGTTGCTATTAATCGTAATCTTTCAACGAGCTATTACATTACTGGTTTGTATACTGCGCTACCTGCGGGGACATATTCTGATGTGCTTGGAGGATTGTTAAATGGAAACAATATTTCAGTTGCAAGCGATGGTTCTGTAACACCGTTTACCCTTGCACCTGGTGAAGTTGCAGTATGGCAGTATGTCAGTACAACTAATCCTCCATTGATAGGACATGTAGGACCGACAATGACAAAGGCAGGGCAGACTATAACCATAGATGGAAGAGGATTTGGCACAACAGCAGGTCAAGTATTATTTGGGACAACTCCTGCAACTATTGTGTCATGGGAGGATACTGAAGTAAAGGTAAAAGTTCCTGCTTTAACTCCTGGCAAATATAACGTTACACTAAAAACAGCATCAGGAGTTACAAGCAATAGCTATAACAATATCAATGTTTTAACAGGAAATCAGGTATGTGTTAGATTTGTAGTAAATAATGCTTCAACCGTGTGGGGAGAAAATGTATATCTTACAGGCAATGTAGCTGAACTTGGCAGCTGGGATACATCGAAGGCAATAGGACCAATGTTTAACCAGGTTGTGTATCAATATCCTACGTGGTATTACGATGTAAGTGTGCCTGCTGGTACTACTATAGAGTTTAAGTTTATAAAGAAAAATGGTAGTACTGTAACGTGGGAAGGTGGATACAACCACGTATATACTACACCCACTTCTGGTACAGCTACTGTAATTGTAAATTGGCAAAATTAATATATAAAAATAACTAAATTTCCCTCTCCCCCTATTTAAAAAATAGAGGTAGGGTAAATGTAACCTACCTCTATTTTTTCCTTCATATTTATGTGTCATCTTTCGGGGCTTTTTTACTGTAAATTAAAGAAAAAACGATTATGAACCTAACTCACAAAATCAAGGTTTATATCAAGACTTTTAGCCGAATGAGTAATTGCTCCAATAGAAATTATATCCACACCTGTTTTTGCAATATCCTCAATATTTTCAAAGGTAATATTTCCGGAAGCTTCAATCAAAGTTCTGCCTTCAGCTAATATGACAGCCTTTTTCATTTGATCAATAGTAAAATGATCAAGCATGATTATATCTGCTCCTGCCCCTAACGCTTCTTTAAACTCATTCATGTTTCTTACCTCAACCTCAACTTTCATAGTATGGGGAATGCTCTTTTTTACGCTTGCAATAGCCTCTTTTATACTCCCAACAACTTTTAGATGATTATCCTTTATCAATATTGCATCAGATAAAGAATATCTATGATTCTTACCACCACCTATAAATACCGCATACTTATCAAGCATTCGTAAAAGTGGCATTGTTTTTCTTGTTTCTGTCACAACTGCTTTGTAATTCTTTATTTTCTCTGCATATTTACTTGTCACTGTAGCAATTCCACTCATCCTTTGAATAAGATTTAAAGCCAACCTCTCTCCCTTTAGAATTGCCCTAGAATTTCCTTGAATCCTGGCAATAATCTCTCCCTTTTTTATCCTATCTCCATCTTTTTTCAACTTTTCAAATCTTATATTCTCATCCAGCAGAAAAAATACTCTCATTCCTATGTCTATTCCACATAAAATTCCATCTTCTTTGGCCTTTAAGATGGCATCTGAAACATTCGTATCAGGTATTAATAAATCGGTTGTTATATCTCCATATGGCATGTCCTCTAAAAGTGCCTCTTTTATCAATCTATCAATGGCAATAAAATTAAGCATTTTTATCAATTACCTCCCAACCATTTAAAGAAAATATGAGGTGCTTTTTCCAATTAATATCATCCTGTTGTGGAAAATCATATCTATAATGAGAACCTCTACTTTCTTCTCTCATCAAAGCTGCTTGAACAATTGTATACCCTACGGTGAGCATATTATAAAATTCTATTTCTTTTAGATTTTGAAGTTTTTTATTTTTTAAATAGTCTATCCTATTTATTATAAAATCAAGAAGATTTCTCAAATCACCATTTATCCTAATTATTCCTGCTTGAAAACTCATCTTTTCTCTTAATAGCTCAGCTTCGGAAATTATATTCAAGTTGTCATTACCACGTTCTTCTTTATAACCAATAGAAATAATTTTTAAGCTTCCTAATTGATGATTATTAATAAACTGTGCAATTCTTCGACCAAAGACCAAACCCTCTAAAAGCGAGTTAGATGCCAGTCTATTTGCCCCATGGACCATTGTTCCCGCAGCTTCACCGCATACAAACAGGTTTTCAACTGTGGTCTTTCCATTTTCGTCTGATAACACACCACCCATACTATAATGCTGGGCAGGAGCCACTGGTATTCTTTCTTTAGTTATATCCAATCCTATTTTGATACACTTACTGTATATATTGGGAAACCTTCTTTTTATAAACTCCTTATCAAGATGAGTAACATCTAAAAAAACATTTTTAGAATTCGTTTTTTGCATTTCAAAAAAAATAGATCTTGCAACAATATCTCGTGGAGCCAGTTCAGCTAAATGATGATAGTTTGACATAAATCTTTCGCCTTTAGAATTATATAGTATTCCACCTTCTCCTCTTACTGCCTCTGAGATTAAAAAGCTGTTGTTCATTGGATGAAATAAAACAGTTGGATGGAACTGCACAAACTCCATATCAACAACTTTTGCACCACATCTTATAGCTGCAGCACAGCCATCCCCGGTAGTTACTTCAGGATTTGTAGTGTATTTATATATATACCCATATCCACCGGATGCCAGCACTATATATTTTGAAAACAAAATAAATTTTTTCCCTTTTTGTTTGAGTAAAACGCCTACGGCAGCATGACCAATTGTTATTATATCTACTAAAAATGTATTTTCAAAAATTGTAATATTCTCAGCTAATTTCAATTTCGCACCCAAATGTTCTGAGATAATTCTTCCCGTTGCATCACCACCAGCATGAAGTATCCTTTTTTTAGTATGAGCTCCTTCCTGCCCTAAAACAATCTTGTTTTCATCATCTAAATCGAAAGGAACTCCCATCTTAATTAACATCTCTATATTAATTAAGGCTTCACTTACCAGTATTTTTGCCATTTTAGAATTACATAATCCTGAACCCGCTTTGATAGTATCCATATAATGAATATCTGGACTATCATCATTGCCAATAGGTACCGCAATACCTCCCTGAGCAATAGCAGTATTGCTATTCTGAATTGTTTTTTTAGTAATTATGGCAACTTTTATCCTTTTATCAATATTGAGGGCAGTATACATCCCCGCTATACCAGTTCCTATAATCACAACATCAAAAATAACCACATCATCTTTTTTTGTATCAAAATTTTGAAGATACCTTTTATATATCAAGTTCATCATCTCCATAAGTTTAACCAATTTTAAGCATCTTTATTAACGCTCTTTGAGCGCCTTCTAAAACATTCTCATCCACATTTATTTCATATTTTTCATGTAATAAAGCCTCTCTCACAGAAGTTAATATTGTCTTTTTCATTTCAGGACAAATCATTCTCTGAGAAAGGATATAGAATCTCTTTTCAGGATTCAAATTTTTCAAACTGTGCAAAATGCCTATTTCTGTACCTATGATAAATTCTTTTGCGGGAGATGATATCACAAAATCAATTATTTGTTTAGTACTGCCAACAAAGTCAGCAAGTTCAATAACCTCTTCTCTACATTCAGGATGAACCAAAAGTAGGGCATCTGGATGATCAGACTTTGCCTTTAAAGCATCATCCTTTTTAATTTTAGAATGTGTAAAGCAAAAGCCATCCCACAAAACTATATCCTTCTCAGGAACATTTCTCTTTACAAATAACCCCAAATTCCTGTCTGGCAAAAAAATTATCTTGTTATTCGGAATATTTCTAACTATCTTAATGGCATTTGAGGAAGTGCATATAACATCCGATTTTGCTTTAACAGAAGCAGGAGAATTAATATAACATACTATTGAATAATCAGGATATTCTTCTTTTAATCTGTCCACATCATCAGCAGTGATCATATTAGCTAGGGAACATCCTGCATTAATCTCGGGTAACAGAATCTTTTTATGTGGTGATAATATTTTTGTGGTTTCCGCCATAAAATAAACTCCACAAAATATAATCATTTTCTCTTGCCTCTGTGCACATATCTTACTAAGATAAAATGAATCTCCTACAAAATCTGCAATCTCTTGAATGTCTTTATTTTGATAATTATGTGCGACAACTATAGCATTTTTTTCTTCCTTCAGTTTTTGAATTTCTTTTGTGATATCCAGTTAAATCGCCTCCTTCGTATAATCTGGTTGTAATCCACATTAAAAATTTAATAATAAACACTCAAATTAAATACTCAAAAACCATTTTCACCCTGATAAAAAATTTTCAAGTTAAAAATTTGTTTTTATACCATGTTAAAATTTATTTAAATCTCTATAATTAGAGTATATACATGTGTATATGCATATGTCAATAACAAAATAATTACCATAGTGTAAAATTATCGTAGGATTTTTTGAGTGAAAAAAAAACAAGAGACAACCCCTGTGATAAAATAGATTATGGAAAACAAAACAACACAGAAAGGGGTGTCTCTTGTGAAAAAAAATATCTTTGAGGATATTATACTACAAAATGCTCTAAATTTCACTAGAGAAGTGGTAGACATTTTTGACGATTAATTAAACAAAGGAATGAATATTACAGAGCTTGTAAGAAGGATAAAGGAACTGACGGAGAAGCTAGGTAGCAAGGCAATATGTCATTTCTCAAATTAATTTAGCCCAAAACCGATAAAATTTTTCAGATTATTAAAGGAATTTAAAAAAATTTTTCAGATTCCTTTAGCATTAATTTCAATTGGAGAGGTTACTTATGCAAATAATTTTCCATGTTGATAACATTGAAGGATATTTACATAAAGGTAAAGATTACAATTTTCCTGCCCCACCAGATAGATGTCCTTATCCCGATTGCAAGTGTAGAGTAAAACTAAAAAAGCACGGGTTTTATTACCGTTACTATTTAGATGGATCCAATTGTATAAAAATAGCTATAAGAAGATACATATGCCCTGTGTGCAAAAGGACTCTTTCCTACCTTCCTGATTTCTGTATTCCTCATTTTCAGTATTCTTTCAATATGATTGTAAAGTCTTTAAAAGAGACACTTACAAGAGGAAAAACTCTCACTTCTTTCATAAGTGGATTAAAAAGAAACTTCTCTACCATACTATTTTCAAGACAGCATATATATTTTTACACCAAAAGGATAATGAATAATTTAAGTTTTATCATATACGGATTAAGGCAAATAGACCCTTGCGAATAAAAGAAATGAACAACCTACCCGATACTTCCTTTATAACAGAAGAAAAAATAAGACAGTATCTTTTAAAAGACAAAGAAGTGTTGGAAGCGGGTGACCCTCACAAAATTAAGCAGATTTTACCAACATATATCAATAAAATAATCGTCTACCGTGATAGAATTGAAGCCCATTTTAGGCTTTCAGTAGACGATACAGTTTGCGCGTGGATGGTAGCGGCGAGTGGATTTGAACCACCGACACTGCGGGTATGAACCGCATGCTCTGGCCAACTGAGCTACGCCGCCATATTTTTGGTTGCGGGGGTAGGATTTGAACCTACGACCTCCGGGTTATGAGCCCGACGAGCTACCGGACTGCTCCACCCCGCGCCATTGGTGCCGGAGACCGGACTCGAACCGGTACGGGCTTTTAGGGCCCGCAGGATTTTAAGTCCTGTGCGTCTGCCAGTTCCGCCACTCCGGCTTCATCTCCTTGAGACAGTATTTATTATATTATATCTATATCTCTAAGTCAATAGTTTTTTTATCCACTTTTGCAACTTCAAATGAAAATTCCATTTTATAACTTAAATTTCCCAAATTTATAAAGGACTGCTCCTTCTAAATTATCCCATTCACTAACGGTTATTTCTTTAAAACTCAGCATTTCTAATATAGTAAGTAATATAGCAGTTCCCGCAATTATTATATCAGCCCTTTGTGGCTGCAATCCAAAAATTTTTTTCCGCTCTTCCAATGTAATAGACATAAATTTATCTAAAATCCTCTTAATTTCTTCTTTTTTTAACTGATAGCCATGAACTTTTTCTTGAGAATAAATTTCCAATTGTTGAGAAACAGCAGCAAGAGTTGTTATTGTTCCTCCTATGCCGATGATATTATCAACTTCTTTGTACTTATTAATGGAATTTACCATTGTATCTATTATATGCAACCTGATTTCATCATATTCCTCAGCTGTAGGAGGGTCATTTTTAATAAATTTTTCGGTAAGCCTTACAGCACCAATATCGAAGCTTTCTTTTACAAATTCTCTACCCTCATACGCTAATTCAGTGCTTCCTCCTCCTATATCTAATACAAGTGCATTTTCTTTATTGACCCCCATCATTGCTCCTATATATCCAAACAAGCTCTCTGTTTCTCCATCTATAATTTCTACCTCTAAGCCTAGTTTTTTTACTTGCTCAAAAAAAGCATCTTTATTTTTAGCATCCCTCATCGCAGATGTTGCAAAAGCATATATAACTTCTGCACCTTTTTCTTGGGCCAATTTCACAAAGCGTTCAATCACTTCAATGCTTCTCTGTATCGCATTATTATTTAACTTACCCGTTTTGGAAATTCCTTCCCCCAATCGAGTTATTTCAACGTCTTTTTGTATCTTGTTTATATTTCCATTATTTATGTCACATATAAGTTGGCGTATTGAATTTGTCCCTATATCAATTGCACAAATTCTCATAATAACCCCCAACTATCACAGGTAAAAACCCTTTATGAAAAATCTTCGGGCATAACCCGAAGTTAATATCCATTGCTTCTTCTGTAGCCTGTATTTCTTCTCTTGGAATCAAAATTCTTTCGCAGCTGTTGCTGCCTTTCGTCTGAATCTTTTAAAAACTTAAGCAATTTCTCTTCAAAGGAACTATTAGTATTATAATTCCTATTGCTCTGCCATACAAAATCCTTTGGTTCCCTTTCTTTATTATTCTTGGGCAAAGCCTTTTTGATTGACAAACTTATTCTTCCATTAGCATCCATGGACAATATTTTTACTTTTACTTTATCATGCTCCTTCAAATGCTCCCTAATATCTTTTACATAGGTATTAGCAACTTCCGAAATGTGCACCAACCCAGTTTTCCCCTCTGGTAACTGAATAAATGCTCCAAAGTCTGTGATGTTTAACACGGTGCCCTCAACAACATCTCCAACCTCAAATGGCATATAAATAAAGATCCTCCCTCTAAAAATTTTATTAATGAGTTTATTATATATTAAGATACAAAATATTTCAAGATGAATTTCCTGAAATCACTTTTTTGTCTCTTGAGACTTAGTTTTTGAAACATCTACATAAATTATTTCTCCTTTTTTAACCAACCCCAACTTTTGTCTTGCCTCATTTTCAATAAAACTTTCACTATTTATCTGGTGGAGTAATTCATTTAAATACTTATTTTCTTTCATTACTGCAGCTTCTTTATTTTTTAAATCCCTATACCTCTTATCAAGTTTCTCTAATGCAACTTGCTGCTGAAAAAAAGTAAATCCAATATATGCAATAAAGGCAAAAAACAATATCTTCTTTAGTTTTTTCACTCATAACACCTGCTTTCACAAGGCATATAATCTATTATTTTTATTCGACATTTCTTTAAAAAATCCTTTATTTTTTCCTTTTAAAAATCTTAAAATGGGTTAAATTATTTTTTAGAAAAGCAACAGGCAAAGTTAAAATTTTTTTTGTGAACTTATAAGGAACAATAATAAAATTGACTACTATTATTCTAGCAGGATATATAATAATTTCTGCCATCTTTTTTAAAAATTTTATTGCAAATTCACAAACTCCAATTAAAGCTTGGATGATAAAATGACTTAGCAACACATAATAAAGAATGATTCCAATTGCAAATCCCAAAAAACTATAAAACCTGATTTCAACATAATTGCTTATATACATAAAATAAAGCATAGTAATTGTCCCAAAAAGCCAAAATATAATATCGGCAATATTAGAAAAAGTTTTTTTAAGCCTAAAAACTCGTCTTGTTACTTTAAAAATATCGTATATAAAACCCAGCACAAAACCACCATATACTGTTACTAAAAATGCATAAATTTGACTTTGTATGGTTATTACCATTTACATACCCTCCTTTTCTTGTTATATTATATTTATCCACTGCAACAAGAATGAAACTAAAATAGGGGCGATGCATCATGACAACAGTATATGTTTCCGGGCATAAAAATCCAGATACCGATTCTATTTGCTCAGCTATTGCTTATGCCTATCTAAAGCGCATCTCTGAAGGTATAAATGCTATACCTGTTAGATTAGGTCCTATAAACCGAGAGACAAAATTTGTACTAGACTATTTTGGAGTAGAAGAGCCTATTTTTATTGAAAATGTATATACCCAAGTACAAGACATTAAATTTGATAAACCTCTCGTTTTTAAAGAAAACACCTCCATGTTTGAAGCATGGAACACTATGATGGAAAAAAACATTAGAACAATAGCAGTAGTAGATGAGGAGAATAAATTAATAGGAATTGCCACAGTAGGAGATTTGGCAAAGGCATATCTTTCTTCTTCTCATGAATTATCTAAGTATAAAATCCCTATTGACAACATATTAGCTACTTTGAAAGGAGAAGAAGTTTTAAGATATGTAGATTATCTTGAAGGCGACATTTTAGTAGCTGCAATGTCTAAAGAAAATGTGTTAAAAAGAATAAAAAAAGGGGATATCTTAATCATTGGAGACAGAGACGATATACAACAAGTTGCGATTCTACAAGGAATAAAAGCTCTCATAATTACTGGCAACAACGGAGTCTCAGAAAAAATTCTTGAACTAGCTAAACAATATAAAGTAACAATTATAAAAGTTGTACCAGATACGTTTGACACTGTTAAATTATTAAACCAAAGTATACCATTATCATATGTAATAAAAAAGGAAGATCTAGTAACATTTAGAGTTAGCGATTATATTGATGATGTAAAAGAAGTAATGTTAAAATATAGATACCGAAACTTTCCAGTTGTCGATGAAGAAGGAAAAGTCATGGGGCTCCTTGCAAGACGACATATTTTAGACTATGAAAGAAAAAATGTCATAATGGTTGACCACAATGAATTTTCGCAAGCAGTTGAAGGAATAGGACAAGCAAGAATATTAGAAATAATTGATCATCACCGAATTGGGACAATAGAAACAGAGCAGCCAATACTATTTAGAAACCATCCTGTAGGCTCTACTGCTACAATTATAAATCGACTTTTTGAAGAAAAAGGGCTAATTCCGGAACCAAAAATAGCGGGAATAATGTGCGCCGCTATTTTATCAGATACTCTTGTATTTAAATCTCCTACTTGCACACCAGAAGACGTAAGAGCAGCTAAGAAACTTGCAGAAATTGCCAACATAGACATAAATGAGTTTGGAACTGAAATGTTCAAAGCAGGTACCTCTTTAGAAGGAAAAACTGTTGAAGAAATATTTTATACAGATTTCAAAGAATTTACAATAAATAATTATAAAATCGGCATAGGGCAGGTTAACACTCTTACAGATGCAGGAGAATTAAAACAGCAGCTTATAAGCTTTATGGAAAAAGTGAAAAAAGACAAAGACTACGACATCTTATTGCTTATGTTGACAGATATAATAAATGAGGGATCTGAAATACTTTTTGTAGGAAACAACAAAGAGCTGTTACAAAGGGCTTTTAACGTTGAAATAAAAAACAACAGCTTTTACTTGCCTTATGTCATCTCTAGAAAAAAACAAGTATTACCTCCCCTTGTTAAAGCGATAAACACCCACTGAAGTTTATCGCTTTAACTTTTCTATAATATCGCCAAAATTTCTAAAAGAAGTACATGGAATCCCATTTTCCTTACAGTATTTTTCCAAAACTCCCTTTGCAAAGACTTTATCCGCATGTTGAGAGACACAAAGGTCTGAATATCCATCGCCTATATAAACTACATAATATCCCCTAATTTTGTATCTATTCAATACTTCCAGTTTACACATACCACATTTATCACAATCCTTGCTTTTATGTGGAAAATCCACTTTTATTTTCCCATCTTCAAACCAAAGTTTGTTACTATAAAATTTTGTATTAAACCCGAATCTTTCCATAATAGCTTTTATATTAAAGTCATATCCATCGCTCACTATTATAACTTCATAATTTTTTTCTCTGCAAAAATTTAAAAATTCTATAAAATAATCATCTATTTCAACTGTGTAAAGCAAATCTAAAAGTTTTTTCTCATCTACTTCCATAAGTTTTAATGTTTCAATTGCGCATTCCTCAGTAGACATTTCCCCTTTTTCCCATAGTTCTTCATAATACTGCCATCCATCTTTTGCAAACTTTTTCACCATTAAATCAACAGTATCTACTTTAGTAACAGTACCGTCAAAATCTACTAAAAAGACTTTTTTCAATTAATCTCTCCTCCTTTATTTTACATCCAAAAGCCATTTTACAAATTTTATAGCCAAATCTTTGTGTTGGCCATTCGCCATAATTGCAATAATTTTATCATTATAGTCATATCCCAGATTTTTTAAATATTTATTATTCCATCCAACATATATTCCATAAACACCTGGTTTTAACTCACTAGAGGGTTCATCTACTTTTGCTACATTTAACCCTGATAAATTTAACTCTTTTGCCTTATCTAATCGCAAAAAAGCTCCTTCTCTTGCTAATATATCAAAATTATTTTTATCTAGAACAATGACGTCTATATCTTGAGCCCCCATTCTGGCCATTAATTTTTGAGTTGAGGCAGGGTCAAGAGTAAGATTACCATTTGTGTCTTTTACAAGCATATAAAAATCAATAGAAGCTTGTTTTTTCCCAGAAGGATCGCCAATTAATTCTTTAGTGACTTTTTTAGAAAATTCACTTTGTCTATCAGAATCCATATATTTGCCAATTAAAGCAACATTTAATATGTAATCCTTTCTATTAATAATACTATTTGTAAAAGAAACTAACAAATAGATTACTAATATACTTACAATAATATGAACTTTATAATAGTCCCACATATATTCCAGTTTTTCTTTTGTAGTCATGTTTCTAAACCAATTTTTTCTCTCCTCACTCATTTGTTTCACACCTCCCTACTTCCTTTGTGCAAAATATCCAAATCTATTATAACAATTAAACTTTTTAAAATCGAGTATATAAAACAAAATAAGCCGCAACACGCGACTTATCTAAACATTCTACTTATGAATCCCCCTGATTTTCCTATAAGGCCACTTTTGTCACTGTAATTTAAATTTACTATTTCTCCATCAATCGACACTTGTCCGTCATCAAGGTTCAATTTATTAATGTGAAGCCCTTGACCTCTTATTGTCAAAACTCCCAAATCCGTCTCCAATATTACTGTTTCTTCGTCAAAGCTTACAACATTTGTTACCCCAGAAATACTGATTTTTTCTCTATTTTCAATTGTAATATTATGAGGTTTCCCCGCCCTTGAAAAGTTCCTTTTATCTTCCATTTGAAATCTCTTTAAACCTCCTTTCTTTTTAATAGACTATTATTATCTATGAATCTTGTACTTTTTTTAGAACAAAAAAATCCTCCTTTTGGAGGATTTTAATCCCAAATTTTTACTATATTTATACCTTTAAAATAATAGTTTAGTATATCTTTTGCCTTTTTCCCCTCTTTAGCCATCTGATATGCTCCCCATTGAGACATTCCTACGCCATGCCCAAACCCTCTTCCTTTTATCACCAATTTACTTCCATCGTAAGAAACTTCATCTATCATAGTGGACTTTAGCCTTTCACTTCCAATCGCCATTCTAAAATCGGGAGCATTTACAGATGTTTTGTCAAAAAGAAAGTTTACAGTTCTTCCTGAAGCCCCTTTTGTACCTATTTTCACAGTTTTAAAATCGTTTATACCCAGTCCCATTTTCTTAAATGCATCAATCACTTCACTTTTGGTAAAAATAACCGTCCAATGCTTTACATTAGCTGGTGCACTAGGACTATCATTTGACTTTACACTCACAATATAAGGAGGTTCCGGCTCTTTGTAATTAAGGCCTTCCTTAGCCAAAGCAGTTTGTCCTGCTGCATGAGAGTGAAACCATGCATTTATAAATTTTCCGTCATAGACAGCAACTACACCTCGCGTATCTTTTACGGCTTCTTTTATTTTAGAATTTATATTTGAAGGGTTCCAGGCCTGAGCCTCCTCAAAATCTGTTGATATGTCGGCTCCAGGATATTTTGACTTTTTAGTACTTACAAAATTTAAAACATATGTCCTAGCTAAAATCGCCTGGGCTTTTAAAGCCTCAATTGGCCAATAATTTTTTATCTCTCCCGCAACTGTACCTTCAACATATTTCTCCAAAGGCATATTTTCAATTTTACCTGTTTGCACAACATAAACTTTAAGAACAGGTTCTTTGTTTTTACCTACATTTATTTTTGCAGGTATTTTAGGTAGTTCCATCCGTGGCTTCCTAATAGGTTCTGGTTTTTTTGTAGGCGGCTTGCAAGCAGTCATAGCAAATAACAAAGCTACTAACACCGCAATTAATTTTAGTTTGTTCCTATACAATTAAAATCCCTCCTATACTTTTGTTTATAGTATTTGAGGGATTTTCACAAATCATTCATTCTTCCATCAATTTATACATTTTGTAAGCCTCGTCTTTTAAAGCATGTTCTTTTACATCTAAAACCTCTACTTTGACAATTTTATTTCCAAAGTTTATCTCTATTATATCATGTTCTTTTACTTCATCACTAGCTTTTGCTTGCTTGCCATTTATAAAAATTAATCCCTTGTCACAGGCCTCTTTTGCAATCGTACGCCTTTTGATAAGCCTTGAAACTTTCAAAAACTTGTCGACCCTCATACTTCTTACCTCCAGACAAAAGTAAGAAAATCAGGTCATAAAGACCTGATTTTCTTTAAGAATTTACTAAATCCTTTAATGCTTTCCCTGCTTTGAAAATAGGAGCTTTTGAAGCAGGAATTGTTATTTCTTCTCTTGTCTGAGGATTTCTACCTTTTCTTTCAGCTCTTTCTCTTACTTCAAATGTACCAAACCCTACTAATTGAACTTTGTCACCATTCTTCAAAGCTTCTTCTACTGCTTCAATGAAAGCATTTAATGCCTTTTCAGCATCCTTTTTTGTTAACTCACTTTTTTCTGCAATTTTCGCAACAAGATCTGCCTTATTCACAACAATACCTCCTTAGTTTAAATATGTTTTACTCTTATTTATTTTATTCTTCACAAAATCGAAAAATCCTGCTAATTTACGCTTATTTTTCATTTTTTTTATTGAAATTATTCATCTTTGCTTCATTCCACAGCTTATCCATATCATTTAATGTCATTTCATCCAATTTATGCCCATTCTTTGCCGCAGCCTTTTCAATGTATTCAAATCGCTTTATAAATTTTTCCACTGTGTTGTGAGTTGCACTTTCTGGTTCTACATCTAAGAATCTAGCTACATTTACCACTGCAAAAATTAAATCTCCAATTTCCTCACTAATCTTTTCTTTATCTTTCCCTTTATACACCTCCTTTAATTCTTCCAATTCTTCATCAACTTTAGAAAGTGCATCCTCAACCCTATCCCAATCAAAACCCACTTTTGCAGCTTTCTCTTGCACTTTATAGCTTCTGATAAGAGCAGGCATATACGTTGGTACCTCTTTTAAAACTTCCGTATAAGAATTTAAATCTTTCTCCTCTTTTTTTAACTCATCCCATTTTTCTAATACGGCTTTAGAAGTTGTTAATTCTTCTCTTCCAAAAACGTGAGGATGCCTCCAAATCATCTTTTTGCATATGCCATCTACTACATCACCAAAATTGAATGTTCCCCTCTCCTTTGCAATTTGTGAATGGAATACAACTTGAAAAAGTACATCTCCTAACTCTTCTGCCATCTTATCCTCAGATTCTTTTTCAATCGCATCAACTAACTCATAACTCTCTTCCACCAAATATTTTTCAAGGCTTCGATGAGTCTGCTCTTTATCCCATGGACATCCCTTTTCACTTCTTAAAATTCTCATTATCTCTAAAAGGTCATATATGTCATACTTTTCTTGAAAGAGTGTTTGTACAGGAGGTATGTATAAAGAAGTAAGATAATCAATCCAATCGAGCCTGTCAATCATATAAAGGGGTATTGTCTCTACTACTTGTTTCCCTGGAATTCCTGCATTTTTTATAACAGTCACAGGATAACTATCTCCATATACTTCTGCCAGTTTTAATTTCACTTCTGAAGCTATAAATCTATCATACACCTGCACAACAATATTAGCACATCTTTTATCGGGCTTTTGAACATCCAAAGACAAACCATCAATTATTTTGAGGCCATATATAGGATCAATTTTCAATTCCTCTATAATGGCATCAATAAAAGAAATAGCTGGTATAACCTCTATTGATATATCGGCACAATCGTTACAAAAGTTTAATATGTATTCCACGGATTTCTCCGCTACATAAGGATGTCCTGGAACAGCATACACAACCTTTCGATATTTTTTTGCTATATCTATTATTTCCCGAGCAATATTTTCATAAACCTCTTCAAAACTAGTACTTTTTTCATACATCTTGTCAAAAGTGTCAAAAATAATCCCCTGCGTTTTAAGATATGGAACTACCGGATGTTTTTCCGTCCGCAAAAAAACCTTATCAGCATTTTTCATTTTCTCTATCGTACCCAGTGTAATGGAATCTGCCGAACCCGGCCCTAAGCCTACTATAAATAGTTTATTCACAGTAACCACCCCAAAAGCTAAAATGTACAAATAATATTATATCACTTATTTGGATTTTTATATAATTAAATTTATCTTATACTTAGCCGTTGAAAAAGCTACTAAATTAAATTATAATATATTTTAGTACACACATTAAGGAGTGGTAGTACATGGATATGGTGGAATTGGGCAAAAGAATTAGAGAAGAAAGAAAGAGGCAATTCCTAAAACAAGGAGATTTATCAGGAGACGAATTTTCCAAAGGCTATATAAGCCTTATAGAAAAAGGTAAAATAAGTCCTTCCTTAAAAGCTTTAAATTTTATCGCTCAAAAATTAAATAAGCCAGTTGTGTACTTTTTAGATGAAGACTATGTCGAAAAAGAAGAATTAAAAAAGGAACTTTCCAAATACAAAAATATACTCGAAAAATTTTTAAAGGCACAAAGGGCATTCGACAGCAAAAATTATGAAGAAGCTATTAAATTATACCTTGATATTTTAAATAATGCAATAGATGAATATTCCTCAAATTTGATAAATTTTTATCTAGCTAAATCTTATTTTGTTATTAAAGATTACCCAAAGGTCCTTGAAATTCTAGATAAAATATCTTCTTATTTTGAAAAAAACTTCTTCAATGAGATTATGGTAGAAATTTACTATATGAAAGGCTTATCTTTGGGAAATTTGCAAAAATTTCAATCTTCTTTGGAGAGTTATTTGAAAGCTTTAGATGGATTTGAAAAATATTCCTTAAAAAACGCTGAATTGAAATCCCGCATACTTTTCAGTATAGCAAATTTGTACAGCAAAATGGGAGAATTTATTAAAGCAAGAGATTATTATATAAAATGTCTTGAGTATTCTACACAAATCAAAGCAGTAGACTTTATTGCCCTTTCCAACAATGGGCTTGGACTTGTAAATCATGAACTTAAACAATACAAAGATGCTTTAAAATATATAAGGCGTGCCATTTTGATAAGCAAAACATTAAACTTAAAAGAAGACATTGCTAATGAATATAATTACTTAGGCTTTGTATATACCGATTTAAAGAAATATGACATTGCAGAGAAATATTTCTTTAAAAGTTATTCACTATACAAAGATTTAGAGGATAAAAGAGGAATGGCATATAATCTAACAGAAATAGGAAGAATTTATTATTTAAAAGAAAATTACCAAAAAGCTCTTGAGTATTTAAATGAATCTCTAGAAATTGTAAAAGAGATAAACGAAGAAGAAGAAATGGGAAGAATTTATACAATTCTTGGCAATTTACATCTAAAGCAAGGTCAATTTGAAATAAGTGAAAGGGAACTTTTAAAATCTGTGGAAATACTCAAAAACCTTGGCCTTAAGAAAGACTTGTCTGAAGCCTATAAAGGGTTGGGAAATTTGTACATTGCCCTAAATAATCCTGAAAAAGCCAAAATATATTTCAATCAATCTATAGAACTATTGTATGAAAATTTGGCATGAGGAGAAATAACAATGAATATAACAGAAAAATTAGAATATTCTTTTCCTTCTCTCAAACACAGAAATTTCAGGTTATTCTGGTTTGGGCAAATGATTTCTCTTATAGGCACGTGGATGCAAAACATAGGTCAAGGTTGGTTAGTTCTTAAACTGACAAACTCCTCTTTTTTATTGGGTCTTGTAAGTGCTGTTCAATTTTTGCCTGTGATGCTCTTTTCATTATTTGCAGGGGTTGTAATAGACAGATTTCCAAAGAGAAAACTGATTTTATTTACACAAACAAGTTTTGCAATTTCCGCCTTTATCCTCGCAACTTTGACTGCCCTAAAAATAATAAATTATTGGGAAATATTAGCTTTGGCTTTGTTTAATGGTTTTTTAAACACGATAGACATGCCAGCAAGGCAATCTTTTATCATTGACTTAGTAGGAAAAAAAGATTTGATGAATGCAATTGCTCTAAACTCAGCAGTGTTTAACGCAGCAAGGATAATAGGCCCAGGAATTGCAGGAATATTAATTGGCAAATTGGGATATGCCGTATGTTTTTATTTGAATTCTGCAAGCTTTATTGCTGTAATAATAGGACTTATATTAATTACAGTAGAAGGTATAA
Source organism: Thermoanaerobacter sp. YS13 (assembly GCF_000806225.2). Lineage (NCBI taxonomy): Bacteria > Bacillati > Bacillota > Clostridia > Thermoanaerobacterales > Thermoanaerobacteraceae > Thermoanaerobacter > Thermoanaerobacter sp. YS13. The sequence goes on along the minus strand of NZ_JOOI01000002.1, from coordinate 756,723 downwards.
CGCCAAAAACTAATGACGTCAAAACAAAGATCTTTGATGACTTAAGAGACGGGTTAATATACATAAAAAACACCCCTGTTATACTCACCATAATACTCATGATTGCCATTTTGAGTACTTTCTCTATGAACTTTAATGTATTAGTACCTGTTTTTACCAAAGATGTTCTTCACAGAGAAGCGACAGATTATGGCTTACTAATGTCAGCAATGGGAACAGGAGCCCTGATAGGAGCATTGACACTAGCTTCGGTAAGTAGAAGAGGAGTAAAGCCTGTTTATTTATTTGGTGGAAGCATTGGACTTGGAATCTTTCAAATATTCATAGGCATACAAAGTAGTTACTTATTAACAGCTTTTCTTCTAGCTCTATCAGGCTGGTCTATGATAACCTTTAGTTCTTCCGCCAACACCACAATACAAATTAATTCAGCAGATGAATTCAGAGGAAGAGTGATGAGCGTTTATTCTTTGGTTTTTGGTGGGGTAACTCCTATAGGCTCACTGTATGCTGGTACATTATCTCAAAAATTTGGCTCTCACATAACTTTTATAGTAAGTGGAATAATAGCCCTTTCGTATACACTTTATGTTTTAGTGTTTCAATATAAAAAAGTTTATGGGACAAAGGTATAATTGTCCCATTCTATTCTTCTTCATAAATCATCTTTGCCAGTGGAAACATCTCTATAGCTCTCGGCATTAAACCTTGAACATAAGCTATTAATACTCCATAGTTTACTATTGGAACGTTTTTGCTTTTTGCATATGAAATTCTATACATCATTTCTCTTCTATTCAGCATGCATGCGCCACAATGTACAATCAAGCTGTATTCTTCGAGATTGTCTGGAAAAGTTATGCCGCTCGACCAGTCAAATTGTATGTCTCCTCCAACAATCTGGCGTATCCATCTGGGTATTTTTACCTTTCCTATATCATCCGACTGCCTGTGATGCGTACATCCTTCAGCAATGAGAACTTTATCACCAGGTTTTAATTTTTTTATTGCTTTTACACCTCTTATAAGTTCCTCCAAATCACCTTTATATCGTGCAAAAAGAATAGAAAAAGATGTAAGCGGTATATCTTTTGGCGTATCAGCGCTAACTTTCAAAAAAGCCTGAGAATCTGTAATAACTAATGACGGCTTTTTCCCTATATTTTGAAGTGTCTCTTTTAGCTCATACTCTTTTGTAACAATAGCCATCGCATCATTGTCAAGAATATCTCTTATTGTTTGTTGCTGCGGAAGTATAAGTCTTCCTTTTGGAGCAGCCTTATCTATAGGAACAACAAGAACTACAAAGTCTCCAGGTTTTATGAGATCGCCTACAATTGAAAGTTCCATGTCGTCATATGGTGCTTTTTTTATTAATATCATTTTTAGAGCTTCAATTCCATGTTTTTTTAAGGCAGAAACTTCAATAAGTTCTAGTTTTAATTTTTCTTCCCATTTTCTTTTATCTTCTTCAGAATATTGTGATAAATCCTTTTTATTTATTACCCCTACAACTGGAATATTTTTATCTCTAATGACCTTTAGAATATTTTCTTCAAACTCTGAAAGTCCTATAGTGCCATCTATAACAAGAATTGCAAGGTCTGTTCTATTTAAAACTTCATAGGTTTTTTTTACCCTAAGTTCCCCTAACTCTCCTGTATCATCAAGTCCAGCAGTATCGATGATTACAACTGGTCCTATCGGAAGTATTTCCATTGCCTTCGACACGGGATCAGTAGTAGTACCTGCAACATCAGATACAAGAGCCACTTCCTGGTTTGTGAGAGCATTTATAAGGCTTGATTTACCTGCATTTCTTCTGCCAAAAATAGCTATGTGGAGCCTGGAAGAAGTTGGAGTCGTGTTCATAATTATTTTCTCCTTTCAATTTCCTTTTTCCTGGTATTCCTGGTTTCGTCATTTCATAAGGGTTAAATATTATATCAAGTTCCTCCTCTGTAAAGAGTCCTGTTTCTATCACAACCTCCCTAATGGTTTTTCTTTTCTCTTTAGCCATTTTTGCAATTTCCGTTGCCTTTTCATACCCAAGGTAAGGAACTAACGCAGTTGCATATGAATAACTTTTCTCAACAGTTTCTCTTAAATAATCTTTATTTGCAGTTATTCCTTTAATACATTTATCTATAAATATTCTTATAGCGTTTCTTAATAGGTCTATCTGCATAAAAAGATTATATGCAATCTGAGGCAATGTAAAATTAAGCTCAAACTCACCTGCTTGGGCACATAAAGTTATTGCATGGTCACATGCTATAACTTGAAACGCTGCCTGCTTTACAGCCTCAGGTATGACAGGATTCACTTTACCAGGCATAATCGATGAACCTGCCTGTACTTCTGGTATATTAATCTCCATGAGTCCACACTTAGGACCCGACGACATAAGCCTTATATCATTTGATATTTTTATAAGGTTTGTGGCTGCCGCTTTTAAAAGCCCAGATACCTCAACAAAAACATCGTTATTCTGGGTAGGGTCCATCATATATTCCGCCCTTGCAAGTCCAAGTCCCGTTATTTCTCTCAATATTTCTATAACTGAGAATATATATTTTAGCTCGGCATTTACACCCGTCCCAACAGCAGTACCGCCAATGTTGACCTGCCTCAATCTTTCTTCAACCTTATATATCCTCCATCTATCCCTCGCAACTGCTTGCGCATATGCACCAAATTCCTGTCCAAGCATAACAGGAAGAGCATCCTGTAACTCGGTTCGTCCCATTTTACATACATCAGAAAACTCTTCTTCTTTTTCTTGGAGCACACTTTGAAGCTCAGCTAAATCCTCACTCAAAGGCTTTAAAAGACGTATTGCCGCAATTCTCACCGCTGTCGGGAAAACATCATTTGTAGATTGGCTCAAGTTTACATGTTCCAGTGGATGTACAATAGAATAGTCTCCCTTACTACCCCCCAGTAGTTCGATTGCCCTATTTGCAATAACTTCGTTAGCATTCATATTGGAAGAAGTACCTGCACCTCCCTGGAGAGCATCAACAATAAATTGATCATGGTATTTACCTGATATTATCTCATCACAAGCTAAAATTATTGCCTTCGCTTTTTTTTCATCAAGCAAGCCAATTTTCACATTTGCAATCGCTGCAGCCTTTTTGACCATCGCAAGTGATATAATAAGTTCCCTGTGGATTTTTTGCCCTGATATATGAAAATTTTCAAAAGCTCTCAGTGTATGTATACCATAATAAGCATCAATGGGCACTTCTTTTTTTCCCAGCAAGTCATGCTCAATTCTATATTTCATAAAATTTGCCTCCACATTATAATCATCATCAATATAATCAATAATACAAAACAGTCAGATTGTCAATAATTTATCGATATTTAGTGTGTGTCAAAAATTAGTAGAAATAATATGCTGACATTACCTACTGAAATTTTACACGGACCGATATTTAATAGGCAAAGTTACTGTAAACACAGTACCTTTGTTTTCTTCGCTTTCAACTGTTATAGTTCCACCATGTTCTTCAATTATTTTCTTTGCTATGGCAAGTCCCAATCCTGTACCACTGTATCTGCTGTTTTTGCCTCTATAAAATTTATCAAAAATGTGTTTCATTTCACTCTCTGAAATGCCATGACCTTCATCTTCCACTTTTATTATTGCTCTCTCTTTCGCTTCAAGAACAACTTTTACACTTTTACCACTCTCACAAACTTTTATAGCATTATCAATAAGATTCACTAACACCTGTTTCAGCCTATTTTTATCTCCATAGACTACAAGATTATCGTTATTTTTTTCACATATTAAGTTGACACCATTATTTTCTGCAATAGGTTTTAGCACAGCAACTGTTTCACGAATTAAGCAACTAATATCTATCTCATCAAAAGTCAATTTTATCTTACCAAGCTCCATCTTGGAAAAATCCAAAAGCTCATCTACTAAGTGAGAAAGCCTATCTGCTTCCCCATCAATAATATTTAAATACTCATATAACTCACGATTTTCTTCAAATACGTCCATAGCAGTTACTGCAAATCCTTTTATAGAGGTAAGCGGAGTCTTTAATTCGTGAGAGATATTGCTTATAAACTCGTTTTTCATCTCTTCCAACTGCCCTAATTCTTCTGCCATTTTATTAAAAGAATCTGCCAATATTCCTATTTCGTCATTTGAAATCTTTTGAGCCCTGATTTTAAAATTGCCTCTTGCCATCTCCTGAGTCGCCTTTTTAACCATCTCCAGAGGCTTTGTAAGTCTGTTTGCTATAAAAAAACCTATCACCAATGCAACTAAAGAAGAGGCTGTTAATACTACCCCAAAAAATAACACTAACTTTTTTATTACATTGTAAACTTCCTCTAAGGAAGAAGAAAGCCTCAATACTGCTATATAATTTATTTTATTTTTTATTGGCACTGACACGTGGAGAACTTTTTCATTGTGGAGGTCTTCTATATAAACTCCATTTTCTCCTGAAATAGCTTGTATGACATCTGGAGTAAGTATCTTAACAGGAATAGGAGTAGAAGAGACAGAAGAGTCCCCTAAAAGCATGCCTTTCATATTTAAAAGCTGAACTTGTGCATTGGTATCTGCTGCAAGCTTTTTAACCACATCTTGGCCTATCGCGTATATATCTGCATCAATGTAACTATCAATTACACGAGAAAAGGAATTGCCCTGTGAAGTAAGTATTTCAATTATGTTGTTAATATAGTATTTTTCAAGTGTTAAAGTAGATATAACTCCAAAAAAAATTATTATCATTGTAACCAACAAAATATAAGAAACTGTAAGTTTAAATCTTATACTCATTTAACTTCCTCCAAAATAATACCCAATTCCCCATTGAGTATGTATGTATTTTGGTTGGTCGGGATTAGTTTCAATTTTTTCTCTTAGCCTTCTAATGTGAACGTCCAGTGTTTTTGTATCCCCTATAAAAGATTCTCCCCATATAAAACCAATAAGTTCTTCTCTTTTTACCACTCTCTCTCTATTTGTCATTAATATCTTTAAAAGTTGAAATTCTCTTGGAGTCAGAGACACTTCTTTTCCCTTCACAAAGACTTTATTTTGGCTTAAATCCAATTTTACCTCTCCAAATTCTATGCTACCAGTACTTTGCATAATCGCATTAAACTCATAAACTCTCCTTATAATCGCTTTTACTCTTGCCACAAGTTCTCTTGGATTAAAAGGCTTAGTGATATAATCATCTGCTCCTAACTCTAAACCTAATATTTTCTCCACATCCTGGCTTTTAGCCGTGAGGACAATAACAGGAGTATTTATCTTCATCGCTTTTATCTCCCTTAAAACTTCAAAGCCGCTTATATCAGGAAGCATTATATCCAGTATTATAACAGAAAATTTTTCACTTTCAATTAAATCAAGAGCTTTCCTACAACTACTAATATTTTGTGCATCCTACACACCTCCCCACCATTATATTACCATACTTTCATAAAAATTAACAAATATATTTTCGTTTTTACGATATTTCCATTTGCATACTAAAAAATTTCTTTTCCTACTTGAAATCCAAAAAATTTTAATGTATTATAAATATAAAAGGATAATATATTTCTATTAAGATATATTATCCAAAGCAAATTAGTTATAATTGTAAAGTTTTACAAATTTAAAGGAGGAATTGACAATGGCTGATTTATATGGCGTTTATAAATGCGAAAAATGCGGAAATATTGTAGAAGTTCTTCATGCTGGTCAAGGGACATTGGTATGCTGTGGTGAGCCAATGGTTAAAATGCAAGAAAAAACAGGAGATGCAGGTACCGAAAAACACACACCGGTTATTGAAAGAAATGGCAATATTGTAACCGTAAAAGTGGGAAGTGTTCCTCATCCAATGGAGGAAAAGCATTGGATTGAATGGATCTCTCTTTTAGCTGATGGTGTATATATGAGAAAAGTATTAAAACCAGGTGAAAAACCTGAAGCAGTTTTTGTAACAGATGCTAAAGAGTTAAAAGCGTGGTCCTACTGCAATTTGCACGGACTGTGGAAGTCTGAATCGAGTAGGAGCTGAATAATTATTTTATTCAGCGTCCTCTCACACCACCGTACGTACCGTTCGGTATACGGCGGTTCATTAGGAATTGTGTACAATTAGATATCTTTGGGATAAACTCTTATAACCTATGCTCTCAAAGTATTTATTTGTAAGAGTCTTATTTAGGATTGGGCTATTGGATATTCTCCAGTAGCCTTTCCTTGTATTGGCGTATTCCCAGGCTTTTTGTTCTTCTACTCCTAGTTTTACTAAGTTATCATGCTTCGTTTTTATCTTCTTCCATTGTTTCCATATACATGCCCTCAGTCTTCGCCTTATCCATTCGTCAAAGGTTTTCATTATGCTTTTCGCGTCTGCTAATCCAAAATAGTTGACCCATCCTGTTGTTATTTGATTTAGTCTTTTTATTCTGTTTTCCATGCTTATTCCCTTGTTCCGATTGGTTATTTCTCTTACTTTTCCCTTAAACCTTTTGATGGATTTTTCATGGATTCTTATTCTTACTTCGTTTTCTTTTGTATAGAATGAAAATCCAAGAAATTTTCTTCTCCATGGTCTATCTACAGCACTTTTTGCTTCGTTGACTTTTAGTTTTAATTTGCTTTCTATGAATTTCTTTATGCTCTTCATTACTCTGTTTCCTGCAGACCTGCTTTTTACATATATGTTGCAGTCATCTGCATATCGGCAGAATTTATGCCCTCGTTTCTCAAGTTCTTTGTCTAGTTCGTCCAACATTATGTTTGCTAATAGGGGACTTAATGGCCCTCCTTGGGGTGTCCCTTCTTCTGTTGATACTTTGATTCCGTTTATCATTACTCCTGATTCTAGGTATCTTCGTATTAACTTTAGTACTCTTTTGTCCCCTATCCGCTTTTCTAGTTTGGACATTATTATGTCGTGGTTTACTCTGTCAAAGAATTTTTCTAAGTCCATATCTACAACCCATGTGTATCCTTCATTTATGTATGCTTCTGCGGCTTTTATTGCGTCTTTTGCACTGCGTCCTGGTCTGAATCCATAACTGCTATCAGAAAATGTATGGTTGTAGACTTTATTTAGTATTTGGGCTATTGCTTGTTGTATTAGTCTGTCTAGTACTGTAGGTATTCCTAGTAGTCTTACTCCTCCATCTGGTTTGGGAATTTCTACTCTTCGCACTGGTTGTGGTTTGTATTTCCCTTCCAGCAGTTGTTGTTTTATGGTTGACCAGTTTTCTTTGAGATACGGTAGAAGTTCATCTACTTCCATCCCATCGACTCCATGGCTTCCTTTATTTGCAACAACGCGCTTGTATGCTGCTTCCATGTTTCCTCGTTCTACTATCATTTCAAGCATCTTGCTGGTATATCTTTGTACTTCGTTTCTTCCATCTTCCGACGCCGATGATATACTATGCACTTCCGTTGTCTTTTGAAATTCCATTTCTCTATTCAACGGATAGCCTCTTTGTTGAGTTGTCTGCAGTCTTCGCATATCTTTCGAGTCCATAAGATTTTCAAAACCTCCTAACGTTCGGTCCTTCCTTATCTATTCATGACTAGATAAGTACTATGACCTCTGCTGACTTCTCAAGGTTCAGCCATACATCACTGCATGGGTTGTCACTTCAGATTTTACTTCCACGACTTATCCTTGAGACCTCCCCGGGTAAGAACGATAACTTTCATCTCATATATCTGCCAGATTTACTGTATGGGATTCGGGTAGTGTTGGACTTCGTTTTGTTACGCAAACTCATCCATCCCAATTCAGCCTCTTATCTGGTTCTTGTTCATCAGACCGAGATTTTGCCTTAAGCTTCCTTCAGATTCCACCTCACGATGGACACCCTTGCTCTTGGCTAGTGGTTCCCACTACCAAGCCCACAGCGGACTTTCACCGCCTAGTTATCGCCCATGCCGGGCGCACGTAAAAAATAAGGGCGTTAAGCCCTTATTTTTTACTATCTAGCTTATACTTTTCTAACTCTTTTTCGGTAAGAGAGTATTTGCTAAAAACAATCAAACTTAACAAAATTATACTTCCAGCTAAAGGCCCACAAAGCTGTAAACCAAGCGGATTTTCTGCACTATACCCAAAAATCTTAAACAAAAGTGGCGTTACAAGAGAAGAAATCCCAATAACTATCTTTATAACAAAGCCTTGTGCTCCAAAAAACATGCCTTCTCTTCTCTGCCCTGTTTTAATGCCATCCAATTCCGCTATATCAGCAATCATTGCATTAGGCACTACAAAAAATACAGAAAGCGGTATACCAGCTAATAAAACGATAATTATAGAAACTGTCTTATTAAAAACGGTCCCAAAAAGTCCAGTAAGGGCTAAAATACCAGCAAACATAATAGAAAACACCATGAGAAGTTTTTTCTTTCCGTATAATAGTGTAAGCTTCGGCACAAAGAAGCTAAACAAAACTGCTACAACAAATGCACCTGCAATCATAAAGCCAGACTCTTCAGCAGGAGTCTTTAAAAGCACCTCAGTTATATAAGGCATAGCAATAGTCAAGGTATTTATCCCAAACCATAAAGCTGTCGCCGCAGTAAGGTAATACATAAAATCTGCATTTGTTAAAGTCATCTTAATAGAAGTAAACATTCCCACTGTGGGTATATTTTCTTCCTCTATTTTTTCTTCTTTTACAAAAATAGGCGTAAGCATTAAAGTGATAAAAGCAAAGATTCCTAATATAATTCCCATAATTTTGAAATTAAAAATCCCAATCAAAATTCCTGACCCTGCTTCTGCTACCATCACACCTATAATCTGAGTTATCCCTTGCATCATAGTAAGTGTAATTCTTTCTTTTGCATTTTTAGTTATTTCAGGTATGAGAGCAAGATACGGCGCCACAACTGCAGTAAAAGATACAAAAAATAAACTTAATACAAAAGTGAGATAAATAAAGTTTATTATCGACACCTCAGGAACAGGAGGAAACCATATCATTATAAAAGAAATCATCAAAACAGGTGAGCCAAATAGCACAAAAGGTATTCTCCTACCCATTTTGGTATTTAATTTGTCAGAATAATAAGCGACTATTGGATCAGATATGCCGTCAAACATTCTCGCAACTATCATAGAAAAACCTATAAGGCTTATTGGTACAAGCATTTTAAGCCCTTGCATGTTAAATTGTGGAGGAGTGTAATAATATTGATACCACTTTACCGCCGTTTGAGTAAAAACCGATATCCCTAAATATCCTAAAGAATACATTAAAAGCATAAAAAACCTGTTGTGTTTCATATTTTATCTCCTCTCTTAAAATTACTGTATACCTTGCCATAATAATCCCTTTCAAACTCCTCATTCACATCCCCATAATATTCCGCCATTTCTCTCGCTTCATAAAGTTTTGCAATATTTATATCAGAAGTTACGAGATAATCCCCTTCGTAATGAGGTGAAATCGCAATAATCCCGTCTTTATTATCTGTCATATCAATCGGCGCAAAAATTCCTGCTTTCCCCGTAAAATGAATCCCTCCTATCCGGCCATTTAAAGAAGCTTTTACTCCGTATACATAAGACTCTTGGACCCTTGGCCATATCCCCCTTAGTGCCCTCCAAAAATTATACTCCTCCATATTCGCTATAGGAAGAATTACAATTTCCGCACCTTTTTGGGAAGCTATCTTAAAAGTTTCAAAATAAGTGGCATCCATGCAGACAGGACAAGCAACTTTTCCTATATCCAATGAAAAAATTTCAAGCTCATTTTCTCGCTTAAGTCCAATTTTTTCTTCAAAATCTGTTAAATGTATCTTCTTTTGCCTTCCTAATATTTTTCCTTCTCTTGACACCAAAGCACCGCCATTATACAAATTGCCATTTTCGTTTATAATATAACTTCCCGTGTAAATGTAAATTCCAAACTTTTTAGCAAAGCCTGTCATTATCTCTTCAATTGCCCTTTGAGAAGATTTTGATATAGATTGAAAGATAAATCGCAGTAATCCCTCCCCACTTCCTCCATCTTCTAATTTTTCCCCTTTTTGTGCCTTTTTATTTAAATAAGCGTTTATTCTGCTAAAGGCCGGTATTAAACCAAGTAAATCAAAAAAATTGTACTCAGGAAATACAACTATATCACTCTCTCTTTGTGCAGCTTCTTCTACAAAGCCTTTTAACAAGTTTGCATATTCTTCAATAGATTTAACCACTTTAATTTGCCTCTCCACACAAGAGATTCTCACATTATCTTTATCTTTTGAAGAAATCTTTTTATCTTTTATTCCTTCAAGCTGGCGTAAATAATTATTTATCTTTTTTGCATTCATATTTCTATCAAAAATAAATTCTAAAACATTTTTCATAATCCATCACCCAAAAATCCTTTTATAAAATTCAGTATTTAGCTGTTTCAAAACGTCAAACTTAGAAATTGCTTCTTTTCTCGCTCTTTCATCAAGTTCAACAACTATAACAGGGAAATCATCTTCTTTTGCAAGAAAGCCATCATCATCCCTCGTCATCTCCAAAGGCCCATGAATAGCTGATTCCGAATAAAAACTGTACCCTTTGCATTCTCCTTTAAAACCGCTTTCTACTGCAAAAAATAGATTCTGTTGAACGTTTTGCCATAAGCCTGCTATTTGCCTTGCGTAATTTCTTTCATCTCCCCTTATAGCTACTGGTGAAATAACCAAATTTACTCCCTTTAATGCGGCATATCTTGCCACCTGTGGGTAAAAAACATCTGTAGACAAAATTATACTCACCTTAAAACCATTTATTTCAGCTATATTAAGTATACTTCCTCTTGACAAACCAATATCTCTTTCCCACTTTGCAAGGTACAACTGCCTTTGGAATAGTATTACCTCTCCGTTTAACAAAAGAAAAGAAGAGTGGTAAGTTTTGTCTCCATCTTTTTCAAAAAAGCTTCCCGGGCATATGGCAATATCCTTATATTTTAAAGAAATTTTTTTCATTTCTTCTAAAAATTTATCTTCAAAGTCCCAAAGCATACCTGTAAGAGCCGGAAAAACTACAACACATGCTCCTTTCTCTTGACAAACCTTGAGAATTTCATCTATTTTATTCAAAACCTCTTTTTTACCAGTTATCTTTTCTACCTCTCCTTTTTTTAAAACAACAGACGCCACTCTCATCTATTTCACTCCTCAAAAAGCACTTTATAAAGAGCCATTGCAAGATATCCCGCTCCAGTTGCAAAACCCACACCTGTTTTTGCCTCACCTGTATTTTTGTCAAAGCTTTCTGCCAAAATTCCATAATCCATGTTGGCATTTTTAAGCCACAAAAGTGCTTCCTCTCTTTTTAGAGGATTTAATAAGCTTCCACAAAGACCCAAGCCTGAGGGTGTATTAGGATGATGGTCGCAGGCAAGCTCTCTTATCTTTGCACCCTCAAAATAGTACTTGTATTTGGGTGAATAATAATATTCAATTGTATTTTTAAATATCTCATCATGATAATCCACAAAACCGTAATAATACATAAGACCAAGATTCCCTGGCGGGTCATTGTAAAATCTATAATTTCCTTTTCCATCCGTAGACCAAGCAAAAATAGGCTTTCCATCCATCTCTGTGACAAGGTATTTGTATATCCCCTTGTAAATTCCGTCAATCTTTTTCTGTAAAGCTTCCGCCTTGTTGTACCAGTTGAGCTTTACGTACAAATCCTTTAAGTTTATAAACCCCCTCCACAATATCACATTGTCTATCGTCACAAAAGGATAATCCGAAGGGTCATCAGAAGGCAGCAAAAACGTCTTGTATAGCGCCGTTTCCCTGTCAAACTCCTTTTCAATTCGGCTGTATACCCTCTCAAGAGCTTTTATCAGTTCCATATCCTCCAAATCTATATCCATGGTTCCTATGAGAATAAGATAGCTTGCCGCCTCATCCAATTCAAATCCTGGATACAGCACAGTTCCATCGATGTAGTGGGCATGGTCTCCTGCATTCTTGCTGTGCCTTAAAATCATCTCCCTTGCAATAAGATTGTGAAATTCTCTGTCAACAAGCTTTATTGCTGGAAAAGACCAGAGAAAGCTGTCTCTTTCCCAAAAAGCACTTGAGACATAGTACCTTGGGCTTCTCGATGTCAAAGCCACATAGTTATCCGATTCCATGTCCTTGCCTACCGCAAAAAAGTAGTTGAAAAATAGGTTTTTGTTAAGTAATCTCTCCAGATATTCATCTTGGGAGTATTTTATGTATTTCTTCTTAAGCCATCTGTAAACTTCCTCGTATATCCTTTCAAAACCTTTTCTTTTGAGATGAATCAAAGTGGTAGAAGCTCCATCCATATCAGAATTTACCGCTACGTAAAAGCAGTTTTTGCCATTAAGTTTTAGCTTAAGGATAACACCTTCTCCCTCATCGCTGTAGTCAAACTCCTTTTCTGCTCCAAAGGCTAGAGAAAAGGCTACATTATAAGAATAGACGTTTAAAGCAGGGTTTTTAAGCCATTTGTCAATTTTAAACTCCTTTTTAAAATCAATCTCATGAGAATTAAAGCGCAAAAAGCTAAGTTTAACAGGATTAATTACAAGATGTATTTCTATCTCTTCTGAGCCTTCAAACTCATAGACAAAGCCTTTTTCCTTTAAATCAGCATAAATTTTTATTAAAACACTACTCCCATCTGAGAGATATAATTTGATAGAAGGAATGTAATAAAATATCTCTTCTATCTCACTTTTCACTATTTCAAGTCCCTCACCTTTTTTGTAAAAACGGGGTTCAAACAAAGCTTCTTCTCCAGAAAGTTCAACAAGCCCTTTATTTGAAAGAGAAATTATGTTAATGCTTTTTATAGAAGCATCATTTATATCTATATCAGGCAAACTAATATAGTGATTTCCAGCATATAGTACTCTCACATTTTTATCAATTTTACTTGGCCGTGTAATAATTTTATTCATAATCTAACCACTCCTGTTAATTTTCTTTTTATCCTGAAAAAAGTTTTCATCTTAATTGTACTATTTTTTCTAAAATAGGTAAATAAAAAGATAAAAAATAGGCGAATACTTTTTCGCCTATTATGCCAACCTACTGCGAATATTTAACCCCTTATCAATGGCATCCTGCACTATTTTATGACAGCACTTGCCTAGAGGATTTTTCTTTTGACAATCAGAATTACTCATTGCACCAGTAAGATTTATGACTTCTTCCATAGTGGTAGCACCATAATCTACTACTGCTTTTATAATCTCATCTTCTGTAACTTTGCTACAATAACAAGCGTATTTAGGATTAGCATTTTTCTTAAACCATAAGGGCACCCTCAGCTGATGCTTATTAAATCTAATCCCTTTTTTGTTATTATAATACGCAACTTCGCAGTCTTCATTCATGCATAAATAATAGTCTTCATCTCCTATTTGCTCTAATAAATCCTCGATTAAAATATGCCTTATTGTAAAATTTTTTACTATAACTCCTTCTTTGCCACATACAGGGCATAGATTATTTATTTGCGTATTTTTTGAAAAGTTATTTCTACAACAGGATTTATTTAAAATCTTTTCCTCCATAATCCCCATACTCCTTTGTTCTAAAGCTTAGCATAACATGATTTTAACTTATACTTTAAATCAGCGCAGGATGCGCATGACATACCCATAAGTGCAAGCTCTACTTTATCTTTTATTACACCATATCCTATATCTTCTATTTTTTTCTCCATATCGCATATATTAATTTTATCTGGATCATATATAACTGTTGTTTTTTCAACAGCAAGATTTACATTTGCGTCTAAAACTCCATCTAAGCTTTTAAGCCCTTTTTCTATTTTGGTTGCACAAGCTGCACAAGACATCCCAGTTATTTTTAAATTAGCTTTTTCGGCCATATTTTCATCTCCTCTTCATTCTCTCAGTATTTTTATAGGAAATTCTTCCAAATAAAAGGAGATTCCAAATAGATATGCTGCTACAGAGCTATCACACCTCCAGTCATTCCCACAACTACTCTGTTGTTTTTCTGCATTTCCCATCTTCATTAATTTAGCATTGCCCACAAGGACTTCTTTTCCTTCTATATTTGCTCTTACGCCATTTCCTGAAATTCCTTCATACTTTTTTATTCTAGATCTGTCTACTTCTTTCCCTATACGTGCAAGTCATATAAAGAACATGCTAAGACGAAACCCTGAATATTGTGGAAAAATCAGACCTTGACAAAAAAAAGTTGAAAAGGCTATTAAAGAATTGAAAAAAGAAGATTTAATAATGTCTCCTAAAAGATGTTACTATTCTGCAAAATAATCTGTAAAAAAGGGAGTGCAGATTTTATACTTTCTTTTTTCTATAACCAAAACTTTTTGAAACTACTCTTCCACTACTATTTATCCTCGCAGTTATACAACTAAAGCAATGAGCAGGAGTATCAGCAACACAAATTTTTCCCGGATATAATGCGTACAATTTTCTGTATTCTCCCTCTGTCACATTTGGCATTACGACATTTGCTCCACAACGAAGCGCTATCATTCTTCCATTAGGATTAAGAGTTTCCATAGCAGTTGTAGCAGGTATATTAATATCGGGCATTAAAAGTCTTATTATAGCCACAACTTTTAAGGTGAGTTCAAAGGTACCTCCTTTTTCATTTTTTAAAGGAGTATCAGGATTGGGAATAAACGGACCAACACCTATCATATCAGCATCGATTTTTTTAAAAAATAAAATGTCATCTGCAATTGATTCTATAGTTTGTTCAGGAAGTCCTATAATACATCCTGTTCCAACTTCATATCCCAGCTCTTTTAAATCTGTGAGACATCTTTTTCTATTCTTATGACTCATTCCAGGATGAAGCTTTTTATAAAGTTCTTCATCTGTTGTCTCTATTCTTAATAAATATCTATCTGCTCCAGCTTTTTTATACGCCTCATACTCTTCTCTGGTCTTTTCACCAATGCTAAGTGTTATTGCTAAGTCAAATTCTTTTATGGATTTTATAATTTTAATCATTCTTTCAACATTGAAAAAATCATCTTCACCGGACTGTAATACTACAGTTTTATACCCTAAATTGTGTGCATTTTTTGCAAAATTAATTATCTGTTCAGGTGTTAATCTGTAACGTTCTATATTTTTATTATCTCTTCTCAATCCACAATACAGGCAATTTTGTTTACATATATTAGAGAATTCAATAAGTCCACGCAAATGTACCTCATTTTCAACATATTTTTCTCTTACCCTGTCTGCAGCCTTAAACAATTCTTCATTATATTTATCATCCTTTAAAATGCTAACTATCTCTTCTTTCGTAAGTGTATGCGTTTTTTCAGCTTTTTCTATTAGACTCCTCACAAAATTCACCTGCCCTAATGTTCATTACCAGTCTTTCTAATTCTTCAATTTTATTTCTATGGAGGCCAAAATAGCATAATATAACTTCTAATACACTTTTGGCTGCTGGATCTCTTTCAAAAATAACCGTGCGATAAGCTCTATCACCTCTCACTGGTAAAATATACTTCGTATGGACATTTATACCTAGCGCTTTTGCAACTTTTTCCCTCTCTTCTTCAATAGCTTTTTTCGCTCTTGACCATTTGAATACGGTGAAGATGGATTGCCAAAAACATCCCTATAATTTAGTCTCTGTTCATATTTTACATTTTTTATTCAAAAAATTTGTGCATACTTAAATATCTTTCCCCAGTATCAGGTAGTACTGTTACAACTCGTTTTCCTTTCCCGAGGCGATTTGCAACTTCAACTGCCGCAAAAACATTTGCGCCTGAAGAAATACCACAAAGAATTCCTTCTTGTTTTGCAAGTTTCATTGACATTTCAAAAGCATCTCTCTCTTTTACCTTTATAATTTCATCGATAACGTCAAGATTTAATGTGTCAGGAATAAATCCAGCTCCTATTCCTTGTATCTTATGAGGTCCAGGTTTGCCGCCTGACAATACAGGAGATTCATCTGGTTCTACTGCAAAAATTTTTATATCTTTGTTATATTGCTTTAAAACTTTCCCTACTCCGGATATTGTTCCCCCTGTGCCTACACCTGCTACAAATGCATCTACTATTCCATTTGTACCTTTTAATATTTCTTTTACCGTTGTAAGTTCATGTATTTCTGGATTCGCAGGATTTTTAAACTGATCTAACATTATATAATCAGGATTTAATTCCAAAATTTCTTGTGCCTTTTTTATGGCTCCTTTCATGCCCTCTGCACCGGGTGTTAAAACAAGCTCTGCTCCATATGACAAAAGTAAATTTCGTCGTTCTATACTCATCGTATCAGGCATTACAAGAATCAACTTATACCCTTTTACAGCACTAACCATCGCAAGACCAATACCTGTATTTCCACTGGTAGGTTCAACAATTGTCCCACCAGGTTTTAATCTTCCTTCTTCCTCAGCTCTTTTTATCATATTTAATGCAATTCTGTCCTTAACACTTCCACCCGGGTTAAAAGACTCTAATTTTACTATGACCTCCGCTGAATTTTCAGGAACAACTTTATTCAACCTAATCATAGGTGTATTCCCTATAAGCTGAGTTATATCCTCATAAATTTTATTTTCTCTTCCCGACATAATTTTTTTGCCTCCTTTTAATTCATAGTATTTAGATATGAATACTATGATTTTATTTTAAGATATCACAATCTCAGTGGATTGTCAATAGTTTAACAACTTTTTATAAAAATTCATAAAAATTATTTAAATTTGTGATATACGTTACAGTAAAATTTTCAATACAGGGTAAAATATAATCAGGTATGTTAGAGAAAAGGAGGTATTTCCCATGAGTGAACTTATTAATAATAGAGAATACAGGAGGGAACTTTTAAAAGAAGTTATAAAAGAACTCCATAGTGGTAAAAGCGTTGCGGAAGAGCTTTGTGTCTATAGTTTTAACAACGAAAACCTTATCTTATATTCTTTTTAAAAAATCATGGGGATATACCTTATCAAAAAGCATACCCCCATACCGTATTTTCGCAATTTTGTTAAACTTATATAAGCAGAGTCATTGCTTTAAAAAACGCCTAAATTTAAACAAAATCACATCGTTTATTGCTGCCAAGTAAAAATAAGACAAACCAGTATTTTAAGAATTTCCTTGAATTTTCCCTTGGTTTTCTACTAATTTCTTTTTTTCTTTTATTTTCTCTTCATCTGCAAGATAATAATGCCTTATAGGCTTTAAATCATCATCAAGCTCATAAACTAAGGGAATTCCTGTAGGAATATTAAGTTCCATTATCTCTTCATTTGAAAGATTGTCAAGATATTTTATAAGCCCTCTTAAACTATTTCCATGAGCAACTATGAGGACTTTTTTACCGGATTTTATCGTCGGCGCAATTGTAGATTCCCAATAAGGAATGACTCTGTTAATTGTATCAATCAAGTTTTCCGTGAGGGGAATTTCATATTCAGAAAGGTCAGCATATCTGGGGTCAAAGCCGGGGTATCTTGGGTCATCTTTTGTCAATGCGGGAGGCCTTACATCAGCAGACCTTCTCCATATTTTCACCTGTTCTTCACCATATTTTTGAGCAGTTTCGGCTTTGTTAAGCCCTTGTAATGCTCCATAATGCCTTTCATTAAGCCTCCATGATTTATAAACCGGTATCCACATCAAATCCAATTCGTCAAGGACAATCCACAAAGTCCTTATAGCCCTTTTAAGTACAGAAGTAAAAGCACAGTCAAAAGTGTATCCTTCTGCCTTTAAAGTCTTGCCACTTTCTCTCGCCTCTTCAAGCCCTCTTGGCGACAGATCCACATCCGTCCAGCCAGTAAATCTATTTTCCATATTCCACAGGCTTTCTCCATGTCGCAGTAAAACAACCTTATGCATACTTTTTCCCACCTTTCACATATTATATATCAAAAATTTATACAAAGATTTTCTGTCTTTTCATATTCTATCCTGTTTTCTTAATTATATCTCACTTAAAACTTAAATACAATAGTATTGATAATTATTCTTATTTAAAATTTATGCGCATCCGAAAATCTATCTTTATAAAATACTATCTATTTACGCAAATTTTTGGCAAAATAATATGTATTGCCAGATTATTTTACTTTGACAATGCCGTCCATATAAAGGAATTTCGGGTTTTATTTTTCGTGCTTTCTGAACTGCATTTACATAAAGAGCAACCATAATAATTTTACACGGACAAAAATCCAATTCTCCCTTGACTTAAAAGATTAAGTGTATTACAATACACATTAGGAGGTGTATGTGATGAGAACAAATATAGTCATAGATGAAAATCTCATCAAAGAAGCGTTAAAAATCTCAGGATTAAAAACTAAAAAAGAAGTTGTCAATTTGGCTTTAAAAGAATTTGTAGAAAATCGCAGAAGAAAAAATTTAATGGAGATAAAAGGAAAAATACAGTTTGATGAAAATTATGATTACAAAAAAATGAGGGAAAGCAAATGATTTTGGTAGATACATCTGTTTTAATATCTTTTCTGAAAGGCATAGAAAATAAAAAAGTAAAAAAATTTGAAGAAATAATACAGAATAATATCCCTTTTGGAATAAACAATTTTATCTATCAGGAACTATTACAAGGAACAAAAACTGAAAATGAATTTAATTTAATTAAAGAATATTTAAGTACGCAAAAATTCTATGACCTAAAATATGGTATCAAATCTTATGAAAATGCTGCAAAATTGTATTTCAAGTGTAAGAAAAAAGGAATCACCATTCGCAGCACTATAGATTTACTCATAGCAGAAACAGCCATTGAAAACAATTTATACCTGTTACATGATGATAAAGATTTTTCTTTAATTGCACAAGTTGATGAAAGATTAAAAGAGTATTAAAACTATTCAAAAGGCTTTAAATTACTCAGAAAAAGGTTTCTTAACAATTTGTTCCTAAATAAATTTAATAGCCTTATCCAAAAATCTTTTTATACAAATCTTCACCATAACTTGTTTGTAATGGTTCGCCTTCGACTATTTTAAAAGTACGCTTACCGTCCTCTCTTCTTTCAGCTCGCAAAAAAATGACATTCTCCAGTTTTTTATTATAAAAACTATAGGCAAATTCAAACAAATGTGTCACAAAAAAGATTTTAATGCGTTTTTCAATCAATGCAGTAATTATTTGCCTTGCAATTTCCGAACCTTCTCTTTCATTTGTCGCGGCAAATGATTCATTAAATAGTACCATGGAATTTGGCTTTATATTGTCTACTATATCACTCATCCTGCTAAGCTCTTCATCAAGCTTTCCACTTTTCATGGTAGCATCTTCTTTTCGTTTATAGTGGGTGAAAATCCCATCACATATGTTGGCAGAAAAATATTCGGCTGGCACAAACATACCACATTGCATCATCAACTGGGCCAAACCTATGCTTCGCAAAAAGGTAGATTTACCCCCTTGGTTAGCACCTGTAATTATTGCTAGGTCTTTATTATCAGCATTTAAATCGTTGCCGACGACTTTTTGTTTCATTGTCAAAGCCAAACAAGCATCATATAATCCTTTAAAAGAATGCCTGCGTTCACTGGATACTACCGGAATAGGGAAAGACACCGGCTCTCCAATTTGGGCAAGTTGCTCATATAAATTCAAACAGCCAATGTAAAAAGCCAATTCAGTCCGCAATATGTTAAAAAAACTGAGAATATGATCAGCAGACTGAGCAATGGCATTTGCCACAAGGTTGATTCCTCTGTCTTTTAAGTCAGATAAAGCTCTTGCACCGCTTTCATCGCGCTCACTTATATAAAAAGTATAAGCATCCGGTCTTTTTAAAAAAATCCTGTCTATTAGACTTTGTTTTTTATCCTCCCGTTTGCGAAGAATATAATTGACACCTTTGTTGCCTTTACCCAACTCAGCACTGATCAAAATTCCATCGCGAAATTCCAGTTCTTTTAAATGATTTTGGACATTTTCAAAATATTCATCATTAAGTTCTTTTTTGAGCATTGCAAAAAACCTTTTAAAACCCTCTGATTCGAATTTATCGGCATGTTGGTCAGCAATACTCTTTAGTTTTTTCAGCATTCCAATAAACATATGCAATACATCCATTGAACTATGAAGTATAGCTGCAGGGTACCTGGTGAAAATGCTAAAATAATACTTTTTCTCGTTTTCAATTGCTTCTACCGCTATATCATAGATATTCCTAACAATAGAAGAATTTTTTAGAGAATCCTTCAAAACATCTTGGCGATATAATATTGTATCCAGATTACTATACACACTGGATAAAACATATTTTTTTGCCACTTCAAATAAAAAATTATCACCACGGGACATAGCATTGAACAAAGTGTTTAATTCCAAATCTTGTATCAATGCTTCTTCGTCCGCGGACAATTTTTGTTCCAGGTCAAAATCATGATCTCTATACATAAGTAAAACTTTCATAATTTCATCCTCTCCTTTAAGCAGTTATACGTTAGCCTGTATTTTTCAGCAATTGATATAGCGTATGAAAGCCCATCAGGCGGTCTTCTAACAATTTTATATGTGCGCAGTGCCGGATTCTCAGGAACTATCGTACTGACCATACTTACAATCTTTTCGCTTAAGAATGCTAATTCATCTATAAATGTTACCCAAACGCACAGCACATCTAATTGTATTATTTTTCCCATTATCTTCTTACTTAAAAATAATGCGTCTTTTGCTGTGGTAGATGTGAAAATTTCATTCATTATTATAATACTGTTTGATGTGGCCTGGGCAAGAATATTGTAAATTCTAAACAATTCATCTTCCAGTTTTCCACGAAGATCTTTAATATTTTCTTCCTTTTCAAAATGTGTAAATAGTTTATCAAAAAGAAAGAGTTGAGCTTCCCTTCCGGGAACAGGGCAGCCTATACTGGCCAAATAATGCAATTGTCCAAAAGTGCGTGCAAATGTTGTTTTGCCTCCCTGGTTCGGACCGGTAATTACAAATATACGCTCTTTACCTTTTAAATAAAAATCATTACAAACAACGACCGAATTTTCGTTGATGAGTTTATAAGCCAGAGCTAAATCAAATCCTTCGTAATTATAAACTTCCTTACATTTATTTGTGGATAACAAAATTTTAGTCCAGTGCGCTTGAATAGTGCCATATATTCCAAATAAGCAATATAAAATTGTACTTCCCTATCAAAAGTAGCTATTGTCTCATCTAAATAATCACTATTTTTCATACAATAATTATCAAGATTAGAAAATATATCAGGATATAACTGAGCTACTAAATCCAATATTTTTGCTTCGACATGGTTCATATCTGGCCAATCAGAAAATTTGATTTTATAATCCTTTGCTGCTTCCTGTTTGAATTTTTCAAACGTTTTTTCTACTTCTGTACTGTAATCAATTTCAGATTCATATTTACGAACTGTCACACGGTTACCTTTTATTAACAAGCAATATTTCACTGTAGACAAATCAGCTTTAAGTTTTTTCGTTTCACTCAGTAGCAGCTGAAAACGGTCAGAATTGATATAATCCATCAAATATTGACGAAATGCTAAAAAACCACGAGATTTTAACTCTACAGAAGACAAGTCTTCTACTAAATCAGTAATTGCATCGCAGTAGATTTCTACAGCATCCAAAAGCCATCTGTCTTTCTGGTATTTGTAGTAAAGTTTGTCTGCTTGAGCAAGGTGTTTGCGCATTTCTTGCATTTTTTCCGCAAATGATTTTATATCCTCAAGCAAAACTTCATTTTCAAGGTCTTGCATTATTTCATGGCGATACTTGATAGTATCAATATCGTTTAAATGAGTGTAAAAAAACGGTTTTAAATTATATTCTTCTTTGCCTCTTGTTATGACATCTACAATTTGATCAAGATTTAAGTCAACAAAAAAATCAGGTGCTTCAAATGTTTCTTTTTTTACCCCATCTTCGTTTTTTTGAAATAATATGCTATGAAAAGGCATAAGAAAGCACCTCTCTTTCAAAGTTGTAGGCAAATGCACTAATATAAAAAAGCTGACAACCCCTACGTTTTTACCGTAGAAGCCATCAGCTGTTTATCAGCAGTTCGGATTTTCCAAAAGGGGGCTTCATCCCTTTTTAAATATTATATCACTTTTTTATGAAGCCTGCAAGAATTATATGGAAATTTGCTACAAAGCATAATGTTTATGTTTATTTGTTTAAAATAAAAAGATTTTTATATTGTTTTATATCCAGATTTTGTAATACTTCTTATTATTCTATATGTAAACTCAACAATATAAAATACTTGATATCATTATTTCGTAGTATAATGATAATATGAGAAAAATAAATATTCATTCATTTTATGTTTTGGGAGGGATTTTATTGAATAAAGGTAAAAGTATAACATTCAATACTTTAATACATTGGGAAGAATTTCGCAAGCGTATTATAGTTGAAGGCATTATAACAGGTTTTTTTGTTGGAATGATTATTGCTATTTTAAGATATATTCTTGAAAAAACAAATATTCTTGTAATAAGTGTATACAAAATTCTTCATACAAATCCTTACCCGTTAATTGGCTGGATAATTTTCCTTTCTCTAATAGGCTTACTATTGGGTATAATAGTGAAAAAAGAACCTATGATAAGCGGTAGCGGTATACCTCAAGTTGAAGGCATGATTATCGGTTATATAAAAGTTAATTGGTTACGAGTTTTATTGCTAAAGCTCATAGGTACTATTTTAGCGATAGGTGCAGGACTTTCTTTAGGACGCGAAGGTCCATGTGTGCAAATTGGTTCTTCAATCGGGCAAGGAATAAGTAGGTTGTTTGGTAGATTTAGAGTTGAAGAAAAATACCTTCTTACATGCGGAGCTAGTGCAGGGCTTGCAGCAGCTTTTAATGCACCACTTGCAGGAGTTATTTTTGCTCTTGAAGAACTGCATAAAAATTTCTCACCATTGGTACTTGTATCTAGTATGGTTTCATCACTTACATCAACTTTTGTAGCTGGTGAACTATTAGGAATCAAACCTATTTTTAATCTGAAAAATCTAGCAGTAATGCCGCTTAATAATTATCTTTATCTTATTTTACTTGGAATTATCGTTGGATTATGTGGAATCGTATTTAATAAAACCCTTTTAAAGACTCAAGATATATACAACATGTTAAAAATAAAATCACATATGAAGCCAATAATACCTCTTATTATATCCGTTGCAGTTGGACTATGGGTACCTATGGCACTTGGGGGCGGTGAGGGTCTTGTCGATACATTAAGCAATAATAGTTTTAGTTTAAAATTTCTAATTTTGCTATTAATTGTTAAATTTTTATTTACGATGGTAAGCTATGGCTCAGGTGTACCAGGAGGTATTTTTATGCCCCTCCTTATAATAGGTTCACTGATTGGCAACATATATGGAACTGTCATAATTAACATAATGCACATAAACCCTATTTATATCAAAAATTTTATTGTATTTGCTATGGCAGGATATTTTGCTGCTATAGTTAGGGCACCGATAACAGGTAGTTTGCTTGTAACTGAAATGACCGGTTCATTTAGTCATTTGTTAGCCCTAAGCACTGTTTCTATAGCGGCATATCTTTCATCAGATTTGTTCTCAAATATGCCGATTTATGAATCTTTGTTAGAACGTCTGCCGATAAAGAAAGAACAAAAATCTATAACTGCCAATAAAAAAAGAAAGACGATTTTCGAAATGCCTGTCTGTGTAGGCTCAAGTTTAGACGGCAAAAAATTAAAGGATATTAGCTTGCCCCAAAATTGCTTACTTGTTGGCATAAAGAGGGGAACGCATGAATTAATACCAAAGGGAAATACGAAAATTCTAGCCGGCGATTATCTAGTAGTCCTTGCAGATGAAGATAAAGCTACAGAAATTAGAGAAATTTTATTGAATATGACACAGAGGTAAACAAATCTTAAATAGACACGGGGAGAGTTCTTATAGTTTGATTTTTCAAACAAGAAGAACTCTCCCCTTTGTACTCTGTTAATTATTGTACAGAAGCTCTGTAATCACCCATTTACCTTTTATTTTCTCTACAAGCATTACCAATTTTTTAATATCTCCATAGGGGTCCGCCGGGTTGACCTCGTAAGAATCTGTAAAAACATGCACATAGTAAAAGTATCCTTTTCTATCTCTGAGAACAGTTTCATCGGGATTAGCAGGTTCCACTTTGTAATAATAGGTATACTCTTCTTCTTTATAATCGCTATAAAGGGCCTTTTTTACTCTATCGCTCAAATAAGAGTATACCGTGTTATCCCTGATTTTCCCAGTCAGATGGTAATAATCGGCTTCCCTCAAAACTTTTTTAATTATTTGATAGTGCTTATGTCTTTCCGATTTTGCGGTATCCAAATCAGTTTCCATCGTAGAGTTATTTATATCTTTTTCCTCAATTACAGGAAGAACTGATTCTATGTCCATTAGAAATTTCTTTTTATTTCCCAGTATTCGCTTTTTATTATCATACAAGAACTTTAAGAGTTTTTCCTGGTCCTCTTGAATATTTCTCTGTTGTTCGGGATTTAGTGAATTCGCCTCTTTGCTATCTGTTCTATCAGGTCCTTTTATCTCAACAATGATATAAATTAAAGGGAAGATTAAAAAGATGACCAAAATGACAAATATTAAATTTCTCACTCTCACATCGTCTTCCCCCTTATTATTAAAAATAAACTCATCTATAAAGCAATAAAAATTGAGGTATCGCTTTACCATCTTCACTTTGTACCCAGGTTAGAATGTCATAGTAAATTGTTGGTCCGCTTATAATTGGAATATTTATAAGTTGAGTGTTATTTTTCAAAATATTATAAACTTTCATGCTGCTGTTATTACTATACCATGTAACATAGTCTTTATTTAAGGAGACAGCCCACACTTCACTACTATATGTTGGAATTTCTATCTTTTTTTTACTTTTAATATTGTAAAGTATGGCTTTCTTATTTTTTTCTACCCACACAACATTGTCTCCCCATATATTTGAAAAAGCACCTTGATCAGATAATTTTAAAGTTTTATTTTCTGCAATACTATACAAATACACTCCGCCAATATCTTCTTGTCCAGATATTTTTGACTCATCCCAAACTATATAATTTCCATATATGTGAGGACCACTAAAATGATAATTATCATTCCCTTTTAAAGTTTGTATTATTTTCTGTTTGTTCTCTTTTAAATCATATAAAAATATTGAACTTGACTTATTATCTCCATCTGATTCATAAGTTGACCATACAAGCTTTCCGTTGTTGGATAAATGTGGTTCAACACTAAACTGATTATTTAAAACATCATCTTCACCAAATTTACTTTTTGCAATCATTTTCACATCTTGGGTATTTAAATCTTTAATGTATATTCTCCAGTCATCTCCCACATTCCCATATTATCTGATGCTTCAACCATATCGCAAGCAATACCTTCTTTTTATAAGGGTCAAAACCAACAGGAAATTGTTTTTCTTTAAGTGAAACAACTTTGTTTATATCTATATCTATCTCATCATTTACTTTGGTATTTGCCTTTATGCCACAAGAAGAAAATGCAATGGAAATGATTAATAACCATAAAACTATAAGAACTTTTTTCAATGCTTTTCATCTCCTTTCAATACTATCTTCCTCTTTTATTTCATTATAACTTTTTAAATGTTAAAATTTATTAAAAAATTATTAAGTTTTGGTTACAAAATGGTTACAGAGTAAATTGTTCCTTCCCTAGTATCCTTAGTATAAAGTACATAGGTATACTTGTATCCTTCTAAAAACAACCACTTATCCAACAAGATATAATCTTATCCGAAAACCAAACTCTTTCCACAATCATCTATAAAGTGAGAAGGTCATCTGGATGACTCATCTCATCGCAAAATAGGAGGTGTAAGATTGGAAATCATACAAGAAGTAAAGAAAGCCAAGCAAAGTCTTATAACATAAGATATGCCATAAGAAAATCCAAAAATCAAAATAATGTACATAATTCCAGAAAAACCATGTCCAAATTTAAACATTAAAGGAAGGGATATGCCATTTAGAAAACTCACCGCCAGTATGCCGTAAATTAAAGCATCTGTGTAAGCTCAAGTTTAGATGGCAAAAAATTAAGGATATTAGCTTGTCCCAAAATTGCTTACTTGTTGGCATAAAGAGGGGAACGCATAAATTAATACCAAAGGGAAATAGCCAGAAGGAGAGTTTGTGCTTATTTATTTTTGCCAAAATATTCTATCAACCAATAACCCAGTATTAATATTTTCAACAAACTTCAAGCTTTTGTCTTTAGAGAACCAGTTGTATCGCATACCTTCTACTTTTTTACCTTCAAACTCCACTTCCTGCACAAATCCTTTAATTATATCTACATAATATTCCTCGTTATCTTTTTTAACAACAGTTGATATTGAACTAATTTCTTTACTATTCTTTATATGATGAATAGTGTACCTAACTCCATTATACAACACTTCCTCTACATATTCTTCAGGTAAAATACTGTCAGATCCATATATATTGAGATTCTTAGTTCCAAAATCAGTGTAAAAAAATATGAATAGAAAATCAAACTTTATTGAATATACAGTAAAAAGCCTATGCACAAGTCTTCCGCATAGGCTTTTTACAATATATTCGGTGAACCTATTGTCTTTTTCTTTTTTAATGTGTTTTTAAGATCTATCGCCTCATATACATCTTTATCTATCACATCGCTGAATTTTTTAAGTTCTTCAAGTGATAAATCTTCAATTGCTAAATTTCGTTCTATTGCATATAAAACTACTTTGCCTGCAATTTCATGAGCAATTCTGAAGGGAATACCTTTTTCTACAAGATAGTCTGCAAAATCTGTAGCATTCATGTAACCATATTTTGCGGCCTTTTCCATGTTGTCAGTCTTTACTTTAATTGTCTTTATCATCTCAGTAAATACTTTCAAAGACATTTTTAAAGTGTCTATTCCGTCAAACAAAGCCTCTTTATCCTCCTGCATGTCTTTGTTATATGCAAGAGGAAGTCCTTTCATCACAGTAAGTATTGTAATCAAATCGCCGTAAACCCTGCCGGTTTTGCCCCTTATAAGTTCTGCTGCATCGGGATTTTTCTTTTGTGGCATCATACTGCTTCCTGTTGAAAATCTATCATCCATCTCAATAAAATCAAATTCTTTGGTCGACCACAAAATTAATTCTTCTGAGAACCTACTTAAATGCATCATTGTTATAGAGGCAAAGCTTAAAAATTCTATTACAAAGTCTCTATCGCTTACACCATCCATGCTGTTTAAAGTTATATCATCGAACCCTAAAAGAGATGCCACGTATTTTCTATCGATATCGAAGGTGGTACCCGCAAGTGCACCAGAGCCCAAAGGCATTACGTTGACTCTTTTCACCATATCCTCAAGCCTTGATAAATCTCTTTTAAACATTTCAACATAGGCAAGAAGATGATGTCCAAAAGTCACAGGCTGTGCCCTTTGCAGATGCGTATATCCCGGCATAATCGCTTCTTTATAAGTTCCAGCCATTTCATTTAAGGTATCTATAAGTTTTATTAAATCCTCTTTTATTTTGTCTATCTCATCTCTTAAATAAAGCCTTTCATCTGTCGCAACTTGGTCATTTCTGCTTCTTCCTGTGTGAAGTTTGCGCCCTGTATCGCCTATTTTCTCAGTTAAAAGCCTTTCAACATAAGAATGAACATCTTCATCATTTTGTATCTCTCCAACATTGGTTTCATCAAGAATTTCCTTTAACCCTTTTTCTATTAAATTGAGTTCATCTTCTGTCAGCACTCCAGCTTTATAAAGTCCTTTTGCATGGGCAATTGATCCTAATATGTCATGCTTTAAAAGCCTAATATCAAAAGAAATGGAGGAATTAAACTCCTCCAGTAGTTTGTCCGTCTCGCTTTTAAACCTACCTCCCCACAGCTTCATCCATATCCTTCCTTCCCATTTCCATCAACGCCTTAATTTTTAAAGAAAGCCCAAAGAGGTTTATAAATCCCTCTGCGTCTTTTTGGTTGTAAACTTCATCTTTACCAAAAGTCACAAATTCTTCATTGTAAAGAGAATAAGGAGATTTTACTCCTGCGTTTATGACATTTCCTTTATAAAGCTTTAGTCTTACAACACCTGTTACATTTTTTTGCGTTTCCTCTACAAAAGCGTCTAGCGCGACTTTAAGTGGTGAAAACCACAAACCGTTGTAAACAAGGTCTGCATATTTCTGTGAAACCAAATCCTTAAACCTCATTGTTTCCTTATCAAGCACAAGATATTCAAGTTCTTTATGAGCAGTGTAAAGCAATGTCCCTGCAGGAGTTTCATAAACACCGCGAGACTTCATTCCTACAAGTCTATTTTCCACAAGATCGGCTATCCCTACGCCGTTTTTTCCTGCAATTACGTTTAATTCTTCTATTAATTTGACAGGTTCTAAGGCTTTGCCGTTTACTTTCACAGGTATGCCCTTTTCAAATTCTATAAGCACATATTCTGGCTTATCTGGGGCTTTATCAGGTGGAGTGATTATATCGTAAAGGTCACTTTTAGGCTCATTCCATGGGTCTTCAAGGTCTCCTCCTTCATGGCTTACATGCCACAAGTTATTGTCTACACTATATATTTTTTCTTTAGTAACAGGGATCGGTATCCCCTTCTTTTTTGCATAGTCTATTTCATCTTCCCTTGATTTTAAATCCCATATCCTCCACGGGGCTATGATTTTTATTGAAGGGTCAAGAGCATGTATTGATACCTCAAATCTCACCTGGTCATTGCCTTTTCCTGTTGCACCATGAGCTATTGCCTTTGCACCCTCTTTGTGAGCAATTTCCACAAGTTTTTTGGCAATTAAAGGCCTCGCCATAGAAGTGCCTAAAAGGTATTTCCCTTCATAAACAGCACCAGCCTTTAAAGTAGGAAATATATAATCTTTTACAAATTCTTCTTTTACGTCTTCAATATATACTTTGCTGGCACCACTCGCTAAAGCCTTGTCTTTTATATATTTAATTTCTTCTCCCTGTCCTACATCAATACAAGCCGCTATTATCTCACATTCATAGTTTTCTTTAAGCCATGGTATAATTACTGATGTATCAAGTCCTCCTGAATAAGCAAGTACCACTTTTTCGCCTTTTAACATTTTTAAA
The DNA here is from genome assembly GCF_000806225.2 of Thermoanaerobacter sp. YS13. Taxonomy (NCBI): domain Bacteria; kingdom Bacillati; phylum Bacillota; class Clostridia; order Thermoanaerobacterales; family Thermoanaerobacteraceae; genus Thermoanaerobacter; species Thermoanaerobacter sp. YS13. Next base: position 727,550 of record NZ_JOOI01000002.1, on the reverse strand, counting down.
CACTCCTTATAAAACTAAATTTTTGACATTATCCTTTTGTATTTCTTGATATTCATTTACAGATAAAATGGACAAGCCATTCATATTTACCTTTGACACAGCATTTAATGCCGCTTTTATAGTATCTATAGATGTAAAAAGAGGAATTCTGTATTCTACTGCTGTTCTTCTTAACTTAAATCCCGTATTATCAGGTTTTTTGCCTTTTGTCGGTGTATTTACTACAGCGTCAAAATATCCATCCTTCAGCAATTTTATTGCATGATCAAGAGACATAATATTTACATGAATACCAATCAAACTCAAATACTTCCCCGTCCTGTATGTGGCATATATTTCATACCCTAAGCCCTGCAATTTTTCTACTAAAGATACCGCTTCTTGAAAATCTCTTTCCGCTATTGAAAGAAGTATTTTCCCTTTTTTAGGTATTTTAAGGCCTGCTCCTTCTAAAGCTTTGTAAAGTGCTCCTTCATAAGTTAAATCTATACCCATTATTTCTCCTGTTGATTTCATTTCAGGACTTAATGAAACTTCAACATCTGTCAATTTTTCCATGGAAAATACAGGAGCTTTTACAACCGTATATGGGGTCTGCGGCCATAAACCGCCTTTATAACCTAACTCTTTTAGCTTTTTGCCTAAAGCCACTTCTACCGCCAGTTTCACCATAGGTACACCTGTTGCTTTGCTCATAATAGGTACCGTACGCGAAGCTCTAGGATTTACTTCTAACACATATACAGTACCTTCTTTTACTGCAAATTGAATATTTATAAGTCCCTTTACACTTAAAGCTTTTGAAATCTTTTCTGTGTATTCGATAATAGTGTTTATCTCCCGTTCAGACAAACTTCTTGCAGGATATATTGAAAAACTATCTCCTGAATGCACTCCAGCTCTTTCTATGTGTTCCATTATTCCGGGTATTAATACACACTCGCCATCTGAAACTGCATCAACTTCTACTTCTCTTCCATCTATATATTTATCTATCAAAACAGGTTTGCCGGGAGATACTTGGGTTGCATTTGAAACATAGTCGATTATCTCTTGAAGTGTGTTAACTTTTTCCATGGACTGACCGCCTATAACATAGGATGGCCTTACAAGAAGTGGAAAACCAAGTTTTAAGGCTATATCTTTTGCATCTCCTACTGTTAATGCATATTCACCTTTAGGTTGATTAATGTTTAGCACTTTTAAAAGTTTTGAGAATTTTTCTCTATCTTCACTTATATCAATGCTTTCATGAGATGTACCTATTATTTTCACTGCATTTTTAACTAACTCTTCTGTAAGATTAATTGCTGTCTGGCCGCCAAACATTACCATTACACCAAGTGGTTTTTCTTTTTCATATATGTTTAAAACATCCTCCAATGTAATAGGCTCAAAGTACAACCTGTCTCCCGTGTCAAAGTCTGTGCTGACAGTTTCAGGGTTGTTGTTTATTATGATAGATTTAATTCCAGCTTCTCTTAAAGCCCACAAGGCTTTAACAGAACAGTAATCAAACTCAATTCCCTGACCAATTCTTATAGGACCAGAACCTATTACAATTACTTTTGGTATGTCATGGATCTCAACTTCGTCTTCTTCGCCATAAGTTGAATATATATATTGTGTAACTGATTCAAATTCCGCTGCACAAGTATCTACCATTTTATAAGAAGGATATATGCTATATTCTTTTCTTAATGCTCTCACAACTTCTTCTTTAATTCCCTTTATTGTTGCAATTTCTCTGTCTGAAAATCCCATTCTCTTTGCTTTTTTAAGAATCTCTTCCCTTAACTCATTTTCCTCTATTTCCCTCTCCATATTTATAATATTTAAAAGCTTGTTCAAAAACCATTTGTCTATTTTTGTAACGTCATTAATATAATCAATGTCTATATCGCGGCGAAGAGCTTCTGCTATATAAAATAGTCTCATGTCATTAGGCACTGATATGCTCTTTAGTATTTCTTCTGTTTTCATGCCTTTTATATTGTTTAATCGAAGGCCGTAAGCTTTTATCTCTAATGACCTTACGGCCTTCAAAAGGGAGGCTTCAAAAGACCTTTCTATTGCCATTACTTCTCCTGTCGCCTTCATCTGTGTACCTATTTTTCTATCAGTAGTATAAAATTTGTCAAAAGGCCATCTCGGTATTTTTGTCACAACATAATCCAGTGCAGGTTCAAAAAATGCAGTAGTTTTACCTGTTACAGGATTTTTTATTTCATCAAGTCTAAGCCCTATTGCAATTTTTGCAGCAATCTTTGCAATAGGATATCCCGTTGCTTTTGATGCCAGTGCACTTGAACGACTAACCCTTGGGTTTACTTCTATAACATAGTATTTGTGGCTTTGGGGATCTAAAGCAAATTGGATATTACATCCTCCCTCAATTTTTAAAGCCTTGATTATTTTAATGCTTGCACTTCTTAACATTTGATATTCGTAATCTGACAAAGTCTGCACTGGCGCTACAACTATACTATCTCCTGTGTGAACTCCTACTGGATCAAAATTTTCCATGCTGCAAATCGTAATACAATTATCATCAGCATCTCTCATTACCTCAAACTCTATTTCTTTCCATCCGTACAGAGATTTTTCAACAAGCACTTCTTGAGCCATGCTTTTTTTAAGGCCTAAATCTACAATCGATATAAGTTCTTCGTCATTGTGGGCTATACCACCGCCTGTACCTCCGAGTGTATATGCAGGCCTTATTATCAAAGGATAACCGTAATTTTTAGCAAATTTTAAGGCATCCTCTACATTTGTGACTGTGATACTTTCAGCAACTGGCTCCCCTATTTCCTGCATTTTTCTTTTAAAAAGTTCTCTGTCTTCTGCAGTTTTTATTGACTCAAAAGAAGTTCCCAAAAGTTTTACATTGTATTTGTCTAAAATTCCTTCTTCTTTAAGTTTAACAGCAAGATTAAGCCCTGTCTGTCCTCCTAAGGTAGCAAGAATTCCATCGGGTTTTTCTTTAGCTATTATTTTTTCAACTACAGAAACAGTAGGATTTTCAATATAAACAATATCTGCTATATCAGTATCAGTCATTATGGTAGCTGGATTGTTGTTTACCAGAACAACTTGTACGCCTTCTTCTTTTAGGGATTTACAGGCTTGGGTTCCTGAATAATCAAACTCCGCTGCTTGCCCTATTATAATAGGGCCCGAGCCTATTACCAGAACCTTACTAATATCCTTATACTTCGGCAAAATAAGACCTCCTTTTGTAAACCATGACTATATCCATGAATTTATCAAAAATCTCTGTTGAATCACGGGGTCCAGGACATGCCTCAGGATGATACTGTACAGAAAAAACTGGCAGAAATTTATGCATAATGCCTTCTACTGTTCCATCGTTTAAGTTTATGTGGGTTACAGTTATCTTGTCTTTATCTATTGACTCCTCTTCAACAGCGTATCCGTGATTTTGAGAAGTTATATAGTCTTTATTTGTCAGCAAATCTTTAACAGGTTGATTTGCACCTCTGTGGCCAAATTTCATCTTTACTGTATTGCATCCAAGAGCAAGGGCTATTATTTGATGCCCTAAGCATATTCCAAGCACAGGTTTTATACCCATAAAGTGTTTAGTAAGTTCTATTGCATAAACTGCATCTTTAGGGTCACCCGGTCCATTTGAAAGAAATATTGCATCGGGATTTATTTGCATAACATCATCATAACTTGCATTATAAGGAAACACATAAATGTCAAATCCAACTGAATTTAGCATTTTTAAAATGCTCTTTTTTGTACCAAGGTCAATAAAAGCAAGTTTTGGACCAATACCTGCTATACGATACGGCTTTTTCGTAGAAACTTCTTCCAAAAGATTTGCTTGGTCAAATTCTATGTTGTCATCAGGGTTACAAGTTATAATCCCTCTCATAGTTCCATTTTCTCTAAGCTTTTTCGTCAAAGCCCTTGTATCAATTCCCGATAATACTGGTATGTTGTGCTTATCAAGATAGCTCAAAAGTGACTCCTCACTTTGGAAATTGCTAGGCTTATCGCAATATTCCCGTATCACAAATCCCCTTATATGAGGCTTTTCTGATTGAAAGTCGTATTTGTTAATACCATAATTTCCTATTAAAGGATATGTCATGACAACTATTTGGCCTGCGTAGGAAGGATCTGTTATGGCTTCTTGATAGCCTGTCATCCCTGTGGTAAAAACAACTTCTCCATATCCTTTTTTGTTTTTGCTTATTAACTCACCTTCAAATATGCTTCCATCCTCAAGTTTCAAATAACCTTTCATGCTAAAACCCCATTTCGTGAAGTACATCCTCCAGTATTATTAACGCCGTATCTATTTCCTCTTCTGTCACAGTAAGAGGAGGAACAAACCTTAAAACATTGTGGCTGATACAATTTATAAGTAAGCCTTTTTCCATTGCCTTTGTCACCATATTCGAAGCCTCTTCCATATCCATTTCGCAGCCTATCATAAGGCCCTTTCCTCTCACTTCTTTTATGACACTGTATTTCTCCTTTAAATTTTCAAGTTTCTCCTTAAAATACTCACCTTTTTGAGCCACACTATCTAAAAAACCTTCCTTTGTTATTTCATTCATCACTGCAATTCCTGCGGCGCAAGCTAAAGGACTTCCGCCAAATGTGGAGGCATGGTCTCCCGGTTGAAAAACAGCTTTATCCTCTTTTGCGACAATAGCTCCTATTGGGAAGCCTCCTCCCAATCCCTTTGCCAAAGTCATAATGTCAGGAGTTATGCCATAATGCTCATATCCAAAAAGTTTTCCCGTCCTTCCTATACCTGTCTGCACTTCGTCTATTATAAAGAGAATGTCATTTTTATCACATATTTCTCTTGCCGCCTTTATATATTCCGGTGTGGCTTCATGGATACCACCTTCGCCTTGCACTACTTCCAGCATAATTGCACATACTTCATCATCAATTGCATTATAAAGAGCATCAATATCATTAAAAGGTACATATTTAAAACCAGAAAGAAGTGGGCCAAAACCTTTGTGATATTTCTCTTGACCTGTCGCAGTAAGTGCCCCAAAAGTTCTTCCATGAAAAGAATTTTGGGCAGATATAACTTTGTACCTTTTACTACCGTATTTTAAGGATGCATATTTTCTGGCAAGTTTTATTGCGCCTTCATTTGCTTCTGCACCGCTATTTGCAAAAAATACCTTATCCCCAAAGGAGTTTTCCGCGATTATCTTTGCAAGTTCTATCTGGTTCTCATTCCAATAAAGATTAGAACAGTGTATAAGTTTTTCGGATTGGTTCTTTATAGCATCAACTAATGCCTGATGACAATGCCCCAGTGAATTTACTGCAATGCCTGCAACAAAATCGAGATAAACATTCCCTTTGTCATCCCACACTTTTGTCCCTTTTCCCTCTGCCAGGGTAATAGGGTATCTGCTGTAAGTATTCATTAGATATTTCTTATCCTCAGAGGTTATCATCGTCAAAACATTCCTTTCCTATCATAGTACCTATTCCTTCATCAGTAAAAATTTCAAGAAGCAGTGAATGAGTAAGTCTTCCATCGATAATATGAGCTCTTTTTACACCATTTTCAACAGCTTTTATGCAACATTCAAGTTTTGGTATCATTCCACCGTTTATCCGTCCCGAATTCATAAATTCTTTTGCATGCTCTAAGTCCATTCGGGATATTAGGCTGCTTTTATCATTTATATTTGATAGAATTCCTTCAACATCTGTAAGTAAAATTAGTTTTTCAGCCTTTAATGCTTCTGCGATTTTTCCTGCTGCAGTATCCGCATTTACATTGTATGTTTTACCGTCATCTCCGAAAGAAACTGGTGCAATAACAGGTATATAGCCTTTTTCCAGCATCATCGTTATTACATCTATGTTTACATCTACAATTTTTCCGACATATCCAATGTCGCCATTCGATGTGTCCTTTTCCGCCTTTAAAAGTTTGCCATCTTTTCCACTTATACCAATCGCCTGGCCACCTAGTTCATTAATTAAAGACACAATTTCTTTATTAATGCGACCCATCAGTACCATTTCAACAATTTCCATAGTGGCTTCGTCAGTAACTCGCAGTCCATTTACAAATTTTGACTCTATCCCTAACTTTTCCAACATCTTATTTATTTCTGGTCCACCGCCATGTACAACTATAGGATTTAATCCTACAAATTTCATCAATACAATGTCCTGCATTACCATTCTTTTTAAATTGCAGTCTAACATTGCACTTCCACCGTATTTTATTACAACTGTCTTGCCGGAGAACTTTTTAATATAAGGGAGTGCTTCTATTAAAACATGGGCTTTTGCGATTTCGTCACCATATTTTTGCTTTCTAATCATGTTCTATAACTCCCGTTAATTTTTACATAATCATAACTTAAGTCGCACCCCCACGAAGTCGCACTATATTCCCCGGCCTTCATATCTACGGTTATAGTAATTTCTTTTTCTTTTAAAATTTCTTTGGCTAAAGCCTCATCAAAAAAGATGTAACCTCCATTTTCACAAACTTTAATTTCTCCTTTCACGCTTTTTAAATATATGTCTACGTCATTTACGTCAAAATCTGCCCCTGAATACCCCACTGCCGCGAGAATCCTTCCCCAGTTGGCATCTTCACCAAATATAGCTGTTTTTACAAGATTTGAGTTTATAACAGACTTTGCAGCTAATCTTGCATCTTCTTCAGTTTTTGCATTTACAATATTTACTTCCATGAACTTAGTTGCTCCTTCTCCATCCTTCACAATAAGTTTTGCAAGGGTTTTATTCACATACTCTAAGGCTTTATAAAACACATCAAATTCATGAGCCCCTTCTTCTATTATTTTGTTTTGCGCTTCCCCATTTGCAAGTATTATCGCTGTATCATTTGTGCTCATATCCCCATCAACAGAAATCATGTTATAAGTTTTGTCTACAGTTTCTTTAAAAGCTTTATTTAATGCAACCTTAGTTATATTAGCATCTGTAAGTATAAAAGAAAGCATTGTGGCCATATTTGGATGTATCATACCTGACCCTTTTGCAAACCCTGTCATTGTAACAATTTTACCTTCTATTACAAACTTAGCTGTCACACCTTTTAAAAAAGTATCTGTTGTCATTATAGCTTCAGCCGCCTGGTACCCACCCTCTGTTGAAAGATTTTCTGCCGCAGTCTCAATCCCTTTTAAAACTTTTTCCATAGGAAGAGGTGCACCAATAACCCCTGTAGAACATACCAGCACATTTTCTTCATCTATTTTAAGAAGTTGTGACACTTTTTTTGCCATGTTAACAGCATCCCCAAAACCTTTTTCTCCTGTGCAGGCATTGGCATTGCCACTGTTTATAATGATCGCCTGTGCTGTACCTTTTTCTATTCTTTTCATATCAAGAAGGACTGGCGCCGCTTTAACCTTATTCGTTGTAAATACTGCTGCTGCATTTGCCACTTTTTCTGAATATATTAATGCAATATCCTTTTTACTTTTTTTTATCCCTGCAAAAATGCCTGAAGCTAAAAAGCCTTTTGGCAGTTCAATGCTTCCTTCTAAAATCTCCAACTCTTCCATTATCAAATCCTCCAAATCCCTTTATTTTTTATTTGTGTTTTTATCTAAGGATATATTGGAACCATATCAAGTCCAGTATTTTCATTTATTCCAAATATAATATTCATATTTTGCACTGCCTGGCCTGACGCCCCTTTAACGAGATTATCAATTGCAGACATCACTATTAAAGTATTAGTATGTCTATCAACTTCAAATCCTATGTGGCAAAAATTCGACCCATAAACATTTTTTGTTGCGGGGTAATTACCAGGTTGTAACACTTTTACAAAATACTCATTTTTATAAAAATCGGTGTAAACATTATAAACAGTGTTTATATCCATATCTTTTTTTAGTTTGCAATACATAGTACTTAAAATTCCTCTTGTCATTGGCGTAAGGTGGGGAGTAAACACAACAGATACTTTTTCTCCGAAAGCTTTTGAAAGCTCTTGCTCCATTTCTGGAACATGTCTATGCTTTGCAACATTATACGCTTTTATGTTTTCATTGCATTCTGCATACATATTGTTATGGGAGGGATTGTGACCTGCCCCTGATACACCTGACTTTGAATCAACAATTACCTCCCCCTCTATTATGCCATTTTTCAAAAGAGGCATAAGCCCTAATATAACGCTTGTAGGATAACATCCCGGATTTCCTACTACTTCAGCCTCTTTTATAGTTTCTCTGTAAACTTCCGGAAGACCATATACCCTTTTAATACCTTCATAATTTTCATAATCTCCACCATACCATTCTTTGTAGACGGAATAATCGTCAAATCTAAAGTCAGCTCCTAAGTCAATCACCTTTACTCCTTTTTTCACAGCTTCTCTGGCAATTTTTGAAGCATGACCTGAAGGCAAAGCCGTAAATATGACATCGCATTCTGACATTGCCTTTTCTAGGTTTAAATCTTCCAACTCTTTGTCGCAAAAACCAATGAGGGATGAATAAACATCCGAAATTGCTTTGGTATTATAACTTTGAGAAGAAAGATATTTTATTTCTACTTTTTCATGCTTTGAAAGTATTCTTATAAGTTCGACCCCCGTATAACCCGTTGCCCCAAATATTCCTACCCTCACCATTTAAAGTGCCTCCCTCTTTTACATCCTCTGTCATTTATTAATATATATACGATTTAATTTATATTTATGCATAAAGCGTTAAAAAAATATTTCTACGCATAAATACAATATTTAATTTATAATTATACAACTTTTATTTTACATTATACCACCATACAAAATTTTTTCAAGAGTTTTTCATAAAAAAATTTTGCCTTTTTAAATTCACAAAATTATCTTCCTATCTTCCTAAAAAAGATATACCCAAAGATTAAACCTATGGCAAAAGCCAAAAGAGAATTATAAAAAAACACTGCCTTTATTCCATAAGCGTCACTCAAAAATCCCCCCAGTAAGCTTCCCACAATCCTTGAAATACCCATACCTATTAAATTATTCATGGTCTGTCCCGACGCCCTTAATTCTTTTGGAACTTCTTGATTAATATAAGTTGCCATAGAGTAATATAAAACTATAAAAATTAAACCATGTAAAAGTTGAAATGGCAAAACCAAATATGCGTTTTTAAAAAGCGATATAATAAACCATCTTATTGCTGCCACAAAGCTTGCTCCTATAAGTGCTCCTCTTGTGCCTATTTTCTCAAGTATTTTATCGGCATACAGTAAAAATGGTATCTCACTAATTGCAGAAATAAAATAAGCCCAACCCAAAAGCTCATTGTTTCCACCTATTTGCTTAAAATAAATAGGAAAATAAGTGTAGTAAAACCCTAACGTAGTCTGTACTAAAAAATTGAATACCATCAACAAAACGAGATTTTTATCTGAAAAAAGCTTCCATATAGAAACCTTTTCCTTTCCAAATTGATGACCTTTTACAACAGGAAGTTTAAATACAATCATAAAGGCTAAAAACAATACTACAATGTTTAAAATAAAAATGCTTCCGATATACCTTTGCACAAACCAGCCAGCTATAACTGACATCACTGCGTATCCAATTGTTCCTGCCATTCTTATTGGCCCAAATTTTTGATTGGTTTCACTTAAATACTCTAGCGTTATGGCATCACTTATCGGACCAGTAGAAGTTTGAAAAAATGTGAAAAGAGTTATAACGGCTATAAGATAATAAAAGTTGCGGGACAAAAGAAACAATGCCATAGTAAAAATGCTAGCTAAAAATAAAATTTGCAAAACAAAATTTTTAGACCTCGCTCTGTCGCTTGTAATTCCCCAAAACGGCTGAGCTATTATAGCGACAAAAGGACCTAAAGACATTAAAATTCCAATTTCACTCTTGCTATAACCTATGTAGTCCAGATAAACCGGCACAAAAGTTCCGTAAATAGCCCCACTCATAAAAAATACTGCGTAAAAGAGTATGAAAAAATAATAGATAATAGTTGCATATCCCATTTATCTCCCTCTTTCTTTTGTGGATGAAATTTGATTTTACATAATTATAAAAAAACTTACTTCAAATAGCAAATGCATATTGACAAATTATTTCATATGTAATATAATTATTACATGTGAAATAAAAAAATGAGGAGGCTTTTAAAATGGGATTTGTTTATCTTATACTCGCCCTTTCTATCACTTCAATAATTTTTTTAACAGCAATTGTTCTTGAAATAACAAAGCTTCAAGCGCAATATAAGGCTTTTTCTAAATTAACTCAAGAGACACAAGAAAAACTGTCATCTCTACGTCAAAAAGCAGAATCTATTGAGAAATTACTTGAAAATATAGAATAAAAAGGAGGATTAATATGAATACATCAGGCACAGACTTATTTGCAATTATCACACTTTTTACGCCTTTTATTTTAGCAGTTATCTTTGCCGTTTTCTCAATATTCATCTTTGTAAAAGTATCAAATATGCGAAAACAAAATGAGTTATATATAAAAATGTCAAACAATCTATTAAATGAAATAGATGGAGTAAAAAGTGCACTAGAAAAAATAGAAAAGCTGTTAAAGGAAGTTGATTAAAATGGCTGAACACAACCCCTCACCAGAATATTTAGATCCGGCAAAGATTATAAAAATTTTTGACGCTCTATCCCACCCTGTAAGAATAAAAATATTAGGCATCTTGTATGAAAATAGGCAGTATATAAGCGAACTTGCAAGAATAATAGGCATAAGCAGACCTCTTCTATACATCCATCTTCGCAAATTAGAAGAAGCAGGGCTTGTAAAAGCGAGTATGGAAATCTCCAGTGATGGAAAAGCCACAAAATATTATGAATTAACTCATTTTGATATGAGACTAACACCTCAAATGCTTCATGAAATCTCTAAAGAAATTAATTTAGAAGATGAAAAATCTCAATAACGAAAACCCTCAGACAAAAGTCGAGTAGAGAGCCACTTTACAGCGGCTCCCCCTCACAGAACCGGACGTGCGCTATTAACGCATCCGGCTCTTCATATCATCTTTTACTTTTATCGTAGCTATGAGTATATACTTACATAGATTTTTGGTGTTGCTAATGGAAATTTCATCAGAAGTTTTTCGTATTTATCCCAGTTTAATCGATGCTTTTGTGACCTTCTTTTTAGCGTCTTGAATAATTGTCTCCTGGTCAAATAGAAGAAACTACCTATACTTTTACTGTTATCTGTGATTCCATAGTATCTGTAGTGTCCAAGCAATTTTATGTTAAGTCGCTTTATTAATTGATTTACTGGCTCATGCATATTTTCTTTGAGCCACTTTTTCATCTTGGCGACTTTATTTATAAATTTCTTTTTGCTTGTCTTCCTTTTGACTCTGAATTTGCCGTTTTGACTTTTGCTACAATAGTGTGTAAATCCTAAAAAGGTAAAGGTCTCTGGTTTCCCCAGCCCTCTTCTTTTTCTACTCTCTTCGGCAAATCTTCCAAATTCAATTATTCTTGTCTTCTCTTCTGCTAATTCAAGTTCAAATTCTTTTAGCCTCTTCTTAAGACTTTTATAAAATTTCTCTGCATCATCTTTATACTGGAAGCAGCATACGAAATCATCTGCATACCTTATTTCATAGCTTTCTCCTCTACATGCTTTCTTTATTCTTTTCTCGAACCATAAGTCTAGTACATAGTGAAGATATATGTTCGCAAGTATTGGGGATATGTGTCCTCCTTGGGGTGTTCCTATATCGCTTTCATAGTATTTACCTTCTTCCATTACTCCTGCTATTAGAAATCTTTTTATTATCCTTAGAAAGTTCTTGTCTCCTATCCTATGCTCTAAAAATTTCATCATCCATTCGTGGTCTACATTGTCAAAGAATCCTTTTATGTCGGCATCTACTATGTAGCTTACTTTCTTTTCCTGTATTATGTTGTTTAGCTGTCTTAGGGCATCATGTCCGCTTTTATTGGGCCTAAATCCATATGATATGTCTAGAAACTCTGGTTCGTATATTATGTTTAGTATATCTGCCATTATTCCTTGCACAAGTTTGTCTTCATATGCTGGTATCCCTAATGGCCTTAATTTGTCGCTCCCTTCTTTGGGTATATATACTCTCCTAACTGGCTGTGGCTTATATGCCTGTCTTTTCATCCTTGCCATTAGGTTCTCTATGTTCTCTGTTAAGTTCTCTCCGTATTCTTCCTTTGTTATTTTGTCTATGCCAGGTGCTTTGTTTCCTGTCATTTTCTTGTGCTGTTGTTTTAGTGTCTCTTCATTTATGAAGTGCACTAGTGTCTGTAGTTTGTCTCTTGGATGTTTTGCTACGACTTCCGCTATCCTCGTTAGTTCTGTTTCCATCTCTTGTTACACCTCCAGTGTGTTTGATGTTTCCCTTATGAGGTCGATGATATGTTACAGCCTTCCCTCCCCTGTCATTACTCAGTTTCATCAGTACTATGCTGTAATCCGACTTCCTGCTAACCTTCCGATATCCTTGTATTTTACACTTGTTTATCGTACCCTTTCTGGGAGTTGCAGGACCTCCTGAGTTCCCTATGCGTTAATATTGTATAACATGCCAAGGCCTATGACCCCGAGGAAGCATTGCTATTCTCGCCATCCCAAATATCAATGTTTTGCCTTCTGCCGGTTCCACAGCATCGGCCTTCCTGTCTAGGGATTTCGGGGCTCAACACCTTCAATCTTTCGATTTTCGGCCTGCTATCTCCTTTGCCTACGCTTAGCTATATATGTCACCATATATACCCCAAGGCTAAGTACCGGTTGCTGGCTAGGCTTTACCGGGCAGGATTCGCACCTGCTTTAACGCATGAGCTTTTCTCAGCGCACGGAACCGTCCCCTTTGCTTTAGAAATGGTAAGTCAATATTACAAAAATTACTGATTGAACTTTATTGATTGAACTTTATTAGGAACTCAACAGGTTCATTTTTATAAGTGACATTTTCCACTCGTTTATAATCTCTACCATAAAGTTGAGTATCTATGCCCCTTATTTTCCATTCCTTTTCCTCATTTATAAAGGTATATTTCCGTAAGTAATAATCGTAATAAAAATGTCCGTTATAAGTTGTCACTACCTTCCCCTTTGAAAAAATGTATTTGTTTTTGCCATCATCATAAACTTTTGAAATCTGTACCTCTATTTCTGTTTTAGCAGGCTTAAGAATATTTCTAATTTCTTTTAATTGTTCTTCTGTAAATAAGGCTAAATTTTTTCCTTTTACTATATTTACAGCGTCAGGGAAAAGCTTGAGTTTTGACCTATAAGTTATTATTACTCTGCCTCATTAAATTCATCTGCAAATTTTGCCACTTCTTTTGCCTTTTCAATATAAGCATCTGTTGTCATATAAAAGTTCGCATATTTATTGCTTAATTCCTCTATTGCCTTTACTTCTCTTAACAATTCCTCGTTGTTATTATCAAATATCCCACATCCAGTAAAAAATAAAGAAAATATCAATAAGGGTAAAAAAACTATAATAATATTTCTTCCCATTAAACTTCACTTCTTTATTGATATTCCCATAATTAATTGCAAATGTGAAACTGCCAATAATTATTATTACAAATCTTATCTATTACCCTTATATTTCTTCCAATTTATGTATGTATTTATACTCAAAACAATAATTAATATAACTAACAAAATGTTAGTTATATTAAGAAGACTTACTATATCTCCTATACGGTGATGCGTGGAAAAAACTTCAGAAGATACATTCCCAACTTCTGCACGAATGCCATTTAAAGCATTAGAAATTTGATCTAAAATTTGAGAATAATCTCCCATGTTATTACCCCCACATGTTAAATGTAACGTCAAACTAAGACCTTAAATTCGCGTCTCTATAGTCTCCAAAGTATTGAAATAAGAATTTTTCCAGAAAAAGGAGGTACCTCCCTTAATGCCATAAATAGTAGTTGTATCAAAAACAAATACCATTCTCTAGAATAAGATGAGAAAAAAGAAAAATTGTTTTATTTGTCCAATTTCTAATACACACTATAAACATAGGTAAGTGAAATATTTTTCCTTAAATAATACACATTATTATTAACATAACTAACAGTAAATCCAATTGATTTTAGATATTCGATAGAAAAGGAACCAGTTACAGTCGTATTCGTTGTTACTACAATAGTAGCTGTACCAGTTGTTTCTATTGCTGTTGTAGGAAAACTACCTGTTCTAGAAATAGTAATAGCATATTTATCTCTTAATTCCCAGGGGCCACTACTTGCTTCCACCCAATAAGTATAATTTACCTTGTCAATTTGTCTAAAAGACCCATAAGTATAAATTGTCAAAACTGTGTACAATCTTGAAACAGCAGCTATTTTGTCTCATTCCAATATGAAACAAAAAAACCGTCTCCTTGTTCGGGAAGAAGTTATATTATTTCAATTTTGTTCATTATTTTCATTGTAAATATGGACAATATTATGCAATATAGTATTGCCGATATACTTGTAGTTAAAATATTTTCCGTACTAAAAGAATTCGCAAGTGAAATTAAGTTGTAGGGAATAAATTTAGTTATTTTATCAATATTTACTAATATTGCTGAAACTATGTGAAATATTAATACTAATAATGCAGCTATTATACCTTTTTTCAAAATACTACTCAAAAACATAAGTAATGTTATTATGAAAATATAATAAGTTGACATTAAGATAGATGATATTAATATTTTATTGAAAGCTATGACGTTGTTATGGAAAAGTGTTGTTGCGTAATAGTAATTAATAGCAAATCCAGTTATTATGAAAATTGACAAAGTAACAGAATAATGAAGTATTTTTGATATGACAATAGCTGAAAGGTTAGCACCTTTAGAATAAGGGAATACTAATTTTTGTGAAGACACTTCTTCACTTAGGGTTCCCATGAGTGTTAAAAGCACTATAAGTAATGATATTTGATTTAAATCCTTTATATAATTTTGTACTGCAGATTTCATATCAATTTGTATTAGAGAAGCTAAATCACCATTTATTTCATTTTTAAGCATTTCTGGAAGCAATTTAAGGATTATAGGATCAAGTATAGCAAATAGAACAATGCCAATTAGAAGTATTAGATATTTGTAATGCCTCCACGATTCTATTATTTCTTTTTTCAGATATGCTTTAAAGGTGTTCATTTTGCTTCACCATCCTTATAAATATGTCCTCTAGAGTATTTTCTCTTCTTTGCAGTGATATAACAGGTATACTAAGTTTTGATATTTCATTGAGGATATTCTTTTTTGCTGCTTCAATGTCATTTACGTAAATACTTATAATATCATTCTCTATTTTAATATCATCAATCCATTTTACATTATTAAGTTTTTCTTCAGCATTGGTAGGTAAATTTTCAAAGACAACATCATACACAGGCTGAATATATTTTTGCTTTAATTCTTTTAATCTTCCTGAAAAAATAATTTTACCTTTATCAAGTATGCCAACATAGTCGCAAACTTTCTCAGCATCACTTAATATATGGGTAGATAAGAATATGGTTTTCCCATTTTTCTTCATTTCCAAGATTTGATTAAGTATATCATATCTGCTTTCTGGATCTAAGGCAGATGTAGGTTCATCTAAAAAAATTATTTCAGGGTTATCTAAAAGAGCTACTGCCAGGCCTAATTTTTGCTTCATTCCTCTTGAATAACCTTGTATTTTTTTGTTGGCGGCTTCTTTTAATTTAACTGTATTAAGGAGTTCTTCCACTTCTGTGCTAGCTTTTTGATGAGGAATACCTCTTATTTTGCTTATAAAATACAGGTATTCGCTGCCAGTCATGTAGTTATAAAAAGTAGGATTTTCAGGAAGGTATCCTATTTCGTCAATTAGTTTCCTATTATTTCTATTTAACATTTTACCATTTATATATATTTCTCCCTCATCATAATCAATAAGCCCTGTTAAAATGTTCATTGTGGTAGTTTTACCAGCACCATTTCGCCCTAATAAGCCGTAAATATTCCCTTTTTCAATCTCAAAACTTATCCCTTTTAAAACTTCATATTTACCGTATTTTTTTGTTAGATTAAAAACTTTTATCATGTTATTCTCTCTCCCTGCCTATAGTTAAAAATATCAAGCAACCTAATATTTCTCCAAAGATTATAATTAAAAACCATGCCCATTTTGGAAGATATTTAACTTTGTCTTTTGAAAGTCTGTAAATTGAAAATACAGTAAGTCCTAACTGGATTATAGCTAAAGGAAGAAGTAGTTTTATTAATTCAGGATTGCTTAATTTATCAATCATTAATTTAGACCTCCTCAGATTATTTTAATTTTGTTGAACATTCAGGGCAGTATTTCCAATCATCTTTTATTTCGGCTCCACATTTTGGACATGTTTTCTTTAAAGAAGTACCACAATAAGGACAGAATTTGTAATCATTTCTTACTGTTTTCCCACAATTATGACATTTAAGATATCCATACCTTGTTACAAAAAGGTATATGATTAAAGAGGTAGGTATATTTAGGAGCCCAAAAATCCCCCATGCCCAGTAGTATTTTTCACCACGTTTTTTTGCATCCATAAAAATCCATAAAGCTTGAAGAAATAATAGGGGTATTACAATTATTAAAATTAATGTGTTTTTGGACATTTTATCATCTCCTTGAAGTCTTTAATTTGTAAAAGGGTATTAAGATTAATGGCAGATTGAAATAAAGGAAAATTTGCGTGTACAGTAGCAACCTAACATCCAGATTTGCCATAAATAATACTGATGATATTAAGAAAATTATTGATGTGGTTATAAAAATAAGCAATTCAAGTCTATCTTTTCGTTTATTTCTTATTTGCTCTGCCTTTTCTATAATTTCTGCGATATTTACTTGCAAGTCTGACATATCAATTTTAACATCTAAGGTATCCATGTAACTTAATGTTAGTTTTAAATTTTTTTTGAATGTATAACAGTCATTGCAATTTTCAATATGTGAAATTACTTCTGTATTGTCACTAAGTTCATTGTAGTGAATATCAATTATTTTGTCTTGTATTTTTTTACATTCTCTTTTCACAATATACCCCTTCTTCCCATTTCTGACATTATTTCTTTTATAGCATTGTGTAAACGTGACCGTACTGTGCCAACAGGGCAGTCCATTATTTTCGCAATTTCTTGGTATTTATATCCATAATAGTGTTTTAAAATGAATACTGCTCTTTTCTCATAAGGCAGTTTCATTAAAATATTCATTAGTTCACTGTATTGAATATTTGTCATAGCGGTCTCTTCTACATCTTCTTCAGTATTTGAAAATATTTCTTCTACAAGTTCAATATTTTTGTGTTTTCTTAAATAATCTTTAAATGTATTAGTTGCGATTTTTAAAAGCCATGTTGAGAACTTGACTTCAGGAGTAAAATTTTTAATATTTAAAATAGCTTTGAGCATTGTTTCCTGTACTATATCCTGGGCAAGCATCGGATTACCTGTCATTTTAATGCAATATCCTAATAAAGTATTATAGTTTTGGGAGAGTAACTCATTTAGAGCATATTTATTACCATTTTTTGCTTTACATATTAGTTCTTTCTCTTCCATCACCTGCCCACCCTTCTACAAATTAAACGCGTGACTAAGTAAAAAGTTCATAATTTTATTTTATCAAAAATTGGTTATTTATAAGTGTATTGTGAAGAATTGTTTTAGTAATAGGATATGTGTTGTATAATGATATAAAGGGTTTTATTATAATAATTTTCTGGAGGAAATTTTAATGAAATTATTATTGAGATTTATAGGGGTTTTAATAGTAATTTTTGTTACAGTGGTAATAACATTAGAATATCAGATAATTTCTTTTGCACTTTATGAAAAACCAAAAAAATCTGATGTGATAATAGTTTTAGGCTGTGCAGTATATGGAAAGACGCCAAGTCCTTTTTTCAAAGAAAGGCTTGATGAGGCTTTGAGACTCTATAAAGAAGGGTATGGTAAGTATATAATAGTATCTGGAGGGAAAGGTCCTGGAGAGAATATTTCGGAAGCTGAGGCAGGGAAAGAATATCTTTTAAAAAATGGCATACCTGAAAAGATTATTTTAACTGATAATAAATCTCTTTCTACATATGAAAATTTATTTTTTTCCAAAGAAATTATGGATAAAAATTCATTAAAAACAGCAATAATTATTTCAAATAAATTTCATTTAAAAAGGGCAAGTGTAATAGCAAAGCGTGTTGGAATAGATGCAAGTTATTCTGGCGTCTTCTTAAAAAAATATATGTTAAGTGATGAAGCTTATGGTTTTTTACGTGAAATACCCGCCCTTTTATATACATATTTAAAATAATCAAAATATCTTTTTCTTTTATTGCATCATAATTAACGGCTAATTAGATTACTTTAGCTGCTGCTCAGCAATTGTTTTTAAAACCTTGTTATCCGCATCCACTAATATAAGCTTTACACTATTTTCTTGTTTTTTAAGCTGTACAATTTTGTTAAAACCAATGATTTGATTCTCGTAAATGTTAAAGCCAAATTCCATATTTGAATTGGGTAATACATATTTTTTAAAATTTTTTAAAGCCATTCTATTCCCGTTTTTTGTATCAATCATTTCGGCTTTCCCTTCTTTGTAGAAAATTACGGCATTATTGCCTCTCTTATAAAATAGCGGAATGTCATAATTTAAGTTTTCCGAAGCATTTGATATTACGGTGTGCTTTGACGTTTTCAAATTGATTAAATCCATATCATATGACTTAAACTCTTTATCGTTGGCCGTGATAAAAGCAGCCACATCCCCGTTTTTCCTCACCAATAAGCTGGGCTTATCTAATGAAGCTATCTCTTTTTCATTTTTATTTTTATCTATTTTATATACTTTTGTCGTCTTTATATTTATGTTCCTGTACAAATATATATTTCCATTTTCATCCACATATAGCAAATACCCATTTGCGATGAAGGTGGGTTTTCCCTCATTAAGCTTTTTGTATACTTTTCCTAAGCTTTCAAAATATATCTGATAACCACTATCATTTTTTACTGCTATAACATTTGTAACAGGCATATCTACTTTCACATCATAAGTTTTAAAAGTAGTCAAATCCACCATCTTGATCGTCATATCGCTGTCCTTTCCATCTTTATCAACATATGCAAAATATTGCTCATTTGGCAGCAGCGAATATTGGCTTGAAATCATGTACTTAACAGCTGAATACTCTACTGCCAGCTTATTCCCTTTTATTAAATTTACAATGTTTACGTCATAAAACTTGTCTTTGTCAATTTTCCCTGTCAAAGCATAATTCCCTTCTGTGCTTAACAATATTATGATTTCACCTTTTTTTAAATCAAGTTTTGTGGGAAGTTTGTAAAAATTCCCTTTTGACTCTAAAACCAGGTTTTCTCCATCTTCAATGATGACTTTCTTCTCATCTGCATAAACTAACTTGAGGTCAGAATTTTTAGTGAATTGATACTTCTCCAAATTTGCGTATTCATTAGAGCAGGATGCCAAAATCAATGACCCTACCATTAACACTGTCAATAAAAAATACCTCATCCTTTTCATAA
Organism: Thermoanaerobacter sp. YS13; assembly: GCF_000806225.2. Classification (NCBI taxonomy): domain Bacteria; kingdom Bacillati; phylum Bacillota; class Clostridia; order Thermoanaerobacterales; family Thermoanaerobacteraceae; genus Thermoanaerobacter; species Thermoanaerobacter sp. YS13. The sequence goes on along the minus strand of NZ_JOOI01000002.1, from coordinate 707,970 downwards.
CCTCACCTCATCAAAATACTTTGCAGACAAAGGGGACGGTTCCTTTTGTTTGATGATTTTTGTAATTATTTTTTCTCCTCATCAATTTTCACTCCATTGTTTTAACTTTTGTGCGCTATTAATTCTAAGGACTACCGATAGTTCCTTCTATATCCATGGTAGAACATTTCCATCATCATGTCAAGCACCTAAAAGAAAATCTCAATTCACTTAAAAAACAAAAGCCCAGACAGTGTTTTTTGTCCGGGCTTTTTACGGGCTTTTTATAATTTCAGACAAAGGGAACCGTCCCCTTTGTCTGATAAAATTACAGCAAACTTCCAAATTTTTTTACAAATCTTGTTTTAACGTATTGCGCCAAAGTCAAGTATGCAAGAAGCGTAGCCATTAAGAATAAGAAATATATAGACGGTAGAGGCATCATTCCAATGTCTTTTCCAAAGGAAGTAAATGGAATAATTGTCCCTACTGTAACGGCTGCTGATGTAAAAAGTAATAGCGGCCATGAAGCAATGCTTTGTATAAAAGGAATCTTCTCGGTTCTAAGCATATGAACTACCATTGTTTGCGTCCATAAGCTTTCTACAAACCAGCCTGTTTGGAAAAGCGAAACAAATTGAAGTTTAGATGCTTCAGGCAACAAGAAGTAAGAGCCACCTATAACTATTGGACCAATTACAAAAAACATCAAGGCATAAGTTGTAATATCAAAAATAGAACTTGTAGGTCCAAACCATACCATAAAATTGCCTATATTTGTGGCATCCCATTTTCTTGGCTTTTGTATATACTCTTTATCCATTGTATCCCAAGGCACTGATGTCATAGATAAATCATAAGTCAAGTTAAGGAAGAGAAGTTGCAATGGTTGCATTGGTAAAAATGGCAAAAATGCGCTTGCCACTAAAACAGAAAATACATTTCCAAAATTAGAGCTTGATGTAATTGCAATATATTTCATAATATTTCCAAAAATTCTACGCCCTTCTACAACTCCTTCCTCTAATACCGTAAGGCTTTTTTCTAAAAGTATTATATCCGCAGATTCTTTAGCGATATCTACTGCAGAGTCAACAGAAATTCCAACGTCTGCTTCTCTTAAAGCAGGAGCATCATTAATTCCATCCCCCATATATCCAACAATGTGGCCTTTACTTTGTAAAGCCTTTATTATTCTTGATTTTTGCATAGGAGAAAGTTTTGCAAAAATTGTCGTTTTTTCTGCTACTTCTGCTAATTCTTCATCTGTCATATTTTCTATTTCATTACCTAATAGAATATTCTCTATAGAAAGTCCAACTTCTTTACAGATTTTCTTTGTCACTATTTCATTGTCACCAGTGAGAATTTTTACATCTACACCATGCTCTTTAAGTGCTTTTATCGCATAAGGTGCAGATTCTTTTGGCGGGTCAAGAAAACCTATATAACCCATAAGAACCATCTTACTTTCATCCGCCACACTAAAGATTCCCTCTGGTGGAACGTCATTTTTTTGTGCTACTGCCAGCACCCTCATTCCATCTTCATTTAACTTCCTTACCATTTCTTTTACTTCCTGGCGTATTTCATCTGTCAAAGGGACTACTTCACCTTTGTATTCAGCATATTCACAGATAGAAAGCACCTCTTCAACAGCACCTTTCGTTACAAGCTGCCTCTTCCCACCTTCGCTTTCTAAAACTACAGACATTCTCCGCCTTATAAAATCAAAAGGTATCTCATCAACTTTCTTATATATTTTTTCCAAGCCATTAAAACCCTTTTCAGCTCCATACTCTAAAATAGCGACATCCATCAAGTTTCTTAAACCTGTTTGATAGAAACTATTTAAATACGCATGCCTTAAAACTCTGTCATCTTCATTCCCATGTATGTCAAGATGTTTTTCTACGACTATTTTATTTAATGTCAAAGTGCCAGTCTTATCCGTACATAGCACATCCATTGCTCCAAAATTTTGGATAGCATCTAATCTCTTAACAATTGTTTTGCGCTTTGCCATTGTCACAGCACCTTTAGCAAGGTTGGTAGTGACTATCATTGGAAGCATTTCGGGAGTAAGTCCAACAGCCACAGCCAAGGCAAAAAGCAATGCATCCAACCAATTACCCTTTGTAAGACCATTTATCACAAACACAATCGGAAACATTACTGCCATAAATTTGATAAGTACTTTGCTTACATTGTTAATACCTTTTTCAAAACTTGTCATTGCCCTATGCCCTACAAGGGATTTTGCCATTGAACCAAAATAAGTACGGTCACCGGTTGAAAGAACTACAGCAATTGCAGACCCACTTACTACATTGGTACCCATAAAGCATATATTTTCTAAATCTGAAAGGTTTAAATCCTTAGCTTTTCTTTTTTCTTCTTTCAAATCTGGATATTTCTCCACAGGTTCGGATTCTCCCGTCAAAGTTGCTTGGTTTATAAATAGGTCTTTAGAAGTAATAACCCTAACATCCGCAGGTACCATGTCACCTGCTGCCAAATGTATCATGTCACCCGGCACTATTTCTTCTATTTTAATTTCTCTTTCACCTGTATCTTTGCGAATAACTGCAGCAGTTGTGTGAACAAGAGCTTTTAGTTTTTCTGCCTCTGCATTAGAACGATACTCTTGAACAAAACGAAGTAGTCCACTAACCGTTACCATTATAGAAATAATAATTATAGTGCTCCAATCTCTGTCTTGAGGTGCAGTAAAAAGTACATCAGTTATATACGACACAATTGCTAAAAATACTAATATACCTATAAAGGGATTGATAAAAGCTTTAATCAATTGAATATACCAAGGAGCCGACTTTTCATGAGCTACCTCATTTAACCCATACATTTCAAGCCTATCTTCTGCTTCCTCAGAAGTCAGCCCTTCTCTATCTGTACCTAATTGTGCCAAAATTTCATCAACATCTTTTCTGGCAAAATCAATTAATTGAGCAAGTATCGTATCTGTGAAACCATTTTTCTTTGCAATTTTGATCATTACCATACACCTCCAAAACACAATAATAGACTAGGGATGCTGAGTCTTTTGCAACCTTACAGTTACAGTATTTGTTTTTTTGTGAAAAACTTTCGCGTTTAGACGATGGAATTAAATGGAGTTAGTCTAAAAATTGTTTTGGAGGCATATGTAATAGGACATCAAAAGAAGGGATAAATGGGCACTCATACCAAGAACAAAATTTATAGAAAGGCCATCTGTGAGAAGAATGGACATGGCCTCAAACTATGCCCATCCTTCTTCAATGTCATATTACATATACCTTTATAGTTTTTACTACTACCTCCACCGTCCATTCTTCTCACCTCCGTTTTTCGCAAATTAAAAAACCTCTCAACGAATGAAAGAGGTTTTTTAGACATTTCAATTCGTTGAGCTTTGGCACTATACAGCTTTGGAACATCCTCCAGCTGCATTAAGTAAAACCTTAATTCGGTAATACTTGTTGACCCGTTAGCATCTCTCGATGTTTCCGGGCAGCAGCGTATATCTGTATAGGAGCCTCACCTAACGATTGTATTAACTTGTGCCCTCCTACATTATATTCTTCTATTTACGATCTGTCAATCTATTTTGAAAAATTTTTTACAAAAACAACTTTGTAGCCATAAAATGGGTTAGATAAGAAAAAGTAATACCTATCGTCGAGCCCATTAATACATCTGAAGGATAATGCAGTCCAATGTATATCCTTGAAATCCCTACAAGTACTGCCAGCGAAATAAAGAACACTGCAAGGCTTGGAAAAAACATCGAAAAAGTCATAGCAAGTGAAAAACTGGCAGTAGCATGACCTGAAGGAAAAGAATAATCTTTTAAAAGATGTTTAAAAGTATTCGTATTAGCTAATACCATATAAGGCCTTGGTCTTGTATATTTTCTTTTTAAGAGCTGAACAAACAAATGGCTGCTTGCAAGCGCAGTTAAAGCTTCTAAAGCCGAGGCTTTTACATCGTTTTTCCCAAAAAAGATTAAAAATAAACAAGAAAATATTGTAAAAAAAGGACCGCCTATATGAGTTATTTTGGGCATTATTTTGTCCAATATATTACATTTTATCCTTTCGTTTATATAGAAAAAAATGTTTTTGTCTTTGTCAAGAAGCACTCTTTTTATTTGCATCTGCAAAATTTCCCTCCCTACAATTTCTCACGAATGCTTTTTATTGAAATATTTAAGTACAAATTCACAACACTTTATTAACAGAATTTTTGTAAACAAATTCTCCTATTTTTTCCCTTGACTTAAATTTATCAAGGTCTTCAAACAACAATTCTCTTGATTTTAAATTTTATATTCTTTATATATACATTATCGTACTTTTCAAAAGCTTTTTCAACAGCCTTTGCTACTCTTTTATGGCATGTTCCTATTTATCCACGGGCTTTCACATAACCTTTGATTAAATTATCTTATGATAACATTAAAAAAACATTATAAGGAAGTTAATTTTATGTTAAATTTTTTCTTACAAAATTATTATATCATTAATTTTAGCTATCCATTGTAAAAAAATAAAAAAGGGGAAATACCCCTTTAAGCAATTGCTTTCTTTTTAATTTCCTCGATAGCATTTCTAACTTGTGGAATTAGTGAAACTGCAAAACATATTGCCACTTCTACACCTACTATGCTTCCGTTAACTAGAAGTGAATAAACTATGGGACTCATTCCTTTTGGCGCATAACTTGCAAAAAAGAATACTCCGGATAAAAAGTGAGAAAAAAATCGTCCAAATCCACCAACTAAAATTCCCAAACTCAGGTTTTTTCTAAAAAAGCCAGCAAGTCCTAAAGCACCAAAGGCCAACGGATAGTCGAGAAGTACTTGCACCCATTGGACTATAAATGGATCTTGAATAAGTTGTAAAAGTCCATACGCCATTCCTACAATCACACCAGGACCTGATCCATAATAATAAGCAAAGATAAAAAGCGGCAACATGCTGGCAGGTGTAATAGAACCACCTTGAGGCCAGTGGTAAAATCTTATATAAGACAGCACGAAAGAAATAGCGATTGAAAGTGCTCCATAGACAAGCATTTTTGTGTCAAATTTGACACTTCTTTGCATCAGATATAAAAGGAAAGCTGCCAATAAAATTGCCAATATAACCGATAATGTCACTGGCTTTATTTTGGCAAAATCAGAAAAAATACTTAAAAGGTAGGACATAAACAAAAACACCTCCATTTTTCAAGGAGGCTATGTTCGCTGAAAAAAATACCGCGAAATGCGGTATTTTTGAGCCGCATTCCCTACGGAGGCATTACCCTCATCAGGTTCCAAGGGTTTGGCATCAATGCCATCTCAGCCGTTAAGGCTCCCCCAGCGGACATAACCACCTATTTTGTTTTCACCTTTAATTTATCATTTTTTGTAATCTGTGTCAAGAATAATTACCAAATGCGGATGGCCAAGCTTTGTAGGTTGCTTATGTTTTGCACACACATCAAATGGTATTAACTTGCCATCTCTTCCTCTTTTTCAAACTGGCTGTTATAGAGGCTTGCATAAAAACCGCCTTTAGCAAGAAGTTCTTCATGGGTACCTTGTTCTACAATATCTCCATGGTTCATGACAAGTATCAAGTCAGCATCCCGTATTGTAGAAAGCCTATGAGCGATTATAAAGCTTGTGCGCCCTTTCATGAGATAATCCATCGCTTTTTGTATTTGTATTTCTGTAAGGGTATCTACAGAGCTTGTAGCCTCATCGAGTATGAGAATTTTTGGATCTTTCAAAATAGCTCTTGCTATAGTTAGTAACTGTTTTTGCCCTTGAGAAATATTTGTGGTCTCTTCATTTAATACCATGTTATAGCCCCCTGGCAATGTCCTTACAAAACTGTCAACATGAGCTGCCTTAGCAGCTTTTATAACTTCCTCATCAGTAGCATCAAGACGACCATATCTTATATTGTCCATAATAGTACCATTGTAAAGCCATGTATCCTGAAGCACCATGCCAAAAAGTGAACGCAAATCCTCCCTCGTAAAATCTCTTATATCATGGCCGTCAATCAAAATAGCCCCTTCATTCACATCGTAAAAGCGCATTAAAAGTTTCACTATAGTAGTCTTTCCTGCTCCAGTAGGACCGACAATTGCAACTTTTTGTCCTGCCTTAATAGAAGCTGAAAAGTTATTTATCACCATTTTATCAGGTCTATATCCAAAACGAACATTTCTAAACTCCACATTGCCTTTTATATCTTCAACTTTTACAGGCTGTGGATTGTCTGAAACTTCCTCTTCTTCCTCCAAAAACTCAAATACTCTTTCTGCACAGGCAGCAGTTTGTTGCAGTATATTGGAAATATTAGCAATCTGGGCAATAGGCTGTGTAAAAGATCGGATGTACTGTATAAATGCCTGAATATCCCCTACTTCTATTGCATTTTTTATGACCAACCAACTGCCCAAAACTGTAACCGCCACATAACCCAAGTTTCCTATTACATTCATAAGTGGCATCATAATGCCTGTTAAAAACTGGGACTTCCAGGCTGTTCCGTACAAAGTGTTATTTAATACGTCAAACTTTTCAATGCTCTTTTTCTCTCCATTAAAAGCCTTTACTATATTATGGCCTCCATATACTTCCTCCACATGGCCATTTACATGTCCTAAATAATCCTGCTGCTCTCTAAAATACCTTTGTGAATGCTTAATGATAAAGGCAATTACCAAAGAAGACAAAGGAATTATCAAAAGCGCTACTAAAGTCATAAGCCAGTTTATGGTAAACATCATAACCAAAACGCCAACTACTGTCGTCACAGAAGTAATTATCTGAGTCAAGCTTTGATTGAGAGTCTGAGTAATTGTATCCACGTCATTTGTAATACGAGACAATATTTCCCCTTGATTTGTGCTTTCAAAATATTTCAAAGGCAGGCGATTAATTTTTTCAGAAATTTCTTTTCTAAATCTATAGGTAACTTTCATCGCAACCCCAGACATTATCCATCCTTGTAAGTATCCAAATAAAGCACTTAAACCATATAAGCCTATGAGTATTAGAATTATCTTTCCTACATATTCAAAGTCTATGCCACTGCTTTGCCCTGTTATTTTATTCATTACACCTTCAAAAATTTTGGTTATGGCTTTACTGAGTATTTTAGGACCCGCAATGGAGAAGGAAGCACTGAGCGCTGCTAATATAAATACACTTATTATAGAAAATTTATAAGCTGATAAATATTTTATCAACTTTTTCATTGTGCCTTTAAAATCTCGCGCTTTTTCTCCACCGCGAACCATGCCATGGGGGCCGCCTCCCATCCCTGGCCCGCGAAGTCTGGGCATCTGTTTGGGGTCTATTCTTCTATTTTCATTCATGCCAATTCCTCCTCCGACAGCTGTGATAAAGCTATTTCTCTGTAAGTTTGACAGTTTGCAAGTAGGTCTTTGTGTTTTCCTATGCCTACAATTTTACCTTCTTCAAGCACTATTATTTGGTCTGCATGTAAAAGTGTTGACACCCTTTGCGATACAATTATAACAGTGCTTGATTTTAACCTTTCTCTTAAGGCTTTCCTTAAAGCTGACTCTGTTTTAAAGTCAAGAGCTGAAAAACTTTCATCAAAAATATATATTTCAGGCTTTTTAACAAGAGCACGGGCAATAGAAAGCCTCTGCTTTTGTCCTCCTGATACATTGGTTCCTCCTTGTGCAATCTCTGAATTAAACTTTTTGGTCTTTTCATTTATAAATTCCATTGCTTGTGCAATTTCTGCTGCTTCTTTTATTTCCTCATCTGTAGCCTGCTCATTTCCGTATTTCAAATTTGATTTAATTGTACCACTGAAAAGCCAACTTTTTTGAGGTACATATCCTATTCTTCTACGTAAATCTTCCTGCCTTACTTCTCTTACATCTACACCATCAACCAAAACCTGTCCTTCTGTCACATCGTAAAATCTCAAGATCAAATTCACTAAGGTACTCTTTCCAGAACCTGTTCTTCCTATTATGCCTACTGTCTGTCCCGGTAAAATCTTGAAGTTTATATCCTTTAAAGCATACTCTTCCGCACCCGGATATCTAAAAGATACATTCCTAAATTCTACAGTTCCAGACATATTTTCACTAAATTGTTTTGGATTTTCGGGGTTTTTTATAGAAGGTTCTGTATCCAAAACTTCAGCAATACGCCCTGCCGACACCGATGCTCTTGGTATCATTATAAACAGCATTGAGAGCATTAAAAATGCAAAGATAATCTGTATAGCGTATTGCATAAATGCCATCATGTCTCCAACTTGCATGCTGGAATTTTGGATTTGGTGAGCTCCTACCCATACTATCAAAAGAGTAATACCATTCATCACAAGCATCATAGATGGAAACATAAATGCCATGGCTCGATTTACAAAAAGCCCTACTTTTGTAATATCTTGATTAGCTTTGTCGAAGCGCTCTTCTTCAAATTTTTGATTATTAAAAGCTCTTACCACCATTATTCCTGACAAATTTTCACGAGTAACTAAGTTTAATCTATCAATCAATTTTTGCATTAACATAAACTTGGGCATCGCAATAGAGTACAATATTGATATTATGCCTAAAAGTACTATTACTGCTAAAGCTATAATCCAAGACATTGAAACACTTTTACTAAGTGCTCTAAATACTCCACCTATACCCATTATAGGAGCGTAGAAAACCATTCTTATCATAATTACAAGAAGCATCTGTATTTGTGTAATGTCGTTTGTAGTTCTTGTTATCAAAGAAGCCGTAGAAAATTTATCAAATTCAGCATTAGAGAAACTCTCTACTCTTGCAAATAAATCTCTTCTTAAATCTCTCGCTACTCCGGCTGCTATTCTTGAACCAAAAAATGCTACCAAAATAGTACTTAAGGCACTAAGTCCTGTTATTAAAAGCATTATAAAACCTGTATAAAGAATGTACCTAGTTTGAATCCTGTCAGTATTAATTCCAATTGCCTTATACTCATTTTTTACAGCCATTGTAGCAGCCTGTATAATCATGTTATCTCCTAAAGAAGCAAATTTTTTATTCATTTCATCTCTTATTTGAAGAAGCTGCTCTTCTGGCATTTGAGACATCATAGCAAAGAGGTCTACATTTGCCGGTATCTTCTTTCCATTAAATTCTATGCTTCCGTTTTTTGCATTGGCTTTAGCCTTTTCTACACCTGTAACAGCTAAAAAGGCTTTTCCCATAGGTAAATTTATTCTATCAATTTCTGATTTATCTACGTTTTTAAGAACATATACAGGCTCTTTTGAAAGAACAGGATATTTCCTTACATATTTATCATAATCTGGATTGGATTTGTCTACTAATGTATAACCCTTTAAAATCTCTTCCTTTTCTTCAGGTGTAACAAATAGCAAAAGTTTATCCATTTGACTTTTTCTTATAGCCTCAGGCACTGCATTTGTTATACCACCTTGTTGTATTCCATTATTAACTATTTTTGACATATAGTCAGGCAATGACAAATCACTCATTGCTTGAACAAATATGAAAAACACTGCTAAAAAAAGCAACAGAATATAGGGTTTTAAATATTTCGCCAGTTTTACCATACTAACACCTTCTCCTCCTAAAAATTTGCCTCGATTTCTTTTGTGAGAATTACTTCTTTTTAAATTTTTATTTTTTGGCTCTATCTATTTAATTTAATTTTATTTATTTTTACTTAGATTCTCAGTGTCAATTATCTTGTTTTTCCAATATTTTTTTCAGCGCTTCTAATCCTTCAATTATTTTATTAAGGTCTTGTGGGCTTGCTTTATTTATTAATTTTTCAAATTTCCTTTCTGCTTCTTTGAAGTGCTTTTGAAAAATGTCCTTAAACTTAGGAGTCACACTAACATAAACTACTCTTCTATCTTCAGTGCTTCTCGTTCTTTCCACCAAACCTTGTTTTTCCAACCTGTCAATAATGCCAGAAACAGTGCTATTAGAAAGCCCTAATTTTTGACTTAAGTCGCTCACCTTCATTTCACCGTAATGAGCTAAAATGCCCATAAGCATTCCTTGAGGACCTGTAATGTCAAAATTTTTACATTCGTATTTCATAGAATGCTTTATAATATCCATTATTTGTTTTAAAAGCTTAAGTATTTTCAATCCGTTGTTTATTTCTTCCATTTTCACCACCACATTTTAAATTATTTCGTATACAAATATTTTGTATTCAAATATTTCTGATACAAAATATATTGTACTCTTCTCATAATAGTATGTCAAGATTTCTTAAAGCTTTTCAAAAAATAAAAAATAAAAAAACCGCTCAAATTTTTATAGCGGCTTAAATCTCTAATTAACCTCTATATATGAATTAACAGCCTTTTTCCCTTTTCTCTTACCTGAGTTTATATATATCAAAAACTATTTCTCTAAAATTCTCAGCTTCCATAGAGACTTCAAGCATGTAGTTTATATAAAAAATTCTGATCATTGATTATAATTTCTTCCCTTTCAATGCTTCCCATACAACGGTAGCATTCGCTATATTCAAAACAACAAGGTCAACATCTCTTTTAGACAAACCTTCCAATTCGTTCCATAAAGTATAAACAAACTTTTCATCATATTATTTAATGTATACTGCAATATCAATATCTGATTCCTTTGTTTTTTCCCTTTAACAACAGAGCCAAATAAAAAAGCTATCACTATATTGTCCTTACCTTTTAAAAACTCTTTTAAAATTTTTAAACAATCCACACTATTATTAAAAGCCAAAATCTTAAAAAAATATTTCACAGTTTAAAATTTATTTTTATTTTATCTCAAATTTTTTAATCGCCTTTATTATAATCTGCTTTGCTTTTAAAATAATCTCAAAGAAGCATTTATCTTCAAACATATTTTCAGACTTCCTCTATAAATTTTTTCAATTTTTGAAGAGCCCTTTTCCTTATTTTGCTTATACAGGATTGTGTTTTATTAATGGCGGTTGCAATTTCTTTTTGTGGTATGCCTTCTATAATATTTAACATTATTATTTTAAATTCCTCTGGTTCAAGCAATTCCTCATATTTTGAAATCATACATTTGTCTATTACTTCATCTTCAAGTGATATATCAGTATAGGTTATGCTATTAATTACTTTTTCTTGACATCCATTATCCACATCACTTCTTGGTATGTCTAATATTAGAAGTTCTCTATATTTTACTTCTTTATATTTCTTTATAAGCTTTGCAGATTCGGACTTGACATATTTGTCTATGTAACTAATAAAAGCAAATTCTATATCTTCTTCCTTCATATCCTTTACCTCCCTACATATTCCTTTTCTTTCATTATACCTTTTTTATAAAATTTATTAAAGAAATTATTAAATTTTGGTTACAAAATAGTTACAGTGTAAATTATTATCTTATATAATATCAAAAAATACAGGGTTTCCCCTGTATTTTTTGCACCAATGATGTTTTACGGTGATGTATTTATTGCGCTTATGCACCATCCACTATATAAAGGTGATTTTGTAATCACTATAAATCGTGTAAATTTCACCGATAACTCCGGATACTTATTTGTATCAATTGATTTTTGAATATAGTAAACTTCAAAAATTTTGTCATTACTATCTTTAACTATCTTTAATAATATTTTCTTTTTCATTAACGTTATATTCTTTTATTGATTTTATTTCAATTTTCTTTATTTTTTATATAATTCAAGTGTTGTTTATATACTTCTTCAACTTTATCTGCGATTTATGGCACAATTATTTAAAAAACAGGGAGCGCAAACAAGTGCAAGGTTATAGTTCCTATCATTTATGCTACTATAATACATATTTATTATGTCCTCCGGGGAAGCTTTTAAAAGTTTCCCTTTATCTTTTTTTAAAAGCATATTAAAATAATTTTGGGCAACAGAGTTACATTCATTTGTTTGTACACCATTATTATTGGTTTTAAAATAACAACCCGTCATTGCTGTAAAAAGGAATATTAAAAAAAATGATACAATTTTTATGAATCTTCATAAAATACACTCCCAAAATGGTTTGACCATCTTTTGTCTATCCTTGTCTATGGCCCTTGCCCGGGTAAATAGTCGCCTCTTCTTGAAGTTATTTTCCATACTCCATCTTCTTTTGCTAAATTATAGTAAAATCTCATTGTACCTTGTGGAGTAAATGTAACCAATTTTTGGGGAGCATTCTTTATGTCTTCTTCCAATTTTGCTTTCATTTCCGGTTTCATTTCTTCTTTTTTATTATTGGTCTTATATTTATTTATATCAATACCTTGTGGAACTAATCCTACAGCTGTTACTTGCTCCGTTACATCAGCTATTACAGTTGCTGTATCACCATTTACATCTATAGTAATAAAATCAATTTTTTTAATTATACTACTCTTATCTCTATAGTTCTTACTATTTATTTCGGCTTTAACACCTTTTTGTAAAATCTGAATTCTATCAGCTAAAATCCCAGATTTCGCACTATAGTATTTTTTCGCTTCTTCAACAATCCTTTTATACATTGCATCTTCAACTTCTGGTGGAACATCTTTATCTGGTGAAGAGGTGTATGCTTCCGGCAAAATACATACAGTAGCTTCCATTTCTTCAACATTCCAAATTAACTTTTTTATTTCATTTATCTCATCATTTTTATTTTTGCTTTGCAAGCCCATTAAAGATATAACTGCAATAACTGCAATCAACAATATTACTAAACTTATAAGTATACTTTCTTTAGTTACTAACTTTTTATTCATCAATTTAGCCCCCTTTAATTCGGTCTTATTACCGCTATAGTAGTTGTCTTCCAATTTTTATTATAAGGCTTTAGATGCCAAATTGCCCATTTTCTATCAGTTGTATGCTGATCCTGTAAATTACCATAATAAGTGGAGTTTGGATCTTGTCCAAAATCGGCAACTATAGCAGCGTGTGACCAGCCATCCCCCGTACCCCAGTCATAGATTAGTACATCTCCAAAACGTATCATATTATTATTGTCAGGTTGATAATCTGGTCCCCAATTGCCAACATATGTTGCTCCTTGATAATTTTCTCCCTCATAATATAGTAACCATGACCTCAATTCACTAGCTACTGACCACGCTCTACCCCAGTAAAATCCAGTTAAATTTTTGTAAACATACCAATCATGTATATCGTCAAATGGTAATCCTCCACCTTCATGGAGACATTGTGAAACAAAGTTTGCACAATCTGAGGTAAAATTCGGATAATTACTATTTCTGCTTAATGCCCAATTGTCAGCGCGTAAACTGTCGCACTAATATAACTATAAGAAGCATATGCATTATAAGTCATGACTGATAATATTAGCATTATAATAAAAGAAACTAAAATTCTAACACGAATCATTTTTTCACCTTCTTTTTTATTTGTGGTCAAAAATTATGTGCACTGCTAGCAATTCTAAAGCCCCAAGCTAAAATTGAAAAATATTATACAACATTTTCACCTCCTACTTTTTTATTTCCCTTCTACAATATATAAAAGCTAAAATTTCAAAAAAATATTCCGCAAGTTAAAATTTATTTTTATTCATTTTTGAATAAAACAATTCATCTTACAATATGGAAGAGCAAATGCGATACTTCTGCCATATGTCATAGAATACAACGCTGAATTACCCAAGAAATTTGCAGCATTTCCACAATATGAATATCCAAAAGCAGCCGAGAAATATGCAGAAATTGCAAAATTCTTAGGACTTCCTGCATCAACCATTGAAGAAGGAGTAAAAAGCCTCATTGAAGCAATAAAAAATCTTATGAAAGAGCTTAATCTTCCTTTGACACTTAAAGAAGCAGGCATAAATAAAGAAGAATTCGAAAAACAAATAATGGAAATGTCTGATATAGCCTTTAATGGCCAGTGCACCGGTTCAAACCCAAGAATGCCATTGGTATCCGAAATTGCAGAAATATATAGAAAAGCCTACGGAGAATAAGGGTAAATTTTTAGTTTACCCTCAAACTGTAGGCAAACTTTCGTAAAGGAGATATTTTGCATCGTTGTTCCGATGTTCCAAAGCGACAAAACTAAAGCTCGACCTTCAGGCTCCGGCAGGGTACCGGGCACATTCGACCTCCTTGTCTTAATGCCCGCCTCCGCCATCCATGGCTTCGGCCCTGCCCTCGCCCTCGGTCTTGCTAAGTTTTGTTAGCGCTTTGTAACAAGTCGCTCCTTATGCAAAATATCTCTTTTTGAATATTTTTTAACTTTGTCAACAAACTGAAACCGCTAATAAAATTAAAAGCGGTTTTACATATTAGAAAAAATCTCTAACACTGCCTCCAGTTCATAAGTATTTACAACATCTTTTGCTTCAAGCCACCCCTTTCTTGCAATACCAATGCCATATTTTACATCTTCCAACCCTTCTACACTGTGGGCATCTGGACATATGGCAAATTTTACACCTTTATCTTTTGCATATTTTATATATCTCCAGTCAAGGTCTAATCTATAGGGGCTGGCATTTATCTCAATTATTTTGCCGTATTCTTTTGCCGCGTCAATTACCTGATAGACGTCAATTTCATAGCTGTCTCTTGCCAGTAAAAGCCTTCCAGTCAAATGGCCTATTATCTTTGTGTATTTATTTTTAATGGCGTTTATCACTCTTTTTGTCATCTCTTCTTTAGTCATTCTAAAATGAGAATGTATAGAAGCTATAACCAAATCGAATCTTTTTAAAATTTCTTCATCGTAGTCCAATGACCCATCCGGCAAAATATCCGATTCAATACCTTTTAATATGACTATATCATTGTATTTTTTGTTTAACTCTTCTATTTCTTCCCACTGTTTTAGTAGCATTTCCTCTGCCAATCCACCGGCATAAAAAGCAGATTTACTGTGGTCAGTAATCGCTATGTATTTATATCCTAGCTTTCTCGCTCTCTCTACCATATCAACAAGAGAATTTCTACCGTCGCTATAAGTAGTGTGTACATGAAATACGCCTTTTAAATCTTTTTCTTCTATCAAGGCAGGTATTTCTCCTCTTTCTGCCGCCTCAATTTCTCCCATGTTCTCTCTAAGCTCTGGAGGAATATAAGACAAATTAAGTTTATTAAAAATTTCCTCTTCAGAGTTGCATTTAATAAGGACATCCCCTTTAAAAAGCCCGTATTCGTTCATTTTTATGCCCATCTCTTTTGCTCTATGCCTCATAGCTGTGTTGTGCTCTTTACTTCCTGTAAAATGGTGAAGAGCATAAGGGAATTCCTCATCTTTTACTACTCTTAAATCTGCATTTATTCCCGAGTTTAGTGTTACGCTTGTCTTTGTATCCCCTTTTGCTATCACATCCTGTACCTCTTCATAGGAAGCAAACAAGTCCATAAGTTTTTCGGGATTATCAGAAGTAGCCAGTATGTCAATGTCTTTTACGATTTCCTTTTTGCGCCTTAGACTTCCCGCAATCTCACATCTTATAGTAAGCCCTGTCCCTTCCAAATACTTTTTAAGTTTGACTGCTTCTTGATAGGCTTCAAAATATAGGTGCTGTCCTGTAAACTGCTTTATAAACTGTATTCCTTCAAAAATCTTCTTCTGTGTTTTTTCACCAAAACCAGGAAGGTCCACAAGCCTATTTTCAACACAGGCGTATTCTAATTCACCAATTGTCGTAATCCCCAGTTTTTCATGCAATGTCTTTATCTTTTTAGGCCCTAATCCCGGGATTTTTAACATCTCTATGAGGCCAGGAGGCACTGATTCCTTTAATTTTTCGTAATACTCAAGTCTTCCTGTTGTTATAAATTCTGTAAGTTTTTTACTTAACGCTTCTCCTATGCCTTTTACATCTTTTAACCTATCTTCTTTCACAAGGGTCTCTATATCTTCATCAAGAACTTCTATAGTGCGAGCCGCATTGTAATAAGCCCTTGCCTTAAAGGGATTTTCTCCTTTCAACTCGAGTAAAAGCCCAATCTCATTCAATATATCCACAACAGTTTTTTTATCCATAATTCACCACTTCTTTTTTAATTATTTATATATAACTCAATGGTCCTCAAAAATTCATAAACATCGTCAATTTTCTTTGTCAAAAAATTTCTTATATAACTCCACTTTATATCAAGATATTGATGGGCAAGGACATTTCTAAGTCTTGCTATTTCTGCTATGGATTTGGCAAGCTCTATATCTATTACTTTTATTTCCCCTAATTTTAATATTATCTCTCTATAAGAATCGGGTATTTCAACATTTTCATTGGCAATCAAAATTTTTGAAATGTCAATAAGTGCATTGGCTATATTTTCAATCATCCTTTCAACATTTCTTCTAACTATCCTATTGGCATTGTATTCTTGAAAGCTCAACTCTTTATGCGCTTTTAAATCTTCCAATTCAATTTGTATAAATTCAATCCTTTTTATCACATTAATTTTATCAGAATCTTTAAGCATTTTTCTCCCTTCTTTCCTGTCTGTATCTATATATATCAAGAACAGTTTTTCTAAAATCTTCTGCCTCCATAGACACTTCAAGCATGTAGTTTATATAAAAATCATGGTCATTTATTATAATCTTTTTTCCTCTCAAAGCTTCCCAAGCAACAGTAGCATTAGCTATATTCAAAACAATAAGGTCAACATCCCTTTTAAGCAAATCCTCCAATTCATTCCATAAACCATAGACAAATTTCTCATCATATTCTTTAAGGTAAACTGCTATGTCAATGTCTGATTCCTTTGTAGCTTTTCCTTTGGCAACAGAGCCAAACAAAAAAGCCATAACTATATTCTCTTTATTTTTAAAAAACTCTTTTAAAGTTTCCAAATAATCCATTCTATCACCTGCTCTTTATCTCCATTATACCATAAAAAAGTTAAAAAATAATGGCACAATTGACAAAATTACTACCAATTGCACCATTGTAGATAGTTAAATCTTTACCCCCTCAAGACTTAATAAAAACTTTTTTATCTCAATCCCCCCTCCAAAGCCTGTCAAATTGCCATCCTTTCCTATAACTCTGTGACAAGGAATTATAATAGGAATAGGATTTTTATTAAGAGCCTGCCCTACTGCTCTTGTTGCCTTTGGCTTGCCAATCAATTTAGCAATTTCTCCATATGTTTTAACTTTCCCATAGGGAATTTTTGAAATTTCACGCCACACAGCTTTTTGAAAATTTGTACCTTGCAAATCTAACCGCACGTCAAAATTTTTTAATTTCTTTTGAAAATATAAGTCAAGCTGCCTAATGCACTCTTCAATATAAAAATCGCTACCTCCTTTAAAACCTTCTAATAAAGACGTCTCATTTTCAAAGTTAATGCGGCATATACCTTTCCCTGATGAAAAAATAGTGAGAACACCAACAGGAGAGATAAATTTTTTGTATATCACAGTCTCATCTCCTTGAATCTATAAAAACCAGCAAATTAATTATAACACAATATGAAAAGAAAAAATATTGTAAAATTTTTTGAGTAATCGTTTCATGCTATTTTAACTCTATTGACAAGATTCAATCGTTGTTGTACTATAAAAGTGTAAAGAGATTGTTAAATGAATAACAATTGAAATATTGCACAAAATATCACTGATGCCTAAAATTTGTGTAATATACCCTAAAATTTTTTAGAATCCCTTAACAATCTCTTTATTTAAATAAAATATTTTGTTAAATTATTATCAATATGGAGGTGTCTTTATGCCTACCTTATTACAAGAAAAAAGGGAAACAAAAGAAAAAACAGAAGTAAAAGAAACAACAAATGTTAAAAATCAGATAGACCTATTAGTAGAAATAGCGAAAAGAGCACAAGAAAAATTCATGTCATACACTCAAGAGCAAATTGATGAAATAGTCAAAGCCATGGCACTAGCGGGCATAGAAAAGCATGTAGAACTGGCAAAATTAGCTCATGAAGAGACGAAAATGGGGGTTTATGAAGACAAAATAACCAAAAACCTTTTTGCAGTAGAATATGTGTATAATTATATAAAAGACAAAAAAACTGTCGGCATCCTCAAAGAAAACTTAGAAGAAAATTATATGGAAGTGGCAGAGCCTGTAGGAGTGATAGCCGGTGTAACACCTGTCACAAACCCTACTTCTACAACAATGTTCAAATGCTTAATCGCTATTAAAACAAGAAATCCAATAATTTTCAGTTTCCACCCAAAAGCATTAAAATGTAGTATAGAAGCAGCAAAGACCATGTACGAGGCAGCATTAAAAGCGGGTGCACCAGAAGGATGCATAGGATGGATTGAGACACCCTCAATTGAAGCAACACAACTTCTCATGACACACCCCAGTATATCTCTTATCCTCGCAACAGGGGGTGCGGGAATGGTAAAAGCTGCTTACAGCTCAGGAAAACCCGCCCTTGGCGTAGGTCCTGGTAATGTCCCATGTTATATTGAAAAAACTGCAAATATTAAAAGAGCAGTTTCAGATTTAATACTTAGTAAAACTTTTGACAATGGTACAGTATGCGCCTCAGAGCAAGCCGTAATAATAGATGAAGAAATAGCCGATGAAGTAAAAAAATTAATGAAAGAATATGGTTGCTATTTCTTAAATAAAGAAGAAACAAAAAAGTTAGAAGAATTCGCTATAGACAAAAACACCGGTTTAATGAATCCAGCAGTTGTGGGTCAGCCTGCAGTGAAAATTGCTCAAATGGCTGGATTTAAAGTTCCTGAAAATACTAAAATACTTGTAGCTGAATATCCTGCTGTAGGTCCTGAATATCCTCTCTCCAGAGAAAAACTAAGCCCAATACTTGCCTTATATACAGTCAAAGATTACAACGAAGGCATAAAAAGATGTGAAGAAATGACAGAATTCGGCGGACTTGGTCACTCTGCTGTAATACATTCTGAAAACCAACAAATTATTAATGAATTTGCAAAGAGAGTACAAGCAGGAAGAATCCTCGTAAACGCCCCTGCCTCACAAGGAGCTATTGGAGATATTTATAACACAGCTATCCCATCTTTGACTTTGGGTTGCGGTACAATGGGTGGAAATTCAACAACAGATAATGTAAGTGTTTATAACCTTATAAACATAAAACGAGTTTTTATAAGGAAAGAGAGAATGAAATCGTTCAGAGTTCCACCACAAATTTATTTCGAAAGAGGGTCAATACAGTATCTGTCACAAGTAAAAGGCAAAAAAGCCTTTATTGTAACAGACCCTGCGATGGTTAAATTAGGTTTTGTAGATAAAGTAACGTATCAATTAGACAAAGCAAATATTAAATATGAAATATTCTCTGAAGTAGAACCAGACCCATCAGTTGACACTGTAGAAAAAGGGATAAAAATAATGAAGGAGTTCAAGCCTGATTTAATAATAGCGGTAGGCGGTGGCTCACCAATAGACGCAGCAAAGGGAATGTGGCTTTTCTACGAATACCCTGACATAAAATTTGAAGACTTAAGGTTAAAGTTTATGGACATAAGAAAAAGAACTTATAGATTCCCTGAACTCGGCAAAAAAGCTCTATTTATCGCAGTACCAACCACCAGCGGTACAGGTTCTGAAGTTACAGCCTTTGCAGTCATAACTGACAAAAAGAAAAATATAAAGTACCCTCTGGCAGATTACGAATTGACACCAGATATTGCTATAATAGACCCTGACTTTGTCATGACAATTCCACCCTCTGTAACTGCAGATACAGGTATGGATGCTTTAACTCATGCTATTGAAGCTTACGTATCTGTCATGGCATCAGACTATACAGACGCCCTCGCAGAAAAAGCCATAAAACTGATATTTGAATATCTACCCAAAGCGTACAAAAACGGGCAAGACAAAGTCGCCCGCGAAAAGATGCACAACGCCTCAACCATAGCAGGAATGGCCTTCACAAACGCATTTTTAGGAATAAATCACAGCATGGCTCACATACTTGGCGCTAAATTCCACCTTCCCCATGGAAGAGCAAATGCGATACTTCTGCCATATGTCATAGAATACAACGCTGAATTACCCAAGAAATTTGCAGCATTTCCACAATATGAATATCCAAAAGCAGCCGAGAAATATGCAGAAATTGCAAAATTCTTAGGACTTCCTGCATCAACCATTGAAGAAGGAGTAAAAAGCCTCATTGAAGCAATAAAAAATCTTATGAAAGAGCTTAATCTTCCTTTGACACTTAAAGAAGCAGGCATAAATAAAGAAGAATTCGAAAAACAAATAATGGAAATGTCTGATATAGCCTTTAATGGCCAGTGCACCGGTTCAAACCCAAGAATGCCATTGGTATCCGAAATTGCAGAAATATATAGAAAAGCCTATGGAGAATAAGGGTAAATTTTTAGTTTACCCTTATTCTATTTCCAAAACAGAAGTGAATTTTTCTATAAAAGATACTCCTGAAGTTGTCGGCAGAAAAGTAGAGGTTACCATAACTTCATTTACAGGAACAAATTCATATTTATCTTCCTTTTTCTCTCCATACCCATGAAAATTATGTATTATATAAGGAATGCCTTTTTCTTTTCCAATGTAAATCATAGCATGCCCTGGCATATAGACTAATGCTCCTGGCTTTACACTGTCGAACACTCTTATTCTTTCTCCATTTGACATTCCCTCAATAAATAATTTATAGGATTTGTCCGCTACTCCTTCTTGCTCATTAGCATTCCTAGGAAGCCTTATGCCAAAGGTTTTAAAAACATACATTATATAGCTTGAACAATCTCTTCCCCCAAAACTATCTCCCCACCCATACCTATCACCTAAAAGTTTAAAAGCTTGCTTTAGAATATTTTCTCTTGTATATGGAAGGTATCCTAAATTTATATCTTCTTTTTTGGAAATCAAAGAATACTTAAATTGAAGATTTCCATTACTATCTCTTACAGGTATTTTAATTACATAATTGCCTTCTACAGATTGATTGCCTATATGCCTTGGAACTTTGTTTGTTTCGAGAGGTATCTTAGTACCCATTGTAAATTCCCTTTTAGAAACGCTTATATCAAAAGGATTGCTCTGAGTTTTTGTGTAGTTTCCTGTGACCACTAAAAATTTATAGGAATTTACATAATCAAATAACTCTTTTTTGTCTTTGGCAATTGCAATATCTTCTGCTTTAATCCATCCTCTGTAATTATACATCTGTATAAAAAACCATTTTCTATCTTTACTTCTGTGTAAAATAACTACAGGCTCTAAAGCTTGACATCCCGTCTCTTGAAACCTGTCAAATTCAATATCTCCCTGCTTGTCAAAAACAGCTTCTTCCGTAGGAAAACTTCTTATATAAGTATTTCTGATTGCTATACCGTATATTACTGGATTTACGTCCTTAACTTCCCCTAAATTTGTATTTTTTATTACATCCTCATAAAAGTCTTTTTTTATGAGATTGCTATACTTATCGTACATAGACTTTTTAGGCATCTCATAACTTTTAATTAACTTAATAAGCTCATCTTTTTTTAAACTTTTTTTGTATGTCTCAAGGTCATATATTGTAGCTACCTTATTTATTACCTTTCTGTTAAAGTTTTCAATCTCTTGTGGTGTCATAATAACTTTGTCGGCATTGTCTATTTTCCTAATCCAATATTCTGGACTTAACATATCTTCAAAAACCTCAAACATGCAAACTCTCCCCTCATAACAATAAAAGTAGGCAAAAATTTATAGAAAGAATTTTAAAAAAATGAAACTAAAAGCGAAGTTTTTCGTCTATATTATAGAGATATGTTTTTAAAAGGGGCGGTATACTAAATGGAGAAAAAATTTTATTTAGTCATCATTTTAATACTAAGTCTGATATGTCTTCTTCTTGGAATAACAATATTTTTAACTGCTTTTCATCATGGTATTACATAAAAAGGAGAAGGAGCAAAATGTAAAACTCCTTCTTCTTTTTCGTTATACTCTTTCAAAATAATCTGCAACTTCTTTAAGATAATCAATTATTGTAAGATGTTGTGGACATACACTCTCACAGGTACCACACTCAACACAGGAACTCGCTTTTGCATCACCCAAGTTTTCATAATCCCTACGGTTAGTTTCATAAGTATTATACATATGAGCTTCATTATAAAGTTCAAAGTTTCTTGGTATATTTACACCATTTGGACAAGGCATACAGTAGTTACACCCTGTACATGCAATTGGCGAAAGCTCTTTGTATTTGTTTCTAACTTTACTCACAATTTCAAGTTCTTCTTTCCTTAAGGTATTTATTCCTGACATTTTTGCGCTTTCAATATTTTCTTTTAACTGTTCAAACGTGCTCATGCCACTTAAAACAACCGAAACCTCCGGCTGATTCCATAACCATTGAAGTGCCCATTCTACAGGGGTACGCTTAACCTTTGCAGTATCCCATATATCCATCACAGCTTTCGGAGGATTAGCAAGTCTGCCTCCCCTTATAGGCTCCATTATCACAACCCCTAAACCTTTTGAAGCTGCGTATTTTAGTCCCTTTTCTCCTGCTTGTACGTCTATGTCCATATAGTTGTACTGTATTTGGCAGAAATCCCATTTGTCATAATAACCTACAATCTCTTGGAATACGGGATACTCATCGTGAAAAGAAAATCCTATGTATCTTATTTTTCCTTCTTGTTTTTTCTTTTCAGCCCAGCTTAAAGCATCAACCCTTTTCATGTTTTCCCATTTGCTTTTATCTAAAGCATGTAAAAGATAAAAATCTATATGGTCTGTCTGAAGTTTTTTAAGCTGTTCATTTAAATATTTGTCCATGTCTTCTTTTCCGTTGATTAGCCATGTAGGAAGCTTTGTGGCAAGAAAGGTCTTCTCTCTGTATCCATCTTTTAAAGCTTTACCTGCAACTATCTCACTGTTACCTCCATGATACGGCCATGCTGTATCAATATAATTCACGCCATTGTCAATGGCATACCTTATCATCTTTATCGCTTCAGCTTCATCTATTTTATTGTTGTCATTATCAATTACAGGAAGCCTCATTAACCCAAATCCCAATGCAGATACTGCTATATTTAGTTTACCAAATTGTCTGTATTGCATCTCATCCTCTCCCCTTTTTAAAATGTTTTAATTTATATTATATCATAAATAGCAAGACAAACAAAAAGACGTTTGTACGGTGGTGTGTGTCAAAAGTTAGTAGGCGAATAATATACTGAAATTTTACACGGACTTGTACCGTCATAGTACTTTTATCGTATTTTATTTAGCAAATTTATAAAAGGGCTTAAAAGCCCTTTTAGTTATTCCCTTTCTTTTCTGTATTTGTCCATTATTTCTGAGAAAATCTCTGCATTTGTAGGAGGAGTATAGGATATGGCATTAGCACCCGCTTCTATCGTCTTTAAAATAGTCTCCTCAGTGGGACCTCCTGTCGCAATAATAGGTATTTCAGGACAAATGTCTCTTACCCGTTTTACCAAATCAGGGGTCTTTTGCGCACCAGATATGTTAAGTATTGTAGCACCAGCTTCTACTCTGCCTTTTATGTCCTCTTTCTCCGACACTATAGTTACAACAATAGGTATATCTATTGTCGCTCTCATTTTTTTGATTATATCATTGGCAGTAGGGGCATTTACAACAACTCCCATTGCTCCAGAAAATTCCGCATCAAGAGCTAGGTTTACAACTCTCTTCCCTTGTGTAAGTCCTCCACCTACACCGCAAAATACCGGAATATCTGCTGCCATCATAAGAGCATGGGTAATAACCGGTTGAGGAGTAAAAGGATATACAGCTAAAACAGCATGAGCATTTGTATTTCTAATAAGCGCAATATCTGTAGTAAAAACAAGAGACTTTATTAATTTTCCATAAACTTTTATGCCTGAAGCTTTTTGATGAATGACTTCAGGAACTAAAACCATCTTTTGTCTTAAAGGTGAAGTTATCTCGGGAACAAAATTACTTGACATTTTATCACCATCTTTTACTCTTATTTTATAAAAATATTATACCAATAATTGCTTATAAATCAACACCCATATTTTTCAAAATCTATTCTTTGAGATTAAATTATCTAACTACATACCTTCCACATCTTTTTGAATTTCTTCTTCAAAATAAAATTTGTCATTGTTTAGCTTCTCAAGAAAAATAGGCTTAATGAATACAAACAAATAGATAAAAGGGGCTGTTCTCTTTGTTTGATCTAAAAGCTTTTGAAAAATTCAGTCGTATGGAATCGTCTCTTTCGTTTTCTAGTTTAATATATTTAAATTATAATTTCTAAAAACTATTTTTATAGTAATAAAAATACAAAAAACTCGATTAATACGCAGGAGTTATTTTTTAAAAGCATTATTCTTTATAAATTTATAAAATTTATATCAAAGGGTACTAAACTTCCGTGATACAACATAAAAATTTAAATAAATAATTTAAAAATTATCAGAATTACTCTTCATTTTTATGTTTCTAATTCTATGTTCTAAAAAAATAAATTAATTCACAAATCTTTTACATTTTTAACAACTATATTGCCAGTCAATATTAAATATGCTATAATAGTAATCGTCTACAATATAAAATAATTATAGTCAAAAATAAAAGATAAGGGGGATTTAAAAAAATGCTAAGAAAAAAGTGGCTTCCTCTAGTTGTGACCCTAATTTTTATCCTATCTGTTTTTTTAACCTCTTGTGGAAGTAAGACACAAACTCAAACACCTCAACCTTCTGAAGAAGCAAAGAAAACTCCTACCGCTTCAGTTCAAGATAGTGACAACTGGACTAAAGCAAAAGACACTTCAAAAATACCAGAAGCATCAAAGTCTCGCACTGACACGATTATAATAGGCCTTCATGAACCAAAAGGAGTTTTCAATCCTCTCTATGCTGAAACAGCATACGACATTTACGTAAACAGCGCTATGTTTAATAGTTTGTTAGAGGTAGACCTGGATGGAACGTACATTCCTTCTCTTGCAAAGAGTTGGGATATAGACAAAGATAACAATACTATCACCTTCCATTTAAGAGATGACGTAAAATTTAGTGATGGAACACCACTTACAGCTAAGGATGTAGAATTTTCATATTATGTAATAGCTGATCCTACTTACGATGGACCAGCTGACTTATCTGCCGCAGGAATTAAAGGCTTTAAAGAGTACCATGATGGAAATGCAGATAAAATTGAAGGCATTAAAGTAATAGATGACCATACAATACAAATTCAATTAGAAAAAGTTCTTGGAACATCTTTATCAGAGCTAAACATATCCGTTATTCCTCAACATTATTATGGAAAAGACTTTGCTAAAGGCAAATTAGATGGGATAAAATCTCTTGAACAACAACCACTTGGATCAGGTCCATATGTATTTGAAAAATTTGTTCCTGGTCAAGAAGTACGCTTAGTAGCAAATGAGAATTACTGGAAAGGTGCTCCAAAAATTAAACACTTGATTTTTAAAACTACAACAGATGAAACAGCTGTTCAAATGTTACAAACCGGTGAAACAGACTATGAGACCTCAAATATCTCAGCAAAGAAAGATAATGTAGAGTTGCTAGAAAGTCTTGGATTTGTTGATTATAGCTTACTTCCAACTAATGGTTATGGTTATATAGCTTTCAATCACAAACTGCCAAAATTCCAAGATGTAAGGGTGCGTAAGGCATTAGCCTATGGTCTTAACCGCAAAGCTATAGTTGATGCTGTATACCAAGGTTTAGCAGAAGTAAGAGACGTGCCACAGTCTAAAGTATCATGGGCATATCCTGATGAAAAAGACATAATACATTATGACTATAACCCAGAAAAAGCAAAACAGCTTTTAGATGAAGCTGGTTGGAAAGTTGGTCCTGACGGATATCGCTATAAAGATGGTAAGAAATTTACAATACACTTCTTAGCTTCATCACCTAACCCAGTAAATGACGCTTTAGTGCCAATGGCAGTAGAAAACTATAAAGAATTGGGTATAGAATTTGTAGCAGAACCCCTTGAATTCAACGCCATAATTGACAAGGTCAATAAAGGCGATTTTGAAATGTACTTCATGGCTTGGGGATTAACTCCTGAACCAGATCCTTATACTATATTCTTCTCAAAAGGGTCTCAGAATAGAATAGGGTATGCAAATCCAAAAGTTGATGAACTCATACTAAAGGGCCGCGAAGAAACAGATATTAATAAGCGCAAAGAAATTTATCATGAGCTTTACAAAGTGTTAAACGATGACTTGCCATATATCTTCATGTATCAAAGAAATGACCTCAATGCAAAGAACTGCAGAGTAGTAGGATTCCAGATTTCATCCTTCAGAGATTTCACAGAATCCTTATATCAAGCAGAAATTCTTCAGTACTAATTTTAAACTGAAAAGCCCGGACTGTTAAGGGCCGGGCTTTTCATCTATTAGGAGGGATAAAATGACACAGTTTATTATACGCAGACTATTGCAGAGTATTCCTACATTAATTGGAGCTTCTATAATAATATTTTTAATTTTTGCAATGGCACCAGGTGACTACGTCACCTCTCAACTTCAAAATCCTAAGATGACTGAGGAAAGGGCTGCACAATTAAGGGCCCTTTATGGATTGGACAAACCACTACCCGAAAGGTATATTTCCTGGGCAAACGGTGTCTTAAAAGGTGATTTGGGCGACTCTTTAATGTTTAAAAAACCTGTTATACAGGTAATAAATGATTTTATATGGAATTCATTTATATTGGGAGTAGCCATAATGTTCTTTGAATGGTTGATTGCCTCTATAGTAGGTATCTATTCTGCTATACGGCAGTATTCTGTATTTGACACTATAGCTACCCTGCTTGTATTTATTCTATACTCTTTACCCTCTTTCTTCTTAGGTCTTGTTATGCTTAAAGTTTTTGCAGTAGACCTCAAATGGTTCCCCTTAGGTGGAATGATAACAACAGGATCCAATTATACTGGTTGGGCCCATATAGTTGATGTTGCAAAGCACATGGTACTTCCTGTTGCTACTCTAACTTTAATAAGTGTAGGGGGCTTAAGTCGCTATTTTAGGGCAAATATGCTAGAAGTCATAAAGCAGGATTATATAAGGACTGCCAGAGCCAAAGGTTTAAAAGAAAGAACTGTTATTTTTAAACATGCTTTGAGAAATGCTCTTCTACCTTTGATCACTTTGTTTACTTTAGAATTACCTAGCTTATTTGCAGGTGCAATGATAACAGAAAGAATATATAACTGGCCAGGTATTGGTAAAGTAGTTTTAGAAGGAATTTATATAAGGGATTATCCATTGTTTTTGGGATACACAATGCTCATAACTGTTCTTACAATTTTAGCAAATATTTTAGCTGACGTTTTATATGGCGTTGCTGATCCACGTGTAAGACTTAAATAGGGGGGATAGAGCTTGGATCGACTCAATGTAAATCAGCCTCTTGATTATAAAAAGAAAAATAATCTAAAAAAAGCACCTTCGATTTGGAGAGACGCTTTCC
Source organism: Thermoanaerobacter sp. YS13 (assembly GCF_000806225.2). Lineage (NCBI taxonomy): Bacteria > Bacillati > Bacillota > Clostridia > Thermoanaerobacterales > Thermoanaerobacteraceae > Thermoanaerobacter > Thermoanaerobacter sp. YS13. The sequence goes on along the minus strand of NZ_JOOI01000002.1, from coordinate 680,539 downwards.
ATAGATTTTTAAAAAATAAATACGCCATATTGGGACTGGTAATTTTGACTTTTATGTTCCTGTTCTCTTTTGTAGGGCCTTATTTTTCGCCTTATCTGGATGCAAAAATAGATGTATCAAAAGGAAATCAACCACCAAGTGCAGAACATTGGCTTGGTACAGATAATCTAGGAAGAGATGTGCTTCTAAGACTTATGCTTGCAGGTAGAATTTCTCTTACAATAGGGATTGCAGCTACTTTGATAATCGTTTTAATCGGTGGAGCGTTAGGCTCTATCGCAGGATATTACGGAGGCTGGTTAGATATCATAATAATGAGGTTGGCAGATATCATTTACGCTATGCCTGGGCTTCCTATTCTAATCATGCTAGGCGCAATAATGTCTGACTTGAAAATTCCACCCTCTCAAAGAATATACTATGTCATGTTTATCTTGGGATTTATATCCTGGGTAGGTCTTGCAAGGCTTGTAAGAAGTCAAATATTGAGTTTAAAAGAACAAGAATTTATGTTAGCAACTGAAGTGTTAGGCTTAAGAGACAGTAAAAAAATTATAAAGCACCTTTTCCCCAACGTATTACCCACTGTCATAGTTTCTGCAACCTTGGGAGTAGCTGGTGCAATATTATCAGAATCTGCTTTAAGTTTCTTAGGACTAGGTGTCATCCCTCCAACACCTTCTTGGGGATATATGCTGTCTGCTGCAAATAATATGATCGATTTTGCAAAGCGTCCATGGCTTTGGATTCCGCCAGGTGTTGCCATAATGCTAACTGTCGTAGCTATCAACTTCATTGGTGATGCTTTAAGAGACGCTTTCGATCCTAGACAAAAAATTTAGGAGGAATCAAAATGGCAAAAAATCTAGTAGAATTTCGCAATCTCAAAACTTTTTTCTACACTGAAGAAGGTGTTGTAAAAGCAGTAAATGATGTAAGTTTCTCTATACGAGAAGGGGAAACGGTGTGCATTGTCGGTGAGTCTGGCTGCGGCAAAAGTGTAACTGCTTTATCTCTAATGAGATTAATTCAGTCTCCTCCTGGGAAAATTGAAGGTGGCGAAATAATCTTTGATGGGCGAGATATTCTTAAATTAAGTGAGGTAGAAATGAGAAGAATACGCGGTAATGAAATAGGTATGATATTCCAAGAACCAATGACTTCTTTAAATCCTGTTTTAACAATTGGAGAACAAATAATGGAGCCTTTAATGGTGCATAAACTCATGACTAAAAAAGAGGCTTGGAATAAGGCTATTGAACTAATTAAACAAGTTGGCATACCAAGAGCTGAACAGATAATGACAAGTTATCCTCATGAACTAAGCGGTGGTATGAGACAGCGTATAATGATTGCAATCGCTCTAAGTTGCGATCCAAAACTTTTAATAGCTGATGAGCCAACCACTGCTCTTGATGTGACAATTCAAGCCCAAATCCTTGACCTTCTGAGAAAAATAAAGCAGGAAAGAAATATGGCTTTAATGCTTATAACCCATGATCTTGGAATTGTTGCTGAAATAGCTGACTACGTAGTAGTTATGTATGCTGGAAAAGTTATTGAAGAAGCTCCTGTAAAAGAACTTTTCAAAAATCCTAAACACCCATATACAAGAGGTCTTTTAAAGGCAAAACCAATAATTGGTCAAAGGCAAGAAAGACTATACACAATCCCAGGACAAGTGCCTAACCCTATTGGTTTGGGAGATTATTGTTATTTTAGTGATAGGTGCGAATATACAATGGACATTTGCCGCCAAAAGATACCTCAACTTACAGCTGACGAAAATGGACACAAAGTCGCCTGCTGGCTCTATGAAGGAGAGTGGAAAAAATGAGTGAACCTTTAATAGAAGTAAAAAACCTTAAAAAATACTTCCCAATACGAGGCGGTATTTTACAAAGGACGATAGGATATGTAAAAGCAGTAGATGGAGTGACATTCACTATAAATAAAGGTGAAACTTTAAGTCTTGTTGGCGAATCTGGTTGTGGTAAAAGCACAGTCGGGCGTACTATAATAAGGTTGTATGATAAAACTGACGGAGAAGTTTTTTATAAATCTATTCCTATTCACAGTCTTAAAAAAAGCGAGCTTAGAAAACTAAGACCTAAAATGCAATTGGTTTTCCAAGACCCCTTTAGCTCTTTAAACCCACGCCTTAGAGTAGGAGATGCCATAGGAGAAGCTCTTTTAGACCATGGCCTTATTTCTAAAAATGAATTGCGGGATAAAGTCATAGAAACAATGGAGATATGCGGATTAGCTCCGTACCATATAGACCGTTATCCTCATGAATTTTCAGGCGGTCAGCGTCAGAGAATAGGAATAGCTCGTGCACTCATTTTAAATCCTGAATTTATTGTGTTGGACGAACCTGTATCTTCTCTTGACGTATCAATACAAGCCCAAATAATCAACCTGCTTATGGATTTGCAAGAGCAAAAAGGATTGACTTACTTATTTATCTCACACGATTTGAGTGTCGTAGAACACATAAGTACAAGAGTTGCTGTAATGTATCTTGGGTCTATAGTTGAAATGGCAGCACGAGACGAGCTTTTTGACCATCCACTTCACCCTTACACACAAGCCCTTTTGTCTGCCGTTCCAATTCCAGACCCAGATTTAAAGAGAGAAAGAATAATTTTAGAGGGAGATATTCCTAGCCCCGCTAACCCTCCCAAGGGATGCAAATTTCACACAAGGTGTCCTCTTGCTAAAGATATATGTAGAGAACAAGTACCAGAATATAGGGATGTAGGTGGAGGGCATTTTGTCGCTTGCCATTTGGTATAACTACATACCTTCCACATCTTTTTGAATTTCTTCTTCAAAATAAAATTTGTCATTGTTTAGCTTCTCAAGAAAAATAGGCTTAATGAATACAACAAAATACAAAAGGCTTACTAAAAGTATTATAAAAGTAATCAAGAAAGGATATGTATAATTTTTATTTTCCAATATATAGCCAGCTAAATAGCTGGCTATTGCTGATCCTATGCTCCTTAAAAGTGATTTTACTCCAGCAAAAAAATCCCTTTTTTCTTCCTCTACAACAGACATTGTTTGACTTTCCATCATATTATTTAAAAGCGTAAAACTACCACTTCTTAGTAAAAATATTGTTGAAAACATCATTACAGAAATATTATTAAAGGCTAATATAAATGCAAACAATAAATTCATCCCATATACATAGTAATAAGCTTTAATGGTTCCAAATTTGTTTATTATCCATGGCATTATCATGGAAGCAAAAAACAAAATTAACCCATTTACTGTTAGCAAATAGGAAACATATTCATCGCTCCAACCCATTCGAAATTTCACAATCACGTTTTGAAAAGGAATTATTGTAGAAAAAGCCATTCCAGCCAAAAAAAGATAAAAAGTAATTAAAAGAATTTTTTTATCAAAAACTTGGTAAATTCTAAGATTTAACAATAACAACTTACTCTTACCTTTATCAAAACTATTATTTACGCACGGCAACAAAATCCCTCTCAATAAAGCCGCCACTAAAATTAACGCGGCTGATATATACACAGAACTTTGATATTTTGTATTTCCATATGGAAACCAACTTGGTATAAAACCTCCCAAAAGCGTACCTGCTCCACTAAACAGAGTAAAAATAGCAAATAAAAGGCTATAACTTACAGTTTCCAATTCATTTGTTTTAGCATAGGAAAAAAGAAGCTGTACTTCTGTTGTAATCAAAAAGGAAATTCCTATAAATTGTATAATCTGTGCCAAATAAAAAACTCCTATAGATTTCCCTAATCCAAAAAGCCAATAACCTATCCCTGTAAGAGTTATTCCTGATATAAAAATTCGTTTTCTCCCAATATAATTAGCAAAAAAACCTGCCGGAATAGCAGCTGCCCCCATCACTAAAGTTCCTACAGAATTAAGAGCTCCTATTTGTTCAGGAGAAACGTTTAAAGCAAGCAAGTGCAAATTCAATACCAAGCCAAAAATCCCCATTCCTATACCCAATAAAGCTTCAGTTGCTATAAAACGTTTTACTTCCTTAGGCAAAAACTTAATCTGGTCGATGAACAACATATATGTTCTCCTTTCCTCCCATACATATCCTCCAAAAAAGCCGCTTTAAAAGGCGGCTTTAAAGTATTATGCGTCCTTTCATTTTTGTCCTTTTAACAAAAGGTACTTGAACCAATCATTTATTCCAAAGGAAAATATAGCGGATAATCCAATCACAGCCATAGTATCAGCAATTGGAATTGGCTTCACACCTGGTATACCCAAAGTCACTAAAAGAGTAACTATAACTATATCTGCTAATACAATATAAAGCAAAGATTTGCTAGGTACTGATTCCCAAAAATGTCCTCTTTCTCTTACAACAAATACCGTAAACATTCCAAAATAGAATAATATTGAGAAAGAGTAAGTCCTAATCAAATTGTAATCGCTTTTAAGTCCTAAAGGTCCTAACCCTATATACAAAATAGCAAGGGACTCCAAAACCACTAATATCCCTAATATCATAGAAGACTTTACAATGCCACTTACATTCCAAGTGTCTGGCTCTTTTGACCATCTTGCATTATCTGTAGAAATGGATAGCGTAACAAAATCTACCACAAACAAGAGTAAAACCACATCAAATGCTGATACTATAAATTTTTTTGTAAGCAAAAACGCCACAACTACAAATACGACAATTTGAAAGGTCTTCACAACCTTATTAAATATCCATGTCAATAACCTTTGGTATATCATTCTACCTACTTTTACTAAATCTACAATGTTAGAAAGCCCTTCTCCTGTCAAAACAACACTGGCAGCTCCTTTAGCCACATCTGTTGCAGTGCTTACAGCTATGCCTACTTCTGCTTGTTTAAGTGACGGTGCATCATTTACTCCATCCCCTGTCATGCCCACAATATGCCCTTTTTTCTGCAAACTTTTAACAATAGAATATTTGTCCTGTGGATACACTTCTGCAAAACCATCACTTTGTTCTGCAATTTCAGCTGCTTTATCAAGGTCTTTCCCAACTATATCCCTAAACTGCGATGCATCAGTTATTTTCTCCCCAATTCCTACTTGCCTTGCTGTCTCCTTGGCAATAGGTAGTGCGTCTCCCGTTAGCATTTTGACTGCTACTCCAAGGTTCTTTAACTCTTCTATAAACTTTTTTGCGTCGGGTCTTGGCATATCATAAAGAGCAGCTAATCCAACGACTCTTAAAGAATTATCATCTTCTCCCACCGCTACTGCAAGAGTTCTATATCCCTTTTCCGCAAAATCCATTGCCTTTTCGTTAAAAATATTTTCATCTTCTTTTGTAAGGTCTGCTATTACATTTACAGCACCCTTTACAACTTTAAAAGTCTTTCCATCCTTTTCTATAATAGCTTCTGTTCTTCTTGTCTTAGGGTCAAAGGGATAAAAAGCCTTTTGCACATAGTCCTCTAAAAAAATATTTTTTTCTTGTGCTGCAGATAAAAAAGCTAAATCTATAGGGTCATGGTTAGCCTCTTGAGAAGCCAAAGCACCATATAATAAAACGTCATTTTCACTAAAACCTTTTAAGGGGATGACATCTGTTAAAGAAAGTTTATTCATTGTAATTGTCCCCGTTTTATCTAAGCAAATTGTATTCATAGTAGCTGCATCTTCTGCTGCACTTAACCTTGTTACCAAAACTCCCTTTTTTACTAATTCCATAGATCCTATTGCCATGCTTATTGTGAACATAGCTGGAAGTGCAACAGGAACAGAAGATGCCAAAAGCACAAGAGCAAGTGGTACAACTTCTATAAGCTTTATACCTATAAAATAAGACACCACAAAAGCCGAAACTAATGCAACCCCTACTATTATAAGAAGCCATTTTATAACTTGAGATGTAACTTCTTCAGCATGAAGCTTAGGTCGTGCTAATTGTACCAATTCAGTGGTTTTTCCAAAATATGTTTGATTGCCTGTTAAAACGACTACAGCATTTGCTTCCCCGGATTTTATAATAGAACCCGAAAAAAGCATATTTGATTTTTCTTTTGATACAGTCAAAGACTCTCCTGTAAGGGCTGACTGGTCAACTTCTAATTGTCCTTCTAACAGTTTTAAATCAGCAGGTACAAAATCTCCTGCCCTTATCCTTACTACATCTCCCGGTACCAATTCTCTTGCCGGTATCATCTGCCATTTTCCGTCTCTTAAAGTTCTAGCATTTATTCTAAGTTTTTGCTTTAAAGTTTCAACAGCTTGAGAGGCTCTTTCCTCCTGTAAAAATCCTATAACAGCATTTAAAATTAAAAGGGCTAAAATAATATACATATCAAGATATTTATGAAGTATATAAGAAAGAACAATCACAGCTTCTAACATCCATGCTGTAAGTCCCCAAAACTTTTTTGCAAACTTCAAATAGGGATTTTCTTTCTTTTCAGGTATTTCATTATAGCCATAGGTTTTTAATCTTTTTGCAACTTCTTCTCTTGTTAAACCATTGTCTACATCAACTTTTAAATTGTGTATCACTTCTTCAATACTCATCTTTTCATAAATAATTTTTTTTACTTCATCCTCTTTGCCTTCCATCATTTATCCCCTTCCATATGACTTTGCCCTACTTTTTACTCCAACTCTTTCTTTATACTTTCATTATACTTTTAGTTGTTATAAAATTCAATCAATCTAAACGACCTAAGCACGAAAAATAAAGGATCAGACAAAGGGGACGGTTCCTTTCGTCTGATTCTTATGTAAGTCCACTTTTTGAAAAATAAACAGCAATTTGAGTTCTGTGTTTAAAACCTGTTTTATTGAGAATAGAAGTTACATAATTTTTTACCGTTCCCTCAGAAATGAACAACTTTTCAGCTATCTCTCTATTAGATAACCCTTCACATATAAGTTTAATTATTTCTTTTTCTCTCTCAGAAAAAATTGAAAGCTCTATTTGCCTTTCCCTATCTGACTTATTTTCTTCAAGGATTAATTTCATTTTCAATTTATCCAATACTTCTTCCTGAATTACAGAGTTCCCTTCATATACCATCTTTATCGCTTTTTTTATGACCTCTGGTGAATTATTTTTAAGCAAATAACCTTTTGCTCCATGCCTTATCGCATCAAAAATATATTCATCCTCATCAAAAGTCGTTAAAATTAATACTTTTGTGTTTGTAGAAGAACATATCTGTTTTGTCGCTTCAACACCATTTAAAACAGGCATCCTCACATCCAAAAGCGCAACATCCACTGGGTTTTGAAGTATAAAATTAAAAGCTTTTAATCCATCCTCCACAGCCGCTACAACTTTAAATTCTTCATCCATTTCCAAAATTATCTTTAAACTTTCCCTTACCAAAGGGTCGTCATCAGCTATTAAAAGCTTAATCGCCATTTCCCTCACCCTCTAAAGGCAACAAACTTATAACAGAAAATCCATTGGAACCATCCAAAATCACTTTCCCTCCTACACCTGCTGCCCTTTCTTCTATTCCTATAAGCCCCAATCCTTTTTTGATCGATTCTTTACCTATGCCATTGTCCTTTACTTCCAACTTCACAAACTTGTTGTACACCTCAATAAATATTTCTACCTTTGTTGCCTTAGAATGTTTTAGAATATTAGTCAAACATTCTCTGAGGTTCTCGTACATTATACTCCAATACACATAGTTTATTCTTTCAATTTTACCTTCCCACTTAAAACTAACTTCTAAATTGGATGTCCTCTTGAATTTCTCAATAAGAAGTTTTACCCTGTTAATTTCTACTTTGTCTGATTCTGGCTTTATCTCCTTTAGAACTTTTCTTATTTCTTCATGCCCGCTTCTTAAAACTTCTATAGTCCTTTGTATAAATTTCTCAGCTTTTTCCTTCTCATTATTTAACACCAATATCTTAACTGCCTCCAATTGCATTAAACTACCAGATATTGTATGGCCGATATAGTCGTGAATCTTTTGAGAAATTTCATTTCTTTCCTCTAATTTGGCTACATATTTTAGCTGATCTTCATAGCTATTATTTTTTAATCTTTCAGCAGACAAAAGATAAATTTTCTTTCTTAAGTCGGCATTTTCTTCTTTCAATTTCCCTATTTCAACAGACGTTATAAAAGAAAACTGATAGATAACATATAAAAGAAAAGAAATTAAAAAATACTCAGGTAGTAATACTTTATCCAAAAACAGAAAAGAAAATAATACAAAAATAACCCCAGATAAAGGCTTCTTTAAAATTGTATAGGCTATATTAAATAACCCAAATGGCAAAAACAAAATAAACAGCCTGTTCCCGTAAACATAATTCCACCACAAAATTACAATAAACAAGCCCATCAGCAAACTTTTTACTAACTTATTGTCTACTACAAAGTATAGCACATTTATACTAGCAAATAAAAGAAGGAAAAATACAAAAACCGGATAATATTCTATTTTGCCAATGATAACTTTCAATACTAAATAAAATACAATCAAAAAATTGCTTAAAACAACCCACCCTTCCATCTCCACTCTCCTTTACCAGAGTATAACATATAAATTAGATAAAATCTCCCATTTTTTCAGAAGTTTTAATTTTATATATTCCTAAAAGAATAAAGGTTAAGGCAAAGGCTAAAAGTATAATTATATCAATATAAACATCGCTTAAACTACTGCCCATTTGAATTTTTTCTACAGCATCTATTGCCCATTTCTGTGGTATAAAGTCAGAAAGCTTTTGAAGTGCTTTAGGCATTAAATAAAGCGGCCAGAAGACTCCTCCTAACATACAAGTAGGTGTGATAATCAAAGTAGACAAAGTATTAGAATAACTTGTAGAGGGTGAAAAAGTAACTATCATTGAACTTAAACCAATGGAGGTTATCCCAAAAGAGACCAGTACTAAAAAAACATCAAATGTCGCTTTTGTGAAGCCTAAGTTTAATATAAAGGTAATTAACGCAAGTATAAAAGCTATTTGAAAAACTGTCAAAATTAAATTTACAAAGAAATTGCTCGCTAAATAAGTTCTTGGCTTTAAAGGAGAAGCAAAAATTCTGTAAAAAGTTTTATCTCTTTTCTCCACAAGTATAAAATTAGAAATATTAAAAGTGCTAAACATCAAAAACATTATAAAAAATCCCAAACTTCTTGTTGTTGCTACTGCCGTCTTCCCTATATCTTCAACAATATATGTTTTCAAGCTAAAAGGACTATTCTTATAAAGGTTGTACATCTTATAAAAACTTTCTTTATTTCCATAAGATGCCTTACTCAAATTGTAAAGAACATTTATCTTGCGGTCAAGATAACTTTTCAAAAATAAAGTTGTTTCTTCCCCTTTTATTGATACAATCTCTACATCCTTTGGATTTCCATTCAAAATCCCTTCCTCAAATTTTTGAGGAATCACTATAGCACTGTCGACTTTTCCTTTCGATACTTTATCATTTATCTCATCTTCTTTCAGAAAAACAACCTTGAATTTATCAGTTTTCCCCAATGAATTAATTAAATCTTGAGAAATAAGACTCCCATCTTTATCTACAACACCTATTCTAAGCTGTCCACTGCCGCCATAGGTAAAAAGCAAAAAGAAAAGTGGAATTATAATACCAGAAATCAATAAAATAATATTCCCTTTCCTTCTAAAAAACAACTTTACTGTATTCTTCATAACCAAAAATAGCTCTCTCACTTAAAAAGCCTCCCTCCTGAATAAATAAGCTGACAACACTATGAAAAAAGCCGCAGGAATCAAATTTACCATGAGGGCTTTTTGTACATATTGATAATTGCTTCCCCATATCACGTTAAATATGGCTGTATTTGTCCACGTAATTGGGGAAAAATTTGAAAGTTTCTCAATAAATTGACTTCCCATTTCTTTTACAGGAATATAAGAACCACCTAAGAAGGCTATAAAAGGAATTATACCGTTTAGTAAACCTTGTGCCATTGCTCCATTTTTTATAATAAACCCCAAACTCACTCCCAAGCCCACCACAAAAATTATCTCACTAATTATAATCACAAAAACTGTTACAATATCCTTTCCCCAATTAGTTCCGAAGATGTATTTGCTAAAAAGAACAATAATCAAGGCCTGTATAAAAACAGAAAAAGTTACTCCTAAGACCTTCCCCATCAATATTTCATATTTCTTAACAGGAGAAGCTAATATTCTGTGCCCTGTCTTTTTTGTCCTTTCCATATCTATTGAAAATACACCACTCATAGCACCGTATAAAATTATTAAAGTAAGCATTGTAACAGAATAATAATCGAATGAGGTTTGTTTAACTTTTCTGTCAATAGAGGTTATTTTTACAAATTCTTTGTTTAAATTTATATCGCTGCTATTTTTAAGAAAGGCAGAATTTTGTGAAGCTATAGCTGTCATTCCTTTAAAAGTATCAACAAAAGAGTCAATCATACTTGCTACAATCTCTGTTTTTATATCTCCCTGTGCATTCTTATAAAAAGTTATATCTTTACCTTTTAAAAAAACATAACCATCATATTTGCGTTTTTCTATTTCACTTATTCCTTTATCTACATCTTTTATTTCTACAAACTTTACTCCCATTTTATCAGTTTCTTTAATAAAAGTATTAAAACCCTGTGAAAGTATCGTATCTCCTTCATCTGTATATATGACTTTTATATCCCCTAATTTTATATCTGATGTTGAGGAAAACGCAAAACCTAAAATTCCAATAAGAACTATTGGCAATAGTATCATAAGTGCCATTACTTGTTTCTCATAAAGGATTTCTTTTATTTCTTTGAGCATTATGGTAAAGATTCTCATATTCTCACCTCTAATCTCTCAATTTTCTCCCTGTAAGTGTAAGAAAAACTGCCTCTAAATCTGGAATTTCATTTCTTAGGTTACGTATTGGTATGTTTTTTGAAATAAAATAGTGGATTATATCATTAAAATTCCCCACATCTTTTAAGCTTGTTATCTTTATCGTGCTATCTCTTATCTCAACAGCTTTTACACCCTTTATTCCTTTTAGTTCCTCCTCTTTTATTCCATCAATTGAGCCAATTTCAATATAAACTGTATTCACATCTGTAACCATTGAAGTGAGCTCTTCCTTTGTTCCTTCAGCTATAACCTTGCCATGGTCCATTATAGAAATCCGCGTGCAGATAGCCTCTACTTCCTCCATATAGTGACTTGTGTAAATAATTGTACTACCCATTTCATTTAACTTTTTAACAGATTCCAAAATGTGATTCCTCGATTGAGGGTCTATACCTACTGTAGGTTCATCCATTATCATCAATTTAGGTCTATGGGCAATGGCACAGGCAATACTTAGCCTTCTTTTCATACCACCTGAAAATTTATTCGGCACTTCTTTTTCTTTATCTGAAAGACCTACAAACTCTAATGCCATTTCTACACTTTCTTTTAGCTCTTTCCCTTTAAGTCCATAAAGGCTTGCAAAAAACTTTACATTCTCATAGGCCGTTAAATCCCCATAAATAGCAACATCCTGAGGCACAATACCTATATTTTTCTTTATAAATTCAGCATCTTTATCTATGTCTTTATCAAAAACATAAACCTCTCCTTTATCAAAACTTATAAGTCCGCAGATTATGCTTATAGCTGTAGTCTTTCCTGCACCATTGGGACCCAAAAGTCCATAAATTTCTCCTTCTTCTATTTCTAAATTTACATTGTCTAAAGCTATAACATCACCAAACCTTTTTATCACATCCTTCATTTTAACTATCTTCATGAAATACCCTCTCCTTACAAAATAAATTTTCGGGCGAAAAAACCGTCTTCTTTGTTTGAATTTGGTTTTCTAATAATATAATAAAGGAAATGGTGAAAGTTTTGTAGTACATAAAGTCACCATTTCCTTATTACTAAAGTCACAAAGTAAGGCTCGTAATGGTCTTCGCTTCAGCCAGTACAAATCTCTTTATACCTCACTTAAAAGGCAAGGTATTGCAAAACCTGTACTGACCTATGCTCGACTATTATAGATACCTTAGAAACCTTATGCACTTTGCATAAGACCTCCAGTCTAAGTACATGACGTACTTCGACCTGCGGCACCTATAATAGTCTTAGCTCGACTATAATACATCCTTTTTAACCTTAAAATGAAGGCTTTACATGGACATATTATAATCTGCCCGCCGACTAGCATCCGACCTTTTGATCGAATACCAATCTTTGGCCGGCCATTACAGAACTTGCATCCTGTGATGACCTTGGCTCGACCATTACGAACCTTACACTATTATATTGCCCCTTTTTATTTTTTATATTCATTTATTTTTAAAAAAATTTTTACATAGAATACTGATAATTTAAAGCAATTATTTTTGGCTCACCTTCTAAATCTTTTTTAGTAATATCCACTTCTGTGGATAAAATCTTTTTACCTTTTGTCATATTTAAAAAGTTGTCCACAGTATCAATAGGGAAATTAATAAATTCTGTTTTATAGTGCATTGGTATGGTTATTTTTGGCTTTAGCTGATTCATTACTTCTACCGCTTGTTTTGCATCAATTGTATAATAGCCTCCAACAGGAATGAGTAGCACATCAACTGGTCCTATTTCTTCAACTTGCTTTTCCGTTAAAACATGTCCCAAATCTCCCATGTGACAGACTCTGATTCCATCAATATCAAAAACAAAAACTATATTTTTACCTCTTTTTGCACCATGTTCGTCATCATGAAATGTATTTACACCTTTTATGTTGATACCTTTTATATTATGTTCTCCTACTGTGTCAACAATATCAAAGTTTCCCTTTACTGCCTTAAAATAATTGTGGTCAAAATGGGAATGAGAAGATGTCACAATGTCTGCCTTCACATTTGGCATAGGGTACCCAACTGATTCATCAAAAGGGTCTGTGACAATGACTGTACCCTTCTCAGATGTCAACTTAAAGCAGGCATGTCCCAACCATTTTATATTCATAAATTAACACCTCCTAACCATATTATACCACAAAATAAAGGCGGAAAAACCGCCTTTTACATCCTTTCTGGTGCAGTTATTTTTAATATATCTAAGACGTTCTTTATGACAGTCTTTACTGCTAATATAAGCACATACCTTGCTTTCATCAAATCTTCTTCTACGCCTTTTACTCTGTGACTGTTATAAAAAGAATGGAAAAGCGATGCTACATCAAGTACATATCTCGTAATCCTATGAGGTGCCAATGTCTTTGCTGCAATGGTAATTTCTTCTGGAAAATATGCCAATTTTTTAATTAATTCTTTTTCCTCTTCTTCTTTTAAAAGGCTTAAATCTACTTCATCTATATTATCTATCTTTACTCCAGTTTCTTCTAACTGTCTAATAATTGAGCAAATCCTCGCATGGGCATACTGGACATAAAAAACAGGGTTTTCATTTGACTGTTCTTTAGCTAGGTCAAGGTCAAAATCAATGGGACTGTCTGCAGACCTCATGTTGAAGAAAAACCGCGCTGCATCTTTCCCTACTTCATCTATCAGATCTCGTAGTGTCACCATTCTGCCTGTCCTTTTGGACATTCTGACAACTTGACCGCCTTCTATAAGTTTCACAAGCTGCATTAAAACAACGTCAAGCCTGTCAGGATCTATGCCAAGTGCTTGCATCGCTCCTTTCATAGGAGCAACATGACCATGGTGATCCGCACCCCAAACATTTATAACCCAATCAAATCCGCGAGTTATAAATTTATTTTTGTGATAGGCTATGTCTGAAGCAAGATATGTAGGAAACCCATTGGCCCTCACTAATACATCGTCTTTTTCCGCGCCAAATAATGTCATTTTAAACCACAAAGCTCCGTCTTTTTCATAAGTGTATCCTTTTTGCTTAAGTTCTTCAATTACTTTATATACTTCTCCACTGTCATAAAGAGATTGTTCAGAAAACCACACGTCATATTCTATCCCGTAAAGCGCCAAATCCTCTTTTATTTTTTCTAAATTCTTCTTAAGTCCATATTCTATGAGTGCTTTTCTTCTCTCTTCTGATGATACATCTTTATATTTATCTCCGTATATTTCTAAAAACTCTCTCGCTCTATCTATTATGTCCTCCCCGTGGTAGCCGCCTTCGGGCACTTCAGCAGGTATACCCAATAATTGCAGGTATCTTGCTTCAAGAGAATATCCAAATTTTTCCATTTGATTTCCTGCGTCGTTTATATAAAATTCCCTTGTAACATCGTATCCTGCATAGTCAAGTACTGCCGCCAAGGCATCTCCTAAAGCACCACCTCTTGCGTTTCCCATATGCATAGGACCTGTAGGATTTGCTGACACAAATTCCACTTGCACTTTCTTGTCATTTCCAATGTTTACTCGTCCATAATCTTTCCCTCGTTCATAAACGAGCTTTAAAGTTTCTTCCAAAAATTTATCCTTCAAAAAGAAATTGATAAAGCCAGGACCTGCGATTTCAATCCTTTCTATAAAAGTATTTGAAGGGTCCATTTTTGAAACAATAATTTCCGCAATTTTCTTAGGAGCCATTTTAGCTTCTTTTGCCATTACCATCGCCGTGTTTATTGCAAGGTCCCCGTGTTGCTTTTCTTTTGGTTCTTCTATTTCTATCTCTGGAATAACCTCTATATTTATCAAACCTTCTTTTACAGAATTCTTAATAGCGGTAGTCACCATGTCTTTTATTTCATCTTTTACCTTTTGTATAATATTCTCCAAGTCAGTTTACCTCCCGCACTTTTAAGTATAGTTCATTATCGCTCACAGTCTTGTTATTAAGGTCAAGAGCATATTTTATAGTAATCTCACCGCCAGTTTCCGACATAGTTACTTTTACGTCTTTCGGCAGTATTCCTAAAAGAATTTTTCCATAAGGGGTATCATAGTTAGACTTGTATTTTTTGTTTTTTTCAAAAACCATTTTAGATTTGTTAGTGCCAAATCGCAATAATGTAACTTTGTCTTCTGTAATTTTTAAAGTAGTAGTAGTTCCATCCATTCCTGATAATTCACTTTCTTCATATACTACATAAAAAGTATTGCCTTTAATATAGAAACTGCCCTCTGTAATAAGTTCAATTGTATCAGATTCATTTCGATCGTTTTTTTGAGTACCTTTTACAGATATAATCGCTTTTTTCAATTACCTCTCCCCTTCTTCCCTTGTTTCTCACCATTCTCTACATTTTTCATTATAGCTCTCTATCGCTAAGTTTATAAGTTCGTCCAATAATATTGAATACGGCTTTCCACTTACTTCCCACAGTTTAGGATACATGCTTATTTTTGTAAAGCCGGGAATGGTATTAACTTCATTCAAATAAAGAGTCCCTGTATTTCTATCCATTAAAAAGTCTACTCTCGCCATACCTCTCAAATCCAACGCCTTATATGCTTTTATAGCCAATTGTCTTACCTCTTCCATTTTTTCATCTGGAAGTGGTGCAGGTATTAAGAGAAGAGATTTACCTCCATCAAAATATTTAGCATTATAATCATAGAATTCATTAGAAGGAACAATTTCTCCTGCAATAGAGGCTTGCGGATTTTCGTTACCTAGCACAGAACATTCAATTTCCCTAGCATCTATTCCTTTTTCTATCAACAATTTTCTATCATATTTTGCAGCTAATTTCAAGGCCCCAGGAAGTTCTTCCTCATTGTGGACTTTGGTAATACCAACACTAGAGCCTAAATTAGCAGGTTTTACAAAGCATGGATATCCCAAATGTTCAACTTTTTTCTTTATAGCTTCTAAGTCTTCAATCTCTTTTCTATATACTACTACAAAATCAGATGTAGGTAGCCCCGCTTCCTTAAAAATCCTTTTTGTAAAAACTTTATCCATGCATAAAGCAGAAGAAAGCACATTAGCTCCTACATAAGGTATATCTAATAATTCTAAAAGCCCTTGTATAGTCCCATCTTCTCCATTAGGTCCATGCAAAACAGGAAATACCACATCTATAGGATAAAAACCATTTTTTTCGTCTTCGAAAGTTATTATTCCTCTATACTTCGTAGAAGCTCCCATAGTTGCAGGAATTCCTTCTTTTTCCCATTCTCCGGTTTCTATTTTTTCTACATCTCCTTTATATAAATACCATTCTCCTTTTTTTGTAATACCTATCATGTAAATATCGTATTTATCTTTATCAAGGTTGTTTATTATAGACTTTGCAGACATTAAAGAGACTTCATGTTCTCCCGATTGTCCACCAAATAAAACAGCTAATTTCTTCTTCGCCATTCTCTCACACTCCACTAATTTTTCTTACATTATCTTTATTCTACTCTTTTAAGAATATGTATTCAAGAAAAATTTTATTTTATAAATTTTAAAGCCGGGAAAGAACAAGTTTTTTTTCCCCGGCTTGGTGGGCATTTAGAAGGTGGTATTTCCGTTGTTATAATTTTCTACAAGCATTTTTTCTGCTTTTTCGATTGCAAGTTTTACAAGATTACCGCAATTTCTAGAAGAAACACTTCCCCAACCTTCCTTCATTACTGTGTCGTAAACGCCGAGTTCTTTAGCCAACTCATATTTAAGTTGGTCAGACATTAAGCCTCTGCGTCTACCCATTTTTATTCCCTCCTTCTTTTGCCCTACACTTATTTTGCACTTTAAAAGCACTTTTATGTTATGGACTACATGGTCAAATCTCCATGTTCTGTTTTTATAACCTTTAAAATTTTTTCTTCATTTCCATTTAATGCATTTATATACACGTAAAATGTATCACCTTTGTATGTTCCTTTAAATTCGTAAGCCAATACTTCTTTCCCGCCCTCCAAAGGAATGAGTGTTAATTTTGTTCCTTCTATTTTTAAGTTTTTATTTACTTTTTGCTCCGCTTCTTTTTCCGTAAGTTTTGGCTTTTCTAATTTTCTCTCCGTATGATTCATGTAGTAAGCTGTAGCGTCAAATCCGATTATGTCACCATTGTCAAGTGCTACTTTCACTTTGACAATGTCCGGATACAAATATACCTCATCTTGTACAGAAACAAAATTAAGCTGTACACTACCATCCGCCTTCATAGAATAAGTACTTTCCACGTTTTTGAAACCGTGTTTTTCTAAAAATTTTTTAGCATACTGCAAAGCTTGTGATTGAGAAATATTTATTTTATTCACACTTCTCTGGTCCATCATCCATACAACATGTCCACCTTTTTGACTGACATTTATATAAACAGGTAATTTACCTGGAGATTTTAATTCTATCCCATAAGCTTTTATTTTTCCATTGTTAGGACTATACTTGTTTTGTGATTCTACAGGCTTTCCATAAAAATCTTTTGCTATTTGTAAAGCTCTATCGTAAGAAACTTCTTTCCCAACTAAACCTTTAGGTGTAGTTTTTGCTAAACTTTCAGAAAAAGGACCGTCATATATCAAAGTAGGGTAATTTGTCATAGTCTGATTGACACTACTCATTTTTACATTTAAAATTTTGCTATCAATCTCACCCATTTTTTGTGCACCTTTTTGACGTAAGTTCCCTAATTCATATCCACCTTGAATTTTTTTTCTTAAGTCTTGTAAGTTTTTACCCAAAAATATCGCATAATTTTGCAATTTCGTAAGGGTTGCTAAATCTTGTTGTGATAATTTTTGCCCTGAAGCAACTTTTTTTGTAAGACTGTAAGCGTAATCGCCAATTTGTGTCAAAAACTTTGAAGTATTATCCATTTCAGGCTGCCCTATAGGAAGTTGATTTAAGTGCTCTTGCCCTGAAAAAGCTTCCCTCCATATTTCATCTAAAATAGGAATAGTAGTTTTATCTGAAGAAGCTACCATTAGTTTTCCCATAGAAGTTTCGATGTTCTCTACGTTAGACACCAATTGATAAAAAGACCTATCATATTGTGCTTGTAAATACCGGTGATAAGAAATTTTTTCAATATATTGCCTATATCCCCATGCTCCTAGAACTAATATTAAAATTAAAGCAAAAGCCGTCAAGCCTCGTTTTAACATTTTTTCACCTCACCTTGCAAAGATATGGCTGCCTATTTGGGTTATAATTGGCCTGTTAAATATCCAGTAATTTGTCACCCTCATGGCATTGTAATAATACAAAGCACCACCAGTAGGGTCCCATCCAGCAATTGCATCTCTTGCCGCTCTTATGCTGTCGTTCGTAGGAGGTAACCACATTTGACCGTCTTCTACAGCAGAAAAAGCCCCTGGTTGAAATATAACACCGGCAATAGTTTTTGGAAACCTCGGGTCTCTTACTCTATTCATCACCACAGCTCCAACTGCAACTTTTCCAATGTAAGGTTCCCCTCTCGCTTCTCCATTTATAAGCATTGCCAAAAGATAGACATCGTCATTTGTGGTGACAGAAGAAGAAGACTGATAAGCCGCTAAATCTTGAGCAGTAGTTGTAAAACCTAAAGCTACTTTTGTATCGTCATCTACAATTCCAGTAACTCTAAGTCCATTATATGCTTGAAATTTCCGAACTGCCAGCCACGTTCTAACCCCAAAAAATCCATCTACAGCTCCCGTATAATATCCCCAGTCTTTAAGCCGTGCTTGAACTTTGGCAACATCACTACCTGTATTCCCCCAATAAAGGTTAGACATAGCTGTTTTAGTCAAATCATAAGCTGCATATTCAAAAACTGCTGTTATAAAAATAGCCAAAACCGTTATTATAATCTTTAAGCGGAGAATAAAATCTATTTTCATTTTGAACCTCCTTTTCTTTGGTGTTTGTAAATATTTTTTGTAGTAGTAAAAGTATTATACGCTGTTTTTAATTTAAAAAATTAAAGCGCCCTTTAAGGCGCCTTCCATGCCACTTTAAATTTATTGTAATATTCCTCTATAATTTCAACTATTTTGAATTTAACTTTGGGTTTTTCTTTCTCAATGAGTTCCATCTCATCTTGAGAAAGATATTTAGCCACTTCCTCTGCAGTTTTTGTATCTGTAAACCCGTGGGTAGCATCAATAAAACAAAGGGGAGGAAATATTACACACCACCAATTTTTACCTTCGCCGTTTCCGATAACTACTTTAAGCGCATTATAATTCCCAGCAGGAAGAGTAATAGTTCCATAATACCGAGTAGGAAAATCAAAGGTACCATAGGCAACTTTCACATCATAATTCTTGCCCTCTCTACGAATTACTCCCACCGCAACCTTTTTAATCTCCTCAATACTTTGCTTTATAATCCTTTCCGAATCTTTTACATCTTTTACTTTTTCAAATTTAGGCGTTAAATCAACAAGTATAGCATCTCTAACCTTAAGTTTTAATTCCTGGTCTTCTTCTGAATCACTATTGGCAATCACATGAAACCTTATTAATTTGCGGGATAGGTCTTCTCTTTGCAAATGAGAAGCTTTAGCTCCATAAAAGTTTACTGCTATAATAATTGCTAATACCATCAATGCAATTAACCTTTTCATAATTTTATCCTCCATCCCAAATCTTTAGTTTAACTAAAGTATTACCAAATATATTAAAAAATATACCCTTCTACCTGAAAAGCCCTATCCTTCGGACATGAGAAGTAACATCTACTTTTATTTCTACCTCCGGAAAAATTTTATCCCAATCTTTCCCCACCTTTTCCCATAAACTTGGATGATATTTTTCAATATAATCTCCTATACCTAGCATGTCTACTTTTAATTCTTTTTGAAATCTATTTATAGCTTTTTGTGTCATCTTCTTTATTTCGTTACTAGTTTTTCTTTCTATTACGTTTAACAAATCATCTTTCATCATTTCTCCGTGCCTTTCAAAAGTATATTCCGTTATATCTCCCTCTACCTCCAGTTTAACTCTATAAATAATTTTCCCATTTTTTTCTTCAACATCTCGCCTTCTAATAACATTTGAAATATTAAAAGGGATCTTTATTTCTTCTCCATCTCCTGGCATACTTATAGAAATATCTCCTCCCTTCACAAGACCAGTCAGCCACATATACCCCATGTTTTCATCATCTTCCATCCAACCTGCTAATTTATAATTTTTAATAATAGCAGAACCTGCTATTTTAATTTCATCTTTTCCTCTAATTATTTTTGGGATTATCGCATTGCCGTTCGTCTCATGAAGAGACTTAGTAATTTTATTATAGTCAATTGTTGGAAATTTTGATGTCAAGTTGTAATGTTTGAATATATCTCTAATATAAGCTCCTGTATTTGGTTCCATTTCGTATTTTTTTAGAAGAATATCCTGAGCTTTTTGTGGAGTTACAAGAAGATAAACTTTACGATTCAATTCATAACTTCTGTCAAGAGAATCTAAAACTTGTTGAAATTTATCTTTGTTTTCCACTACGTCTTTGCCAAAAATAATAGCTTGTGTATGACCCAAATACAACGCTTTATCAATTCTTGTACTTATATGGCGAGAAGCAGAAAAAATTGTATCAGCTACTTCAGAGACAGCAAAACTTGGCTTTTCACTTCCTCCTCCACCACCACTGGTACCTTTCGCTATTTGAGCGACATTAGGAAATTGAAAAGTCACAACATACCTTTTATTCGAAGAAGATAGATCTATGCCTATTGCCATCACAAAAGCTCTATCTTCTATTTCTATTTTATCCCAACATCCTGTTAACGTGAGAGCGATTAAAACCAATAGTAAAAATATTTTAATTTTTCTCTTCATCCTTACCACCTAATCTTTTAACTTTTAAAATGATATACAGGAGTATTGGCAATATAGCAATAAAAAACACTGACATGTACTGGGAAACATAACCCGCATATTTATAAACTATCACAATAGAATCAGGAATTAGGGATATCAAATACATTATTGGAACTGCCGGCAATACAAAATAAGAATGTTCTCTGGCTTTTAAAAGCTTTGTAATAGTTAAAATAGCAAAATAGTGAAAAGAATAAATAGAAGTAAAGATGGTAAATGTCCATATTCCCATTACAATTCCCTCTACATTTTCAATAAAAAACACAGGAAAATTAATAGATTTAATGAGGGTCAAAAAAGGCCACAACTGTTCCCTTGTTTCCTTGTATCCAAATATGCCGATTACAAAAAAAGTTATATACATGTAAAACAACATCGTAGAAAACATTGCTGAATTGACACTTCTTTTTAATTTGTCTCTATCAATTACATATGGAAAAAGCAAATACAATATCTCAAAACCAACAAAACTATATGTAGTCAAAAGCATTCCTTTAAAAAACTTAATTAACGAAACTCTCATAAACGGAAGAAAATTGCTTAAGTCTACGTCAGTTAAAGCCGGCAAAAAAAGCAATACAAGAGGTATCACCATTATAGGAAACAAAATTTCTGACATTCGTGTAATTGGTTCAAGTCCATATCGCACTAAATAAGCAGAAGTAAAAAGCATTGTAACAATTATCATTTCAATGGGAGTATTTGGTAAAAGATATATCTTTAAAACTTCCCCAAAAATTCTTACATCAAGGCTTGCAAACATTACAAAGTAAAATACCAGCACAGCATTTATAACAATAGAAATAGGTCTTGTTATAAGTTTACAGGTATATTCAACAAAAGTTTCTGTAGGAAATTTAGAAGATAAATAAAGTATCAGCCTTGCAAAAAAAAGAGAAGCAATTCCTCCTCCTAAGATAGCTATAAGCCCATTAGGTCCTACCTCTTTTGAAACATCTGCAGGAAGACTTAATATTCCAGCTCCTACCATGGTAGTGAAAAGTAATATAGCAACTTGATTAGCAGAGATTTTGTCATTGTTTTTTATCATTGTTGTCTCTCCTATCGTCTTCTATGCTTTCTATTTTTTCTCCCCTTAAATCCTTCATCTTTCTTCTATCAGGAGTATTCAAAATTTCTGGTCGATTTTTAAAGTACATTATAGGAGCTTTTATCAATGTATCTGCAAGGTCACTTATATCTATTTCCACAAAAGGTGAAAGATATGGAACCCCAAAACTTTTTAAAACAACCAAATGTGTTAAAACTACCATAAAGCCCAGCATTATACCATATAGACCAAAAACAGCCGCAAGACTCATAAATATAAATCTTAGCATTCTAAAAGCAATAGCAGCACTGTAACTGGGTATTGCAAAAGAAGCTACAGCCGTAACGGCTACCACTATTACCATCAATGGGCTTACAATACCCGCTTGGACAGCAGCTTGCCCTATAATAAGACCACCTACAATGCCAATAGTTTGCCCTATAGGTACAGGGAGTCTAACTCCTGCCTCTCTTAAAAGTTCAAAAGTAGCTTCCATAATAAAAGCTTCAAAAAAAGCAGGAAAAGGGATACCTTGTCGTGTTGCTGCAACATATAAAGTCAATTTAGTAGGTATAAGGCCAGGATGATAGGCCGTAAAAGCTATATAAACAGCTGGTGAAACGAGTGCTACAATTGCTGCAAGAAACCTTAAAATTCTCAATAAGGAAGATATCATCCACCTTTCGTAATAATCTTCAGGCGATTGAAAAAGAGTAGCGAGAGTAGTAGGTATTATAAGAGCAAAAGGAGTATTATCTGTCAAAATTGCCACTCTTCCCTCTAAAAGGGAACCCGCAACCTTGTCAGGCCTTTCTGTACTCAAAACTTGAGGAAATGGTGAATGCCAATCTTCTTCAATCAATTGTTCTATAAACCCGCTTTCAAGCACTCCATCTATTTTTATGTTTTTAAGCCTTTCCATCACTTTATCCAACACATTTCTATCAACAATATCATCGATATAAAGCACAGCTACATCTGTATGAGTCCTTTCTCCAATCTGTATTTGTTTTATTTTTAAATTTGGGTCTTTAATCCATCTTCTTACAAGGGCAGTATTTACTCTTATTGTTTCTGTAAATCCTTCCCGTGGGCCCCTTATAACTGTCTCTGCTTCGGGAGAAGAAATTGACCTCATTTGCCAGCCTTTGCTAGAAATAATGACTATTTCAGGTGAGCCTTCAAACAATAATGCAGTATCTCCACTCAAAATTGACAAAATACACTTGTCTAAATCTGTAATCTCTTTTATATCTCCCCCTGTTATAGTCCCTTTTTTTATAACCTCATATAAATTACCTTTTATCTTCTCAATAGAAGGGGCTGCCTGTCTTGAATCCAAAAGCAAAGAGTGGAGTACATGGTCATTTATGAGGTCTTTGTCCACAAGCCCATCTATAAATACAATTGCAAGGTTATACTGTTGGTTTTCCCCTACCCAAATATCTCTATATATTACATCATCACAATCTTTTAATTTATTTTTTATATAATCTAAATTTACCTTAAGACTATTTGAAGCTGGTATACCATTTTTATCTTCTTTTTTATCGTCTTTTTTGCCAAATATCTTATCAAAAAATCTCATATTCTCCTCCTTACATAGGGAAAAAGGTTCGTAAAATAATAGCAACTATTCCAATGAAAATATAAAATAATCCAATCCACCTACACAGCTTAGAATCTCTGTCTAGTCCCTTCCTCTCTAAAAATTTAGGCTCAATAAAAGTCTCATAAATCCCTACAATGAATACATTAGCAAACATATAAACTGTAAAATATTGTCTTACAAAATGCAATAAGCTATACATCGCATCACCTTCTGAATATATATTTTGCACTCAGAAAAAAAATATACAAAAAAAATAGGCCTATGCCTATTTTCGACTGAGATATTTAGTTGCCATTACTACATCTTCTTCTTTATCAACATCGTTACCTATTTCTGGATATTTAGATATGATAGCCTTCCCTTTTATGTTAAATAACTCTTCTGCTTTTTTCTCAATATGAGAAATTGAAAGTCTCCCTATTAAAAATAAAAATAATATCTTTCCTCCTAATAATTTTCCTAATTTCCATGGTTTTTTTCTATAAGCTATAAATTGTTTCGCATCTTTTATTAATCTATCTATGATTCCGGGGTTAACATAAAAAATATTGCCCCCTGTAAAAACTCCTTCTTTCACCCGTGCATAAGTCCTTTTAGCCTCAGGAAATTTTTTTAAATTATCTTCTTTTCTAACAATAGGATAACATAAGTCCGCTCCTGTAGCCTCTGACTTTTCAATAAAATCACAAACAGCTTCTTTAGTCAACATAGGAATATCACAAGTAAGAATCAAGACTCTTTTGTCATTTTTAAAAGGCTCCACCCCCTTCAAAACATTGTCCATTATATTGTCAGCTTGTTCAATGATAACATCTATCCCTGCTACTTTTTTAAGCTTTTCGGTATCTCCAACTACTGCAATTTTATCTATTTTATCACAACCTCTTAAAGCCTCAATTACATAAGAGACCATATACTTCCCATTTATTTTAACAAAAGCTTTATCAGGTAATTTGTCCTCTTTAGTACTGCCGGCCAAAATTATGGCATTCACCCAAATCACTCCTTGTAACTAAAATACTTTATGTCTTTTACAACCTCTGTCTGGAAATTGCGTATATGCTTCTCTGCCCATCTTCTTGCAGCATCTGTATCTCTTGCTTCGATAGCTTCTGTAATTTTTTTATGCTCTTGATATATTTTTTTCGCTTTTTTCTCTTCATTTATATATCTGACTCTAAATCTGTGTACATGTTCTTGTAAATTATTCATTATTTGTATTAATTTATCATTACGGGAAGCAGCAAAAATTAAGTCATGAAATTCCTTATCCAATTTTATTAACCCTTCATTATCACCTTCTTCTATCTTTTTTTGAAATTCTTCTACAATTCTTTTTAATTTATCAATTTCCTCCTCCGTTATTCTTTCAGCAGCTAGAGAAGCAGCTAATCCTTCTAACGAACTTCTTACTTCTAAAACATTCAAAAGATCTTTTGCATCCAAATCTGCTACATAAGCTCCCTTTCGAGGAACCATAACAACTAGCCCCTCAAGCTCTAATTTTCTAATCGCCTCTCTCACTGGAGTCCGACTTACTCCCAGCTTTTCTGCCAGTTGAACTTCCATAAGTCTTTCTCCAGGTTTTAACTTACCTGTAATTATGGCATCCTTCATGTAATCAAAAACTACATCTCTTAACGGTTTGTAATTTTCCAATGGAAGAAAATCATTCATACAATTCTAACCCCTTATCTATAGTTTTTGAAAAAAACACAAAACTGTAAACTTCTTTTAAATCCTCATGAGCTCTCTTAAGTCTTTCTAAATCGTCAAAAATTCCATAAACAGTGGGACCACTACCCGACATAGCACATCCTAACGCACCTTTTTTAAGCAATTCCTCTTTTATTTGATTAATAACTTCACATTCCCGAGAAGTTACTAATTCTAAATCGTTTTTTATATTTTCTGCAATTTTATATATGTTTCCTTCTTGTATAGCTTGAACAACTAAAAAAGTAGCATGGTGACTTTTAAAATTAAGCCTGTCCCATTTATCATAAATTTCTTTTGTGGAAATTTCAATATCAGGTTTTGCAAGAAGTAAACTCATAGATGGAACCTTTAAATTTTCAAATATTTCCCCTATGCCTTTCGCAAGCTTTGTCCCACCTTCCAGACAGAAAGGAACATCTGCTCCGACTTTCAGAGCAATTTCTTTTTTTTCTTCTTTTGACATATTCAAATTCCATAATTTATCTAATGCCACAATTGTAGCAGCAGCATCAGCACTTCCCCCAGCAAGGCCGGCAGCTAAAGGGATTTTCTTGTCAAGCTTGACCAACACTCCTTCTTCTATTTGGTATTTTTCTTTTAGAAGGTTGATGACCTTCACTATTAAATTATCTTCTCCTTCTGGTACTCTATGATCACTACAAAAAACCTTGACTATTTCGCTTGTTTCAAACTCCAAAATATCAGCCAAATCAATCGATTGCATCACTGTAGAAATTTCATGATATCCATCTTCTCTCTTTCCTAATACATCTAAAGATAAATTAATTTTAGCATAGGCTTTTGCTTTGATTTTTTTCATTTCTCCATCCACGCTCTTTCAATAATAATTATAGTTTATATATTATACATTATACAATAAATTCTCTGTAAAAAAAATACGCAGTCTCCTGCGTATCACTCTTGCATAGGTATTATTAATTTCATTCCCTCTGAAACTTTATCTTCTTCTAAACCATTGGTAGAAATTAATTCTTCAAGGCTTACTCTATACCTTTTAGCTATATCCCACAAGGTTTCAGCTTTTTGAACTATATAAACAACAATGCTGTGTTTATTATCGATTTCTCTTGGTGCTTCGATTTCTTTAAGGTCTATAATAACCTCCATTTCCTTCTCTGCAAGTAAATCAACTGTATTATCAATTGCAAACTTTAATTCAATCTCTTTCATAGCCATTATTTCATAGGAAACATGAGAAATTTTTATATCAACCAACATGGGTCCTTTAACTTGACTTATCTCAACAAAAGTCTTAAAGGGATATTCATCTCTATAAGACTTTACACTACCTTCTTCAGACAAATATAAAATAGTATAATCTAATATTCCTTCTATAACCAATTTATCGATATCTACACTGTAGTCAGATATAACAGGAATAACCACAACATCTATAAATCTTTTTAAGAAAGAAGGTAATTCTACAGTAGTTTTGACTACAAATTGAGATTTATAAGATTGTAATTCCTCTATCACAGTTAAATTTTCTTTTATGGGTTGAATATAAGCTTTTGTGCCATAGGCATCAACAGGAAGCTCTCTATCCTCCGTCTCCAACACTTGAACTTTTACTCTTATTGTGACTTCTATATCTAAAATAGTATTTTCTCCCTTTTCATCTTCCAGCATGGTTGTAATTATGTCCACGACTTCCTCTTGAGTTTTAGCAGACATATAACTTAAAGCCCCAGGAATATCTACAAAATTTGCATAATTTAAATCTGTTTCTAAATTTCCAAATGTTCCTTCCTGTGAGATGTATAAAATATTACATTGCACACTTCCTTGAATTATCACTTTGTTATCAGTGACTTTAATTTCCTCCGGTTTTACTGCCACATCTGTTTTTACGACTTTTTGAATAGGGGCCTCTCCATCAGGAACTTTTATTTTATCTTTTACAAAGACTTCTACACTATTTTGCCCTACTGTATGCATTAACTTCACTTTTTTCTTTAAGGACTCAACTTTTATCGAATCTTCAGCTCCTATTACTACCTCTTTTTTATCAGATACTACTAACCTGCATTGTATCTTTATTACAGCTCTCATACTTATTTTCCTACTGTTTACCAACTTGTAGTCAACATTTTCAATATTTGCAACTAACATGCATCTGCTCCTCTTATCAATGCCTTCATCCTCAATGACATGGGAATAATCAATTTCTTTTTCAATCCTTTCAAGCTCTCCATTTTTTTCACCCAAATACAAAATATCTAATGCTAATTTACCTTCAAACTGAACTTTTCCTTCTGTCACAAAAACTTCATTAATATATGTCCGAGGATTTAATGCCAAAAGTACCAGCACGTCCGGTTCATTCTCAGGAATAATTATATCACTCTCTACCAGAAGTTGAGTATCATATGTACCCGATACAGAATCAAACTCTAAAATATCTTTATACACCTGTGGCATGCTTTTACCTCCTTAAAATAATTGTCCTTTACAATAAGATAATGCTAATATAATATATATAATTATTGAGGTAAAATTATGCCAAAAAATAAGACCGAATATCTTCGGTCATTGGAGACACTGGATTTTTTTGTTTCCTTCCATTACGGTTAGCTCTACCGTATCTGTTAAAATATCTGAATAACTGTAAGAAACCCTACGGGTCGCTCCTTGTCCATCTAATACCACAATAAAAATGCTCGGATATGTCTTTTCTAATAATCCCTCTTTTATTATGGTCTTTTTTCTACCACCATTTGTTTTAAGGCGAACTCGAGCCCCTATATGTTTATCCAATTGTTTTTTTATTTCATCAAGGGTTGATCTATCTGCCAACATTATCAACTCCTTAGCACATGCTGAAAATATTGTACCACAATTTTCAGACAATGTCAAGGGTATAATATTATATCAGTGCACCTACCTATTTGTCAATAATGATTTTTATGCAAAAAACAAAAAAAATATGAAAATTTCAGAGATATTTGCATTTAATTACTGATTTTTAGCTTACGGAGTAAATTAATTTAATATTTGCCTTTTGGAACACCATATCTAAATTTTCCCATTGTCTGCAATCCTCCAATTCCTGGTGATCCAGTTATAGTGTTTTCTATTAATTCTTCAATTTTTACAAGCTCATTTATATGGGAAAAAGCCACTTTTTCACTCACCAAGACTGGATCAAGGCAGTGTATCAAAACCCTTTCTGGAGAACTAGCATAATTGGCTCCCGCCTTTATAAGAGCTTCGTAATTTGATTGACAAGCTCCTGCAAAAATCACTAAATTGTCAAGTGCAGGTTCGTACTTTCTTGCATTTTTAACCGCTTCCACAAAATATTTAGAATTTCTATAGTTGTTTATATCGCCATAATCCCTGCTATTGCTTCTTATACTATCATGACCTGTAAGAACCAATATATCCGGCCTATATTTTTCTAAAAGGTCATACACTTTATCTGGTTGTTCTTCTTCCTTTACCACTACTCCTACGACTTCCATACCAACCTTTTTATAAGCATCAAGACATATATTTAAATATTCTTCATCTCCATCTATGTGAAGAACTTTTCCTGGCCTTCCGTAAGGCTCTTGCTGACTTGCACGTACCATCCCTTTTTTTCGCTGAAGGCTTTTTGAAGAAGCAATTTTTTTTAAAAGGTATTCTGCCTTTTCTCTATAAGGCCTATCATATTCCGCAATTTTGGCGCGAGAAGCCTCTATAAGGTCATCTTCTGGTGCATCTGCAATTATTCTCATGTTTAAACCGTGTAAAAGATAATGTCTTACTCCTTTATTATCTATAACATTAATGACTCTAAACAAAATGTCAGAGCCATAAGACTTTCTCATTACAATATCATTAATGCGAAAAGCCATAAATTAACCCCCCTGCGCAGCTTAATTCATAGTTTATAATATGCAGAGGGGTATATATATGTGTATATAAATTTATTCTTCCATCTGTTTACCCAAAAAAGCAGCAGCTGTTTCAGCGATTTTTGCTTCAACTTCTGTAACTGCTTCACCGGCTTCTTTAGTAAAAATCACCACACTTCCTATTGTATCTCCTCTTGAAATAATAGGAACTATAACTTGAGATGTAATGTTAAATTCCTGTCCATCTGCTATTTTAATCGGTCCTTTATCTTTCCCAGTCCCAAGCATTATCGTCTTTTTTTCTTCCAAATATTTTTCTAATTCTTGACTTATTGGTTTATCAATTAATTCTTTTTTTGCTACTCCGGAAACAGCTATTACATTATCTGTATCTGTAATGCATACAGGGTGCTTTGTAGATTGATATATGCTATCAGCGTACTCTTGCGCAAAATCGCTTAATTCACTTATTGGAGAATATTTCTTTAAAATTATCTCTCCTTCTTTATCTGTAAAAATTTCTAAAGGGTCTCCTTCCTTAATTCTTAATGTTCTTCGAATTTCTTTAGGAATAACAACTCTTCCTAAATCATCTATTCTGCGTACAATTCCTGTAGCCTTCAAAGTAAATACCTCCATTTCCTAAAATTTTTAGCTCAAGATTAGTATTTATATTTTTCCATAAATTTATTCGCAAAAAAAGACCGGCAACTAAATTGCCGGATTTTTATCCCACTGTTACTTTTATATTTTGAGGAAACTTTTGTATCTTTGCTGCTTTCTCAAGCGCATCATATTTTTCTTTAATAACCTGATTTTTCTTATTATTTAACAAATATCTTTCTATCGCATCTTTTACTTCATTAAAAGGTTTTATTGTAACACCCTCTGACTTTATTATATGATATCCATAAGCAGTCTTAACAGGTTTTGATATCTCACCTTTCTTAAGTGAAAAAACTACTTGGTCAAACTCAGGAACCATAACACCATGAGGAAATTCTCCCAGATCTCCTCCTTTGTCTTTTGTAGCCGTATCAGTAGAATACTCTTTTGCTAAAGTAGCAAAATTTTCCCCTTTCATAAGTCGATTGTATATATCTTCTGCTGTTTTTTCATCAGCCACTAATATATGACTAGCCTTCACTACTTCAAACTGTTCTTTATTATTATCATAATACTTTTTTAACTCTTCTTCTGTAACTTTTACATCTTTTGTATATTTGTCAAAGAGCTTATTTATTAAAAGGTAATTTTTCACATCTTCCTTTGTAATATCTTTATTAACTTCCTTTTCTTTTTGATACTCATCATCTATTTCTTTATCTGTAACTGTAATATTATTTTTTATTGCCTCTTGCACAAGTATTTTTTGAGCAATTAAATTATCAAGCACATTTTCCTTTACTACATCTAAAAATTTTTTCCCTTGATAATCCTGATTCCATATGTCTTTTGTATATTGTGGACTACTTTCAATTTGGGCTTTTACTTGGTCAAAAGCTTTTTTGTATTCAGTATTTGTAATGTTTTCCCCATTAACAGTTGCAACAACGTCTTTTTTGGCAGAGCAGGATACGGTTAAAAATACTATAAAAACAAAAAATAAAAGTAATGCGATTTTCCTTTTCAAAATAACATCCTCCTGACTTTAAAAAGTTTACATAGAGATAACTTAATTATATATCATTTCTCCACTAACTGCAAACTTTTTATTTTTTCTACCAATTCTATAAGTTCCTTTTGTATAGTCTCTTTTTTATTGAATTTATAAGTAAGGTACGGTTGTACTTGACTTGAAAATACTAAATTCCCTCCATATTCCTTTATTGCCTTTTCTATAGCCTGCATATTTACTGATTTTGTATCTTTAAACTTTAAAATTACGGCGTTTCCTTTTTCAGTTATTTCAGTAATGTTGACCTGAGAAGCAATAGCTTTTAAATAAGCAATTTCTAATAGTGCCTCTACAGGTTTTGGATAATCGCCAAACCTATCTACAAGTTCTTCTGAAATCTCCATCATATCTTCTCTAGATTCTATAGAGGCTATTTTCTTGTACATTTCTAATCTTAAATTTTCGTCTTCAATATAGGAAGAGTCAATATAAGCATTGACTTTTATGTCTATTGTGGTAGTAATCTCTTCTTTGGGAGCTTCTCCCTTTAAATTTCGTATAGCTTCCTCTAAAAGCTTTAAATACAAGTCATAACCAATTGCATCAATATGACCATGTTGTTCTGCTCCAAGGAGATTTCCTGCACCTCTTATCTCCAAATCCCTCATGGCAATTTTGAATCCAGAACCAAATTCAGTAAACTCTTTTATCGCCTCCAACCTCTTTTCTGCCACTTCACTTAAAACTTTATCCTTTCTATAAGTAAAATAAGCATAAGCAAGTCTATTTGACCTACCTACTCGTCCTCTTAATTGATACAATTGAGAAAGCCCTAACTTATCTGCATCATAAACTATAATAGTATTTACATTTGGTATATCAAGCCCTATCTCAATTATTGTAGTGCTGACTAACACATCGTACTCTCCATTTACAAAATCTATCATTACTTTCTCCAGCTGACTTTCTTCCATTTGCCCATGAGCTATAGCAACTCGGCAATCTGGAATCAATTCCTTTATAAAAGACGCTATTTTTTCTATGCCGTTTACGCGGTTGTATACAAAAAAAACTTGTCCTCCTCTTCCCATTTCTCTCAGTATTGCGTCTTTTATCAATTCTTCATTAAATTCCACTACATAAGTTTCTACTGGATATCGGTCTTCAGGAGGATTTTCAAGTATACTCATATCTCTTATCCCAATCAAAGACATGTGTAGCGTTCTTGGAATAGGAGTCGCCGCCAAAGTCAATACATCTATATTTTCTTTTAGCTTCTTTATTTTTTCTTTATGAACAACCCCAAATCTCTGTTCTTCGTCTATAATTAAAAGTCCTAAATCTTTAAATTTTACATCACTCTGTAAAAGTCTGTGAGTACCAACAATAATATCAATAGTCCCTTCCCCCAGACTTTTAATTATTTGTGCTTGTTCTTTAGGAGTCCTAAAACGACTGAGCATTTCTATCTTTACAGGAAATTCTTTGAATCTTTCTATGAAATTAGTATAATGCTGATAAGCCAAGATAGTTGTAGGGCACAAAAAAGCCACCTGTTTCCCATCAGCCACTGCTTTAAAAGCAGCCCTTAAAGCTACTTCTGTTTTGCCATATCCCACATCTCCACAGAGAAGTCTATCCATTGGCCTGTCTTTTTCCATATCCTCTTTAATTTCTTTTATACACCTTAACTGGTCTTCTGTCTCTTCATAGGGAAATTGTTCTTCAAACTCTTTTTGCCATGGAGTATCAGGAGAAAAAGCATGCCCTTTAGCTATCTGTCTTTTTGCATAAAGCTTAATCAAGTCTTTTGCGATGTCTTCTACTGCTTTTTTGGCTTTTCTTTTTACTCTAATCCATTCACTCCCCCCCAATTTATTTAATTTAGGAGGATTGTCTGTCGGTCCTACATATTTTTGCACAAGGTCTAATTGTTCCACTGGTACAAAAAGGGTATCTCCTCCCGCGTAAATTATCTTCAAATAATCCCTTATAATCCCATCTACTTTTATTTTTTCTATACCTTCATACTTTCCTATACCATAATTTACATGAACAACATATGACCCTACTTCTAATTCAGTAAAGCTCTTTATCTTGTCGGCATTTTTAATTTTTATAGTTTTTTTACTCCTTTTAGTCTGACCAAAAATTTCTCCATCGCTTATAACCGCAAATTTTGCATCCACATACTCAAACCCCTTGCTAACAGAGGCAGGATATATGACCACTTGCCCTTTTTGTATATCGTATTCACTGTCTTTAATCACTACAGTATCAATGTTAAAACTTTCAAGCGTATCTTTTAAAACTCTTGCTCTTTCTTGATTCCCACTTAAAAGCAACACTTTATATCCTGTGTTTTTGTAATATTTCAAATCATCTACTAAAATATCCATTTTGCCGTGAAAAGGATGCATAGACCTTGATATAAAATTAACAATCGTTTGGGGCTGTAATTCATTGTCAGGTTTTGCTAAAGTATTCATTATGAGTAAAAAATTATTTTTCACTCTTTTTAATATTTCATCATAATCAAAAAAAAGCTTACTTTGCTCGGGCAAAACCTCTCCTTTTTCTAGTAAAACCTTGAAATTTTCATTAAATTCCATTTGAAGGTTATTTACCCTTTGTTTAATACGACTGCTTTCATCTAAAATAATAACTGCCTCTTCTCCCATATAATCAACAATAGAATAGACATCATCATAAAAATAATCTATAAGCTCATGAATATTTTCTACCCTTTTAGCCTCGGTAATCTCCTCCATAATCTCTTCAAATTTTTGCTGTAATTTTTCTGCAATTCCACTTTTTAATTTTTTTATTTTTGACAAATAGGAATTTAAATAGTTCGAAACTGCAGAAATCCCCTTTTTGATGTGCTCTGCTTCTGCGATAAACTCTGTAGCTGGGAAAATATTTATATTATCAATATTTTCTAGAGACCTTTGTGTAATCACATCAAAAGTCCTTATGGAATCTATTTCATCGCCAAAAAGTTCAATTCTCCATGGATATTCTTCGGTAGGGGAAAAAACGTCAATTATTCCTCCTCTCACACTAAATTGTCCTTTTCCTTCTACCATTTGAACCCTTTCATACCCCATGGTCACCAAATTTTTTGTAACTTCCTCCAAATTCACAGTATCACCTAATTTAAAAACAAACTGATACTTTTTAAATAAATCCATAGGTATGAGCTTACCTAATGCTGCATCTATAGAAGTAACTACAGCATGGGAACTTTCTTCTGACAATTTTTTAATTACCTGTAATCTTTGAGACACCACTTCTTGACTCGCAGCATCTATTTTATAAAACAAGGCTTCTCTTTTGGGAAATAAAGAAGCATTGCCAAAATTAAAAGAATACAAATCTTCGTATATTTTTCTTGCTTCCACCTCATCAGGAGCAATAACTAACACCTTTTTGTTAAACTTAGTCATTATATAATGGGCAATATGGGCTTTTTGAGAATCTGTAAGCCCATAAGCCAAAATAGGTCCTTTCCTGTGTTGTAAAAATTCTTCTATTGTTTTAATCTCTTTTAATTCTTCTATTTGACGAGTAAACATGTTCATCACCTCAACATAAGCCTATTCCATAAGCCGTGTATTAAAGAAGTTACAATAATAGCCAAAAAAATATTTGTTTGCATCACTAATATGTAAGAGATTATACCAAAAAAGCTGTGGCTTAAGATACTTAAAATAGAAGCTCTTAAATTAATCTTATAGGAAGTTTTTATGTAATCATTTACTGCCTCTGCAATCCCAAATATGAAATGAGACAAAAGAATAGAGGAAGTCAAATACCCTGCCACTGTCTTACACGTTTCTTCAATGGCTGGTACAAAATAAATTATAGCTCTTCTCTTATATTTAGTTACTGCCACCCTATTTAGAAAATATGCTAAAATTACACCACCAATTCCAGATAATAGCCACATGTATTCTTTTTTCTCCTTTATTGCCTTTTTATCAACCGTTAAATTTGCTCATAGCATGTTCTATCCCATTTTCTATAATATCTATCACTGCATCTGCTGCTTTTATAACAGCTTCATCAATTAGTTTTTTCTCTGACTCTTCAAATTTTCCTAATACGTAACTTACTAAATCCTTTTGCGGTTTTCCAATTCCAATTCTAATACGCGGAAATTCTTCGCTATTTAAAAGATATATGATAGAATTCATTCCATTGTGACCGCCCGAACTTCCTTTTTTTCTTATCCTTATTTTGCCCACATCCAGGTCTTTATCGTCATAAATTACAATTACATTTTCAAGTTGAATTTTATAAAAATTTACAGCATCGTATAAAGCTTCACCACTTAAATTCATAAATGTCTGAGGCTTTAAAAGAATTATTTTCTCTCCTTTAAAATTCCCTTCACCTACAAGAGATTTAAATTTTAATTTTGTGACATTTATACCTAATTTTTTTGCCAACTCATCTATTACCATAAACCCTATATTATGCCTAGTTTCTTCATATTCTCTACCAGGGTTCCCTAAACCTGCAATTATGTACATACGACCACCCTTCCTTATCAAATTAATTATACATAATTAAACAAAAAAAAGCTATAGTATGTGTAAAAGGCTACCGGCAAGTGATAACTTGCCGGTAGCCTTTGTGCGAGGGAGGCCTTTATTTTATTTATTGAAAGTTTGCACTACTTTGCAACTTTACAGGAACTGTAAATGTTTTGCCATTTCTCCAAACTGTTACATTTATTACGTCTCCAACTTTGTGGTTATTTAGTATGCTTTGTAAATCTTCGAAGGAAGTAATGGTTTTGCCATCAACCTTTATTATCACATCACCTGGTTGAATACCAGCTTTTTCTGCTCCACTATTTGGCTGAACTTGGACTACATACACTCCTACAGGCAAATTATATTGGACTGCATCTTGTTGTGTAATAGTTTGAGCACCTATTCCCATCATAGGCCTTTCTACATAGCCGTGTTTTATAAGCTGTTCAATTATAGGCTTCGCTTCATTTATAGGAATTGCAAATCCCATCCCTTCTACTGGAGTAGCTTGCCCTTGGAAAAATCCAAAGGGATCTTGAATACTTGAACCTATTGAAGTAAGTTTAACACTTGTGATACCTATAACTTCTCCTTTACTGTTGACAAGAGGTCCTCCACTGTTTCCAGGATTTATAGCTGCATCTGTTTGTATAAGTTTGACAGGACCATAATCACTTTGAAGGTTTCTGTTAAGTCCGCTTATTATACCGGCTGTGACTGTACCTGCAAAGGAATCTCCAAGAGGATTACCTATAGCAATTGCCAGCTCACCAGGTTGGAGTTTTGAAGAATCCCCCAGTCTTACAACGGGTAAATTAGGAAGGTTTATTTTAAGTACTGCAAGGTCTGTTCTATCATCTTTTCCTATAAGCTTCGCATCAGCACTTCTACCATCTAAAAGTTTTACTGTGATTTTTGATGCTCCGTCAATTACATGGTTATTTGTAACAATATATCCATCAGAACTTATTATAAAGCCAGATCCACTCCCTTTAGGAACATACTCTGTTCTATAGCCATTTGTATAAGCTGTACTTGTATCAATTTCTACAACGGCTGGGCTGACAATCTTATAGATGTTAGGTATCAAATTCAAAATACCACTGTCATTTGAGGAAGTAGCCTCTAGAGGTAAATATTTTGTAACAACCTGTGTTGATGCATCATTTGGGGTAACGTAGTATTTCATCACAGCACCTGTAACTCCTCCGCCAATTAAAGCCGCTATTAGCGCTACTGCAATAAAAGATGCTACCATCTTCCTTCTGAATCTTTTCACCATCTTACCCAGACTCTTTTTGTTGTTTCTGAATTCTACTTTAGGAATTGGTGCAAGAGTTTCCAATTCCTCTTGCTCTTGTTCCTCTGCCTTTAATGTTTCGCCATTTAATTCTTCTGTCCGATATAACTCTTCTTTTTTATTTTCTTCTGGAGGAACCACATTCTCTGGGTCATTTTTTTCAATTTTATTTTCAAATTCTTTTTCGTAATCCATCACCACTCACTCCTTTTGTTCTTTCTTGCTTTTAATTATAATCCCTTTTTATTAACAAATTATGAACATGATGTAAAGATTTTAAGTAGTTTTTATTAAAAAATTTTTTGCACTGTTTATTATAAATAAATGTGCGGCCCAAGTACTCACTTGGACCGCTATGATAAGGGAGGTCAAGGAGAGGCATTTGTCGCTCTCAAATATTATTGTATCCTTTATTTATGAATAAAGTGTTAACAAAGTGTAAATATTTTATTGTGATTTTTTAAAATTTTTTCACCGGCAGAGTAAAAGTAAATGCTGTACCTTTACCCACTTCACTTTCTACCCAAATTTCCTCGTTATGAGCATTTATAATACGCCTTACTATATAAAGCCCAAGACCTGCCCCATCTTTTCCTCGCGATTTGTCCGCTTTATAAAATCTATCCCATATATGCTCTTGGTCTTCTGGAGAAATACCTATTCCATTATCTTTTATTGTAATAAACACTTTATCGTCTTTTATTTCAGTAAAAATATGGATTATACCCCTTTCTTTAGAAAACTTTATTGCATTATCTATAAGATTTGTCAAAACTTGCTCTATCTTATCCCTATCCCCTATAACTATTCGTCTGTCTTCTTCAAAATCAACCTTAACAGCTAAATCTTTTTCAACTATCCTTTTTTCAAATTTTATAACAGCCAGTCTTATAAGTTCATTTATATCAAATTCAGTCTTATTAAGTGGAAATTGACCTGACTCAAGCTTAGTCATTTCAAGAAAATCATCTATGAGTCTAGACATCCTCCTTGTTTCTTTCTGTACTATTTTAAGATAATCACAAGCTTTTTCCTTTGGAATAGTACCGTCTAATATTCCATCTATATATCCTTGTATAGAGGTCAATGGGGACCTCAATTCGTGAGAAACATTTGCAACAAAATCTTTTCTCATATCTTCTAATTGTTCTAATTCTTTTGCCATAATATTAAAGGATTTAGCCAAATCTCCTATTTCATCTTCTTCTTTATGTTGTACCCTTGCAGAAAAATTCCCCT
This sequence comes from Thermoanaerobacter sp. YS13, assembly GCF_000806225.2. Taxonomy (NCBI): domain Bacteria; kingdom Bacillati; phylum Bacillota; class Clostridia; order Thermoanaerobacterales; family Thermoanaerobacteraceae; genus Thermoanaerobacter; species Thermoanaerobacter sp. YS13. The sequence continues at coordinate 642,927 of NZ_JOOI01000002.1, read as the reverse complement.
TCGCTACCTGCTGAACAGCCAAGCTCATTTCTTTAAGAGGTTGAGATATTTTACTGGAAGTATAAGAAATGAGCACAAAGCCTATTATAAGAGCTACTCCTCCAGATAAAAGCATCAAAATAAAAATATTTATAATGGTTTTATTCATTTCTGTCAAAGGAGCATGCATAAATATAGCCCCTTCAATTCGGCCATTTAAAACAAGAGGCACTCCTACTGTCAAAACAGGCTGATTAAATTTGCCACCAAAATATCCTTTTTTTACAACAGATTGCCCATTTAAAATGCTTCTTATCTCTTTTTTGTTGAGGCTTACTCCTGTCCAAGCTTTTCCCTGTTGCTGTGATTGGCTATAAATTAACCCATCTTTATCTACAATCCATACAGTAGCATTAATCAATCTAGTAACAACGTTTAGTTCTTGATTCCATTTATCTATATTTATGTCTCCTACCGCAAATTCATTTAAAATTGCATTTATCTCCTGAACTTCTTCTAACATTATTTTTTCTTTCTCGGCAAAGTAATAATTTTGAAACATCAGATAAAACATTCCAGAAAGAATAGACAAAGTAACAAGTATGATAATTATATTACTTATAAAAAGTTTTTTAAAAAGTCTATTTTTACTCAAATTTAGTTCACCTCAAATTTATAGCCTACACCCCATACGGTGGTAAGTTTCCAATTAGGTCCATCTCCCATTTTCTCTCTCAGCCTTTTTATATGAACATCTACTGTACGACTATCTCCCATATAATCATAACCCCATACGTTTTCTAATAGCTGGTCTCTTGTGAAAACCCTATTGGGATGTGTACATAAAAAATATAAAAGTTCTAACTCTTTCGGAGTCAAATCTACATTTTGCCCTTTATAAACAACTTTATATTCACTCAAACTTACATAAAGGTCTGGATAAGAAACAGCTTGTTTTTCATCACTTTCCGTTTCATATCTTCTTAAAACTGCTTTAACTCTTGCTACCAATTCTTTCCCGTCAAATGGTTTTACAATATAGTCATCAGCGCCAATCTCTAAAGCCAATACCTTATCAAGTGTATCCCCTTTTGCGGTAAGCATTATTATGGGTACTTTTGAGAATTTTCTGACTTCTCTGCAAAGAGCTATACCATCAATTCCTGGCAACATTATATCAAGTATGACGAGCTTTGGCGGTTTCTCTTGAATTTTCCTTAAGGCCGTTTGCCCATCATATATTTTTTCTACTTCAAACCCATCTTTTTCTAGATATAAAGATACTATTTCACATATATTCTTGTCATCATCCACTACATAAATCTTTCGGTTCTCTCCCACAAAACCACCCTCTATTTTTTAATTAATTTCTATCTTTCACTTCTATATAATTATACCATAATCATTTATAAAAAAATCATTATTATCTATCTACGCCTAACCCAAATCCTAAAAAAGGAAAATTTACGCTTAAAAAGAGCTTTTTTATTTTTTAATATTGAATTAAAAGTTTATTTTATACTTTCTCATACCTATATTCAGCAAAAAACCAAGCGCTATCATGTTATTTACCATTGCGGTTCCACCATAGCTCATAAATGGCAAAGGTATACCTGCTATCGGCATAATTCCTATTGTCATGCCTATATTTTCAAAAATATGAAAAACAAACATAGAAATTATTCCGGTAGCAATAAGACAACCATATTTATCCCTAGCTTTAAGTGCAATTTCCAACGACCTGTAAAGAAGTATACCGTATAAAATTATAAGGATAATTGCCCCAATAAATCCAAATTCTTCAGCAAAGGAAGAGAAAATAAAATCAGTTGAGGATTCTGGTAAATAATATAATTGCGTTTGACTTCCGTGAAACAACCCTTTCCCTAAAAGCATTCCTGAGCCAACAGCTATGATGGACTGGATTACATGGTATCCTGACCCCATTGGATCAATATTAGGATTTATAAAGGATAAAAGTCTTGCCTTCTGATATGGTTTTAAGACTTTATAGGCTATTGGCATTAGAGCGATACCTGCACTTATCATTTCCATAAATATTTTTGGTTTAATCCCACTTATATATACCATTCCTAAAAAAATGGCTATAAAAACTAGTGCCGTCCCTAAGCTTCTTTGTAACATTACAATTACAAAAGGTATACCAACATGGATTAAAGGGAGAGAAAGTTCTTTAAAAGTTTTTATTTCTTCTTTTTCTTTTAATATATTTGAAAGGGTTAATATTAAAAAAATTTTAGAAAACTCTGCAGGCTCAAAAGATATGGGCCCTATTACTATCCAACTTTTAGCACCGTTAATTTCTTTTCCTATAAAAAATACAGATACTAGCATTATTATATTAATGAAATAAATGTATGAAGAATATTTTGAAAAAACAGAATAGTCAAATGAACCTAGTATAATAACAAAAATAATTCCTATTAAAATAGCAATTAACTGGATTTCTACTTGTTTATATGACCCTGTTTGTATGGAATGTGAAGCACTTAATATGACAATGGTGCTCATTAACGCAATCAATATTGCTACTATAAAAAGGACAAAATCAAAATTTTTTAAAACCCTTTTATCAAACATGATTAGCCCACCTCATCTGCCTCTTTAGTTAGACTTTATTTCTCTTAGATTATTTGCTTCCTTTATTTTAAATCATATCATGTATTTATGAACAATATATTACATAATAATTAATTTTTCAACTTAATAACTCAATATTTAATCCTATTTTAATCATTTTCGGTTATAATAAATTAGAATACTTTTGATGAAAGTAAATATAAAGGAGAGAAAAACGTGTGTGGAATATGTGGATTTTCAGGAGATAAAGCTAAGTTGATGGGACAACATGTTTTAAAAGAAATGTTAGATATAATGTATCACAGAGGTCCAGACGACGAAGGAATATATTATGGAGATAGCACTGGATTAGGGATGAGAAGATTAAGCATAATAGATATTAAAAGTGGCCATCAACCTGTACATAATGAGCAAAAAAACATTTGGGTTATTTTTAATGGAGAAATATATAATTATCAGCGTTTAAGAAAATACCTTGTTGCAAAAGGTCACAAATTTTATACTCAAAGTGATACAGAAGTTATAGTGCATTTATACGAAGAATACGGTGAAAATTTTGTTTCTTATCTTGACGGTATGTTTGCAATAGCAATATATGACGAGAAAAATAAAAAAATATTGCTTATAAGAGATAGATTGGGAATAAAGCCTCTCTATTACACTATTGCTGATAATACAATCATATTTGCATCAGAAATTAAATCCCTAATAAAATGCCCTATTATCGAAACAAACTTGAATTACGATAAATTAGCTGTATATCTTACATATCGCTATGTTCCGGGAGAACAAACTATGTTTAAAAACATTTTAAAATTAATGCCGGGACATATTTTAACATATTCTAATAATAAAATAAATATCAAGAAATACTGGGATATAGACTTTAAAAACCAAATTGAAGAAAAACCCGAATTTTATTATAAAGAAAAAATTTCCTACCTATTTGAAAACTCCATTAAAAATAGATTGATAAGCGATGTACCGTTAGGAATATTCATAAGTGGCGGCCTTGATTCAAGTATAATATTATCTAAAGCATCAAAGCTATATGAAGGAAAATTAAAGACCTTCTCTATTGCTTTTAAAGAGCCAAAAGAAAATACAAACATAAATGAATTCAATGAACTCAAATATGCAAAAGAAACTGCAAAATTTTATGGTTCAGATCACCATGAATTAACTGTAAATCCAGAAGACGTTATAGAAGATATTGAGAAAATTATATGGCATATGGATGAACCTTTAAGCGATCCAACTGCTATTCCTCTTTATTATGTATCAAAACTTGCCAAAAATTATGTTAAAGTAGTACTATCAGGAGAAGGTGCAGATGAAATTTTTGCAGGTTATACAGTATATAAAGAACCAAATGTTATTAGTAAATATAATATTTTACCTAAATTTATACGGGAAAAATTTATAGAACCTTTAGTGCTAGCAATGCCATTTAATTTCGGGAAAAATTTTATTCAAAGATCAAAATTACCTATAAATAAAAGATATAAAGGGGTGGGAATGACTTTTAAAGAAAATGAATTACCTTTAATATTGAACAGAGATATATATTCAAGTCTAATAGATATTAAAAATGACCCTTATATTTCTTCTATTTATATGCTTGACTGGAAAGATGAAGTAAGCCAAATGCTTTATTTTGATCAGAAAATTTGGCTGTCAGAAGATGTACTTTTAAAATCGGATAAGATGTCTATGGCACATTCTATAGAGTTACGTGTTCCATTTCTTGATTATAAACTGGTTCAATTTGCTGCTTCTATACCATCAAAATTAAAATACAAAGGCAATATTGAAAAATATATTTTAAAACAAACTTTTAAGAATGACTTGCCATATTTTGTATTAAATAGAAAGAAAAATGGATTTCCAGTACCTATCACATCATTAGTAAAAAATGAATACAAAAACTTTGCTAGGGATATTCTCTTGTCGCAAAAGGCACTCAACCGAGGATATTTTAATAAATCATATATTGAAGGATTACTTAGTGGTAAATATAAAGGAACCCATACTGGAAGGCAAATATGGCTACTATTAGTGTTTGAACTCTGGCATCGAATGTTTATTGATAGTATTAATAACGACTTTGAAAAAAACCAAATATTTATAGCATGAGAATATATTCAAAAAATGCTCTGTCTGCCATTAGTTGTTTATGCAAATTTTTTGAAAAGAGGGGAAAATATGAATAAAAAGTTCTTACTCATTCCTATTATTCTTATAACAGTGCTTTTAATTAGTATATTAATATCCACAGAATACTCAAAAGCACAAGCCAAAAACCATTTGTACCAGTTCTGATGTATCACCATCTTCAAAAAGAAGGAACATTTAACTCTAAAAAGTATGGCAGAGTAGTAATTGATCCTGAGAGATTTGAGAAACAGATGCTTTACCTAAAAGCTGCAGGATATCATACCATAACTTTGGAACAGCTCAGAGATTTTGTATTGTATAATAGTCCTTTACCACCAAAACCTATTGTAATAACTTTTGATGATGGATATTTAAGTAATTATATTTATGCTTATCCTATTTTGAAAAAACTGGGTATGAAAGCAGAAATAAACGTTATAGTAAGTTATATACCAGATGAAGTAAATCATCAAAAACCAGGAGTATATATACCTTGTTTTACATGGAAACAAGCAAAAGAAATGTCAGATAGTGGTATAATAGAAATTGAAAGCCATACTTATGACCTTCATAAATATATGTCAAATGGTTTTAGAAAAATTCCAATGGTAATGGGTCCAGTGATAATTAATGGCCATTTAGAAACAATGGCACAATACAAAAAAAGACTTTATACTGATTTTTTACGTTCAAGAGAAATAATTAAAGAAAAAATAGGAAAAGCCCCTATATGTTTAGCATATCCCTTTGGGGCAGGAAATAAAATAAGTGATGCAATAGCAAAAAAAGTTGGATTCGAGATGGCATTTGGCATTCAACAAGGAGTAAACTATTACGGAGATAACATCATGAAACTAAAGCGCATTACTGTAACAGACACTGATACAGGACAGGATATTGTAAATAAAATTAATAGGTTAAGCCGAGAAACTGAATTTTTGCTGCCTCCATTGCTTTGTTCACAATTTCCATAGTTGTTGCTGGGTTAAACCAAAAAACTATACTTAAAATATGCTATCTCCTCATAAATAACTGCTCCAACTGCATCTGGAAGTGTAAGTAACTTTAAAAGTTACATACAAAGATATTTCAATTGGCATTTCTGTCTGATTGAATGAAAATAATAGGTTCTTTCAAAACTATTGAAGAAATTGCACTTTTTAAAATTTTTATTTCCTGACTATCTTCTGTTTCTAAAACAACTACATAATTATCAAATCCCTTAATAATTCCTGTTAATGGAATGCCTCTAAGTAGATAAATTATTACGGGTACTTTTTCTTTCCTAACCTGTGAAAGAAAAACATCTTGTAACTTTATAGTGTTTTTTTTAATGGCCATTATTTTCTCTCCTTACTTTTATAATTTTACTTTCTTACTTGATGATTAATCCAATAAAAATATCTACTGCAACAAAAACTAAAAAGATATAGATAAAAGGTTTTAAACCTCTTTGTTTATAATCATTTCTTGCTTTTTCAGATAATAAAAGTAGTAAAAATATAAAAACTATACCTGAAAACAGAGCTCGTATAATAAGTTTTATCATTTTGGTACATCCCCTTGTTTTTTAAATTTTTCTTTTAAAAAATTCTTTATTATTTCTTTTCCATCATTGTCGACAATGAAGGTAATGTTCTTATTATTCGGTTTTAAAGTAATTACAAGGTACTTATCTGTAAAACTATAGTTATCAATATCATCCCACGTGTGAAATATTCCCTAGTTTATTATACCTTTTTCGTTAATTCCGTTTGGTATTAGTGAATGAACCAAATAAGCTATCTCGGCTATAAAAGCCATTGCAAGAAGTTTTGTATGTAATGTACTGCCACCTTTCCAGCCGACTTCTTTAGAAATTCCTCCTTGCTTACCAGTAGTAACTTTTTCATTCTTTGTCTCTGAATATTTTTTTCCTGGGATCCGTTATTATCATGCTCTGTCCTTTTTCTGCCATTTTCTATCTCCAATGCCTGAATTCTCTTCTTTTTGTTCAGTTTAGTATGTAATATCTATTTCTTTTACAGTACCTCTGGATTCAGAAATTGAGTCATTATTATTTTATAAACAATTTGGTTATCAGTAAATCCTGTAAAGAAACGCCAGTTAATTAAAAGATACAATCTTTTCCTCGTACCATTCTTGGTAAATTCAAGCACTAAGGGTTCTCCACGACATAATACTGATATTGTGGATTTTGAGATGCCAGGAGCCAAACAGGAGGGACGGTTCCCTTTTGTCCGAAAAAATCAGACAGAAGGAACCGTCCTCTTTGTCTCCATAAAGTGTTTACACAAACAATTTACTGACAGACATACCTTCGTGAATTCTTAAAATTGCTTCGGCAAATAAAGGAGCGACAGACCTCACTTTAATTTTTTCAATTTTTTTCTCTTCGGGAAGAGGGATTGTATCGGTTATAACCAATTCTTTTATTGGTGATTCTTTTATCCTTTCAATCGCAGGACCTGACAGCACTCCGTGGGTCGCACAAGCATAAACTTCAGTAGCACCATTGTCAAGAAGAGCCTCTGCACCTTGTACCAAAGTACCAGCAGTATCAATAAGGTCATCTACCAAAATTGCCTTTTTCTCTCTTACGTCCCCTATTATATTCATTATCTCTGCTACATTGGCTTTTGGTCTTCTCTTGTCAATAATAGCAAGAGGAGCATTCAATTTTTCTGCAAAATACCTCGCCCTTGTCACACTGCCATGGTCAGGGGAAACAACTACTACATCATCTCCCAATTCTTTGTCAATAAAATATTTTGCAAGTATAGGCCCTCCTAACAAATGGTCAACAGGAATGTTAAAGTAGCCCTGTATTTGAGGAGCATGAAGGTCCATTGTAACAACTCTATGAGCTCCTGCTGCAGTTATAAGGTCAGCTACAAGCTTTGCAGTAATTGGGTCCCTTGCTTTTGCTTTTCTGTCTTGTCTTGCATAGCCATAGTAAGGTATAACTGCATTAATTTCAGCCGCAGATGCCCTTTTAAAAGCATCAATCATTATCAATAATTCCATTAAGTTGTTATTTACAGGTGCACAAGTTGACTGTATTACAAAAACGCTTGCACCTCTTACGCTTTCTCCAATCCTTACACTAATCTCCCCATCACTAAAAGTCCCTACTTCTGAATCGCAAAGCTTAAGTCCAAGATGCTCTGCTATTTCACTAGCTAACTTAGGATTTGAATTTCCTGAAAAAATTTTTAGAGAATTAGTATATCTCGCCATTTAATTTAAAGCCTCCCCTTTTTTATTCTTTCCTGTACCCAGCCCTCTTTATTAGTTTGCTTACTTCTGGCTATGGCAAGTGCTCCTTCAGGAACATCCTCTGTTATAGTTGAACCAGCAGCAATATAAGCATTATTTCCAATCTTTACTGGCGCTACAAGATTTACATTACACCCCACGAAAACATTATCTCCTATCACTGTCTTGTACTTTTGTTTACCATCATAATTAACTGTAATAGATCCACATCCCATATTGACATTTTTCCCAACTTCCGCATCTCCCACATACGTAAGATGAGGAACTTTTGTGCCTTCTCCAATGACAGATTTTTTAATTTCCACAAAGTCACCTATTTTTGCTTTATCATGTATCACACTTTCCGGCCGTATTTGCGCAAAAGGTCCAACTTTAATGTCATTCCCCAATTTTGAAGATAATATGACAGAATACATAATATTGCATCCATCACCTATGTGGGAATCGACAATCCTGCAATTAGGACCTATTTCACAATCGCTGCCTATCACAGTTTTGCCTTCTATTACGCACCCTGGAAGTATGACAGTATCAGGTGCAATTTCAACCTCTGCTCCTATATAAGTTGTCTCAGGGTCAATTATTGTTACACCTTTTTCCATATGGCGATAGTTGATTCTTTTTCTCATGACTCTTTCTGCATCAGAAAGTTGGACCCTGGAATTAACCCCCATTATTTCCTCAGCTGAAGCAGTAAAAGCACCAATTTTTCCTCCCATTTGTTTTATAATTTCTACAGCATCCGTCAGATAATATTCACCCTGTGCGTTATTATTTGTTATCATTCTTAGCGCTTTTTTTAGTTTGGCTATATCCATAACGTACATGGCAGAATTTATCTCATGGATACTTTTTTCTTTTTCCGTTGCATCTTTGTCTTCCACGATTTTTATAACGTTTCCACTTTCATCCCTTATTATCCTTCCATAGCCCGATGGGTCTTCTACCACCGACGACAAAATCGTAACACTATTCCCTTCTTCAACATGAAATTTTACCAAAGATTTTAATGTCTGCGAAGTAATAAGAGGGGTATCACCTGTTAAAATTAAAACATTGCCCTGCTCTGGCAATAAATCCCGCGCCATCATTACTGCATGGCCTGTACCCAACTGTGTCTGTTGATAAGCATACTTTACTCTGTCTTTTAATACTTCTTTTACCTCTTCCGCTTTATGGCCAACTACCACAACGATGTCATTACTGCCCACATCTTTTGCCGCATTTACAACCCATTCTATCATTGTCCTTCCACATATTTTATGGACAACTTTGGGATGTTTAGATTTCATCCTTTTTCCAAGCCCCGCTGCTAAAATAAGCGTCACTAGCCCTTCCAATTTTCCACACCCTCTATACTAAATTTAATTTTCATACCCTATACTATTTTAACTATAATTGCAATAAAGTTCAACAAAAAAAATAAAAAGGAGGCACGCCCCTTTTTATTCCTTATGTGTAGCTTCTTGTTCTTTTGCCTTTTCATATTCTTTTAAAATAGCGCTTTGTAATTTATTTCTTGTGTCTGAATTTATAGGGTGAGCAATATCTTTAAACTCCCCTTCAGGAGTCTTTCGACTTGGCATAGCAATAAATAACCCATTTTGGCCCTCTATAACCTTTATATCATGAACCACAAATTCATTATCAAAGGTTACAGAAACTACAGCCTTCATTTTGCCTTCCTCATTAAGTTTTCTCACCCTTACGTCTGTAATTTCCATAAGCTCACCACCTTCCTGAAGTTAAACCCTAAGTTAGCATTTGCAAACCCTCTTACACTAATAAATATTCGCCATAAAATCAAAATTTCCTTCAAGAAAAACTAAAATTACGAAAAATTTTTAAAAAATTTTCTTAACTTTAGTCTTTCAATATCCAATTACTTATTTCAATGTCAATTATATTTTTTTCTTCTTCCATATTTTTTAATACAAAAACTGAAATGTAATTATCTACTAATTTATTCTCCGGTTTTTCCGTTGCAATCATAACTCCTGCACCAATTACTTCAGCGTCAAATTCCTCCATAAGTTCCATCATGCCTCTAATCGTTCCACCTGCTTTCATAAAGTCATCTATCAACAATACTTTAGAACCTTTCTGTAAAGACCTTCTAGCCAAAGACATCGATCGTATGTGCCTCTGAGAACCAGAAATATAATTAATAGAAACAAAAGAACCTTCTGTAACTCTACTATCTTTTCTGATTATTACTAGCGGAACATTAAGCGTCCTTGCGCACATCAAGGCAATAGGTATACCTTTGGTCTCCACAGTTACAATTGCCTCAACGTTTTTATCCAAAAAAGGAAACACTAAAATTTCGCCAATTTTTGTTACAATACTGGGAGAATAAATCAAATCGGCAGTGTACAAAAAACCTCCGGGAATTATTCTCGATGGATCCTTTAATTTTTCCTTTATTTCTTGTACAAAAGGCAAATAACTTTTAATATTAGCTATAGGAATGTATTTTACTCCACCACCAGCTCCAGGAAGCGTAATTAATTTACCAAAGTTAAATTTTTCTATTACGCTCTTTAAAATATCAATATCTTCTGAGGCAGTAGATTTAGCTATACCAAAAAAATTCATAAAATACTCCAAATTTATTAATGTATTAGGATTTTCACTAAATATCTTAACGATTGCCGCCAATCGTTCATACCGCTTGTACTTATCCATAAAAAATAACCTCCGCACATACAAACTTTTATACCAAAATTATATTTAAAAGTTCATTTTTCTGCAACATGTGATATAATTTTTTTATAAATATAGTGGCTTTTGACAAGCTTTAATCATATTTTAACCATGAAAAGGCAATAATAACAATAGGAACTGAGAGGAGCGTAAACTATGGATATAAATCTTGAAAACTTTAAAAGAGTGCATTTTATAGGAATTGGCGGTATAAGTATGAGCGGTTTAGCTCATATACTTTTGAATAATGGACATATAGTAACAGGCTCAGATATAAAAAATTCTCATATAATCGAAAGATTAAGACAAGAAGGAGCAGTTATAACAATACCTCACAGCGAAAGCAGTGTCATAGGTGCTGATTTAGTAGTGTACACAGCTGCTATCCATGAAGATAATCCTGAATATCAAAAAGCTAAAGAATTAAATATACCTATTATAGATAGAGCTACCCTTTTAGGTCTCATTATGAAAAAATACAAATATGGCATTGCTGTTGCAGGAAGTCATGGAAAGACAACTACTACTTCTTTAATATCTGTGATATTGGATGGTGTAGGGTTCGATCCAACAGTTTTAGTAGGAGGAGAAGTAGATGTAATAGGAGGGAATGTGAGAGTTGGAAACAGTGAATATTTTGTCACAGAAGCTTGTGAATATACAGACAGTTTTCTAAAGTTTTATCCTTACATAGCTGTTATACTAAATGTCGATTCAGATCACTTAGATTACTTCAAAAATATTGACAACATAAAACAGTCTTTTAGGCAATTTGCTAATTTAGTTCCACCAGATGGATTTGTGGTAGCATGCAAAGATGATGCAAACACCATGTATGTTGTAAATAGGTTAAATAAAAACATTGTGACCTACAGCATTTACCAAGATAGTGATTGGAAAGCAAAAAACATAAGTTTTGATGACAAAGGCTGTGCGATTTTTGACGTTTATTATAAAGAAAAATATATGGGCAATTTTAAATTATCAATACCCGGGAAACACAATGTTTACAACGCCTTAGCTGCTTTGGCAGTAAGTCACCTTGTAGGAGTCGACATAAAAAAAGCTTCCCATTATTTAACTGAATTCAAAGGCACTCATAGAAGATTCGAAGTAAAAGGAATAGTTGACGGCATAACAATTGTGGATGACTATGCTCATCACCCTGCTGAAATTAAAGCAACTTTAGAAGCAGCAAGAAATTATCCTCATAAAAGAATTATTTGTATATTCCAGCCACATACTTACTCAAGAACTAAATCTTTGCTTAATGATTTTGCAGGGTCCTTTGACAATGCAGATAAAATAATAATAGCTGACATATACGCCGCAAGAGAAAAAGACACAGGGATTGTTTCTTCTAAAGATTTAGTGGAACTAATCTCTAAAAGAGGTAAGGATGTTTTGTACTTAAAAGATTTTGACTCTATAGTTGAGTATTTAAATAAAAATGCAAAAGCAGGCGATTTGGTTTTAACAGTTGGAGCAGGAAATATCTACGAAGTGGGGGAAATGTTTCTAAAAGGTTATAAAAAAGCTGTAGGAATATAAACCCTACAGCTTTTTATCTTGCAACACAAGATTTCCTCTCCACAAGCTTTACAGGCACAATGATGTGGTCTGTGTCTACATCCTTTTGCTTTAACCTTGCAATCAAAAGTTCTGCAGACTTAATCCCCAAATCAAATGTAGAAATATCTATTGTCGTAAGGGGTGGATTTGCAAAAGCTGACAAGGGAATGTTGTTAAACCCTACTATTGATATATCCTCAGGAACTCTATATCCTTTATCTATTGCAGCCCTTATAACACCAAATGCCATAACATCATCAGTAACTACAACTGCAGTAGGTTTTTCTCTTTCTAATATTCTCATCATCGCCCTGTATCCACCGTCTTCTGAAAACTCGTCTTGTTCCACCAACTCTCTCTTAAAAGGTATTCCATTTTCCTCAAGGGCAAGTTTATAACCATCCAATCTATCTAAACTCACTACGTATTCCAATGACCCACTTATAAAAGCAATTTTTTTATGCCCATGTTTAATAAGATAATTAGTAGCAAGCTTAGAAGCCCCTATATTGTCATTGTCAACCCAATACACACCCTTGGCATCTAAAGGCTTACCTATTACCACAAAAGGAAATTTTTCATCTCTTAGCCAAGGTATAAGCTCATCGGTTGTACGGGAAGATAAAAGAATTATTCCATCTACTCGTTTGCCTTTTACCATATTTATAACCGCTTCTTTTTCCTCTTGTTGATTTCCAGATGTCGACAAAAGCAAATCATACTTTTCTCTATGGGCAACAACACTTATGCCTCTCATAACTTCTGGGAAAAAAGGATTTGAAAAAGCTTCTTCTGTGGAGCGAGGCATTATAAGCCCCAAAGTATTTGTCACCTTACTTGCAAGGCTTCTGGCAATGGCATTTGGATAATACCCCAATTCCTCCATCGCCTTCCAAACTCTTTCTTTTGTCTCTTTACTTATACGTGGATTATCAGCAATAACCCTCGATACAGTAGAAGGAGCAACATTTGCCCTCTTTGCCACATCTTTAATCGTTACATTCATGTATATCACCACCTTAAAAATGAAACCGATTGCATTTCTTCTATTTATTATTCTATCCTATTCTTTTATTTACGTCAACAGTTTTCATTTTCTTTTAAGCATTCTTTATATAACCCCAGCTATTTTTAATATCTGTTCAGTAATTCTATACAAAAATACTAACACTGATAAAAGTACAGGCCAATGCAAGAAAATATATAAGTCTTCTTTTAACTTTGTAGTACCGCGGATAACATATGGGTCAGTTACTTTCTTCAAATATCTTAATAGCACATACAAAAGAATAGCAGCAAATAATGCAAATATCCCATAACCAATGACAACAATAAATGGAATATCTACCTGTTGTAATGGAGTTGCTTTTCCTAAGTTTTGTTGTGCTATAAAATAGGATAACAATACAGAAATAGTATTATTCGTAAAATGAACAATCATCCCTGCAAATATAGAATTAGTCCTATATGCTACATATCCCAATAAACTTCCAAGAAAAAGGATACTTAGAAAATTTTGCACATTTAAATGAAGCATTGCAAAGAATATAGCGGTTATAAAAATGCTCTTTATAGACCCTCTCATTTCAAAACTTCTCATAACAAGTCCTCGCATAAATATTTCTTCACAGCAGGCAGCTATAGCTCCAAATATTAGAATTTGCAAAAAAAGCTCACTCATATTTTGAGCTGCAGGTATTGGCATAACCGAAATTTTACCTAATTTAGATAGAAAGTAATTTGTTAAAAGTGCAAAAAAACCTGATACTATCCAACCAAAAACAGCTATTATTATCACTAAAAAAGCTTGATCACCCTTTATAGGATTTAACCTTAAAACATATTTTACATCATATCTTTTAAAAAGAAGGTAAAGAATAACAGGCAGTAAAACAAGAAAAAATTCTGTGATGAGTATACCTATATATAAAGAAGCCTTTTGCACTAAATATCCCACTGTTATGAGAAGCAACATGACAAAAAAATACAACTTACTTACATCTTTTTCATCTGGCCGCATCCAACCACTTCCTTTTTTACATCGTCAATTTCACCCTTATAGATTTTAACATAAAAAGAATAAAAAAGTAAGAATTAAATGTGAGGATTTTGTGAAACCTAATAATTGAAAATTTCAATCAATGTGATATAATAAATAATAGAAAAATATGGAGGTGATGTAAATGAGTCTAATGAGACGAGGACGTGATTGGTGGGATTGGCCGTTTGACATCAATCTCAAAAATTTGCCAAGTATTCTAGACGTTAACTTTCCATCTTTTTCAGGTCTATTTTCTCGACCAAGAGTAGACATCACCGAATCTGAAACAGAAATAGTCGCAACAGCTGAACTACCTGGTGTTGACAAAAAAGACATTGAAATAAATGTTTATGACAATATATTGGAAATAAAAGGGCAAACCACAGTAGACGAAGAAAGAGAAGATAAAAATTATTACATGAGAGAAAGATATTACGGAAGTTTTGCCAGAAGAATAGAACTACCAGCAGAAGTAGACCCTGAAAGAACTACTGCTAAATTTGAAAACGGCATTCTAAAAATCACAATGCCAAAATTACATCCAAGTAAGCCAAAGGGAAGAAAAATAGATATAGAATAATATGAACAAAGGTAAGCAAAAAATTGAGATGCAAAATATCACATTATTTTTGCCTAAGGATTTATTACAAAAGATAAAACATATAGCTATAGCTAGACAAACATCAGTATCTAGCCTTTTAACAGAAACTCTTGAGGAAATCGTAAAAAAAGAAAATTCATATGAGAAAGCCAAGTCACGCCATATAAGTATATTAGAAAAAGGTTTTAACTTGGGTACGGAAGGCGAACTTACCTGGAGCAGATAGGATTTGTATAGAGACCTAAATTCAGGTCAGTACTCTGGCAAAGTAAAGGTGCAAAATCCTTTTAGCAAATAAAAAAAGTGGAAGGCAACAGCCTTCCTTTTTTATTCTACTTTTTTCTTAAGAAGCGCTACCATTAATGCTGTCACTACTGTACCAACTGCTATTACTCCAATGTAAAGAAGAGGATTTGACACAGCTATCGGTATTACAAATATTCCTCCATGAGGAGCTCGAAGTTCAATGTGGAAAAGCATTGAGAGAGCGGCTGTCACAGCAGAGCCCACCATTATAGAAGGTATTACCCTGAAGGGATCTGCTGCTGCAAATGGTATAGCACCTTCTGTTATAAAGGAGGCACCTAAAACCCATGCAGCCTTACCTGCTTCTATCTCTTCCTTTGTAAATCTATTCTTGAAAAGAACAGTTGCAAGTGCAAGGCCAAGAGGAGGTGTCATACCAGCTGCCATGACCGCTGCCATTGGAGCAAAAACATTTGATGCTAAAAGACCTGTTGCAAAAGTATAAGCTGTCTTGTTTACAGGACCACCCATATCAAAAGCCATCATAAGTCCTAATATCGCTCCAAAAATCACTGCATTTGTAGAACTCATACCTTTGAGCCAGGCAGTCAAAGATGTCATTATGGCTTTCATTGGAGAACCAATTACATATATCATTAAAAGTCCAACTATCAAAGTTGATAATACTGGCAATATGAGTATTGGCATTAAACCTTCTAATGTTTTAGGAAGCTTTATTGATTTTTTTAGATAAACTACTGTATATCCTGCTAAAAATCCTGAAATGATACCGCCTAAAAATCCTGCTCCAGTGGATACTGCCAGCATACCGCCTACCATACCGGGAACAAGACCAGGCCTATCTGCTATAGAAAACGCTATATAGCCTGACAAAATCGGCACCATCAATGCAAAAGCTGAACCACCGCCAATTTTCATCAAAGCCCAAGGAAGAGTTCCTTCTACCTCAAAGGCTTTATATCCCCAGAAAAAGGAAAGTGCAATTAAAATACCACCTGCAACTACAAAAGGTATCATGTAGGAAACACCTGTCATAAGGTGTTTGTAAGCACCTGTCCTTTGCGCTGACCTTTCTTTATGAATTTCTTCTACTTTTTCTACATAATCTTTTGGCTTTTCCATCTTAAGAACCTTTTCAATAAGTCCCTTTGCATCCTTTATAGCATCTTCAACTGGTACCTCAAGTACAGGTTTACCAACAAATCTTGATCTATCAACTTTTGTCGCAGCTGCTATTATGACAGCATCAGCAGCTTTTATATCTTCTTCAGTAAGCTGGTTTTCTGCACCTATTGACCCTTGAGTCTCTACCTTTATGTCTACTCCCATTTCTTTGGCTGCCATCTGAAGATTTTCCGCCGCCATATAGGTATGAGCAATACCTGTAGGGCAGGCTGTAACAGCAACTACCTTTTTCATAATTAATCCCCTCTCTTAAAAATTTACTTATTAAAAGCCTTTATGACTTCCTCAGGTGTTGACGCTTTTTCTAACTCCTCTCTCACCTCCTTATGCATTAAAGACCTTGAAAGCTCAGCCAAAACTTTAAGGTGTAACTCATCAGAGTTGTCTGGCACAGCAATTAAGAAAAATAAATGGGCAGGTTTGCCATCCATTGAGTTATAGTCTATTCCTTGGTGGGACTTTCCATATACTATTGCTGGCTTTTTCACAAGACTGCTTTTGCCATGAGGTATTGCAACCCCATAACCTATACCTGTAGAAAATTCCTCTTCTCTTTTTTTCACTACTTCTAAAAAGCCTTCTTTATCATCTACAACTCCATTTTCTTTTAAAACACTTACTAACTCTTCCAATACTTCATTTTTGTCCTTTGCCTTTAGGTCAAAAACCATCATTTTTTCGTTCAATACATATTTTATTTCCATTTCCCTCACCTTTCTATCCTCTCTATTTTAATCTTATCCTTTAATATATTTACCTCCTCAAGAGTGCCTGCTCGTGTGCCTTCTTTCATGACAACTGAGGTAGATAAAGCTGCTGCTATTTTTATTGTCTCCTCAATCGGAAGTCCTTTATATATTCCATGGGCAAAGCCTGCAACAAAGGCATCTCCTGCTCCAACTGTCCCTTTTACTTCAACTTTTACAGGCATTACCCTGTATATTCCTTCTTTTGTTATCACAACACTGCCGCGACCTCCCATAGAAATCGCAACTATTTCTATGCCTGAATCCTTCAGCTTTTTTCCTTCTTCAATAACCTCTTCTAAACTCTCAAGTTTTTTGCCTACTGCATCTTCTAACTCCTGCACATTAGGTTTTATCATGTAAGGCTTTTCTTCTATGCCGTATAAAAGCGTTTCTTTGTCAGCATCAAGAATTATTTTTAAATCACCTCTTTTTACTTCTTTAATTATGTCTTTGTAAAAAGTCTTTGGCACTCCTTGTGGTAAACTTCCTGAAAGCACAAGCACTTTTGACTCTTTAGCATATTTAAATATATTTTTTTTAATTAGCTCTATTTCTTCTTCGCTTACATGAGGGCCATATTCATTCAAATCAGTAACTTCCATCCTTGAAATATCAGAAATCTTTATATTTGTCCTCGTCTCATTTTTTATTTTCACAAAGTCAGTTTTTATGCCTTCATCTTCTAAACAATCGATTATATATTTAGCATTCGGTCCTATAAAGCCAAGAGCAATAACATCGTCTCCAAAATTTTTAAGGTTTTTGGCGACATTTATACCTTTTCCCCCAGCATCTACTCTTGAGCGAATTACCCTATTTACATAACCAAGTTTCAAATCCTCAACAATTATTGTCCTATCAATTGCTGGATTCGCCGTTACCGTCGTTATCATTATTTTCATCCTTTCCAAAACTTACTATATCTATATTTGCCTGTTCATATTTTCTCACTATCTCATAATCAACCTCGTCATCTGTAATTATTGCCGTAATGTCCTTTATATCTGCAAATTTGACAAAAGATTTTTTCCCAAATTTAGTGTGGTCTGCTACTATATAAACTTCACTTGCCACATCACACATAGCCTTTTTTGTATTGGCCTCAATTAAGTCTGGAGTCATAAGCCCATCCTCAAAAGATATAGCATTTGTGCCTATAAAAGCCTTATCCACTTTAAACTGTCTTATTACCATTTCAGCAATAGGACCAACTAAAGCCTTAGTCCTCCACCTCTGTATGCCTCCTGTTATAATAAGCTCAATATCCTCGTGTTTTGAAAGTTCTATCGCAATAAGAGGAGAATTTGTTACAACAGTAAGTTTCATATTTTTAAGATTTCGCGCAATTTCAAGAGTAGTCGTACCAGCATCTAAAATTATAGAATCTCCTTCTTCTATCATTGATGCAGCAATTTTACCTATTTTTCTTTTTGCCTCAAGTTCTACATCTTCTTTTTCAAAAAATGCAGGCTCATAATGAGTGCCAACATTCAATATCGCACCACCGTGAGTCCTCTGTATGAAACCCTTTTCCTCCAGTACATGCAAATCTCTTCTTATTGTAGATTCAGAAACATTAAAGAGTTTGCTAAGCTCAGAAACACTGATACTTTTATCCTTACTTATAATTTCTGCAATCTTTAAGCGTCTCTCCTCACCAAACATCTTATCAGATATGCTCATATTCATTCACATCCATTCAATATTATCCCGCTAAAATGTGATTGATTTTGCTTAATTTTGATTATATATTATCATTTTTGATTTGTCAATAGGGTAAAAAATAAAACAGGCAATGCCTGTTTTATTTTTATTATACATTTATCATTTTCAATTTAAAGTCTTATATCATTTCAATTTCTTATACAAACTCAGTGCCATATCATAAGTGTCAGCCCATGTGACAAATTTTTTGTTTTTCATATCTTTATAAGCTTTGTCAGAAATTAACCCTTTTTGATGGGCTAATTCAAATAATTTTCCCTTGTTTGAAGCTATTTCATTTTTATATCCTCCATATGTTAAAAGTATCTCTGCTGCACCTTCTTTTGTAATAGGTTCTCTTACCATAAACTTTTGTAAATTAGAGGCGTTTTCCATTACAATATCATCCTTCTGTGGAACAGCACTTTTTATCAAGCCTGATAATAAATAGTAAAAAGATATACTAGAAATATCTTCATTAAATCTAAAATTGTTGGTATACCCTGGTACCACAAGTCCCCAGGTTAATACTAATTTTAATCCTTCAAAAGACCAATTCTTTTCTGCAAGAGTTTCTACTTTAAACGGTTTTAAATAAGCTCCTTCACTTACAAGTATTGATTGAATGTTTCTTATATCTTCTATATTATTCATCATTTCTTTATATGACTTATTTTTTGTTATGGAATACACTGCTGCTACCCCAGCAGCATCACCTTCCGCCATTCCAATAGGTATAGTCCGTGCTGAACCTGCTGCAAGATGACTGTAAGAGGCTGACCTTCCCACTACTAAAAGATTTTCTACTTTTTGTGGTACAATACATCTGAAAGGTATAGCATACTCAACTGGTTTTCCATATACATAGCCATAGTCATTTGGAGATGTAGCTTGTATATCAACAGGATACGACCCAATTGCTATTCTATCTTCAAAATCTCTATTAAACACAACATCAGTTATTGATAAAGTATAATATCCTTTTATGTGCCTTGTTTCCCTTACATACAATTCTGACGCAGTGCCAGCAAGTGTTGCATTCTCAAAGCCTGGTATATTTTTCCTTAAAAATTGCACAATATGTGGAAGTTCCGCTTTTGCCAATTCCATTCCCTTGACTTTGGACTCATGATCCAAACCGTTAACACCGAATACCAAAAGTGCATTGATTAATACTGTCCCATCGTCTTGTTTACCTACATTGAGTCCCCTTAATCTAAGCATTTCATTAGTTGGTTTATAATTTCTTGTAATTGTAGCAAATCCATTTGCCGAAGTAGAATCAATATATGTGCCCGGTATTTTCTTTTCTTTTTTTATTATTTTAATCAAATTATTCCAATTTATTCCCCTTAACTTGAAAACAAGGGTAGAAGCTTGAACCCTATTTTTCATACCTATATCTTCAGCTCCAATAGTATAGGGAACTCCAGCTGCTGCAGCAACATCCGCATCTTGCGTAGCATCAATAATTCTTTTCCCATAATAGCGTATATTTTCCCCATCTTTTTCTACCACAACACCTACAATTTTATCTCCTTCCATGATAGGCTTTTTAAAAATGGTATTCAAAGATAAAGTAATATTAGGATGCTCTTTAACTAGTTTCATAAACACTTTCTTTGCTTTTTCCACATCAAAAGAAGTTACAAAACCTATCCCTTTAAAAAACTCTTCAAAAGTACCTCTTGTGAGGAGTTCTCCTCTGGGTCCTCGACTCATATCTATAGTATTTAACATCCCATAGGTCATAAGCCCGCCGAGTCCATCGTGTTTATCTATAAGCAAAACTTTGGCACCGTTTTTCGCTGCAGAAACAGCAGCTGCAACTCCTTCTGGTTCACCCCCCACCACTATGACATCATATTCATCTCCTTTTTCCTTGGGAGGTGTAATATCAGGAGGCGGAGGCAATTGTTCTTTTTTCTCAATCACAGTTACTGTTGCTGCATTAATAGGTTTGTGCAAATACCACAAATAGCCTCCTGCCGTGCTTCCAATTACAGCAATTATTAGAATAATTGAAATAATAATTATAACATATGTTTTTTTCAAAATTTATCACCTCAAGAAAAGAATAGTAGAAAGATATCATTCTTTTTTAAAAACTCTATAATTAAATTTTATTCTAAATCCAACTCTTTTTCAAATACAATCCACCAAAAATACCATGCAACAATTGCAAAAATGCTATTAAAACAGAATAAAAACGAAAATTCTCGCTGTTATTTGTTCAAATAGAGATATAAAGAGTGAGTCATATCATAAGTATCAGCCCATGAGATAAAATCATTACCCTTGATATGATTGTAAGCATTCCTTGAAATAATGCCCTTTTCAAAAGAAATATTTAAAAGGTGTTCCCAGTTTGCATCTTCTCCCTTTCCTCTACCTATATCAATTCCTGCATATAATAATAATATCTTAATTGCATCCAATTTATTTATTGGCATTTTATTTAATTGCCTTTTAAATCGATTCTCGACATTTATCACATTTTCTTTTTTAGAAGGAATTGCTCTTAAAATCATATTGGATAACATATAATTATATACGTAACCATTTATAGGCTCTTCAAATCTGTAATTATTGTCATACCCAGGATTAAAGCCAGAAGGGAAAAGTCCCCAACGAAGTACAAATTTAAGCCCTTCTATTGACCAGTGCTTTTCTGCCTCATTGTCAATTTTAAATGGTTTCAAATATGCACCTTGTTTTATTAATATTTCCTGTATATTTTTAATATCTTTTATGTTTTCCGCAACTTCTTTAAAAGTCAGATTATTTTTTAGAGAGTATACTGCCGCAACTCCTGCTGCATCTCCTACTGCCATACCTATAGGAATAGTCCGGGCAGAACCTGAAGCAAGATGGCTGTATGAGGCGGCTCTTCCTACTACAAGTAGGTTCTCTACCTTTTGGGGCACAATGCATCTAAAAGGAATAGAATACTCAATAGGAGAGCCATAAATATGCCCATAACTATGTGGAGAGGTAGGTTGAATATCAATAGGATACGATCCAATAGCTATTCGATCTTCAAAATCTTTGTTAAAAATCACATCATTTATGCCAAGAGTATAAAGTCCATTTATATGTCTTGTCTCTCTTATATAAAGTTCTGGTGCAATTCCATCCAATTCTATTTTTTCAAAGCCAGGAATATTCTTTCTAAAAAAATCTATTATATAAGGAAGTTCTTTTTCTGCCCTTTGTTTCCCCTCTTCAACAGATTTTTTATCTAAGCCATTTACTCCAAAGATTAAAAGAGCATTTACAAGGACTGTTCCATCTTCCTGCCTTCCGAGATTTAATCCTCTAAGTCTCAATAAAGGCTCATGTGGTTTGTAACATTTTGTTATTTTGAGAAATCCCCATGCAGAAGTATCATTTATATAGCTATGAGATATTTTCTTTTCAACATTGATTATTTTTTTAAGAATATCCCAATCAAGACCTTTCAATTTGAAAATTAAAGTAGCAGCCTGAAATTCATTTTTTAATCCTATATCTTCTGCTCCAACAGTATACGGAACACCTGCAGATGCTGCAACATCCGCATCCTGGGTAGCGTCAATTATTCTTTTCCCATAATATTTTACCTCTTTGCCATATTTGACTGCAACAATTCCAATTATCTTATTTCCCTCCATAATAGGTTTTGCAAAATCTGTATTTAAAGAAAGTATTATATTTGGGGATCTTTTGACCATTTCCATAAATAATCTCTTTGCTTTTTCCACATCAAAAGAATACTTAGACCCTATTCCTTCAAAAAACTCCTTAAAAGTTCCCTGAGTGAGTAAAATTCCGTCAGGACCATAACTCATATCAAAAGAGTTAAGCATACCATATGTTATAAGCCCACCCAAACCGTCATGCTTATCTATTAAAAGCACTTTAGCTCCATTTTTCGCTGCAGATATAGCAGAAGCAATCCCTTCTGGTTCACCCCCTACTACAATGATGTCAAACTTTTCCCTCTTAAAAACATTTATATTTATAACATTTCCACACCCAACAAGGCTAAAAATCAGGGAAAAAATAAATACTCCTCCAATAATAATCTTCCTGTACAACCAATTCTCTCCCCAATCTGAAAAATGTACCACAAATATTGTAACATAAAAAAAGACTAAATAAAAGAGTCCCCCACGGAGGAGGACTCTTTTGTTAGGTTGTTAGGTCGTGATTAATTTATTGTTTGGCTACTATAACTATTAAGTTGACTTTACCAATAGAGTTAGTATACAAATTAACTTTTGCAGTAGAGCTAATATTTGCAAGTCCAGTTACTACTGGTGTTGTACCTGTAGCATCGATAACTACAACGTTAGGATCAAGTAATGCAGAACCAGTTGTATAAGTTACACCATATACTGCATAATTAATAGTAATTGTAACAGGTGTATTACCATTCAATGGTGTCACAGGTGCAGGCATTGCTGTTACATTACCATTATTATTCAATGTTAATGTGCACACACCTGTTGGTATAGTTGATGTACCACCATTTGTCAAATCAGAGGTAGCATTATATGTCTTGGCAACACCATTTTCCAGTACATTTAATACTGTATATGTTGATGTTGGAGTCGTTACAGTACTATACCCTGTTACATATACAACTTTTGGTGCTTGAGTTGGTGCTGGCATATTAGCAAGTATAAGGAGACTCAAGTTATTATACTGATCAGCTGATAACTTAAGTACATTATAAGTAGTTGTCTGCAAGTCAGAAATCTTGACAGGTGCAATAGCTGAAGCTATATATGTTGATGTATTAACTGTTGCATTTAAGATCACTGTACTTGGTGACACATAGTAATTTGTCCCATTAATTTTCAATACATTACTGCTTATATTGGTAGTATCAAACGTTGCATTTGTAAACTGATATGGTGTACCTGCCGGTACTATTGTTGATAATGAATCAATCTGCCCATTACTGTTTACAGTATATGACACTATATCATTATTTG
This sequence comes from Thermoanaerobacter sp. YS13, assembly GCF_000806225.2. Lineage (NCBI taxonomy): Bacteria > Bacillati > Bacillota > Clostridia > Thermoanaerobacterales > Thermoanaerobacteraceae > Thermoanaerobacter > Thermoanaerobacter sp. YS13. The sequence continues at coordinate 619,104 of NZ_JOOI01000002.1, read as the reverse complement.
CTACACCATTATATACTTTTCCAGATGTATTATTTACATTATAAACATTCGCATATACTACATCATACACAGAAGTAGTACCATCTGTCTTAGCAATTTGTATCTTGGTAGAAAATGGGCTAACAAACGGTGCTTGTGAACTCAAAACTATACCATAATTTGTTGTTACTGTTGTTGGTGTTGTAGTAGCAGTCCATGCGACAATAGTATTATTCTTATCAAGTGTAGCTGTACCCTGTGCACCTGCTTTTATTGAACTTGCTACAGAAGGAGCTACAGTGTAAGCTGTACCATTTATTGTCGCTGTTGTAGTGCCATTTGATACGGAAACTTGTGATACTGTACCAGTTACACTATTTCTTACTACATATATTACAGGTAACGGTGTAGAAGCACTTGGCAAATAGTAAATAACATCCCCTGCTTTAATATCTGTAGCTTTTGTTACAGCACCAACTATCTTATATGCATTGCCCAAATTATCAACTAATGGATACATATTATCGATATATTGAGCCCCTGCAACTACATTATTTTTTACTACCCATGGTGTCACACCTGCTGTAGCAGCTGTTACTATTGCATAATCATATCCCGCTTGACCATTATTGTTGATAAGTGTTACCTGTGAGCCATTGTCAATTGCGCCATAAACTGCACTCATTGTAGATTTTACACCATCTATTACAACCGGAATATTACCTACACTTACTCCATTGTCTTGGAATGTGTAAACTCCATTAGCTACTGTTGGTGCACCTTTGGTAACTGTGAAAGTCTTTATATCTGTTGTAACGACATCAACTGCAATAGGAGCTCCAAACTTCGGAGAATACACTTTTACAACTTCTCCTAGATATTTGTTGAAATCAACTGTACCAGCATTTATCAATTGATCATAACCAAAAGAATACGTCCCATCAGGATTTAATGTAGCAGCATCAACTTTTACTTGGCCCGCTGGTACTGTATTATCAACATCTGACGTTGCAACTATTAAATAAGTGTCAACATTTGCAACTTTTGATATGAGCTTAGAACCAAGGATTTCTTTCCCATATTGATCATATCCTGTGAGTACAGGTGTTTCTAGAGTTGTATTAAGAAGTATTGCTGTTTGTCCACGGTTTATAAAATCATTAAAACCGAGATTGATTCCAGCTGTTAAACCAAGTTCTACTGCTTTTGCAAGTGTAGGAACGCCCCATGGTACATTAGTATAGCCAAGCGCTCTAATTGCAAATGCTAGAGCCTGACCATACGTCAACTTAGCGTCAGGAGCAAACTTGCCATCTCCTACACCATCAGTAATTTTTAAATCTTTTGCTACATTGATGTAACCTACTGCCCAATGGCCTTTAATATCTGTAAATGCTGGTGGCTCACTTGCAGCAGCTTGTGCTACTTGTTCCAATCCCAACATTCTTACAATAAATGTGACCATTTGAGCCCTTGTAAGCGTTAAATCTGGGCCGTATGTGCCATCACCCATACCTTGAGTAATCCCTAATGCATACAAGCGGCCCACTGCTGATGCATATGGTGCATCGCTTTTCACATCGGTGAACGGTGTTGCAGCAAAACCTACTGCCATCGCACTGAACACCAATGCGAATGTAAGAACCACTGCTATTAACTTTTTGAGGTTCCTCATACAGTAAATCCTCCTCCTTATATTTAGGTTTATATTTTTCTTTTGAAAGGCATATGCCTTTCAAAAATTTTTACCTATGTAACTATAATTTAGAGCATGTAGTATGTTTTGGGCAAACAATCTGATTATATTATAGCATTACGCCTTTAAATAAGTCAATAATTGTTACCAATTTGTAATATTTCTGTAATATTAATTTAACATTCGGTTTTTACATATCTACATTTTTAATATCTACATAACAATATATATACTCCATATCGTGGAAAATTCCTTTTTTTATTGGTTTACTTATCTCAAAGATTAAAGATTATTTCGAATAAACTCTCATATAGATGTTATCCGTTTTTTGTTGGAGTTTAAAAGTAAATAAAGAGGAATTATCATCAAAATGGTGTATAATGGTTACTAGATTGTTATGGTTGTAAATTTTGATATATTTTATATGACCCAGAAACTGAATTGGATACGAGGCTAAGACCTCCTGTACGTGATTTTCATCAAAAGGTATATCTTGCCCTAGTATCCTCAACGGATATTGGAAAACTTTATCGCTTATTTTCTCTTCTTTTCCATATATTCCAATGGCTCTAGGAGTATAATAATCAAGATAAGCAGCAACCGCCTCATCTGCAGTAGCAAATTTGACCTTACCCTTTTTTATATAATTTTCCGTTACCCATTTGAGATGGTCATTAAGCGTAGTAAAATGACCGCCTATTGTACTTTCCCAATTTGAATCTCCCATCATAAACATAGCATGTGTAAAACCTAAGATAAGATGTACACCTGGCTTTATCTTGCCGTTTTTTTCATCTTCCAGAAATAAGGTACGAAACCGGCTGTTTAGCATTTGTAGATTCATGGAATTATAAGAAAGTATTTTTGACTCGTTAACTGAAAGTTCTACCATTCCAATATCATTAAAATTATTCGCTTCTTTATTTATATCTGAAGCATCAGCAAAATATATTTTCTTTTGAGACTCTCTCGCATCACTACTAGCATATATTCCAAGACTTTGCAATGCAGTAGTCGATAATTGAGTATCTTTTCCTTTTTCGCCAAAATCAAAAGAACCCATTCTTAACGTCATAGGCTGACCATAATAAGTTCCATAAAGTTTATTTAACTGACCTTGATAAAAAGCTATTGCTCCCATTCGCGTGTCTATATCATTAACTTTTAAAATAGGCAATAAAGAATGAGCCCAACCATGCAGATTGTGATTAGCCCAAAATCCATTTGTCTTTAAATCATAACTTATATAATTCCAAGGAAGCTGAGGGCAATAATCCATATGGGGATGTAGGATATATTGATGTCCTTCTTTGATACCATCTATCATGGAAGCTATTACTCTATCTAACGTCTCATGCCAAATTTTTTTATCATCAACATTAGTTACAAGGTTGTCTGCTACCCACTTAGCACCATCAATGACTGGATACGCTATAAAATGAGTCCATTTTGCTCCATATTTATTGGCTATCTCATTCAGAGTTTGTGGTTTTTCTACCAATTGTATATTAAATTCTTGGGGGTCAAGCCAACTGTTTCTATTGCCCCATTTTACCACATATCCTGCACTATCTATAGGTTCTAAATCCTCTGTCATTACGTAAAAAATTTTACCTTCTCTATCGTCAATTATAGTGATTGGTATTTGACTTTGTGCATAATACTTATCTGATTCTGCAATTACCTCAACAGGCCATGGTTTGCCAAAATTTACTTCATCAGATCGATTAGCTTTTAATTTCCATTCCACTCTTTTTATTTCACCCGGTTTTAACTCATCAATAAACTTGTTGTAAGTTTCACCATATGTAATAATTACTCCATAAGCATATGGTTCTTTCAATGTCAACTGAATATTATTAATGGATATTGTTGAAGTATTTTTTACGTATGCGATTAATTTAAAATTATCTCCTACCTTTAAGATGTTTTTTCCCTTTTGAATATCTGAAAGATTTAACTTGATGTCAAGATTTGTTGTTTTTTCTTTTCTCTCTTTTTTAGATACATTTTCAGGATAATTTGCAAAATAAATAGAGTGATATTTGAAATTGCTATAATCATGAGATATAGAACTACTACTATTAAAATCACCATTTACTAATAATATTAAATGTTGGCCATTTGAAACTGATATTGTTATATCTACTTCATCAATTTCATCGGGATTAAATCCCTTGCTTTTTAAAAAATCTATCAATCTTATGTATTTGTCTGCACCAACATAATTAGGAGTAAAGCTATTTTCAAGGACTTCATAGTTTTTGCCAACATTTTTTGGAGGGAATACTACAAAACCATATATATAACTTTTATCATTCTTTTTCACATTAAGTCTCACTTCCCCGAATCCTGCATGGGATAAAAAACGGAAAGCCAAAATATAATTTCTAATTGATTTTTTATCTAGGGCATAGTGTATTCCAATTTCTTTATTATCGTCAGCTACTATTTCAAGATAAGTAGTACCATTATATTTTTTAAAGGCAATTTCTCCGTTATTAGAATTAAATGGAGTATATTTAAAAGAAATTTTACTGTTATCAGATGATAAAATTTTTGTTGTAGAAATATTGTGATAATCAAATAGTATATACCCTACTAATAATATTAAAATAAAAAATATTTTTTTCTTCATAAATATTACTCTCCCACTATTTTGTATATTTTTCTTTTTGAATCGCTTTTAATAATTTAGCTGAGGAAATAGAAACCATATCCATAATTAGAATATACCATAACATAAAAAAACAAAAGTCCCTTATAATAATTTCTTTAAAAAATTTAACATAAGAAAAAAACAGTAATCCTAGATAAAATAGTTAAGGAGTAGCGAAAAAAGCCACTCCTTCATTTTTAATAATTAGCAAATACGTCTTTTAATTCATCATTTAGTGTATTCCAAGTATATATTGAATATCCAACTGCATCTTTTGAAGCATCAAGAGCACCCCTTAATTCATCTACAGAGGGAAGTCCATAGCCGTCATCATAACCGTGCAAAATGACTTCTATGTTAACGTTGTTTCCTGCTAAAAATTGTACTTTTTTAATGGAATCAGATACAAAATTTTTTGCATCATCATAGGTGTAGTTTGCGCTTGATACATGCCAGTAGTCCATTAAAGCAATCGCATCAAAATATTTTGCCATTGTAGCATAAGGGTAGTTGGGCCTGTATTGAGGTGGATAGGTGATCGCGATAAAAGGCATTCCTGCAGGTAAATTTTTTAAGGTTTGTGTTGCATAGTCTTCTACCATCTTTGAAGCTGTAGCTGGATCTTTTTGAGGTAATTCTTCAATATCTGCAGCAACCCCATCTACGCGATAACCATTTGGGGTAACATAATTGGCGACTTGAGCCGTCAAAGATGCATCATATGACGTATCTTTTAGGTCTGTGTACAACCATGCTATAACCTTTATTCCAGCTCTATGTGCAGCAGGAAGTAAGTCATCTAATCGCTTTTTCCATTCATCTAAGAAACCCGCTTTCGATGTAGCAACTTCAAGGTAAATATGAGTTACTCTGGCAGTTACAAAACGGCTTAAATCATTTGCAGTAGGCATCGCAGAATATATGCTGTACCATACTCCTTTCCCTGCATATGGTAAAGACGTAAGAGCTTGGCCAATACTTCCTCTTGAAGGTTGAATGTTAGACGCTGTCAGCACCCTTCGATCGGAAAAATTATTAGAATTATTATTTGTTACCTGGTTAGAATTGTTATATACAGTTGTAAGCCATCCTGCAATCCAACCTATTGTACCATCTTGAAGTTTAACCTTATACCAATCACCCGATTTGTCAATTACACTTAATATATCTCCGTTATTGACTTGTGTTATAATGTCATACTGTGTACCTGGACCTGTTCGTATATTTACTACATCAGCATTTACCATTAAAGAAGAAGGTAAATTCATGCTTATGGGTTGCAGGTTGATTAACAATTTACCATCTTGTTGTGAAACAGAATAATTTGCATCGCTGTTTAAAGTAATAATTATTCTCACACTTGTTGGAGTAAGCTGAATAGGAATAATCCCTCTCACAATCTTATCATCTCGTGCAAATCCCCGCACCCCATAACTTAAAATAGCATTATTTAAATCTACAAAAATAGCATCTTTAGTTGGAGATGTATAAATGTTGTAATTAGTATCTTGTGTTAGAATAGTTACATTTCTTACACTATCTATATCAGTGAATCCTATACCATCTATCGTATAAGGGTTTGATGAAAGAGCCTGTGTACCTTGATTTGTAGCAGAAGTAGTTAAATTAGATTGCGAAGTTACACTAACACTTGAATTTGGGTTACTTAATCTTGTAATGCTAATCTGAGCGCCTGTTTCTTTTTCCTTTTCTATATATACAGTCCTCGTGTTTTCATCCCATTTAACATTATTTTTAAAAGCTTCCCCAATAAATCGCAATGGGACATATGTATAGCCATAGTTTACAAGTTTAACAGATGAGTCAAGTTTTACAGGCTTGTCATTTACATAGGCAGTGTCTTTGTAAAAATAGAGGACGATTTTATCTCCATTGTAAGTAATCCACACTTTAGTGCTGTCATAACCTATTTGTGCCCCCATTTTTTCTGAAACAAACCTTACTGGCACAAATACATGATTATCAATCATGAGGGGCCTCATATTCGGATTTTGTTTTACCCCGTCTATGAGGATATTTATAGGTGGGTAATTGTAGAAGATGTTTTTTCCGTCGATGTTATAAGTTTCAGTCGCATATGCAAATGTTCCACTGTAAATTAGAAAAATTAATAAAAAAATGAACAGATACTTTCCCTTTCTTCTCATCGGCCTCCTCCTCTTTTGTTTTTCTACTTCTTATTGAATTTATTGTAATATACTTATGTTACAGTTATATTGCAAAAGGATTACAATATGGTTACAAATTCTTCTGCTTTCACTATTTTAATATTTTTGTACTCTTTAAGTTGAAGCAAATGATTGTCACCTGTGACTATGAAGTCACAACTTCCTTCTAAAGCACACTCTAAGAAAATATTATCTTTTGGGTCTTCTTTTATAACCTCTATTTTTTGTTTTGGATATACAAATAAAACCCAATCAAAAGATAAAAGCCTATTTAGCAAGTCAAGTCTTTTCTCAATAGTGCCAAAAACAGCAAACTTATCTCGTGTCAACACATCAGCATATTCTTCTACAATTTCTTTGCTTACTACCGGGTCAAATTTATTTAAGACCCAGTAATCGATAACTTTTGCAGGATAGCTTTTTTTGCTAATAAAAGCTGAAATTAAAACATTAGTATCAATTACTGCCCGCATTTTCGTGCTTCCTCTATCTCTTTTTGTACGTCTTCTTCAGATAAGCCTGCTGTTTCGGCTTTACTTCTCAATTCGTTTAAAATTTGCATAATCTCTAATTGTTTTGCCTTCTTTTCAAGTTCTTTTAATTGATTGTACATAGAATAACTTATTATAACTCCTTTGGGTTCAGATCGAGAAGAAACTATTATCACATCGCCTTTTTCTACTTTTTCTAAATATTCACCTAATTTTGGTCTTAATTTGTCTACTCCAATGACTTCTTCCATTTGTTTTCACCTCCAGATTAATTTTAAAATTAATTTCTAGATATATTATAGCTTTTTTGTTCATAACTATCAAGTAAAATTTAAGGGCTGGATATTATCCAACCCTTATTCTTTTTCTTTTAACATTGCTCCTATAAAATCTCTAAACAATGGATGAGGTTTTAAAGGTCTTGACTTGAATTCCGGGTGGAATTGGGATGCCACAAAATAAGGATGGTCTTTTAATTCTATCATTTCAACCAGCCTCTCATCAGGAGAAAGACCTGAAAGTACAAGGCCTTTTGAGGTTAAAAGCTCCCGATATTGGTTATTGAACTCGTATCTATGCCTGTGTCTTTCATAAATTAATTCGTCTTTATAGGCTTCATAAGCTTTTGTCCCTTCAATTACTTTACAAGGATACACCCCCAATCTCATTGTACCGCCTTTTTCATCTATGTCTTTTTGTTCAGGCATGAGGTCTATTACAGGATGGGAAGTTTCCGGGTCAAACTCTGTAGAATTAGCTCCTTTTAGTCCTGCTACATTTCTCGCAAATTCTATTACAGCACACTGCATTCCAAGGCACAATCCAAGGTAAGGAATTTTGTTCTCCCTTGCATACTGGATAGCTCTTATTTTGCCTTCAATGCCTCTATCACCAAATCCTCCCGGCACTAATATACCGTCTGCTCCTTTTAAAAGTTTTTCCACCGTCTCATCATTTACATGCTCAGCATTTACCCACCTTATATTCACAGCAGCTCTATGATAAACTCCCGCATGTTTTAAAGCTTCTACAACACTTATATAAGCATCGTGTAAGTCAACGTATTTTCCCACCAAAGCTACTTCTACCTGTCTTGTGGGGTTCTTTTCTCTTTCCACGTATTCTCTCCATTCTTTTAAGTCCGATTCTCCAATAGGCAAATTCAACCTTTTTAACACGTATTCGTCTACTTTTTGCCTCTCTAGTTCCAAAGGCACTTGATAAATTGATTCTACATCCCTATTTTCTATGACAGCTTCTACGCTTACGTTACAAAAGAGTGCAATTTTTTCTTTTAAATCTTGCGTAAGAGGAAGTTCTGTCCTGCATACAATCATATCGGGTTGAATACCTATTGAACGCAGTTCTTTTACGCTGTGTTGAGTAGGTTTTGTTTTTAATTCTCCCGTCTTTCCGAGATGAGGTACTAATGTCACATGAATAAACATGACATTTTCTCTTCCTTGTTCAATCGCCACTTGCCTTATAGCTTCAAGGAAGGGAAGGCTTTCTATGTCTCCTACTGTACCACCAATTTCTGTTATTACTACGTCCAAATTTTTTTCTTTTGCAACTCTGTATACTCTTTCTTTAATTTCGTTCGTTATGTGAGGTATCACTTGAACTGTGGCACCAAGATAATCCCCTTTTCTCTCTTTTGTGATGACAGTCCAGTACACTTTACCTGCAGTTACATTGCTATTTTTGGTAAGGTTAATGTCTATAAACCTCTCATAATGACCAAGGTCTAAGTCTGTCTCCGCCCCATCTTCTGTAACAAAAACTTCACCATGTTGGTATGGACTCATGGTACCAGGGTCTATGTTTATATAAGGGTCAAATTTTTGAACAGCAACTGATATGCCACGACTTTTTAAAAGCCTACCCAGTGATGCAGCAGTTATGCCTTTGCCTAAGGAAGACACAACTCCTCCTGTTACAAAAATGTATTTTGCCATCATCTCACCTCTTGCGTGTATTATCGTTTTTTTAGACTGACTTTTAATAGTTTATAACCCATAAAAAAATCTCTATTTTGGAAAAATAGAGACTCGTATCCCTTTAAGTTTAAATAAATTTTTTTAAATTTTTGTCATCCCAGCAGTTCATAAAAAAGCACCTCGTAAAAATAAATACTTATTTATTATATAGGATTTTAAAGTGATTGTAAAGAGGATAAAGCATCTCACCTCACAAATTAAATCAATCACTTTAAATTATTATAACACAAATTGCATTAGTTTTTGCAAAATATTATAATGTTTTAAGATATTAAAATCTCAAAGCTTTATCTTATTGAAAAGGAGGAAAAATATGGCTGCAGATTATCACGTCCACATAGAAAACGGCCCTTATACTATAGAATGGCTTAAGAAGTTTATAGATTCTGGTTTAAGTAAAGGTCTAGTTGAGATTGGTATCTCTGAACACGGTCACAGGTTTAAAGAAGGTTTTGAAGTATATAAGAGCAATGGATTTAGAAGAGAGTGGATAAAAACTTACATGGACCAAAGCATTGAAGATTACGTGGAACTTATCAAAGAAGCAAAACAAATGGCTCTTCCAGTTAAGCTGGGAATTGAAGCCGATTATTTCCCGGAAAAGGAAAAAGAAATAAAGGATTTCCTAGCTACTTACCCGTGGGACTTTATAATAGGCTCTGTTCACTGGATTGACGATTGGGGAATAGACCTTGAAGAATCAATAGAGGAATGGCACAGGAGAGATGTTGATGAAGTATATCTAGAATATTTTAATATAATTGAGAAAATGGCCAAGACAGGACTTTTTGATATAATAGGGCACATTGACCTCGTGAAAATTTTTGGATTTAGACCCAATTATAAAGTTTTTGAAAAGATAGAAAGAAATATTGAAGAAATTTCTAAGACTGGCATAGTGATTGAGGTTTCAACTGCAGGATTGAGAAAACCTGTTGGAGAAATTTATCCTTCAAAAGAGATAATGGGAATGATTAAGGAATATAATATACCGATTGTAGTAAATTCTGACGCTCACATGCCTCAAGATGTGGCAAGAGATTTTGACAAAGCTTATGCTTATGTAAAATCCTTTGGGATAAACACTCTTTATTATTTTGAAGAAAGAAAAAGAACAGCTTATAATATTTAAAGGAGCAGGAAAGCTTGCCCCTCAGTTTGTTGACAAAGTCAAAAATTTTTTGAAGAAGATATTTTGCATCGTAGCTCCGATGTTCCAAAGCGACAAAACTAAAGCTTGACCCTCGGGTTTCGGCAGGGTCCCGGGCACATTCGACATCCTTGTCTTAGTGCCCGCCTCCGCCATCCGTGGCTTCGGCCCTGCCTTCACCCTCAGTCTCACTAAGTTTTGTTAGCGCTTTGTCACAAGTCGCTCCTTATGCAAAATATCTTCTTTTCGAAAGTTTGTCTACAGTCTGAGGAGCAAGGAAAGCTTGCTCCTAAATTTATTGAAAAACCTCTTTAAAATAAAACTTCCGGCTTTTTAATATGTTACTTTGAGGCAAAGTACAGAAAAACCAGCAGTATAGATATTTGAAAATATTATAAAATTTCAGAGCATTTCTACCTTAAACCCTGTTAAATAGTATAGCTTCTCATTAATTTCTTCTAGTGTTTCTTTCTCGATAGGGGAAGAAGTTATAATTTTTACAATCATGTTGTCCATATATATACTGGGATTTTTCTTTAAAAGAATCCCTTTTTCTTCAAAAAGATTTTTAACTATGTTTATTATTTCAAATTGATTGCAACTGTCACTTATCCCTATAGGCCTACTGTCTTTTCTGACAGTTTTTTAATCAATTCTGTGTATTTTTCACCCACTACTTTTGATATAAATGAAAGCTCAATATACTTATAGCCATCCGAGGATGTCTTTATGCTTTTTTTGTAAATTTTATGTGGAAGCTTTGAAAATTCTTCATCAATTATTTTCAAAGCTTTATTTTGCTCCATTCTATCTTCAAAATTGCTATTTGCCATAATAATTTCTTTCTTCTCATTTTGGATTCCCTCTTTATCATTTGCAATTAATAAAGTTAAGCCTGTTTCACTATAGAACTTGTCTTTAACTAGATCTAAATCATTAATTTTTCCTTCTATCTTTACTATAACTTTCTTTTCCATGTTCATATATGAAACTTTTTTTATTAAAATTTCTTTAGGGAGTATTTTTGACAAAATGCTATTTATTGCTGAAATATTGATATTCTTGTTAAGCTCTATTTTCCAACCTGTTTTTTCTTCAAATTCTTTAAATTTTTCTGAGTATCTTTCTCTTGCCACATCGGGAAAATTGAAATATAAAAGAGCTATTTTTTCTTCAAACCTTGCACCTTTTTTATACAGCCCTGATTCAGGGCCAAAATATTCATCTGCAAGGGAAAGCATTTGATTTAGTTCCATTACTTCGTCTTTTTGAAGATTTTTCAACTCATTTTCAGTTACTGCATAATATAAAAACATCCGTTTTTTATCAGGTTCAAAGTATATAGTATTGTTTAATAATTCTTTCAAGTTTTCAGTGTTAACACCTTTTCCCCAAATTTGTGCTATTTCTTCAAGAGATAACGCCTGTTTTACACCTATTTTTCCAACTATAAATTGCCATAAATCTTTTATATTTTCTTGAGTCAATGCACAATTTTGGTTCATAGAAGGATAAGGCTGTTTCTCAATTTGCTTTCTTGGATTTTTTACATCAATTTCATAGATGTCACCATTTGAAGGTATGTATATTTCTGACTTTAAGTCTTTTTGAATTTCTTTTCCAAGAAAATTTATTATCTCTGGATCTCCATGAACAAGGAAAATTTTTTTAGGGTAAAGACTATTAGCAAGTGCTAGTATTTCTCCCATGTCAGCATGAGCTGACAGACCAAATTTGTCAATACTTGCATTTATCAATATTTCTTTATCGTCAATTTTAATTTTTCTGTTTTCAGTACTTTCTTCTATGATATCTAACAGTTGTCGGCCTGGAGATCCTTCATCTTGATAGCCAGTTATGGCAATTAAATTTTTTTCATCCTGTGCAAGTTTTTCAACATACCACTGACTTGGGCCTCCGGTTATCATACCTGAACTTGATATGATTACACATGATTCTTTTATAATTTCTTCTCTCATTTCAGGCTTTTCAACTTCTATAATATTATCATCAAAAAATATATCATTACCATTGAAAATTTTTTTAGCAAGGTTTTGCCTTAAATAATTGGGATTTAATTTATAAACCCTGCATACTTCTCTCACCATGCCGTCAACATATACTTTCGTTTTTAATAGCCCTTTGTTTATTGCCTTCTTTAAGATAAGTATAATTTCTTGGGCTTTTCCCAGTGCAAATGCAGGTATTATGACTTTTCCACCTTCGCTTATTATAGAGGATACTTTTTCAATAAGCCTCGTTTCTTCTAATTCCCTGTTGGCATGCAGTTTGTCTCCGTATGTAGACTCAAATATTGCTACATCCGGTCTTAATTTAGGTATGAAAGCCCCTTCTATGGTATTCTGCCTAAAACCAGAAAAATCACCTGAATAAAAAACGCTTCCTTCTTCTGAAGTAATATAAACTGAGGCTGCGCCTAATATGTGGCCTGCAGGATATAATGTAACTTTTATTTGTGAATCGGAAAAAGGCGTAAAAGTATATCCTGGTGTATAACAAAGTATCCTATCTAACATATCTTTGACATGGTTTTCGGCATAAATAGGTATTTCACTTTCTCTCTCCATTATTTTTAAGCTGTCATATAGCAATACTCTTGTTAGGTCTTTTGTAGCATGAGTCATATATATTTTAGCTCGAGGATACATTCTTGATATAATAGGTAATGTACCTGCATGATCCAAATGGGCATGACTTACTATTATGGCATCAACACCGCCATGTTCTTGAATCAAACGAAAATCAGGAAGATTATCCTTTGTAGATGACATACGTATTCCGCAATCAAGTAATATGTTTTTACCTTCAAGATTAATGAGATAACATGAAGCACCTACTTCATTAGCTCCTCCAGAAAATACAACTTTCATATAAATCCCCTTTTTGAGTTATTTTACCCTCTTTCTCTTATGCTCTTTTACACTTTCATGTTTTCTACCGAAATAACATTGCAAAATTCGGTTAACAAATTGGTCTTTTCTATACATCTTTTTATATATGTGACTACAAATATTGTAAAATCTGTTTAAAATTTCAAATTTATGAGCCATGTAAAAGTTCCATATATAGGCTATGCCCTCTTATTTATATTTTTATTTTAACCTGTTTGCCTTAAAGTGTCTACAAATATTATACTAAGTTATACTAATATCAAGAAATTTTTAAGAAGAATAGAATGTAATATTTGGTTGCTGCAACAAAACATTCAAAAAAAGCAAAGCGTTTAAGCTTTGCTCTTGTACATTTATATCTATTTTTAAAATTAATCTCCTACAGTTACAATCTCTCCTTCTTGATACCAATCTACATTTTCACCAAACAATTGACTTATTGCTCTTAATGGAACCATAACTCTTCCATTGGTCTCAACAGCAGGAGCGTCAATTGTCTTTGTTTGTCCATTAACTATTATTTGGGTAGTATTTATAGGCATATATATGTTTATATTACCTGTTTTAATGCTTACAGCTTGACTATGTTCATCCCAATTTATTGCCTTGTTATCGACTCCTATGGCATTAGCCACTGCTCTTAGGGGAATATATGTCTTCCCATTCTGGATGACTGGATTAACATCTGATTGAAGCTCATTGCCGTTTACAAAAACATGAGGGTTTTTATCTTTTTTAGCCTCATGATATAATTTTCCAAGTATTTTATAGTCATCTTTAGAATGTTGTAACTTAAGAATTTTTGTTATTGTGTTAATTGCCTCATCTAATTGTCCATTTTGTAAGTAATTTATAGCTTTTGCTTTTAGTTCTGCAATTTGTAATTCCATATTGTTATTTTGGTTAAGCGTTTTAAGTTTCTGTTCAAGCTCTTTTATTTTATTTGATATTTCTAAGGCTTTTTCAAATTGATTTTTATCTAATGCATCTTGCAATTGTTCTTTCAATTTTTGAATTTGGCTGTTTATCTTCTCAGTTTTTTCATCATTTCCCTGTGTCGTTACAGAATCATTATTTTCATCATTATTTTCTCCATTATTTTCATCTTTTTCATTAAGTATCATTTCTTGATCTGATGATCGTACATTTGAAGGTTGTGTTATTGTAGTATCATCGGATGATTGACTGTATACGCTGTGGTTAACAGTTGTGTTATCTATTAATTGTGTATAAGCACTTACATCATTGTTAGCAAAAGTCTTTGCCATGTCATCATCATCATCGGCAAATGCAACAACAGGGAAAATGGTGATAGAGAAAATTAAAATTGTTGATAATATTTTTTTTATCATTTGTTATACCCCCTAAATTTTTTTGTTATTACTCACTATAATATATTCGGCACAATAACATATTTTTTAGGGGGTTAAATTGATGTTTTTGTTAAAAAATTTTATATAGACATTACTCTATGTTTGCAACGTTGCTTTTAGACGATTGGGATTTATTTATAAATCCATACTCCTTTAATTAAAATCCCGTCTTTAGCAAGTATCCCATTAAAATCAAAGACAAAATTTTTTATCTTAAGATCTTTATCTCCTGGAATACTAATCTTAATCATATTTAACATCCAATCCAATCATTTACTATTTTATTGTCCTCTATCCCTAATGCCTTCTTTGCTTCTTCTAAAGTTATATATTCTTCCTCGCTTTCTTTTAACAATTTTTCCTCTTCATGGGCCATTTGTTCTACTTCTAAAGATTTATCCCAATCGTTAAATTTTTTTATAAGCTCTTTCTTTTTTTCTCTTTAAGATACTCAGCAAAGTCAATCACTTCAGCAATTTCCTTCTCCGTTAAAGAATCTATAATTTCATTTATTTTTTTATCATGCTACTATTTTGCATTTTTACCGCCTTAATAAAAGTTACTTTACATACATTATATCATCTTTATAATATTCTGATAACAATCCATATCTCTATATCAATCCTTTAACCGCTCTCGCTTTTATTATGCTATTTAATTTATTTAGAGACTCTACTGCTTCATCAGGAATTTCTTTGTCTGTGCTTACAATCATTAATGCTGTTCCATCATTTTTATTTGGGCTTACTTGCATGGTAGAGATGTTTATGCCAAAGTCTCCTAACACATTCCCTATGTGACCTATAACCCCTGGTATGTCTTTATTCTTGACAAATAGCATATACTCCGTAGGTTCAAAATTTACTTTATGTCCCATATACTCTACAATCCTCACTTCTTCTCCGTATGTGGTTCCTGCAAATTGTGTTGTTTTGCCATTGGTATCTGTAATCTTGAGAATGATAAGGCTTGAATAGTGGTTTATTTCTTCGATTTTACCCTCTACAACTTCTATTCCCATTTCTTTTGCCCTTAATTTTGCATTTACAACACTCACATCCTCCTCTAATACAGGCTTTAAAAAGCCTTTAAGAGCATAGAGAGTAACAATATCTGTATTAGTTTTCGAAATTTCTCCTCTATATATCACTTCAACTAATCTAACAGGAGTATCATTTATTTGATAATAAAATGCGCCCATGGCTTCAGCCAATTTCATATAAGGTTTGAGCTGTGAAAATTCGTCGGATTTTACCCCGGGTAAATTTACTATATTTCCGTACAGATTACCGTTTAAAGCCGAGATTACTTCTTGCGCAATGGATATACCTATGTTTTCTTGCGCTTCATAAGTTGAAGCTCCAATATGAGGCGTAAAAACGACATTTGGCAGTTCAAGAAGTGGATTGTTAAAATCTTGTCGTTCTACATTATATTTGGGTTCTACTTCAAGAACGTCTAATCCTGCTGCCGCTACAATGCCCTCTTTAATGGCATAGTAAAGGGCTTTTTCATCAATGATTCCTCCTCGTGCTGCATTTACTATTCTAACTCCCTTTTTCATTTTTTTGAACTCTTTTTCACTGAGCATCTTTTTGGTCTCTTCCGTTTTTGGGAGGTGAATTGTTATAAAGTCTGATTGCTGAAGCAATTCATCTAAAGTAACTTTTTCCACACCGTATTTTTCAAAACGTTCATCTGGCATATAGGGGTCATATGCAATTACTCTCATATTAAATGCTGCAAGTCTAGACGCCACAAGAGAACCAATTCTTCCTAATCCTATTACACCGACAGTTTTTCCGTTCAATTCCACACCTTTGAATTTATCTCTTCTAAAATCCCCATTAATACCAGCGTGATATGCCTGCGGTATATTTCTGGCTATAGCCAGCATAAGGCCAATGGTCAATTCCGCAGCAGCTACAGTATTTCCAGCAGGAGTATTTACAACAAGAATTCCTTTTTCAGTAGCTGCTGTTACATCAATATTGTCAACGCCATTTCCCGCACGACCTATGACTTTTAATTTTTCACCTTTTTCGATAAGTTCTCTATCTACTTTTGTAGCACTTCTGACAATAATGGCGTCATAATCTTTAATAGTTTCTAAAAGCTCATCTCTCGAAATATTAGTTTTCACGTCCACGTCAGCGTGTTTTTTTAGATATTCAATGCCATTTTCTGATATTTTCTCTGTGACAATTATCCTCAAGTTATATCCCTCCTTACCCCTCTATTGCGTCTTTCAACGCTTCAAGAGTTTTAGTAAGCATTTCTTCAGTAACATAACCCATGTGACCTATTCTTATGATTTTACCTTTTAAAGGTCCTTGTCCTCCTGTTATCAATATTCCATGTTTTTCCTTCATGTGATTTATAATCTCTGATGCTTTGTACTTTTCAGGAACTTTTATAGCAGTTATTAAATCAGAAGCTATGTTTTCTTCTGGCAGCAATTCCATGTCGAGGTTTTTTATGTATTCTCTTACTCTTTTCCCATAGTTAGCTTGCCTTTTGTATACATTATCCAGTCCCAATTCCAAAATTATATTTGTCGCTTTTGCTACAGCCATTATTGTAGAGACAGCAGGAGTAGCAGGAGTATCAGGATTGGGTTTTAAAACTCCTTCTTTTGCTTTTTTCAAGTTAAAATAATATTTTGGAAGATTAGAAGTTTCCGCTATTTTCCATGCTCTTTCACTTAAAGCGACAAAGCTCAATCCAGGAGGCGACATAAGGCATTTTTGAGAACAGGTTATTACTGCATCAATACCCCATTCGTCCATTTCAAGTGGTATGCCACCTAAAGAACTCACAGCATCAACGATGACTACCACGCCGTACCTATTAGCAATTTTTGCAATTTCTTTTACATTATTTGTAACACCTGTAGAAGTTTCATTATGAGTAACTAAAAGAGCTTTGTAATTACCATTTCTTAATTTGTCCTCTAATACGTTAAGGTCTACCGCCTTTCCCCAACCAAAATCATAAAGTTCTGCATCAAGGCCATAAGCTTTTGCTATATCATAAAATCTTTCTCCGAAATAACCTATACTGGCTACTAATACTTTATCACCAATGGAAAAAAGATTCGCAATGACAGCTTCCATTCCACCCGTTCCTGATGAGGTCAAAGTTATAACTTCATTTTTAGTTTTAAATATTTCTTTTAAATTTTTATTGAGATTAGAAAATAATTCATAAAATTCTTCTGTTCTATGGTGTAATGGCTGTGCACCAGCTACTTTTTTTACCTCTTTCGGTACCATTGTAGGCCCCGGTGTCATCAATAACATTTCTTTCATCTTATCACTCCCTGTTACTAGATATATATTTAATATGATAAATCAATAAAGTAAAAAATGCAATAGTAAAAAATACATTTGTCCACGCAAAGTAGACATTGTTAAAAAAATATCGATTACTGATAGGCAAAAATGAAAATATCTTATCTAAAAAATAAAAATTATTAAAAATCATTCACAACAATTAGAATAAAAAAAGCGCCCATTATGGCGCATCATAAGTCTGTTAACAAAGCAAAAGTTAAGTTTCTTTTTTCTACGTCAGAAATCAGAAAACAGAAACGTATGTATTTAGCTAAAATTTCTTTCAAAATTCCAAATAAAGAAGTCCTTTTTGTTATAACGATTCCCTGGCATTTTGTTATAATCTAAAGGGAGTGGAAAACCACTCCCTTTAGATTATTTTGTATATTTCCCATATACATAGCCAAATCCGCCCTTGTAGAGTACTTGATACCATCCGTTGTACTCTCCAACCACTTTAAGCTTCGTTCCGTATGGCACTGCTCCTATCTTTCTTGCATTGATAGAATTGTTTACTCTTACATTTAGTCCACTCTTAGCAGTGACCTTAACAGCCTTTAGCACAACAACATTTGATGGATTCGGAGTTGCAGCAACATACTTGCTGTAAATATATCCTGTCTTTCCATTGTAGTCAATCTTATACCATCCATTTACTTCTTCAAGCAGTGTAACAACTTTACCTGCAGGAAGCACTCCTATTACCTTATATCCAAGCCCTGCGCCTTCTCTCACATTGAGTGTTGATGCTGTGACAATTCCGTAATTGTAAGTTGTTGTCGATGTTTTTTGTGGTTCTGGTTGTGAAGTCGAAGGTACTTTTGTTTTCTCTTGCACTGGTGTTGAAAGATTAACTTTTAGCATATTAATTTGTTCAGGTGTCATACCTGCCGAAATAAGGTAATTGTATGCAGATGCTGCAAGGTCCACTTTATCTAAATTATCAGCTTTTGCAATAATTTTAAGTATCTTAAGTATATTTTGCTGAGCAATTAAATTGTATTTTTCAGTCCCTTTCTGAACACCATAAAAGTCGGTAAAACTTTGCATATAGTCATCAACAATCTCGTCCTTTGATGCACCCATTAAAGCTTCAAGTAATGCTGCCACAATACCTGTACGGTCTTTCCCTTCTGTACAATGTATAAGATAAGGTCCTTTGTTTTCTGCCATAAATTCAAGACCCTTAACAAGCTTTACTTTAAAATCATCGCTTGTAACATCAAGTCCCATATTCAGAGCTATAACATGCCCTTCTTTATAAAGATCTGCATAGTATGGACACAGATTTTTTGCAAGGTAAGTATTAATCTCCTGAGGTGAATCAGAAAGATTAATAACCGTATTTATGTTAGCTTCCTTCATGAGTTTGCATGCATATGGAGCACGTCCAAGGACATTGTTTATTGGACTGGAACTACGATAAAGTATACCTTTGGCAATATTACCGACTGCAATATTGCGGAAGTTTGCAAATACCTCATCTGAGGAATAGTCTGCACGGTTATTGGTCCTCGTTAATTTATTGGCCTCGTATTGGGCAAGATAGCCTTTTGGTTGGCTAAGCATAATTGCAAATTTGTCTCCTGCTTTTACATGAGCGATTGTATCTAGTTTTACGTAGTTAAGAGCTATTGTTATATAAGTATCTCCAGGATATGCAATAACGACAGGGTCACCAATGCTTACAAAGTAACCATCTAAGTAAGGTGCCTCAAGTACAAAACCGTTATCAAATACAACTGTTACCATATCACCAAATTTAAATCCTAATTTATTAAAATCATCAATTGTTATATTGGTAACTGGATGTCCATATTTGTCTATTTTCATAACCACTCCTGACACATTTGGAGTTTTATAGATGGGATTACCTGAAAGTTTTGCTTTAATAGCTGCAATTTCATCCGAAGTTAAACCAATTTTTTTAAGATAATTTTCTGCAGCTGTTGCAAGATCAACCTTTGAAATATCGCTTCCCTTCGGCAGACCACAAACAATTGTAGTTAACTCTGGCACTATCGTACTATTAGCTATTGTTTTATATTGTTCACTATTCTCTTTAACTCCATAATAGTTTTCATAAGAAATCATGTAATCAGCAATTATTTCATCTAATGTCGCTCCCATTAAAGCTTCTAGTACTGCAGATACAAAACCTGTACGGTCTTTGCCTTCCACACAGTGAATGAGATAAGGCCCATCGTTATTTATCATGAAACGAAGTCCTTCAGCTAATTTTTGCTCAAAATCTTTTGCTGAGAAATCGACTCCCATATTTAGAGCTATAACTTTGCCATTATCATAAAGTGATTTGTAATAACTAGCACTATCTCCATCTAATGATAAATAATTTTTAATTTCTTCATCTGAATCAGAAGTATTAATCACTGTGTTTATTCCAACAGCCTCAGCAAGTCTCTCTGCATAAGCTGCACGACCTATCTCATTATCTATCGGACTACTACTTCTGTATAAAATACCCGGCTTAATTCCAGTAGTAGCAATGCTCCGGAAATTAGCAAATATAGAGTCAGTTGCATAGTCAGAACGTACATTTGTGCGCGTCAATTTATGGATTTGATATTGGGCAAGGTATCCCCCTTTTTCTGCTAATGAGAAGGATACTTTATCACCAACTTTGACATTGTATTTAGCAGCAAAGTTACCCATGTTAATTGCTATTATAAGCAAATTATTTGTCTGGTCATCACGTACTAAAGGGTTTCCTACATCTACATCACTATAAGATGTACAGAAAGGCATTTCGATTATATTATCATTCACCGTAACCTTAAGAATATCACCTAATTCGAATCCCGCATCGTAAAGAGCTTTAGGTTTAACATCCATCACAAGATTTCCATATTTTTGAATATCAACAACTGTTGCAACTACTGTGCTGCTAATACTATTCTCTGCTTGGGCTATTATTGGTAGTTGAAAAAATACTATAGCAACAATTAAAAGCAGTGAAACAATTTTTTTAATCCGCTCCATATTTTCCCTCCTAATTAATTATATTTTTAGGTCTTTGCAGAATCCCAAAATCCTTATGGATTGAGGGATTCTGCTATATATTTTCAAAGGAATTCCTCCACTTTCGTCGAATCTTTTATAAAGAACCAAGTTATAAAAATAGAGAAACTCCTATGAAAATCAGCGTTAAACAACTCCATCTCCATTGTTCAAGATAATGCCCCATTTTTTAACAATAATTTCAATTTTATTTTTTATCTGAATTTATTCAGCTTTTTTATGCTCTCTCTCATTCTCTCTTTTAGGGTATTGTATAGATTCTTCGTAATCTATATCCACGTCTCCAATTTTTTACATATATTTTTAAACTATCCTTAATTTCTATGATGATAATTATTCTATAACTTCAATTTCTCTTTTATTCAATTGTTAACTTACATTTTTTCGTTGGGGAAAAATGTAGAGCTGCCAGAATTTAAAATGTAATTCCTTTATTTTGTTCTTCTCAATATAACTTTTTTACTGTTTTATTTTGTCTTTTAATAATTTAAAATATAATATTCCTAAATCTTTTGTAATTTATATGATACATCAGATGTCAGACAATTTCTAATATAATTATATAAACCCTCTTTTTAATCTTCAATATTGATTTAGGACAGTTTTGTTTGCATCCTTGCGGGATTACTTCTATTTCCTCAGTATTTTATACGTTTACTTAATATTGTAAACATTATTAATAAAATATAGTCTTGAAGTAGCCCAAAATTTTCAATGTTTAAAACTTCAAAAGCTCTATTACTTAAATAATATAGAAAAATATTAGAAAAGAAGATTATTAGACGGATGAATTTATTAAAATGTCCTTTCTGTGATCAAATCCGCAAAAGTTCATTCACGTTATAAAAGAAGTTTTCAAGATTTTCCAATACCAGGTAAGAAAGTTATAGTTTAATTTGCCAAAAAATATCTTTAAAGCTTAGTACCATAACTCAAGGAATGAAAATCGAGACCTTTACAATAAAAGTTTACGGAATCCCATGGAGCAAAAGGATTCCGTAAACTCACTTATAAGCTGTATTTAAATATATAGCAATGTCTACTAAAGCGAATATTCCCTAAGTTGTAAATATAGTTATTATTATATATTTCCTGTTTTCTCTAAAATTCTGTAAAGCATAGCTGCTGCCTCTGCTCTTGTAGCGTTGTCTTTTGGCTTGAAAGTGTTATCTTCATATCCTCTTACTATTCCAAGTTTTACTGCATTCGCTACTACATTCTTTGCCCATTCGCTTATCTTGTTGTTATCACTGAAAGTGGTATTGCCTATGCTGTCCTCTTTGTACTCTGCAAGCTTTCCGTATACCCTCATTATTACTGCTGTCATCTCTTCTCTTGTTATTGGGTCATCCGGCCTCATATTCTTGCCGTCTCCTAACATTATCCCTGCTTTGTATGCTGCTTCTATTGCGTTAGCATACCATGTTCCTTCTTTTACGTCATTGAATTCTCCTTTGTATGGCTCTTCTTCTATTCCTAATGCCCTTATCATTAATGCTGCAAATTCTGCTCTTGTTATTTTGGCGTTCGGTAAAAATGTTTCACTGTCTATCCCTTTTATTATATGCCTTGATGCAAGTACATTTACTACGTCATATGCCCAATTGTCTTTTGTTACGTCTTTGAATTCTTTGTTGTATTCAAAGACTCCATATGTTGAGAAGTGTTTGGCTTCAAAGGTTATTGTGTTTGTTCCTTTGTCAATTTTTCCTCCTACGTATTCCCATTGATTTGTCTTCTCGTTTAAGTAGTATACTCCTGCTTTTCTTATGTCTTTTCCACCTTTTATGTTAAATGTCATTTTTACTGGTGACCCTATTTTTATGTCTTTGTCTCCTGCTTTTATTGTTATGTCATAGGCGCTTGTTATTGGCTCGAAAGATGATGCAGTTATTTCGCCTTTGTTGTGTATGTTAAGTTTTATTGTTCCTGCTTTGTTTATGAGGTCAATTGCTTCTTGTGATACTGGTAAAGTTTTTGCATCAAATTGAAGGGCTACTTCGTCTGATTTTACTACTACGTTTTTGTTGTTCTCTGCTATTAAATTAAATACAGTTACAGGTATTTCTAATGCTTTTTGAGGTGTAGTTCCTATATTTGTTAAGTCAAATTGTATTTCTTTCTTTGATGTGTCTTTTATGTCTTTTGCTATTTTGTTTTCGTCTATTGTAAGTGTTGTTGTGTTATTTTCTACAACTATTTTGCCTTGTGATACTTCCTGAGATGGTTTCGTTGTCTCTTCAGTGCCTGCAGGTGGGGCCACTGGTGGAACAATAGGTGTAATACCACCACCACCTCCACCAGAAGAAGGTACTTCTTTTACTGTAACATTGACAGATGCAGTTTTGTCGCCATAACTTATTTCAATTGTGGTACTGCCTGCTTTAACCCCTTTAACAAGCCCTTGGTTTACTGTAGCAATACTTGAATCTTTGGATGTATAGGTAGCATCTTTTGTCACGTCTTTTGTTGTTCCATCAGAATAGTTTGCTGTAACTTTTATTTGTGTAGTTTCTCCCACTTTTATTTCAATGGAAGGTGGTTGTGCTGTTATATTTTCAAGTATTGGATCTGTTACTGCAACTGGAACATTAAGCGAATTAGTATTATAAACTGCTGTAAGTACTGTACTACCTTTTACTAGCCCTTTTACTACTCCATTAATGTATTGAGCAATTTTAGGATTATCAATTATAATTTTAGCATCTTTAGTCACATCTATCTTAGTTCCATCTGAAAAATGATTATAAACTGCAATGGGCACCATCTTGCCTGCTGGAACTGTTATAGATGGCGGGTCAACACTTATATACAATGGTACAGCTTCTGAAACTACAACTTTTATATCAACAGATTTATTATCATATGTGGCAGTTATTGTAGTCTCACCCGGATTCACTCCAACTACAATTCCATTACCCTCTACTTTTGCAATGTCCCCATATACAGATTCAAATACTGCTTTATCTGTTATATCTTTTGTTGTACCATCTGTGTATATTGCATTAATGGTTATTTTGCCTGTTTCCCCAATTGGTATATAAAGTGGATTTGGATTAGCATTAAGTGAGTCAAGCATGACTTTTTCAAGCTGTATTGTCTTTTGTGTTCCATTGTAGGTTATCGTAACGTAATTTTGTGTATCTGAAGTATATACATTTGCAGCTACTGTAGCTTCGGATTTATTTGTCGCCACATCTACTGTACTTATCGAAATGATATTATTTCCCACGTTAAGAGGTACTCTGGCAGTAAAGTTATCATTAAATGTTGTGTAATCATCAGCTTCTTTGTTAAGTATATTGTTGCCATTGATAAACAATTGGTATCCAAATCCTGTATCATATACACTGCCTGCTACTGTAAGATTTACTCCCTCAGGTGAGATAAAGCCTTTGAAATTATCTACATTTAAAGTAATTCCGGGGTTTGTAACGTCTATATAAATGGGTATTGCAAATTCTGTCTTGTGTTCATATGTTGATGGGTCATTTGGGTCATACAAATTATCAAATGCAAGGAATTTTATCTCTTTCTTTCCATCACTGTAAAAATGTATTATCGTTGAAAAAGTATTGTCTGGATTGACCGTTATTTTTTCATCATTAATATAGAGTTCACCCATAAATGTCGTCTCATCTTCTATGGTTCCTGAAACAACAATATCTCTTGTATTAAATATTTGTGCTACTTGAGGTTCTTTTACAGTAATTACAGGTCCAAAATTGTCTTTTATTTCTGGGTTAAATGCAATACATTCATTTTTTGGTGTTATATCAGAAATATTTCCTGCATAGTCTACACCAAGTACAGCTATAAATGTATAGCGGTTTGTAAGGTCAACTTCTGCTGAAACGGCAGCACTTGGCAGTGATTTTGTTTCAATATTTGTGACATTGCCTGTCACAGGGTCAATCTTCCCTGTAAAAATTATATAGGACTCTATACCCGAACCTTTATCACTACCTGCCCACGCCACTGTTGCTTTTCCCTTGGAAATATAGTCTGCCTTTAAGTATCCATTTTGATCAATATAGTCCACATTTAGCAAAACATCAGGAGGCATTGTGTCAACTTTAACAGGCATTTCAAGAACTTGTGTCCTTGCATTTGGATAATCTATCTTAGATTCAAAGCGCATATAATATTGCCCATCAGGAACTACTTCAAATTGTCCTGTTGCAGGGTTAAATGCTTTGCCATTCCATATCCAAGAATCAGAAATCTGAGCTTTGGATGTCTCCGCTACATTCTTTCTTAAATATTCCTCTTGGGATATTTCTCTTATTACACTTCCTTTCTCATCTACAACACTTACTTTAAATTCTCTTGCATTTCTCATAAATGAAAGCACTGGCTGCACAAAGTCAAATACACCATCGTTATTAGGAGATATGGCAATTGTAGATGGATCAGGCGTCTTGCTCCCAAGGTTCCCTAAGAAATATAATTCATTGTTTATAACTCCGGCCACACCTGTAAGTCCATAATAAGTGTCATCTTCCCAAAGAGGTGAATCTATAATTCTCGGTTCATCCCAACTTCCATAAAAAGCTGTATAAGGTACGCTTAGTTTTGGAAGATTGCTATCTTCTGGAATAAAGCTTAAAAATCCTTCCGCAAAAATATTTTGTGGAGCATTTTGAGGAATTATCAGTGTGACATCTACAGTCTGTTGTCCTTTTGCAGGCACTGTCACAGTATCTTTATCAAATTTAACTGTCCCCCCTGTAAGGGTTGTTGTTTCAGCAAAGTTAAATCCCCAAAGAACATAATCTGTCAAAACTCCATACTCGTCCCTTAAGGTATACGTAACATCGCTGTTACTATGATTTTTAAGAGTCAAGGTAAAAGTCGCACTATTTCCAATACTACCAAGTGCAATACCTGCTTTTCCATTTGTATCTGTAATTGTCACAGGTGTTTTGATTGCCTTATCTATTTGAATCATACCTGCACCTTGTTGTCTCGGTGAATAAGGATGTGGATTCCTTTGCCCCCCATAAGGAGCAGCATTGTTATTTGTATCAATTATAACTTTGGCTGTATTCATAGCCATTATTTTAGCCATTTCAACAAAGTCTCTGCCATCTTTGAAGGTCAATTCACCCTTAGATACTTTATCTTTAAGAGCTTCAGCAATTAACGCCATTGCACCTGCCACATGAGGTGATGACATAGATGTACCGCTCATCAAACCGTAAGAATCTTTATTAAGTGTTGAATATATTCCGCCGCCAGGTGCCATTATTTCCGGTTTAAAGTCAAAGCTTGGTGTAACCCCCCAGGATGAAAAGTCCGTTACATTGTCTCCCGGAGGAACTCCTAAATTATTTGTTCCTATAGCACCATCAAATTTTACTGTGACTTTTTGCCCTTGATCTAACAAAGCTTTAATTGCAAGACCTGCATCTCTTAAAATAGACACAGAAGGAATTTTCGTACCTTTTCCTAATGCCATTGAAATTGTTCCTGTAGTATTATTGAAAATTACTGCAGCTATAGCACCAGCATTTTGTGCATTTATCGTCTTTGCGTTAAATGTAATAGATCCTCTTGAAATAAGGGCAACTTTACCCACTACATCTTTACCTTGAAAATCCTCGGGTCTACCTAATCCACAGTATACTACTTCATACTCTCCTTTCAAGATATCTGCAGGGTCAATAGGGTCATGGTCTGTAGGACTTCCCACAGAATATACTACTCTATTAAAACCTTGTGGAGCAGGATTTACAGAAAAGCTTTTTCCTGTAAGTCCAGGATTTATAGAAGCAGCCACTTGAATAGCATCAAGCCACAAGCCAGGCGAGCCGACAGTTCCTATATCTGGATCCATTGCATATGGATAAAATTCTGCACTCGTGGAATAACTGGAGTTACCAGCTGAAACAACAACTACTACGCCATTGTCAACAGCGTTTTTTATCGCCAGATGCTCAGGGTCATCAGGGCGAACGAAACCTGCTGTTGAGCCTAAGCTCATGTTTATAACATCTGCACCAAATGCGACGGCGTGGTCAATACCTGCTACTATATCGTCCGAAAAAGCAGATGCAAAATTAGGATTGTTTGAAAATACCTTTTCAGCTATAAGCTGTGCCTCAGGTGCAACCCCTTTAATATTACCATTTGCTGCAACTATACCTGCAACGTGTTGCCCGTGCATTGACTGTGTGGCCCCAATATCTATAATTTGATCATTGTTGTCTGCCCAGTTCCAACCAACAGGTACTTTATCTGTAAAATATTTATAAGGAAGACCTGTTGTATTTGCTATTTCCTGTACTTTTGCTTGAGTCAATTTTGCTCTGGAACTATCTGTTATTTTCATATCTTGGTGCCTATAATCTATTCCTGTATCTACTATTGCAACAACCATTCCTTCACCTTTATATCCCAAGTCATTCCACACGGTTGGTGCATTTGTTGAATAGATTGCTGTTGTCATGTCAAGGAAATACTCATTTGCAATTTTTACATCTTGTACTCCAGGCAATGTTTTAATTTTTTCTATGTCTTTAACTTTTACCTCGCCACTTATGCCATTTAAAACGGTTTTATATGTATGTCTTGTTTTAAAATTGAAATTTTTGCTCAATACGCTTTTTAATTGAGTTTGTTCTTGAGTAATTTTGTTTAAAACAGTCGTTTTTTCATTTTGCGTCAAAGTTTTGAGAGTCTTGTTAGACTTTAATGCAAATGAAGCAAGACTATCCTTTTCTAATTGCACAATAACTCGTACGGTTTCATCAGGATTATATTTTTCAATCTCTTGCTTGGAACCATCTCTTAAATTTTGTATTTCTTCTCCAAATTGCTCTACAATTTTTGACTTGCTTTGATAGGGTTTAGCAGTTTCTTTAAAATTATCTTTAGCAATTTGTTTTAGAAGATTATAATCGATTTTTAGCGAATCTAAAGTAAGTTTTGGGTTATCTGATGATGGTATTTGCTGAGAATAACCAAAAGAGCTAAAAACACTGAATACCAATGTAAATGCAATTAGAAAAACTAAAAACCTTTTGCCCATAAAATCTTAACCCCCTTGTTTTTCATCTTCCTTATGTTTCGACAAAAAAATGCAATTTTCTCTCCTTCACCCCCCTTTATGAAATATCTATAATCTAAGGTAATAAGCCCTTAGATTGCATAAGTTTAATAATTATAAATAAAATTTGTAATTATTGTTGAATTTGAGACATTTTATTTAAAATATAATATACTAATCTTTTGTTTGGTTATTTGTACGATTAATATTTAATGTTATATAAATTTCATATTCAATATTATTCTACATAAATTACATTTTTCCTTCTTTGGGAAAATAAAATTTTTTATTTATAAAACATGCTTTTTGCAAGAAATTATTCATCTCATAAAGTTAAAAAACCACATGCTTTGCATGTGGCTAGAAAACGCTTTTATAAAATTTAAGTATTTTTAAATTTTATATTTTCTTTAATACTTCTATTGCCTTATCTAATTGAATATCCTTATTATTTAATTCTTCAAGCATTTTAACCATTGCATCGTATGTGTTTTTATCAAAAACCCCTGTCGAAGTTAATCCCGCTTTCTCTTGCAGTTGTTTTACAGCATTCGCCGTTTTAGGTCCAAAAATACCATCTTCTGGGCCCGCATTAAACTTCAATATATTTAAATTCTTCTGTAAAATTTTTACATCATTTCCTCTGGCACCTGCCTTCAATATTCCATTAAATTTAATTGAAGGAGGATATTGAGTATTTACCACATATATATCTGGCTTCAAGCCTTGTTTGTCAATATATCTGCCTGAAGGGAGTTTATACATTGCAATTGTAAGCTTAAAACCACTTCCATCTGGCAATGGCACTACTGATTGGACAGTTCCTTTTCCAAAAGATTTTTCCCCCACTAATATACCTGCTTTGGTATCCTGTATAGCCCCTGCTAATATTTCAGCTGCAGAAGCAGTATTGCCGTTAATTAAAACTGCTAATTTATACTTAGGATTATTGAGATAAGAATAATATATTTCATCTTCTCCTTTTTTTCTCTCTACAGTCAATACAACTCCTTTTGGAACAAAAAAGTTTGCAACGCTTACCGCCTCTGTAAGGAGTCCACCGGGATTATCTCTTAAATCAAGGACGATTTTATTTATATCGTTATTATCCATATACGTGAGGGCATTTGCTATATTAGATGTGGTATTTTCATTGAATTCTTGTATTTTTATGTATCCAATTCCATCGATTATTTTATAAGAAACTGGATTGACACGAATTATTTGTCTGGTAAGTTCAAATTCTTTTATTGACCCTCCTACGTCAAAAGTGACCTTTACTTTTGTACCTTCATCCCCAATTATCATGTTTACTACGTCATTTATATTCATTCCCTCAACGCTTTTGTCGTTTACCGCTTTTATAATATAACCACTTTTGATTCCAGCTTTTTCAGCAGGTGAACCTTCTAAAACAGAAGTTACAACAATTTTTCCGTCCTTTTCAGTCAAGACCATTCCTGTCCCACTGAAAGTTCCAGAAGTATTTTTGGTAAAATCTTTAAACTCCTCTTTTGTAAAATATGTACTATATTCATCAAGGCTTGAAAAAATTCCTTTTAAAGCTGCTTCTTTGAGTTGATTGTACGTCACATCTCCAATATAATTATCTGTTATATACTTCATTATAGAACCAATGTCTGCAAGGTTATCATATAGTTGTTGATCTGTCGTGGTTTGCGTTGAAGATTCAGCAAAAACATGTACTGGAACAGTAAAAGCAAGACTTGCAGCGATTAAAAATGTCAAAATTAGCGCCAAAATTTTTTTCACAATATATACCTCCATTTCTAATATATTAAGTTATAATTTCTTCGCTACTACAGTTTAATTATATCACATTGGTTAATCATAAAAATTTATCACATAATAAAATTTCAAAGGTTTCCCTATACTGATAGAGAAACCTTTGAAACTTGAGCACCGTTATTTTCACAATGAAGTTTGTATACTCTATAATCTATTTCCATGCCAGTATACACACTTCCCACTCTTTCTATTACTTTATCTACTTTATCTTCCGAACAAATAGCCATAATTGTGGGGCCTGCTCCACTTAAAAAAACAGAATAAGCACCTGCTTCTAAAGCTTTTTCAAAACAGGCATACATTTCAGGTATAAGTTTAGAGCGATATTTTTGATGGAGCATATCTTGAGAGGCAATCTTTAACAAATCGTACCTTCTACTAAACAAAGCAGCTGTCAAAAGAGAAGACCTACCTGTATTGAATACAGCATCTTTAAAATCTATTTTTTGGGGCAATATATTTCTTGCAATTTCTGTTTTTAAAAGTTTTTTGGGAGTAAAGGCAATAAATTTTAATTCTTCTCCTAACTCTTTTTTTATATAATAAGTAGTATTACCGTCAAAAACTGTTACATTCAGCCCCCCATTTAGAGCAGGGCCTACATTATCAGCGTGTCCTTCCATAGAAGCCGCAAGGTCTAAAATTTCCTCATGTGTTAAAATACTCCCTGCAAGTTCATTTGCTGCTAGCATTCCGCCAATTATTGCTGCCGCACTACTTCCAAGACCACTACCTATCGGAATACCATTTTTTATCTCTATTTTTAATCCTTCATATTGCGTCTCAGTTTTTTCAAAAACTTTTTTAGCCGCTTTATAGACAAGATTATCTTCAGTCGTTTCTATTTCTTTATAGTCCTCTCCTGAAACCTCTATCAAGAGTCCTTCTTCTATAAATCCCATAGAAATTTCTGTATACATATTTAGTGCCACTCCTATGCAGTCAAAGCCTGGTCCCAAATTTGCCGAAGAAGCGGGAATTCTCACGTGCACCATGTCATTCTCCATATAAAATTTCCTCCAATGCTTTTAGATTTGCCTCTATCGTTTTTATCTCGCCACCTAATTTAACAGCAGTATCTGGATCCTTTAATCCATTTCCCGTCAAAACACAAACAACAGATTCTCCTTCTTTAAAAAATCCTTCCTTGTATTTCTTAATAACTCCTGCAATAGAAGCTGCTGAAGCAGGCTCTGCAAAAATACCTTCCTTCTTGGCTAAAAGCGCATAAGCCTCCAGTATTTCTTCATCTGTAACTTTGTCAATGAGTCCACCCGACTCATCCCTCGCAGCGACAGCCTTTTCCCAGCTGGCAGGGTTACCTATTCGTATCGCTGTTGCAATAGTATCAGGGTTTTCAATTACTCTGTTTTCAACTATAGGTGCAGCCCCAGCTGCTTGAAAACCTAACATTTTAGGAAGCGTCGTTATTCTTTTGGCATTATAATATTCTTTAAAACCCATCCAATAAGCTGTTATATTCCCTGCATTCCCCACAGGAAGCGCAACATAGGAAGGAGCATCTTTAAGTTCGTCACATATTTCAAAAGAAGCTGTCTTTTGTCCTTCTAATCTATAAGGATTTATAGAATTCACCAGCGTTATGGGAAATTTTTTTGAAATCTCTCTAACTAACCTCAAAGCATCATCAAAGTTTCCATCTATGGCAATAACCTTAGCACCATAAGCAATGGCTTGAGCAAGCTTTCCTAAAGCAATTTTGCCTCCGGGTATAAGTACAATGCTCTTGAGCCCTGCCTTTGCTGCATAGGCAGCTGCAGAAGCAGAAGTATTCCCTGTTGAAGCGCACACAACCGCATTAGAACCCTCTTCTTTTGCCTGCGACACGGCTACAGTCATACCCCTGTCTTTAAAAGAACCTGTTGGGTTTAGCCCTTCGTATTTCAGATATATTTTTATGCCTGGAAAAAGTTTTTGAAGATTGGTAGCTTCATAAATAGGTGTATTACCTTCTTTTAAGGTAACTATATTTTCCTCTTTTATTTTAGGCATAAACTCTCTATAAGCTTTTATTAGGCCTTCCCACCCCATTGACTATTCCCCCTCTACTCTTATGACACTTTCTATACTTTCTACTTCCCTCAGATTTTGTATTTTCTCCAGGGCTTCAAATACTTTACCTGTATTCGCAATATGAGTGATCAACACAATCTCCGCAGTATCTCCCAAAACCCCTTTCTGCACTACTGACAAAAGGCTTATTCCCTTGTCTCCTAATATACCAGTAATTTTGCTCATTACGCCAGGTTTATCAAAGGCTATGAGCCTTATATAATATTTGGATACAGTATCCACAATAGGAAGAAGGTTTGCATCTTCGCACCCATTTTGAATAACAATATGGTTTTTTACATCCATTATGTCCGCAACAACTGCACTGGCAGTAGGCATCATACCCGCACCTTGCCCATAAAACATAACTTCCCCTACTGCATTTCCATCAACTAAAATAGCGTTGAAGACTCCATTTACGCCGCTTAAAGGATTGTCTTTTTTTATCATGACAGGATGTACCCATGCTTCTAATCGCTCTTTTTCGTCAATTTTTGCATAAGCTATAAGTTTTACATTGTACCCTAATTCTTCTGCATATTTTATGTCAGATTTAGAAATAGACTTTATGCCTTTTGTGTAAATTTTTTCAGGCAAAATAAATTTGTCAAATGCTAAAGTGCATAGTATAGCAAGTTTTCGTGCCGCATCAAAACCTTCAACATCATCTGTCGGGTCTATCTCTGCATAACCTTTTTGCTGAGCATCTTTTAAAACTTCTTCAAAGTCCAAACCTTTTTCTTTCATTTCTGTTAATATATAATTTGTAGTTCCGTTTAATATTCCTTTGATTTCGTATATTTTATTTGCTGCAAGACATTGTTTTAATGGTCTGATGATGGGAATACCACCACCGACTGATGCTTCATAGAGAAGACTTACTTTATTTTCTGTCGCAAGTTTTATTAGCTCTTTACCGTGAACTGCTATGACTTCTTTGTTTGCAGTGACAACATGCTTACCTTTTTTGAGAGCTTTTATGATATATTCTAAAGCAGGATGTTCTTTCCCCATCACTTCTACCACTACATCTATTTCTTCATCTTCTAAAATGGCATTTGCATCAAAAGTTATTTTCCCTTCTGCAAGGGGTGTCCTCTTTTTATTAGGGTCTTTCACAAGTATTTTCTTTATCTCGATTTTTTCCCCTATCTTTTTTTCAATATTTTTACCGTTTTGGTTGATTAAATGAACTACACCTGTTCCAACTGTGCCAAGGCCCATTAGTCCTATCTTCATCCTCAATCCCTCTCATTCTCCCAAAATTTCTATTTTCCTAACTCCGTTTTGACTGGATAATTTCTCAAGGAAATTTTCCAAACTTATTTCCATGTACTGAGTATCAATAGAAATAGTTACACTGGCCACCCCCATAGAAGGCATACTTTGATTTATGGTGACAACATTTCCCCTCGCATTTGCTACCACATCCAAAATAGAAGAAAGCACTCCTGGCATATGGTCTAACACCATAGATAAAGTTATGATTTTTCCTTTACTAAACTTAGAAAAGGGAAAGACATAATCTCTATACTTGTAAAAAGCACTGCGAGATATGCCTACTTGTTTTACTGCTTCATTGATAGTTTTCACTCTACCTGATTCTAATAATTCTTTCACTTTTAAAGTTTTTTTAAGAGAGTCTGAAAGGATCTCCTCCCTTATTATATAAAGTTTACTGTCTTCTCCCACAAATTCCACCTCCCATTGTTCTCATAGAATAAACATCATTCCATATATGGAATACATTTTATCACATTAAATTATAAAAATCAATAGCAGTTTACGTTTACTAAACAAAAAATTAACCTATTGTCTATGTATTCATCTAACCCATGCAAATAATTTTAATCATAAATATTCACTAAAAGCATTATTTTTAAAATATATTTTGTCCAATATATTTCACTTTACCATTACTAATTAGTATATTTATTCAATAGTGTGTATTTTTAACAATTAACATGACACAATTTTTTTAAGTAAAAGAAGGATTTTTTAAAAAAACGTCGAATATATTATTTGTAAAACTATTTCAACCCATTAATTTATCAACATTTTGCATTTTTACCTTCATCATTATCTATTTTTTAACTAATACGATGAAGGAGAAGGTGGAAGTTTATTTTTTTGAAGGAGGGGGGATAAACTTCTGACTTATTAAAATTTTGTAACTAAATAAGCAAATTTTTAAAAGGGGGTTGCTATTAAATGGCAAGTTCAAATCTGTTTAGAAAGAAAACTTTAGATATGGTATTATCAGAAACAGAAGCTGCTGAATACAAATTAAAGAAAACTTTAACTGCCATTGATTTAATTGCATTAGGATTGGGTGCAATCATAGGTACGGGTATATTTGTTATTACTGGTGTTGCCGCTGCCGAAAAAGCAGGTCCTGCAATTGTGCTTTCTTTTATTATAGCTGGATTGGCTTGTGCTTTCGCAGCAATTTCATACGCTGAATTAGCGTCAATATTCCCAATTGCAGGTTCTACCTATAACTATACTTATATTGCAATGGGAGAATTTATAGCTTGGATAATAGGATGGGACTTAATACTTGAGTATGTTTTTTCTCTTCCAGCTATTGCTTTAGGTTGGTCTGGCTATTTTACCAATCTCATGGCAAGTGTAGGAATAAATATACCTGGCTGGGCAGCCAACTCTGCATGGCAAGCAGCGGGAGGACTTATTAATCTTCCAGCAATAGGAATTCTTCTTGTCATCGCAATCCTAAACTACATTGGGGTAAGAGAAACCGCTACGGTTAATAATATTGGCGTTGCCTTTAAAGTATTTGTTGTTCTTTTCTTTATCTTTGTCGCTGCATGGCATGTAAAACCAGTTAATTGGCATCCTTTTATGCCTTATGGATGGCAAGGAATATTCCACGGCGCTGCAATTATCTTTTTCGCATATATAGGTTTTGATGCCGTTTCTACAGCTGCTGAAGAAACAAAAAATCCAGCCAAAGATATGCCTATTGGGATTTTGGGATCTCTTGGAATAAGCACCCTTTTGTACATCACTGTTTCAGCAATTTTGACAGGTGTTGTTTCATATACAGAGTTAAATGATCCAGCCCCTGTTGCAAAAGCTCTAAACTTGATAGGTCTAAACTGGGCAAGAGGACTTGTTTCATTAGGTGCTATTGTAGGTATCACAACAGTTTTACTTGTTATGTTCTACGGATCTACAAGAATAATCTTTGCTATGTCTCGTGATGGACTTTTGCCACCTGTTTTCTCAAAAGTTCATCCAAGATTTAGAACACCTTCTCTGGCTATATATCTTATAGGAATTGTAACTATGTTAGTAGCAGGATTTTTACCAATTAACATAATCGCAGAACTTGTAAATATAGGAACTATGTTGGCTTTCATACTCACTTCTATCGGTGTAATAGTATTGAGATATAAACAACCAGATTTACCAAGAAAATTTAAAGCCCCAGGTGTACCATGGACACCCCTTTTGGCAATAGCCTTTGTACTTTCACTTATGGTATCTCTCCCGTGGGAGACATGGGTAAGGCTCATTGTATGGCTTATAATAGGACTTTTCATTTATTTCGGTTATGGAAGACATCATAGTATACTGGCCAAAACATCAGAAGGGTAACAACAATATTAAAAATGCGGCAAAGTACGAAACTTTGCCGCATTTTTCATTTTTTATATTTCCAACACATCACTTTCAATATTTCTCAATGCCATGCGCACCTCAAATTTAACTCCTGATTTTTTAAGCATATTCGTTACAGTAGCAAAAGCAAGCTCTGGCCTGTTGTTATTCTGGCTTAAATGGCCTAAAAAGGCTATCCCTATAGCTTTCATTTTAAACAGCTTCATGAGAGCATCTGCAGCTGCATCATTAGAAAGATGACCTAAATTAGATAAAATTCTTTTTTTAAGAGGCCAAGGATATGAACCATTCATAAGCATTTCTATATCATGGTTTGCTTCTAAAAGTACTACATCTGAACCTATAAGATGATTTGCAACACCTTTTGTCATATAACCTAAATCAGTAGCAATGGAAATTTTTTTATCGCCACATTTAAAGGAAAAACCTACCGGTTCCATGGCATCATGAGACTTTTTAAAGGGCATTATTTTTACATCCCCAATTTCAAATTCTTCTCCTGTGGTAAAATAGAGTTTATTTTTTTCGGAAATTTCTTTTATATCTTTCTCCATTACCTCCCATGTGGCTTTATTGGCATATATAGGTATATTGTATCTCCTTGAAAGTACCCCGGCTCCGATAATATGATCCTTATGCTCATGAGTTATAAGAATGGCAGATAGACTTTTAGGGTTTATGCCTATGTTAAATAATGCTTTTTCAATTGTTCTACCGCTTAAACCCGCATCAACAAGTATATGTATATCTTTATGATTTATGTAAATAGCATTTCCGCTACTTCCTGACCTCAAAGAACAAAACTTCATAGCTCATATACCCGCATTGCGGGTATCCCCCTTTCTTTTGCTATCACAATTAATTATAACAATTTTTCTAAGGCAAGTGAAGAAATTTTCTTTTTAAAGGAAAAGTAATTATTCACATTCGATCTGTGTGCAAATTTTTCATAGCTTAAAAATTCCTCATAATTCTAACAGAAAGACTTTCAACATTAAATTATCAACATATTCACATATATTTGTGGATAAGTTGATAATTTAAAAAAAATATAAGAGGGGAATAACCCCTCTTATAGGGAAAGGCCTAAATTACGTCCTTCAGAAATAGCGTGGACAATCTTTCTTACTTCTCTAGCATCCCCTATAATATGAAGTTTTTCTTGTGGTAAAAACTTACTGACCTCTTCGTAAAGAGAAGGATCCGGTTTTAAACCCACAGCTAAAACTATAGTATCGGGAAGCGGAAGCTCTTTTTCCCCTTCAGGTGTCTCCACCAAAAGCGCCTTTCCTACTTCTTTTAGACGAGTTTTTACATAAATTTCAACACCTCGTTCTTTTAATCGTTTCATAATGAGAATCTTCTCAAAAACTCCCATGTCTCTTGCTACTTCCTCCAAAAGTTCTATAACCATAACTTTTTTGCCTTGTTCTGAGAGATAATCAGCAGTTTCCATGCCTATTAAGCCGCCACCAATTACAGCAACTTTATCGCCTGCTTGTTTTTCTCCTCTTAATACTTCCACAGCTGTCAAAAAGCCGTATTCTTTAAGTCCGGGAATAGGTGGTACAATTGGCTGTCCTCCTGTCGCAAAGACGACTTCGTCAGCCTCCCATTTTGCTATTTCTTCTGCTGTAACTTTATGATTAAGATTTAAAGTGATACCAACCTTTGGAAGTACATCTTTATAGTATTCCACGATACTTTTCAATTCTTCTTTGTGAGGAGGAACAGAACCGGGCAAAACTTGACCTCCTATCTCCCCTTTTTCCTCATAAATGTATACTTTATGTCCTCTTGCAGCAGCAGTATAAGCTGCTTCCAAGCCTGCAAGTCCAGCACCAATGATAAATACTTTCTTTCCAGGTTGAGATGCTTTTTGTATTTCGATTTCCTCCTCCTTGCCAACTGATGGGTTGAAATTACAGCCAAAACGGCGTCCTGCTCTTAATTCATCTAAACAGCCTTGGTGACAAGCAGCACAACGGCGTATTTCCTTGCTGCGTCCTGAGATAGCCTTTTCTACAAATAGCGGATCAGCCACCAAAGGACGTCCAAGAGCAACTAAATCAGCTCTGCCTGATACCAATATTTCTTCTGCCAATTCTGGCGTATTGATTCGTCCAACAGCGATAACAGGAATATTGACCTGTTCTTTTATCTTTGAAGCAAATTCCCATGCCAATCCTTTTTGCGTTCCCAAAGTTTGTAATGTAATAGCACCAGACTCACAGCTACTTCCTAAAGAAACATCAATAGCAGCAACACCTTTATCTTCTAATATTTTAGCCAGACGGATTGCATCCTCTAATGCCCAACCTCCCGGCACAAATTCATCAGCACTAATGCGTACAATAATTGGAAAATCAACACCTATCTCTTTCTTTATTTCATCTAATATTTCTATCCCAAAGCGAATTCTATTCTCAAAACTGCCACCGTATTCGTCCTCTCTTTTATTAGTATGAGGTGACAAAAACTGGTGAATGAGATAACCATGTCCAAATTGTATTTCTAATGCATCTGCACCAGCTTTATAAGCTCTGACAGCAGATTTTACGTAAGTATTTTGCCATTTCTTTATGTCCTCATGAGGTATTCCTTGTGGTTCAACTCCAATAGTTGGGCAAGCTATTGGAGAAGGTGCGATAAGGGGTAATTTAGTTACCATTGGATTTGCTATCCGCCCCGCATGATTGATGTAGACTGCGACTTTGCTACCAGCCCCCTGTAGGGGGGTAATAAGGTGGCGAAGCCCCTCTACCATTGAATCATCATAAATACCTAATTGACGCGGAATTTCTTTCCCTGAAAGGTCTACATATGCTGATTCTAAAACAATTAAACCTACCCCCCCTTTTGCTCTATTGACATAATATTGAATTAGCTCCTCTGTAACCTGTCCCTCTAGTGTAGCATAACCAGTTTTAACAGGCGCCATTACTACCCGATTTTTTAAATTTAAATTGCCTATTTTTATTGGCTTTGTAAGCTCCATTATATCACTCCTTTTGTGCAGTGCATTTTAAAATAATGTTCATAATTATTAAATTCGACATAAAATAGTCAATTCCTGCTTTGTTAAATTTTTGTCTTTATTTGCTTTGAAATGTAAATTTTATATAATTATGTCTTCTCCACCTTTTCTAAGCCCAAGGATTTCTCTTTCAGAATATTTGGTAGTCCGTAAAATATAAAAAATAACTGAATCTTCGTCTTTGTCTATTATTCTTGAAAGCTCTATTTTTAGTTTTTTAAGATTGGCTTCTGATATTTCGCCTTCTAAAACAGAATTTTGAACCCAGTGAAGGTATTTTCTGCAAGTTTTTAAGACTTTATTGATCCTTTTTTCATTTACATCGTATACTAAAATTAAAAACATATCTTATCACCTAAATTTACCATTGTGAATAAAAGGCTTGTACTGTTCTTCTTCAATCAAGTGTTTTTCCAATTTATACAGCTCTAACCTTATAAGTCTTCTATAAGAAACATTGTTAGAAAGATTCCTGTGTTTAATAGTTGTAGCAAGTTTATCTTCAAATTCCTGCACAAATACTTTTTTCCCTTTTTCTTTGAGTAATAATCCTTCTGCATCTTCTTCAAAGTCTTCTTTAGTAACCATTTTTTGCTAAGCAAGGTAAATATAGTCATATCTACAATGATAGGCTTAAAAATCTCTGAAACATCAAGATTTAAAGAAAAACGTCTAAAATTAGTCGCATGCAAAAAACCTATTCTCGGGTCTAAATGGGTTTTGTATATTTCACTTAAAGTTGTCGTATACATCAAAGAATTTCCAAAGCTTATCAATGTATTCAAAAAATTTTGAGGTGGTCTTTTGCTTCTAAAGTCAAACTTAAAATCTGGGTTTTGAATTATCTCATCAAAAGCCTTATAATAATATTCCCTAATATTACCTTCTATTGCCATTAATTCATTTATTGTAGAAGTTAAATCAACGCTCTCCCCTAATTTTTCTATGGAGTAAATGACATCTTCCAAATCTTTGCCTCTATTTGAATAATATTTCAAAACTTGCTTTATATTCTTGTAAGCTCCTTCGACAAATTTTTGAGCAAGATAAAGCCTTTTACTTCCATCATTATAGTACTCAGCTTGTCTTAATATCATATAGCCTGAGTTTAAATGTTCTCTTGGATAATAAGACCCTACATAATATCCATAATGATTGAAAAAATGAAGTATAATCTCTGATTGTGTTAAAAACTCAAAAAGTCTTTTGTTAAGGCTTACTTCTCCAAAAACCATTATTTCAGAAGTATTTTCTACTGGTATAAATTTTCTTCCATTTTCTCCTTCAAAAAATAGAGTATTATCTTTCCTTTTCAATTCCCCATCTGAAAAAATATAAATCGTTTTTTTCATGACATACAAAACTCCTTATACCCGCAATTTTTACAATATGGAATTTTTATAAAAGTAGGTGGCTTTTCTTTATGCACTATATCTTTAATTTCTTCAATTGCCTTTATAACTTCTATTTCAAATTCTGGTGTAAGTTCTACTACTTCCCTCTTCCTTTCTTCTGGAAAAAAAAGTTGCCCTTTTGCAGTTATTCCGCTTTGCTTTAACTTGTAAAGATAAAATAAAAGTTGCATTTTAGCACTTTCAGCTGCTTTAGAACTTTTCTTTACCTCGCCAATTAAAATATTATCTTTCTCCATTCGCACGAGGTCTAATACCACATTTTCAAAATGAATCTTTTTTCTATCCCTTTGATAAGAATTTTCATCAATAAGCCTACCTATTTCAATATAAGGATGTTCTTGGTCAGGCACTATCTGATGTGCCATAAGCCAAACTTGCCTTTTACAAATGGTATAGCTTTGCACCAATGCCCCTGTAACCTCAAATTCCATAGTATCACCTATAGATTAAATTTCAATTTTATAAATATTTGCATAAATTAACTTTTTTATAAATATAAAAAATCATAATATACCTTTTAAGACTATTTAAAAAGTTTAATGGGCAAATACATTAATTTTTGCAGCCAATTCTTTAATCGGTATATCGTCAATTTTGAATTCATTTAAAAATTCCTCGATTGTATCATACTTTTTTTCTGTTTCTGGCTTATTATATTCGCAAATATAGATTTTGTCATAATACAAAAGTGAATAATCTTTTCCTCCATACTCAAACCCTATTTCCCCCACCTTACTCAAATCCTCAATAAGCTCCTCCAGCGATGAATAAGTATCATACACTTAAATCACCTTCATATCTTATTAATTTCTTATTTAAAATTAGCCGAAATTTAAATTACTTTGTACTACAATTATTCGCAATAAATAATTTAATTAAAAAATTTTATTAAATTATTTATACAATTCATCGCATGTAGGCAAAAACACTTTGACAACAAACACACCATAATCTACGGAGATAAGTTTCAATTCATTATAGACTCTCATGCCGCAAATGCGGCACCAGCAGAGGATGAAAATGTCCTTTTTTGATGATATAATCAGTACAGCGGCTGGTGAAAAAAGGTCGTTCTTACCTTGGTGCTTTGAGCCCGATTTGAAAAAGACCTGGCACTGCTGGATACAATCCCTGGAGTCGGAAGAAGAACTGCGGAACAAATAATAGCCGAAATCGGCACGAATATGGAACAGTTCCCCTCTGCTGCCCATTTGTGTTCTTGGGCAGGGTTGTGTCCAGGTCATAATGAAAGTGCTGGTAAACAAAAGTCTGCAAGAACTCGAAAATGTAACCAAAAATTGCGAAGCTCTCTTATTGAAGCTGCCAGAGCTGCCTCAAGGGCAAAAGATACTTATCTCTCAAGTCAGTACCACCGCATCGCTGCTCGAAGAGGAGCAAACCGTGCAGCAGTTGCAGTGGCACATAGCATTTTAATTATAGTTTATCATATTCTCAAGCAAAAGCAACCATATATTAAATTAGGTCCTACTTATTATGAAGAGAAAAAGCGTAATATGATTATTCGTCAATCTTTAAAAAAGCTAGAGTCTT
This sequence comes from Thermoanaerobacter sp. YS13, assembly GCF_000806225.2. Lineage (NCBI taxonomy): Bacteria > Bacillati > Bacillota > Clostridia > Thermoanaerobacterales > Thermoanaerobacteraceae > Thermoanaerobacter > Thermoanaerobacter sp. YS13. The sequence goes on along the minus strand of NZ_JOOI01000002.1, from coordinate 577,700 downwards.
TAGGTCTTAAGGTCACGGTCGAATCTGCAGTGCCTTAACTTTTAATTTAACTTTATTAACCATTTATTTATCCCATATTTTTACATTGGTATGGGTTTAGTTTTTTGTTGCCTTTTTGAGAAACACTATTTTCAGGATAGGTAGGCTAAAAACAATAAATTTAACGTAGATATTTCTTCGCATATTCTATTGTTTCAATTCCTTATAGGTAGGCTAAAAACTACGCTTCTTTAATTTTTTTAGCATTTAAAGACGACAGTTTCAATTCCTTATAGGTAGGCTAAAAACAATTTCCGGAAGAATTTCAAATAGAAGGCACACCGATGTTTCAATTCCTTATAGGTAGGCTAAAAACGTATCAGATTTATGGAGAAATTGGACTCCAGCATGGTCCGTTTCAATTCCTTATAGGTAGGCTAAAAACTCCTTTATCTTTTGTAATTCCTCAGCAGCTTTCTTGTTTCAATTCCTTATAGGTAGGCTAAAAACATACATTTCAGTAGATTGGAATTTCAAAGAGGTATATTGTTTCAATTCCTTATAGGTAGGCTAAAAACTTTAGTTTTATACTGTCTTTGTGTCACAAGATAATAAGTTTCAATTCCTTATAGGTAGGCTAAAAACACATGTAGGCATTTACTGTCAATTCTCAAATTAAATCTCCAAAGATTTTCAAATTATAATGGCATTTTTTAAGTGCATAAAAATATTTTTTCTCAAATTATTACAGCCTGATTAAAAATTTTTTTCACTTTTTAAGAGCATTACCGCTAAAATATGTTAATATCTGTTATTGGCAATTTGAATTAATTGAGGTATAATAAAAAATGAGAGTAGCGAAAGCTACTACTCTCATAAACTGATTTCATTTTGTGCCTGGTATATTACTTCTTCATCTATTTCTCTTAGCCTTTTAGAATACGCATAGAGTAAAGAAGCTGTTACCAGGTTATTTATTATCCTTGGGAGCCCTTTTGTTAGAGAATATATTGCCTCATATGCTGATGGTGTAAATATATCATCCACCATTCCGGCTATTTTCATTCTTGTTTTTATATAATCTTGAATTTCTTCTTTTTTTAGCCCTTGCATTACATACTTTATAGAAATTCTTTGCCTTAGTGCACTGTTTACATTCAAGGCTAGTTTGTTTCTTATGTGTGGTTGTCCTGAAAGTATCAATATATACGGGTTTTGAGAATCCATATTAAAGTTAAATATTATTCTCAAATCTTCAAGAACATCATTAGAAACCAGTTGTATTTCATCTAATATTATGACAGGAGTTATCTTCTGGCTGTAATAAAGTTCTGTTATCGCTCTTTGTATCTGGTGAAAGAGCGTTACTTTTTTGTATGAAGGTGTTTCGCCTAAAATCATAGCCAATGCTTGATAGAATTCTCTCACTGTGAGTGTAGAAAGGGCAAAGTAACATGGTTTAAATGTAGAACGATTGAGGCTTTCAGCATATCTTCTTAATGCGGTAGATTTGCCTGAATCGGCCTCCCCAACAACAAGTCCTATACCCCTTGTTTCTTGTAAATATTTTAGCCTGGCATTTAATTCAGCAATGTCTTCACTTATGTAAAGGTCGTTTACACTTATCTCTTTAGAAAATGGATTAAATTTCATTCCAAAATATTGGGTAAACATTGTAAACACCTCTTTTTTTAATCAATGATATCATTAAAGGATATTACTGGGGAATTAGGTTTTGCCGCAAAATCCACAGTATCTTCATTTTCGCTTACAACCTTTCTGTCTTCGATATATTCTACAGGAATTTTAGCATTATCATGAAAATTTACCTTATACGCTTCCCCTACTTTTTTGCCTTCATGAAAAAGTAAAAGGGGTGTATTATCCTTAAGCCACTGCGGGTCATATCTGACTTCTAAGCGCATACCTTTAAACTTTTCTTCTGTTTCATAAAGTATATTTTCCACTTTAAGTGTAGCATCTTTGTTTACTTTACGATTTACTCTTATGAGAAAACATTCATTCAACATATCTATGTCACCACACATATTTACCCTTGATATTTGAGACATGAAAAAATCTAAAGGACTCATGCCAATACTGCTGTGTTCTTTTCGGTTGTAATCCTCCTCCAACCATTTAAAAAACATCATATTAAGCTCATCTATACTCTTTATGGATGTAGGATCTATTGTGCTTAAAAATCTCATTCTCACCGTATGAAAGAATCTTTCTACTTTCCCTTTTGAATGAGGTGAAAAGGGCTCAGCATGAATAAGAGATGTACCTAGTGAAGCACAGATATAATCCAATTGAGTGCTTCTATATATCTTTCCATTGTCAGTGTAGAGCATTTTGGGTATTCCCCTTCTTAGCACTGCTTCTTTAAATGAGTCTCTTAAAGCTAAAAAATTCTGGGTATAGTAAAAGCGAGCATAGGTACACAGCCTGGAAGCATCATCTATATATGCAATAAGGTACGTTTGCCTTTTTGTTTTACCTTCTTTAATATATGGCCCATACATGACATCAGTTTGCCACAGTTCATTGATGTATTCATGGGAAAACCTCTTTGTTTTACCCTCTTTTTCTTTATCTAAAGATTTTACAGGAATGTTTTTCAAAAACCTATAGAATGTCGAAAGGGATACTTTATCCGGTGATATTATTCCCTCTCCTATCAATGTCTCATAAAGAAGTTTGTTTGGCATTTCAGGATGTTCAAGCTTCTTTTGCTTTATTTTCTCTGAAAGTTCAAAGTCTATCTTTCTGTATTTGCCTCTGTCGCTTCGATAACCCAGCTTTAACGCTTCTATACCGCCTCTTAAATACTGATATAGCCACCCTCTAAGTGTCTTGGGAGTATATCTTCTCATTCCAAGATAAGGTATCTCAATAGGTTTATCGGAAAGAGCATCAAAATATTCTTTCTGATTTTTTACCTGTCCGTTTAGCACCGGACTTATCAGTGAAAATCTCTTTAATGCTATAGCTTCTCTCGCTTTTTCATCAAGCATTTATATGTTCCCCCTTCACTTTTTTGATTTCTTAATCGTAATTTTAGCTCATACCTGGGGGACATTAAAGGAAAAAGTTATGTTGCTAAGAAAAAATCAAAATTTTTATTTAAATCTTTCGGGTTTAATGCTAAAATTATGTGAGAGAGGCCAGAAATGATTTTTGGCAATGAGCATAAAACCGTTGGGAGAAGAGTGGTACAATGTTTATTATGTCCAAAATCTCTCTGGCCCTCTCTCTTTGTGAGTCAGTCTCAGATAACTTTATGTAAGGGTCTATTTGCCTTAATCCGTATATGATAAAACTTAAATTATTCATTATCCTTTTGGTGTAAAAATATATATGCTGTCTTGAAAATAGTATGGTGGGAAAGTTTCTTTTTAAGTCACTTATGAAAGAACTGAGAGTTTTTTCTCTTGTAAGTGTCTCTTTTAAAGACTTTACAATCATATTGAAAGAATACTGAAAATGGGGAAGACAGAAATCAGGAAGGTAGGAAAGAGTTCTTTTACACACAGGACATATATATCTTCTTATGGCTATTTTTATACAGTTAGGTCCATCTAAATAGTAACGGTAATAAAACCCGTGCTTTTTTAGTTTTACTCTACACTTGCAATCGGGATAAGGACATCTATCTGGTGGGTCAGGAAAATTGTAATCTTTACCTTTATGTAAATATTCTTCAATGTTATCAACATGGAAAATTATTTGCATAAGTAACCTCTCCAATTAAAATTAATGCTAAAGGAATCTGAAAAAATTTTTTTAAATTCCTTTAGCATTAATTTTATCACAAGATTATTTAATCTGAAAAATTTTATCGGTTTTGGGCTAAATTAATTTGAGAAATGACAATTTACCAACTCATGGTCTCCCAAAAGTTTCAATTCCTTATAGGTAGGCTAAAAACGAAGGAGATCTTACTATAACTATTCAAGAGAAACATGGTTTCAATTCCTTATAGGTAGGCTAAAAACAATTGTTAGTGGTAAAATAAAATTACCCGAAAAAGGGAAAGATTTTTCCCCAGTAAGATTGAGAAAATACCCTCTGTAGTTTAAAATAAAAATAAAACTACAGAGGAGGAAATTGCAATGTTGGGGGTAGATATGCATACAACAATTAAAACACTTTTTAAAAGAGGTTATAACAAAACACAAATTGCCCAGATATTAAAAATTGACAGAAAAACTGTAAGAAACATTCTTAAAAAAATTGATGAAGGGGGAACTATAGAAAGAAAACCAACAGCCTCAATATTAGATCCGTATAAAGAATATATAAATATTCAGGCATCAAAAGACTTAAGTGCCATGCGTATATTCCAAGATATGCAAAGAGACTTTGGATATACAGGAAGTTATGACACAGTAAAAAAATATATAAGCAAAATTAAAAAACCAACCCAAACACCATACATGGTACTAAATACTCTTCCAGGAGAAGAAGCACAAGTTGACTTTGGATATATTGGTACCATTAAAGTTAACGGGAAGCATAAAAAAGCATGGGTTTTTGTAATGACACTAAGCTATTCAAGGTATATGTATTGTGATGTCGTATTTAACCAAGCAGTAAAAACATTTATTGACTGCCATAAAAATGCATTCAGATATTTTGGAGGTGTTCCCCAAACAGTAAAAATAGACAACTTAAAAGCAGCAATATTAGAAGCAGACTTTTACGAGCCCACTGTCCAAAAAAATTATGCAGCCTTTGCAGCACACTATGGATTCTGGCCACAGCCATGTAGGGTTAGAACGCCAACAGATAAAGGCAAGGTAGAATCAAATGTCGATTATGTAAAGGATAATTGTTTCAAAAGCAGAGACTTTGAAAATATCGACGAAGCTGTTAACTTTTCGAGGTTATGGCTTGATACCATTGCTAATGTAAGAATACATGGTACAACCAAAAAAGTTCCATTGGAAGTTTTCAAGTCAATTGAAAAAGAAAAACTATTGCCCCTTCCAACAGAGGATTTTATCTTATCAAACTCTGTTAAATGTATAGTTAACACAAACTGCCACATATCCTATAATGGTAATTATTATTCAGTACCATATGCTTACATAGGGCAAGAAGTTGATGCTATAATCGCAAACGGACTAATCAAAATATACTTTAAAGAAAAAGAAATAGCCCTTCATCCAGTATGCACAGAGGATAAAGGGAGATACATAACAAATAATGAACATTATCCTTACAGTAAGAATATATCAAGCAAAGACATTTTGTCAAGGCAAAAAGAAGAAATGAAAGAAATAGGTATACATGCCAATGTGTTCTTTGAAAACTTCATACAGCAGGGCAATCTTAAAAAGTATGACTATAGGGCTATTTCAGGCATATTATCATTAAGAAAGCATTATAGTGACGAAGTAATAAACAATGCATGTTTAAGAGCCATTTCATATAATGCCTACAGCTATAAAATTATAAAGAAAATATGTGAAAAAGGAATAATAGACCTTCCAATAGACACAAATACGAGTTATATAAATCAAGACAAGACCTATGTTTCAAGGGAACTTTATGAATACAACAAACTCATAAATTTAGGAGAATTAAAAAATGAATGATTTATTAACTTCCCGGTTAAAGGATTTAAAGCTATCAGGTATTATTAAAACACTCGAGTCAAGAAATGAAGAAGCACTTAAAAACAGTTTATCATACATGGAATTCTTTGAGATGTTAATCAATGATGAAGTATTAAATAGACAGAATAACAGTAATATCAAAAGAGTTAACAAAGCAAGATTTCCACAGCATAAAACACTTGAAGAATATAATTTTAACTATCAACCATCCATAAATAAAAGATTTATATATAACCTGGCGACCTGTGAATTTGTCCGCAAGAAAGAGAATGTGGCCTTTATAGGCCCGCCGGGAACAGGTAAAAGCCATTTATCAATAGCACTTGGTTTAAAGGCAATATCACAAGGATATAAAGTACTCTTTACCACAGTAAATGAAATGCTAGAAGAATTATATATGTCAAGAGCAGATAACTCCTTTGGGCAGAAATTAAGATATTATACGAGTCCAGACCTTCTCATATTAGACGAATTAGGACTTAAGAAACTTAATCAAAATAGTGTAGATGACTTTTATGAAATAATATCAAAAAGATATGAAAAAGGCTCTGTAATAATAACATCAAATAAAGTTTTCGAAGAATGGGCTAGAATCTTTTACGATCCAGTATTAGCAACTGCTATACTAGATAGATTTGTTCATCACTGTCACTTTGTTGTAATTAAAGGCGAAAGTTACAGAATGAAACAGAGAGAAGGAGTTATTAAATCTATGTCAGAAGAAAACTCTAAAAAAGAATAAACTAAAGTAATGAAGATAATAGCTGATTAATTTTTTACCTTAGGTGGGGAAAAATCTTTCCCATAAGTGGGGAATTTTTATTGACAATAACAAACAATAAAAGTAAAGCAGGAATTACTTAAAAAAATAATGTTTCAATTCCTTATAGGTAGGCTAAAAACCTTATTGAAAGACAGCTGTGATGTAATACTCACACGGTTTCAATTCCTTATAGGTAGGCTAAAAACTTTATTAAATACAACAGTGGAAATACCTCAACAAAAGTTTCAATTCCTTATAGGTAGGCTAAAAACCGGGATCGTCTTCAATATAAATGTCTGCATCAAGCTGGTTTCAATTCCTTATAGGTAGGCTAAAAACTGATTACACTTTTAGAAAAAATAAAGGCCACATATGAGTTTCAATTCCTTATAGGTAGGCTAAAAACTCGATGCAGTAGCTGGTAGTAAAGATGCTATTGATAGTTTCAATTCCTTATAGGTAGGCTAAAAACCGAGCTCTTCCAGCGAATCTGCAGAAACCGAAACAAGTTTCAATTCCTTATAGGTAGGCTAAAAACCTCTTTACGGCCAGTTTTTTAGTGATTGGAATAGATGTTTCAATTCCTTATAGGTAGGCTAAAAACACACACTCCCAGCTCCTGTTGAAGCTGCATTTAATGGTTTCAATTCCTTATAGGTAGGCTAAAAACTATTCACAATCCTAAACCTGCAAAAGAATTAAAATTGTTTCAATTCCTTATAGGTAGGCTAAAAACGATACCCCCTTAATCTTTTTATATTTAAAATTATAAGTTTCAATTCCTTATAGGTAGGCTAAAAACACAGAATTCATCGAAAATATTGGCGAAGCATCAAAAGTTTCAATTCCTTATAGGTAGGCTAAAAACCCGGAACAACTAGAAAAACTCCACAGAATACTGCAAAGTTTCAATTCCTTATAGGTAGGCTAAAAACACGTTAAAAGGCGCATAAAAAGAGGAGAAAAAATTTTTTCTTTATATCTTTCTTGTCAAGTATCTTGGCTTTATTATACCATATTGTCCAATAAAATCAATTACTTTCTAAAAATCAAAAAAATAAAAATGTCGTCGATCTCCAGGCGTTTTTGCACTATTGGGCATCGACGACAAAAAATCAATCTGTAAAAATTAAATTATTAATTTAATAAATATATACAGCCGCCGTTTCGTCAATAAAACCTGTTTCAAAATCATAATACTCTTCAACTTGATTCTTGGGAATCCAGTAAAAATTAGCTTCTATACCATTCCGAGCACTAAATTTTATAGGAGGATTTTTCAAAGCGCGATTTATACAGATTTGTATTATATATTTTCTCATTTTTTTAGTAGTAGTTGTAATAATGCTCTTTTTTTAAAAAATGTAGGTTCTATACCTGAATTTTTACATTCCGTAGGGAATATTCTACATAAAGTTTCTGAACCACAGGCTCCTCGTTTTATATCTTCATATGCATCCAATAATACACTTGCCTCGTCATCAATTTCTACAAAAACATCAACTACTTCACCTATATTTTTAATGAGTTCAAATTCCTTTAATTTTGTAAAATCTAAGCCTATAATTCCTTCCTCCCAAATTTTTTGCGACTTATCAGATACACCTGATTTAATAAGTTCCTCGTAGTATTTTTCAACCAGTTCTTTATATTCAGATTCCCATATACATTCTTTATCTGCCAATAATTTTTTAACGCGATCTATATGGTGAAGATGATATACCTTTTCGTAATCTCTATCAATTTTCAAAATATAAAGTGGTGCTCCTTCTCCTTTTTTCCCTTCTCGGTTAACGCGTCCTGCTGTTTGGATAATGGATTCCAAAGGTGCAAGATCTCTAAATCCAATATCAAAGTCCAAATCTACACCCGCTTCAATAGTTTGAGTTGAAACTAATATTACAGGCTCTTTATTCTCAAGATTTTTTTTAATTTTTTTAATTACTTTTTCTCTCTGTTTTGGAATAATATTGGTTGATAAATAGTAAATTTTTATATTATCATTGATTTCTTTATATTTTTGCTGTTTTTCCCTCAAAAGATTAAAAATTTCAATGCTTCGTTTTATAGTATTAACAACGATAAGAGCTGACTGGTTTTGTTGCCATATTTTCATAAAAAATTCTACAAATTCATTACCATCATTAAATTCATTTTTAAAAAGCGGAAACAATATTGTTCTTTTCTTGTTTTTAAAATATTTATCATGGTTTTTTAAAAGCTCTATAGGTTCTTCTTTCTTTTCATTCAATAACATATCACAAAGCTGTAGTATTTTTGGTTGAGTAGCTGTCATTAAAATAAAACGAGTACCATAAAACTGAGCCAGTTTTCTCAATACTGCTCCAATAAGTGGCATATATTCATCAGGAATTGATTGAATCTCATCTAAAATTACGATACTACCTGCTAATTTGTTAATTTTTTTTAACAAGCGATTTTGGTCTGTAAGTAATGATTGAAATAACTGGACAAAAGTAGTTAAAATTATATCTCCTTCCCACGCCTCTACTTCTAATAATTTACGTTCAACTGGAATAATTTCATCTCCATTTGATCTATTTCCAAAATCGGCAAATTGATGATGTACAATCAAGTGAGCTGTATTGCCAACAACAGCTTCATAATCTTTTTGAGTTTGTTCAATTATATTAATAAAAGGGATTGCAGTAATAATACGCGGTGTATAATTCATTTCTTCCTTTATTCTATTTCGAAGATAAAGAGCACATTGCAAGGAAGCCAGTGTTTTACCAATGCCTGTTGGTGCCGTAATAGTAAAAAAGTGTTGATTTTTTATTTGCTCACTAGTTAGTTCCTGAAGAGTTCTAATCATATCTTTTCTCGCCTCATTTTTTTCACTTGCAAAATTTGTATGTGTATCATTTTTATGCTTTTGCTTAATATAATCTTCCACTCTTTTATCTTCGACCAAACACATTTGCTTTTTTTGAACAGTTCCTGAATCCAATTTATCTGAATCAATTAGTAAAGAAAAAAGATATATTGAGGCAAAATACCACTCCTCATTTTTAAATCTGTTTGATATATATTGAGGCATATAAATGAATAATGTTTCCTCTTTAAGTTCATTTACTTTTAAAATTTCTAAAATTTCCTCTCGTTCCACTGGCCATCTATCATTTAAATCAGCAACTATTGCATCAATATTTTCACGAAGATCTGCAACCTGTACTTCAAGCTTTCCCCATTTCTCATTATCAAAAGATGTATTTATTTCTAAACTCATATGATGTCTAAGTATAACAACATAAGCTAAAAATGCCCAAATTAATTTTGTAATATTTTCTTTTTCGTTAAAAAGATATTTTTTAATCCATAGATAAGCTATACAAGCAGAAATATGCGCATGTTCTTTATACTTATTATGGATATTTTTGACCAAATAATTTTGAAAATATGTTGTATATTTGCCAAAGTCGTGGAAAAATAATATATTTTTTATTAACTCCTTTAATTCACTATTACTTATTTCTTGAAAGGAAACAGACGGTACAAAATTAGTTTCACCAATATTTTTAACAGCAAGTAAATGTTCACTTAAATATTGCTTTAAATTTTGTTTTTGATCATAATGAGCATAATACTCCATTCAAGAACACCTTCTTGTTAATTCCACTTAAAATATATCACTTTGCTACTTTAGCTAATTACTTATTCCATCCATGTTATATATTCATTATTACTTAATTCCATATATTTTGTAACTGTCGCTTTAATGGGATGTGAAAATAAATTTATAAGCATGTTTCCTTTTCCTGTTTCTGTTAAACGTCTATCTTTATCAAATTCAAGAGGAATATCTTCTTTTACAAAGAAATATTTATTATAGCTATCTCTCCCGATTTCGATGTCATTAATATACTTTATTGGAATCACAGAACTAATGGGAATACTGGCCTCATAATTTTTTTCTTCCCCTTCAATTTCTCCTTCATACCTTAGCCAACCTAAATATTGGGCTCCTCCAAGTGATAGAGAAATTCCCTTTGTAATATAAAAATCATTTCCACCAGCTATAAGCTTTCTAAAGTCCTCCATAATACTTTTATCTTTATGATAAAACCAAACCTGATAGTCTATATATCCATTCCTTAAATTTTGTGGAAAAATTATCTCTGTTGGCGTTTGAGTATGAACTCCTTTAGAGCCATTAAAATCATTTATTCCTTCTATTTTTAGTAAGTTCATCTTTTGCACTAATTTTTTTATAGGACTTTTTATCGCTACCGTAATATTACATTTATCAAGTGAAAAGAGTTCATAATACGAATCTCTTTCAAATCCTAAAAGACCTGCTATCATGCCTATTATCGTTGTGCGAGGAGGGATAGAATAAGTTAGTGCAGAAGAATTTGAATGATATCTGCGAAAATGAGCTGCCTTACCTTGCAGATGAAAAGTTAAAAGTCTCATCTTTAGCCCTCCAAATTTATTTAATTACTTCCCATAGGTCTATATATTCATACTCAGGTATACCTACAAGTTGTTCTAATTTAATAAAAGGATAAAACCACCCAATAACTTTATCTATATAACCTTTTTCTTTCATTTGATTTATTACTTCACTTAATTTGCTAAAATCAATTTTTATGTCTTTTATGCTCCGTATTGGTTTTTCCTCATTATATCCCGTCTCTAAAAAACGGCGTAGGTCTCCTAGAAAGCCATCAAATTCAGGTTTGTATATAATTTCTAAATAAAATGCAGGAATTTGTCCTTGCTTACTATCTGTCTGCTAGCATTCCTTGCACAAGAGATTTGCGGAAAATTTCCCTATCCTCTTCTGTCATACCAGTGTATTTTGCACTAAATTTATTGATTGTTCCATAATGGCAAATAAATGCATAGTGTAATTTGTGCTTTTTACCAAAAGTAGAAGCGTCATCATTCATAATCGATGTAATAGTATTAGATTTTACAAGTTGCACGGGATGTAAAGAATATCCCCACGCAATTTGTATAGGTCCTGCATAAGTGCGTGTTACATCTTCTACAGCCATTGCACTTCCAAAAAGTCTTATATCAATAAGAGATGTTTTAATAATATGCGTAAGAACACTATTGTTAACTTGAGTCAAATAATCTTTTCTCTTACTATCCTTTATTTTTTTCTTCAAATCTTCATAAGATTTCACTTCATTTAAACCCAATTCATCCCATAATTGCTTAACTTCATCGTGTCCACTTAAAAATGTTTCCACTTTTTCATTATCAGACAACCACTGGTCATAAATATATTCAAACATTTTATCCATTGGAACCTTTTTATCAGCTAACGTGTCAACAAAAATTTGGAAACCCTTTGCTTTTAGAAAATCTCTAACATCCCTTTTTCGTCTCTCATCACTCACTAATACTGTCGACGTCTCATAATCCATACGTGGTTTATTTTCTTGATCTGGATCACCATTAGGGTTTGTCATAACCGCTTCAAATCCAAAAAGAAACTCGCTATTTTGATTAATTATCATTTTAACCATTCCTCCTCTTTCACTTTTATCAACTCAGTTATTCTTCTATTCGCTCAATTTTTCTAATTCCGCCATTGCAATTTTTTCCTTTTCTACAGCAGACTCCTCCTCCTTTGTTATATCTGGTGTCTTCTGCCCTACCATGTATGCATAGCCAGCCATAATATAGAATACATTGGCCTGGTCACTAAGAGGCCATCTCTTTCTAAGAGGTCCAAAATAATTATGAAAACGGTTTATTAAATTTTCGGCAAATAAAGTCATTTTATCATACTGTCTTAATTTTTCTATTATATCTTCATACAACCTTAATACCTCATTTATGTTCATCCCTTGAAATTGGATTTTTTTGAGTATAGGTTTTGTTTTGTGCTCTTTTATAAATTGTGCTAAAGCTACTCTATAAAGAAGAGTTCCTAGGTAAAATAGAGCTTTTTCTTCATCTGTAAATCCTTGCTGTTCTAAAAAAACTTCTATTTGTTCTACTTGTGCCAAAAGAAATTCTTTTTTTTCATCCATTAATTTCTCACCTTCCCAAAATTGTCGGTTTTTAAAAAAGTATTTATCAACTATTTTAAGTTCTTGTAAAACTTTCATAAGCACTATATAACTCATAATTATAGTTTTGATAAAAAAATCCGTCTTACCTATGTATTTCGTTAATTGCAAGTTTTCATAATTGTCAATTTTACCTTTGGATAGTTGCCATATCCCCTTATCTAATGCTTCAGATGCATAACTATAAATAGTTTCTCTTTCTACCTGATAATCAGATAAAATAGATTTATAAAGAGTAAGTACTCTCCCAATGTCAATTTGTTTTTCTTTTTGATTTACTTTTACTTTCCTAACAGGTATAATGTGATAAATACTACTCAATGAAAAGTACTCAAGATGTGGTTTGATTTTTTTTACTTTTTCTTTAAATAACTCATTTAGTTTAACAAAGCGAGAAAAAGGAATATCTTCAAAAGCATCTAAAAGTTCAACAGATCTTCCATCTGTACGATATATGATAAAATTTACTACGTAAGGATTTTTCTGATCTATTATAGCTTCTGCCTCTACACTTTTTAACCAATTTAAAGAATCGTTGACGTTAAAAGCAAAATCAACATGCTCTTTAATTTTAGAAATATAATTAAAATTAAACTCTCCCATCATACTTTCAGGAAGTATATAAGCACTTTCTCCAGCAATATTTCCTTTAAATTTCTCTTCTATTACCTTTTCACCAATAAGTAAATTTTGATAACATTCGTCGCAAAATGAATACACATCATCATAATTGTCAATAGTACTTTCAAGAAATCGAGCGGAATTTTTGGTCGTAATAGTAAAAAATTTATTTATCCCACTTCTAGAAAACTTTGACGTTTTAGAACTTGATGCCCCAACTTTGCTGTTCCCACAAATATAACAAACGCGTTTTTGTGCTGTTTCAACAGTCTCAATAGAGTTATCTGATGTTCCTTCGCCAATTTTATTTAAGCGTTTAATTAACTCAATATAATCAGGATGTTTAGAAACTATTATTTCGTTGCCATCTTTTATTATGCGTGGCACTACTAAAACATATTTATATTTGCTCTTTCCTTCGCCTCTTATATATTTAATGAAATTTTCATAATTCATTGTTTGGTCCTTTTCGTCTTTTTTGTCCTTAACTAAAATTTTTTTCTTATCGTCGCTTTTAATTTCTATTTCTATATCTTGTGGCAGAATTAGTTTCTTAAAATTTATACACATTTTCCCTTTCTTTTCTTTTAAAAAAACAAATTTATTTTCCTCTAGCTCTTTTAATAATTGATATAATTCACTATTATTCATATTTTCTTTTTCTAATGCCTTATATAAATCCATCCATACTTCAGCCAAAAGGTAATACAATACCTTTACTTCCCTAACTACATAAGTTTGTAACGAAGAACCTGAATTGTTGCCAAAATACTTAAATTCCCTAGTATGTCTTTCATTATAGAGTAGAGGATCATCAAATAGTAGTTTATCCTCATCCAAATTAAAGGTCATAAAAATGTTATAAGCTCTATCTTTCTCGTCTTCTTCTAGCTTTATAGATTTGATGCGAGAATCGAGAACATCTATATCGTCTCTAAACTGTGCACCAATTGCTGCAGTAATTAAAGGCAAATTCATCCTCTCTCCCTCCTTTCTTTCACCCAATTATCTCAAAACACCCAAATCCTTGGGAGTTTTTTGCGCCCAAACCTGTATAGTAAGCAAGTTCTAATAATTCAGGACTGCTTTCTACGTCGTATATACCCATCCATCCCTTCACATACACATTTTTGTATTTAATCATCTTTGAATACCTTCTGTCTTCTTTTTCTGATAAAGGATAAAGCTTAAAATATGGATCTTTCGCTTTTATTTTGTATACTAATTCATACTTTTTAAGCAGATTATTAAGTAAAAGAGGAGAAAATTTTTCATCCCAAGGTGAATAATAATAAGTATATTTTATATCACCATCCTTTAAAGTAGTATACATAACAACTGGAGAAATAAATTTTATCCTTGCTTTATTTTTAAAAACAGGAGGATTGTCTATATTGAGTGAATTCAAAATAAATTTTTGACCATTAAAATGGCAATACTCCTTCTTTAACGCATTTTTTGAAATATCAAATATAAATTCATCTAAAGGAGAGGCAACAGTAAATTTAAAAGGAGATTTTATGCTTATTTTTTTCTGCCCTTTAGAGTTTGTTAAAATCTTGAACTCTCCTTCAATTCTTGAAAAAGTAAATAATTTAAATTTTCTTTTTTCATATTGAAACCCTTCATCATGTAAAAAAGCTGCAAAATCACTATCTCCCATTAGGTCATACAAAAAGCCCTGAACTACATAATTATAATGAATTGGCAATACTAAATTTTTTTCTCCCACAAATTCCAAAGTAATTCTCATAATAACACCTCATAAATTTATTCCAGTGAAGATATGGATATATTGGTTTTACGTGTATATAATTCTACATTAATTCCCATTTTTCCTTCTTAACTTTTAAAAAATTTTTAATGATTTTGTCTAAATTTATTTAATAAATAGTAAACCATAAAACAAAAAAGAAAAGCCCATTTTGAGCTTTTCTCTCTTTACAAAATTTCCTGAAGTGTCTTCCATGCCAGTAATGCACATTTTACACGGGCAGGAAAGTCAGATACTCCTTGCAGTACTTGTGCATCACCTAATTCATCTAAATTTACGTCTTTTTTGTATATCATGTCTATAAATTCTTGCACAAGCCTTAAGGCCTCTTTTTTGTCTTTTCCCTTTATAAGGTCTATCATCATAGAAGTTGAAGCTTGACTTATGGCACATCCATGGCCCGTAAAAGAAGCATCTTCTATAATGTCACCCTTCATTTTTAGATAAAGGGTAATGTCGTCACCACAAAGAGGATTGTGACCTCTTTCTTTGTGAGTGGCATCTTTCATCTCTCTTCTGTGAGGAGAATTCTCATAGTGTTCCATTATAACTTCAGAATAAAGCTGATTTAAATCGCTCATTTAAACCACTTCCTGACTTTTTTTAGTCCTTCCACAAGAGCATCAATATCCTCAAAATCGTTGTAGAGATAAAAGCTTGCTCTTACAGTTGCAGGAACGCCTAAGTATCTCATTAAGGGCTGGCAACAGTGATGTCCACTTCTTACAGCAATTCCTTCTTCATCGAGAATTGTAGCAACATCATGAGGATGAACACCTTCTACATTGAAAGAAATTATCCCTCCTCTTTCCTTCGCATCGTTGGGGCCATACAATTTTACAAAGTCTAATTCTTTCATTTTCTGAAGACCATACTCCAAAAGTTCACCTTCGTGTTTATATATATTGGTAAACCCAATTTTTTCTATATAATCTATGGCAGAAATAAGCACATACGCTCCCTCTATATTAGGAGTACCTGCTTCAAATTTAAGAGGGGAAGGTGCAAATGTGGAATGGTCCTCATAAACCTCGTCTATCATTTCTCCTCCTCTTAAAAATGGCGGTACCTCTTTAAGTAAATCTTCTTTTATATATAAAACCCCAATCCCCATAGGTCCTAACATCTTGTGACCAGAGAAGGCAAAAAAGTCACAATCTATCTTTTGTACATCAAAAGGCATATGAGGTACACTTTGTGCTCCATCTATTAATACTTTTGCCCCGTATTTGTGGGCAATATGTGTAATCTCCTCCACAGGATTTATTATTCCCAAAACATTTGACATATGCTGCACAGCAACTAATTTTACTTTTTCAGACATTTTTTCTTTAAAGTCTTTCATAGAAAGCCTAAAATTTTCATCAAGATGGACATACTTAAGCTTTGCCCCTTTAGCTTCTGCTACCATCTGCCATGGGAGTATATTACTGTGGTGTTCAGCTATGGTAAGTAGTATTTCGTCTCCTTCGTTTATATATTTCATTCCCCACGTGTATGCTATAAAGTTTATGGATTCTGTGGTATTTCTTGTAAAAACTATAGATTCCACACTTTTAGCATTAATAAATTTTTTTACTCTTTCTCTTGCCTCTTCATAAGCTTGTGTAGAAAGAACACTTAAATAGTGGGGGCTTCTGTATACATTGGCGTTTAATTCTTCATAATATTTATCCATAGCCTTTATTACTTCAATTGGCTTTTGTGTTGTAGCGGCATTGTCAAGATATACAAGCCTTTTTCCATGGGGCGTAACACTCAATATAGGAAAGTCTTTTTTTATTCTTTCAATATCAATATTTTTCACCTTATAATCCTCCTTCCTATATGACCTTTTATGATGATTTCTCTTACAGGGTCATAAGGAATCAAGTCTATAACAGGATTTAATATGGCTTGAACCATTAAAAGCCTTGCCTCTTCTAAACTAAAGCCTCTGCTCATCACATAATAGAGTTTGTCTTCATCTATTTGCCCTGCACTAGCTGAGTGGTTTGCCTGTACATCATCTTCTCCGCAGTAAAGAGCAGGAATTGCAACGGATTTTACAGTTTTGTCTAATAAAAGTACTGTCTCATTTTCTTCAGCTTTTGCCTTTTTTGCACCTTTTTTAATGTCAATATTCCCCACAAAGGTAGCCTTTGCACTTCCTTTTAAGGCTCCTTTTAAGTTTACACTGCTGGTAGTTTTAGGAGCTTGGTGGTATACTTTATAAGCCATGTCATATTTTTGACTATCCACACCTAAAAAAATGGATTTGGAAGTAAAGGTACCTCCTACCTCATCAAGATATACCGCCACATCAAAAGCGCTTACTTTAGAACCTATAACAACATTTGACCAGTTGACCATAGCATTTTTCCCTACAATTACAAGGTTGTTGTCAAAGTCGTTGAATTCGTCTCCCAATCTTTGTATTTTTACTATATTTACAGTAGAACCTTCTTTTGCAATCACCTGCGTTATGCCATTGTGAAAGCCTTTTGTACCTGAATTATAGTCAAAAACGATTGTAACTTGCGAATTAGCTTCCGCTTCAATTATGTTATAATCAATCAATGTGTCATTTTGTTCATTTGTTATATAATCAATCACTATAGGTTTTTCAACATTACTGTTTTGAGAAATCTCAATGTGAAAACCTGCATTATAAAAATCTTTTACCATATTTATAAATTTGCCTTCTATGCCAAAAGTTTTATCCCTTAAAGCCAATATCTCTGCCGGCAATCCAGCTAATTTCTTTGTCTCTTTTATTTTTACTGTATCATGAGACAAATCTTTTATTATTGCTGAAGTGTATTCTTTATAAGAAGGCTGTCGTATTTCCTCCATACTAACTCTCTTCCACATATTTTCACTCCTATCCTATTGCGCCTTCCAGCTCAAGTTTAATGAGCCTATTCATCTCCACCGCGTATTCCAATGGTAAAGCTTTAGCTATAGGCTCAACAAAACCTCTTACAATCATAGCCCTTGCATCGTCTTCGCTTAAACCTCTGGACATGAGGTAAAATATCTGTTCATCGCTTATTCTTCCCACTTTTGCCTCATGACCAATGTCCACATTGTCATTTTCTATTTCTATTACTGGCATTGTATCAGACCTTGAAATATCGTCCAACATCAAGCCTTCACACTGGACAGAAGCCTTTGCACTTTCCGCATTAGGTCCTATTTTGAGAAGTCCTCTATAGCTTGATATTCCACCATCTTTTGATATACTCTTTGCTAAAACCTTTGAAGAAGTATGAGGAGCTAAGTGTATCATTTTTGAACCAGTATCTAAATGTTGCCCTTTTGCAGCAAAAGTCACACCAGTGTATTCCGCCTTTGCTCCTTCTCCTTTTAATATAGAAGCAGGATAAAGCATTGTCTTGTGGCTTCCAAAAGAGCCGGATATCCACTCTATAATGCCGTCTTTTTCAACAATTGCCCTTTTTGTATTTAGATTATAAGTATTTTTACTCCAGTTTTCTATAGTAGAATAAATTATGCGAGCCCCTTCATTTACAAAAAGTTCTACACAACCTGCATGTAAGTTTGAAACAGAATATTGTGGTGCAGAACAGCCTTCTATAAAGTGTACTTCACTACCTTTGTCAGCAATTATGAGAGTGTGCTCAAACTGTCCGCTTCCTGGTGCATTCATTCTAAAATAAGCCTGAAGTGGAACCTCCACTTTGACTCCTTCTGGAACATAAACAAATGTGCCTCCGCTCCATATTGCAGCGTGAAGGGCTGCAAATTTGTGGTCATAAGGCGTCACGTTTTTTGTCATAAAATACTCTTTTATTATGTCAGGATATTTTTTTACTGCAGTGTCCATGTCCTCAAATATGACACCTTGTTGAGTAAGGCTTTCTTTAATATTGTGATATACAACTTCAGAGTCGTATTGAGCACCTACTCCCGCCAATGCTTTTCTTTCCGCCTCAGGAATCCCCAACCTTTCAAAAGTACGCCTTATTTCTTCTGGAACTTCATCCCACGACCTTTGCATTTTTGCACTTGGCCGTATATAGGCGATAATAGAATCTATGTCAAGTTGACTTAAATCAACACCCCATGTGGGCATAGGCATTTTTTGATATATCTCCAAGGCTTTTAATCGAAAGTCCCTCATCCAAGAAGGTTCATTCTTTTGCTCAGATATTTCTAAAACAACTTCTTTAGAAAGTCCTTTACCTGTCTGATACTCATACTTTACGTTGTCTTTGACGTCGTATATACTAAAATCTATTTCCTTTATATCTGGTTTTTTCATTATTTTCGCCTCCTATGGGTTACACGCCATTTCTCACAAAGTCATAACCCTTTTCTTCAAGAATCTTTGCAAGGTCCTTGTCACCGCTTTTTACAATCTTTCCATCCATTAAAACAGATATTACATCCGGCTCAAGGTAATCCAATATCCTGTTGTAGTGGGTGACTATTAAGATAGACATCTCTTCAGTCTTTAACTTTTTAACCGCTTCTGCCACAACTTTTAAAGCATCTATATCAAGACCGGAGTCAATTTCGTCCAGCATTACAAGTTTAGGCTTTAGAAAAGCCATCTGGAGTATCTCAGTTTTTTTCTTTTCTCCTCCAGAAAAACCTACATTTAAATACCTACTTCTGTACTCGGAATTCATGTCTAAAAGCTCTAATGTGTTTTTCATGTCTTTTGCAAATTGAAGCATCGACATATTTTGGCCTGTTACAATATTAACAGAGGTCCTTATAAAATTATCCACTGTTATGCCGGGTATTTCTTCAGGGTACTGAAAAGACAAAAAGATGCCTTTTTTTGCCCTTTCATTGACTTTTAGATTTGTTATATCTTCTCCTTCAAATAAAATCTGCCCTGAAGTCACTTTATATTTAGGATTCCCCATGATGGAATTGCACAACGTGCTTTTACCACCACCATTGGGTCCCATAATTGCATGTATTTCTCCTTTTTTTATTGCTAAATTAAGCCCTTTAAGGATATATTTGTCCTCAATTTCTACATGCAAATCCTTTATTTCTAACAATGTTTCCCTCATCTTTTACAACTCCTTTTTAATTCCGACTATTTTAATAGGAATACTCAAGCAATACTATTATACACCACCTAAACAACCAAATCAATAGAAAAAGTCACAAAATTGATAATTATTTTCATTTAATAAACATATGTCAATAATTATCTATAAAAATATAAGAAGTCGGGACTTTAATTTCCCCGACTTCTTATATTTCGTCAACTTCCACAAACTTAGCCAGTATGTCGTCTACTGGAATTATGAGATATTCCTCTCCCTCGTGTTTTATCTTTGTACCCGAAAACTCTTTATATATAACCCTATCCCCTACAGCAAGCTCATCGGAGGCACCAGCTGCAAGAGCTTCAATTACTCCCTGATTTAATTTTTCTTCAGCGGTCTTGGGAATTATTACTCCGCCTATCTTTTTCTCTTCAGGCTCTTTTTCCAATTTAATAAGTGCATGGCCATTTATAGGTTGTACTTTTGTCATAACTCCTTCTCCTTTCTTTTATTTTTTTTACCGTCCATTATCACATTATTTATTATACCTCACTTATAAGAAAAGGTACAAGAACAAAAACTTATTGTTCAGTAATTCCCAGCAATCTGTTAAGCTTAGCTTTATCAAACCCTACTACGATTGTACCATCAATATCCGTCTGTGGCACACCTCTTTGCCCACTTCGCCTTACTAATTCTGCTGCCGCACTCGGATTTTTACTTACGTCTACTTCTCTAAAAGGTATGTTATGCTGTCTTAAATATGCCTTTGTAGCATTACACCAGGGACAAGAGGGAGTGGTGTAAACAGTTACTCTGTGGACCTTTTGACCTTTTCCATCAGAAACCTTTGAAGGAGCGACAACTAAAAGTTTTTCATAATATTCTTTGCTTTGAAGTCCAAATACAAACTGCCATGGCTCTTTATCCTTGAAAAGTATCACTGAAGGCACTACTTTGATTCCATATTGTAGATGAATATCTTTTACCTCAGAAGCATTTACTACATAAACAGGCACTTTAGGATTGTCTTCACTGAATTTCTTCATGACCTCTAAAGCTTCAAGACTCTTTTGTGAAGAATTAGAATAAAACATTAGCATAAAAAATTCTTCTTTATTTTTTACTTCTTCAAAGTGCTGAGTATCCTTTATAAACTCTAACATCAAATCACCTCTTTAAATATTTATGTTATCCAAAATCGAAAATTTATATAAGCAAAATTGCAATTCTTTTTTATTACAAACTATTGCAAGCTACGGCTACCCCCCATAAGTATTGGGTCGCACTTTATATTATAAGGAAAACTATTTTAAAAATCAAGATATTTTTAACAATCCTCCTTATGAATTAAGTAAGAGCCTCTCTGCTCTTAGAATGACAGATAAAAACCCCCCTTAGTTAGAAGGGAGTTTGTTTAATACATACACTTTTTCCTTTTTAATATATTTTATTACTTCCCTATAAACGAATTCCTCAAAATATTCTGCCTCTTTATAGGTAAATATTCCATCTTTTATAACTGTATCATAACAAAATACTGGAGAATCTTCTTTTAATTTTTCTATTTTTTTAGCTTGCTCTGTTACCATTCTAAAAGCGCCAATATTGATATCTTGTATACCTTCTGTAGGTATTTTTGAAAAAACATATTCCACAAAATTTTTATATATTTTTTCAAATCCTTCTATATACATCACTGGTTCAATAGAAATTCTAACTTTTAAGCCCTTTGATATGGCCCTTTTTATGTTTTCTATCCTTTTACTGAGAGAAGGTGTTAGTTTTTCATATCTATCGATGACCGGTTGGGGCAACAATGTCCATGCGAAAATTACATTAGAAGGTATGTCGATAGATTCTACGGAAGAAAAATTGGCGCTTTTTGTTCGTATTTCTATTACAAGGTTTTTATTCCCTTTGGCATATTCAATCCACTGTTTAGTAAAGCCTGTAAGGTATTCTAAAGCAGGTAAATCCGTCTCATAGGATATGCTTAAATAGACCTTCTGGTCTTGTGTAAGTTTATCTATTTCTTTAAAATATTCCTCAATATTCACAAAAATAACAAGATGTCCTGAAGGGTACATACCCTGTAAATAGCAATAATCACAATCATAAATACAATTGAATATATTTGATGTATGGTAAAAATTGATATTTCCAAAATCTTCACAAAGCTTAGAACCTTTATATATAAAATCATATCTTTTTTGGGCTAATATAAGATTTTGCCTTTCTTTTTGTATAAGGTAGTTTTGATTAGGTCTATTGAAAACCTCACTGTATCTGTCAATAAGCACCACTTTACTTTTAGGAAATTTCTTTAAAATATTTTGCGTTATAGAATTAGGAAGTACTTCCTTCTCAACGTAAATGTGAGAGAATTTTTTCAAAGGCCCTCTTCCTCTCTTCTTTATTATTTACCTGTACATCACAAAAGTTTTTTAAAAAATCTATATTTTTACCCTTTCTAACCTTATAATGTAGGCAAGCTTTATAAAAAATTTGCCCTTGACTAGCAGTAAGTTTTAGCTTTTGTGAAAGAAAATTTATAATTTCTCTTTCATAAAATGAAAATATATCGCTAGTTTTAAAACTATTTTTCAATATTTTAATAAATTCATCTATTTCCTTTAACTTGTTTTTTATTAACTCATAAATTTTATCTTTAGACACATCCTCGAAATCTGTACTATCAGAGACAATTTTTAAAATATAAATTCTGTGGGTCTCGAAAAACTTAGAGGCTGCTTGATAAAAACCGCTGGTTTCCATATCGCAAAGTCTTGCTGTCATCAACTCTTTATCTTTCACTATATAATTAAAAGTCTCTATATCACTTTCCTCAAAAGGATGGTCTATCAAAATATCAGGTATATAATTTTTATGAGTTTCATTGTCTACAATTTTGTTAATAAGGTATATGTTCCCTATTTTTTCATTCATATCTTTCGAGCCACATACACCAATGTTTATTATAAAGCTTTGTGGATCCCACAAATATCGAGTTGCCGCATGAGAAACAGCTATACTGCTATTTATTTTCCCCACTCCTGTTACTACCAACGTTATTTCTTCATTTCTAAAAACTTGAAAATATCGATTTCCTACGTCTTTTTTCAAGCCAAAATATTCAATTAGAGGTTTTGCCTCAATATATAAAGCGGTTGCGATAAAGACCATCTTAGCACCTCTTTCAAAAACATATAAAATTTGTGCCAAGAGAAATTCTCTTGACACAAAAAGCTCCCCCTTTATTCTTTAATGACAAGCCTGTGATACTCTTTTTTGCCCTTTCTTATTAAAATGCTATTATCTTTTATCATATCATCTTTTATATATTCATCAATACTTTCAACTTTTTCATTGTTTATATACAGTCCACCTTGTTGAACAAGCCTTCTACCCTCACTCTTTGAAGGTATTATCTTCGTTTCAAAAAGCACATCTAAAATTTTTTTACCAAAAACATCAGACGAGACAGCAACAGAAGGCACATTGTCTAAATCTCCACCGCTTTCAAATAAAGCCTCTGCCGCCTTTTGGGCTTTTATAGCCTCTTCCTCTCCGTGTATAAGTTTCGTGACTTCATATGCCAGTAATTTTTTAGCCTCGTTTATCTCTTTATCTTTTAATGCCCCTAATCTTCTCACTTCATCCATAGGCAAGAAAGTGAGAAGTGCCAGGGCTTTTTCCACATCCGCATCAGCTATATTTCTCCAGTATTGATAGAATTCATAAGGAGAAGTTTTATTAGGATCAAGCCATATTGCTCCCTTTTCTGTTTTTCCCATTTTCTTCCCTTCACTGGTGGTAAGTAAAGTAAATGTCATGCCATAAGCCTGTTTACCTTCTTTTTTTCGTATAAGCTCTATACCAGCAATAATATTAGACCATTGATCGTCTCCGCCCATTTGCATTACACAATTGTATCTTCTATTTAATTCGAGAAAATCATAGGCTTGCATCAGCATATAGTTAAACTCCAAAAAGGAAAGGCCTCTTTCTAATCGAGATTTAAAGCATTCTGCTGTAAGCATTCTATTTACAGAAAAATGAACTCCTATATCCCTTAAAAATTCAATATAATTTAAGTTTAAAAGCCAATCAGCATTATTGGCCATAATGGCTTTGCCATCAGAAAAATCGATAAGCCTTTGCATCTGCTTTTTAAAAGCTTCGGCATTTCTATCTATTTCTTCTTTAGTCAACATCTTTCTCATGTCGGTTCTGCCACTTGGGTCCCCCACCATAGCCGTGCCACCGCCTATTAACACAATAGGCCTATGGCCTGCTTTTTGCATGTGGGACATTACCATAATTTGAAGAAAATGGCCTACATGCAAGCTGTCTGCAGTAGGGTCAAAACCTATGTAAAATGTGATTTTTTCCTTCTCTAAAAGCTCTTTTATTTCATCTTCATGAGTCATTTGCTGAATATATCCTCTTTCTTGCAAAACATCAAGTACAGACACGATAATACCTCCATCATCTTATTTTTGTATATTGTATCAAATGAAAAGCATATTTTCAAATATTTTTGACAATATAATTTTATCATTTTATAATATTTATTATCAACAAAATAAAAGAGAAGTGATTGTATGAATTACAAAGTTTATGCTACAGGTAATAAAATAGAAAAGTTTTATTCTGATGCAATAAAAGAATATGAAAAAAGGCTGAGACGATTTTGCAATATCACTTTTTTGAACTACAAAAATTTTCAAAAATTATATTTTCAAGAAATGGATAAATATTATAAAATAGTAATATCACCTACAGGTAAATCTTTGTCTTCAGAGGAATTAGCAGAAAAAATAAAAGCGTTTGAACTTACTGGAATAACAGATATATTAATAATCATAGGAAATGAAGAAATTCATTGTAATGAGGCCATAAGCATAAGTAGCATGAAAATGAGTTTAGGTTTGACTTCTACTATTTTCTTTGAACAGTTATATAGGGCATATAAAATCTTAAACAATGAACCTTATCACAAGTGATTTTCTCTACTAAAAGCTAAATAAATCTGCTCTAAAAGTACAAGTCTCATAAGCTGGTGAGGAAAAGTCATTTTAGAAAAAGAAAGATTTAAATGGGATTGTTTTTTTATATTTTCCCACAATCCCAACGAACCACCTATTACAAAGGTCATTTCTCTGTAACCAGATTGAAAAGTAGTCTTTATGAACTGGGAAAACTTGTATGAGTCTATTTCTTTTCCTTCTATAGCAAGAGAAACAACAAAGCTTCCCTTTTTTATTTTAGAAAGAACTCTCTCTCCTTCTTTACGCAAAATCTCCTCTTTTTCCTTTTGACTTAAATTTTGAGGAGTTTTTTCTTCCTCTACTTCTTTAATCTCTATTTCACAATAAGGGCGCAATTTTTTTAAATAAAAATATATACCATTATTTATATAGTTCTCCTTTATTTTCCCAACTGCTATTATATGTATTTTCATTATTAAGTCCCTCATTTTTAAACTACAAGGTATTTAGGTGGCTCATCACAAAAATCACATTTATGAGGTACTAGCCAATCAGTAAAAGAAACTTCATCCAATTTGTAAATATCCGGTGGCTGTTCGTACACTTCGACAAATTCTTCGATGGCATCCTCTAAATGCTTTTCACACACAACAAACATAAAACCTCTCCTATTCTCCGAGAGTTATAGTAGTATATCCTGTCTTCCCTGTTACGGTTTGGTACCTAACTTTTATTTTGTCACCTGGATTTTTTTCATAAACAATACATTTTAAACTTGTCATAGTATTTACAGGTCTTTCATCTATCTCCAAAATAATATAGCCCTTTCTAATGCCAACTTTATAAGCAGGGCCTTTAGGGTCAATATCCGCCACATATATCCCCTCATATATATAAACATCTGCGGAAATGTAACTGGCAATTTCCCTATCATAGGCAACTATGCCAATATAAGGTGCTTTAAATGTGCCCGTTTCTACCACTTTCTTTAGTATAGGCTTTACAATATTTATAGGTATAGCAAAGCCCAATCCCTCAGCAGTTGTTACCTTCGCAGTATTTATTCCAATTGCATAGCCTTGAGAATCCACTAAAGGCCCTCCGCTATTACCTGGATTTATAGAAGCGTCGGTCTGTATCAAGTCTTCCATGATTCGCGGTCTCCCATCCTCAGTAATGGGAAGGCTTCTATTTAAAGCGCTTATTATTCCAGAAGTAACCGTTCTTTGAAACCTAAGACCTAAAGGATTTCCAA
The DNA here is from genome assembly GCF_000806225.2 of Thermoanaerobacter sp. YS13. Taxonomy (NCBI): domain Bacteria; kingdom Bacillati; phylum Bacillota; class Clostridia; order Thermoanaerobacterales; family Thermoanaerobacteraceae; genus Thermoanaerobacter; species Thermoanaerobacter sp. YS13. The sequence continues at coordinate 551,622 of NZ_JOOI01000002.1, read as the reverse complement.
TTGCTATTGCGGTTTGTCCTACTGATATCTTATCAGAATCTCCCAAAGGTATAATTGGTAAATCTTTTGCATCAATTTTTAAAATAGAAAGGTCTAAAACAGGGTCAGTCCATAAAACTTTACCCGGAAGTATACTGCCATTGCTTAAATATACCTTTATATTTTTGGATTTTTCATTAGCTACATGATTGTTTGTTATGATATAACCGTTAGGATTTACTATAAATCCTGAACCTATACCCTCCACAGCCTTTTCTATAAAATAATACTCTCTTTGAAATTCTACAGTAGTAATCCCTACAACAGCAGGAGTATCCTTTTTCGCCACTACTTCCGCTATTGTAGGAGATTCTTTTGTTGGTATAACTATCTCTGTTCTTATTCCTGATGAAGGAGGATAAGGTATAGGAATGACTTTACCCCATAAATATTTTGGTGCAATATACACAAATATCAAAGAGCTAGCCAAAGTAGTTATAATTACAATAGCAAAAAAACTCTTTAATTGACGCTGCATAATATCACCTCATAAATAGGATGAGATATTATGCAGCGCATTATACTTAAAATTTTATAGTTTTTTTATTCTTTTACTCTTACTACATCAGCACCTAATTGTTGAAGCTTTACTTCCATCGCTTCATAACCCCTATCTATATGATAAACCCCCATAACCTCCGTCGTACCCTCTGCAGCAAGCCCTGCTATAACCATTGCAGCGCCTCCTCTTAAGTCTGTCGCATAAAGAGGCGCACCTGTCAATTTCTCCACACCTTCAAATATTGCATTTCTTCCTTCTATTCTTACTTTTGCTCCCATTTTTTCTAACTCATTTAAATATTTAAATCTATTTTCATAGACATTTTCAGTAATAACACTTATACCATCCGCCAAAGCCAAAAGCACCGCAAAGGGCTGTTGCATATCTGTTGGAAAACCCGGATAAGGTAAAGTCCTTATATCAACATGTTTCAAAGGTCCTTCTCTTCTTACTCTTATCACATCATCGTATTCTTCAACAATAATACCCATTTCTGTGAGTTTTGCAATAATTGCTTCTAAGTGATTTGGAATTACTCCTTTTATATACACATCACCTTTTGTTGCGGCAGCTGCCACCATGTAAGTTCCTGCTTCTATTTGGTCTGGAATAATGGTATAGTGGCACCCGTAAAGTTTGTCTACCCCTGTTATCTTTATAGTATCTGTACCAGCGCCTTTGATATTTGCTCCCATTGCATTTAAAAAGTTTGCTACATCCACTACATGGGGCTCTTTTGCACAGTTTTCTAATATTGTTACCCCTTTGGCTTTAACCGATGCCAACATCAAATTTATAGTAGCACCTACACTCGCCACATCAAAATATATATGATTCCCCATCAACTTCTCAGCTTTAATTCTTATAAGTCCATGCTCTATGGTAGTTTTTGCCCCTAAAGCTTCAAAACCTTTGATATGCTGGTCAATAGGTCTTACGCCAATATTGCATCCCCCTGGCATCGCAATTACTGCCTCATTAAACTTACTTAAAAGTGCCCCGATAAGATAATAAGAAGCCCTCATTTGGCTCGCCAAATCCCGAGGAGGATAAAAGGAATTTAAGCCTGTGGGGTCAATTATTACTTCATGCTTTTTCTTTTCTACTTTCCCTCCCAGATGGCGTATCATCTGGGCTAATAATTCTATATCTTTTATATCAGGCAAATTATCTATCACACTCGGAGTATCAGCCAATAGCGCAGCGGGAAGAATCGCAACAGCAGAATTCTTGGCACCACTTATCTGTACACTTCCTTTAAGAGGCTTTCCTCCCTTGATTATAAACTTTTCCATTCTTAATCTTCCCTTCAAATCAATTAAATTAAAATAAGTCAAATGTTATCACAATATATACTTTAATACAATTTAAAATATTTTACAAGTATTTAAAGAAGAAAAAGAAAAAAGAAGAAGGAGGTATTATTTACCTTCTTCGAAATTTCCTGTATAAGCATTTACGTAATATTTATCACCTTCTTCAGTAGTTATCCTCCAAACAGGGACTGCTTCTCCTTTTGTGGCATTGCTCCAGTTAAAATAATAGCCTAATTTTATCTCATTTATTACCATAGGCTTTGTATCCCTCTTTATCTCCACAAGCTTTAAAAGAGCATAAACCGCATCTATCACATCTTTCTTAGCTTTTTCCATTGCAACAGAACCAAACCAGCATTTTGAAAATTCAAAGCCTTTATCATCTATTTTCCCTTCAATCCATCCACCATCTATAAAATAATCCTTATAGGTTTGAAAATACTTTATTGCTACCTTCTTTCCTTGAATAATTTTTTCAACTTGACCATTTATTTCTTTAAGTTGATGACTATTTATAAAATTATGTATATACTCTTCCTTTTGTGAAGAAGACATATTTTTAAACTTATCACTTCTTTCAAAATAATAAAAACTTACGCCGTCCACTTTGATGGTTTTATCCTCAAATTTAAAAATTGTATATCTGTTTTCTTTGTACTTTCCATATTTTTGTCCTTTAATAAAATTCTCTAAAACAAAATCTTCATCAAATATTTCTCTCGTTACTTTAATAAGTGGCAGCGGTTCTTTCTTTTGCGGAATTGTAGTCTTTAAAATTATGTTATTTTGTAACAAAACCTTCTTTAAAGAATGCAAATCGTTTCCAGATAAAATATAGGGTTCCGATTTATTCATTTTAGCAATAGTTAGATATAAAAGAACATTCAAAATCGCAAAAGTGATTATCATCACTGTTTTTGCTTTAGACCAGTTCATAATCTATACCCCATTGTAAATCAGCTTCCCATCAAATATGTTTATAAAAAACTCTCTATTATTACTTTTTACTATCCAAACAGGTATAAATTGACCTTCATAATACGCATAACCTATTTTTAAATCAGAAAGTGGTTGTTGCCAGCTTATATGCTTTATACCCATTACAAGAGATTGCTTCAATTTTGCATGAGAAATTAAATAGTTTCCATTACTCATCAAATCTAAATACAAAACTCGTGCATATTTAATATTCCCATTTAAAATATTTATTTCGATTGGAAAATCCGGCATTTCTTTTTGCAAAATTCGAAGAGGATAATCAAATATATAATTAAAATAAAAAGTATATTCCCCTTTTTCTTCTTTGAAATCCATCAAATAAATATCATCAACTTTAATCCCTATTTCCTCCAAAAAGACAATAGATTTTTTAAGTGCAAAATTTTTATCAGTTGAAGAAGGCTCAGAAATGGTATTATAAAACTCTACATACCCATTTTGATATAGTCGCAAACTTTTTAAGCCATCGGTATAAACAGTACATCCACTATTTTCAGTAATTTTTCTCACAACAGAAATATTCGTAAAAAATTTCTCTAAAAAATGGTGATCAGATTCAAAATTTGTTTCTTTATTATATATTTCTTTAATCGAAAAAGTAAGAGAAGGTATGTACACGTTTTTTTCAAAATATGTATTGCCTTCCTCATAAACAGATTCACATACACTGACCTCATCTTTAGGCAAATTTTCTATAATGTTTTTTAAAACCCCCATCTTTAAATAATTTAAGCAGTAAAATTTTTTATTGATTGCATCCTTTACAAAAATTTGATTTTTGTCTATATTAACGATAATTTCTTCTACATATATATCGCTATTTATTTTTCTAAACCAGCTATCTCTATTGGTAAAAATATCTTTTAACAAGTCACCATTTACACTTTTTCCAATTAAAAATCGCATAAATGTACCTTTTTGTGCGTTTTCCCAACTATTATCATCGACTACATTTATTTTTTCTTCTTTATTTGAATTAATAAAATCTGTTGTTTTTTCCCATAGAGAAAAAGAAAAATCTCCATTTGACACCAAATATACTTTACCTTGAATACCAACAAAAGTGTATTCTGGCCTAATTATACGAAAAATGTCCACTTTTGCATTTGTGGACTTTTTATTAATAAAAGATAATTCATTTTGAGGAAAGGATATCCATAGTTTATAAGTTAAATACACGCTCGTTAAAACAAGAAAAAGCAATAGCAGTGATTTAACTTTTTCCTTCATTCCTCAAACCCTCTATCTTAAAAGGGATTTTATTATGTCTTCAATGGCAGTAATTGTTATTTGTAAAACCCCATCCTTTTTTGTGAGAATTACGTGTCCTTTTATTATTTGCAACTGATCACCTTTATAAGCCTTTATGACAATGTAATTATCTCCATAGCTTAAAGTCAATAATTTTGCAAAAAGCATTGTATCGTCAATAACCCATTTGTTGCTTAAATTATCGTTTAAAATAAGCTCTACAACAGTATTAGGTTGTCCACTTCCAGAAATTACAAAATATTTGTTATCTGTCTTTACATCATCTATATTAGTTTTTACCGTTATTAGGTCTTGTGCGTATCCGAATGACATAAAAATGGCCATAAATATAATCACTGCTACAAATAAAGCAATTATTTTTTTCAAGAATATCCCTCCTTCTCTTTTATGACTTTATTATACAGTACTATTATTACAGTATTGTTACGGTAATATTAAACTATTATTACAAATTTACTGGTATGGCAGTTTAACCCTCACTATGGTACCTTTCCCTACTTCGCTTTCTATGCTTACCTCCCCTTTGTGAAGTTCTACAATTTGTTTTACAATAGAAAGTCCTAATCCTGTACCTCCAAGTTCTCTGGATCTAGCTTTATCTACTCTGTAAAACCTTTCAAAAATTCGAGGCAGGTCTTCTTTAGGAATTCCTATACCGTTGTCTTCCACAATGAAGCTTGCAAAATTTTCATCATATTCTGTTATAACTTTTATCATTCCGTTCTCTGGAGTGTATTTTATAGCATTAGTTACTAAGTTAACTATTACTTGTTCCATTTTATCTTTGTCAATATAGACTTGCCTTGGCGCTTCTTGAAGGTCTACGATAAGTTTTTGATTTTTCTTATGAGCTTCAATAGAAAGCCTGTTTATTACATAAATTACTACCTCATTTAAATTTTTGTGCTCAAGTTTTAGGTTACTACCTTCAGAATCCATTTTTGATAATAAAAGTAAATCTTTTACAAGACGTGTCATTCTGTCGGCTTCTGAATCTATTATTTTTAGAAATCTTTTCGAATATTCAGTATCTACATCGCTGTAAAGAAGAGTCTCAACATAGCTTTTTATAGTAGCAAGAGGAGTTCTAAGCTCATGAGAGACATTTGCCACAAATTCCTTCCTCATGGTATCCAATTTATGTTGTTCCGTAATATCGTGAAGCACATAAACATATCCTTCTATTTGTTGATTGTTTTTTAACGGAGCTATATTAACTGTTAAAACCTTGTTTCCGCAATTCATTGTAGCTACTGCATCTTCTTTTTCTAAATTTAGTATTCCCTCTATTGGCATCCCTAATTCTAATTTCACATTTAATATTTTTTCGGCAGCCTCATTATAGTGTATTATCTTGCCTTTTGCATCCGTTGCCACAACACCATCGGTCATAAATCGTATGATAGCTTCTATTTTGTTTTTTTCACCTTGAATATCATTTAAAGTCTGCTTTAACCGCAAAGATAAAAAATTAAACATTTCACCTAATTTTCCTATTTCATCATTAGATTTTATCTTTATCGTCACATCAAAATTGCCTTCTGCCATCTTTTGTGCATATTTTGTCACTTCTTTAATGGGATCTGTTATAGTTTTGGACAAAATATACCCAAGCACTACAGTAATTCCAACAGCAAAAAGAGTAGCACTCAAAAGAATTAAATTGACATCTGATAGAGTCTCATATATTCCATTTAAAGAACCGCTGATATACACAACACCATTTATTTTACCATCGCTATTATAAACTGGCATGGCAAAACTTTTTATTTTCCCACTAGAATTATAGTCATCAGTAACTTCACTTCCGATTTCCCCTGATAGGGCTTTGACAATAGCGGGAGTCATCATTTTTCCTTTGTCTCCAGTTGAACTGGCCAAAATATTCCCTTTATTATCCAAAATATATACGTATTTCACATTTGAATTGGGACCCATGTACATATTTATAATGTTTTTTAAACTTTTTGCATCCATGTTGTCTTTAAGGGTAAAAGAAATGCCGCGTACCTGCGCTTCAAGGTAATTGTCAAAATTATTCATGTGGTAATTTTCAAGAGATTTATAAAGATATACCCATATGATTTCCATTGCTACAAGTATTAACAAAGTATATATGAGAATTATTTTCCATTGAATACTTTTAAATTTGCTTTTCATCGCTAAAATAGTAACCAACCCCTCTTTTTGTGTGAATAAGCTTGGGGTTACTGGGGTCATCTTCTATTTTTTCTCTCAGTCTTCTTATGGTGACATCTACCGTTCTAATATCACCCAGGTATTCATAACCCCATACTTTTTCTAATAGCATTTCGCGAGAGAAAATAAGCCCTTTGTTTAAAATGAGAAATCTCAAAAGTTCAAATTCTCTAGAGGTAAGTTCTATCTCTTTATTGTTTTTTTCTATTTTATATTTTGACATATCAATTTTTAAATTTTTTACGTAGATAACATTCCCAGGCTCATTTCCATTTAAACTAATTCTCCTTAAATTAGCTTTTACTCTTGCTATGAGTTCTCTTACAGAAAAAGGTTTTGTTATGTAATCATCCGCTCCCAATTCCAATCCCAGTACTTTGTCTACTTCTTCTTCTTTAGCCGTCAGCATCAAAATAGGTATAGTCATTGACTGCCTTAGAGTCCTTAACACTGAAAAACCGTCTAATTTAGGCAACATCACATCAAGTATTATTAAATCTGGATTTTGTTCTTTTGCTATTTTTAAAGCTTCTTCCCCATCATAAGCTTCATAAGTTATGTATCCTTCTTTTTCTAAATTGTATTTGATTATCTCAACTATAGGCTTCTCATCATCAACTATCAGTATTCTATAACTCATTTTAGTTCCCCCTTGTCCTTTTTATAGGGTTAAAGCAAGAAGAGCAATGCTCTTCTTGCTTTATTTTACTGAGTCTACAAATTTCTCTAAATTTTGTCCTGTAACTTTATAAAAACTCTCACTTAAACTTAATCCTTTTCCCAAATATTTTAAAATATTTCTTATGCTTTGCATCCCATATTTATCAGCTATAGCTTTTACTATTTCAAAAGACCTCTTATAGGCCATTGTCTCATCTAATTGGTTAAAATTATAAGTCAACTCTTTAAGAGAATATGGCTTATCAGTTGTTACGCCTTCACCCCAGACAAAACCGTTTTCTCGATATTCTTCCAGAAGGGCTATACCTTCTGTAAACCATACAGGGTAATTGCCTTTTGCAATATCATCTACAATAAGGTGGGCAAATTCGTGTACAATCGGTCCGTCATGCTCAAAAACTTTTTCTATGTCTTCTGTAGGAGTAATCCACAATTCAGGTGATACTATGCTTATGACTCCATTTAAATAAAGCCCCATAGCAGTATCCCCTTTTGCAAGTGAAAAGTCTCTATTCATTTTTTCAGGGTCATGGTACATTATAATGACAGTTTTACCGGCTGGTTTGTAACCTAAATCTTTAGTAACACTGTCATAATGCTTTTCTGCAATTTTTAAAACAAGAGGAATATATTTTTCATCTTGTTGTGTATATCGCACTATAAAGTGTTCACTTTGTGCTGTTTTGTAATCTTTTACATTATCTGTTAAACCATTTTCTTTTATTTCTCTCACATATGGATAGGAAGCCACCATAATTTGGTTAGCATAATAAAGAGAAATGACCAAAATAAGTGCAAAAGCAAAAACAATAATTTTCTTTTTCATCCTGTATCACCTCACACACATTTAAAACTCTGTATGTAATTTATATGTAGAGGCTTTTATATGTATGAAGCGATACAGGTTTTTTGACAAATATAATTACAACTGTATTATAACATTCATAAATACTTGTAGCAACCCCACAAAAATAAAAAGCCCTCCATAGGGCTTCAGTTTGTTGACAAAGTTGAAAAATATTCAAAGGAGATATTTTTCATCGTCGCTCCGATGTTCCAAAGCGACAAAACTAAAGCTCAACCTTCAGGTTCCGGCAGGGTCCCGGGCACATTCGACATCCTTGTCTTAGTGCCCGCCTTCGCCATCCATGGCTTCGGCCCTGCCTCCACCCTCGGTCTTGCTAAGTTTTGCTGCCGCTTTGTAACAAGTCACTCCTTATGCAAAATATCTCCTTTACGAAAGTTTGTCTACAGTCTGAAGCCCTCCATAGGGCTTGATAATTTCATCTATTTAAATAGGGCAAAGGATTAACTGGAACCCCATTTTTTCTCACTTCAAAGTGCAGATGGGGTCCTGTCGCATAACCACTGGAACCTACCAAAGCAATTTTTTGTCCTTTCGCCACTTTATCACCTTTCTTAACAAGGAGTTTACTAGCGTGTCCGTAATAAGTAACATAACCATTGTGATGGTCAATTTTCACTAAATATCCATAGCCACTTTCCCAACCTGAAAATATAACAGTACCTCCATCTGCAGCATAAATAGGCGAACCTGGGGGTGCCGCTATATCAACTCCTGTGTGAAGTCTCCCCCATCTTTGTCCAAATCTTGAAGTGATAGTACCTCTCGCAGGATAATTAAAGGACCCTGTAGCAATATAAGATATTCTTTTCGAACCTACAGCAACTATTTTGTTGATAGGATTTTCAAGGACATTTTCACTCTTTATTTTTTTTGAAACCTCAACGCCATTGTAACTTACAACAACAGCAGTTACCTCTTTCAAGCCTTTTTTACCTTCTACTAACACTTTAGACTGATTAGTATACAATTTTTCATCTTTAGTAAGCTTTGTCTCAAAAGGTATTTCCTCTTTGTAAACTATTCTCTTTTCAGTAACAACCGTGATATTAGGTACAGCAGAAGATAAATATATTACTTGTCCTGGTTTTAAATTTTCTGTAAGGTCAGGATTTAATTTTAAAATATCATCAATGTACATATCGTGGTCTCTTGCAATAGACCACAAACTATCGTTTTCTTTTACAGTGTATGTAACAGCTTTTTTTACAGGTTGTTGCAATATTTTTAACGCCTCTTCTCGGCTTACTAAATATTTTGGAGGTATGTACTTTTCTTCAATTTTGACATCCTCTTTAAAATATGTTCTATCAGAATCTTTTGCGTATTTATTCTTTAACATTTCCAGAACCTTATTTGCTTCTTTTTCACTTTTTAACGCAGTCACAAACTTGCCATCTACTATTATGACAGCAGCTTTACAGTTAAAACTTATAGTATTTTCCAAATTAGCATAAATTTTATGTACATCTGTCAGACCTTTCTTGCCTACTCTTACCCTTTCAAATTTTATTTGTTGATTTAAAACTATATCCGTCCCCGTCTTTTCTTTTTCTCTTTTATGTAATTCTTCTATAAAATTTTTTACCTCATCTATATTCTTGGTAATTCCCATAGTTTCACCATCTACTGTTATCTTGTAGGCAAATCCTTCTTCATATACAATAAAAGAAAGACCTATGGACAGTGCTACCGCAAAAGCTATAATGTTGTTCTTGTAAGTCTTTAATAAACTAAGAAAAAACTTATAGCTTTTATCCCCCGCCTTCCCCATAGTATTCTCCTTTCTTCTGTTAATCTTTTTTAATTATACCATATTTTTTTGTAAAACCAAATTTTAATTAATGAAATTTTTAACACCTTTCTATATTGTATGTTATACCTCAAACTAATATTCCTATATATACTTAGTTAATTTAACAATATACTCAAATATTCCGATAATTATGTTAAATTCTTTTCAATTGAAGAGGCTATTTCGCTGTGTTATAATATATTCGAGGTGGGGAGGATGAGCGTTTTTAGATTTTTAAACGAAAATAACGATTGGGGAAGTACTCCCATCAGCAATTATTTTATAAATCATTTCATGTTAGATGCCCCAGGTGAATATGTCAAAGTATATATTTTGGGATTGAAATATTGCTATTTTGGCAATGAAATACCTTTAAAAACTTTAGCAGATAAATTATTTATGTCAGATATAGAAATTGACAGAGCTTTGAAGTATTGGGAAAAATCGGGCTTAGTTAAATTAAAATACATAGAAGGTGAATACACAGTTGAATATCTCCCAGTTATCCCACAACCAACCTCAAATCACAGCATCTCCTTACAGGACCCTCAAGTAAAACAAATGTTTGAAGCAATTGAATTGTCTTTGGGAAGACCTTTAACCCCCACAGAAATGGAAACATATTTAAGCTGGATAGATGAATACGGCTTTTCCTTGGAAATAATAACAATGTTAGTGAGTTATTGTGCTTCTAAAAACAAAACTTCTTTAAGATATATGGAAAAGGTAGCAATAGCCTGGCATGACGCAGGTCTTAAAACTGCACTGGATGTAGAAGAATATTTAAAATCAGAAAACAAGAGATGGCAAAATTATAGAAGGATTTTAAGTGCTCTAGGTCTTAAAGAGGATGAAGTAATGGAATCCCACAAAGAAATGATGGACCGCTGGATGGAGGATTTAGGTTTTGATGTAGATGTAATAATAAAAGCCTGCAACGAATGTACCCTTAAATTGAATGAACCCAGTTTCCCTTATATAAACAAAATACTAATCAACTGGTTTAACGAAGGAATACGAACAGTAGAAGATTTAGAAAACAAAAAGTCTTCTGTAAAGAAGAAAACCCCTGTTACTTCAGGTTTTAAAGCTCCTAAAAACTACTTTAACAGCTACTCTCAGAGAAGTTATGACGTAGAAGATTTGGAAAAGAAGCTTTTAGCCCATTCAAGGGGTGAATTAAATGAATGAAAACATCATCCATGAAATCCTTAAAGAATATGAAATGAAAAGAGATACGGCTTTGAAAGATGCCCTTTATCGTAAAAACAAGCTTTATAAAGAAATTCCCGAACTCGAAAAAATTGAGGAAGAAATTAAGAAGGTAGGAATCGAAATAACTCAATCAATTTTTAAAGAACCTGAAAAGGGAAGAGAACTTTTAAATCTTTTAAAAGAGAGGTTAAATAAATTAAAAAAGAAGAAGGCTTATCTGTTAGAATCTAATGGATATCCTGAAGATTATCTAGAACCTAAATACGAATGCAACGTATGCAAAGATACAGGATATGTAAATGGAAAGCGATGTAGATGCTTTGACCAAAAACTTATAAATATTTACTATAAACAATCAAGTATAGCAGAAATACTTAAAAAAGAGAATTTCTCTAATTTTAATTTCGAATATTATTCAGACAAACCCTTCGGAGATAAGCCTTCTCCAAGAAGCAACATGAAAAATATTGTAGAATTTTCTCTTAATTTCATAAAAAATTTTGATACTACCGCTGAAAGTCTTTTTTTCTATGGAGACTCGGGTCTTGGCAAAACATTTCTCGCTAATTGTATAGCAAAGGAACTATTAGATAGAGGTAAAAGTGTGATATATCGAACAGCGCCAGATTTAATTGAAGGCTTGAGAATAAACAAGCTTAATGCGGATGGCAGTAGTTATAATGAATATTTGGAATTGTTAAAAGAATGTGACCTCCTTATAATCGACGATTTGGGAACAGAGTCCATAACTGCTTTTAGTTTGCAGGAATTTTTTAATATTTTAAATACACGATTGTTGTTTGGCAAAAAATTTATTATTTCTACAAATTTACCTCTATCAGAAATAATGGCAATTTACCCTGAAAGAATTTATTCACGAATATTCGGCCATTTTAAACTGCTTAATTTCTACGGTGAAGATATAAGACTAAAACGAAAAATGATAATTTAATAGAACCACTCTTGGAAAAATCCACCTGTATCTTTGCCTGTAACACTGTCCACTACGTCAATTAGGTCTTGCGTAGTGGCAATTTTATATTTGTATTTATTGTAATAATTTTGAAGAACTTTTTTGAATTCTTCGTCACCTACCAGATTCCTCAGATTGTAAAATACCATTGCTCCTTTGTTATAAGCTATATTAGTGTATTCTTTCCATTCTTTAAAATCTGCCAAAGTCTTAGCAAACGAAATATCTGAATTAGTATTTAGAAATTTATTAAATTCCCCTTCTATAACAAGTCTATAAATCTCATCAGCTGTTGCCTTACCGTAATACCTTTCTATATACATAATTGTAGTGTACTCCGTCAATCCTTCATCCAGCCAAGATTCTTTTATTTGGTTGTTTCCCACAACACCATACCACCACTGATGAGCAGTCTCGTGAGCAATTACATATTCTAAATTAAACAAATTAGCATTTGTGTACAAATCCTTTGATATCATTACAAGATTGGGATATTCCATGCCCCCCATGTAAAAATCAGTCTGCACAACAGAATATTGTTTATAAGGATACCTGCCAATATAATCATTGTAAAACTTAATCGCATCTACAGCAAATTTAAGAGCTTTATCCCCATATCCTTCTGTAAAATAATAGGATTTAACTTTTATGCCATCTACCTGTTGCTCTGTTATCTTAAATTTTGTGCTTAAAACCATAGCAAAATCCCTTACTTTTTGCGCTTCAATAACTAATTCTTTGGAATCTCCATAGTTTTTCTCTTCTTTTATTTCTCCAGTGGAGGCAACTATCATGTCTTTAGGTACTGACAATTTTACTTTGTAATTTGCTATATTACTATAAAAAGGGTCTCCAAAAATATAGTAGGGGTCATTATTCCAGCCATTTTTATCATATACAGAGAGTATCGGATACCAATTCCCTACCTGTACAGTATTGTTCCCATAGCCAAGTCTACTTCTACAAGGTGGAATTTGTACTTTGTAACTCATATTAATTTGTATTGTTTCCCCTTTTTTTAATTCTTTAGGTAATTTTATTTTTAAAATTTCTTCGTTAGGTTTTTCTAATTCGTAAGTAACAGGAATATTTTTATCAAAAGTAACTTTTTCAACCTCTATAAATCCCGGTTGGAAACCATTAGGATAAGCAAAAGGGAGCTCTTCCTTTGTGAAAGGCAAATTCTCTTGTGTTTTGAAAGCATTTGGATATAAATGAAAGTATATTTCTTTTAAAGGAATATCATTAGTATTTATATATTTTACTGTTTGAGTAGCATAAATTATTTTATTTTGGCTATCGTATTTTGCTTCAATTGTGTAAGATGTAAGTTGACTTTCTCTAGGTAAAAGATAAAGCACTAAGCCGATAATTACAACTATAATTAAACCCAATAGTGCTTTTTGTTTTATTTTCATATAACCAGCTCCCCTAAATTATCCTTCAATATATATTAGTACAAATTTTTAAATAATAGAACTTTTTCAGTTAAAAAATAAAAAGCACCTTAAAAAACGAAAAGGTGCTTTTAGCTCAATCCGTGAATAAATAATCCACTTCTTAGTTTAGGCTCAAACCAGGTAGACTTAGGAGGCATTATCATTCCCGCATCGGCAACAGCAATTAAATCTTCAACTGTTGTGGGGTGCATAGAAAAAGCCACTCTCATGTCTTCCTTAACTCTTCTTTCTAATTCTTCTAAGCCTCTAATTCCGCCTACAAAATCAATCCTTTTATCAGTTCTCGGATCTTTTATCCCCAAAATAGGATCCAAAAGATTTTTTTGTAAGATGGACACATCTAAACTTTCTATCGGATCCAATGGGTTAAAAGTACCTTCTTTGGCAGTAAGTTTGTACCAATTTCCTGATAGATACATGCCAAAAGTATGCTTTTGCGAAGGATTGAAAGGCTGGCCTTCATTACATTTCTCTACTTCAAATTTCTCTTCTATTTTTTCGATAAATTCACTTTCGGAATAGCCGTTTAAATCCTTTACCACCCTATTATATGGCATGATAAAAACTTCATCATGGGGCACTAGCACTGCTAAAAAATAGTTAAACTCCTCATCTCCTTTATAATCAGGATTTTGCTCTCTCCTCTTTAAGCCTACTTTTACAGAAGCAGCAGCCCGATGATGTCCATCTGCAATGTAAAGGTAGTCTATTTCCTTAAAAACATAAGTAATTTTATTTATTAAGGATTTGTCATCTATAATCCATACTGTATGTCTTATTTCCTCCTCTGATGTAAAATCATATACAGGATTTTTGCTCCTCATCCAGCTATTTAACAACTTTTTAAGCTCTGGGTTGGCTTTGTACGTTAAAAAAACTGGACTGGTGTGAGCATCACAGTAATCCATGTGATTTATTCTATCCTGTTCTTTCTCCGGCAGAGTAAGCTCATGCTTTTTAATTATTCCTTCTAAATACTCATCAATCGAAACAGTCGCTACCAATCCCACTTGACTCCTGCCGTTCATTATTTCTCTATAGATGTAATAGTTCTCCTCATTATCTTTTATTAACAGTCCTTTTTTAAGCATTTTGTCAAAATTTTCTCTCGCTTTTTCATAAACTATTTTATCGTAAGGATTTATAGAGGGAGCTAAATCTATTTCTGCTCTATCCACATGAAGAAATGAATAAGAATTATCTTTCGCCAAATTCCTTGCTTCTTCGGTATTTACGACGTCATAAGGCAAGGACGCTATTTTATTTGCCAATCCTGGTACAGGCCTTATTGCCTTAAAAGGTTTTACTGTAACCATAATAATCCTCCTAAAAATTTATTTCAACTGGTTTCAATGCTTTTATTATATCATATCACTTTATAAATGCAATGTATTAAAGTAAATTATCTTTTAATCTCACTTCTCGACAAATAATCACCTGGTTCTACATTAAAATTTATAGTTTTGCCATCACTTACTGCAATTACAGTCCCACACTCAATGTTCAAAATTACTTTTAATTTACCCAAAAGCCTGCATTAATAAGTATAACTGAACATCATTTCTATCTCATCTGGAGTTTTAGGTCTCGATATATAATAACCTTGTATTTTGTCACAGCCCCATTCCTTTAGCATACTAAGCTGTTCCTCTGTTTCTACCCCTTCCGCTACGACTTCATAGTTCATTTCCTTTGAGATATACAAAATTCCTTTGATTAATGTTTTTACTTTGTTTTCGTCAATCCTGTCAATAAGGCTTTTGTCCATCTTAATAGTGCTTATAGGAAACTCTACCATGTTTATTAAGGAAGAATATCCAACTCCAAAATCATCTAGCAAAATCTTTATTCCCCTTCTTAAAAATTCGTCTATTTTGTTTACCTTTTGCTCTTTAATGTCTAATATTTGAGTTTCAGTAAATTCTATGCCAATGAAATTTGATGGTATATTGTATTTATTAATAAGCTCATCAAATTTAAAGAAAAACTCATCCTCCCTAAGCTGAAGAGGAGAAACATTGATGTTAACCTTAAGCTCGATACCCTTATTTCGCCAATCTCTTATTTGTTTAAAAACATCTTCAATAATAAAAATACCAAATTCTTTGATGAGACCAGTTTCCTCAAGTACTGGGACAAATCGAGAAGGAGAGATATTGATATATTTGTTGTTTCTCCACCTTGCAAGGGCTTCAACTTCCTTTATCCTATTTTCTCTCAAATCATAAATAGGCTGAAATAAAAGGTAAAACTCGTTGTTTAACATCGCTTTCTTGATATCTACCATCATTTCAGCTTTTTCGATTATCTTGTCCTCTATAGTTTTGTCAAAAATGACATATTTTGATTTGCCCAACTTTTTAGCTTCGAACATTGCAGCATCTGCTTTTCTTATAATATCATCCATATGTTCGCCTATTTTTGATACATAAATGCCGGCGCTCACTGTTGTTAAGATATCTCTTTCCTCAACTTTGAAAATATAATTAAATTTTTCTATAACATCTTCTATAACGCTTATTGCTTCATCCAGATTACAGTGAAAAAGAACAACGAACTCATCACCACCAAACCTGAAAATCTTTCCCTTTTCTTTTACTATTTCAATCAGCATATTGCTTATTTCAACTAACACTTTATCCCCAAAATGATGTCCATAGGAATCGTTAATGTATGTAAAATTATCAAAATCAAGGAGTGCAACAACAAATTGGCAATTGCTGGAGCTATAATACTCATATAAAAAATATCTGTTTGGAAGGTGGGTCAAATAATCATAATAATACTTCTTATCTCTAAGTTCCTTTCTCTTCAGCACATAAATCATCCTTTCATATTCGATCGGCGGTGTTGAGGATATGCTGGACAAAATAATAGATTCTACAAAATCAAACAGATTCATGAAAAAGCTCCCACTCTGCAAGGTAAATTTTTTAAATAATGTCTTCAACGACTTTTTCATCTTTGTCCAAATATAATTTTATTTTTTCACCATTTTTTAATTTGTAGCCTATTTTATCAAAGTATAATTCGACTCCTTCATATCCGTAAAGAATTTTTACTATTGAATTTCTACTCCCCTTTAATAATACGTGACTGCCGACGCCAAGCGATCCGGCTTCTTTTATGAAAATATTTTTCTTAAATTCGATCGTACTCATTTTAACCTTGCCATTAATAGAAACCGAACCATTTGTAGAAATTTTTGTATTATAACAACCTGCTTCTGAGGTTATAATTACGTCCTTCACAGCGTAAATTTTGCTATCATGAACCCATTTTGCAAGTATATGTCCCTTGTTTTCATGTTCCTCGTCTAGAACACTTGATATGAAGAGGATTTTTTCAAAGATTTCTTTTAACGAATTCAAATGTTTTATAAGACCAATAATATCATAATCCAAGATGTTGTTGAGCGTTTTAGCGAGACTTTTTAAATACTCTAGAAGATCTTGAAATACCTTTGAACTGCGTGTCATACTTATTTCTCTTGATGATGTTTTTAATTCTTCTTTTAAGGTTTCGATTAATTTGATTTTCTCGCTTAGATCTCTGGAATTATTCATAACAGTTGGTAGTTCTTTAATATGGGCAAAAATTGCCGATAATTTCTCAACAATAAGATTTACAGCGTGAAGTTCTATTTTATCAAAAATATTTTCTGGTAAAAAACCGGCATGTAATTGGCTATCAACAATTCCACCATAGATAATAATATTTTGCCCTCCATGAATTGCTGATTCGTAAACTGAACCAAGTATCTGAACATTTCCTGAAACAATTATTTGATTACCTTTTTCGACATTTCCGTTTATTATAACATCACCATCGAATGTTACAGGCCTTGAATTCTTCGTGATACTTCCTTCGTAAATTAACATAGGAATAGAATTAAAAAAATATACAAATTTATCATTTTCGTCTTTTTTATGTACAACCGGTCTTATATCAGCCATTGCAACTATCTTATTTTCATCTTCTTTAAAAACTATGGAATTACTTAAAATTTTTACTTCAACGTCTCTTACAGGCGGTGCATTTATAATTCTACCCCTTACGCTAATTCCATTTTCACCTTTTATGGGTTTATGCAGCTTTCCGATAACATCACCTTTTCTTGCAAAGGGTATACTTGCCATCTTAAATATATCTTCTTCAGAGAATGTTTCGGTATAAAGAATTCTCGGCTTATCGGTTTTTATAATAAATTCCAGATAACCATCCCTGCCACTTTTATATGGTATTCCTCTTGCTATTACTGCTTCTTTTTTATTTTGGGTATATACGCTAATTAACGCACTTTTATCTACACTCACTATAATTCCATTCTTACGAAGATCGCTTTCCAGTATATTTAAAAACTCATGAAAATCCACATCACTCCCCGAAGAAAAAAAGACTCTTTTTAAGATTACAGCCATTTCATCATCTGGGATTTCCAAAGTAAATCCCATTCTTTTCAATACATCACTTAATTCGATTTTCATAAAAATGCCTCCGTATGTTAGGCGGTCTGGATTTAACAAGTACTATGACCTTAACGGACTTTCGAATATCCAACTGTATTTCTCTGCTTGAGCATTCCATTTAGACCTCTCTTGATAAAAATGATAGCCTTCCTCCTCTATACTTGTCACATTTAATGCATGAGATTCAGGCAGTTTTAGCTTAGCCCATGCTGGGCACACATACTAAAAGTAGGCAACTGCCTCGGTTGCCTACTTTTATAACTACAAAACATTACAAGTACTAGATTTAAATTTACAAGTTGGCAACCCAGCCGTCATAGCATCTGCATGCCTTAGACCTGTGGCTTTGCGTCCTTACCTTTCGGTAAGTTTGCCTTTTTCAGAATATTATTTAATGTATTTGAATGATTATTTTTTTGAGAAAAAGACAATATAAATTTTTTTAATTGTTTTCAAGTTATAACTTACTTACAAAAGTAAAGATACATAATATAAATAATAATTTTTACATTATTATCTGTTAAAGTACTATATTCGACAAAAAAAGCATAATTCCTTCTTAAAAATTAAAAAAAAAAAAAAAAAAAAAAAAAAAAAAAAAAAAAAAAAAAAAAAAAAAAAAAAAAAAAATTAGAAAAGTTGTTTATTATCTTTTATTAATTGTATATTTAATCCTTTCCCAAAAAATAAATAATTTTTCACGTCTTTTTATCAGCAAGTATCTAAGGAGTTCTAATGCCTATAAAATAATCTCTTAGTAAATTTTTCTTCACATTTTCTTCAAATTTTTAATTTAAAATAATCTTATGGTAAGAGTACACACAAAATTTTTACCAAAGAAAAAAGATAAATGAGAGGAGGAAAAACTATGTTTGACTTCACGTTAACTACTTCTAAAAAAACAACAGAGTTGATTGAGGACTTAAAAAAAGAACTTAAAGAGGAAAGCTTTGGTGTCTTATTGGAATTTGAATTGCACAAAAAACTCGCTGAAAAAGGGCTGCCTTATAATCACAATGTAACAATTTTAGAAGTTTGCAATCCTAACGCCGCTGCAAAAATTATCGCAATTGACCCAATGGCAAGCTACTTTCTACCATGTAAAATTGTAATTATAGAAAATACAAAAGAAACAAAAGTAGGTGTTTTAAAATTAGCTCAATTATTCTCACATATGGACAACAATAATGTAGAAATTAAAGACATTGCGAAAGAAATTGAAGAACGTTTAATAAAAATAATCAATAAGGTTGTTTAATACTTCTGTGTCTTTTAAAATTATCCAGTGTTCTGAAAACAGTATTTCACCAGTTATGCTTCTAAATGCATAACTGGTGAGTTTGTTGACAAAGTCAAAAATTTTTTAAATAGGATATTTTGCATCGTCGCTCCGATGTTCCAAAGCGACAAAATTAAAGCTCGACCTTCAGGTTCCGGCAGGGTACCCCGTCAGGCGACCTCCTTGTCTTAGTGTCATAGTAAAAGTTCGAAATTTATTCATTGAGATAATATAAAAAAGTTGACAAAATCGATATGTTTATTTTAAAATCAAATTGATAATGATTATCATAATCTATAAGGAGGTTTTTTATGATAGCAGGTATATTAATTACAATCCGCGAAGGACTTGAGGCTTTTTTAGTCATAGGTATACTATTAGGATACCTTACAAAAATCAACCAAAAAAAGTACTTTAAACACGTATGGCTGGGCGCTATTGGTGCTATAGTTTTGAGTGTTGTTATTTCGTTTATATTCCGGGCTTTAAAAATTAGTTTTGAGGGCGAAAGTGCTGAATTATTTGAAATAGTTGTTGCAGCGATAGCCATTATTATCCTTTCATATATGGTTGTCTGGATGCAAAAGCAGAGCAAGAATATCAAAGGTGAACTTCAAGCAAAGGTTGATAAAGCTTTGTCAAATAATCAGGTATGGGGCATAACAATATTAGCATTTGTAACAGTGATAAGAGAAGGGATAGAAACGGCACTATTCTTGACCGCCTTAAAAGACGAAGGTTTATTATTAAGCTCATTTGCGGGGTTATTTATAGCTGCAATAATATCTGTATTATTATACAAAACAACAATAAAATTGAATTTAAGGAAATTCTTTGTGATAACTGGCTGGCTTTTGATATTCATTGCAGCAGGTTTGACTTCTCATGCAATTCGTGCATTAGGAGAATTGGGAATAATACCTCCGATAATTGAAAAAGTATGGAGCCTAGAATGGTTAATTCCAGATGAAAGTTTATTAGGTAAGTTACTGCACGCGTTTATTGGATACGAAAGCACTCCGTCTTTAATGCAGATCATTGCATATAGTGCTTATATATTGACTGTAGGTAAAATGTTTATGAATAGTTCGAAAGAAACCTCCTAATACATTGGGAGAAACCTCCGAAAGGTCGGAGGTGTGTGAAAACGAAGTAGTGAGGTTGATTAAAAAAGCTACTTTATAGGTTTTGCTTTTATAAGTTTAACAATGTCAAGAAACAGGTTATCTTCATAAATTATTTGAAAACCGGTTTTTTTTATATTATCGATAGTATTTCTGTTGATATTGGCTCCATATATTCTGACAACTAAAGGGTTTATAATATCCATAAATGTACCTAAGGGTTCCATATTACTTCTTACATGCTCCAACATGATTAATTCACCTTCTTTTCGTAGGACCCTTTTTATCTCATTTAACCCTTTAATGGGGTCCGGTACAGAACAAAAGACACCAGTTGTTATAACCACATCAAAGGAATTGTCAGGGAAATCTAGTTGTTGAGCATCCATTAATTTAAGCGTTATATTTAAACCCAGTTTATTTGCCTTTGTTATTGCTTTTTCAAGCATCTTTGGACTAAAATCTATTGCTGTGATATTAATATCTTTGAGATAATAAGGCATGTTTTTGCCTGTCCCAACACCGATTTCTAGAACATCGTGGCCCTTTACATGATTAAACAATTCTTTTCTCCATTTAGACATCCACCTTTTTTCCATCATGTCCTCAATTCTATCATAGTATTTTGCCGCCCTATCGTATCTCTTTCTTATGATTTCTGTTGCGTCTTTCATATACAGTCCTCCTTTTGATTGTTTTTTTGTTTATTCTGACAATAATTCTAACATATTTTCTCTAGAATTATATGATAATACGATTTTATGGAGAAAATATGAAGATTTATTCTTTTTCTTCATATTTTCTCCATAATTAAATTGTATGATGTATATGTAAAGAAAACCAAAGGAGGTAATAAAAATGGGATTGGTCGATAGAGTAAAGTCATTTTTAGGGCAAAAGCAAATTCAATATTTAATGAATTAGAAGACCCTGAAGAGGCTCTAGAGCTGTCTCTTGAAGAGCTGAGAGAGCAATTAAATAAGATAAATAAGTCGCTTATCGAGGTTACTACGGTTAAGAAAAGACTTGAAAGTAGCCTTAATGGAAGGTAACTTTAAACCTAAAGTTGCCGGAGGGAGGTGTTGTCTTGTTTTAAAAAGCTTTCATCCAGAAACAACGTAGAAACAGTTCAAGTTTAGCGAAAGAATAAGATTTTAAAAGTTTAATTGAGTTAATCACAAAATATTGAAATAGGAGGAATATGTTATGGTAAAAGATCCGGTTTGTGGTATGATGGTTAAAGAAGATGAGGCAATAGCGAAGTCGGAATATAAAGGTAAAGCTTATTATTTCTGCTCAAATCATTGCAAAATGGAGTTTGATAAAAATCCTGAAAAATATGTCAGAGATGAAATGGGTCACGGCCACCACGAGCATAGAAATCATGGCTGCTGCTGAGTAAAAATCGCTGCAATTATGCGGCGATTCTTCACAATTAAAGTGTAGTATTAAAAAAATAAAAAAGGTGAAATTTTTATGAGTCTGGTTAGTTGAATTTTTTCAATCTTTAAAGTATCGTTGATGCAGATTTGAGCGCAGGAATTATCCTGTGCTTTTTGGTTATTTAAAAAGCCATATGGGATAATAATAGCAACAAATGTATACGGAGGGGCAGAAAAAAATAGAGGCAATAAACAATGGAATAGAGGAAAACCTTTTGAAGAAATATCGAAAATAAATAAAATACCAATTTCTATAGGTTAATAGATGCAATGTAGCAGAATTAGGTAAATGTTATGCAGTAATGGAAATGCAGGTGCAACAAAAGCATTTAAATCCAATATAGCTATCGATGTTGTCATTTTGTTGCCAAAACACTAAAATAAAAAAGCAAGGTACTTAAAAACCTTGACTTTTGACAAAAAAATGGAGCTGGCGAAAGGACTTGAACCTTCAACCTGCTGATTACAAGTAGGAAATTTTATCATTTAACTATTTTTAACTGGTTTTATCAAGGTCTTAAAAATGCCTAAAAATAGGCCTTTTTGTTTTTTAAATTGGAAGTTGTTAACCTCAATTCATACATAATTTTATTTATTGTGTGACCATTTTGTGACCAACCAATAAGGAAGTTTTGTTTTGAGTTTACAGGGTAGTAGTACATTGGATACGGATGTTGCAATAAAACACCACTTCTTCTACTTATTCTAATGTACCCTTCAGGTTTTACCTAAACTATTTTTTCTCTATATCTAAAACCCTCATCCATAAAAATTTTCGTGCCATCTGCCACAACAGGATATTTTTTACCTTTTATTAAAGTATCGTCGACCACAAGAGTAGCTATCCTTCCTTTATCCAGCACTCGTTTTATCTCTTTTGCAACATTTCCAATAAGTGTTAAAAATTCATCATAACTACTGAATAAATCAGGATAGTCAAAAGGGGCATTAAAATAGGGTGGAGAGGTAACAACTAAATGAATACTATTATCTTTTAGTTCTTTCATATTTTGTGCATCTCCAAATATTATCATGTTTTTCATTAATCACAATTCACCTGTATAAATTATAGTACTTTAGAGCACTAAAAAATTACGAAAATTATATTTTTAACCCGTCTATTATTTCCGTATATATTACTGTAGGTAGACATTATTAGGTAATAGATATCATATCGATAAAATATTGAAAATCCCAAACCTTGGTATCTATCCCTGAATATTTTACAATTGATTTAAGGTGATTTAAAAAAGGCTTATCGTTCATTACAAATGTTTTTGCAAAACATAGATAGATTACCTGCTGAATATCTAAGCTCCCAGGGTTTTTGTCTTCCCCATAATTCTGACTTTTAATTCCTCTATGGAAAATCTCATACATGAAGGTATAATAAAAACTTTTCCAAATGCATATCCCTTGGAG
Source organism: Thermoanaerobacter sp. YS13 (assembly GCF_000806225.2). NCBI lineage: Bacteria > Bacillati > Bacillota > Clostridia > Thermoanaerobacterales > Thermoanaerobacteraceae > Thermoanaerobacter > Thermoanaerobacter sp. YS13. The sequence continues at coordinate 528,570 of NZ_JOOI01000002.1, read as the reverse complement.
CAAATCTTTTACAAGCACTTCTTCCTCTATAACTTGTATATCCTTAGATAATTCCTTACCATCTCTTCCTTCTTTCTTGGTGTGTTTGGTATGCCATGTCATTATATTTTCTGGTGGAGGGATAAGAATTATATCAGAACTAAAGTAATCACCTATAGTCATATGTGGGAGATATAAACATTAACGCGAATTTAACATTTCTTTAATACTCACTTAACAGTAGGATGATATATTTAAGATGTCGGACAGCTGTAGAAAGGGAGAAGGAAAATGAAAAGATTTTTATATGTAAATATTGCAGAAGACATAAGGAAGAAAATAAAATATGGGTATTTAAATCCAGGGGATAAGCTTCCTTCCGAAATAGAGCTTGCAAAAGAATATAGGGTGAGTCGATCCACATTAAGAGAAGCTATAAAATTGCTCCAAAGAGAGGGAATACTGATATCTAAAGATGGCATTGGCACATATGTCTCAGAAAGTGCTCCACTAATAATGGAAAATTTTCTAAATAATCTTATAAGTATAGGAGACCTTATCAAAAGCTTTGGTTTTGAGGATACACAATCTCACATGAAAGTCTATAAGTCTTCTCCTCGAAATGAATGGAGAGAAAAGTTAAACCTAGGAGAAAGGGAAGGAGTTACTATCATAGAAAGATTGAGAGAAGCAAATGGGGTAGGTATATCATATAGTTTCCATATTTTCCCGGAAAGTATTGCACAAGAACATTTTGATGAAAATTTTAAAGGTTCCTTGATAAAGTATTTAAAAGAGGTTATGAATATTGAAATAGCCTATTCACTTACGGAAATTTGCGCAGTAGAAGATACTGAAAATGAGAAAGTTACTCATTATATCGGTAAAAAAATTCTCCTTTTTAAGCAGCTTCACTTCGACAAAAGAGATACCTCTATATTTTACTCTCTTGATTATATGAACAACAACGTACTCAAATTCTTTATAAGAAGAGAAAATACTTTTTCATCATAAAAAAGGAGGGCAAGATTTGAGAATACCTTTTGTTACGGCTCATTCGGGCTGCATGGACACGAAGATGAATTCTATGGAATATCTTGAAAAGGCTACAAAATCAGGAGTAGACATAATAGAGATTGATGTTAGTGTTACTAAAAACAAGGTACCTATACTCTATCACGATGAATATGCCCATATAAAGGGTGAAAAAAAGAGGATAAAGGATTTAACATATGCACAATTGAAGCAAAATGAAGATAATTTACTCTTATTGGAAGAAGCTATTGATTATGTTAAACATAAAGAGGTTTTGTTAAACATAGACATAAAGGACTGTCTTGAATATGAAGTTATAGCAGATACAATAGTCAAAAAAAGAATGTCAGAGAGGGTATTTTTAACAGGTTGTGGAGGCGAGACAGTTCGAAAAATAAAAAAATTAAATCCTTTGATACAAGTTCTTCTAAATATTGAGAAAGAAAATACAGAAGATTTTAGAAAGCTTTGCAACATAGCTGTTGAAAGTTTTTGCTGTGGAGTAAATCTCGATTATAGAAGATGCACTAAAGAATTTGTAGATTTTGCTCATAAAAGGGGTTTGATGGTATTTGTCTGGACTGTTGATGAGGTGGAAGCGATGAATGAAATTATAAAAATGGGTGTAGAATCAATTACTACCAACAGGATAAGAGAGTTAAAAGAAATCTTGGCAAGGGTGTGGAAAGAATGAAAAAAGTTTTAGCTATAATCAAATACGTATTTCTTATTCTGATACTTTTATGGACACTTTTCCCCATGTACTGGATGCTGGTCAATTCTTTTAAAGATAGAGTTGAAATTTTTTCGCATGTTCCCACCTTTATTCCCCAAAATTTTACATTAGAGAACTATAAAAAACTATTTATAGACTTAAAATTCGGCATCATAATTCTAAACAGCCTTAAAGTAGCGTTCTTTTCTACTGTTGTAGTAATTATAATAGCTACCTTGTCCGCTTACGCGATATCAAGATATAACTTCATAGGGAAGAAGACCTTGAATCTTTGGATTATACTTGTAAGAATATTTCCTCCAGTAGCTTTCGTCGTTCCTCTTTATCTAATCCTGAGGAATCTAAATATTTTAAACACCCATTTAGGGCTTATACTTTTATATATCATTTTCAATCTTCCTTTTGCAGTGTGGATGCTTATAAATTTTATAAATGAAATACCAATAGAAATTGAGGAAAGTGGAATGATTGATGGAGCAAGTCCTCTTAAAATACTTCTAAGACTCATAATCCCCCTTCTTCTTCCGGGTTTAGGAGCAACAGCTATCTTTACTTTCATAGCCTCATGGAATGAATTTATGTTTGCATTGATTTTTCTTCAGTCCCCAAAACTTGTGACAGTACCTGTCGCTCTCTCAGGTCTTATAACCGAATACCTTGTACTGTGGGGGCCAATGAGTGCCGGGGGAATAATTTCTTTGGTACCGATACTTTTGTTTGTTATCTTGATGCAGGACTATATTGTAAAGGGTCTAACCCTTGGTTCTATCAAGGGTTGACATAAAATCTTACAAATTTCAAAGGAGGTATAGGTTGGAATGTTTAATAGAAAATCAGTTTTGACGCTTTTCTTACTCAGTTTGTTCATTTTCTCGGTTTTGTTTTCTGGTTGCAGTACGCCTACGCAGTCATCTTCGCAAGCCCAAGCGGATAGCACACCTCAAACAAGCACAAATGAAGAAAAGACGACTCCCCAGATTACACTTCATATAGCAGCAAGGGCAGGCAACATTTCCGATGCATTGGCAGAAATGGGGAAGAAGTACAAGGAACAGACAAATGTTGATGTTCAAGTGGTTGGAATGCCTTATAACGAATTAAAAGAAGCGATTGTTTTGGATGTTAAAAACAAAGGTGGGGCCTATGACCTTGTAACTCTTGATGACCCATGGATGCCAGAGTTTGGTGAAGGCAAACTGCTGACAAATCTTGATAGCTACTTTCCTAACGGACTGGACAGCGATTTTGTAGAAAAGAGTGTGGCGCTGGGTAAACATCCCTATGGTACAGGCTCTTTATATGCGGTTCCGATGGTGGGGAATGTACAGCTTTTTTACTACAGGAAAGATCTTTTGGATAAATATAATCTCACACCTCCAAAGACCTGGGATGACGTTCTAAAAATAGCTAAATTAATCACTGAAAAAGAAGCTCCTAATGTCTACGGGTATGTTATAAGAGGACAAAGAGGTAATCCCATAGTTTCGGATTTTCTTCCGGTTTTCTGGGCATATGGTGGAGAAGTAATTGACGAAAACAATAAGCCCCATGTGAACAGTGAAGCAGGAATAAAAGCTATGGAAACATATCTTAAACTGAAAAAATACAGCCCTAAAGGAGTAGAGACATTTGACACTGATCAAATTGCTAATGCGCTCACTCAAGGGCAGGTAGCGATGACAATTGCATGGCCTGCTTGGGTATCAAAGGTAGATAATCCTGAAAGCTCAAAGGTAGTTGGGAAAATTGACTTTTCTGTTGTGCCCGGCCAAGTTAAAGACTCTGCGGCTATGATTGGAAATTGGCTTTTAGGTATACCTTCTACTTCAAATAATAAAGAGGAAGCAGTGAAATTTTTAAAGTGGGTAACGAGTAAGGAAGTGCAAAAAGAAATGGCTCTTAAATTTGGAGTCCCTCCGACAAGAAAGAGCTTATATAATGATAAAGAATTAGTAGAGAAATACAGATATTATCCTTCTCAGCTGGATGCTCTTGAACATTCTGTTGCAAGGCCAAGAACTCCATATTGGAGCCAAATAGAAGATGTATGGGGACTTTACCTCTCGCAGATAGTAAGTGGCCAAATAGGTATAAAAGAAGGCCTTGATAAGGCCAATAGTGAAATAGAAAAGATATTAAAATAACTGAGGAAGAGGTTCCCCAGAGGTGGGGAGCCTCTATACAAAATTTAAATGAGGTGACAGTGTGAGAAAAGCTGAAAGGTCGATATATTGGTTTTTATTGCCATCAACTTTATTACTTCTTATATTTACATTCTATCCCACAATTTATGAAATTACAACAAGCTTTTTTAAAATCGATTATATAAAAAATATAACAAAATTTGTGGGAACAAGTAATTACGTACAAGGAATTTCAGATCCTCTGTTTATAGTAGCAGTAAAAAACACCTTTTATTTTGTCATATTAGCTGTATTTTTTGAAACATTATTGGGATTAATCTTAGCTTTGTTTTTCAACTCGTTAGAATCAAGATATGCAAAATTTTTAAGAAGCATAATACTTATACCCATGTTGCTTCCACCTATCACAGTAGCTCTAACGTGGAAAATGATGTATGACTATAACTATGGGGTAATAAATTTTTTCATAGAACTATTTGGGGGCAAAGCAATAGAATGGTTAAATTCACCTAAACTTGCCTTGCTTTCTATAATATTGACGGACATTTGGCAGTGGACGCCCTTTGCTTTTTTAGTGATATTTGCTTATTTACAGTCTCTGCCGCAAGATATATATGAGAGCGCAGATGTGGATGGCGCTAATTACTTCCAAAAATTAAGGTATATTACTTTGCCTTTACTAAAGCCAGCTATATTTTTGACAGCTCTTTTAAGGACAATAGATACTTTTAGGGTATTTGACAAGGTTTATGTGATGACAGGAGGAGGACCCGGCAATTCGACAGAAACCATAAGTTTCTATATCTACAGAAATGCTTTTAGGTATTTTCAAATAGGTTATTCCTCTTCTGTAGCCATAATAATGGTTGTGATTGTGTTGTTGTTTTCTACCCCATATATAAGGAATCTAATGAGATCTACCTCGCAGTAGGTCCAAATGTCATGAAAATTTGAGGAGGTAATTTTATGAGAAAATTGTCAATATTTTTAATGATAATAACAATCTTAGTTTCATTTTTAGCATTTAATTATGAAGATGCCTATGCCTTTAACACAGATTTGTACAAACCTGCTGTATACTATCCTTACTTGTGGAAGCTTGGGGGTCCTAATCTGCATGATAATCCTAACTGTGTAGATTACTACATTTTTACATCAAAACAAGAACTTGAAAATCATCTTTATCAAGTAGAAGGATGGGACCAGGGCCAAGCTTCAGATGCAGCTGATTTTATTTTCAATGTAAAGAATTCTGCAGTAGCTTATGTGTATACTTATATATGGTATTATGACGAATACTGGAATTCTTTCCATGATAATTATTTTATGTACAGAGAAGGACCTGATACAGAAGCAGTAGTAGTTGGAGTCTCATCTTCAGGGTCGGTAACGTCTTTTGTAACCCATCCACATTATACACTTCAGAAATATGATAGTCCCGAACTTGTAGATCAAACTCATCCAATCCTATATTTGAGAGGAGCACATCATGGTCCATATCAAACTCCTGGCACAGGGAATACTTTTAGGTATTGGGGTTATAATTACAATTTACTTTACTATTACCCGGCAAGAGTTGAATAACTAGAAATCGGTAATATATTATATGAATATGAGACTCCTGCATAGTTTTTATGCAGGAGCTTTTTATGAATTTTAACAGCTCAGTAAAAACATAAAAGACAAAGCAGAAATAAAATAATCGTCTACCGCAACCCCTTTAGTGTTTTCGGTAGACGATAGCATTTTCTCATAAAGGGTAACAGCGACCTACTCCTGGCTTTGAAATGCTAACAAAACAAAAAATTATATGTCACACAAAACGCTATTATGGCAGAGTCTTAAAATACCATACTAAAACAAAAACAGATTTGCTTTAATTATATAAAATTTCCTAAAACATTACATTAATATCATATTTTTAAATTATCTTGAAATTTAATAAAAAATCGCAAATTATTTTAAAACAAAGCGAAAAATTACGTTTAAAAGTCAAAAAAATAGCTTAACAGCACTTGAAAAAACAAAAAGAGAAATTTATACTATCCTTATAGTGCAAGCGCTTGTACTAAATTTAAAAAAAAAGGAGGTTTGTTTATGAAGAAAACGCTTAAACTTCTGTCGATTCTGTTAATAACCATTGCTCTTCTTTTCAGCTCAATTCCATCCGTACCGGCAGCACCGGATACTTCAGTTTCCAATGTTGTCAATTATTCGACAGATGTAATTTACCAGATAGTCACAGACCGTTTTTTAGATGGGAATCCCAGTAATAATCCAACAGGCGACTTATATGACCCTACCCATACTAGTTTAAAGAAATATTTTGGTGGCGATTGGCAGGGTATTATAAACAAAATTAATGATGGTTATCTTACTGGTATGGGAATTACAGCTATATGGATTTCGCAACCTGTAGAAAACATTTACGCAGTTTTGCCAGATTCCACTTTTGGTGGAAGCACATCCTATCATGGTTACTGGGCACGAGACTTCAAAAAGACAAATCCCTTTTTTGGAAGCTTTACAGATTTTCAAAATCTCATAGCAACAGCTCATGCTCACAATATAAAAGTTATAATAGACTTTGCACCAAATCATACATCTCCTGCTTCAGAGACAGACCCTACCTACGGGGAAAATGGCAGATTATATGACAATGGAGTACTACTTGGTGGTTATACCAATGATACAAATGGATATTTCCATCATTATGGAGGAACTAATTTTTCATCATATGAAGATGGAATTTACCGTAATTTATTTGACTTAGCAGATTTAGATCAGCAGAATAACACTATTGATTCATATTTAAAAGTGGCAATTAAACTATGGTTAAACATGGGGATTGATGGTATACGCATGGATGCAGTCAAACACATGGCATTTGGATGGCAAAAGAACTTTATGGATTCTATTTTAAGTTATAGACCAGTTTTTACATTTGGCGAGTGGTACCTTGGAACCAATGAAGTAGATCCTAATAATACGTATTTTGCAAATGAAAGTGGTATGAGCCTTCTTGATTTTAGATTTGCTCAAAAAGTTCGTCAAGTATTCAGAGACAATACAGACACTATGTATGGACTTGATTCGATGCTTCAGTCTACTGCAGCAGATTATAATTTCATAAATGATATGGTTACATTTATAGATAATCATGACATGGACAGATTTTATACAGGAGGCAGTACACGGCCTGTTGAGCAAGCGTTAGCATTTACTTTAACTTCTCGCGGTGTACCTGCTATATATTACGGTACAGAGCAATATATGACAGGTAATGGAGACCCTTATAATAGAGCTATGATGACGTCATTTGACACCACAACGACGGCATATAATGTGATAAAAAAACTTGCTCCACTGCGTAAATCTAATCCTGCAATTGCTTACGGTACACAAAAACAGCGATGGATAAATAATGATGTTTACATTTATGAAAGACAATTTGGTAATAACGTTGCTCTTGTTGCTATTAATCGTAATCTTTCAACGAGCTATTACATTACTGGTTTGTATACTGCGCTACCTGCGGGGACATATTCTGATGTGCTTGGAGGATTGTTAAATGGAAACAATATTTCAGTTGCAAGCGATGGTTCTGTAACACCGTTTACCCTTGCACCTGGTGAAGTTGCAGTATGGCAGTATGTCAGTACAACTAATCCTCCATTGATAGGACATGTAGGACCGACAATGACAAAGGCAGGGCAGACTATAACCATAGATGGAAGAGGATTTGGCACAACAGCAGGTCAAGTATTGTTTGGGACAACTCCTGCAACTATTGTGTCATGGGAGGATACTGAAGTAAAGGTAAAAGTTCCTGCTTTAACTCCTGGCAAATATAACGTTACACTAAAAACAGCATCAGGAGTTACAAGCAATAGCTATAACAATATCAATGTTTTAACAGGAAATCAGGTATGTGTTAGATTTGTAGTAAATAATGCTTCAACCGTGTGGGGAGAAAATGTATATCTTACAGGCAATGTAGCTGAACTTGGCAGCTGGGATACATCGAAGGCAATAGGACCAATGTTTAACCAGGTTGTGTATCAATATCCTACGTGGTATTACGATGTAAGTGTGCCTGCTGGTACTACTATAGAGTTTAAGTTTATAAAGAAAAATGGTAGTACTGTAACGTGGGAAGGTGGATACAACCACGTATATACTACACCCACTTCTGGTACAGCTACTGTAATTGTAAACTGGCAAAATTAACATCTAAAAAGCTAAATTTCCCTCTCCCCCTATTTTTAAAGATAGAGGTAGGTTACTTTTACCCTACCTCTATCTTAATTTTAAATTATGCGTAAGGTAATAATAATGAAATCCACTTGGTTAGCTCTGGAGTAAAAAGTAGAGTTAATAGTAGAATATTTGGCTAAAATAGAAAGAATCTGGGATGTTATTGCAGATGTTCTTTATTTATTTAATTTTTACTTCCTCTTCTGCTATTATTGACTATACTTTTTCACCAATACTTTCTTCACAAAAAACTCTGGAAACTTCTTAACCACAAAAGCTTCTCCTCTTTTAAGCCTTTTTATTTCATCGGGATGAACAATAAAGCTTTTCTCTTCCTTTACCGTTCCCATTCCAGTAGGTGAAATTTCATTTACCTGCATTGTAACGGTTATATCATCTTTTGTCCCTATAAGTGAGGATAAAAGCTCAGCTGATACTGGTACATCCTGTCTGTGTATGATTTTAACATTTGTGTTGCCCAGTATCTGCTCCATTAATTCTGTTTTACCCTCTATTCTTAAATCTGCGAGCTCCTGTGTGGATAGTATAACATGAAATCCTGCTGCCCGGGATTTATTAATAAAATCCGTAACCTGAGGTCCTGCAAATACCCCGAACTCATCAAAAATTGTAAATACCTTTTTGCTGCGACCAAACATCCTCGCCGCCGTTGTTTTTAAATCAATTACTATAAGCTTTCCAAGAAGTCTCGAATATTCTGAAAATCTTAAAGCATCTAAACTGAAAAACACTACTGCATTTTCTTCTATGCAGTTTATAAGGTCAATTGTGCTTTCATCTTCTGTATCAGAAAGCAGTTCTCCTATTTCACTTTCTGAAAACACTGCAAGCCTGTTCACAAGGCCGTTAATGTCCTTTTTCGCGCTTTCAATCATATCATAGAAAGCATCGTACTCACTTTTATCCATTCTGCCCTCCCTAACTAGTCTTTTAGCCTCTTCCAATAAAGCATTGTAGTTTAATTTTTTAGAGATGTTAACCAGATCTACTCTGTTATTTGTCTTTTGTAAAATCTTTATTGCTGACTGCAAGTATCTTTCACTTAAGAATTTGTAGTGAGGCTCTGTCCAATCAGAAAGGCTGATAATCTTATCTTTTAATTCTGTGAAATTCCCAATTTTCAAAGGATTGTAGTGTGTACTTTTTTCTTGTACTGCCATAGAAAAAAGATAAAACTTCTGGCTGTATTTTTCTGCCATATTTTTTACTTTCTCTGCAAAACCTATTTCACCTTTTCCATCAACTATAATTACAGGTAATCTTCTTCTTACAGCACTTTCAATAAAATTCATAAGAGTAGTAGTTTTTCCTGCACCTGTTGCGCCTAACACCAAGCAGTGTCCATTAAGCTCTTCATCTGTAATTTTTACCGCATTAGCAGCTTCATCAATACCTATGAGAGTTCCGTCATCCGGCTGTGACAGCTTCTCCAGTTTCTTTACAAGCCTCTCACTAAAATCTATTTCTTTATTCTTTCCTATTTCCTTCCTTTTCTTTACCCACTCAGGCTGTGCCGCAGTGTACAGCTCTATCATTAGTGACAGAATAAACCCAACAGGAATACCGACTTTTATTAAAACTTTCCAATCCAAATTATGCGGTATCTTGCTGTTAAAAAGCGACTTATAAGCCTCAAGTATCAGCTTAAAATAATCCAATATCAGCATATTAAAATCCTTTACATTTAAAATTACAACTGTCACTGCCGCTGCAACGGCAGCATAAACCATCCATTTCTTATTTTTTAACCTATCAGCAGCAGCGTATATCATCAATCCAAGAATAATTCCCGGTAAAAACATCAAAGCTCCTGCAAGACCAATAGCTAGTATCACCATTCTATCTGTTTGCGTAAGCTCTCTGCTGTTCATCCTTAAGCACCTCGCTTAAATAAAAAATCTTAACATAATCCATTTCTTTAGCTGCTTTTTCCACTGCATCATAGACTGCCTTGCTGGAGACAAAATACCACACCTCATCATAGTCAATGCTTTTTTTGTAGTATCCCATCTTTTTCTTTAAATTTCTCTCTGACTTCTTTGTGAGCTCTACTTCAACAGCTATTTTCTTGCCATCTTTTATTAAAACTCCATCCGGTATCATATCTGTTCCGCTGTCCTGCCTTAATTCTCTCATAGAAATCCATTCTCCCTGCTGCTCTAATTCAATGCTTAAATCTACCACCTTTAAGTCATGCTCATAATTAGCCAAATTCACATAATGTTTGGGAGTCCATAAATTTGAACCTGAAATTTCAGCTCCCTTCTTTGTACACATGTAAACCCCAGGCTTATTTCTGAATATTCTTAAGGAATATAAATATTCATCATCACACAACTTTTTCAATCTTTTATATGTATACCAAATGCCTATCTTAAATTTTTTGGCTACCTGATTTACAGTTACATACCTCATTCTATTTATCCAATATAAAATTTCCAAATCTCTTCTTGTAAGCTGCATAGAACCACCTCCTGTAAAAAATTAAAACAGAGCAGTTTTTCTGCCCTGCTAGCATAACTTTTTTATTTATATAAACCTGTTATTATCATATCTGCCAAGAAGTTCACGTTGTATTGTTTTTCTTTTTATTTTTTTTGCATTCTGTATTTTTTATTTTAAACGTCCCACCCCTACCAAATCTAGAAGCCGCGCCGAACCCTTGAGAAGCGAGACCCCGCTCTCTATACGGAGCGTTAGCGGAGTATGATGAGAGAGCGGGGTCTCGCTTCGAAACCCGAGCAGAGCGAGGGCGAGGCGACAGCCTCGGGGTGAGGCGCGGTGAGAAATTAAAAGGTAGGGGTGGGACGTTAACCATATCCAATAATGTATCCAAATCATTTTGTATTTCTATTGGATATACTATTGGATATATCGGACAATAAAAAAGACCGTTTTACAGGCCTTAATTTCATATTCCCATTCCGACTTTTGGTTCGAAAATGTTCTAACTTCTCTATAAAAATTTTATTATTACTTTGTCACTAAAAGTATTTTTCTTCCTATGACTTTTATCAGGTTTACAAACGATCTTCCCTTCTTCTTCAAGTCTAATAAATACTTCTTTGTAATTCCTTTTAATAAAAGGTTTATTTTTACTATGCTCGTAAAAAAGTTTTTCAAAAGTTATTGTTTTTCCTGCATACTGAGTAAGCAATATAGTTACCCGGTCCAGAAAACAAATCAATATAGCCCAATTTATCACTGTGCTTATTCATAATTCTAGCCCATGCATTAAAATACTTAACAACAATTTCTTTTTTAATAAGTGACTGACTTTTTACTCATCAAAAAACATGAAATTTTCCTCCCTTTATCTTTCGAAAATATAATTTGTTAAATTTTTATATACTCTCACTAATCACCACCTTTTGGTTTTGTATGTCAATACAACGTTTCGCCTATATATCCCTTATCTTACTGCGGCATTCGTATGTTTAAAAAATAAATCTTGTGTATCTTTTTTATATCCTTCTAATATATATGGAGCATCTTCCGTAATAGTACCTTCTTTTATATGGTATTCTATATTGTGTTGTTCACAGAATTTTATTACTACATTAGTGCAATAATTGTAGAATTCCTTATACCACAAATATTCACTAACTTTTTTATTGTAATTAAGTTTTCCAAACACAATTTTATCAACAAAAGCCACTTCATTTAGAATCTCTTTTAAATCCTGATTAATAATATTTGGTGTAGGATATGGCTCGATGCTAACCCAAGTCTTTAACCCTGCATTATGCAATTTCTTCAAGCTTTCTATTCGGTCTTTATAATCAGAAGAATAAGGTTCATATGCTTTTTTAAAATTTTCATCTAATGATACTAAAGTAATCCCATATTCATTGTATTCACTATAACTATTTTTATCTAATAACTCCTCAGGATAGATTCCTTTAGTTAATGTAGTAACTTTGATACCATTACTGTTAAGTTTTTTAATAATTTCCAAAGTTAGATTGGTAACCTCCGGATACCCCATCATAAAGGGATCTGTTGTAAAACTTAAATGTACAAAATTTATTTTCTCTCTCAATTTAGGTATTTCTTTATCTAAAATCTCTAACGAATTAGAAACTAATTTGGGTTTAATCCATTCTTCGTAAGATTTTATCCTCCCAAATCTTTTTGCCAGCATAAATGCATAACAGGGGAATTTACAGCCATGAGCACATCCTTCTACGTGATTTATAGTATAGTCACCATATTCGACACCAGTTTTATATAATAAAGTTTTTCTCATTGTTTTATCCATTTAAAATACACTCCTTCCAAACCATCATTAATAAACTTCGACATCTTTCATTAATTTCCTGCATAAATTTAAACTTTTTTCTATGATTTTCTTATCTCATCTTTAGTTTTGCAAAGTTATAATTTGTAACTATAATTTATAGAGATAATATATCCATTGCACTCTCTATAAGTAATTTTTCTGTTTCGTCAGTTTTTTGATTTTCTTCATCATTTGAGAGACTGACTGATGGACTGACTGACAAATCCTCTGATTTTGTATCTATCTTTTTTAATATCCAGTCTAACTTTTTATCAATATCATCGAGCCTATCCTTATATCCAGCATAGAAGCGTATGGCATTTCTGATAAAATCAGATCGCTCGGAAGCACTAAGGTTAGAAAGAATTCCTTCAATATCTTCATCACTCTCTCTTATTCTAAAACTGTACTTTTTATCTTTCATTATACCACCTCAAAAAACATGTCTGACGCAGTCAAACCCTTATCACATCTATATTTTTTGTCTTTGAATCAGTAATTTTGTCCGACGTGTTTTGTCTGACACCTCAAAGCCTTGATTTTTAAACATTTGCAGGTACAAAAGTATGATTTTGTCGGACAAACATCAATTATTTAACTCCGTAATATGTCGGACAAAAGTCTTTTTTACATCCTTCAAAACCTGTTCTCATCTCATAAAGCTCATGTCGGACGCAAAATGTCGGACATTTTTATGTCTCCTTTATGGATATTGATGGCTGCCTGCTTTCACATACCCTGATTATATACTTAATTTCCCGCCTTGTCAGATATTTCTTATCAGCAGTATAGTAATCTACCATCTGCTTCATTAGCTCCCATATATTTTTATAATTCAGCTCCTCTTCACTCTTTACCTTTTTCTCCATAGTTTCACCCCATTACTTTATCAGCTGTTCTTTTTCTCTTCAAGTTCTGCAACCTTAAGAAACCCTTTAGCATTTGCGAACTGAGCATTTCTAACCAGCAGTGTATTTTCATAAATATCCCTCATGTATTGCAGCAGTTCTTTAGCTCCTCCACCTGCCAGAAAAACGGTGTTGAAAAAATTCAGCTTGCTTCCCCATATAAGCTTTATCTTATCTTTTATTACCCTTGCTATTTCGTTTCGCACCTCATTAATCTCTTTTGTGAAATCAAGCTCTCTTCCTTTGTAAAATATTCTTCCATCACTTATGAGCCTTATCAGCTCCGACACATCTATCTTGCTTCCAGTCTTCTGTGTAAACATCTTATCTACTGCATTATTCAAAACCGACATTCCTACTTCCATTGTACCGGACATATCCTCCCTCAGGATAAGTTTATCTTCCACCATGAAAACTATAAAGTCAGTAGTTTTAAATCCAATATCGATTAAGCCAATATAGCTGCCTTTTATGAGATACTTTTGAACATCATCCAAAACTGCATAGTAAACTGCTCCAGCTGCCTGAGGGAAGATAGTAATCCTCTCAAATTTGATTGTTTTTACCCTTTCGTCTCCTTTAAAATACGCCATAACTTTAAAATTCTTCAGCATATTTTTAAACTCTTCTTTTTTGTGAACATACTGCTCCAGTGGAAGGCCGGTAACAACATGGACAGGAACTTCTTTTTCCGGGAAAAGAAGAAGACATGAAGCTGTAATAAGAGCTTTTGTATTAGGATGATTTATTTTATCTTCATCAAACACGTACGAGACATTTTTTCCTTCTCTTCTGGCCAGCTCTCCAACAAAATACTCTTCCTTTTTTCCATTCACAATAACAACGTGCATATTATCAGTTTTCTTGTTATCTGCACCAAATAGGCCAGACAAAACTCTTTCATATGCATTTTCAACCAGTGAAGGGAATAGTATCTCTTTTCCCTTTTCATTAACTCCTTTTACATACCCGTACCCGACATCCAAACCGATCTTAAACATATGCTTCCTCCTCCTTAAACATTTTTACAAAAATTTTTACAACCTCAGGATCAAACTGTGTGCCTGAACATCTTATTAACTCTTCAACTGCTTTATCATTTGAAATAGGTTTTTTATATATCCTGCCGGCTGTCATAACATCAAACGCATCTGCTACCGCAATTATCCTTGAACACAAGGGAATTTTTTCACCGTGCAGGCCATCAGGGTAGCCTCTTCCATCGTATCTCTCGTGGTGGTGTCTTACTGCAGAAACCACAATGCTGTCAAATCCAATTTTTCTAAGCAGTTCTGCGCCATATAATGAATGCATTTTTACTACCTCAAATTCTTCGATTGATAGAGGTTCCTTCTTGTTAAGCAAACTTTTTGGTACAAATAACTTCCCAATATCATGAAAAAAAGCAGCAGTCTCAAGAAGTTTAATTTCTTTTAAAGGTAAGCCAATGTAAATTCCAATATTCTTGCACAGTACTCCAACGCTGTATTGGTGTTTTATAAGGTCCTCCAAAAGCTCTTCTCCTTTCTTTTATTGAAAATTTACAAAAAGCTTAAAAGTGTTCCAGCAGCAACAGCAGGCATGAAAGGAAGTTTTGTTTTAAACTTTAGGAGAACGAGGGAGTAGAGGAGAAAAATCGTAGATGAAAATAAAAGAATATCCCATATCCTAAAACCAGCGTAGAAAGACAGAGCAGTCGAAACCTTTACATCTCCTCCGCCTATTCCTCCTAAAAGCCAGAAAAGAAAAAGAACTCCAAATACTAAAAGGGAGTTAAGCAGATAAAACTTCAGGCTTATATAAGGCTTTAAAAAGAAATTCACAAAAGAAAGAGCCAAGATGGAGGCAGGGTAGATGTGTCCCACCTCCATCTTTTTTATGTCTTCTACAGCAGCTAAAAAGAGGATAATTAAAATCAAAATTTTAGTCATCAAAATGTTATCACCTCTGAATCTTTGACTGATTTCTTAAAGACAGGGTCGGGGATGTTGAACTTCGAATCTGCATAAATTCCGTTTATGGGGATGTTCATTTGTATCTCGAATGAACCTCCGCCTTCAAGGTCAAAATAAACATACAAAGTTGAGTTTTCATCTCCGGGTTTTTCGTACTGGAACTTCAGAACGGCACTTCCTGAAGTGCCTCCAACGTTCTTAATCACTGAATAAGGCTCCACATAAAGCACACCTTTGTTCTGATACCTGTTCACAACATGAATAGCTCGTATGTTTATAACCTTTTTATTCAATGCATAAGAAATATTTAAAGTCATGTCGCAGACAGAGCCGTCCGGGAGGGTGTGTTTATTTGTAAACACATACTGAGGTGTTTTAGAAACAGAGATAGTGCCGTGCACTTCATCCCAGTAGCCGTTTTTGACCCACTCTTTGTATGTCTCCCAGTGTGAGGTATCGACCCATACCTGCCTTGTCTCCCAATGGGCAGGAACGTCAACTACCCATCTCTGAGCCCAGTACCCATCCTGCACCCAAACCTGTCTCGTCTCGTAATGTGATGTATCAATCCACACCCGCTGTATTGTCCAGTACCCGCTCTGCACCCAGACTTTCTCTGTCTTCCAGTATCCGCTTTTAACCCATACTCTTTCGGTTTTCCAGTAGCCATCCTTTACCCAAACCTTCTGCACTTCCCAATGAGATGTATCTACCCAGACTTTCTTGTACTCCCAGTGAGATGTATCTACCCAATGTCTTGTTTTCCAGTCTACAAATCCGTAGGGTGGAACTGGAGGTTCCCAATGGCCTTCTTTTACCCATACAGCTTCTGTTTTCCAGTACCCACTTTCTACCCATACTTTTCTGTATTCCCAGTGAGAGGTATCCACCCATACCTGCCTTGTCTCATAGTGTGAAGTGTCGACCCAAACTTGTTTCGTCTCGTAGTGTGAGGTATCAATCCACACTTGTTTTGTGTCCCAGTATCCGCTCTGTACCCATACCTGCCTTGTTTCCCAGTGAGAAGTATCTACCCAGTACTTTTCCCAGTGACCCTGCTCAGGTACCCAGACCTGCTGTGTTGTCCAGTACCCGCTTGTGACCCACCTCTGCTTTGTCTCCCAGTGAGAAGTATCCACCCAAACCTTTGTACCGCTGGAATTAAGCTTTACCCAGTCTCCTGCGTAAACAGGAGTAGCAGCAGTAAAAATAAAAATTAAAGCAAATAAAAAAAGCACCTTAAACTTATTCATTTTTTAAAAGCACCTCCCTTAAATTTACACAAAATAAAAAAGCAGGTGAGACCTGCCTATAAATTCTTTTTAGCCCACTCGACATATTCTTTTACGTTGCTTTCCCGTTTTATTTCGTAAAGTTTCCCATCTTTGTATTGAAAAAGTGATTTAATATAGATTATTTTATCTGGTAATCTATTATTAACAAAAATAGTTACTCTTATTTTGTTAGGATTGTTTGTTTCTTTCTCAATGCTACTTTTATCGTAATTAATATTATCTGCGTATAAGAATTTTAATGAATTATCATTAATTGAAGAGTATTTTAATATCTCATCAAGAAGAACTGTATTAAACAGTATGGTACTTATAGGGGGATAATTCAATTTAAAATATCTTTCCATTTCCTCTTGAGAAATTATAAGATTATTATTAATCAATTCTACATCTGTGAGATAGTAAGTACGCACTTTTAAAATATATTTTTCTGCTTCTTTTGGAATTACACTGGATTTCAATAATTGTATTTTAGGATTAGCATATATTTTTAAATCTCCGGGTTTACCATAGGGTGTAGCCTCTTTATAATCGTACACTTTTATATTCTCAAAATCTAACTTTAAATAACTTTTATCTAGCAATACAAATTGTACACCATCTCTAAAATATCTATTTTTAAAATCTTCTATCAAAGGAGCTAAATCTTTTCTTTCATATTGGTAAGAGCTCGGACCTTTCCATACTATAGTAGTACCTGAATCACCAATACTATATAACACTCCTTTCACCTTTTCTTCCAGAGCCGTTCTTTTACTGTCATCCTTATAAACCTGATACTCTGCCACAGTAAGCGCTATGACTATGGCTAGTGCTATTATTTTCCTCATGAAAGCTCACCTCCAGTTAAAATTTTTTCAAAACCTGTTACCGCCCTCCGGTCAGTTAAAACGTATAGGAATGCGGAGGGCGGGTCAAGGTGGAGTCGAAGGATAAATGGAGGGGACCCGCTTGCGGGGAGGAGGCCGTTTATGTTCGAAGGCACCTTGACCGCAAGCCCGACGCATTTATAAAATTTTTTGCGCCGGAGGGCGGTAAGTAATTTTCAGAAGTGTTGATTTTGCTTTATATAACAATTCTTTTTAATGCGTCTTCAACAAATTTGTCAGCATTTTTCCCTTCTATTTTAGCCTTTTCTTCTAATGATTTATAAAGCTCTTCCGAAATCGTTATTGTTTTTATTCTTTCGCTCATTTCTTCTAATCTCCGCAAGAGTCTTGCTTTTTCTCTCTGGCTTAAAGCATCTTCATTTTTCTCAAGAAGTTTCTTCATATTTTTTGGATCCTTCAAAAGCATTATCATGTTGCTCAAAGATTTTTCAGGTAAAGCTCCAGTTTCATACCTCGCAATAGAAGCTTCACCTATACCTAAAAGCTTGGCAAAGGCTCTCTGACTTAACCCATAACTTTCTCTAATACCTTTTATCTCTTCAGGTGAGAGTATGCCGTGCTTTTTTCGATATATATCATAGACCCTCTGTATATTTTCTTCTTCTAATTCCTCATCAAACAGCTCCTCACCACAAACACTGCATATCCTTATTTTTGCTAATGCCTTTATTTCATCTCCTCTGACAGTTGATATTTCTTCTTTTTCGATTACCTCTGTTTCCTGCTCTTTACCGCAGACAGGACAGAACTTCTTCACATTTCCCACCTCCTCACTTATACGGATAAACTAACGGCTGCTCTGCTTTGTGGAAAGAAAGACATACTAAGCATTCTTTTTCTCCTCTTCTTTCAATTTTGAGCTTTATGTAAAAGTCTGTTCCTTCAATATCATGCCCAAATTCCCATATAAAACCTTCCCTGTTGCTTCCCAAATCTTCATTAGGACCTCTATAATAATTTTTGTAAGTTAAATCCATAATAATCTCTTTAACATGCTTAATTGTTAGGCCGGCTTCTTTAATTGAATCCATATTTTTCTTTCGAGGAACAAAATCAAAAGCACCTGCTTTCATTAAATTTTTAGCAACATTGAGGAATTTTTCAATTTCCTCAATTTGAGTCATAGCATATACTCCTTTCACTTAGTATTTTATCACATTCCAAACAATTTCGCAATCATTTGATAGTATTTTTTATAAAATTCTGTGATTACAAACTAGACCCTCCTCCTAAGCAGTTTCTTCTATGTAAAAGAAACTGTCCTTACGCTCACTGACAGCACCTCCTTCATAGACTTTTTCATTTTGAATTTTGTTTGCCCCCGGCAGTTAAAACGAAACGGCCTGCGAGCCGAAGGTCAAGGGGGCGGGGAGGGATACCGGACCGAGCGTAAGCGAGGGAGGATATGCTCACCGACCGTAGGCTTGCCCCTTGACCGTAAGGCGAGCAGGCGTATAATCTATGACGCGGGGGCAAACAAAAAAGCACGTCTGCAAAAGCAGAGGTGCTCTCTCTTAATCGGATTTTTGATTTGAGCAAAGCGAAAATGAAAAATCCGTTCCTTTTCAAAACTTTCTATCTATTTTTCATAATTGATGTTAGCTATTTATCTTTAAATCAAACAGTATTTGTAAAAACTTTTAATAAAATTTTATATAGAATATTTTCACGAATCAATATAGGCAAAAGACTGTGGAACAAAGCTTATTCCCAAATCAGTTAGCTTAATTGGTTTAAGATATTTCTTTACGTTTCCAAGCCGATAGGCAACAGCCTTTTCTTTATTTTTATAATATTCATCAAAAAATTTTTTATCAATACCTGCATAAGCTTTGGTTTTTTCCCATACTGCGGAAGGATTATCTTCAATAATTTCTAGTATTTCCGCTTCTCCAACAACTTTCATAACTGGTGCAGTACAATAAATTAATATTTTATTTACATCTTTTCTAGCAAACTTCATTTTTCTGTATTCAAAGCGTTTGGTACCTTTAAAAATACTTTCTACATATTCAGGTCTTATTGATAATAATATTTGAGACATCCTTACCACCCATTTCTAATATTAATATAAACTGCTCCCGTGAAAGTATTACATTATATGGATATCCATTAAACAGACCTTTTTCCTTTAATTCTTTAAAAGTTATATTTTTCCCTTTCCCAAAAAAACCGTTATAAACCATTTCTATTAAAACTATATTTTTCTTTTCATAAAAAAACTGTTCCAATTCCTCAGGAGAATAAACGGTTTTATTTCCTGCTAATTCTATAAATTTATCTAAATCAATATTAGGAATGTTACCGCTTTTAATAATGGTCAAATTAGTTAATGTGCAAAAAGAAGTAGCAACGGACTTATACTGTTTATTTTTTTCTGCCTTTGTATCAATTCTATAGATTATAACGGGTTCACCTACTTTATGGTGTAAACTTGAAGTTGGAAATCCTATAAATACTTTTGTAATTCCATTTGCTGCAGCTTTTTCTTCCACTTCTTGTTTAGTATTATAAAGTTCAGAATATGGGAAAAGTGTATCATGGTAATAATCAAAAATAGGTATATATCCCGCTTTCTCAAAATATGGATTTAAAAAAGGGAAGGCCTTAAAAGGATCACTATAATCTATCCTTTTCTTGCTTTTTAAATATACACTTTCTCCCCTCTTATTTCTGCCAACATATATAAAACCAAATTTTTTAATTAGCTCAATTAATAGAGTATGTTTGGGAAATACTGTTAAGTATATCTCTTCTGCTTCAGATTCCTGCCACCTCCAGAGTGCTACACCTACAGCACCTTCTCCAAGTCTTTGCCCTTGAATTCTCTCATCTAATTTAAGAGTTCCTATTTTCATTCTCTTTTTGCTTGGTAAAATCTGATTATTAAGTTCAATAGGCTCTTTTTCTTCTTTTAAATAAAGAAACGCACAAAGGCCTTTTTCGTCCTCGCAAACAAGAGCATTTTCTCCATTTTTACTTTTATTCATAAACCACTGGGGAAATTCTGGATAATCTTGCTTGAGAGAATTAAAAAAAGGATCATTAATATCGCAGTTTTCAAACTTAGTCCATTTAAACTTCCCTCCCATACAATAACCCTCCGATACTTTACTATAAATGTTAAAATCTAACCACTTTCTAGTATATATTTCTACATAAAACAAAGAAATCCTTTATTATTTTTCAAAAATTTTGCTTTTAAATTAAGGAATAATACACTTTAATTTAAAAAACTCCAAACAAAGTTCTCCTTTTCTTCCTGCTTGGCAATACTGGAGCAAGAGGATATACTCACCGACCCGAAGGGCTTGCCCCTTGACCGTAAGGCGAGCAGGCGTATAATCTATGACGCGGGGGCAAACAAAAAAGCACGACCGCTGCGGCTTTGCCGCCTGCGGTGGTGCTTTTTTAATCAGATTTTTGTTTTGAGCGAAGCGAAAATGAAAAATCCGTACAGAGAGGTCAAATTAATACACGATATTTACTACCTGATTGTTTTTATCAGCCAGTACCATTACCCAGCTTCCTTTTTTAAGCTTATCTTTATTATACCTCATTACTTTATCTGACTCAGAGAATTTCTGCATAACGGCTTTATCTGAAACAGTGTATTTTTCTTCTTTTCCATTTATGTCTACTACAACATAATTATCATTTGCTTCCTTTAAAATGCCCAGTATGCTTATGCTTCCATCTTCAACAGCTTCTTTTTTTCCCTGTGTAATGACATAAATATAGTTTTCACCATCTTTTCTTATGATTTTCACAAATACTCCTTCTTTAATGTCTTTAGGAATACCTTCCACAAATACAGTTTTTTCGGCTGCAAAATTATATTTAACTTTTTCTCCACTGCTTTCTAAGACTATTTCGTTATTCTGATAACTTACAACAGTTCCTGCAGTAAGTTCTTTTTGAGTACTTACCTTCTCACTTTTAACAGCTTCATTTACAGTATTTTCGGTTTTGCCTGTATTTTTCTTTACAACACCGCAGCCTGCTGCTAGAGCAGTGACAATAAGTAATATCAAAGCAAAGCTTAAAGCTCTTTTCATGTCTTACCTACCTCCTCAAAATTTATTTTCACTCAAAAGACAAAGCTCCATATTTTATCTATTTCCTTATTAATGCTCTATTAATGCTCTCAACCACTTTGTACTGTAAATTCAGCTCCCTTGCGTACTTTTTAAAATCTCTCGCTGGCCTCACAAATACTGTCAAAAACTCATAAGGGAACTCCTTCATTCTTACAAACTCTCCTTCTGTCCCTCTCGATAGCACAACTATTTTTGTGGCATTATCAAGCGCAGCTTTAACAATTTCATTAAACTCATCTGGAAGGTCAAAAATTATCACATCAAACCTGCTTCTTGCAAACTTCACAATCGCATCAACATCGCCTTCTTTAATATTTTTTACAAGGCTTACTTTAGGCGGAGACTGAAGTACAGATACATTTGAGCTATACTCAATTAAATTTTCAAAAAAGCTCTCTTTTGTTCTTTCTTTAAGCCACATTCCGATGTGGGGGAGGACGGGAAGGTCCAGCATAAAGCTTAAATCCGAACCCCCATCACGAAAGTTTAAATCTATTACAAGCACTTTTATGTCTTTATCTAAACTTTCAAGAAGAGTTTTCACCAAAGTGGTTTTCCCTACACCGCCCTTAAAAGAATACACCGCAATAACTTCCTGCTTTAAAGGCAGTATTTTCCCTTTTCTTTTTTCTTCATCCAGCTTCTTTACTGCATATCCGTTAAAGCTGTCTTTTACTAAATCGCTCACAATAAAATCGTACTTTTTCTTACTCAGCATAACCTCTGCGCTCTCTATAGATAAAGCTACATCAGCATCTTCATAAATTTCTTTTGCTTTTTTAATGTATTCCCTATCATTTGAAACAATCAGCACCTTCATCTTACATCCCTCGCTTTTGCTATGCCTGTAACAGTTATATCTCTTGAAGTTTCGTACATCTCTCCTGAAACCGAAGCAGTGACATAAATATATCTGTTTTTGACAGCTATACTTACATCTTTAACAGGTATGCCTAAATCTTTAAATGTATTTAGAGCTAAAGAGTAAGCCTTATTTGCGTCTATGACCAAATCTCCTGTCTGAGTATACTGCATGTCTACAGCAGATACTGCAATATTTAAAGCTATCTCATCGCACACCTTAACAAGCTCCTCCCTTGCACCAACTCCTCTTGAAATGCTGAGATTGGCGTACAAAAGAAGGAGAGATGCCACTACCAAAAACACCATAAAAAGAAGGACAGCATCTCCTCTTTTGTCCTGAAAAAATCTTTTTAGAACACTCACGGCGTATCACCTATCCTTAAAGAGCTTTTACCCACAAGAGTCTTATGCTGCCCTCCCAAAAGGTAGAAAGTATACCTCACTTCTACTGTGAGCATGTCATTTTTAAGTGATGTAATAACAGAAAGCCTGTCTCCTATTTTCCATCCAGTTATTCCATCCCCAAAGTTTACTACAGCCATCTGAGCAGTCTGCTCTGGGGTGTCTGACTTAATTCCTATTCTTGCTCCTTCGAAAGCTGCTTCATTCACCAGCGTCTGCATGTTGCTCACAACAGAAATATTAGCTATAGAAGCTACAATAAAAAGAAGAATAGGAATAAGGGCAGCTGAGGAAATTAGCTGTGAAGCTGCCCTTCTGTCTTTTAAAAACTTTCTTATCATCTTAATCACTTGCCCTGAACGGCATTGGAGAAGAAGTTTGAAGCGTAGTCCAGTGCGTGCTGCACCATGTCTACAATGCTTGTTCTGAAAGTAGGGGATATAACCGCAAGCACACCCACAACAATTGCCACCATACCTATTGTTGATAAAAGGTTGTGGTCTCCCTTTCTGTCCTTTAAAAATTTCATCACTATCTCTTCAGCTTTTGCTAATAAAGCCTTTACCATAAAATATCTACCTCCTCAAAAAAATTTTTATTTAAAACAGATTAAAGAAGCTTCTCAAAGACAGAACAAAAGGCAGTGCAAATATGATTAAAACCGGGATGAAATACCCCAGAAAAATAGGGAAGAACAGGCTGTTGTCAAGCACAGCAGCCCTTTCAATCTTCTGGTTGTAGTTTTTCTCTTCAACTTCTTCTAAAAGCTCTTCTAAATTTTCTCTCATATCTTTTACTGACTCATACTCTCCTGTTACAGCCTTTACAAATCTTTTAAAGTGGTCATTTAAGCTTTTATCTGCTGCAAAAGTCAGCGCATCTTTTAAAGAGCTTCCTGTATCAATTCTCACCTGTGCCTCATAGAGAAGGTCCCTTACCACCCCCTTTCTGGTCCTCACAATGTAGCCTATTATGTTGTCGATATTCATTCCCACCTCCAGTCCGCTTATGAATATCTCTAAAGCAGCAGGGAGCTCTTCTTCTTTATAGAAGCTTCCCCTGTAGCTTTCTATGGGGCTTCTCCAGTACTGGTAAAACATAATAGCTGAGCCTGCAAACACAGATAAAAGAGCAAAAACATTTGCTCCATTTACTGCTCCTATTACTGTTAAAACAAGAAGGCCTCCTAAAATTAAAGCAGCAAAAGAAAAAAGCTCAAGCACATCCTGAGCTTTAAAGGAAAGTATCTTCACTCCTCCTACTGCTTTAATTTCTTTATCCCACTTCTCTATCATGTCCTGCTTTATCCCAAGCCTTTGAAGGTACTTTTCTGAAACAATCCTTCTCATAGCTCCATCTCCTTATCTATTCTTTTCAGGATATAAAGTGTTGACACAAAGTAGCTTAAAGCAGTGTAAGCGATAACTATCTTTCCTACAGGTGTAGAAAAAGCCCTAACAAAATCAGGACTTACTGACATGGTGGAGACAATCATAAAAGCCATCATGCCCGCAAGGGAAACCATCAGGGATTTCGCCTGCACTGTCATGGAAGCAACCCTATTGGCCATCTTAATCCTCTCATAAAGCTTTTTAGCTGTTCTCTCACACACTCTGGACAGGTCGGACTTCATCCTTACAGCAAAGATTATGCTGTCAGCCCATGCCTTTATATAAGTGCTCTCCACATTCTTAAGCTCTTTCAATGCCTCTTCCAAATCTTCTCCCAGCTCAAACTTCCTTACAACCCTGTCTGTGTGCTCTTTTAAAGGACTTTCAGCTTCCTCTGCTGCCTTTATAAAAGCTCCTGCAAAGCTCGGCACCATTTTAAGATATGCGCCGAGCATTTTAACAAAATCTCTAAACTGCTCCTCAGTCTTTCTTATTCTCCTTCTCCCCCAGTAGTCAAGAACATAATCTAAAAGGTAGTAGAGCATAACAGGAAGTGACAGGCCAAGCAGGGTGAAACCCTTCAAGCTCAGAAACAAGGCTGATACGACAGAAAATAGAATAAACCACAAAAATACCTCTTCTGCATCTGCCTTAATACCGCTCTTTTTAAGCTTTCTATCTAAAGCTTCAGTAAAACTTCTTAAACCGAACAAATCCACTATACTGAGCTCATTCTTCTGCGGTGCTACTAAATGCCTCTCCAGCCTTCTTTTAAGCTTAAGCCTTCTGTTTTCTTTAATACTGTACAAAAGAATTACCACCATAAAAACAGCTGCGCCGAATAAAAAAGAGACTGCCATTTTCAATCACCTACCACATGCTTTAAAATGTAGTCTCCGTTTTCATCTATGCCCTCAATTTCAATAACTTCAGCAAGCTCTCTTCCTTTTAAGTTTCCCTTTTCGTCTTCAGCAAGCTTCAAAAACACGACAATGTCAACAGCCCTTGAAATGAGCTTTCTTATGATTCTGTAATCTAAATTCTTAAACTCCTGTATTAACATCTCAAGCCTTAAAAGGGCATCCAAGCAGGAATTTGCATGTATTGTTGTCATAGAGCCCCTGTGGCCTGTGTTTAAGGTGTGTATAAGCTCATAGGCGCTTTCAGGTGTTCTTATCTCAGTGAGAATTATTCTATCCGGGTCTGCTCTCAAGCAGTCGTTGAGTATGTCAGAATAAGTTACGCTTCTTGCTTCAGCCGTTCCCTTTCTCGTTTTGAAGTAGTAGACATAGGGTATATGAAGTTTAATCTCTCTTGTATCCTCTAAAACTGCTACTACATGCTTTTCCTGAATCTCAAAGCCTAAAGAATTAATAAACGTCGTCTTTCCAGCGCCTGTTTCTCCTGCAACCATGATGTTTTTTCTGTCTTTTACTGCTTTCTTGAAGTACTCCTGCATTTCTTTAGTAAGCCCTGCTGTTGTTTTCGCTAATTCCTCCAAAGGCACATTTAAGAGATTGTGCTTTCTAATGATTATGACGGGCTTATCAGACTCTGGAGGTATAACTAAAAGAGCTCTGGAGCCGTCATAAAGCTCTGCGTCCTGTGAGGGATTTGCTATGTTGATTGATTTATTTAAAGGAGCAAGGATTCTGTCCTGTATAACCCTCACAGCCTGCTCATTAGGAAACTCTTCTTCTGCGTCTATTTTTACTCCTGCTTTTTTGTACATTATCTTTGTGCCGTTCACATGTATGTCTGTAACTTCCGGGTCCTTAAGGTACTTTTCTATAATTCCCAAGCCGTATAGAGAAGAGTAGAGCATTTCTGTGTACTCCATAAGCCTATCCAGTGCAAAAGGGTATCTCTTTCTGAGATATTCCTTCACTTCTTCTCTCAGTATCTCCTTTATATTCGGTTTGCCGTGGTGCTTCATCATGACTTCCCTTATCTCATCTGTCATCCTCTCAACATCTACCGCTCCATCATTTATCTTTCTGCTTAGCTCTCTTAAAGCCATTTAAAAGCCTCCTCCATAAAGATTTTTCCTTTTTTATCCCGAAAAGTATATCCTTCAGCTTCTTTACATGTCTTATTATCTTTTTGTCTTGATACTCAGATAAGTTTCTAAAAAAGGGGATAGAATAAATAATTGGAATTCCTAAATCTACAGCCGTGAGATATTTTTTCTTCTTTTTTGCTTTGTTTACTACTGCATATGCTTTTTCTATATCGAGAAATCCGTGAAGCTTTAAGTACTCAAGTATTCCGAGAGTCCTTGAAACTGCCGATACATCATCTTCTAAAACAAATAAAACTCTGTCAGCTTTTAAAAGAGCAGCAACAGTAACTTCAGAAACCTGAGGCTGTAAGTCCACCAGTACATACTCATACTCCCTTGAAATGTCATCAAGGAGTTTTTCCATGTCCACATATTTCAGGCTTTCCTGCATGTCTGGAAATCCGCCGACTATGACGTCAAACTTTTCTCCCTGAGGCCTCTGAAGGCAGGCTTTGTAGTTTCCCAGACATGCATTGACTATGTTTTTTTCTTTGTCTAAATCAAGTAAAGACACAAAATCACCGGGAGAAAAATCACATTCTAAAACACATACTCTACTCTTTTCACTTAACACTTTTGCAAGAGCTAAAACAACAGTAGTTTTTCCAACACCGCCTTTGGGGCTGAATACTGTAATAACCATTTTCATCACCTTCTTACAACCTTGAATGAATTGAGCTTCAAGTACGGCACAAGCTGTGCTGCAGAGTTTAAGTCTGCGTTGAGAATTAAGCTTGCCTTGTCAGAGTCTTCCTTCACAACCGAGATTACCTTAAAGCCGTCAAGAACTTTAGAGCCCGTCTGGTCAAAAACTATAAAGCTCACTGTATCCCCTGACTGAAGTGTTTTTGCTTCTACAAAAGTTACAGGAACTGTCATTACAGCATGATCGGGACCCAAGGATTGAGCATCTTTTGAGGTTAAAATTTCAAGTGGAATAAAATCTCCTTTCACTCTTCCTTCTTTCACAACTTTTCCCACAACATCAGATAAGCTTCTGGCATAGTTAGGATTAACTACCGAAGCAGGCACATCAATTATTTTTACTGCATCCTCTGAGATAACAGTGCCTGCAGGTATGTCTTTTTCCACAACAACCACTTTTTCTGTCTTTTGAATATTCTGCATAAACACAAGCATAAAAGCTGCAGAAACAGCAGCTGTTATTAAAGCAATTTTAATAATCCTGCTCATAAAGAACCTCCTTTACTAAAAGCTGTTCAATTTTTAATAAGCCTTCGTTTAGGTCGGTGCATCTGTAGCTTTCGCCTAAAAATTTTGCTATGCCTTCTATCTGCTTTTTTGCGGTTTCTATACTTTTTGCAAAGCTTTCAATTTTCAGTTCACTGCTAGTTAAATCCGTCAGCAGATAGCTTACATCTCCAAAGTTTCTGGGCTTTTCAAGGACCTCTTTTACTTTTTCAGCTGTTACAGGATCAAATACCAGGTCATATATTCCCATTATGAAAAGTTTTGCTGTGAGGTCTTTATTAATGCTTTCTCCTGCAAGGAAAATAACCCTCCTTCCTCTTTTTCTCACCTCAAAAAGCAGATTTTCTGTTGGTAAGCTGCCTTCAAGAGCCTCGGAAAAAATCAGGGTATCAAAATTAAAATTAAAAACAGCTTCCCTGTAGTACACTGCTGCAGTATTAGGAAGTACATCAGAAAGCTTTTTGTCCAGCGCTTCGATTCCGGTTGCAAGAAGTATCATACTCATCTCCTCCTTCATCCATCGTCTTCTCTTTTCATTGACCGCTCCAGCAGTTTTTTCTCCAGTTCTTCTACGTCATATTTTCTCTGAGAGTAGCTGTTGAAGTAGTTTTTAGGCACAAAAAAGCCACTTCCATCTGCTTTTCTCACAGCCTCCATCACAGATTTTTCTTTGATGTAATTTTCAATTATCTTTTCCAAAAAATTAACAGGGCTTCGTATGTTCCGCCCTTTCATTTTCCTTAAACAGACTTTTATATCTTCCTCTGTCAGCATGTACTTTTCTTTAAGTTCCTTTATAACCTCACTGTCAAAATCATCTGACTGATTGACTGACTGATTTAGAGTCTGTCCGTCAGTCAGTCCATCACTGTCTATCTCCATATTATTTGACTGACTGACTGATGTAATCTTATGATGTAATCTACTGATGTAATCTATTGATATAGGGAGCTCGGGATTTACCATCTCGGGAGATGGACTTTCCCTATCTCCAGAGATGGACTTTTCCAATCTCGGGAGATTGGGATTTACCATCTCCGGAGATGGACCCCTCTCTCCTTTTACAAAAATATCTGGCTGCATTGCTTTCTCATTCTTTATCTCCGGCTTTACAAACTCAGGTTCTCCTTCTACTTCTTTGTGGGTGAGCTCATCCAGCAGTCTGTCGACAAGTTCGTTGTTTCTTACATAGTAGGTCACATTTTTCTGCTTGTCTATAAAGCTGCAGTAGAACTTTTCTTCTCCGTTTTTGATAAAAAGTCTTCCTTCCTCCTTAGCTTTTAAAAACTCTGTCTTTGAATTGTACCTCACACCAATCCTATCAAAAGCAGTTCTAAACTCCTCAACAGAAAATCCCAGCTCTTCTACCCAGCTGTCGCCGGGAGCATAAGAAGGATGGTCCGGAGCCGGCTCAAGAAATTTATAAAAGCTGTTGTAGTTATACCTGTCAAACCAGTACTCCAGCTGCTCAAACAAAATTGCGGCAGTAACAGAGCCGGTTATCTTTCTGTATTCCGGATGATAAGGAATTATCCTGCTCGCTAAAGCAGCAGCTCTATTTCTCCTCTCCATAAAAAACACCTCACGGGTAGTTATTTTTATACTTTTCTCCAATAGCCATTACCTGGTCTACATACCACCATGCGTGGTTATAGTGCCATACCGCATATCTTAAAGCCTCATCTTTATTAAACCCTTTCCTTAAATAAACATCTCTATTTGCCGCTAAATATCTCGCAGCAGTGAAAACTGCATCTTCAGGCTCAAAAGGACTTCTTATTCCATTGTTGTTGCCGTCTACAGCATACTTGTCAAATGTACTTTGCAGAAACTGCATCATACCTACAGCCCTTGTTTTTAGCTCCGGCAAATATGGACCTATTTCATTTGGATTAAAACTTGATTCTCTAAAAGCTATTGCTGCAAGCACATACCACGGAATGCCGTATTCTTTTCCTGCTTCTTTAAACACAGGCAACAAATCTTCTGGTATTTTACCGGGTTTTGCCGCATATTCTCTGCTTGCATTGGTGCCCAGCAGCCACTCTAAGTTTTGATCGCCTTTCATAAAAGCAATTCCTGTCTCCAGAATAAGTTTTCTGTCGATATTATCATTCATTACAACACTTCCTGCCGGCACATTTATATCTCCTAAAGGATTTACAGGAGTTCCGTTTATTCTTACTTCAAAATGCAGGTGAGGCCCTGTAGAAATACCTGTGCTTCCGACCAGTGCTATCTTCTGACCCTGCTTAACAGCTTGTCCAGACCTAACAAGCACCATTAAGCAGTGAGCATAGAGGGTTGAAATTCCATCATTATGGTCAATTATTACGGTATTACCGTAACCTCCATAAGAACCAGCTGCTCTTACGATACCATCGGCAGCTGCAACAATTTCATCTCCCGTATTTGCTGCTATATCAATACCTGTATGCATCTTGTATGTTTTTAACACAGGATGGAACCTCATCCCAAAAGGTGAAGTAACTGTATGGCTTGAAGGAACAGGCCACAGAAGCTTCCCTCCAGAAAACTCAATGGTTTTAGTTTCTCCTTCATAACTACCGTAAGAGCTTGTTTTAATTTCTCTTGCTATTACAGCATCAAGTTTAGAATAGTCTTCATAAAACTCCATCCCCTTCAAAGCCATATATGTGTGAGATTCATTTCCTTTTATATCGGTCACTTCTTGATACTCAAACACATAAATCCCTTCATAAGTTCTTGCCTGGGTGAGTAATTTAACTGGTACGTAAATGACCTCCTCCTTAGGATTTACGTTTCCATCTGCATCAACTTCAAATCCAGTCCTCACAATTTTTTCAGTATAATCCATATACTCAAATTCCGGCTTAAGGCCATCAGCTATTCTTTTAACCCTTGCCATATCAACGTCTTTTCTCCAGCCGTTTGCATACTCCTCAACAGCGTAGACAAGTCCCCACGGCAGCTGAAAATTTTCTTCCTGTTTGTACTTTGACACAGCTTCCGGCTTAATGCTTTCAACATACTTCTTCACCTTTTCTTTCCCTTCAGCCGTCTGTTTAGGAGCTGCACCAAAAATTGAAAGAAGTATAAGTATTACCAAAATCATTATTGTCAAGTAAGGCAGAAAAGTAAGGAGCACAGGTTTTACAGCTTTCCACAGGTATCTTGATATTATGTTTTTAACTGCGTTTTTAAGAATCATAACCAGGTTATCCATATATATCCTCACCTAAAGCTATATTTTTATTTAAAATTTCATAAGATTTACGCCTGAAAAATTCCTGGCAGGTTCCCGAAGGGGTTCTGTCAGTAATTTTTCAGCATATGTTAAAAAAATGAATATATCCAAAAATCCAGTTCAAAAAGGATATAATTTCTTTGAAATAAGATCTTACAGCCATCTCTGCCTTAATTAAAAAGCTTACTGCTTTGTCGAGTAGATAAAAAATCACCAGAAACCCTACAATGCCAAAACCACTTCCTTCATATGATTCCGCCTTTTGAAATATAGGCTCATCCCATTCTTCAGCAGCTTTCACAACTGCTGCTCTCTTAAGGTATTCTTCATAATCCTCTCTTTCATCCATCACATTAAACCCTCCCATATTCCGCTTTTAACACCTAAAAAATCAGGCAGGGAATAAAGATATATCCCCTGCCTAATTTCGGGGCTTAAAAGCCTTTTAAAAGCTCAGCTTCTCCATCTAAATGCATCCGTATTTGATGTTAAAACTGCCGGAGCAATGAGTGAAACCGCATGGAGGCCGTATCTTCCAACCGCTCCTCCTATCCTACTTCCTACCTCACTTCCCTTATAACCATACACGGATCCTAAAATCATTCCTCCTGCTCTACCCAGCGCTTCAGCCGCATCTCTTTCATTCAGTATTTTTTCCATTCCAACAGCCTGAGACAGTCCTCCAATAAAGCCGGTCCCACTCTCCTTACCCCTGCTGTACGCATCCTTTACTAAAGCTCCTGCCGTAGCAGGAGGAGCAGTTATAACTTTACCGGCGAAGCTGCCGATATTTCTAAAGTGTTCTGTCACATCCACTCCCATTGTTCTTAAAGGTATAGAAGCTGCACCGCCTATCAGTGCACCAACAGTACTTCCAACACTGGCGGCCGTAGTTCCCACTTTAACCCCAAACACTGCAGGACCTGCTGCCGAAGATAAAGTCGGTGCTGCTGAATCGCTTCCTGAAGGAAAAGAAATTTTTGGGGCTGCAGCAGTCTTTGCAATATTTGCAAGCCCTACAAGCCCCGTAAGTCCCAAAGTTGCTGCTCCTGCCCACTTCTCTTCATTGACTCCCAGGAATTTAAGCCAGCCCTGAAGCAGGTCCCGTATGACGTTTGCAGTAGGTATCAAGCACACCATCCCAAAAATCTGCGCCCACCACGGCGAAAAATCCGTCGAAACCCCAGCTTTTATGAGTACTAAATACAACGACAGAACTAAAGCATGTGCTGCCTGCATAAAAGCGTTTGAAGCAACTTCTCCCATTACAACCCCTATGCCTTCTTTCCTTCCCGATATTGTCCAGCTCCATGCTACAATTGGTGTAAGTACAAACATAGAGGTCAGCACAAACTTTCTTATCAGATACAAAAAGTTAAAATAAAGAAGGATGCCGATATAGCCCAGCTTGACAATAGCAGTTGCAAGAACATTCCCCGTTTTAATATCATTTATATCAAAAGTACTTCCTACTGCTCCCATACTCTGAGCAATACCGTGGAATAAGTCGACAAGAGCATTGTTTGCCTGAAACATGAGCCTTATAAAGTACGGCATAAAAAGTATTATGAAAAATGCATATATCACACTTAAAACACTCTGCATGAAGTTTATTCTTTTGGACGGATTAACACTGGATGTCATAAACCTGTACCCCTGGGCAGCTACTGCAATTAAAAGGAGCACCCACACAGCATCTCTTATTCTTATATACCATGTCATCACAATATTCCACTCCTGCGGGCTGTAAGGTGCCAGCTCACCGTAGGATGTGTTGAATATAAGCTCATCAAAACCTTTAAGTCCTAGAAGCTTAATCGCCTCATAAAGTCCATTTATCGGTGCAGCAATGAGCTCTTCTATAAGGCTTCCCTGGTCCTCCTGCGGCTGCGAGGAACTTGAATTTGTAACAGAAGGTGTTTCAGCATAAGCAGCTGCATTGAGCAAAAACACAAAAAGTACAAATAAAACAAACAGTCTACTCATTTGGATTTGTAGAAATGAGCTTCTTCTCATAATCGCTTGCCACCACCTTAACGGCAGTTTTATTTTTGCCGACCAAAAACAGCGCTTCGCCAACCCCGCAGGAGGTTAGAAACTCCCTTTCACCCTGTGATAGGTGAAACACCTCCTGCACTGAATCTATGTCGGTCGGTGCCTGCTTCATTAAAAATACAGCCGCCAGATTTGTTAAAACCGCTTTTCCTTCTGATGAATTTGAAAATTCTATAAAAGACTGACTCGCAACAGTAAGAGAGGTGTTTCTCTTTCTCGCCCTCCTTGACAAATTCTCCAGAAAATATGCTGTGTCTTTGTACTTCATAAACATCCACGCCTCATCCACCACAACCCTTTTCTTCTGCTTTACATCCTTTTTCACAAACTTCTCCCACACCCAGTTTGTTATAACATACATGGCATATGTCCTTAGAAACTGATCCTTTATGTCGAATATATCAAAATTAACAAGATATGAATCTTTCAACGAAACATTTGTCTGTCCGTCAAATATGCCCAGGGTGCCGCCCTTCAAAAAAGGTTTTAAAACAGCAGCAATTCTCTCTCCTCTTGGATTTTTCTTAAGCCTTTCAACAAAGCTCGACAGGGTAGGCATTTCTTTTTTCTTCTTAAAGTAAAATGCTCCATCCTCTACAGCATTTTCTACATATAAAGAGCCCGGGTCTTTATTTATTCCTCTTGCCTCATACTCCTCCCTTGCTGCTTCCTCAACAGCAGCTAATTCCTCTGCTGAAATCCTGTCCTTCATAACTCCTTCCACTATCATTCCAACCAAAGCCTTTATCTCGGATATTTTTTGAATTATATCAACATACTTTGCTCCGCCTTCATCTTCCTCTTCTTCAAGGTCAAAGGGATTAATTATGTTTTCTGCATCTGTGCTTATCTTAACAATACTTCCTCCCATCTTCTGCACAAGGCGGTTGTACTCCCTATCAGGGTCAACAAAAACTGTTCTTATGCCTAAAAGCGCTCCTCTCATAGACAGAAGCTTAACCAAAAAAGACTTGCCTGCTCCGGAGGTTGCGAATATCCCCAAGTTGTAGTTTGTCATAAATGGCGGTCCTATAAAGTTGTCAAAAATTACAGGGCTCCCAGTAAAAAGATTTACTCCAAGCGGTATCCCCTTCTTGTGGGAAAACTCCGGAGAAGCAAAAGGAAAAAGTGATGCAGCAGCACCTGTATTAAAATTTCTTGAGAGATCTTCACAGTGATTTTCCAAGATAGGTACAAAGCTTTTAAAAGCTTCGCTCTGCCTCAGAAACATTCTTCTTGCTCTTATGCTTTTACCTGCCAGAACCTCTTCCAGAATTTTTGAGCTCTTATCGAGCTCTTCCAGCGAATCTGCAGAAACCGAAACAATAACTGTAACGTAGTAGAGCTTATCTCTGTTCATCTGTATGTTTTCTCTCAGTCCTTCAAGGTCCTGCACTGCTTTTCTCAAAAGCCCAAGCTCATATATACTGCCTTTTTGCTCGTCCAGCATGTACTGGGACTGGTACTGGGTAATCTTTTTTGTGAGCTGATTTACAGCATCTCTCGCATCGACAGGCGCAACGTGAACCGATATATCGACATTTCCAAGAAGCTTCGCATCTTCCAGCCATCCAACATAGACAGCCTGCGGAAAATCCAAAAGCACATACAATCTGAAAAACTTCTTGCCCACTTTTAAATAGTCCTTTTCTATTAGGTAGCCGTCAGGCGAAATCATCTCTACAACTGTGGGAACTCTCTTGAAAAGAGTTAAGTCCTCCTTAGAAGATTCTTTATTGTTCTTTTTTAGTTTCAGCACTTAACCTGACCCCCTTTTTGTGCAGCTCTAAAGCCCCCGCTTTAATAAGAGCATTGACTTTAATACTTCCATCCCTGTTAAGCACAAAAAACATGAGCTCCAAAAGCTCATCAGTACCTAAAACTCTCGGCATGAGTCCGCACTTAGCAAGGCCTTCAGCAACCATATGCACTCTCCTCATTAATTCTCCTCTTGCTCTATTATATTCTCTTGAAGAATCATTATAAGGAACAATTACATAAGACTCTGTAGTAATGGTCTGCTTTGAAAAGTATCCAAGAAACTCCTCCAGCTCTCTCTCGTACTCTATCATTCCATCGGGAAGAAGCTGAAGCCCTTCTCTAAATTCCGCTACTGATTCAGAAACATCTACAGGCTTAACGACTGTAAAAAACTGAAGTGGAAAAGATAAAGAAAGAAGTAAGTTCATAAAAGCAGCTTCAAGGCCTTCCTGCTCTTCTTCCGAGAGAAGAGAAAAATTTACAGGGTCGGCTGTTACAACCGCCCTGTACCTACTGCCTTTTAAAATTAAAAGCCCATCTTTTATATCTTCAATGTCTAAAAAGTCTGCACTGCTTTTCTTTTTAAAAAGCATTATTTCCCACCTCCAATAAATAGGTACTCTTTTTGAGAAAGTAGAAACCTCAAATACATTACAATATACCTATCTATTTCTACATCATCTTTTTTAAAAAAAGCCATAAATGCTCCTGCCGCTGAAAAAGCGATCCATACAATTACTGCAGTAAATAAATCTTTTGAAAAATATTTTGTAAAGAAAACCGCGCCAATTCCTATACCAACAATAATAAATATCATCTGCCTAATAGAAAAATTCCCGCCGAATATTTTTTCTTCTCTTTCTAATTGAACAGGCACTTCAAACATTCTCACACAAATCACATCCTACTACGGCTTAAAACCGAGGATTACACCTGCGAAAAATTTTGCACCAACTACCACTATTCCTCCTAATATAGACCAGAAAAGACCCATCATCGCTTCTGTTCTCCTGCTGGGATTATGTCCTGAAGTGTAAAACCTGTATCCGTTTACTGCAATAAAAATTACTGCTATAACAATACCTACATCCATTACAAAGTTTGCAATCTTCCACAAAAATGCACTTATTTGCGCCTCATCAACAGGCGTAATTCCATTCATAAGCCTACCTCCTCATTAAAAAATTTCACCTTGATCCCATTTTCTTCGGCAGTTTTAACCTCAAGCCTGCAGCCTTCACTACTTTCCCAGTTACCAAACACCCACACTTCATCGCACTTTTTCAAAACATCTGTGCACAGCTTCAACACCTCCTTCCTATCCTCCTCATTTTTATCATTATAGAACTCGCCAAATGCATGAACAGGAGAAAGCGGCACTACTTCTTTGAAGTTGTTTCTTATAAACCTAAAAATTTTATCAAACTTAACCCTATTTGCTGCAGGATTAGCGCTGTAAGGGTGACAGATATACACAAACTTACTCAATTTTGCACCTCCTTTAATATGCTTAAAATGAGTACAATTAAAGCTCCCAAAACTATCCCAAAGAAAACACCGGCTGCTAGGCCGGCAGTGTAAAGCATATTCAAGTTTTCATCTCCTTTCATAAAAATCTTCAATAAAATAGAAAAAACCGGGCTTATTAAACGCCCAGTTTTTTGCTTAACTCTTTTATGCGGTTGTCATGATATACTGTCTTAACTGTTAGATTATTTACATCCAGCTGAAGCATGTCAATTTTGCCACTTATCTCATCAAGTTTTTCATGCAAAAGCTGTCTGTCATCGAATAATGCCCTTACTTTATCGCTAATTTCGGTATCTATCTTAGTACCTAACTTCTTTACATCGTTTTTCACTTCGCTTACTTCACTTTTTAATCCGTGGATTTCTTCTTCTACCACTTTTAGTCTTTCTTCTACAATACCAATTCTCTTTTCTACTACAGTCATTCTCTCTTCTATGGTACCTATTCGTCCTTCTACAGCACCTATTCTTTCTTCTACCACATCAAATCTTACGTTAAAGTCATTATAAATTTTCTCTAAAAGCCCTAGAATTTTATCTTCATTATTCATAAATAATTCCTCCACCTGCTTTACATGATTATAAGTCTGTTACACCTAATCTTAGATATATTTCAACCATTTAAAGTTTTGGTTATATTTCTGCTAACAGTTTTTACACCTACTTTGCCCGTTTTTTTATGTTCTTGTTTCCATTCTATGATATTTTTAAAAACAATTCAAGTCCTTATTTTAGCAAATCCCATATAACTAACTTCCATTATTTTAAATTTTTTAACATATATGCCGATAAAATATGTAGATAAAATAGGGATGTGCAAAATTAATAAAAATAATCACGAACAAAAGCCAAAATATGTATGACATACAATATATAGTAATTAGGACTGACAATCGAACATAAAGAAAGTGGTAAAGGAAAAGAAAAGACAAAAAGAGGAGCTAAAAAAGGGCATAAATATCCTGTAGAAGTCAAATGTTAAAAAATGGTATGAAATAGATTCAATAAAAATTAGGCCGATTGCATCAAAGCAACAAGAGATCTAAACTCATCATATTTGCCCAATTTAATAGCTACAATAGCGACAGTAAGCAAAGTAATATGGCCAAAAGTATTAAGGTTGCTGACAGAATTAATATTTCTGACATAAGCTTTTTCAAAATCCAGAGCTTTAAAGCGGGAATTATATCTTTCTGATTCAATCCTCAATTTATAGACAGCCTTAAAATATAGGGAGTCTCTATTAATAGAGGACCTATAATCAGAAGATATAATAGCATACTTAGTACAGCCTCTATGCTTTTTGCCATTAAAATATTTAGGATGCTTTATAGGGCAGGCAGAATCATTCTTAGAATTACAGAACTTGCAAACAAATTTTTGCTTAATAAAACCATCAAAATATTGCTTGCCATCTTTAAGCATTTTAATACCCGCTTCGCAGACCATATAACCATCATCAGTCAGAGGGGGATTTTTAGAATTACGCTTGTTAAGAGGAATAAAACAATGACCATGGAGAGTATCTCTAACATAATTATAGAGTTTCTTAACGTCATAACCTTTATCAGCGATAAAATTAGTACCAGTCAGTTTAAACCAATTATTAGTATCAGCAAGTAAAGACAAAGCGACATCAAAATCAGGGACATCAGCAGGAGTAGTAGTTTCAGCGATGGGTAAACCAGAGATAGCATCAACAATAATATGATTTTTATAGCCCCAATAAAACTTATATCGTTTATTAGAAGAATCATTAGAAGCAGAATAAACTCCTAATTTACAATCCTTATCAGACTTAGGCTGATTATCTTTAGAAAATTTATTTTTACAAAAAGACTTAGGGTTATTTAACTTAGTGTTAGCTTTAATAGGGGTAGAGTCCATGGAAATAAACTCACCGGAGATAATACCCATATTTTTGAGGATATTGACCTGATTTTGAAAAATAGAGGTCAAATAATCATGAGAGAAGTCATTAATAAAACGGCGAAAAGTCCAATAAGAAGGAAGAGGTTTAGAAATGTCGAAGCCACAAAGATGAGCAATGATAAGATTATTGCGGAGATAATCTAAAAGGTCAGAAATTGTGCCGAATCTTTCAGCTTTCATGACAATAAAAGCTCTAAACATTGCATGATGAGAATAACCCTTACGGCCAGGACTAGAGGAAGGGAATTCAGGTATTGAAGACAGGTCAAGATTTTCAAACATAGAAGAATAGAAATCAATTTTAGACTGAGAGGTAAAGAGTTCAGGTATATTTAAAAGTAATTGAAGCTGGTACATGTAGGATTTCCTCCTCCTTAAGAAATATTTTCATGCTGTATATATAATAATTCGACAAATGGGAGGTGAAATCCTACATAAAAGATAAAAAATTCAAGAGTGATAGAAAAAAAGTATGTCTCCAGAATCGCTTAAATGAAGGCTTTTGAATTTTGCACAAGCCTAGTAGATAAAATTGTATGGAGGGGAAACAATATATGAAAGAGTTAATACCTTCTTTGGTCATTCTCTTTTGTCCTTTTTATCCAGTAAAATCAAAACATACTTATTTTTCACTTTCTAGAAGAAGGATATATATTTCCATACTATTTTTGGTTTTTGTGATAGAAATAAGTATTTTTACCTTAGTCATTATAATTTTTAGTGGAATTTTGAAATCAACTTTATGTAGATTTATAGCAATCGTATTTACAATTTTTCTTTTGGTAATTTTTTTTACTGCTATGTCTAAACTTGAAAATTTCTCCAATTATCTAAAGGAACAAGATAAAAAAGAAATAAGAAAAAATATAAGACAAAAACTTAGCGAAATAAAAGCGCGTAAATTAAATGTAATAAATTTTCTTATAACTTTAAAAGAAGAAAATAAAGTAATTAAAAGGACGTTAGAAGATAATAAGGAACCGATTCTCACAATAAATCTTGTAAATACAGTATTAGGTGTTGTGGTTGGATATTATCTGCATAATATTAAGGAGATTGCAGTTTCATCTTTGATTTTTGTATTAATTATATTCTTTATTGTTTATTCTTACCTCATCCTGGATATTACTAAAACATCAAAGTTGTATTTAATTGAATTATACAACTACCAAATTAGTTACGCCAATCGCTTAATTAAAATGTATCGGAAATAACCTATGTTTCAGTATCACTTTATTCTCGTTTTTTTCTATTTTTATTTTGAAAATTTTTTCTATGTAGTCCGTAGCCAAAAAGACTTCACCATTTTTTACCAATAGGGAGTCGCTTAGGTTTATTTTTTCTTTGTTGGTAGTTGCTGTTTTTTTCTTTAAGTCAAAACAAATGTTATTGTTTTTTCCGCTTTCTATTAGTATTTTATCTTCTTTTTTTACAATATTTTCTTCTTTTATTCCGCTTGCTAATGTTATAGCTTCAAGTGGCAAATAAATTTTTGAATCATAAATAAAAGGCGCTTCTTTGAGATATACCCTTTTTGTAGATTGTCCCAAAATAAAATTCTCATTGCTTATAGGCCTTATTCCTATATCCGCAACATTAGAGTTTAGATAAAAATAACTTGGCGTAGGAGTAGTAAAAAAATACAACGTCCATATAACAAACAATAGGAAAGTAAGTGGAGCAACTACAGTAACAATAGGGTCTGTAATATTGTAAGACAAATCTCTTTTCATATGTTCACCTCTTTCGATTTTCTAATGCGTTGATACTCTAAACTGCTTCAACACATTTTTATGCACGTACACCGACCTGGGCAGGTCCGCAGGCCTTTTGCCGGCACTTTCGTTGAAGATAAGTCTTTCTTTTTGTTTGTTATAATCATAGTGAGTTATGCATAATTTTATAAGAACGTCATCGCTGAGTCTGCCTTTTCTTGAAAGAGATGCTACAGCTTCTCGATGGTCTTTTAATACTAATTCATAATCTTCATCATACTGCTCTCTTTTCTGCTTTTTATACTCATTTCTCCATTGTCTAGCTTTTTCTTGATTTTCTTTTTTGCGGCGTTCTTTTTCTTGATGATATTCTGGAAATTGCTTTAGCATTTTAGTAACAGCTGGCTGTGACACACCAAGCTGCTGCGCTATTTCCACTAACTTAAATCCTTCAAGATATAGTTCGAGGGCTTTATTTTTTTTATCCATCATTCCACCTCTCAGGTTATATTTTTTGTTCCGTATTTTGGGCATACTGCGGCTATATACTATGTCTTTATCATCAGTTTCCACCCTTCTCCGGCTTTTTCTATTCTAATTTGTGCTATTTTCATAAGAGCTTCAGCTATTTTAAGAAGTACATCTTTATTTTTCATTGGTTTAAATTCAATCCACATTATCTTCTTCCTCCCATGGCAATTACTTTACTGCTGCCTTTTTCTTCCTCAAACTTCTTCTGCATCCACTCTTCTAAGCCTCTCCTAGGTATGATTATTTTTCTGCCGTGTATTTTCATAGCAGGAAAATCCTTATGTTTTGCAAGCTCATACATATAGCTTTTGCTTACGCCCAGCACTTTTGCTGCTTCATCTATTGTATAAGCATCAAGTAAGGATAAAGGCTTTTGTTCTTCTTTATCTTTTTCTGCAGTGCCAAGAAGCTGCATGATTTGCGCTATAACGTCCGTAATGTCAACTTCAAATTTTATTGTTATTCTGTTATCCATGATTTTTTCCCTCCTTATGTAAAATTGGAAGAAATAAGGTTATAATAAAGGTATGAAATTGACTTTATTGTCTTCATTCTTTTTCATTAACTACAGTTAATACATCTGGTAAAAGAATTAGTTTATCATAATCAATGCCATTATTCTTACAGTAAACAATAAGTTTACCGAGAAATTTTGCACCAGCATTACTATTGCTTTCTAATATTCTATAAAGTTGTGCTGGACTTACATTAAGAGCTTTTGCCATTTTGTTATAATTTCCGTTAAATTTTTTGATTAATAACTCTTTTAGAGCTGCTTTATTGACATTCATTTTTTCATCTCCTTGTGTTTACTGTAGTTAATGTTGCTTACAGTTAATACTATACCACATTTATTACATACAGTCAATACTTTTTTATAAAAATCCTTTTACATTATTGATTGCAGTCAATACTTAGTATAAAATCTTAAACAAGAGGTGCATAAGAAATGGGTAATTTTAATAAGAAAAAGTTTGCTGAGCTACTAGCATTAGCAAAAGGTAATAGATCTATAAACCAATATGCTTTACAATGTGGCGTTAGTTCAGCACATATTTCTAGGTTGTTAAGAGGATTAGTTGATACTCCTCCAAACCCTGAAACAATAAAAAAATTTGCCAGTAAAGCACAGAATGGCGTTACATATGAAGAACTAATGGAAGCTGCTGGCCATATTAATTCATCCTCTCAAGCTATCAAGCAAGATCAACCAAATGAATGGCAGCCAAAGCTTACAGAAAAAGATAAAAAAGACATTGCTAAAACTCTGGAAGAGTGGATGAAGGACCTCACAAGCGCGGAAGGGCTGGCCTTCTTTAATGGTGAGCCGGTGGATGAGGAAACTAAGGAATATCTTAAAGATTCTTTTGAAATGATTTTAAAACATGCTAGATTAATGAATAAGAAAAAATATACTCCTAAGAAGTATAGAAAGTAATCCCTGAAATGAAGGTGATGCAATTGTTAGTGTATACCAAAGATGAAATACAAAAGATAACAAAAAAACTTATCAAAAGAACTAACTCTGCTAACCCTTTCAAGATAGCAGAAAATCTAAACGTTAATGTTATAGAGTGTGATTTAGGCAGTATTTTAGGATACTACAAATACCACAAGCGTAATAAGTACATAATAATTAATCAAAATCTTGACGAAGCATTGAAGCTGATTGTCTGCTCTCATGAGCTCGGACATGCAGTTTTACATGCTCGTGTTAATACTCCATACCTAACTAAGTTTACATTATTTTCTGAGAATCGAATTGAAAAAGATGCTAATATATTTGCTATGTATGTTTTACAGCATTTGGGTAAGTGGAATTATTATGTATTTATTAACATTCTAAAACTTCCTGAGACAATAATAGAATTGGACAGGGAGGCATTACTGTGAGGGGGCATATCACAAAGCGGGGTTCAAAATGGAGTATTGTTGTCGATGTAGGGCGTGATGAAAACGGCAAAAGGAAGCAAAAGCGTTTTTCGGGCTTTAAAACAAAAAAAGAAGCTGAAAAAGCCCTGCAGGAAATTCTTTATAAACTTGAAAAAGGAGAATTATTTCTGTCTAAGATTACGCTTGGAGAATTTTTGGACGAATGGTATAAAGAGCACTGCTTACCCAGATTAGCTCCAAAAACATTGAAATCTTATGAAGAACTCATTAATTTATATTTTAAACCATACTTAGGTAACATCGAATTAGCTAATTTAAAACCTTTAGAAATTCAAAAATATTACAACAAGCTCAAAGAATTAGGCTTATCCAATACTACTATTAATTATCACCACAGAGTTTTAAGATCAGCGTTAAACCGAGCCGTTAAATGGCAGTACATAAGCAAAAATCCGTGTGATCACGTAGAACCACCCTCGAGAGATAAAAAAGAAATGACTGTGTGGAGCACTGCTGCTGCATATAAAGCTGAGGAAATATTTAAAGATTCTCCAATTTATATACACTTAATTCTTGGATTATATGAAGGACTGAGAATAGGTGAAATCTGCGGATTAAAATGGGAAGACATCGATTTTGAGAAAGAAGAAATGATAGTAAGAAGACAAGCTCAAGTTGTAAAAGGAGAATTAATTTTTAGAGAACCCAAGACTGAAAAGAGTGTAAGAAAAATACCACTAATAAAAAAAGTAATTGATGCACTGAAAGAAGAAAAAAGAAAACAAGAAGAAAATAAACTGCTGTTTGGGGATAAATATGTAAAAGAGTATGACGGGTACATAAGTGTATGGGAAGATGGAAGATTTAAAGAACCGGGTTATGTAAGCAAAAAATTTCATAAAATGCTTTTAAAACACCCGGAACTGCCTTTAATAAGATTTCACGATCTAAGACATTCTTGTGCAACTCTTTTAGTTCAAGCAGGTATACCAATGAAGATAATTTCTAAAATATTAGGACATTCACAAATTGGCATAACAATGGACTTTTATGCAAATATTACTATTGAAGCAGAAAAGGAAGCAATCAAAAAATTTGAAGACTTTTTAAAAGAATAAGAAGGACACCAAAGGGTTATTGTGTCCTTCTTATTTGTGTGACCATTTTGTGACCAAATTTAATTTTGAAGTTAAAAAAATGGAGCTGGCGAAAGGACTTGAACCTTCAACCTGCTGATTACAAGTCAGCTGCTCTGCCTATTGAGCTACGCCAGCACCTTTATTAGCTATCCAATTGCCCTGACATCTATATATTATACTTAGAGCAACAGTATATGTCAAGCTTTTTTAAAAAATTTTTTGCAAAAGAGCCTCAATCACTTCATCAAAAATCCCTTAAAACAATAGTCTGATTTCTTTCTGGTCCTACAGAGATTATGGCTGCTTTAATGCCTATCAATTCTTCAATTCTTCTTATATATTTTTGAGCATTATAAGGTAAGTCGTCAAAAGTTTTTGCTCCTTGTATATCTTCTTCCCACCCGTCAAATTCTTCATATACAGGCTCACATTGAGCCAAGTCCTCAAGACTTGCGGGAAAATCTGTTATTATTCTGCCATTAAATTTATATCCTCTACAAATTTTTATTTTTTTAAGCCCTGTCAGGGTATCAAGTTTTGTCAAAGCAAAATGTGTTATGCCAGATACTCTTACAGAGTATTTAAGAATCACAGCATCTAGCCAGCCACATCTTCTGGCTCTTCCTGTTGTAGTGCCGTATTCATGGCCTTTTTCTCTTAAAAATTCACCATTTTCATCAAAAAGCTCTGTAGGAAATGGGCCTTTACCAACCCTCGTAGTATACGCCTTCACAACTCCTATAACTTCATCAATCATCGTGGGTCCTATACCAGCCCCCACTGTTACACCGCCTGCTATAGGATGGGAAGCAGTAACATAAGGATAGGTACCCAAATCTAAATCGAGAAGTGTCCCCTGTGCTCCTTCAAATAAAACTTTTTTGCCACTTTTTATTAAATCGTATAAAAGCACCGTTGTATCAGTAACAAAGGGTTTTATTTTTTCAGCATACTCCAGGTATTTCCTGTACATTTCTTCAAAGTCAAATCCCTCTGCTCCATATAGCTCCTTAAAAAGTTTGTTTTTCTTTTCCACATTTCTTCTAAGTTTTTCTTCAAAAACTTTGGGTTTTAGAAGGTCACAAACCCTTATGCCTATTCTCTCTGACTTATCCATGTAACAAGGACCAATTCCTCTTTTCGTTGTCCCTAAGTCGTTTTTCCCTTTTGAAATCTCTTCAAGTTCATCTTGCTTTATGTGATAAGGAAAAACGATATGGGCTCTATCGCTTATTTTTAAATTATCTACGCTAATTCCCTGTTTTTGTAAATTATCTATCTCTTCAATCAAAGATGCAGGGTCAA
Organism: Thermoanaerobacter sp. YS13; assembly: GCF_000806225.2. Lineage (NCBI taxonomy): Bacteria > Bacillati > Bacillota > Clostridia > Thermoanaerobacterales > Thermoanaerobacteraceae > Thermoanaerobacter > Thermoanaerobacter sp. YS13. Next base: position 483,951 of record NZ_JOOI01000002.1, on the reverse strand, counting down.
TTACTATGCCATTACCTATTATGCAAATTTTTTCAGAGTACAATATCCCAGATGGAATTAAATGAAGTTTGTACTGGATACCTTCTTTTTCAACAGTGTGCCCCGCGTTGTTTCCTCCTTGGTATCTTACAACTACATCTGCCTTTTCCGCAAGGTAATCAGTAATTTTCCCTTTCCCTTCATCTCCCCATTGGGTACCAACTATAACTAATGTTGACATAATTATTCTCCTTCCTTATTTAACTCTTTCCAATATTTCTCTTGCAACTACAACGCCAGATACAGAGGCTTGTGCTAATCCTCTTGTAATACCTGCTCCATCTCCCGCCGCAAATAGATTTTGAATTTGCGTTTCAAATTTGTCAGTAAGTTTTACACGTGAGGAATAAAACTTTACCTCAACACCGTATAAAAGCGTATGTTTAGAATATACCCCTGGAGATACTTTGTCCAAAGCTTGCAACATCTCAATTATTGACTGCAAAAATCTATAAGGTAACACCAAGCTTAAATCTCCTGGCGTTGCATCTTTCAAAGTTGGTTCCACAAGACCTCTCTTAATCCTTTCTGGAGTAGAACGCCTTCCCGCCAGTAAGTCCCCTAATCTTTGCACTATCACTCCATCTCCTAACATATTTGCAAGTTCTGCTATATAACGTCCATATTCTATGGGTCTATTAAAAGGATGGGTAAATTCTTTGCTAACAAGTATTGCAAAATTTGTATTATCTGTTTTTATATCTTTGTAGCTATGTCCATTTACTGTTTTAATTCCGTTATTATTTTCTATTACAACTTTACCATAAGGATTCATACAAAAAGTCCTTACTCTATCATCAAAGGACTTAGAATAATATATAAATTTCGATTCGTATATTTCCTTTGTTATATCTTCCATAACAACAGCAGGAATTTCTACTCGCACTCCTATATCGACAGCGTTATTTTTTGTTTCCAATCCAATTCTGTCAGCTTCTCTTTTGAACCATTCAGCCCCTTCTCTTCCAGGTACAACAACTATATATCTCCCGTAATATTTTTCTCCTTTTTCTGTAACTACACCTTTTGCCTTACCATTTTCTACAATTATCTCAGCAACAGGTGTCTCTGTTTTTATCTCCACCTTTTGCCCAATATAATCTCTCATGTTTTTTATAATGTCAAAGCATTTTTCTGTACCTAAATGTTTTATCACTGCAGGAATCAATTTTAAATCTGCAGCTTGAGCTCTTTTTTCTATTTCTCTGATTTTTTCTTTATCTGTACCGTGAACTTCTGTTGTCCCTCCAAATTTTACGTATATACTATCAACATAATTTATAAGATCGTTAAGCTGCGACTTAGGCATGTATTCATCTAAAACTCCACCAAACTCTGACGTCAAAGTCAGTTTCCCATCACTAAATGCCCCTGCGCCCCCTATTCCAGAAGTAATAGCGCAGGGTTTACAATTAGCACACTTTGAACCATAGGCATTAATAGGACAAATTCTTTTTTGTATATCCTTCCCTTTTTCTAACAGCAATATGTCTAATCCATCTTTTTTACCGATTAGTTCCAATGCGGTAAAAAGTCCCGCAGGACCTCCTCCAACGATAATGACGTCGTACACTCTCATAAAGATAACCCCTTTTACTTAGTATGTGAAAAACAAAAACCCGTAATATATATTACCAGAAAAAAAAGCATAAATCAATTAAAATACGAATTTTATTTTTGAAATTATATTAAAAGTTCGCTTTTGTCCACAAAAATTTTTACTATATAATCTTATAAAACAATAAAAAATAAAAGACAGGCTTTTTTAGCTCTGTCTTAGTTTCAGTTTTATACTGAGACAACAAGTTTTGATAATATATTTTCAAGAGCACTAACTGACTTTAACAGATTTTCCGAACTTTCTTTTATCTCCTCTATAAACTTCATGTGCTCTTCTGTAGATGCAGCAACTTCTTCGGTGGAAGCAGCAGTCTCTTCTGACACTGCTGTAATATTTGCTATAGATCCTATTATTTCATCTTTATACCTTGCAAGTTCCATCATCGCATTATTCAACATATGTATATTTTCAGTAATAGTATCTATTGAATTCTTAATCTCATTAAAAGCAGCATATGTAGTCTCCACTTGATGTGCCTGGTCATCCGCAATTTCTTTTACCAGATTTGCTTTTTCAACTGTCTTGTCTGTCTTTTGCTCTATTTCACTTATAATCTTGGCTATTTCACTGGCAGCTTGTCTCGATTGCTCTGCTAAATTTCGAACTTCTTCTGCAACGACTGCAAATCCACGACCAGCCTCACCAGCTCTTGCTGCTTCAATAGCAGCATTTAAGGCAAGCAAATTGGTCTGGTCTGCAATTCCCGTTATCACTTCTATAATCTTTTCAATATGGTGAGAATTTGCTTGCAATTCATTTATCGCACTAACAACTTCGTCAATTGACTCTTTTGTAACATCCGTTTTTTCTTTCAAAGAATTTACTGTGTGCATGCCATTTTGACTAAGCTTATCAGCATTTATAGTAGACTCTTCTACGGCTTTGAAAAATTTAGCGGAATCATCAATACTATTCCCAATATTCTGCACCATATCGGCCGCATTAGAAGTATCTTTTGCTTGTTCAGAAGCTCCATTTGCAATCTCTTCCACTGCCTTAGAAATTTGTTCAAAAGTCATATTCCCTTGTTCGATCGATTTAAAAAGGGCATTTGCTGTATCTTTAGTGGTTTGAGCAAAAGTAGAGACGTCTTTTAAAATTGCTCTAACATTTTCCATCGTCCTATTAAAAGTCATTATTAATGTACCAATCTCATCTTTTCTCTTTAAATCTACATTGGCTGTAAAATTTCCTTCTTGTGCTTTCTTAAGTTCTTCAATTAATTTTTTAATAGGTCTTGTAATATTTAATGAAATAATTACTGATAAAATTAATGACAAAGCAAAACTAACACTCGCTACTGTAATAAAGACATGCATTACTTTATCGTCAACCGCAAAATAATAAATAGCCCCCACCGGTATGGCTGCTACTATAAGAAATGAAATAATGAGCCGCCAAAATATGCTTCTCATATGTCTTCCCCCTTTTATAGATTATGTTTTCACCCCACCACCCTGCTACTTCAAGACTTTATCTACTAATAAATTTAAGGATGTATTCAAACAATACTCCCCCAAGGTAAATTCCTATAATACCAGCTATTCCTGGTAATACATTTGGAGCAGGGAGTGGCAATTTTAAAGATGAAAAAATTAATCCTACAATCATTCCAGTAACTAATGCCAGCAACGTCTCTTTCACATTAACACCTCACTTTATTTTTATCGGTATTTTTATTATTTACTTTAACTAATTTTATATTATATCACATTTTTTTGTTATTTGTCAGACGTCTAATCACTTTTTAGAAAAATAAGATGTATACAGCATTAATGAATCGACCTCTTTTGCAATTTGCCTCCTAAAACATCGTAGACATCATGTATGGTAACAAAGGCTCCTTCGTCATGTTCTTTCACAATCATTTTTAACTTAGCAATCTCCAAACGGCTAACTATAGCATATAAAATTCCTTTTGTTCCTTTAGTATAACCACCCTTCCCTTCCCAAAATGTAACACTTCGTCCTAAACGGGCTATTATAGTTTCCGCAATCTCATCTGCTTTCTCAGTAACTATCATAACAGCTTTCGCTTCATCTAAACCCTCTATAGTCAAATCAATGACCTTAAAAGCAATAAAATAAGTGATGAGAGAATACATAGCTCTATCCCAAGTAAAAACTATTCCAGCACTTCCCAAAATAAAAATATTGAAAAATAATACAATTTCTCCTACAGAAAAACCACTCCATTCTGAAATTACCACTGCCACAATTTCTGTTCCATCCATTGAACCTCCATATCTTATTACAAGCCCTACTCCAATTCCCAAAATGATACCTCCAAAAACAGAAGCCAGCAAAGTATCACTTGTAAGAGGAGGGATTTTCTCTAAAAAAGTGACCCCAATAGAAAGAATCGTAACAGCAAAAAAAGTAGAAATTACAAAACTCTTACCTATTTGTTTATAACCAAAAACTAAGAAGGGAATATTTAATAGAAAAATAAAAGCTCCAAGAGGCAATTTTGTCAAATAACTTAACATGATAGAAATACCAGTTATACCACCATCAATTATATTATTAGGTACTAAAAATATTTCTAATGCTACTGCCGCAAGAAAAGCTCCTACAAAAATAAAAATATAATTTTCAAGTTTTTTCATACTCCACCTCCAAAGTTTATTCCTAATTTCAATTATAGGTAATAACATAGTTGCTGTAAACCTCTTGAATATTCCAAATGCCTGGTTAAGTCGAGATTTTTAAAACATATAAAAAGGTCCTACCATGAATATAGGTAAGACCTTTTTGATCGTTATTTTTCTCTTTGTGATACTGTCGCTGCTTGTTGGAGAGGATCCCATACCGAGTTATACGGAGGCGCATAAGCAAGGTCCAAGGCCTGAAGGTCATCAATAGTCATACCGTGGAAAAGAGCTGTAGCGAGAACATCAATTCGCTTGTCTACCCCAGCACCTCCTGCAATTTGTCCTCCTAAAAGCTTGCGGTTGTCTTTATTAAAGTGGAGGCGAATAGTCAAAACTTCATCTTCCCAGGGATAATAATGACTTATAGGTCTTGCCTTAATAGAAACAGTCTGATATGGAAGACCTAAAGCTTGGCATTCCCTTTCCCCTAAACCGCTTCTTGCAATCGTCCTATCAAAAACCTTCACAATCGCTGTACTGACAATACCTGCAAATTTTGCATCTCCGCCCGCCATGTTAATTCCAGCAATTCGCCCTTGTTTATTAGCCGTTGTCCCCAAAGGCACATAATCCGGCGCATTTTTTATGCGATGAAAATGGGTAGCACAGTCCCCTGCAGCAAAAATATCTGGAATATTTGTTTGTAGGCGTTCATTTACAAGAATCGCACTTCGAGGACCTAATTCTATACCAGCCTCTCTGGCAAGCTCACTAACTGGGCGAACTCCTATAGAAATAATGACTAAATCGGCTGGGAAAGAACCATTTTTTGTCACAACAGCCCGTACGCCTTTTTCACCCCCTTCTAACCCCACAACTTCTTCATTTAAATGAATTTCTACCCCATGCCTTTTAAGAGCATCCTGTGCAATTTCAGCAATAGGAGCATCAAAAGTCGGAATAAGCTGAGGAGCTAAATCCAAAACAGTCACTTTAAACCCTCTCGTATGTAAGGCTTCTGCTGTTTCTAAACCAATATATCCCCCACCAATTACCACCGCTTTATTAGGAGTATGAGTTTCAAGCCAAGACAAAAGTTTTTCCGCATCTCCCATTGTCTTCAAAGTAAAAACTCCAGGCAAATTTTTACCTTCCCATGGCGGTACAATCGCTGCACTTCCTGTCCCAATTAAAATCACATCATAAGGCACTGTAATTTCATCTTTTTCTTCCCGGCGATATACACGAATCTGCTTCTTTTGAGGTATAATCTGTGTAACCTCATGATAAAGCTTTACATCGATATTATAGCGAGTGTAAAACTCTTCAGCTGTTCGGGCAATAAGCTTTTTCTTCTCAGGTACTACTCCTCCCACCCAGTAGGGAAGGCCACATTGAGCATAAGAAATGACATCTTCCTTTTCAAAGACAAGAATTTCTCCTTCAGGGTCCTGTCTTCTAATTTGAGAAGCTGCACTCATTCCAGCAGCATCGCCACCAACAATTACATAACGCTTGGCCATTTTTTCTCCTCCTTTTTTGCACTTATGTCCATATTTCCATTATACTCTTACCTGCTTATTTTTTCAAACCAAAAGCTTCTTGAAGTTTAATTTACCCACTTTGATAACATTTCAATCTTTTTTAATACCCTCTCTTTTTCTTCCCCTTCTAAAATAACCGGTTTATAGTCATTCCTATCTTTTTGTGAAGAAATAGAAACAGGTATTATGTTCATCTCTACTTTTGCTATTTCTCTTTTGTCATTAAAAAGAAAAATTTGTTGTAAAATTATAGAATCCTTATCTTTTGGATTTCTATTACCTCCGAAAGAAAAATTCCCAAGAGAATATGCAATATACCTATCTTTATACTTCTCTATTCCCTGTAACACATGGGGATGATGACCAATTACTAAGTCTGCCCCTTCATCTATTACAAAATGCCCTAAATCCCTTTGAATCTTATTTGGATAGTATCTATTTTCTTCCCCCCAGTGAAAACTGACAATCAAAATATCTACACTGGGCCTCAACTTCTCAATATCTTTTTTAATTTGATTTTTAGTCCATTTGCTATTGTCAAAACCTGTATACCCTAATATTCCAATTTTTATCCCTTTTACAGTCATAATATACTGATACCCATATCCAAAATACCCAATTCCTCCTTTCTTTAAGGCTTTTATAGTGTCTTCAAAGCCTTCTTTCAAATAATCAAAAGTATGATTATTTGCCAAATTTACAACTTCTATACTCCCTTCCTTTAAAATCCGCGCATAAGAAGCTTCTCCTTTAAAAGCATATTCCTTATTAGCTTTTTTCGTTGCAGTAGTAAAAGTTGTCTCCAAATTTGCAATTGTCAAATCGTCTTTCTTTAAAATGTTTTTTACATTTTCAAAAAAATATCCATAGTCATAATTATGCTTTTTTAACTCGTCATCAAAGGTACCAAATTTACCATAGGACTCATCAGAGCCCAAAGCACAATCCCCTACTGCACTTATAACTATTTTTGTATAATTATCCTCTTTATGAATATCCTCTTGAGGAAGACTTTGTGGCTTTTTTTCCACAATAAATTCCTTTAAAAGAGTTTCTGAAATACCCAAATTTTCTGCCGTTAAGGGAATAGCAATTATGCTTACTATCAAAAAAATAAAAATTAAAATTTTAGTCACTGTTTTCCCTTTCATATCCACTGCCCTCTCCATAATATCCTGTAATAATTTTACACATTCACATAAAATAAATCAATACAAAAAAGAAACCACTTATTGTGGTCTCCTTAAAATATTAATCTTCCAAACCCAAAGTCTTTGCAAACTCCTCTTTCGCCTTTTCTAAGAGAGATTTCGCTTCTTCTAAACTTTCCATATTCATAACCATAAAGTAAAACTTCACTTTCGGTTCTGTGCCTGAAGGCCTTGCATAGACCAAAAGCCTATCCTCAAACTCCATTTTTAAAACATCCGAAGGAGGAATTTGCCCATGTCCTTTTAAATAATCTATCATCCCTGTCAGTTTATGTCCCGCAAGACTTTCAATTGGATTTTCTCTCAGCCTTTTAATTATTATCCTTATCTTTTCTACTCCTGCTTCTCCTTCATACACAGGAGAAAGCTGCCCTTCAAGATAATACCCGTATTTTTTATAAATCTCTTCTAAAGCGTCCACCAAAGTCATACCCTTTTGCTTGTAATAAGCTGCCATTTCACAAGTTACCATTATTGGAGTCCCAGAATCTTTATCGTAAACAAAATCACCTATATTGTATCCATAGCTTTCCTCATAGGCAAAAAATACAGTTTTGCCTTCAGCTCTTAACCTGTCAGCCTCATTGCAAATCCACTTGAATCCAGTCAAAACTTCAGAAACCTCAACCCCGTGGGCTTTTGCAATTTTAGCAAACAACTTTGAAGATACAATAGATTCTATAACGGCCGGATTTTTAGGCATTCCTTTTTTTGAATACATCTCCAACAAGAAATTCAAAAGTAATATCCCCATTTGATTGCCATCTATTCTCACATAATCTCTCTTATGCTTCACTAATACCCCCATCCTGTCTGCATCAGGGTCAGAAGCTAGCACTATATCTGCATCAAGCCTTTTCGCATCCTCTAGAGCTAGCTTAAAGGCTTCATCAAATTCGGGATTTGGATAATTTACTGTAGGAAAATTTCCATCAGGTACCTGTTGCTCTTTTTGAATATAAATATCAAAACCCACTTTTTCAAGCAGTGGTGGCACTATCTTTACGCCTGTTCCATGCAGTGGCGTATAGACAATATTTAAATCTTTTGAAGAAATTCCAAAAGAATAAGAAAGTGCTTTTTCAAAATATGCCAAATCAACTTCCTGATCTACCCTTACAACAAACCCTTTTTTCTTTGCTTCCTCAAAAGGTATCCTCTTTATTTCACCAAAAGATTTTATCTCCTCATATTCTTTTATAATCCTCTCATCATGAGGCGGTATCACCTGCGCTCCATTTGACCAATATACCTTGTAACCATTGTATTCGGGAGGATTATGACTTGCAGTAATCATTATACCGGCTGTTGTCTTTAAATATCTAACAGCAAATGACAAAAGAGGAGTTGGTCTAAAGTCGTCAAACAAATACACCTTTATGCCATTTGCGGCAAGAATTTCTGCTGATTCAATTGCAAAATCCCTTGAAAAATTTCTTGTATCATAAGAAATAGCAACACTTTTTTCTCCTTCGACTGCCCTATTTATGTAATTTGCAAGAGCTTGTGTTGCCTTACCTACAGTGTAGAAATTCATCCTATTTGCTCCAAGCCCCATAACGCCACGCATACCTGCTGTGCCAAATTCCAGGTCTTTAAAAAAAGCATCCTGTATTTCAGATTCATTCATTTTCCTTAAAACTTCTTTATCCTTCTCTAAAATTGAAGGGTCATTTAACCATGCCTGATATCTCTCCATCGTTTCCTCCATCACAACCACGCCTCTCTATAATGTTTTCTCTTTAAAAAATATAAATTTCTTTTTTTATTGCAGATTTGTAGCTTTACTTTCATAGCCTAATTAATACAATAGTTTTTTAATATTTGTTAAGTGTTTCCTATACATTTTTATTTTAACTTATTTAATTTAAAGTGTCTATATTATTTATTCGCAATAAAAAACCAATTTCAATTCCACTATGGTTATATTAAATCTGTCTGAAACAGTTTGTGGAACGAGCAGAAACACTAATTTCACTTCCCTATGGTTAGATTAAATCAGAAGCAGCAGTAAGATTTTTTACTTCAAACAAAGAGAAATGTCGATGAGATTTATACTTTTATATACCTATAACAAGGAGATATTGGCTGAGCTTTTGTGAGATACAGGAAAAGTGAAATTGATATAGCTATATTTAATGAGCATATGAACAAAGATGTGGGTAGATGGATATTTAGGGACAAGGAAGATTGGGAAAAATATTTAAAAGCATACCCATTTGTTAAGGTACTGTGAGGTGAGATAATGGTTATGGATATAATTGAACATATTAAGATGGAAGCCGAAACTTTAGATAATTTAGAAGAAGAGGAACCTGATTTTTTTGCAGTGAGTTATTTATTAAATTTTCTTGATATTCTGCAAGAAAAACAGTTATTAAATCTGCCTGAAAGCAAAGAGTTACAAAAAAAGGTATTAAAATATGCTGGTAAACTTGCACCTTTTGTAAAAGGCCGCCAAATGGTGAAACAGCCAATATCACTTCCTCCAATACACAGTTTACACCTTTACCTAATATATTCTATAAAAACCTTAAAAATCCTCCAAAATTTCCTGTAAAATTTTATAAAAAAAACTGATACCTAAAAATAGGTATCAGTTAAAATGTCAGCTCTTGTCGTTTTATTTTTCTAATTCCTCTGTTAATTTAATTATTTCATCTATTATGTTGCCAATATACTCAATTGTATCCAATAATGGCTTCTCTGTAGTTATATCTACTCCTGCCATTCTTGCCAGTTCCACAGGAGTTTTTGTACCGCCAGCTTTTAATACCTCTTTCCAGTCTTCCAAAGCTTTTTGTCCTTCTTGTAAATATCTCTTGTTTACTTGTGTAGCTATAGTAAGTCCTGCACTGTAAGTATATGGGTAAAGTCCCATGTAATAATGAGGTTGTCTCATCCAGGTAAGTTCTGCTCCCTCATTTATTTTTACAGCATCTCCCCAGAACTTTTCTAAAACTTCTCTTTTTAATTTATTTAAAATAGGTGCAGTGACAGAACCACCTTTATCAATTATCATGTATACTTCTCTTTGATAAGCTGCTTCTAATAGATGGGTCACAAAATTGTGATAATAGGTTCTCGATATCAAGGTAGAAAGTATCCACCTTCTCATCCTTTTATCCTTATTATTTTTCATCAGATAATTAGCCATTAAAAGCTCATTCATTGTAGAAGGAGCCTCTACAAAATACATAGATGGTCTAGAATCAAATATATTTTGATGCTGGTGAGCTAAATAAAAATGTCCTGCATGACCTAATTCATGAGAAAGAACAAAAACTTCTCTCATTTTGTCAGCCCAGTTGATTAAAATATAAGGATGTGAACCATAAGGTGAAGCGCAAAAAGCTCCTGTAGTCTTCCCTTTGTTTTCGGCAAAGTCTATCCATCTTTCATTAAATGCCCTTCTCACCATTCCCCTGTAATCTTCACCAAAAACTGATAAACCTTCTTCTATGTACTTTTTAGCTTCTTCAATGGTTATAGATGGTTCAAATTCAGAGTCTACTTCCAATTTTAGATCAGCAAAAGTCATCTCTTCTATCCTATGTATTTTTTGCAAAAGCTTTGCAAATTTCCTCATATGAGGTGCTAACTGTTCCATTATCAAATCAATTTGTCTATCGTACAGTTCTCTATCAACTTCCTGATGGAACAAAAGACTGTCAATAACAGAATCAAAACGCCTTAAAGTTGCTATAGTCTTTTCCTTTTGCACCTGCGTCTGATAAACTGCTGCTATGGTGTGTTGGTATTCTCTCAATTTCTTAGAAAAAGCCTCAAAAGCAGCTCTTCTAATCTTAGTATCTTCTTTATATTCCCACTTTGTTTCAAACAAAGAAAAACTTAAAGGATACTCTTTCCCATCGACTGTAAAAGTTCCAAAGTCCATATCTGCCAATTTTGCCATATTGTAAATATGTTCAGGTGCCTCTAATATAGCTGATAATGCTGATAAAGCTTTTTCAACCTCTGGATGAAGAGCATGTTTCTTTTTTCTGAGTATTTTTCTAAGATAATTTGCATTCTCTTTTGATTCTTCTATAGCTTGATTAATTATTTTTTCATCTAATTCTATAATTTCTGACTCTATAAAACTTATCCTGCTTTCAATATCAGAGGCTATATTAGAAAATTTCATTTGTTTCTGTAAATTTTCTGTGTTTGTTTGGTCCACTGAAACAGCCAAATGAGCATAGGAACCTACAAGAGTAAGCAATTGGGCTAATACCTTTAATTTATCCAAGCAGTTGTTAATCGTCTTAGAAGTATCAATTTTGCCTTTAAACTCTTCTTCTAACTCCATTGTAAGTTCTTGCGCCTTCTTTATCGCCTCCTCATATTCCTCCTCCGTTTTGAAAATCCCTGACAAATCCCATGTCAATCTTTCATCTACATCTTTTCTCTCTAACAAATGTGTACTCAAGAAAAATTCCTCCTTTTTAATATTTTTAGGTCCTTGCAGAATCCCAAAATCCTTATGGATTAAAGGCTCATACTGTATCCTTTCAATAGTAATTCCTTTATTTACAAATAGCCCTTTACTTATCCTTCCTTAATTATATTATACATGTAAAAGCAGATATTTCCAAAGAAAACTTCAAAACTCTTTAAAAAAATGATAAAATAATTGTTAAACAAATAATCTTACAAGGAGAGATTTATATGGATTTTGGCCTTAAAGATAGGGTAGCATTTGTAATGGCTGGAAGCAAAGGCCTTGGAAAAGCAGTCGCTTTAGAACTTGCAAAAGAAGGAGCCAATGTCGCTATAATCTCAAGAAATGAAGAAAACCTTAAAAAAGCAGTCGATGAAATAAAGTCGGCAACAGGAAAAGAAGTTTTAACAATTGTAGGGGATGTAACTCGTAAAGAAGACATTGAAAGAGCTGTAAAAGAGATGGTAGAAAGATTCGGCACGATTCACATACTCTTTGCAAATGCAGGAGGACCTCCTGCAGGAGGATTTTTTGACGTAAAGCCTGAAGACTACTTAAAAGCCGTTGAATTAAACTTAATGAGCACCATATACGCAGTATATGCAGTAAAGGATTATATGATAAACCAAAAATGGGGAAGAATAATAGCTTCCACATCAATATCCGTAAAACAGCCTCTTGACAATTTGATCCTCTCAAATGTCTCAAGAATGGGAGTAATCTCATTTATAAAATCCATATCAAATGCATTAGCACCTTTTGGAATTACTGCAAATGCCGTAGCCCCCGGTTACACAATGACTGAAAGAATAGAAAACTTGCTTAAAGCGAGAGTCGAAAAAGAAGGCATTACCTTTGAAGAAGCCCAGAAATCAATGATTGCAGATATCCCCATGAAAAGATTAGGAACCGTTGAAGAATTCGCATCGACTGTTTTATTTTTGGCATCAGAAAAAGCTTCCTACATAACAGGAGTGGTACTGCCAATTGATGGTGGATTTATAAAAGGACTGTAAAAAATAGGTTGACTATTATTTCACATGGTATAATATAAAATAAAAATTAAATATCCTCTTTTATCATGAAGTATGTGCAGGTAGTAGGAAAGATGGCGAGTTATAGTATGCTTTTGAGTCTTCCTCAAAAGTAGACTATAATAAGTCATCACGAAATTTAATTCCGAAACCTGTACAGAAAAATGCTAAAAGAGGCTGGGGTTCGCTTTGGTCCGCTGGGCCAAAGATAGACTATGCGGAAGCATGGTTTAAGGTGAGTCTTCAACTAAAAGTTGAAGGCAAAGCCTGGGCACTCTACCCTCTTTACCGGTAGAGTGTTCAGGCTTTTATTTTTAATCAAAAGGGAGGAATGGGAAATGTATAAAAAGGTTTTGGCGATTTTGACATTAATAGCTCTGACCTTCACTCTATTTTTAGCCGGATGTGGAAACACAACTACAGGAGAAACGACTTTACAAAAAGCTTAAAAAACTGGAGAGATAAAAATTGGATTCGCAAATGAAAAACCTTACGCCTATAAAGATGACAACGGACAGCTGACCGGAGAAGCAGTGGAAATAGCAAAAGTAATCTTTGAAAGGCTCGGCATAAAGAAGATACACGGCGAATTAACAGAATTTGGCTCTTTGATTTCGGGCCTTAAGGCGAAGCGCTTTGATTAAAATAGACAAGATATTAAACATTTTGCTAAGATTAGTAGATGCCTCAAAAGTGACAATTTCTTTAACAATTGTTGCAGCTTTATTAGCCTCGGCAATTGCTTTTATTTCAGGAGTTTTATTACTAAATAGGCATAAAATAATTCGATTTCTTGTCCGCACTTACGTTGAAATATTCAGAGGGACTTCATTGCTTGTCCAACTTTCAAACAAAGGAAACAAAAAACAAAGGGGACGGTTCCTTTTGTCTTAAAAAATCAGACAAAAGTCGAGTAGAGAGCCACTTTACAGCGGCTCCCCCTCACAGAACCGGACGTGCGCTATTAACGCATCCGGCTCTTCATATCATCTTTTACTTTTATCGTAGCTATGAGTATATACTTACATAGATTTTTGGTGTTGCTAATGGAAATTTCATCAGAAGTTTTTCGTATTTATCCCAGTTTAATCGATGCTTTTGTGACCTTCTTTTTAGCGTCTTGAATAATTGTCTCCTGGTCAAATAGAAGAAACTACCTATACTTTTACTGTTATCTGTGATTCCATAGTATCTGTAGTGTCCAAGCAATTTTATGTTAAGTCGCTTTATTAATTGATTTACTGGCTCATGCATATTTTCTTTGAGCCACTTTTTCATCTTGGCGACTTTATTTATAAATTTCTTTTTGCTTGTCTTCCTTTTGACTCTGAATTTGCCGTTTTGACTTTTGCTACAATAGTGTGTAAATCCTAAAAAGGTAAAGGTCTCTGGTTTCCCCAGCCCTCTTCTTTTTCTACTCTCTTCGGCAAATCTTCCAAATTCAATTATTCTTGTCTTCTCTTCTGCTAATTCAAGTCCAAATTCTTTTAGCCTCTTCTTAAGACTTTTATAAAATTTCTCTGCATCATCTTTATACTGGAAGCAGCATACGAAATCATCTGCATACCTTATTTCATAGCTTTCTCCTCTACATGCTTTCTTTATTCTTTTCTCGAACCATAAGTCTAGTACATAGTGAAGATATATGTTCGCAAGTATTGGGGATATGTGTCCTCCTTGGGGTGTTCCTATATCGCTTTCATAGTATTTACCTTCTTCCATTACTCCTGCTATTAGAAATCTTTTTATTATCCTTAGAAAGTTCTTGTCTCCTATCCTATGCTCTAAAAATTTCATCATCCATTCGTGGTCTACATTGTCAAAGAATCCTTTTATGTCGGCATCTACTATGTAGCTTACTTTCTTTTCCTGTATTATGTTGTTTAGCTGTCTTAGGGCATCATGTCCGCTTTTATTGGGCCTAAATCCATATGATATGTCTAGAAACTCTGGTTCGTATATTATGTTTAGTATATCTGCCATTATTCCTTGCACAAGTTTGTCTTCATATGCTGGTATCCCTAATGGCCTTAATTTGTCGCTCCCTTCTTTGGGTATATATACTCTCCTAACTGGCTGTGGCTTATATGCCTGTCTTTTCATCCTTGCCATTAGGTTCTCTATGTTCTCTGTTAAGTTCTCTCCGTATTCTTCCTTTGTTATTTTGTCTATGCCAGGTGCTTTGTTTCCTGTCATTTTCTTGTGCTGTTGTTTTAGTGTCTCTTCATTTATGAAGTGCACTAGTGTCTGTAGTTTGTCTCTTGGATGTTTTGCTACGACTTCCGCTATCCTCGTTAGTTCTGTTTCCATCTCTTGTTACACCTCCAGTGTGTTTGATGTTTCCCTTATGAGGTCGATGATATGTTACAGCCTTCCCTCCCCTGTCATTACTCAGTTTCATCAGTACTATGCTGTAATCCGACTTCCTGCTAACCTTCCGATATCCTTGTATTTTACACTTGTTTATCGTACCCTTTCTGGGAGTTGCAGGACCTCCTGAGTTCCCTATGCGTTAATATTGTATAACATGCCAAGGCCTATGACCCCGAGGAAGCATTGCTATTCTCGCCATCCCAAATATCAATGTTTTGCCTTCTGCCGGTTCCACAGCATCGGCCTTCCTGTCTAGGGATTTCGGGGCTCAACACCTTCAATCTTTCGATTTTCGGCCTGCTATCTCCTTTGCCTACGCTTAGCTATATATGTCACCATATATACCCCAAGGCTAAGTACCGGTTGCTGGCTAGGCTTTACCGGGCAGGATTCGCACCTGCTTTAACGCATGAGCTTTTCTCAGCGCACGGAACCGTCCCTTTTGTTTGATAAATGCATAATTAAAAACATTAACATATGCTATTTAAAACCAAATATTTTATTTGATAAAAAATTAAACATCCGCCATAATATTGTAATTTGATATTTAATCCTCATCTACCAGGAGGAATAAATGTATTAATTAAAACATATAATGGTGGAACATTTGCTACCAAAACAAGAACTATTATTCGTGGTACGATGTCGCTGATATTTTTTTTTAGTAAATACTTGTAATATCTATAAACTAAAATGTTATTAAGTATTAACACTGTAATTAACAGAAACCTAAAAAGAATCATAAAAGCACCCTCTTAAAATTGAACTCTATTAAAATAATAATCACAATGATTAGCGTCTTGTTTAGCATTGTAAAAATATATTGCAGCACTTACCACTCCACCTGCTCCTGCAAGTAATCCAATTATAGTTCCTATTCCTACCGTTTCCACCCCTGCAATTGCCGATGCCACTATACCTGCAACTATAGCACCTGTTGCAGCAATTGCAGCATACTGATTTCTAATCATTGAATCAAGATTACTTTCGAAATTGTATAAATCATTCTCATTGTGTGAATTTTCATACACACTTTTAGCACTTTTGGGTGTATACAAATTCCAGACATAATCATTTTGACCTGTGTATTGAATCACATTTAATCCATATCCCCACCAAAGATCCTTTTCATCTAATAAAATTAAATATAAAGGGGTTATAATAGAATTATCAATTGTTCCTTTAATTCCTTGTTTGCTAATATTATTAATTTTGGATTCCAATTTATATTCTTTTTTCTCACCTGTATTTTTCCCTATTTCTTTAATATCAAATTCACCAGTATCTTTATTATATGTAACAACCGTTAACTTATCTTTCTCCTCTACAAACACTTTTCTTATACTGTTATTATCTTCAACTATTTTTACTGTATATTTATTTCCTTCTATAATATACGTTTCAGAGGAAATTTGTGATTTATTAGCAATTGCTTTATCCGCAGCAAATACCATCTCAAAGGATGAGACAGTAAGAAGCAGCAAAATTAAAAATAATGAAATTATTTTTTTTACCATATTCTTTCCTCCCTATTTCAATATTTTACAATTTCACTCAATCAAGCTTCAAAAGCTCATCTTCCCGCTAAATTAAGACTCCATCATCACCACCTTCACAAAAATAATTTAAACTTTTTTCTTATATAACAGCATCACCTCCCAGGTATTACAGAATGCCATCTTATTAAATCTTCCTCTCCTAATGGTGCAATTGTGCCTGTATTAAAATATAAAGAAGACAATGAAATAGTAAATGCTAAGATTATAATCATTAATTTTCTTTTCATTTTTCTATCCCCCTTTACATATCTTTTCCTTAACTATATAATATATGGTAAAGCAAATAATTTCAACCCGATTTAAATCGGGGTGGGGTGTTAAACCATGAAAAAGCACTGTGCTATGCTGATTTGGGTGTAAAAACCTGCATAGAGGCTGGAATTTTAGATGGCTTGAGCCTTTTATACTTCAGAAAGGGAATTGAATTGCAAAATATCACCTTAAAAGAGAAAATTACAAAGATTCTCTTATAAAGGCAATGCATTTGTTTGAAATATTTGGGCAGGAAAAATTAAAAGAAATGGCTATAAAAAATTGAATCAGCATGGAGTGTTAAAAAATAGATATGTAACACAAAGCAAAAACCAAAAATAATTTTTAGACTTTTTAGTCAATTCGAGGGATAAAAATATCATTACAGCATCTCTTTAAGCTTTTCTATATCTCTAATTATTATTTTCTGCCTGTCAAGATGTATTATCCCCTCTTTGTCCATTTGACTTAAAATCCTTGTGACGTTTTCTCT
This sequence comes from Thermoanaerobacter sp. YS13, assembly GCF_000806225.2. Classification (NCBI taxonomy): domain Bacteria; kingdom Bacillati; phylum Bacillota; class Clostridia; order Thermoanaerobacterales; family Thermoanaerobacteraceae; genus Thermoanaerobacter; species Thermoanaerobacter sp. YS13. The sequence continues at coordinate 466,787 of NZ_JOOI01000002.1, read as the reverse complement.
CGATGTGCCGACTATGTTGGCAAGGTCTTGCCTATTGAGATTTAAATCTAATAAAATTCCTTCTTTTGTGTTTATTCCTCTCTCTTTTGCAAAAGTGAGAAGTACAGAAGCCGTTCTGCCAATGGAATCTCTTAAAGCGAGATTTTCTATTATGACAGCTACATTTTTTAGCCTTTTTGCCATAAGTTTAATAATGCTTAAGGCTATTTCGCTGTTTTTTAGTATCAAGTTTTCTATGTCTTGATTTTTAAGCATAATCACTTCGGAGTCCTCTATAGCCTCTGCAGTTGCAGGATATTCTCCACCGACAAATAGAATAGACTCAGCAAATACGTCTCCTTTTTCCATTATTTTAATAATGTACTCTTTCCCGATAGAAGATGTTTTTGATATTTTAACTTTGCCAGATTTTACAAAATATATAGCTTCTCCCTTTTCCCCCTCCATGAAAATAATAGACCCTTTTTTAAAAAAGTTGATAGTTGAAATTCTATGTATCTCTTCAAGGGATTTATCCTCCAGCTCATTAAAATAAGGAACTTTTTTAAGGTAATCAAAATCAGCCATAATGACTTTCATCCCTTCTCAAAAGTAAACTAAAGATTATTCCGTTCTATATTTATCAAGACTTACAAATTTTGTATACTGTGCAAGCCATAAAAGTTCCACTGTCCCTGTGGGCCCATTTCTGTGTTTTGCAATTATAACTTCTGCTATGTTTTTCTTTTCAGAATCTTTATGATAGTAATCATCTCTGTACAAAAACATTACTATGTCAGCGTCCTGCTCTATTGCTCCAGATTCCCTCAAATCGCTTAAAATAGGTCTGTGGTCTGACCTGGTCTCAGGTGCGCGTGAAAGCTGGGATAAGGTAATTACTGGGACGTTTAATTCTCTTGCCAGGCTTTTTAATGACCTTGATATTTCTGAAATTTCTTGTTGCCTGTTTTCTGCCTTCCCTCTCCCTTGCATAAGCTGCAGATAATCTATCATCACCAAGCCTAATCCTTTTTCCAGTTTGAGGCGCCTGCACTTCGCTCTTATGTCCATTACTCCAATCCCAGGAGTGTCGTCAATGTAAATAGGAGCTTTAGAAAGAGGAGTCATCGCGGCTGCCAATTTCATCCAGTCGTCTTCATCAAGATTCCCTGTCCTAAGCTTTTGGCTATCTATATTGGCAGTAGAACAGATGAGCCTGTTTACCAGTTGCTCTTTTGACATTTCCAGGCTAAATATGGCAACAGGAAGGCCTGTCAAAAGAGCTGCATTTTGAGCGATATTTAAAGCAAAAGAGGTTTTTCCCATTGAAGGCCTTGCTGCGACTAAAATAAAGTCAGAAGGCTGAAAGCCAGCAGTTTTTAAGTCAAGGTCAGGAAAGCCAGAGGGAATTCCCGTAAGCTGTCCTTTGTTTTTGTAAAGTTCCTCTATTTTATAAAATGTATTCATCAACACATCTTTTATAGGTGAAAAATTAGTAGTGTTTCTTCCTTGAGCAATATCAAATATTTTTTGTTCTGCTATGTCAAGAACAGTTTCTACGTCATCCCCTTGATAACTTAACTCCATAATCTCTGAAGAGGCCTCAATGAGCCTTCTCAATGTGGCTTTTTCTTTTATAAGTTTTGCGTAGTAAGATACATTAGCAGTGGTGATGACATTGGAAGACAGGCTTGCTATATAATCAATTCCGCCAACAGCCTCCAGCATGTTTCGCTTTCTAAGTTCATCAACTACTGTCACAAGGTCAACGGGGATGTCTTTTTCAAACATCTCCATCATTACATCGAATAATTTTTTGTGAGATTCTTTATAAAAGTCGTCGGCTTTTATTATTTCAGAAACGTCTATTATAGCATCCCTAGATAAAAGCATTGACCCTAAAACGGATTGTTCAGCTTCTATGTTTTGGGGAGGGATTTTGCTCCACTCCATCCTTTATTCCCCCTTGCTTTAATTACTCTGCCACAACATCTATCTTCACTTTTGCTGTAACTCCTTGATAAAGTTTTATGTCTACATAATAGGTACCTGTAGTCTTTACAGTCTCATCAAAAGATATTTTCTTCTTATCAATGTCAAAGCCTTTTTCTTTTAAAGCCTCTTCCACGTCTTTTGAAGTTACAGAGCCGAAAAGTTTACCATTTTCTCCTGCTTTTACTTTTAAAACTAAGCTTAAATTTGAAAGCTTTTGTGCCATTTCTTTTGCTTCCTCTAATTCTTGCTGTCTCTTTTTCTCTTCTGCCTTTTTCTTTTCATTAAGCACTTTTATGTTGGACTCTGTAGCCTCTATGGCAAGTCCTCTTGGAAGGAGATAATTTCTCCCATATCCATCGCTGACATTTATAACTTCTCCTGCTTTTCCCACATTTTTAACATCTTTTACTAATATGACTTTCATCTGTCTTCACCTTCCTCTTCAAAATATTCTTTAATAGCATTTTTTAAGTCTTGCAGTACTTCATCTATAGGCTTTTTGACCTGAGCTCCTGCAACAGTTAAGTGTCCTCCTCCACCAAGCTTTTCAAGGATAACTTGAACATTTATGTCTCCAAGGGATCGTCCGCTAATGGCAACATCTTCTTCTCTTTTTAAAATAACAAAAGAAGCTTGTACTCCCTTTATTGTAAGAAGCTCATCAGCAGCCTGGGCTATGATGAGATTGTTGGCATTTGGAGGGCTAACTGCTATTGCAATGCCGTTATCCAGTATCTCGGCATTTTTCACTATTGAAGCTTTTATTATGTAAGAATCTAAGTCATTTTGGAAAAGCTGCTTAACAGAGGTTGTATCTGCACCTTTTCTTCTCAAAAAGGAGGCTGCTTCAAAAGTCCTGGAACCTGTTCTAAAAGTGAAATTTTTTGTATCCACTGATATTCCTGCCATTAAAGCCTCAGCTTCTATAGGCTTTATATCAATCTTGTCTACTATATATTGCAAAATTTCTGTGACTAATTCGCTAGCAGAAGAAGCATAAGGCTCTAAATAGACAAGTAAGGCTTTGTCAATAAACTCTTTCCCTCTTCTATGGTGGTCTATAACAACTATTCTGTCTATAATATCTACAATTTCGGGATAAGTAAGATAACTAGGTCTATGGGTATCAACAACTATTAAAAGGCTGTTTTGATCCACCATGTTTTTAACTTCACCGCTTTTTATAAATAAATCTTCATAGCCTTTTGTGTTTTGTATTTTTTTTACCAATTCATCTATCGCTACATTAGATTTATCTAATATTATATAGGCTTTTTTGCCTAAAGACATGCTGGCTCTATACATGCCAATTGCAGCACCTAATGAATCAAAGTCCATAAAGTTGTGTCCCATTATGAAAATGGCAGAAGATTCTTTTATGAGCTCTTTTATGGCATGGGCAATTATTCTCGCCTTTACTTTTGTCCTCTTTTCAACAGCTTGTGTTCTTCCTCCATAAAACGAAGTTTTATCTCCTCTTTTTATTACTGCTTGGTCTCCTCCTCGCCCTAATGCTAAATCTAAAGCGCTAGAGGCATATTCATTTAAGGCTAAAAAGTCATTGGCATCTGCTCCAATTCCTATGCTTAAAGTTAAAGGGATTTTTATCTCTTCTCCAATTTCTCTCACTTTGTCCAATATTTCAAATTTATTTTCTTCTAAGCTTTTTAATCCTTCCTCTTTGAATACAACAAAGTATTTATCATCATCATATTTTTTCATAAAGGCTTTTATTGAGGAAGCCCATTCTGAAAGTTTTTTTTCTATTTCTGAAGAAACCACCGCTTTTTTAATATCTTCTATTGCCATCATCGCTTCTTCGTAGTTGTCAATTATTATATGCCCTACCACCGGTCTATCGAAAGCTAAAGATTTCTTAAGCTGAATGTACTCAGTGTTATCAAGGAATAAAAGAGTACAGCTTAGGTCCTTCCTTTTTTTCCTTTTTGCTTGAGAATCTACTTTTAACACGGAATAGTACCGGCCATTGAACTCTATTTGGTTTTTTTTGTCATCTATTTTGTTTCCAGCATATTTTTTTATCAATTTCTTTATCTCTTCATTTTCATTAAAGACCTGAGAATAGCTTAAATTATACCACAGGATTTCTCCGTTATCATTTAAAATAACGGCAGGAATTGGCATCTTTGCTAAAACGCTTTTTGATGCCTTGTCAACATTAAAAAATATATTTTCTATATATTTATCCAATTCTAATCGCTTTTTCTTTACGCCATAGTATTCACTTAAAAGCACATAAAGAAAAATGATTAATGAAACAGAAGCAATTATCTCATTGTAGTAAAACATTAAAGCTATTAATAGAGCTGATAGCAAAATATTTATCACATTGACAGAAGAAATTATTTTATAAAATTTCTTATCCACAAAAACACCTCTCGTTTTCTAACTCATGTATTTTCTTAAATCCATGCTGGTATCCACAATACCTATTACGGTAAGTAGCCAAGAGGTAAGAGGAAAAAGAAATAAAAATACAAGGATTAAGTTAGCAGCCAATGATTTCATCTTCAATCTATGGATTAAATAATATTTTACTACCGCCAAACCTCCTAACGTAAAACCTAGAGAAAGTAATACCATTATATTAGTAGTTATTGCTTCAGGTTGCTTTATAAAATATTGATATAGCAGCGCTCCAATAAAAATCCACCCTGTGATATAAGGCATTTTCCATTCTGCAAAAGGAGGAAGTGCATCTACGTAAACTCTTTGAGTTTTTAAGACTTTGTATATAATTACATAATTGATTAAAATGACAGCCACAACTGTAATTATTATAGATGCAGGTAAAGTCACCTTTAGCATTTCTTCAATCATTAATAAATTGCTTTTTATAGCTGAAAAGTTTGAATGACCCTGATAAATAGATAATACCTCTTTTGTGCTCATATTAATTGCCTTAAAAAACTGATCAAGCACATTTATTTTGAAGGTCGCTTTTATTAAATACAATACTATAACTATCCCAAAGATCGACACAATAGAAGTATCAATAAGAATTTCACTAGCTTTACGTTTTTTCGATATTAAATAACCCATAACAAGTCCTTGAAAGGCAAAAAATAAACTTATAAAAGCTGTACCTATGTCTGTAAAAATTACATTTACAATTAATACAGCAAAAGATGATGCAATAGCATAAGATTCAGAACTTCTTATACAAGTTATAGCAATTGGAACTGGTATCAAAAAAAATAGCACAAATAGGGGTGGAATATACACTCCTATTAATGTCATTACTACAGCCATTGCCGTCATCATTGCCGCATTAGTAAGTTTTCGTAAATCCATTAAATCAATCACTCCTGTTTTCTACCTTTTATGTATCTTTGTAGCTCAGAAAAATTATATTCTCCTTCAAAGTTTTTATCAATAATTTGAAGTTTGAGTTTTTTTTGAAGCGCTTCATCTATTTCTTGAAAGTCATAACCTAATTTCTCTCCTAATAAGTAGGTAAAAATTAAAATATCACAAAGATTGTCTATTAATATTTCTCCATCTTCATCTTCGTTAAAAGCTTTAAAGAGAGAATATACTTTTCCTAAAAGGTTTATTTTTAAATTTTCAATGCTCATAATATTTTTGGCAATCTCAAGATTATTTTTCATACTTTTATTCCACCTTTATTTTTGACAGCTTTTTTAAATAGTAAACTAAAAGAGGGCATCGCCCTCTTATTATTATATCATTATTCTACTGTATATGGTAGTAGTGCAATCTGTCTTGCTCTTTTAATAGCTTTTGTAAGTTGCCTTTGGTGCCTTGCACAGTTTCCTGTAATTCTTCTCGGCAGAATTTTTCCTCTTTCTGTGATGTATTTGCGGAGTCTTGCTACATCTTTGTAATCAATTTTGTCTATATTATCTGTGCAAAAAGCACAAACGCGCTTTTTCACTTTTCTGCCCCTTTTTTTAGCAGCTGCGTTATCTTTCGCTGTTGTATTAGCTGTTGTCATCCTTCAACCTCCTTTTTAAAAAGGTAAATCATCTTCACTCTCTATAGGTGTAAATCCCTCAAATTCTTCCGGTATATCTTCAAATACACTATCAAAGTCTTCATCGAAATCTTTATTTTCTTCAGCATTGCCACTGCTGCCAAAACCAGATTTCGGCTCTAAAAATCTCACGTCATCTGCTACAACTTCAGTAACCCAATGCCGATTGCCGCTATTATCATCCCATGTTCGGGTTTGAATGCTTCCAGTTACCGCTATTAACCGGCCTTTTTTTAAATTGTTAGCGCAAATTTCTGCCAGTTTTCTCCAAGTTACGATGGGTATGAAATCTGTAGGCCTTTCTCCGTTTTGACTGACATAATTCCTGTTAACCGCTAATGTAAATGTAGTAACAGGAACCATGTTAGCACTATACCTCATCACAGGGTCTTTTGTAAGACGGCCTATTAAAATAACTTTATTTAACATTTTTAACCCACCTTTTTATATTAATAAACGATCATTCGTCAGTTCTTATTATTAAATATCTCAAAACGCCATCTGTGATCTTATAAACTCTCTCCAATTCCTGAGAAACCCTTGAGTCGCTGTTAAAGTTCATCAGTACATAATATCCCTCAGGCTTTTTGTCAATTGGATAGGCTAATTTTCTCTTACCCCATTCATCAAAATTGGTTATTTCTCCACCATTTTCAATGATGAGGTTTTTAAATCTTTCTATTAAGCCTTTTCTTTCCTCTTCACTTAAATCTGGAGAGAGAATGTACATTGTCTCGTATGACCTCATCTTTTCACCTCCTTTTGGACTAAACGGCCCTAAAAAGGGCAAGGCGGCAATCCATATCCATATTCTATCATTGTCCCGAGGGATTTTCAACTGTTTTTAAAATTTTTTTGATGCCCTTTTCAAATTTAGCTCGCGGCATCAAAACCATTCTTCCGCATTTTAGGCATTTTATGCGAATATCCATGCCTACTCTTAAAATTTCCCATTCGTCAGAACCACAAGGATGCTTTTTTTTCATCTTTACAATATCTCCTACATGGAGTTCTTTGGGCAAAGCAATCACCTCAATTAATTCTTATTTGTCAAGATAATATTAGTGCGGGGATAAGGAAAAGAAATATTTTTTTCATCAAACATTTTTTTTACTCTGTACCTTATATCCCTTTCTACTGCCCATTTTTGCATAGGCTGTGTTTTCGCATATAGCGTTATTAAAAGTTTTGAATCTTGCATATCTGTTATCCCCAGTATTGAAGGGCCTTCTATTAAATCATCTCTTGAATTTTTTATATCATCACATATTCGTTGTAATCCATCAATGATTTTATCCACATCCTCTTCCAAGGGAAATCCTATGTTGACAACAGCCATCATACTATCCTTTGTGAGGTTAGATACCATTTTTATTTCACCATTTGGTATTATGTGTAGCCCATCTGAAAAACCCCTTATTTTCGTGATTCTAAGTCCAATTTCTTCTACAGTTCCAGATATACCATTTATTGTAACATAGTCTCCTACAGAAAATTGGTCTTCAAATATTATAAAAAACCCCGAAATAACGTCTTTAACTAGATTTTGAGCACCAAAACCTATAGCCAAACTGCCAATTCCGGCAACTGCCAATATCGATGTCATTTCTATGTTGAAAATTTTTAGTATTGAAGCAGCTGCTATGAAATAAATGACATATCTCAATATATTTTTGGTAAGGGATATTAAAGTGCCTATCTTTCTTTCAGGAAGCTGTATTTTTGCTTTTCTATGCAATTTGTAAAACCTCGATATAAGCATGTCCCCTATTTTTATACCTATAAAAGCTATAACCAAAATTTTTATGATATCGAAAGTTACTTTTAATATTTTTATATCGTAAAGACTTAAAAATTTCTGGTATAGTTGAACTATTGCCTCCATCATATCACCCGCTTTATTTCCTTTATATTTTATATATTACACAAGTAAGAAGGGTTTTTCAATAATTAAAACCGGAAATTACCTGTATTTAATTTTATATAGTTGATAAAAATATATTTGTAAGACTTATCAATTCAAGAAAGGAGAAGCATATGGAATTAATAAATATTGAAGACAAAAGTGCTGTAGGGCATTTTTATAAATTTTTCTTTAACTACTTAACAGAACTATATGATTATCAAAAAGATATAGTTTTGCTGTGTATAGGGACTGATAGGTCCACAGGGGATAGCTTAGGGCCTTTAATTGGTCATAAACTAAAGCCTCTTCTTAAAGGAAAAGCCCATGTTTTTGGTACTTTGGAAGAACCACTACATGCAAAAAACATACATCAGGTTTTAAAGTACATAAATTTAAATTATGGACGTCCTTTTATGATAGCGATAGACGCTTGTTTGGGATCTTTAAACCACGTAGGTCACATTTCTGTTGGAAAAGGACCTATAAAGCCTGGCGCAGGGGTTTCAAAAGACCTGCCTCCTGTAGGAGATATGTTTGTTACAGGAATTGTCAATATCTCTGGTTTTATGGAATACATAGTGCTTCAAAATACAAGACTTAGAACTGTAATGAAAATGGCAGATATAATTTCTATTGGGATATTTAAATCAATAAATGAAATATATGAACAAAATAAGATAAGGGCTTAAACTCAAGCCCTTTCTAATTTTATTTCAATATTTTTCAAATCTTTGTTTTTGATAAACTCCTCTATCACCTCTATAATTGGCTGATATTTTTCATAAAAGACTACTATTAAATCTCCTGTTTCAGCATTGTACATAGCCGCCCTTAATGCTTCTGTCTCTTTTAAAATAGTTTTTATTTTTTTCCTATCTATACCCCCTTTTATTGCACCTTGTTCTAATAATTTAGCTACTTCTCCCGGTTTTCTACCTCTTAAATCCAAATCTTCCTTTATATATATAAAGTCAAATCCTTGACCACAAATTTCTCCTACTTTTAATATGCTTGAATTTATTCTATCTCCTGGAACTCCAATCACACCGATAAGCCTGTTTGCATCAAGTTTTTGTGCTGCTTCTATTACACTTTTTATTCCTGCTATGTTGTGGCCATAATCTACTAATACGCGGAAATTGCCCACATTAAATAAGTTAAACCTCCCAGGATTGTGTGTAGTGTCACAATAAAATGTCTTTATGCCTTTTGCAATGATATTTACAGGCACTTTTACTCCATAAGAAGCAGCGATAGCTGCAAGAGCATTTTCCACGTTGTACAAAACTTTCCCTGACAAAGCTGCAGGAATCTCCTCTATCTTTACAACAGGAATTATTTGCCCATTCGCTATAACGATGACACCGTCTTTAACATATACTGCGATTCCACCTTTTTCTATATGTTTTTTTACAGTAAGGTTATTATCGTACATTGAAAAATATATTATTTTCCCTTTTGCCCTTTGGGCCAAATAAGGGGTCATCGGGTCATCAGCATTTAAAACACTATAACCGTCTACCTTTACCGCTTCCACCACCAATGCCTTAACAAAAGCCAGGTCTTCTAAAGTCTCTATCCCATCACTTCCAAGATGGTCTTCTGAAATATTGGTTATTACCCCTACATCTGCCAAATCGTAACCTAAACCTTCCCTTATAATACCTCCCCTTGCTGTTTCTAACACTGCAGCATCTATGTTTTTATCAGCAAGACAAGTTCTTGCACTTTTAGGACCAGTATTGTCACCTTTGTAGACACAGGTGTCATCGATATAAATGCCGTCAGTACAAGTCATTCCTACAGTATAGCCATAGGTCTTTAAAATATGAGCTGTCATCCTGGTGACTGTAGTTTTCCCGTTTGTACCCGTAATAGATATAATAGGTATGGTAGCTTTGCTTCCTTTAGGGAAAAGCATATCTACAATCGCTTTTGCTACATTTCTAGGTTTACCTTTGCTAGGATAATGGTGCATCCTTATGCCCGGAGATGCATTTATTTCAATTATTGCTCCATTTTCTTTAGTTAGAGGCTTTTTTATGTCCTCCATTGTAATGTCTATACCAGCTATATCAAGACCAATGGCTTTTGCCGCTCTTACAGCAATTTCTATGTTATATGGGTGAATGTCATCTGTTTTGTCTATTGCAATTCCTCCTGTACTTAAGTTTGCGCTTTCCCTTAAAAACACTTTTTGCCCTTTTTTGGGGATCTTTTCTAGCTCAAATCCTTGTTTTTTAAGGGTCATTTTAGAAATCGTATCTATTGTGAGTTTGGTAAGGGGTTTTTCATGGCCTTTTCCTCTTAAAGGATTTTTATTTTCTATTTCTACTAATTCTTCAATAGTATGAATTCCATCTCCTATCACATGGGCAGGAATTTTTTCAGCTACCGCTACTACTTTTTCACCTACAACTAATACTCTGTAATGTTTTCCCTTTATATGTTTTTCTACAATAACAAGGTCACTGTAAGCTTTGGCGTTTCTATAGGCTATACTTACTTCTTCTTTATTGGTTATGTTTAAATGAACTCCTTTGCCTTGATTTCCGTTGTAAGGTTTTATAGCGACAGGATATCCAATTTCTTCCGCAATAGCAATCGCTTCTTCTTCATTGTAAGCAACATCTCCTTCCGGCACAGGAAATCCATGGTCTCTTAAAATCTGCTTTGTCAAGATTTTATCTGATGCTATGTCTACAGCAATGCAACTAGTATTTTGTGAAATTGTACCTTCAATCATTTTTTGATATTTCCCATAACCTAACCGCAAAATACTTCCATTTCCCACCCTTGTAACCGGGATTCCCCCTTTTAAAGCTTCATTTTTTATAGCCATTGTGCTAGGCCCTAGTTCTATCTCAGCAATTATATTGCGTATTCTTTCTAGCCTTTCTTCTAAATCAAATTCTTCCCCCTGTATAAATTTATTTACCATTTCAACCGCTAATTTCCCAACTCTTATGCCACACTCTTCTAATCCATATTCATAAATTATATAATACAAATCTCCTTCTATATTTCTCGCCCTTCCAAATTTTACATCATATCCTAATATATTTTGTAGTTCCAAAATTATATGCTCTGTCACATGGGGTAAATAGGTGCCTTCCTCCAATCTTTTTAGAAATCCCCCTTCATATCCGTAAGAACAACTATGTTTTGATAAGTTAGGAAGCCGTTTTATCAATCTCTCATTAAAGTTGGGTATATCTTTTGTAGGAATATCCAATCTCTCTATATCTACTACCATTTTTATTACAGGTCTATGGCTGTATATATTTCTCCCACGATATACCCTTATATCTTTAATAATCATACCTTATCCTCCTTGAGCTTGACTTTGGGTATCCATTTTTCTAAATCATAACCATAACCGGATGGCAATATGTGAAGTATAACATTGGTGAGGGCTAAAATTTCATTAGGACTTGATTCAGAAACATTAGAGTGTTTTAGCTTTCTTCCCTCCACTACTGTAACAGCATTTGACCCTATTACCCTAAATTCATTTTCTTCTACAACTATGGCAGTATCTTCATCAATCCCTATTCCGAGATTGTTTGGGTTTTGAGCAATTGCTGCAAGAAGCCTTCCAATGCGCCCTCTTTGTGCAAAATGTTGGTCAATTATTACGTCTTTTAATAAACCTAATCCAGGAGCCATTTTGATAGTGCATTTCCTGGGAGAATCTTCATCATTTCCCTCCACAATCATAGTTTGGGACATCACCGAAGCCCCTGCACTCGTACCCACAATCAAAGTTCCTTCTTTGTGCAATTGTTTTAACAATTTATCTATGCCACTTCCTCCCAAAATACTGGTTATCCTCAATTGGTCACCACCTGTAAAAAAAACGCAACTGCAATCTTCAAGTATATTTCTTGCATAGTTTATTTCTTTGTCTTCTCTTGAATTTATATTTACAACTTTTACATCATTTGCCCCTAATTTTTTAAAAATAGAAATATACATATTGCCCACTTCCACAGGTTTTTCTGTGGCTGTTGTCATTACAACTATTCTACTCTCTCTTCCCCCCGCTAAACCCACAACTTCTTGCAATATTTCACATTTGTTCTCTTTGTCTTCTGCTCCTCCTATGATAACTAACTTTCCTTTTACTTTCTCCGCCATTTATCCGCCTCCAAAAAATAATAAACTCTCAGGTTTCATAATTTATTATTCCTGAGAGTTTAACGCAATATACTCTATTAAATTTACAGAGTGCATAATTTTATTGCATCTTTCTCCACTTTTATTTCCAGATTTTTGATATATAATATTTCACCATCGACAGTAACAGGTACTTCTCGATCTGCCTCTATTTCTACTTTTTTTGCTCTATAAACTTCTACAATTTTAAGTTTAGTATGGGTTCCAAAAAGAACTAAGGGCAATAAAACCAATAATTTAATCTTACTTATTTTGTCAACAATCATGACATCTAAATAGCCATCGTTAGGATCGGCATCCGGCAAAAGCTTTAAGCCGCCTCCATAATAGCTTAAAACTCCCGCTGCAAAAATTGTTATTTCTCTATTTAACTCTTTATCATCTATTCTTATTTTTACAGAATAGGGCTTGTATTTAAAAAGGACATTTAAAAGGGCAGTTAAATAAACCCATATTCCAGATAAAAACTTTTTAAACCGCACAGCCATTGCCGCTGTTTCAGAAGCAATGCCTGTGCTTGTAATATTTCCAAAAGTTAATATATCGTTTATCACAGCTCCGTCTATAATTTTAATATTACCCATTATAAGCACATCAATAGCCTTTTCTAACTTTTTAGGTATATGGAAAAATCTTGCAAAGTCATTTCCTGTCCCTACAGGAATAATTCCTAGTATAGCTTGTGTACCTTTTATTCCATTTACTACTTCAAGTACAGTACCATCTCCTCCTACTGCCACCACAAGTTTAAATCCACTAAGAGCTGCTTTTCTCGCTAATATTTTCCCTTCCCCTGCATATTTTGTTATAAAAATTTTGTAATCGATTAATTTCTTTTTCATAATCCTTCTAATTTCTGGAATCTTTCGATAGGCCCTTCCTCCACCCGCCACTGGGTTCACAATAAACGCAATCAAGGTTATCACTCCCTGTTTTTTACAAAGCTTTTCTTTTGGCTCTTTCTATAGCTTGTACTTCTTCAGCAGAAAGAGGATATTTAGATTGCCCTCTTTCAATAGGTTTTGCAAAAGTAGCCGTCTCATTCCTTCCGTATATTCCAGACAAAACAATACCATTGTCATTGCTATCTAATAGGGCAATAGAAAAGCTTAAGTCAGAACCCACATCAGGAAAAGCATTATACCGCACTATTCCCACTTTTTTAATTGCTGTTTTTCCTTCTTTGTCTAAAGAATTTAAATCAATTCTTAACTTGTCTAATTTGTTTTTTATCTCTTCATTCTCTGTAAGGATTCTAGAAAAAATATCAAAGACATCTCCTTTTCCCAATGTTTTAATTACCTTATTATAAATCCTGTTTACTCTTAAAAAATTCCCATTAATTACAAGTATTAAAATTAATTCTATAATTGATAAAACTGATAAAAACAGGATAATCATCGTAGCATTTTGAGAAATAATGTCTAAAAAGTTTTTCATAAGTTTCTCCTCCAATTCGTTAGAATGTTTTCCGCGAAATTATTTCAATAACTTTTATAGCTTTTTCTACTTCTTCTTCAGTGTTAAAATAGCCAATTCCAAATCTCAAAGTGCCAGTCTTTAGTGTGCCAATTGTTGAATGGGCTAATGGAGCACAGTGTAATCCTGCTCGAGTAGCTATGTCAAAGTCTCTATCCAAAATATAACTTATTTCTCCTACATCTCTATCTTTTAACGTTATTGAAACTACTCCAACTCTTTCTTCTATTTCGTGTGGACCATATATTTTAACTTCTTTTATTTGCTCCAATCCTTCTATCAACATTTTAGTAAGCTTTCTTTCATGTTGATATATAGCATTTACACCTATGTTTTTTACAAATTTCACTCCTTCCTTTAGTCCTGCAATCCCTGGAGTATTAGGAGTACCACTTTCTAACTTGTCTGGCATCAAATCAGGTTGATACATTGACTCTGACTTACTTCCCGTTCCCCCTTCTTCAAGAGGCAATACATCTATACCTTCTCTTACATATAATCCTCCTGTACCTTGAGGGCCGTACAATCCTTTGTGGCCAGGAAAAGCTAAAAGGTCGATGTTTTGTTTTTCTACATCTATAGGCAATATTCCAGCCGTTTGGGCTGCATCCACCAAGAAAATTAAATTCATTTCCCGGGCAATATTTCCTATTTCCTCAATAGGCATTATTGTACCTGTCACATTGGAAGCATGGGTTATGGCAATCATTTTTGTTTTTGTTGTAATTGCTTTCCTTATATCCTCAGTGTCAATCTTTCCTTCCTCATTTGCTTTTACGATTGTAACTTCTATCCCCTTTTCTTTCAACGCCATAAGAGGTCTTATCATAGAATTATGCTCCATACTAGAAGTTATTACATGATCACCTTCTCTCAAAAGGCCCTTTAACGCAATATTCAAAGCTTCTGTTGTATTAGATGTAAATACCACTCTCATAGGGTCTTTAATATTGAAAATGCTGCATATCTCTTGCCTAGCTTCAAAAATAACCCTTCCTGATTCAAGTGCCATTTTGTGTCCGCCTCTTCCAGGGTTTCCGCAGTTTCTTAAAACTTTCTCTACTTCCCTATACACTCCATCGGGTTTAGGCCAAGAAGTAGCAGCATTATCAAAATAAATCATAGTCCTATCTCCTTTAAATTAAATCTCCCGATATTATAATATATGCAAACCTCCTCTTAGAGTTCTAACTATATTTTATATTTATTTTTTCACATTAGCAACAAAAAACTAATTAAAGTGTGTGGCAAAAGTTAATAGGTGAATAATATGCTGACATTTTGCACGTACCTAATTAAATTCCTCGCTTTGCTTTAAAAGTGGTAAAATTGCTGCAAAATTGGATAAAATTAAAAGCCTCCATAAAAATAGGAGGCTCACTTTATTGACAAAGTTAAAAAATATTCAAAGGAGATATTTTGCATCGTTGCTCCGATGTTCCAAAGCGACAAAACTAAAGCTCGACCTTCGGGCTCCGGCAGGGTACCAGGCACATTCGACCTCCTTGTCTTAGTGCCCGCCTCCGCCATCCATGGCTTCGGCCTTGCCTCCACTCTCAGTCTTGCTAAGTTTTGTTAGCGCTTTGTAACAAGTCGCACCAATTGCAAAATATCTCCTTTCCGAAAGTTTGTCTACAGTCTGAAAAGCCTCCATAAAAATAGGAGACTTTTTATCCTTTCCCATAAAGGATTTCAATAATTCTTGTCAAATCTTCCTCACTGTAATATTCTATTTGTATAATTCCTCTATCTTTACTTCTTTGTGATATCTTTACTTTTGTTCCCAAAAAACTGCATAAATTATCTTCTATTTCTTTAATATGTACATCTATTTTGTTTGATTTTGTCTTTTGAGAGTTTTTTTCATTTTTTCGTAAAAGATTTTTCACCAAGCTTTCTGTTTCTCTTACGTTTAAATTTTCTTCAGCAACTTTTTTTGCTGCCTCATACTGTAAACTTTTATTTGGTAAAGAAAGTATAACTTTTGCATGACCTATTGTTATATCTCCTTCCACTAACATTTCTTGTACTCTATCGTCGAGATTTAAAAGCCTTATGCTATTTGCAATTACCGAACGGCTCTTGCCAATTTTTTTAGATATCTCTTCTTGTGTAAGATTAAATTGGTCTATCAATGCTTTATATGCTTTTGCTTCTTCAATGGGATTTAAATCTTCCCTTTGCAAATTTTCGATCAAAGCTATTTCCATGACCTGTAAATCATCAAAATCCCTCACAATTGCTGGTATCTCAGAAAGTCCTGCAATTCTGGCAGCTCTCCAACGTCTCTCCCCTGCTACTATCTGATATCCAGAATCCACTTTTCTTACTATAATTGGCTGAATAACTCCATTTTGTTTAATAGATTCTGCTAATTCTTTTAAACTATCTTCATCAAATTGTTTTCTCGGTTGGTATTGATTGGGATGAATATAGGCTATATTAATCGTTTCTACACCTTGGGGTTCCTCTGTTCGATATTCCGGTATAAGAGCTTGTAATCCTCTACCTAACCCCTTTTTGCCCGCCATTTCACCACCACCTTCGTAAATTTTTATATTCCTGCCCTTTCTATCACTTCTACTGCCAATTCATCATATGCCTCTGCTCCTTTAGAACTAGGGTCATATATAGAAATCGGTTTTCCAAAACTTGGTGCTTCACCTAGACGAATATTTCGTGGAATAATTGTTCTATAAACTTTGTCTTTAAAAAATTTTTTCACCTCATCTACCACTTGTATAGATAAATTTGTCCGAGCGTTAAACATTGTAAGAACTACACCCTCTATTTCTAATTTAGGGTTCAGATTCTTTTTTACAAGATTAATTGTATTCATAAGCTGGGTAAGTCCTTCCAAAGCATAATATTCGCATTGAATTGGAACAATTACTGAATCAGCAGCAGTAAGAGCATTTATAGTCAAAAGTCCAAGTGATGGAGGACAATCTATTAATATATAGTCAAATCCATCTTTAATTGAATCTACAGCATTTTTTAATTTATACTCTCGTGAAAGCATAGGAACTAATTCGATTTCTGCTCCTGCCAATTGAATACTAGATGGAATAATTGAAATTTTTAAATCCCGTAAAGGTATTATTGCATTTTTTATGTCTTCATCTTCAATCAGTACTGTATATGTAGTGTGCTTTAAAGAAGCCGGGTTTATCCCAAAGCCACTCGTCATATTACTTTGAGGGTCTATATCTATACATAAAACTTTTTTCCCTTGTGTTGCTAAAGAATATCCTAAGTTTATAGTTGTAGTAGTTTTACCTACACCACCTTTTTGATTTGCAATAGCAATAACCTTACCCATTTCTTCACCCCCTTTTGCATACAAATACCTCTTTAAGGATGCTAAACTTATATGTCTATTATATCATTGTTTATATCAATGTTCCACATGGAACATTATCAAAGGGGGTGAAAAAGCTTTTACTTTTTTGAAATTTTGATTACAAACTCTATATATTCTTCCTTATCATTTTCAATATACTGCGCCGGCACACCGGATTTTTTCATTAAATCTACCGCTTGTTTCACTGTATTTACAAAAATTCTTATGTCTTTATAAAATTTCATCATTTTTTTGTTTTCTTTTTTTACTTCTTCCGGTTGCTTTGTTATTTTGTCTATCATGTCTTGTATTAATTTTTCTGTTTGACTTACATTTAATTTTTTCTTTATAATTACATCTAGTGCCTTTTTTTGCAACTCTTCATCAGGAAGTCTCAAAAGTGCTCTGGCATGTCGCTCCGTTAAGTCATTTTCCAATAATTGTTCTTTTATCTCTTTGCTAAGCTTCAAAATCCTTAATTTGTTAGCAATAGTTGATTGGCTTTTACCCAAAATCCTTGCTAATTGTTCCTGTGTTAGATGGTGGTCGTTTATTAGGTTGTAATATGCTTCTGCCTCTTCAATAAAATTAAGATTTTCTCTTTGTAAATTTTCAATTAAAGCTAAAACAGCTGAATCTTCATCTTGCGCATTTATAATTATTGCTGGTATCTCTGCAAGACCTGCCAATTTAGAAGCCCTTAACCGCCTTTCCCCCGCTACTAACTCATAAAAATTATTGTGCACCATTCTTACAGTAATAGGTTGCAATACCCCATAAGCTTTAATTGATTCTGCTAATTCTTGTAAATTTTTTATATCAAAGTTCTTTCGAGGCTGATATGGATTGGGCCTTATTGAATCAATAGGCAGATAACAAATTTCTTGTGTTTTACTCTGTACCACTTTTACACACCCCGCTCTTAAAACAATTAAAAAATTCCTCCACAATATATATTCGACAGATAATGTAAAATTCCTCCTTAAATTCAAATATATTGTTAAAAATTATAAAAAAGTTTCGGGAACAGGAATAAGATTTTTAAAAAAATTCTCTTGTTGTATAAGCTCAGCCAATTTTTGAGGATAAACTTGATAGTTTTTCAAATCCTTAAGTTCAATCCATTTTACCTCTTTTAAAACCTGTTTCTCTTTAGGTAATTCAGGGTCACTTCCTAATGTCAATCTTCCTCCAACAATTGAAGAATAAAAATATGTTACATAGTAAATATCATATTCCTGAATATAGCAGACACCATTTAACTTAATGTCATAACCTGTCTCTTCTTTACATTCTCTTATAGCAGCATCTGCTACTGACTCATTTTCTTCTACTCTACCTCCTGGAAAAACCCATGCTACTTCCTCCCCTTCTTGATGTTTTACTAAGAGAACTTTTTCTTCTTCAACAATGACAACTCTCGCTACTAAAAAGCTCGCTCTAAATTTTAACATTTTTTCTTCCCTCATTCCAAGAATGGTAAGTTATTTGGAATATTTATATTAAAATTATACCACAAAAATTTTTATAAAAATAAAAAACAGTCTAAAAGTAATTTTAGACTACAGTTTGTTGACAAAGTTAAAAAATATTCAAAGTAGATATTTTGCATCGTCGCTCCGATGTTCAAAAGTGACAAAACTAAAGCTCGACCTTCGGGCTCCGGCAGGGTACCTACGTCAGGTGGCATCCATGCCTTAAGGTGCCCGCCTCCGCCCTCACAAGGCTACGGCCCTGCCTCTACCCTCGGTCTTGCTAAGTTTCCCGGCACTCAAGTAAGTATGCTTGTTTTTTCTATTTTTGCTTTATAAACTTTCTTACTTGAGTGCCGGGCCACTTTGTCACAAGTCACACCGATCGCAAAATATCCTATTTTCGAAAGTTTGTCTACAGGAGAGAAAGACAGCGATTTTAAGCTGCCACAAAACAAGCCTTAGGCACAGCTTAGAAACGAGAACATGTACTCGAGCATATTTATTCTTTCAGTTTATAAAGGAGATCTTTGTATAGCATTTGCTCTTCTAGGATACTTTGTAGGGCATTTATCTGTTTTTTTGATAATTATTAAGTGATGTAATATATCACTATAAGGAAGTTTAACTTCCTCTATTTTTTCAATTTTTCCCTTTAATTCTTTTAAAGCTTTTTGACTATTTTTTATTTCCTCTTTAATCTCTCGGCCTTTTAAAGCAATAAAACAACCATCTACTTTTACAAAAGGAAGAGTATATTCCAATAAAATATTTAAAGGTGCCACAGCTCGTGCCACGGATAAATCAAACTGTTCTCTATATTTTATGTCTTTTCCTATATCTTCAGCTCGTCCGTGAATTAATTCTATTTCATTTATATCCAATTTATTTATAACTTCTTCTAAAAAAATAATTCTTTTTTTGGAAGAATCTAAAAGAGTAGCTTTTAATTTAGGAAATACAATTTTTAAAGGAATAGAAGGAAAACCAGCCCCTGTACCAACATCTATAATTTTTTCGTCCCCTTTTATTTTTCCACTCTTAACCGCAGATAAACTATCTAAAAAATGCTTAATTACAACTTCACTTTCTTCTGTAATTGCCGTTAAATTCATCTTCTGATTCCATTCCAATAAAAGAGCATAATATTTTTGGAAATGTTCCACATGGAACATTTCCAAAAATATACCCCACTCTTTAGCTCCTTCAATTAGCATATCAACCGATTTGTTCTTCATCGCCTTTATTTCTCCTTAACTGCTCCATAAAAATTAAAAGCACAGAAATATCTGCAGGTGAAACTCCCGAAATACGAGAAGCCTGTCCAATTGAAGTAGGCCTTATTTTTGTCAATTTTTCTTTTGCTTCATTGCTCAAACCATGAATTTGATAATAATCAATATCATCTGGAATTTTTTTGTTTTCTAAAGCTTTAAAATGTTCAACTTGTCTTAGTTGTTTCATTATATATCCTTCATATTTAATATTTATATCTATTTGTTCAGCCACACTATCTAAAATATCATGGGGCCTGTTTTTATCCAAAAATTCAGTAGACTTATAATCAATTTCAGGTCGCTTTAGCAAAGTATAAAGGTCAACTCCTGTAACTAAAGGAGTACTTCCTTTAGAGATGAGAAAATTGTTGACTTCCTCAGAAGGTCTTACCATGACGCCAGGAAGTCTTTGCATCTCTTTTTCTAACTGAATCTTCTTCTTTAAAAATTTTCCATATCTTTCTTCTGTTACAAGGCCAATTTTATACCCTAGCTCTGTCAATCTAAAATCTGCGTTATCTTGTCTTAATAAAAGTCTATATTCTGCTCTCGAAGTAAGCATCCTATAAGGCTCATTTGTACCTTTTGTCACTAAATCATCAATTAGCACTCCTATATAAGCTTGAGACCTATCTAAAATTACAGGAGGTTTGTTTAAAAGCTTCATAGCAGCATTTATTCCCGCCATCAAACCTTGAGCAGCTGCTTCTTCATATCCAGATGTGCCATTGACTTGTCCTGCAAAGTATAATCCTTCAATTTTTTTAGATTCTAAAGTAGCTTTTAATTGCGTTGGGTCTATACAGTCGTATTCAATAGCGTAAGCTGGTCTCATCACTCTTACATTTTCAAGACCGGGAACAGTCCTCAAAAATTCCAGTTGTACATCTTCAGGTAAACTAGAAGACATGCCTTGTACATACATTTCATAAGTATTTAATCCTTCTGGTTCAATAAAAATTTGATGCCTTTCTTTGTGAGGGAATTTCACAACTTTATCTTCAATAGAAGGACAGTATCTTACTCCTACCCCTGTTATTTCACCACTAAAAAGAGGAGAGCGGTCAATATTTGCCATTATTATTTCATGAGTTCGTTTATTAGTATAAGTAAGCCAACAGGGTAACTGTTCTATTTCGATTTTATCATGCATATAGGAAAAAGGAGTAATTACTTCATCCCCTGGCTGTATTTCCATCTTGGAAAAATCAATACTTCTTTTATCAACTCTCGCAGGAGTACCTGTTTTAAATCTCATCAACTTAAAGCCTAATCTTTTTAAAGTCTCAGAAAGCTCATTAGCTGGAAAAAGTCCACTAGGCCCACTCTTAAAACTTACATCGCCAATTATAACTCTTCCTTTCAAGAAGGTACCTGTAGTAATAATACAAGCCCTACATTTATATATCGCACCTAATTTTGTTACAACCCCTGTAACTTTGTTGTCTTCTACCAAAATGTCTACAATTTCCGCCTGTTTTATATCAAGGTTATCTTGTCTTTCTAAAGTGTACTTCATGTTTGCTTGGTAAAGTTTTTTGTCAACTTGTGCTCTCAAAGACCTTACAGCAGGGCCTTTACTTGTATTCAAAGTGCGAATTTGTAGTAGCGATTTGTCTGTATTTATAGCCATTTCTCCACCTAAAGCGTCAATCTCTCTCACCAACTGAGCTTTGGCAGGGCCTCCAATAGAAGGATTACAAGCCATCAAAGCAATAGAATCTAAGTTTACAGCAAAACCTACCGTTTTAAGGCCCAACCTTGCACAGGCGAGAGCAGCTTCACTGCCCGCATGTCCCAGCCCTACCACTGCAACATCGTATTCACCTGCAATAAAATTCATACTTTCACCTACTTTCCCACACAAAATCTCTCAAAAATTTCATTTATTAAATCCTCAGTTGCCGTCTCTCCAGTAATTTTACCTAATTGGTCAAGAGCCGCATGCAAATCAATTGTAATTAGGTCTTCACTATACCCCCTTTCGATAGCATTAACACAGCTTTCCATATAATTTTTAGCATTGATAAGTGCTTCTTTGTGCCGCGAATTTATGACTATTTCATCTTCCCTCACACTTATGTCTCCTCTAAACACCAAATTATAAATGGTGTTTTCTAATTCTTCCAATCCAATTTTTTCAACAGTCGAAACCTCTATTATTATACCATCTTTGGTAAGATTTTTTAATTCTTTTTCATCAATTTTTTTAGGTAGATCTATCTTATTCAGCACAAATATGATGTTTTTACCTGTTAAAATATCGAAAATTTCATAGTCCTCTTTAGTTAACTCTCTTGAGGAATCCAGCACAAACAATATTAAATCTGCTTCACCCAGAACTTCTTTACTTTTAGCAACCCCTATTTTTTCCACCAATTCGTCTGTATCTCTAATTCCTGCTGTATCAATAAGTTTTATTGGAATACCTTTTACATTAACATATTCTTCAATAATATCCCTGGTAGTTCCTGGTATATCTGTGACAATAGCTCTATTTTCTTTTAATAAAGCGTTTAAAAGAGATGATTTACCAACATTCGGTTTACCAATTATGGCGGTTTTAAGTCCTTCTCTTATAATCCTTCCACTTTCAGAAGATGCTATAAGTTTATCGATATCTTCCACTATTTCCTTAGAAGTTTCTAACATTTCTTTTCTCTCTAGTTCCTCCACATCCTCTTCAGGAAAATCTATTAAAGCTAAAAGATGAACTAACAGACCCATAATTTTATCTTTAATTTCCTTTATTCTACTTCCCACATATCCAGCCAACTGTTTCTGAGCATATTTATTAGCAAGCATA
This sequence comes from Thermoanaerobacter sp. YS13, assembly GCF_000806225.2. Lineage (NCBI taxonomy): Bacteria > Bacillati > Bacillota > Clostridia > Thermoanaerobacterales > Thermoanaerobacteraceae > Thermoanaerobacter > Thermoanaerobacter sp. YS13. The sequence goes on along the minus strand of NZ_JOOI01000002.1, from coordinate 444,333 downwards.
GTCTTAGCGCTAATTATATCTATAACTGCTTCGGCTTGAGATAAATCAATTCGCCCATTTAAAAAGGCTCTTTTTGTAAATTCCCCTGGTTCGGCTAAACGGGCACCTTGTTTTAATACTAATTCCAAAATTTTAGAGGTAATTACTATACCTCCATGACAATTTACTTCAACTATATCCTCTCTTGTATAGGTATTAGGTTTTTTCATGATAGATACTAAAACTTCGTCATATACTTCTTCTGTTTCAGGGTCTACTATATGTCCATAATGTAAAGTATGACTTTTTACCTTTTTTATATCTTTAGGCTTATGGGGCTTAAAAATTTTTGAAATTATTTCTAAAGCATCATCTCCACTTATTCTAACTATTCCAATTCCTGCTTCCCCTGGGAAAGTGGAAATAGCTGCAATTGTATCAAAAACCATTTTCATCACCAACCAAAAAATTATCTTATAAAATAATATACCAATATTTTGGGCTTTTCAATCACAAATATAAAAAAACCCCTTTCACAGGGTATTATTTTAAAGCTATTATAACTCTTCTGTTAGGCTCCTCTCCTTCACTATAAGTCTCTACATAAGGATGGTCCTGCAAAGCCATGTGAATTATTCGTCTTTCATTAGGGCTCATCGGCTCTAACTCAACGCTTTCTTTTGTCTCCATTACTTGTTTAGCTAATTTTTTGGCAAGCCTAATTAGAGTCTCTTCCCTTCTTTTTCTATAATTTTCTGCATCTAATATAATCCTTCTATATCTATCATATTCTCTATACTTGCTGGCAACAATATTTACAAGATATTGCAATGAATCTAATGTCTCTCCCCTATGACCTATCAGCAACCCTACATTTTTTCCATATAAATTAAACTTTATAGTATCCTCCTCTTCTTCTATATCAAATTTAACATCTAATTTCATCGCTTCAATTACTTGTTGTAAAAAATTTCTAGCACTCTCCTTTACTACATCTTTTAAAATCACTTTAACTATTGCCTGCTTGCTTATAAGACCTAGAAAACCTTTACCCCCTTCATCCAACACTTCTACTTCTACCATTTCCCTCGTTACGCCAAATTCCTGCAAGGCAAGATTTACAGCTTCTTCAACCGTCTTGCCTGTCCTTATAAGCTCTTTCAACTTATGATTCCCCCTTAGCAGTATTGGTCTCTCTCATAAAAATATACTGCTGCACTATCTGGAATATATTACTTGTAACCCAATATATTCCTATACCTGCTGGCAAAGAAACAGTTATCCACCCCATAAAGATTGACATCATTATATTCATAGAATTTTGACTTTTGTCCGTTGCTATCATGGCAGAAGATATATAAGTAGTTACAGCAGCTAAAATAGGAATTATATAATAAGGGTCCTTTTGCGCAAGACTATGCATCCATAAAAAAGAAGCAGTTGAAAAAGCCGGATAAGTTCTAAGCATTGTAAAAAGCGGCCACAATATTATCAAAGGCAAAAGCATAGGTAAACATCCACCAAAGGGATTTACTTTCTTCTCTTGATACAATTTCATTGTTTCCATATTTAATTTTTGAGGGTCTTTAGCATACTTCTTCTGAAGCTCCTGCACAAGAGGCTGTATTTCTTTCATCTTTTTCATCGTACTCATTTGCTGCATATAAAAAGGCAAAAGAAGTATCCTTATTAAAATAGTAAAAATAATTATAGCAATACCATAATTTCCTACATAATGATGTATAAATTCTAACAATTGTCCTAAATACATAGCAATTGTTGCCATAATATACCTCCAAAAATTTATTTTACAGGGTCATATCCCCCAGGATTAAAGGGATTGCACCTTAAAATTCTCCAAATAGACATAATCCCACCTTTTAAAAGTCCATACTTTGATATTGCTTCTATAGAATATTGAGAACAAGTTGGATAAAATCTACAGGTCCTTGGCTTCATAGGCGAAATATATTTTTGATACACCTTAATTAAAAAAATAACAACATTTTTCATTTTTCATTCCCCGCATAAATAGGTGTTTTCATAATTAATTTTTTAATAGAACTTTTTAAAGTGTGAAAATCAGCCTCTACAATTTTCCCTCTTGCGACAAAAATTATATCAAAACCTGTTTTTATCTCAATATCTAAAAGTCTAAAACTTTCATGTAAAAGCCTTCTAACTCTATTTCTTACCACACTTTTACCTATTTTTTTACTCACTGAATAGCCAACCCTATTAAAGCCTAAATTATTTTCCATAAAATACATTACAACAAACTGATTAGCAACAGATTTGCCATTTGAATAAACCTTTTTAAATTCATAACTCTTTTTAATTTTTACAATCTTGTTACTCATTTATACCTCCGGATTGTAAAAAAGGCCCTAAAGGCCTCACGCTGTCAATCTATGTCTACCTTTTTGTCTTCTTCTTTTTAAAACATTGCGACCACTTTTGGTAGACATCCTCTTTCTAAAACCGTGTACTTTTTTTCTATGTCTTTTTTTGGGTTGATAAGTGCGAAGCATTGCCACACCTCCTAAAACCTAAAAAATGCTATAAAAATTATAACGTTAATTAAGGAGGATGTCAACAAGACTTTTTAAAATAAGAAAATTATCAACAACTTAAGAATTATCTACACATAGCTGTAGACAAAATTATTTTTCTTATTGATAATCTGTTGATAATTTGTTATTATAAAATTAAACTGTTGATAACTTAAATAAATTGTAGCCACAAAAATAACAACTTATTCACATATTGTTGATAAATTTGTGGATAAGTTGTTATTTCAATGTTAGTTTTCTTATTCATTATACTTATAATGTAGGTATTTTAATTTTTTTATCTATTTTTTTATTAAAATATTTTTTATCAACAATATATGTATATGTGTTTTTGCAAAAGTTATCAAATTAAAAAATTCACAAAATCAAATCTAATTTACTAACAACCAAATTAAACCGATATATATTATGCCACCCTTTTAAATAAGTTATCCACATTTTATTGATGGGCTTAGGAGGTCGTACAATGTATGGTGATCATCGTCAAACATGGGAGAGGATAGTGGAAGTCATAAAAAGTGAGCTTACCCCCACCAGCTATAACACTTGGTTAGTTCACATAAAACCATTAGCAATTATTGATGATGTACTATTTTTAAGTACCCCTAACACTTTTACAAAAAATATAATAAATGGAAGATATATAAATATTATCTATGATGCTGCTTCAAAAGCCTCAAATAAATTATACAACATAAAAATATTGTCAGAAGACGAAGAAGAATATAGAGAAATTAAAGAATCTATCGAAAAAGAAAACTTAACTGAATCCACTACTCTTTCCACCCTAAATCCAAAATATACTTTTGATACTTTTGTAGTTGGAAACAGCAATAAACTTGCTCACGCTGCATGTCTTGCAGTAGCTCAAGCTCCTGCAAAAGCGTATAACCCTTTATTTATTTATGGAGGAGTGGGTTTAGGTAAAACCCATTTAATGCATGCAATAGGGCACTTTATCAATAAACATCAAAGTGGTTACAAAATAATGTACGTTACGTCAGAAACGTTTACAAATGAGCTGGTTAACTCCATAAAAGACGACAAAAACGAAGAATTTAGAAACAAGTACAGAAACATTGATGTCCTTCTAATAGATGATATTCAATTTATAGCAAAAAAAGAACGAACTCAAGAAGAATTTTTTCATACTTTTAACACTCTTTACGAAGCCAATAAGCAAATAGTTATATCCAGTGATAGACCACCAAAAGAAATTCCAACTTTAGAAGAGAGACTAAGGTCAAGGTTTGAATGGGGTTTAATTGCGGATATACAGCCACCAGATTATGAAACAAGAATTGCAATACTTAAGAAAAAAGCTCAATCAGAAAATCTAAATATACCCGACGAAGTTTTAGCTTATGTGGCAGAAAAAATCCAATCAAACATAAGAGAGTTAGAAGGAGCGTTAATAAGAATCGTAGCTTTTTCAAATCTTACAAAATCTAATATAGATTTAGAATTAGCTAAGCATGCTTTAAAAGAAATTGTATCCAATAAAACGAGAGAAATAACTGTAAAACTCATACAAGAAGAAGTTTGCAAGTACTATAACATAAAACTAGAAGATTTCAGGTCCCGCAAAAGGACAAAAAACATAGCTTATCCGCGGCAAATTGCAATGTACTTAGCGAGAGAACTGACAGATTTATCTCTTCCAAAGATAGGAGAAGAATTTGGAAAAGACCATACTACTGTAATCCATGCCTATGAAAAAATCTCTAGTGAAATAAAACAAGATGAACTTCTCTCAAGGCAGATTGAAGAACTTAAAAAGAGAATAAAAGGTTTTTAACATATAAACAGGGATAACCCTGTTTATATGTTTTAAAATTTTTTGTCTGTGAATATTGTTAATAATTTTAAATAATTATCCAAAAGTTATTCACAGACAATTATCGACTTTTTCTCTGCTTTACAAACTCTTACTAACAAAATAACACTTTCTATTACTACGACTACTAAATGTTTATCTTATCTATTATATGATTTGATTCAAAAAAATATTCTCAAAAACAGGAGTGAAAAAAATGAAATTTGTGTGTGACAAAAATTCATTATTTGAAGGAGTAAATATTGCAATAAGGGGGGTATCCTCCCGTACTACTCTTCCTATTCTTCAAGGTATAAAAATCTCGGCTTTAAAAAGTCAGGTCAAATTTTCAGGAACTGATTTGGACATAGGAATAGAATGTCAAATTCCTGCGGTGGTAGAAGAAGAGGGTGAAATAGTAGTACCTGCAAAAATTTTTTCAGAATTAGTTCGGAAATTGCCTGAGGGAGATGTAAAAATAGAAAGTGATTCTCAAAACACAGTAAATGTAGTTTGCGATAGTATAAATTTCACTATTGCAGGAAGTGATGCTTTAGAGTTTCCTGAAATTCCTAAAGTATCTAAAGAAAATTCTTTTAAATTGACGCAAAATATTCTAAAAGACTTAATAAGAAAAACGGTCTTTTGTATTGCCCAGGAGCAAACAAGACCTATTTTGACAGGTGTTCTATTTGAAGTGTTTCAAAATGAAGTTAAAGCAGTAGCTTTAGATGGATTTAGAATGGCTATATATTCTTATCAGAGTGAGGAAAAATTCTTTGAAGAGGATATAGAAAAATATTCTATAGTAATTCCAGGTAAAACTTTAGAAGAGATATACAGAATCTTAAAAGATGAGGAAACGGAGATAGAGATATACCACACTGCTAATCAAGTGTTATTCCAAATTGAAAATACAAAGGTAATATCGCGGCTTTTAGAAGGAAGCTTTATAAACTACAATGCTGTTTTACCTAAGGATTATAAGACTGAAGTGGTAGTCAAAAGAGAAGTTTTAACTGAAAGTATTGAAAGAGCTTCACTAATTGCAGAAAGCAAAAATAATTTGATTAAGTTTGAGATTGGTGATAAATTTATTACTGTCTCTTCTAATTCTGAAAAGGGTAAAATGGTAGAAAAGATAGAAGTCGATGTAAAAGGAATTTTTCTTGAGATCGCTTTTAACTCAAGATATTTATTAGATTCTTTAAGAGCTATCGATGAAGAGGAAATAACACTTTATTTCATAAATAGTATAAATCCGTTAATAATAAAACCTATAGGAAGTAAAGATTATCTTTATATGATACTTCCTGTAAAGCTCAATTAAAAATAAGAGGTGTTTTTTAAATGATAGAAGTGCCTATAGAGACGGAACATATTACTTTAGGGCAATTTTTAAAGTATATGAAAATATGTCAGACTGGAGGACAAGCAAAGCAATTTGTTTTAGAAGGAAAAGTTAAAGTAAATGGCGCAATAGAATTAAAAAGAGGTAAAAAACTTCGCAAAAATGATATAATTGAGGTAGAGGGTAAAACTTATATCATAAAGTGAGGAATTTAACTTGTATGTGAAGGAGCTATTTGTCGACAATTTTAGAAATTTACAAAAGCAAAAAATAGAATTTTGCAAAGGAATAAATATATTTTATGGTTTAAATGCACAAGGAAAGAGCAATCTATTAGAAAGTATTAGGCTTTTAAGTATGGGAAGGTCTTTTAGAGGAAGTAAAACTACAGAACTAATAAAATTTGGAGAAGATTATTTTTATGTAAAAGCAATAATTTGTCAAGAAAATAACGATAAAAAAATAGAATTTGGATACAAGAAAAAAGAAAATAAAGTCATTAAAATAAATGGCAATAAAATAAAGTCGGCTTCTGAACTTTTAGGTCAACTTTTAACAGTCATTTTTTCTCCTGAAGATTTAAACATAATAAAAGAAGGACCTTCCCATCGCAGAAAATATTTAGATTCTTGTATATCTGTCGTTGAAAAGAATTATCTTTATAACCTCATGCAATATAATAAAATACTGATAAATAGAAATAAGCTATTAAAATACATAAAAGAAGGGAAAAGTAAAAATATATTAGAAATTTTTGATGACCAATTAGTTGAATACGGGGCAAAAATAATTGTGGTGAGACAAAATTATTTAAAAAATATAGAAATTAATATAAAAAAATTTTTACTTGAAATTTCCAATGAAACAGCAGAAATTGTCTACCTAAATAGTGTTGGACTTAAGGATGCTTCAGATGAAAAAATAGTTAAAAAAAGATTAAAAGAAAAACTATTAAAGAATATAGATTTAGATTTAAAGTATCTTACAACACAAATTGGGCCTCATAGGGAAGATTTTAAGATTATTATAAACGGATATGATTCGAGAGTATATTCTTCTCAAGGTCAACAGCGAACAGTGGCTTTATGCCTTAAATTATCAGAGTTTGAAATTTTAAAAAAGGAGACTGGTGAAAAACCCATACTGCTTCTAGATGATGTAATGTCAGAGTTAGATGAAAATAGAAAGAAATATATCTTAGAAAAATTACAGGGTTTTCAGACTTTTATAACCCATACTACAAAAAGAGATTTAAAAGGAGATTGTTATTTTAAGATATCTAATGGGTCTGTCATTAAAGAATAGGGGGTCAAAAAATGTACGTCCATTTAGGCGGCAACGTAGTAGTCCCTGATAAAGACATTATAGCTATTTTTGACATGAGTGTTGTAACTACGTCGGAGGCTACTGTGCAATTTTTAAAGATAGCCGAAGAAGAGGGATTTGTTGTCAGAATTTCTGACGAAAAGCCGAAGTCTTTTATAATCACAGAAAGGGATAAGAGAAGTATTATTTATCTATCACCAATTTCTGCTTTTACCCTTATAAGAAGGACACAAAAAATAGAGGAATAGGGAGGTATTAAATTGTATCAAAAAACATCAGAAGGAATTGTTTTGAGAAATAAAGAAAGAAAGTTAGAGCTTAGGGTATTAAGCGATAAGATTATTAACGTTTTTGTAAGTGATAAAGAAGAAAAAAGGAAAGATACAATTGCAATAGAAAGAAAAGAATACGATATTCCTGAGTTTAGTATAAGTGAGGAATTAGAAGGTATATTAATTGAAACTAATTCTTTAAAAGTAAAAATAAACAAAAATGACCTTTCTGTGAGTTTCTTAGATAAAAATGAAAATATGATTAATGAGGATTACAATGGAGGAGTAAAATTTAGTGAAACAGATGTTAGATGCTATAAAAAGTTAAGAGAAGACCATTTTTACGGTTTTGGAGAAAAAGCAGGATATCTCGACAAAAAAGGCGAAAGGTTAGAGATGTGGAATACAGATGAATTTATGACTCACAACCAGACTACAAAACTTTTATATGAGTCTTACCCTTTTTTCATAGGAATAAACGATTATCACACTTACGGAATATTTTTGGACAATAGCTTTAGGTCTTTTTTTGATATGGGACAGGAAAGCCAAGAATACTATTATTTTGGGGCCTATGGAGGTCAAATGAATTATTACTTTATTTATGGAGAAGACATAAAAGAGGTTGTAGAGAATTATACATATCTCACTGGAAGGATAAATCTTCCACCTTTATGGGCATTGGGAAATCAGCAGAGCAGGTACAGCTATACTCCACAGGAGAAAGTATTGGAAATTGCAAAAACTTTTAGAGAAAAAGATATTCCTTGTGACGTGATATATCTCGATATAGATTACATGGAAGGATATAGAGTTTTCACATGGAATAAAGATACATTTAAAAATTATAAGGAAATGCTAAAGCAGCTTAAAGAAATGGGATTTAAAGTAGTGACAATTGTAGATCCAGGAGTTAAGAGGGATTACGACTACCATGTTTACAGAGAAGGAATTGAAAAGGGTTATTTTGTAAAGGATAAGTACGGTATAACCTACGTTGGAAAAGTATGGCCAGGGGAAGCTTGTTTTCCTGACTTTTTACAAGAAGAAGTGAGATATTGGTGGGGTGAAAAGCACAGAGAATTTATAAATGATGGCATTGATGGTATATGGAATGATATGAATGAGCCAGCTGTGTTTGAAACTCCTACTAAAACTATGCCAGAGGATAATATTCATATTTTAGATGGAGAAAAGGTACTTCACAAAGAGGTTCACAATGTCTATGCAAATTATATGGCAATGGCAACAAGAGATGGTTTACTAAGAATAAGACCTAATGAAAGGCCTTTTGTTTTGACAAGAGCTGCTTTTTCAGGAATACAAAGGTATGCGGCAATGTGGACGGGAGATAATAGAAGCTTGTACGAACACCTTCTTATGATGATGCCTATGATAATGAATATAGGTCTATCTGGACAACCGTTTGCAGGAGCAGATGTTGGAGGATTTGAAGGAGATTGCCATGAAGAACTTTTTATAAGGTGGATAGAGGCAGCTACCTTTACTCCCTTTTTAAGAGTGCATTCTGCAATAGGAACAAAAGACCAAGAGCCATGGTCTTTTGGTAAAAGAGCAGAAGATATTTCTCGAAAATATATAAAAATAAGATATGAAATTTTGCCTTACTTATATGATTTGTTTTACATCGCCTCTCAAAAAGGTTATCCTATCATGAGGCCATTGGTTTTTGAGTATCAAGAAGATGAAAACACTCATAAGATATACGATGAATTTATGTTGGGAGAAGGTTTCTTAGTTGCTCCTGTATATCTTCCTTCAAAAGAAAGAAGAGAGGTTTATTTGCCTGAAGGAATCTGGTATGATTACTGGACGGGAAAAGAATTCAAAGGAAAAAACTATTACCTTGTGGATGCTCCTATAGATGTAATACCTCTTTTTGTAAAAGAAGGAGGAATACTGTTAAAACAGCAGTCTCAATCTTTTATAGGGGAAAAGAAGCTGGAAGAATTAACAGTGGAGATATACAAAGGGAAAGAGGGACATTATCTCCATTATGAAGATGATGGAGAATCTTTCGCTTATACTAAAGGGGTTTATAACCTCTTTGATATAAGTTTTTGTTATAAAGAAGGAAGAATGGATATAAAATTTGATAAAATTCACTTTGGTTATGACAAAGGAGTTAAAAAGTATAAATTTATATTTAAAAATTTTGACGACATCAAAGAGATTAAAATAAATGGTGAAAAAGTTGAGAAGGAATGTTGTGAAATTGAATTGTAAAATAGAGGCAAAAGCCTCTATTTTTTTTCAAATCTTTCTATCAAAGATTGTTTAGCTTGTTGTTCTAAAGAGTCATCCAAAGGAATTAATTCTACTTTTCCATATTTTATCTTTAAAGCAGTTTCAATTAAAATATCTGCAAATTCAGGATTTTTAGGAAGTACTGGGCCATGGAGATATGTTCCATACACATTTTTATAAATACATCCTTCTGTTTTATCTTCTCCATTATTTCCACTTCCAATTATTACTTTTCCTAAAGGATTAGATTTTCCAAGATAGGTTTTTCCAGAATGATTTTCAAAGCCTACCATTTTAAAGCTTTTTCTATTTATATTTGCTTCAATTACCACATTTCCTATCATCCTTTTGGTAGAAGCAATAGTCCACATATCTAATATACCAACACCTTCTAATTTATCACCTTTTGAGGTTTGATAATAATTTCCTAAAAGTTGGTATCCACCGCATATACCTAATACTGTCAAACCGTCTTCAATAGCTGCTTTAAGATTTTTTCCCTTTTTGATTGTCAAATCGTTGCTTACAATTTTTTGTTCTCTATCAGATCCGCCTCCTAAAAAAAGTATATCTATATCAGCAAAATTTGTGTTTAAATCTACTGTAATTGATTTTACTTCGGTTTCAATGTTTCGCCACTCACATCTTCTTTTTAATGACAAAATATTTCCCAAGTCCCCGTATAAATTTAATAAGTCTGGATACATATGGCCAATGACAAGTTTCATTTTTTGTCCTCCTGTGAGTTTAAATATTTATTTACCTCATAAAGGGATGTATAATTGGGAAGTACTGCTATTAATTCTTCCTTAGTTAGTTCAGATATTGAATCAAGAGCTTTATCTATAGAGTTTATGACTTTTATTTTATTAATATCAAAGTTTGCATATTTCAGTCTTACTGCCATGTCTTCAGCTCTTAAACCAGAAGTTATTATATAATTTACCTTTGTTTTTGATAAAAAGTCTTCTAAGTTTACGTCCCACAACCAGGACACATCTCTTCCATCCGCGTAGTTATCATTTATAGAGATTAAAAGGTTTAGAGGTTTATTAAATTGAGATAGCATATTTAAAGTACTTTCAAAACCGATAGGGTTTTTGATTAAATTTATTATCGCTTTTTTGTTTTTTATTTTAGTTTTTTGTAATCTTCCTTCTATAGGCCAATAGCTTTCTGTTGCTTTTGATATAGTGCTAAAGTTTATGTTCAACAAAATGCCAGCGGATATAGCTGCTAATAAATTATAAACATTGTATATGCCAATTAATCTACTTTTAAATGTAAGAATTTTATCTTTATAGTATAGATTAAAATTTATTCCATCTTCATTTAAAAATATATTAGTAGCTTTAAAATGAGGGTTTGGTCGCTTTTTGCCACAATTAGGGCAGTAATAATCTCCTAGTTGTCCGTAATATATTCTTTTGTATTTATATTTGTGGCCACAAATTGGACAGTATTTTTGTTCAAAAGAAGAGGAGTTAATTCCTTCAAGGTTGTCTTCAATTCCATAGTAAAAGACTTTCGATTTTATCTCATCTCCTATTGAAGCTGTAAAAGGTTCATCAGCATTTAACAGAACTATAGAGTCTTCAGGCAGTTTTAAAAGGGCTTCTTTTACTTTTTCTACTGTTGTGTCCAGTTCTCCGTATCTATCTAGCTGGTCTCTAAAAAAATTTGTTATCACTACAATGTTAGGTTTTACTTCTTCAATAATTACAGGCATGTTAGCTTCATCTACTTCGAAAACAGCTGCATTTTTATCTAAATTACCTAAAAAATTGCTGTTTTTTATTAAAGCAGTCGCAATTCCAGTTTTCATATTTGCTCCTTCTTTGTTGTGTACAACGCTTTTCCCAGAAATGGTCAAAATATAGGCTATTAATCCGGAAGTTGTAGTTTTGCCATTTGTACCTGTTATTATTACTTTGTTTTCTTTTATAGGTTCAATTAATTTTTTTATTAATTTAGAATCAGATTTCAGAGCTATTTTTCCAGGTAAAGATGTTCCACCTTTTCCTGTTATTTTACAAGATATATTCACAAGTTTACCTAAGTTAACGCTTAAAAATTTCACTATTTACCACCTTCTAGTAAATTTTATTCCCTATTTTTACTTCTCTTTCTGGTTGAAGCAATACTACATTTCCTTCTTCATCATCTACTCCTAGTACTAAAACTTCGGATACGAAGTCTGCAATTTGTTTAGGTGGAAAATTTACTACACACACTACTAATTTATTGTACAAATCTTCTTTTTTATATAACTTTGTTATTTGAGCGCTAGACTTTTTAATACCTAATTCACCAAAGTCAATTTTTAACTTATAGGCAGGTTTTTTTGCTTTAAGAAAATCTTCAACTTCAATTATCTTTCCCACTCTTATGTCAAGTTTTAAAAAATCTTCATAAGTAGCCATTGAATTCACCTCAATTTAAGTATATTATATTATAGGTATATTTGTTAAGTATATTATATTATAGGCAATAATAAAAATAAAATTATTTCCTCTTCATTTCCCGGGAAATTTTTCGGGAAATCATTTGAATTGAGCAATTCTTAAAAGAATGATAAAATAAAACTGTTGGATAAATTTGCGGAGGTTGTGAATATGGCAAAGGATGAAACTTATACTGCGAGTCAAATACAAATATTAGAGGGTTTAGAAGCAGTAAGAAAAAGGCCAGGAATGTATATAGGTTCTACTGGCAGCAGGGGATTGCATCACCTTGTATACGAAGTAGTCGATAATAGTATAGACGAAGCATTGGCCGGTTATTGCAAAAATATAGTAGTTACTATACACAAAGATAATTCTATAACGGTTGAAGATGACGGAAGAGGTATACCTACAGATATTCACCCCAAAGTTGGAAAACCAGCTGTAGAAGTAGCTTTAACGATGTTACATGCAGGTGGAAAATTTAATAATGACGCTTACAAAGTATCGGGAGGATTGCACGGAGTAGGTGTTTCTGTTGTAAATGCATTATCTGAAAAATTAGAAGTTATTGTAAAACAACATGGGAAAATTTATAGGCAAATATATGAAAGAGGAGTTCCAAAAACGGATTTAGAGGTTATTGGAGAGACAGAAGAGACAGGTACAACTATTACTTTTAAGCCGGATAAGGAAATTTTTGAAGAAACTGTATTCGACTATGATGTATTGGCCCAAAGATTGAGAGAATTAGCGTTTTTAAATAAGGGCATAAATATCAAACTCATAGACGAAAGAGACGGAAAAGAAGAGGTTTTTAATTATGAAGGTGGAATTATATCTTTTGTAAAGTATTTAAATAGAAATAAAGAAGTCCTCCATGAAGAGCCAATATACATGGAAGCGAAAAATAACGACTATGAAGTAGAGGTTTGCATGCAGTATAATGACAGCTATAATGAAAATATCTTTAGTTTTGCTAATAATATTGATACTAGAGAAGGTGGTACTCATCTAGTAGGCTTTAAAGCAGCTTTGACTAAAGTTATTAATGATTACGCAAGAAAATACGGAATTATAAAAGATAACGAGAAAAATTTACAAGGTGAAGATGTAAGAGAAGGACTTACAGCTATTGTAAGTGTAAAATTAAAAAATCCACAATTTGAAGGGCAGACTAAAACAAAATTAGGAAATTCTGAAATGAGGTCTATTGTAGAAAATGTAGTAACAGAAAAACTCACGGCTTTTTTAGAAGAAAATCCCTCAGTTGCAAAAATTATAGTAGAAAAAGCTACTCAAGCAGCAAGAGCAAGGGAAGCTGCGAGAAAAGCCAGAGAGCTTACCAGAAGAAAGTCTGCTCTTGAGAATACTACTTTGCCGGGTAAACTTGCCGACTGCTCAGAGAAAGACCCTTCTAAATGTGAGCTTTTCTTGGTAGAGGGTGACTCTGCAGGAGGTTCTGCTAAATCAGGTAGAAACAGCAGATTTCAAGCTATACTTCCACTCAGAGGAAAAATTTTAAATGTGGAGAAGGCAAGACTTGACAAGATACTATCTAATGAAGAGATAAGAGCAATGATAACTGCTTTAGGTACTGGCGTAGGGGATGATTTTGATATAAGTAAGTTAAGGTACCACAAAATAGTTATAATGACAGATGCAGATGTAGACGGAAGCCATATTAGGACACTGCTTTTAACATTTTTCTATAGGTTTATGAGACCTTTAATTGAAAATGGAAATGTGTACATTGCTCAACCACCTTTATATAAAATTACAAAAGGCAAAAAAGTATATTATGCTTACTCGGATAGAGAATTAGACAAGATTTTAAATGAAATTGGAAGGGAAAATTATACTGTTCAAAGGTATAAAGGTCTTGGAGAAATGAATGCTGACCAGTTATGGGATACAACTATGGATCCAGAAAAGAGGACGATGCTTAAAGTTACATTAGAGGATGCGATAGCTGCAGATGAGGTTTTCACCATTTTGATGGGGGATAAAGTCGAACCAAGAAGGGAATTTATAGAAAAATATGCAAAAACAGTTAGAAATTTAGACATATAAAAGAGGTGGAATAGATGAGTGAAGAAAAAGAGAAAGTAATTCCGGTAGACATTGAAGATGAAATGAAAAAATCTTATATAGATTATGCAATGAGTGTAATTGTTGGAAGAGCACTGCCAGATGTGAGAGATGGTTTGAAACCAGTTCATAGAAGGATTCTCTATGCTATGAATGAGTTGGGATTAACCCCTGACAAGCCATTTAAAAAGAGCGTTGCAGTTGTTGGTGAAGTTTTAGGAAAATACCATCCTCACGGTGATGCGGCTGTTTATGATACTTTAGTGAGACTGGCACAGGATTTTTCAATGAGAGAAACTTTGATAGATGGACACGGAAACTTTGGAAGCATAGATGGAGACCCTCCAGCTGCCATGAGATATACGGAAGCGAGGCTTTCAAAAATTGCCCTTGAAATGCTTACAGATATAAATAAAGAAACAGTAGATTTTGTGCCAAACTTTGACGAGACTTTAAAAGAGCCAGTTGTGCTTCCTTCTCGATTTCCTAATCTTTTAGTCAACGGTTCTCAAGGCATTGCTGTAGGTATGGCTACCAACATTCCTCCTCACAATTTAGGAGAAGTCATAGATGGCATTGTCGCTTATATAGACAATCCTTATATTTCAGTAGATGAACTGATGAAGTATATAAAGGGACCTGACTTTCCTACAGGAGGAATAATTCTAGGAAGAGACGGTATAAAAGAGACTTATGAGACAGGAAGAGGTAAAATTGTCGTTAGGGCAAAGGCAGAAATTGAAGAACATCACGGTAAGATGAGAATCGTAATTACTGAAATCCCTTATATGGTTCTTAAAGCTAAGTTAATTGAAAAGATAGCTGAGTTAGTCCGTGACAAGCACATAGAAGGAATTTCTGATTTAAGAGATGAATCTGATAGAAATGGAATGAAAATTGTAATAGAGCTAAAAAGAGATGTCAATCCAAAGGTGATACTTAATAAACTTTACATGCACACACAAATGCAGCAGACCTTTGGAGCTATAATGTTAGCTCTTGTAGACGGGGAGCCAAAAATATTAAATTTAAAGCAGATTATAGAAAAGTATGTAGATCATCAAGCAGATGTTGTAACGAGAAGGACCAAGTTTGACTTAAGAAAAGCGGAAGAAAGAGCACATATTTTAGAAGGGTTAAAAATTGCTCTTGACCACATTGATGAAGTTATAAACATAATAAGAAGTTCGAAGACAGAAGCAATTGCTAAGCAAAATTTAATGGATAAGTTTGGGTTAAGCGAAAAACAAGCACAAGCGATAGTTGACATGAGATTAGGAAGGTTGACGGGGCTTGAAAGGCAAAAAGTAGAAGATGAGCTTAAAGAGTTAATTGAAAAGATAAAAGAATTGAAAGAAATTCTGGCAGATGAAAGAAAAGTGTTGGAAATAATCAAAAAAGAGATTTTGGAAATAAAAGATAAATATGCTACTCCAAGGAAGACAAGCATTGTAGCAAAAGAAGAAGAGTTAGATTTAGAGGATTTGGTGCAATTGGAAGATGTAGTTGTGACAATGACTCATTATGGATATATAAAGAGAATGCCTCTTGATACTTATAAGGCTCAAAAACGTGGAGGAAAAGGCATATTAGGTATATCTACAAGAGAAGATGATTTTGTAGAGGATATATTTATCACTACAACTCATGACAGACTGTTGTTCTTTACAAACAAAGGGAAGGTATACAGTTTAAGGACAATAGACATTCCTGAGACAGGAAGACAAGCAAAAGGTACGGCTATTGTCAATCTCATACAGATAGCTCAAGGAGAGAAAGTCACAGCAGTTATTCCTCTTAAAAAGTCAGAAGATATTAAGTATGTTGTGATGTGCACTAAAAAAGGCATAATTAAAAAGACTTCTATAGAAGAGTTTAGGTCAATTAAGAGAAATGGTATAATAGCTATCACGTTGGAAGAAAGTGATGAGCTTATAAATGTAAAATTAACAAATGGAGAAAGAGAAATAATAATAGGGACTGCCAGAGGCTATGCTATAAGATTTAATGAAAAAGACATAAGACCTATGGGAAGAGTGGCGAAAGGTGTAATAGCTATTTCATTAAGAGAAGATGACGAAGTAGTAGAAATGGACCTTGTTCATCCCAATAGTGAAATTTTAGTAGTAACAGAAAATGGGTTTGGGAAGAGAACGGACTTAGAGGAATACAGGCTTCAAACAAGAGCAGGAAAGGGAATAATCGCAATAAGGCTTAGCGAAAAGACTGGTAAATTAGTGTCTATACGGTCAGTAAATCCGGAAGATGAATTTATGATAATTTCTGCAAATGGAATTCTTATAAGAATGAAGGTATCTGATATTTCTAAGATGCACAGAGATACAAGAGGAGTAACTCTTATGAAGCTTGATGATGGGGACAGGGTTGTTTCTACTGCAAGAATAGAAAATGAAGAATAAAATAAGCCCTCAAATTTGTGGGGGCTTATTTTTTAAAAGCTCTTTCATATTGTTTTGGCCAGTCTTCCTTTGAAGTGTAAGTATGCAGAACCCAATAGGGATTTCTTAAGAGCTCTCTTCCCAGTGCAACCAAGTCTGCCCTTTCATTTGAAAGAATTTCTTCTGCAAGCTCTTGTGTCGTTATTAATCCTACTGCAGAAGTTTTTATATTACAGTGCTTTTTAATTGCTTCAGCGTATTTAACTTGATATCCGGGATATAGGTTTATATCAACATTTAAAAGTCCTCCACTGCTTACATCAATTAAATCAACTTTGTTTCTTATCATGTTGATATATTCTACCATCATATCTATGTTTATTCCCCCTTCAATGTAATCATCTGCAGATACACGCACAAAAATAGGTTTGTTTTGAGGCCAATTTTTTCTAACTTCATCTATAACTTCAATTAAAAATCTTGCTCTATTTTCAATACTACCACCGTATTCATCTTTTCGTTTATTTGAAAGAGGAGAAAGAAATTCATGAATTAAATAGCCGTGAGCTGCATGTATTTCAACAACATCATAACCTGCTAAATGAGCCCTTCTGGCAGCTTTTCCAAAAGCTTTTACTATATATTTTATTTCCTCAATTGATAATTCTCTCGGAAGTTTGTAGTGTTCTCCTGCTTTAATAGGAGAAGGTCCTATGACATCCTCGTAGGATATATTACATTTTCTTCCTGCATGAGCAAGCTGTATTCCCATCACAGCGCCATTTGCCTTGCAGATGTCTACAATTCTTTTTAATTTTTCAGCCTGCTCATCATTCCATATACCAAGGTCATGGTCGGTTATTCTTCCTCTGCTTTCAACAGCTGTAGCTTCTTGCACAATAAGTCCTACTCCACCAATAGCCCTTGTGGCATAATGAACTATATGCCAGTCATTTGGCATTCCATCTGTAGAAGCTGTATACATACACATGGGAGACATCATGATTCTATTTTTGATTGTAATATCTTTTATTTTCAAAGGTGTATGTAAAATACCCATAAAAACTCTCCTTTCTTGAGATTTCTAATTTTAATCATAATACATAACTTTTCAAAAACCAAATCAGAAAAATATTTAAGTTTAATGTAATTTAGACAATTTAATGATAGTTTAAAAAAGAGCAATTTTTTTGGGGGATGTTTAAAATTTTTTAGTAAATGTAAACGATAGATTATTGAAAATTTACAAATAATTTAGTTGACTAAAGTAGGAGATGCTGCTAAAATAACAAGTAACTTTATTCGGATTTGCATTTTTAAAATGATAAAGAATAAAAGCGATGAAGGTGAGGGGTATGTGCGTAGGCTTAAGAGAGCCGGTGGCTGGTGCAAACCGGTGCCGAGGCGCATATTAGATCGCTCTGGAGCTGTATAGCTGAACGGTGGTAAGCTCATTAGGCTATACCGGGATTACCCGTTACAGGTCAAGTTGTATGACTTGGTGAGGCTATTGCCGTGAGGTAATAGCGAAAACAGGTGGTACCGCGTGGAGGAAATCCCCGCCCTGTGCTTTCAGGGCGGGGAATGATTTTTATAGGGGGTGATAATTTGCACATTATATCTGTCCTTGTTAACAATCATCCAGGAGTTTTGTCAAGGGTAGTAGGTCTTTTTTCAAGAAGAGGTTACAATATTGAAAGCCTTGCAGTAGGTACGACAGAAAGGGAAGATATTTCACGAATAACTTTGACAGTGGAAGGAGATGATTATACAGTTACACAGGTGATAAGGCAACTTAATAAACTCATAGATGTGTTGAAAGTACAAAACATAGGAGCAAGGGATAATGTTTCTCGAGAATTGCTGTTAGTTAAAGTAGGTTATGATTCAAACACAAGGGATGACATAATGCACATTGTAGATACTTTTAGAGCAAAGGTTATAGATATCTCAATGGATTCATTGATTATAGAACTTACCGGAGATAATGAAAAGATAAATGCTTTTATAAATTTAATAAATAAGTTCGATGTAAAAGAACTTGTCAGGACAGGACTTGTATCTTTAGAGAGAGGCAATAAAACACTAAAAGAATATGAGGGGGAATTGTAATGGCAAAGATGTATTATGACAAGGATGCAGATTTGAATTTGCTTAAAAACAAGAAAATCGCAATAATAGGTTTTGGAAGTCAAGGTCATGCTCATGCACTAAATTTAAGAGATTCTGGGCTTGATGTAGTAGTTGGTCTTTACGAGGGAAGTAAATCAAAAGAAAGGGCAGAAAAAGAAGGGCTGAAAGTTTATACAGTTGAGGAAGCAGCTAAAGTAGCAGATATCATAATGATACTAATACCGGATGAAAAACAGGCAAAAGTCTATAAAGAAAGCATAGAAAAAAATCTTACAGAAGGTAAAGCTCTTGCCTTTGCTCATGGTTTTAACATTCATTTTAAACAGATTGTTCCTCCTGAAAATGTAGATGTGTTTATGGTAGCTCCAAAAGGTCCTGGACATCTTGTAAGAAGGGTATATCAAGAAGGAAAAGGAGTTCCAAATCTTGTAGCTGTATATCAGAATTACACTGGTAAGGCTTTTGAAATAGCTTTAGCCTATGCAAAAGGAATAGGAGGTACACGGGCAGGTGTTATTGAAACTACATTTAAAGAGGAAACAGAAACAGACCTTTTTGGAGAGCAAGCTGTTCTTTGTGGTGGAGTTACAGAACTTATGAAAGCAGGATTTGAAACATTAGTAGAAGCTGGTTATCAGCCAGAAATAGCTTATTTCGAATGTGTGCATGAAATGAAACTTATAGTCGACCTAATATACGAAGGCGGTTTTAGTTATATGAGATATTCTATTTCGGATACTGCAGAATTTGGAGACTATATGACAGGAAAGAGGATAATAACAGAAGAGACTCGAAAAGAGATGAAAAAAGTTTTGTCAGAAATACAGTCAGGAAAATTTGCAAAAGAGTGGCTTTTAGAAAATCAGGTAGGAAGACCACAGTACAATGCTATAAAAGAAAAAGAGGCAAATCATCTTATTGAAAAAGTTGGTAAAGGTTTGAGAGAAATGATGGCTTGGATTAAAAAAGAATGAATAAGGAGGTAGATAGGCAATGGGGGTCAAAAGAGTCATTGTTTTTGACACTACGTTACGAGATGGTGAGCAGACTCCTGGCGTCAATTTTAACATTAACGATAAATTTGAAATAGCAAAACAGTTGGTATCCTTAGGAGTGGATGTCATAGAGGCAGGATTTCCAGCAGCTTCTAATGGAGATTTTGAAGCAGTTAAAAATATTGCTGATAAATTAAAAGGTGTTACTATTGCTGCAATGGCAAGGTCTGTAAAAGAGGACATAGACAGAGCCAGCAGTGCTTTGAAAAATGCTGAAAGGTCGAGATTACACGTTTTTATCGCAACTTCTGATATACATCTTAAATATAAACTTAAGATGTCAAGAGAAGAAATGCTCCAAAGAGCTGTTGAAATGGTAAAGTACGCAAAAGGAAAATTTGATGAAATTGAATTTTCAGCAGAAGATGCTTCAAGAACTGATTGGGACTTTTTAGTAAAAGTTTTTAGTGAGGTAATCGATGCAGGAGCAAATGTAATAAATGTGCCCGATACTGTGGGATATGCGATGCCAAGAGAATTTGGAGAACTCATAAAATACATCAGAAATAATATTCCCAACATCGATGGAGTAATGATAAGTGCTCATTGTCACAATGATTTAGGAATGGCTGTAGCAAATTCCTTGTCTGCCATAGAAAATGGAGCGACTCAGGTAGAAGTGACTGTAAACGGAATAGGAGAAAGGGCAGGAAATGCAGCTATGGAAGAAGTAGTAATGGCATTAAATACGAGAAAAGATTATTTTGGCCTTGTTCACGGAATAAACACTAAAGAGATATACAATACAAGCAAACTGGTAAGCAAACTTACAGGAATTAACCTCCAACCTAATAAAGCAATTGTAGGTGCTAATGCTTTTAGGCATCAAGCGGGAATTCACCAACATGGAGTTATAAACAACAGAGCTACTTATGAGATAATGAAACCAGAAGATATCGGAATAGTTCCAGATACTTTTGCATTAGGTAAGCTATCAGGAAGAAATGCTTTTGAATTAAAAGTCAGACAATTGGGGTACAACAATCTTTCGCCAGGAGAGTTAAGTGATGCTTTTAGAAGGTTTAAAGATTTGGCAGACAGAAAAAAGGTGATTGTAGATGAGGATATAAGATTTGTTGTTGAAGAGACTTTGGAAGAGTTTAGAAGTCTTAAGGAGGGAGAAGCTTGGGCTTAACATTGACACAAAAGATATTGTCAGCAAAAATTGGTAGAAAAGTCAAAGCGGGGGAGTTAATTGAAGTTGATGTGGATATGGTGTTAGGCAATGACGTCACTGCTCCTGTTGCTATAAAGGAGTTTGAAAAAATAGGAAAAGAAGAGGTATTTGACAAGACTAAAATTGCCCTTGTCCCTGACCATTTTGTTCCTAATAAGGACATAAAATCGGCGGAGCAAGTGAATATAATGAGAAAATTTGCAAAAAAACATGGAATAGTAAATTTCTTTGAAGTAGGGCAAATGGGGATAGAGCACGCACTTTTACCCGAAAAAGGACTTGTACTTCCGGGGGATGTTGTCATAGGTGCTGATTCTCACACTTGCACCTATGGCGCTCTTACTTGTTTTTCTACAGGGGTAGGAAGCACTGATATGGCGGCAGCAATGGCGACAGGCAAGGCGTGGTTTAAAGTGCCAGAAGCTATAAAATTTGTGTTAAAAGGCGATTTGCAAAAATGGGTAAGTGGAAAAGATGTTATCTTGTATATAATCGGAAAAATAGGAGTTGACGGGGCTTTATACAAATCTATGGAATTTACAGGGAATATAAAAGCTTTGTCAATGGACGATAGATTCACAATCGCCAATATGGCAATAGAAGCAGGGGCTAAAAACGGTATTTTCGATTTTGACGAAATTACCGAAGCATATGTTAAAGGGAGAGCAAGAAGAGAGTATAAGGTATTTGAAAGGGATGTAGATGCTGAGTACAGTGAAGTTTATGAGATAAATTTGGATGAGATAAAGCCTCAAATAGCATTTCCTCATTTGCCTGAAAACACCAGAAATATTGATGAGGTTGGAAAAGTGAAAATAGACCAAGTGGTTATTGGTTCTTGTACCAATGGACGTATATCAGACATGGAGATAGCTTATAAGATATTGAAGGGCAAAAAGGTTCATCCTGATGTAAGACTTTTAATTTTCCCCGCAACACAGGAAATATACTTAGAATGTGTTAAAAGAGGTTACATCGAAGAGTTTATAAAAGCAGGTGCAGCAGTATCTACTCCTACGTGTGGTCCTTGCCTTGGCGGACATATGGGAATTTTGGCTAAAGGAGAAAGGGCACTGGCTACTACTAATAGAAATTTTGTAGGAAGAATGGGACATCCTGAGAGTGAAGTGTATCTTTCAAGTCCAGCTGTTGCGGCGGCTTCAGCTATTGCAGGATATATCGTAAGTCCAGAGGAGGTAGAATGATGCAGGGGAAAGCCATAAAATATGGGGACAATATAGATACAGATGTTATAATACCAGCAAGGTATTTAAACACATCAGACCCACAAGAATTGGCACAGCATTGCATGGAAGATTTAGACAAAGAATTTAAAAACAAAGTTCAAGAAGGAGATATACTGGTTGTAGGTGAAAATTTTGGTAGTGGTTCCTCCAGAGAGCATGCGCCAATTGCTATTAAAGCATCTGGTATATCCTGTATAATTGCTAAGTCGTTTGCAAGAATTTTTTTCAGAAATGCAATAAATATAGGGCTTCCGATATTAGAATGCAAAGAGGCAGTAGATGGGATTGAAGAAGGTGATATTGTTTTGGTTGATACAGATAATGGAATTATAAAAAATTTGACTAAAGGAACAGAATTTAAAGCTCAACCCTTTCCTGACTTCATAAAAGAAATAATGAAATATGGTGGACTTATAAATTATGTCAGAGAGAAGGTGTGACATTGTTTAAAATTGCTGTTTTGCCTGGAGATGGAATTGGACCTGAAGTCATAGAAGAAGGGTTAAAAGTTTTGTCTGCTATAGAAGACAAGTACAAACTTAAATTTGATGTAAAAAAGTATCCCTTTGGGGGAGAAGCTATAGATAAATATGGTGTTCCCTATCCGGAAGAGACAAAAAATGCATGTCTTTCTAGTGATGCTGTTCTTTTGGGAGCAGTAGGGGGACCTAAATGGGATGACCTTGAGGGGGATAAAAGGCCAGAAGCGGGTCTTCTGGCTTTAAGAAAAAGCCTAGGGGTTTATGCAAATCTAAGACCTGCCGTTCTTTATCCTCCTTTAAAAGAAGCTTCTCCTTTAAAAAACGAATTATTACAAGAGGTGTTAGATATTCTTGTGGTAAGAGAACTTACTGGTGGTATTTATTTTGGACCGAGAGGAACAGTTGCTATAGATTATGGTTTTAAGGCTTATGATACAGAAGTGTACCAGACTTCAGAGATAGAAAGGATAGCAGTTATTGCTTTTGAAGCGGCTTTAAAGAGGAAAAAGAAAGTCACTTCTGTAGACAAGGCAAACATTTTGGATTCTTCAAGATTGTGGAGAAAAACGGTAGAAGAAATAAGTAAGAGATATCCTGATGTTGAGTTAAACCATATGTATGTAGATAATTGTGCTATGCAACTAATTAAAAATCCTTCTCAATTTGATGTAATTCTCACTTCCAATATGTTTGGCGATATATTAAGTGACGAGGCTTCCCAACTTACAGGTTCTATAGGTATGCTTCCCTCTGCTAGCTTAAGAGAAGATAAAGTAGGACTTTATGAACCTATACACGGTTCTGCTCCAGATATTGCTGGAACAAAAAAAGCAAATCCTTTAGCTACAATACTGTCAGTTGCTATGATGCTGGAATATTCTTTTGACCTTATAGATGCTGCTAATGACATAAAGGATGCAGTAAATAAAGTTTTAGAGGCAGGTTATAGGACTTTTGATTTAGGAAAGGGAATAATTTTAAATACTCAGGAGATGGGAGATAAAGTGGTAGAGTATGTAAAGGGGTGAGGAGATTGATAAGCGATAGCATAAAAAAGGGAGTTGAAAAGGCGCCGCATAGGTCACTTTTATATGCTTTAGGCCTTACAGATGAAGAAATAAAAAGGCCGATTATTGGTGTGGCAAATTCAAAAAACGAAATTATACCAGGACATATTCACCTTGACAAAATAGCGGAAGCTGTAAAAGCAGGCATCAGAATGGCAGGAGGAACTCCTATAGAGTTTTCCACTATTGGTGTTTGTGATGGCATTGCCATGAACCATAAAGGTATGAAATACTCTTTAGGGAGTAGAGAACTTATTGCAGATAGCATTGAAATCATGGCAATGGCCCATGGTTTTGACGGGCTTGTGCTTATACCTAATTGCGACAAAATAGTGCCAGGAATGCTTATGGCAGCAGCACGCCTAAATATTCCTGCAATAGTTGTAAGCGGAGGGCCAATGCTTGCAGGAAAGTGTAATGGAGATACCTGTGATTTGAGCAGTGTTTTTGAAGCGGTAGGGGCTCACAAGGTTGGTAAAATCACTGAGGAAGACCTCTACAGAATAGAGCTTAACGCTTGCCCTACCTGTGGTTCCTGCTCTGGTATGTTTACCGCAAATACTATGAATTGCTTGACAGAGGCTTTAGGAATGGGACTTCCGGGGAATGGCACAATTCCAGCTGTTTATTCTGAAAGGATAAGACTTGCAAAACAAGCTGGAATGAAAATCATGGAGCTTGTAGAGAGAGGAATTAAGCCTTCCAATATACTTACAAAAGAGGCATTTATAAACGCCTTTAGTGTAGACATGGCTTTAGGTGGTTCTACAAATACAGTATTGCACTTAAAAGCTATAGCTCATGAGGCAGGCGTAGATATACCTTTAAATGAGATTAATGAGATTAGTGCAAGAGTACCTAATTTATGTAAATTAAGTCCTGCAGGGAAATACCACATAGAGGACCTTTATTTTGCAGGCGGAATTTCAGCTGTTTTAAAAGAGCTAACGAAAGCTAATCTTATAAATATTGAAGCGTTAACAGTTACAGGAAAGACATTAGGAGAGAATATAAAAGACGCGAAAGTTTTAAATCATGATGTGATAAGGCCAATAGACAACCCTTACAGCAGTACTGGAGGTCTTGCGATACTGTACGGGAACATTGCAAGAGAAGGAGCTGTTGTAAAAGCATCTGCTGTAGCAAAAGAGATGTTAAAACATGAAGGACCAGCAAAGGTATTTAATTCTGAAGAAGAAGCCATAGCTGCAATATATGGAGGAAAAATACAAAAAGGTGATGTGGTAGTAATAAGATACGAAGGTCCAAAAGGTGGGCCGGGAATGAGAGAAATGTTAAGTCCTACTTCAGCCCTTGCAGGTATGGGACTTGACAAAGATGTCGCTCTTATAACAGACGGTAGGTTTTCAGGTGCAACAAGAGGAGCTTCCATAGGACACGTCTCTCCGGAAGCTATGGAAGGAGGAGAAATAGCGATTATTGAAGATGGGGATATTATTGAAATTGATATTCCCGCAAGAAAAATTAATGTGAAATTAACTGATGAGGAGATTAAAGAAAGAATGAAAAGATGGGTAAGACCTGAACCAAAGATAAAAACTGGTTATATGGAAAGATATGCAGAGCAGGTGACTTCTGCAAATACAGGTGCAGTTTTTAAGGGGGGAGGTATATGAAGTTAAAAGGAGCGCAAGTAGTTATAGAAGTTTTAAAAGAGATGGATGTTGATACTATATTTGGCATACCAGGAGGAGCAGTTATTCCCATTTATGATGCTCTTTATGACTCTGATATAAGGCATATTTTAGCTACTCACGAGCAAATGGCAGCTCATATGGCAGATGGTTACGCTAGGGCAACAGGAAGAGTTGGGGTTTGCTTTGCTACCTCTGGCCCCGGTTCTACCAATCTTGTAACGGGTATAGCTAATGCTTATATGGATTCAGTACCTGTTGTAGCGATAACAGGACAGGTTCCTACAAATCTTATAGGAAAGGATGCTTTTCAAGAAGTAGATATAACAGGTATTACGATGCCTATAACTAAACACAACTTTATTGTAAAGTCTCCTGATAAACTGGCAGATACAATAAGGCAGGCATTTGCAATAGCCAAAAGTGGAAGGCCTGGTCCTGTGTTAGTAGATATTCCAAAAGATATACAGAATGCTGATATAGAATATGTTAAGGAAATGGGAGATAGTATTAATATAAGAAACAATGTCAATGTAATAGTTTCGCAAAAAGAGTTAGACAAAGCCATTGAATTCATTTTGCAAAGTAGAAAACCTGTAATATTTGCAGGAGGAGGAGTGATTTGGGGAGAAGCATCAGAGGAACTTATAAAATTTGCAGAGAAGACCAATATACCTGTTGCTACTTCTTTAATGGGGTTAGGATGCTTTCCAGAAGACCATCCTTTGTCATTAGGTCTTATTGGCATGCATGGAAGCAGATTTGCAAATTTGGCTGTGTATAAATCAGACCTTGTGATAGCGATAGGAACGAGATTTAGCGACAGAGTCGCTGGCAAAGCAGGGGGACTTGCTCCAAATGCTAAAATAATCCATATTGATATTGACCCTGCAGAATTAGGAAAAAACGTGGAAGTAGAGGTAGCAGTTATAGGCAAAGTAAAAGAAGTATTGAAACTTTTAACGAATAAACTTCCATTTATTGAGAGAAAAGAATGGTTAGAGGAAACTTCTTTCTTGAGAGAAAAGCACGGATTAAAGTATAAAAACGATGAAGTTTTGAGGCCTCAGTGGATAGTAGAAAAAATTCAACAGCTTTCAAACGATGACCTTATAATAGCCACTGAAGTGGGACAAAATCAAATGTGGGCTGCGCAGTATTATAAATTTAAACAGCCCAGGACTTTTGTGACTTCAGGAGGACTAGGGACAATGGGCTTTGGGCTTCCTGCTGCAATAGGTGCACAAGTGGGAAAGCCAGATAAAAGAGTTGTAAACATTGCAGGTGATGGAAGTTTAAGAATGAATATACATGCCTTAGAAACAGCTGCTGTATATAATATTCCGGTTATAACGGTACTACTCAACAACCAAACTTTAGGAATGGTAAGACAGTGGCAAAATCTTTTGTATGACAAGAGATTTTCCCACACAGATTTGAACGCAAATTTGAATTTTGCTAAGCTTGCAAATGACTTTGGAGTAGAAGGAATAAGAGTTACAACAAAGGAAGAATTCGAAAAAGCTTTTAGAAAAGCCTATAGCGAAAATAGACCTTTTATGATAGAATGTATTATAGATAAAGATGAAATGGTGCTTCCTTTTATTCCTGCAGGTGGTACTGTTGAAAATACAATTGGATAAAACCTTCGGGGATCGGTGAAATTCCGTACCGGCGGTATAGCCCGCGAGCCTTTTGGCAGACTCGGTGAAATTCCGAGGCCGACAGTTAAAGTCTGGATGGGAGAAGGAGAAATATTCCTCAGGGAATATGTTCTCTGGGGATTTTTTAACCCTGAAGGTTTAACCTTCAGGATTTTTTAGTATAGGAGGGATTAAATTGGAAAAATATATGAAAATGGCTTTAAAACTGGCTGAAAAAGGATGGGGACATACAAACCCTAATCCACTTGTGGGTGCTGTAATAGTTAAAAATGGAAAAATAATAGGGGAGGGTTATCATGAATATTTTGGAGGGCCACATGCTGAAGTAAATGCGTTAAAAAATGCAGTTGAAGATGTCAAAGGTTCTACTATGTTTGTAACACTTGAACCTTGCAGCCATTATGGCAAAACGCCTCCTTGTGTTGAAGAAATAATTAAATCTGGCATTAAGAGAGTATATATAGCGATGGAAGACCCAAATCCCAAAGTTAGCGGGAACGGTATAAAAATGTTAAAAGAAGCGGGAATAGAAGTACATGTGGGGATGATGGAGAAAGAAGCGAGGAAACTCAACGAAATATTTGTTAAATATATTACGACAAAATTTCCATTTGTGATATTAAAATCTGCTATGAGTATTGATGGTAAGATTGCTTGTTATAATGGAATTTCTAAATGGATTACAAATGAGAAATCAAGAAAATTTGCTCATAAAATAAGAGGACGTGTATCCGCGATTATGGTTGGGATAAATACAGTAATTAAAGATAACCCAATGCTTACAACAAGGTTGGAAGGGTATAAAAGTCCTATAAGGATTATTGTGGATAGCAGAGGCAGAATTCCACTTGACTCAAATGTAATAAGAGACAAAACGGCCAAAACGATAATTGCTACAACAGAACTTATACCAAACAATGTGAGAAAGAAGCTTGAAGATATGGATATTGAAGTTATTATATTAAAGAACGACAATGGAAAAGTACCTTTAAAACAACTAATGATAAAACTTGGAGAGAGGGGGATTGATAGTGTATTGATTGAAGGCGGTGGGACATTAAATTGGTCTTTATTTAAAGAGGGAATTGTTGATAAAGTTATGTTTTTTATATCACCTAGAATAATAGGAGGAAAAAATGCTTTAACACCTGTAGAAGGTATAGGCTTTTCGGATATAGGAAATTCAATAGTATTAAAAGATGTGGAGATTGATAGAATAGATGATGATATACTAATAACAGCATATGTTAGAAAGTAGGTTATGGCGTATGTTTACTGGAATTATAGAAGAAACAGGGACTGTAAAAAATATTATACATGGTACTTTTACAAAAATTGTTATAAAATGTAGCAAAGTCCTTGAGGGAACAATAATAGGTGATAGTATAGCAGTTAACGGTGTATGCTTAACTGTTACTAATATGTCAAACGAAAGTTTTGTAGCTGACGTTATGCCTGAAACCATGAGAGCAAGCAATTTAAAAGATTTAAAAATTGGAAGCATTGTCAATCTTGAAAGAGCACTTCAAGTTGGAAGGAGAATGGGTGGGCATATCGTAACTGGTCATATAGATTGCGTTGGAAAAATCATAGACAAAAGGCAGGAAAAAAATGCTTTTATATTTAAGATAGCTATAAATGAGAAATTTGCAAAATACATTGTGCGGAAGGGAAGTATTGCGGTTGATGGTATAAGTTTAACGGTTGTTGAGGATGGATATGATTATTTTGCTGTTTCAGTTATTCCACATACAATGCTTAAGACCACATTGGGTTATAAAGGGGTAGGAGATAGTGTAAATATCGAAGTTGATATACTTTCCAAGTATGTAGAAAAACTAATAGGGAAAAAGGATATAAAAGATTTATTAAAAGAAAATGGATTTATATAGATGTGGATGACTTCTCTAAGTTAAGGAGGAAAGACCGATGTTTGATAGGATAGAAGATGCAATAGAAGATATAAAGCAAGGGAAAATGATTATTGTGGTAGATGATGAAAATAGGGAAAATGAAGGCGACTTAGTTATGGCAGCAGAAAAAGTTACAGGAGAACACGTTAATTTTATGATAAAATATGGACGGGGTCTTGTATGTGTTCCAATGACAGAAAAGAGACTTAATGAGCTTGGCATTTACCAAATGGTTGAGAATAACACTGACCATAAAGAAACTGCTTTTACTGTATCTGTAGATTATAAAGAATGTACCACTGGTATTTCTGCATTTGAAAGAGCACTGACGGTGAAGAAATTAGTAGATAATAATTCAAAGCCAGAAGATTTTACAAAGCCGGGACATATCTTTCCTTTAAAAGCAAAAGATGGTGGTGTCTTAGTAAGAGCAGGACATACAGAAGCAGCTGTAGACCTTGCAGTTCTTGCGGGACTCAAACCTGCTGGAGTAATATGCGAAATCATAAAAGACGATGGAAATATGGCAAGATTACATGACCTTTTGGAGTTTGCAAAAAAATTTGGATTAAGAATCATATCTATTGAAGATTTGATAAAGTACAGAATGAAAAATGAAATACTTGTGAGAAGGGTAGCACAGGCGAAACTTCCAACAAAATATGGGAATTTTGAAATTGTCGGGTATGAAGAAATATTAACAGGAAAACAGCATGTAGCTTTGATTAAGGAAGACTTGATTAAAGAACCTGTACTTGTGAGGATACATTCTGAATGTCTTACAGGGGATATATTAGGGTCGTTAAGATGTGACTGTGGTGACCAGCTTCATGCGGCAATGGAAAGAATAGGACAGGAAGGAGGGGTACTAGTTTATTTGAGGCAGGAAGGAAGGGGCATAGGACTTTTAAACAAGATTAAAGCGTATCATCTGCAGGATCAAGGATTTGATACTGTTGAAGCGAATATTAAGCTTGGTTTTCCACCTGATTTAAGAGAATACAGCATAGCTGCACAGATTTTGAAAGATATAGGAGTTAAAAAGATAAGGATTATGACAAATAATCCGCAAAAAATTATGGAATTATCAGAGTATGGTCTTGATGTTGTAGAAAGGGTTTCTATAGAAATCTGTCCAAATCATTATAATGAAAAATACCTCAAAACAAAAAAGGAAAAAATGGGACATCTAATTTTGGAAGTGTGAAATACCACAAAAAGGAGAGTGTATAGTTTATGAAAATATATGAAGGAAAACTTATAGCAGAAGGAAAGAAATTTGGAATTGTGGTAAGCAGATTCAATGAATTTATAACGGGAAAACTTCTCGAAGGGGCACTTGATGCCTTAAAAAGGCATGGTGCTTTAAATGAGGATATTGAAATTGCGTGGGTACCTGGAGCATTTGAAATACCACTGATAGCTAAAAAAATGGCTGAATCTAAAAGGTATAATGCAGTAATTGCACTTGGAGCAGTAATAAGAGGAGAAACACCCCATTTTGATTACGTTGCAAATGAGGTATCAAAAGGTATTGCAAAAATATCTCTTGATACAGAAGTTCCAATTATATTTGGTGTTCTTACCACAGATACAATTGAGCAAGCTATTGTAAGGGCAGGAACAAAGGGTGGCAATAAAGGTTTTGAGTCAGCCGTTACTGCAATAGAGATAGCAAATCTAATGGAGGAAATAAAATAAGGGCAAAAAGCCCTTATTTTATTTCCAAGGAGGGATAATTTCTGCTTTTTGAAGAGCTTTAAATACTACCACAAATACAGGCCCCATGATAAACCCTGTAAAACCAAAAAGTTTTGCACCTATAAACATAGAAAGAAGTATCACGAGAGGGTGCAATCCTATTGTATATCCTAATATTTTTGGTTCTACTATTTGTCTGACAACTGTTATAAATCCATACAATATTAAAAGATATATTCCTAACATGTAATTTTTTGTAGTTATATGGTATATGGCCCATGGAATGAGTACAAAACCGGAGCCTAATGCGGGAAGAAGGTCTGCTAAACTTACTAAAAGTCCTAAAAGGAGATAGTATTTAATACCTATGATAGCAAGACCTATAGAAGCTTCCACAAAAATCATAAATAAAACAATAAAAGTGGCTTTAAGATATCCAAACATTGTTCTAAAAAGGTCTATTTGAATATTTTTAGCGTGCATTGACCATTGTGAAGGAAACTGCCTTTTTATAAAGTCTAGTATTATATACTTGTCTTTACTCATAAAAAAAGCAGATACAAAAGAGATTAAAGTCATAAAGAGAAAATTGGGTAATTTAGTAGCAAAAGTCAAAAGCCACGTAGCAATTTGTTTAGCTAGAGCTGAAATATTATTTGCAATTGTTTGTATTTCACCTTCAATAAACGATGTAATATCAGGAGGAAGAGTCACATAATATAATTTTATTCTTTCAATTAGATTTAAAACATAGTTATTTATATTTTCTGTATGATGGGTAGCTATATCAGCTAAATTATTTAGTTCATAAACCAATTGTGTTATTGCAAGAGCAATTAAAGAACTTATTATACCAATTAACAATAAAAGTAATAAAAAAGATGCTAATCCTCTTGGCACCTTTAATTTTTTTTCTAAGAAATTTACACCAGGATCAATTATTACAGCAAAAAGCAAAGCCACTACAAATGGCATCAAGAAAGGAATAATTTTAAATATGACCAAGTAAAATATAACAAAGACAGCAACAATGAGCAGTGTTTTTTTTATTATATCACCGTATCTCAATAGAAAATTATTCACCGTTTTAACCTCCTTTCTCTTTATTATAATATGAGAATTGTTGAAAGTCTATTGTTAAGTAATTATTGACTATAATAAAAAATCCGCCGAAACGGATTTTTCAAAGGGCGGTTTTTATTTTTGCTATTTCTTTTGATTTTTGTGCGAGTTCACTTCTCGTTATAAGTCCTTTTTCTACCAGTAAATCTATGAGGGAAAGTAAAGCCAGTAAATTTTTGTACTCTGTGTCTTTTATTTCGGCTAAATCTAAAAGATACTCTATTTCTCTCATTTTACATCTCTCCCAAAAAATTCTTTAATTTTATTATTAACAGATATTAGAAAAAATATGCATACAAAATAAAAAAATTAGAATTTGTTTGAAGTTTATGTTATAATATCACTGTACTTTTAAGTGAGGAGAGAAAATATGGGCAAAAATATGCAAAAAGAAATATTAAGCTGGATATTTACTATAGCTCTTGCTTTTTTAATTGCAATGTTCATAAGAACCTATGTTTTTGAATTGGTAGATGTACCTACTGGTTCAATGCTAAATACTATTCAAATAAATGATAAATTTATTGTAAACAAGTTTATATACAGGTTTGAACCTGTCAAAAGAGGAGATATTGTAGTATTTCGTTTTCCTGATGATCCAAAGGTTAATTTTGTAAAAAGAGTTATTGGCATTGGTGGAGATGTAATTGAAATAAAAAATGGTCAGTTAATAAGAAATGGAAAAGTAGTGAAGGAACCTTATATAAAAGAACCAATGAAGGGAAATTTTGGTCCATATGTAGTTCCACCTGGTCATTATTTTATGTTGGGAGATAATAGAAACCAATCGATGGATAGTAGGTTTTGGGAGCACAAGTACGTATCGAAAGATCAAATTTTGGGCAAAATAGTTTTTAGAATATGGCCTCCCGATCGAATTGGTTCTATGTCTGGAAAATAGCTATTGAAAGTAAAGTGATAAAGTAGTATAATATTAAGAAAAGAAATAAGTTGGCAATGAAGGGACGAGTAGTAAGTATAAACTTTTAAGAGAGCTGGTGGTGGGTGTGAACCAGTAAGTTTTGCTTATGAATTCCATCCCAGAGCTAAGGTGTAATGACCTTCGGGCGACCGTTAAATCATGTGGAGGGCTTGTTTAAGCCGAAAGAGGGTGGCAACACGGCATTCCCGTCCCTTTAGGGGACGGGAATTATTTTTTAAAGGAGGTGTATCAGGTGTTAGATGTAAAAAGAATAAGAAGCAATCCTGAAGCTATAAAGCGGGCTATTGAGCTTAAAAAAGATAAGGCAGATATAGATAAATTTTTAGAATTAGATGAGAAAAGAAGGCAGATGTTAGTAGAATTAGAAGCATTAAAAAATCGGCGAAATGTAGAGTCAGATAATATTGCAAAACTTAAAAGAGAAGGAAAAAATGCTAGTGACTTGATAGCTGAAATGAAGGAATTGTCTGACAAAATTAAAGAAATGGAGCAGGAAGTAAAAGAGGTAGAAGAAGAATTAGAGCGAATTTTGTGGACAATCCCTAATATACCTCACGAGAGCGTGCCAATCGGTGATAGCGATGAAGATAATGTTGAAGTAAGAAGATGGGGTGAACCAAGAAAATTTGACTTTGAACCAAAGCCTCATTGGGAAATAGGGGAAGAATTGGGCATTTTAGACTTTGAAGCTGCAGCGAGAGTAACAGGCTCCAGGTTCACTTTTTACAAAGGTCTTGGGGCTCGTTTAGAAAGGGCACTTATAAACTTCATGCTGGACTTACACGTTGAAAAACATGGGTACACTGAGGTGTTTCCCCCATTTATGGTACATAGAAGGAGTATGCTTGGCACAGGACAACTTCCTAAATTTGAAGAAGATGCTTTTAAGGTTTACGGTACTGATTATTTTTTGATACCCACAGCAGAAGTGCCTGTAACCAATATGTACAGAGATACAATAATAGATGGTGACGAGCTTCCAATATATCATTGTGCTTATAGCGCATGCTTCAGACAAGAAGCAGGTTCTGCGGGGAGAGATACAAGAGGACTTATAAGGCAGCACCAATTTAATAAAGTTGAACTTGTCAAATTTACAGAACCAGAAAAATCCTATGAAGAATTAGAAAGAATGACTAAAGATGCTGAAGAAGTTTTACAGGCATTAGGACTTCCTTACAGAGTAGTGGCTATATGCACAGGAGATTTAGGTTTTACTGCTTCAAAGAAATATGACATAGAAGTGTGGATGCCAAGCTATGGAAGATATGTGGAAATATCCTCTTGCAGTAATTGTGAAGATTTTCAAGCGAGAAGAGCTAATATAAAATACAGACCTAAAAATGGAGGAAAAGCACAATATGTCCATACTTTAAATGGTTCTGGGGTTGCTGTAGGAAGGACTTTTGCTGCAATATTAGAAAACTATCAGCAAAAAGATGGTTCAGTTGTCATACCGGAAGTTTTAAGACCTTACATGAAAGTAGATGTTATAAAGAAATAAATGTATTATATTCAAATATTATACTTCTAAAGCATATTGACAACACTGCTGGTGTATGATATACTTTATATCGTCCCAGCTGGGAGAGGTGTCCGAGTGGTTTAAGGAGCTGGTCTTGAAAACCAGTGACTCCTCACGGAGCCGTGGGTTCGAATCCCACCCTCTCCGCCAGAAAGTTAATATTTCTTATGAGCAACCAGCGTGGAGAAGTACCCAAGATGGTGAAGGGGCGGTCCTGCTAAGACTGTAGGTCGGGGATAACCCGGCGCGAGGGTTCGAGTCCCTCCTTCTCCGCCATTTTATTATGTGGTTGCTCTATTTTATTATTTTTTATCTTTTCCAAGTATTACTGTCACATCTACATTTGCATCAGGTGAGATATCTTTTTCTACAGTGGTTATAAAAAGTGTTTTTGCAACTTTTTTAGCTTTTTCTTCATTAGTTCTCGCATATACGTGGGAAGAAGTAAAAGTCATACCGACGATGTTTCCAATCTTCACAACATCAAAACCTTGGTTTTTTAAAATTTCAGCATATTTTGTAGCAAGTCCCGGTATTCCTGCACCGTTTAAAACTTCTACTTTTATGTCTTTATTTTCAAGTAAAGACGTAGTTGAAGTATTTGAGCTTGAGACCTCATTGCTGAAAAGTTCTTTTATTATTTCTTGAGCTTTTAAACTGTCTACAAAGAAATAACTGGTATTACCATCATATCGCCCTTCTCCAGGAAGGGTTCTTGCATCTATAGATGAAGGCTTGTCTTTTATAAATTGATAAGCGTATTGAGTTATCTCGGAGGCAGTTAGGTCTGTTTTCAAATATTGACTAACTGTTATTGCTAAAGAAGGTACTTTTGGCAATATTGAGGGTTGTAGTATTTTTTTTAATAAAGCTTGGAGAAATTGATGCTGTGCATTTATTCTTCCAAGGTCACCGTCTACATAACCATGTCTATATCTTACAAACTGAATTGCCTTTTCTCCATCTAATACTTGTTTACCTTTTTTTAAATCTATATGAAGAGGGGGATTTGAACTGTTGTCATCGTATTTCATGTTAAAAGGTACATCAACTTCTACTCCTCCAATTGTATCTATTATTTTCTTGAAACCTTCATAATTTAAAATTACATAATTATCAATTTTGATATCTAATAAATCTTCTATTGCTTTTTCTAGCCCTTCAATTTTTTCTTCAGAAAAGGCAGCATTTATTTTTTTCTCTTCTGGAGCGTTAAATCCTGGCCTTGGATAGTATGTATCTCTTGGAATTGATAATATATTTATTTTTTTGTTTACAGCGTCATAGTTTATTACAAAAATAGTATCTGATAAATTGTTTTCATCACTGCCTACAAAAAGAATGTTTTTATTTTCTATAGCTTGTTCTTTATTTTGAGACTCATTTTTACTAACGGTAGAAGTATTTTTTTCATTTGAAACAGGAACATGGATATTTTTATAAAATATATAAGTTCCTACACCTAGGGAAAGGACGATACCTATTATAATAAGAATTATTATTTTTAGTATTTTTTTCATGGCTTTTCCTCCTATAACTACCGTACCATTATTTTGCTTATATAATGAATATATAGCATTTTAGAAATTAAAAGTCAATTAATAGAATGTTATAAGTTATTAAATATTTATTAAGTTTATCTTTCTTCTTTCTCTAAGACTACATATCAAGATTATGATATAATTAATAAAAAGAAAAGTTATGAAAAAGGGGTGCTGAGTTTGAAAAGACCTAATATTTTTTTAATTTCTTTTATCATTTTAATTTTTGTGATTTTAGGAATTGTTGTAAGTTTTATAAACATCCTCGTGGATTTTCAATGGTTTTCTGATTTGCATTATCTTAATGTATTTTTTAAAAAATTTTTGACTCAGCTTACAATAGGCGTGCCGATTTTTATTCTTGTATTTATGGTGTTGTATTTTTATACAAACAAGATAATAAGAGATTATGTTAATTTTGCACAGGATATAATCGTTAAAAAAAATATTAACATATATAGAAGATTAGGTATTGCTATTTCTCTATTAATTGCACTATTTATAACGCTATATGCAGCGACAAATTGGTGGAATGATTTATTGTTTTTTGTAAATTCTGTAGATTTTAATGAAACTGACCCCATATTTCATAAAGATATTAGCTTCTATATGTTTAAATTACCTCTTTTTTATGATATTTATAATCTTTTAATTGTCTTTATACCTATGATAATAGTTGGCATAATAATCGCGTATGGACTAATGTACTTGTCTGATAAAACAAGGTTTTATGAGATTTCAGATAGAGATGGAAATTTATTTAAAGCCATTTATAACAAAGACATTTTAATAAAAGCATTTAAAGAAGTTGTTCTCTTAGGATTTATCTTTTTTATACTCATGGGAATAGGGTATTATTTAAAAGCTTTTAAACTTTTGTATTCTACAAAAGGTATAGTTTTTGGAGCAACTTATACTGATATTCACGTTTCACTGCAGTTTTATAGGGCACTTGTAATAATTTCTTTTGTAGCAGCTATTTTTCTTTTGATAGGATTTTATAAGAAAAATGTAAAATATATAGTTGCTGCTCCGGCTATTATAATAATTTTAGCAGCCATAATGGTGATCACTGAAACAGTCGTTCAGAATTTAATTGTTTCTCCTAATGAGTTAGACAAAGAAAAAAAATATATAAGCTATAACATAGAATACACAAAAAAGGCTTTTGGGTTAGATAGAGTAACAGAAGAAAATTATGATATGAAAAAAGAGTTAACTCCTAAAGTTTTGGAAGAAAATAAGGCTACTATTGATAATATAATGATTAACGACTATAGACCAGTTAAACAGGCGTATAATCAATTGCAAGCGATAAGGCTTTATTACAAGTTTAATGACATTGACATAGATAGGTATACAATAGATGGAAAATACAGGCAAGTATTTTTAGCAGCAAGAGAGATGGACCACGAAAGTTTATCTCCTCAAGCAAAAACATGGATAAATTTACATTTAAAATACACCCATGGTTACGGTGTAGTAATGTCTCTAGTCAATGATGTTACACCAACAGGCCAACCGGCTATGATAATAAAAAACATACCACCTTCTACCGACACGGATATAAAAATTGAAAGACCTGAAATTTACTTTGGAGAACTTACTAACGATTATGTTATTGTAAATACAAAAACTGGAGAATTTGATTATCCTTCTGGAGACAAAAATGTCCAGACAAATTATAAGGGAACTACAGGTATACCTATGACATTTATAAACAGAATACTTTTTAGTATATATACCAAAGATGCAAGAATTTTATTGTCTACTGATATAACAAAAGACAGTAAAATAATGATATATCGCAATATAGAGCAAAGGGTTTCTAAAATAGCTCCTTTTTTGCTCTATGACGATGACCCTTATATTGTAATAGATAATGGTAAATTATATTGGATAATAGACGCTTACACATATTCTACTAATTATCCATATTCTCAGCCTTATGGGAGTATGAGAATCAATTATATAAGAAATTCTGTGAAAGTAGTTGTAGATGCTTATAATGGAGATGTTAAGTACTATATTTCAGACAATAATGATCCTTTAATAAAAATATATAGCAAAATTTTCCCTACATTATTTAGAGATATAA
Organism: Thermoanaerobacter sp. YS13; assembly: GCF_000806225.2. Classification (NCBI taxonomy): domain Bacteria; kingdom Bacillati; phylum Bacillota; class Clostridia; order Thermoanaerobacterales; family Thermoanaerobacteraceae; genus Thermoanaerobacter; species Thermoanaerobacter sp. YS13. Next base: position 406,491 of record NZ_JOOI01000002.1, on the reverse strand, counting down.
AAGAAATGCCTCATGGTTTGAAACAACATATAAGGTATCCTCAATTTCTATTTGACATTCAAACAGAGGTTTATAAAAATTATCACATGACTGACCCGCAAGTGTTTTACAATAAAGAAGACGCATGGGATATTGCAAAAGAAAAATTTGAAGATAAAATAGAGTACCAGGAATCTCAATATATGATAATGAGGTTACCTGGGGAAAGCAAGGAAGAATTTATTTTGATGATACCTTATACTCCTGCGACAAAAGCCAATATGGTAGCGTGGATGGCTGCAAGGATGGATGGTGATAACTACGGCAAACTTATTGTATACAAATTTCCTAAAAATACAATTATGTATGGACCTTTGCAAATAGAAAACATGATTGATCAAGATCCTAATATTTCTAAAGAATTGAGCTTGTGGAACCAACAGGGTTCAACAGTCAGTAGAGGAAATCTTCTTTCGATCCCGATTGATGATTCTATGCTTTATGTAGAGCCTTTGTATATACAGTCGCAAAATCAGAATGCATTGCCAGAAGTAAAGAGAGTTATTGTAGCTTATAAAGACCAGATTGTAATGGAAGATACTTTAAAAAATGCTTTAAATAAATTGTTTAACCTGAATACTCAGCAAATACCTCAGCAAAATGTACCTTCAAATACAGCAAATGATACACAAAAGCAGCTTATAGAGAACGCTCATGAAACATATCAAAACGCCATGGAAGCAGTTCAGAAAGGAAATTGGTCTGATTTTGGCAAATATATGGAGGAATTAAGGAAGATATTAGATGAATTAAATAAAAGTGTGAAAAAATAATATAAGGGAAAATAAAGAAGGTTACAATTGCAATTGAAATTAAAATGTGTTATTATATATTATAGCTTAAGCGCCCGTAGCTCAATTGGATAGAGCATTTGACTACGGATCAAAAGGCTGGGGGTTCGAGTCCCTCCGGGCGCACCATTTTGACAACTTTATAAACTTAATTTGTGAACATTTTGCAAACATCCGAAATAATTAACTCTCACCTATAAGGTGAGAGTTAATTTGTTGACAAAAAGCCAAAATATTAAAATAAGATATTTTTTATCGTTATTATGATATTTCAAATCGAATAAACTAAACTTGACCATTGGGTTTTGGCAGGGCGCACCTCCTCTCTTAGTAACGCATTCGATTCTCTTTGCTACGGCCCTACATCCACCAGCGGTCTTTATAAGCTTTGTTAGTGCTTTCTCACAAACCGCACCAATTTCACATATTTACTCTGAACAAATGTATTTAAGAACATCTATTATTATGATTTTAAAGTCATACCTATATAAAATATTACAGGTATTGCTATAGCATGAATAAGGACCCACCAACCCCAACCTATAGAAGGAGTCCATTTTACCATATTTTCACCACCTTATATATTGGTTCATAATTTATTATGTTTGATTTTGCATTATTTATACTTTAAAGTTTTATGCGTTTTGTTAGTTTAAATACATAGATTATTTCTCAATGATAATGAAATTATAAGAGAATACGAAAGTATTTATATAAAGTTAAGGGTATTGGCATTGTGCTGATACTCTTTTTATTATTTGGACTCGACTAACATTATTTTGTACAAAGATATGGATTTCTTTTATTGGTTTAAAAGGTTATTAGTGGTATAATGATAATGGAAATTGCTAAAAAATTAACTTTTGTTACAAAAGGATTGATATTTTGGCAAATAAAAATTTTATGATGGAGTGGTAAAAATGGCCAATGTGGCATTGCAAAATTATTATGACATTGTTATAACAGGGGACTCTATTTCAAAGGGTGTGGTATATAGCGAAGAAAAAAATAAGTATGTTATATCGGATGTAAATTATGTAAATTTACTAAAAGACAACATAAAAGGAACAGTAAGAAATATTGCCAAATTTGGGAACACTCTTTTAAAAGGTATTGACACTTTGAAGAGGTACTTGTCAGATAAACCTGATATAGTTGTAATAGAATTTGGAGGAAATGACTGTGATTTTGATTGGGAAGAAATTGCAAAGAATCCTCATGCTGAGCATAGACCCAAAACAGATTTTTATATTTTTAAAGAAAAGCTCAAAGAATTGATAAAATTCTTAGAGGATGCAAACATAATTCCTGTGTTAATGACATTACCTCCTTTGGATGCTGACAGATATTTTAAATGGATAAGTAAAAACAGTGAAGAGAGGGGTGAAAACATTTTAAAATGGTTAGGCAGTGTGACTAAGATATATTGGTGGCAGGAAAAGTATAACTCAGCTATATTAAGTATAGCAGAAGAAACAAAAACAAGGCTTATTGATATAAGGAGCGCTTTTTTGGATTACCCGGATTTTAGGCAATTTATTTGTACTGATGGTATTCATCCTAATGAGAGGGGACATAAAATAATAGCACATAAGATATACGAATATCTACAAAAAAATTATACGCATCTTTTAAAGGAGTGAACGTATAAAATTAAACCAAAATTATGTAGTTTTTTATTGCACTATCAATCAATATATACGATGTTATGGGAGGGAAATTTATGAAGAAGATACTTGTATGTGATGATGAAAATTCTTTATTGAACATGTTAAGTATTATTTTAAAAAAAGAAGGATATGATGTAATATGCACACAAAATGGGAAGGAAATTATTGAGAAATTGAAAGAAAACATACCTGATCTGATTGTTCTTGATGTAATGTTACCTGATGTAAATGGGTTTGATATTTTAAAAACAATTTCGCCGAAATATAAAATACCTATTTTAATGCTGACGGCGAAAAGCGACATAATTGATAAAGTTCTGGGTCTTGAATTTGGAGCTGATGACTATATTACAAAACCTTTTGGTACACGTGAATTTTTAGCAAGAGTAAAAGCACTATTAAGGAGAATGGAAGAAGTAAAAAAAATAAGCACGACATTTAGCTATAAAGAGCTTTTTGTTGATTTTGATCAAAGAGTTGTTAAAAAAAGCGGTAATCCTTTAAATTTAACGCCTAAAGAGTTTGAACTTTTGAAAGTTTTAATCGAAGCAAAAGGGGCTGTTTTGTCAAGAGATGAGTTACTTGACAGGGTATGGGGCTATGACTACTGCGGTGATACAAGAACTGTGGATATTCATATATTGCGTTTGAGGAAAAAAATTGAAGATGACGTTTCTAATCCAGTTTATATATTAACAGTTTATGGCTGTGGATATAAATTGGGTATAGAATAAAAATAAAGAAAAATTAATAAAAATGTAGCAGGATTGAAACAAGAATGTAACAAGAATGAAACAATTGGAATTTATAATGTAATTGTATAAAATTATTAGAATAAATTTGGAGGTGCTGAAGTGAAATCTATAAAATTATTAATTTTATTTATTTGTTTTATATTACCAATCAATTTAACCGCATGCAAAAGTACAAATAATGGAGATATAAAGCCAGTAAAGAACAATAAAGATATATCTTTTAATATGACCATTGAAGACAAAGATGCGACTAAGGTTATTTATGAATTTTATAAACTTGTGGTAGAAAAAAAGCCCGATGAATATACAAAGTTATATACAAAAGAATATAGAAAATTATTAATGGATGAAAATGTAAAAGATGATATAAAATATATAAAAAGTGCAACTATAAAAGATGTAAAATTTTTAAAAAGTATGCCTCAAGAAAAAGGTACCCAAGAATATAAAGTAGAAATTGACCTTCAATATGAAGGAGTACCTGAGGATTTAAAGCCAATTGCAATTTCGGGAGAAAGGACATTATTTATTATATTAAAGTTTGAAGATGGTGGATGGAAAATTGCCTCTATTGGAACGGGACCATAGGAGGTAGATAATGAAAATTAGAACAAGAATTTTAATATATTATACTGGCGCGTTTATTGCTATTATTACATTGATAGGTTACTTTATGTTAAATTCTATAACTAATTATGTCATTAAAAATACGGTCAACAACTTGATTGACAATATTTATATAAATCGAGAAATAAACTTGATTGGAAATAATCCCTTTGTTCCCGAAGAATTACTTAGAAAATATGCGGATAGTATTGTTTCAAATTTAAGTCAAAATAATATTTTTATTAAACTGTATGACAAGCAAAATTTAATTAGTTATTCACTACCTGACTCTGTTAATATGTGCAATGACGGGAAAACAAATATGGATGATATTTAAAGTTGGAAGTCTCGCCGAGACTTTTAATCGCATGGCAAAGGCTATATCAAAACACATCATAGATATTGCGATTGAAAAAAATAAACTTAATAGTGTTTTATCTGGACTAAATGAAGGTGTGATTGCTTTTAATGATAGTCATATTATTATATTTAAAAACAAAAAAACTAATGAATTATAAAGGAAACACAGATGAAAAACTCAAAAAAATGGGGTTTAAATGAGAATAGTTATTTGTTTTTAGATGACAGTGATAATAGTTTAATTTTAAAGCAGCTTTTTGAATTTTCACGCGAAGTGAAATTTGAAGGAGAAGTTAAGTTACTTGCAGAATTTACTTTACCCAAAATACTCTGATAATTCAAAATAAAGGTTATTTTGTGAATATAGGTAGTAAAATAATTAGAGATAGTAAAATTTCCGAGAATAGAATAGTAAGGAGTTAAAAAATTATCAACTTTTTAAAGGGAAATTAATAAAAGATAAAAAACAATGCTACTTCTTGGATTCGAGGTAGAGCTAAATTGCCTGGGTGCTTTCCCATAAAATGGGGAGACTATTTTCAGGCCTTTTTCGTTTATATCCTTGAATACCGCCTTTAAAATTTCTTTCAAACTTTTTCTCTCATCTATGTATTTTTCCCTGTATCGTATTATTTCTGCTATAGCATTAGTCTGGCTCTTATCTACAGTTTGTTCAACATAATCAAGGTCAATTTCTTCATATCCAAGGCGTATAGTTTCTTTGTCTTTTGATTTTACTTTTTTCCCCTTTGCTCTAAGCCCTTCTTTGAGAGGTATTCGATCTTTCACAGTAGAAATTTACTTTGTGAGGATGGGATTCATCCAAATGAAGAGGGGCATAAGATAATGGCTCATAAAATAGATGAATATTTGAGGAAACATTATCCATTTATTTTAAAAATCTAAGAGGAGGGAGATGTCAGATGGAATTTATGAATGCCAGTCTTCCGGAAGAAATTGCAAGAGAAGAGAACTTGGGAAATTACGATAAGGCTTTGCAGCTTATTGAGAGATGGCTCAAAAAGGATATACCCTCATGGCTTAAAAAAAGGCTTATTTTTGAAAAAGACAGAATAAAGATTTTTTTTTCAAGTTATCCTTACACAGAGGAAGAGGCAATTAAAAAAGGTAAAGAGGTTATTAAAAGTTTTAGTGAGGAAGAGTTTTACAAACTTTTAGAGGAGGGAATTGTTGATTACATTGTTGTCAATGGAGAGAGAAAATATGAAAGAAGGTATGCTTACAATATAGGATATACTCTTTCTGAATATAAGGAAAGGATAGCAAGGTCAGAAAGCATAGAAAAAGATAGAAAATTACTTAAGGAGAGGTTGAATAGTCTGATAAAAGGAGATAAAGCAAAGGAATATAGAGTTAAAGGGCGAATGAGTTTAAAAATAGAAGAAGATGTAAAAGATGAGGTAAGAGTCTGGATTCCTTTCCCTAAAGAAGAATTACAGCAAAAAGATGTAAAACTTATATCACAGAGCCACGAAAAATATACTCTTGCTCCCAGTGAAGCTCCTCAGAGGACGATTTACTTTGAAGGTAAAAGCTCGGAGGAGTATTTTGTGGAATTTGAATATACCATAAAAGAGTGGGTAAACAAAGTGGAACCTGAAAAAATCAGAGAAGCAAAGGGCAGTGTTTTTCTAGAAGAACAGCCTCCTCATATAGTTTTTACACCTTATCTTAAAAAACTCGCCTACGAAATTGTGGGAGATGAGAAAAATCCATATTATAAAGCTAAAAAAATATACGATTGGATTACTTTAAATGTAAACTATTCTTACGTTAAACCTTACGTCATTTATGATAATATATCTCAGTTTGTTGCTTCTAATTTGAAAGGGGATTGTGGCTTTCAGGCACTTTTATTTATAACACTCTGCAGAATTGTAGGGGTGCCTGCAAGATGGCAGTCTGGGTGGTACATAAGTCCTTTCTTCACATCTCCCCATGATTGGGCGCTGTTTTTTGCACCGCCTTACGGCTGGTTGCCTGCAGACCTCTCCTTTGGAGGACGTTATAGGGGAAATAAAGAACTTCGCAATTTCTACTTTGGAAATTTGGACGGATTTAGAATGGTGGCTAACAGCGATTTTATGAAGGATTTTATTCCATCTAAGACTCATTGGAGGAGTGACCCTTGTGATAATCAAGTGGGTGAAGTAGAGACAATGGATAGAAATATTTACAATTTCTCATATAAAATAAATGTTTTGAAATTTAATTCCATAAATTAATGATTGTGTTCACTTGACAGGAGAGAGATTCTCTGATAAAATACATTCATGCAGAGAGTGAAAAGCAATGGCAAATAAATTTATGGAAGAAGCCTTGAAAGAAGCGAAGAAAAGCTACGAATTAGGCGAAGTTCCTGTTGGAGCTGTCATAGTAAAAAATGGAGAAATAATAGCAAAAGGTCATAACCAAAAAGAATCGTCAAATAATGCGACAGCTCATGCGGAAATAATTGCCATAAGAGAAGCCTGCAGAAGGTTGGGGAATTGGAGGCTTGAAGATTGTAGCTTATATGTTACTATGGAACCTTGTCCCATGTGTGCGGGGGCTATTGTGGAGGCTCGAATAAAAAGAGTCTATATAGGAACAGAGAGCCCAAAAGAAGGAGCAGCTGGTTCTGTAATAAACATCTTAAATAATAAAGATCTAGGGACTAGTACCGAAGTTTACTTTGGAATAATGGAAGAAGAAGCAAAAGGACTTCTAAAGAAGTTTTTCGAAAATTTAAGAGAGTAAGTGCGGAGAGATGGCTGAGTGGTCGAAAGCGCTCGCCTCGAAAGCGAGTGGGCGAATTTTTCGCCTCGTGAGTTCGAATCTCACTCTCTCCGCCATGAAAATTGAATAAAAAGGTGGAGTAATCACAAGGGTTGAAGTCCAGTAAAACGTGGAGAGATGACCGAGTGGACGAAGGTGCACGACTGGAAATCGTGTGTACCCTTTAAAAGGGGTACCGAGGGTTCGAATCCCTCTCTCTCCGCCATGAAAAAGGTAATTCTTGGCCGTACTAGATGGGGAGGTAGCGGTGCCCTGTAACCTGCAACCCGCTATAGCAGGGTCGAATTCCCAGGCTGAGGCCTGACCATTGTAAGGTCTGGCATAAGTAAGTGGCGTTGATACTTGAGTCCTGCGCAACGGAAATTTGCGAACCCCGTCAGGTCCGGAAGGAAGCAGCGGTAAGCAAATACTTCCGTGTGCCGCAGGGGCGCTTGAGTGGAGCTAACTGCTTATGTAACGCTTATGGTGGCAGGTCGAAGCTGGGTGTACGGCCTTTTATTTTTTATTTGTCCTTTGCTATTATGTTCTCAAAAATCATATCTTCAGCTTTTGAAATTTTGTGATGATTAGGGTGCACTTATTCTGAGTCTATTTTTGGGGGAGGCATTCAGAATAAGTGTGCTATTTTTTTATGGGTGATTTTTGCCTACTCCAACGTTTATTCTAGAACCCATATGTTTTTTACATAGCCCTTCTTAAAAGTTTCCATTTAAGTTTTTATAGGTTTATCCGAAATAACATAGGGAAGTCGTTTTCTACAAAAGAAGAAAGTTGGGGGATTTTATGTTAAGTGATTATAATAAAAAGCTATTCTTTGTTTTATTTGGTTTATCGATAACTGTGTACACATTGTCTGTTGTGCATTTTTTATCAGGCTTTGAAAATAAAATTTTTATTGGTGGCATAATTTTATTAATTTTAACGGGGCTATCTGTTATTTTGTCTAAAAAGCTATCTCAGCCCCTTGAGAAATTAAATGAAGGTGTAAAGAGAATAGCTCAAGGGGATTTTAGTTTTCGCATAAATGTTACCGATTCAAAAGAATTTATAGAACTATCAAAAAATTTCAATTCTATGGCAATGGAGTTATCACAAAGTTACATGAAACTAAAAGAACAAACTGAAAATTTAATGCGCCAAAACGAAGAATTACAAGAATTTAATGCAGAGTTGGAAGCTTCATATGAGCAATTAGAAGTTTTAGCTCATGAGCTAGAAATTTCTGAAAGAAAGTATAGATTGTTAGTTGATAATATTTTAGATATTTTGTGGGTGACAGACAAAAATTTTATTATTGAATTTGTCAATTCAAGAGTTGTAAGATATTTGAATTATACACCTCCGGAGTTAATAGGGAAAAGTCTCTTGGAAATTGTGGATGAAGAAAGTAAAGAGACATTAAAAGACATGATGGCAGGAAAAATCAATTTTTCGGAGATTAATTTTAAAAGTAAAGAAGGTTTGCTGGTCATAACAGAAACTCATGTAAAAAGGCTTAAAGTTGAGGGAGATGTGGTAGGCATACAAGGTATTTCCAGGGATATTACAGAGATCTATCATGTTAAACGGCAAATAGTTGAAAAAAACAATGAAATATTGGCCATAAGCGATGTAGGAAGACTTTTAACATCGGGAAGTGACATGAAGGAAGTGTTAAATAATATTGTGGAAAAAGTAGCAAATATACTCAATTCACCTCTCTGTACCATAAGAGAGCATGATAAAAAGTCACAAAAATTTATTTTACTTACAAAAGGCGGGGAGCTTAAAGATTATCCTATCTCAAGTGAAATAATATTGCCACAACAAGATATTAATGATTTAGTGAATTTGAAAGAAATAAAAATAAAAGGTGTTGAGGAGTTCCCACATGATAATAATTTAACCTCTATTTTTGTTGCTAAAGAAGTCTTTTCTGTCGTTATTGTGCCTTTAGTCTCCAGGAATGAAACGATTGGAATATTGACTGTATGGACTTCTACCAAGACAGTAAAAAACATGAGTTTGTTGAGGTCGATTGCGAGTGCAGTCTCTGTTGCAATTGAAAATTCCAAGCTTTATGACGAAATCAAGAAGTTATTTATAAAGATGATAGAAGCTCTTGCTTATGCAGTTGAAGCAAAAGACGTTTATACAAAAGGGCATTCAATGAGAGTATCTCAATATGCGGCTTTGATAGGAGAATATATGGGGCTTTCAAGAGAAAAAATAGAACAACTTAGAATTGCTGGGATATTACATGATATAGGAAAGATAGGTATTTCAGATGCGATTCTTTTGAAGATGGGAAAACTTACAGATGAAGAATATAAGGTAATTAAAAGTCATCCAGAAATATCAAGAAGAATTTTAATGCCTATTGATCTGCCAGAAGAGATATTAGAGGCTGTTTCAAAGCATCATGAGCGATATGATGGGAAAGGTTATCCTTATGGGTTAAAAGGGGAAGAAATCCCTATAGAGGCAGCAATTCTCGGTGTGGCAGATGCATTTGATGCCATGACTTCAGATAGGTCTTACAGAAAAGGAATGAATGTTGAAGAAGCTATAAATGAGTTTTTAAAATATAAAGGAACACAATTCCATCCTGAAGTGGTAGATACCTTTATTTCTCTTTACATGAATGAAAAACACAGACTAGAAGAGATAAAAAATCAAGTTTTTTCAAATGCTTCTTAAAAGATATAGAAATATATCTTTTTTTTTGTTACAATTGAATATAACGAGGTGTTAAAGTATGTATCAGTCTTTATATAGAAAGTACAGGCCCAAAAGCTTTAAAGAGGTGGTGGGGCAAGAGCATATTGTAAAAACTTTAAAAAATCAAACAAAGCTTAATAAGATAGGACATGCTTATCTCTTTACAGGCACAAGAGGAACAGGGAAAACCAGTGTAGCTAAGATTTTTGCAAAAGCAGTTAATTGTTTAAATAATACAGATGGAGAGCCTTGTAATTCTTGTGAGATTTGTCAAGCTATAAATAACAATACTACGATGGATGTTTTAGAGATTGATGCTGCATCTAATAACAGTGTAAATGATGTAAGAGAATTGAGAGAGTCTGTAATTTACGCTCCTTCTCAAGCTAAGTACAAAGTATATATAATTGATGAAGTGCATATGCTTTCTACGGGGGCTTTTAATGCTCTTTTAAAAACGTTGGAAGAACCTCCTCCTCATGTGATTTTTATTCTTGCTACTACTGAACCGGATAAATTACCTGATACTATTTTATCCCGCTGTCAAAGGTTTGACTTCAAAAGAATACCTACCCGGTTAATCGTTCAAAATCTTGATAGGATTTGCAATGACAGTGGAATAAAAATCGAAGAGAAGGGCCTTAAAACTATTGCTCTCTATGGCAATGGTTCTATGAGAGATGCGATAAGTCTACTAGAACAATGTGCTTCTTACAAAGAAGGCCTTATAATCTATGAAGATGTATGCGAAATGTTAGGTGTAGCTAATGATGAAATGTTATTTTCACTTTTAGATCACATGAATGCTAGAGATGTAGCAGCTTCATTGAAACAATTAGATAAAATTTTGTCTTATGGAATAGACGTGGGAAATTTTTTAAAGTCCTTAACTTATATTTTAAGAGATATGGTGCTTTACAAAACAGGAGGAGAAGAGTTAAAAGAAATTTTGTATAGCGATGTAGAAACTATAAAAGAAAGAGTGCAAAAATTTGGTACAGCTTTTTTGACTAACGCTTTAGAAAAATTTACAAATCTACAAAAAGAAGTTAGATATGCTATATCTCCGTTAACCCTCTTAGAAGTAACTATTTTGAGGTTGATAAAGCCGGAAATTTCTTACGATATGATGAGTTTGTTAACAAGAGTAGAACAAATAGAAGACAAATTAGAAAAAGGACAATTTTTTTTGAAGGAAGAAAAAGGAGAGGAAAATAAAAAAATAAATTTGCCAGAAGAAGAAAAAGAAGAAAACGTGATATCGCAAATAGTACAGCAAGAGGATATAGATCTAGAAAAGGTGTGGGCTGAAGTAAAAGAAATGATAAAAAAAGAAAGAATAGCTTTGTATGCCTTTATAGAAAAAGGAACTCCTTATTTAAAAAAAGGAATAATTGTGGTAGAATATCCTGAAGAGTATGCTTTGTTAAAGGAAGAATTAAGCAAAGCGGAAAACAAGAGTTTTATTGAAGAAATATTAAAAAAACTAGTTGGGAAAGCAATTCCTTTGAAGTTTGAGTTAAGGAAAAATGAAGAAGAATTACTTGTGCAGCAAGTTAAAGAGCTTTTTGGCGAAGATATAGAGATAATATAATAATTTTCACAAATAGTTCAAAAAAGCATATAAATATTTTTAGAATAAAAATTTAGGAGGTTATACTGTTATGGCAAAAGGAGGATTTCCGGGCGGGTTTAATATAAATAATATGATTAAACAAGCCCAGCAAATGCAGGAAGAAATGAAAAGAGTGCAAGAGGAATTAGTGCAAAAAACTGTAGAAGCTACTGCCGGTGGTGGGATGGTAAAAGTAGTTGCTAATGGCAGAAAAGAGCTTGTTAGTATTGAAATAAACCCTGATGTGGTGGATAAAGAGGATGTAGAAACGTTGGAAGACCTTGTATTGGCTGCGGTTAATCAAGCTTTGAGAAATGCAGAAGAAATGATTGCTTCTGAAATGGCAAAGATAACCGGAGGACTAAACATTCCTGGACTGTTTTGAGGTGAAAAAATGAACTATTATTCTGCATCTTTAGCAAAGCTTATAGAAGAACTGTCAAAGTTGCCCGGTATAGGTCCTAAAACAGCACAAAGGCTTGCTTTTTTCATAATAAACATGCCTTTAGAAGAGGTAAAAAGCTTATCTCAAGCGATTATTGATGCAAAAGAAAAGATAAAGTATTGTAGAATTTGTTATAACATAACTGATACAGAGGTTTGTAATATATGCAGTAATAAAGAAAGAGATCATTCTCTTATATGTGTGGTTTCTCATCCTATGGATGTTGTCGCAATGGAGAAAATACGAGAATATAAAGGAGTGTATCATGTACTCCATGGTGTTATTTCTCCGATAGAAGGCGTTGGTCCTGAAGATATAAAAATTAAAGAACTTTTAGACAGGGTTAAAAATGGAAATATAAAAGAAGTCATACTTGCTACAAATCCTGACATAGAAGGAGAAGCGACGGCAATGTACATTGCTAAGCTATTAAAGCCGTTAGGAATAAAAGTCACAAGGATTGCTCATGGGGTGCCGGTAGGCGGTGACCTGGAATACACCGATGTTGTAACTCTTTCAAGGGCTCTTGAAGGTAGAAGAGAATTGTAAAAGGTATTGCATTTTCATTTGTAGTTTATTATAATAAATTTGTGATGAATACCATAAGGCGATGGAGCTCGCCATAAATGCGGAAACGCTAATTGCTCCTATTAGGAGGATAGAAGGCCTAATAGGGGTTTTTTATTGCCTAAAAATGTAAACAGAAAGGGGATTTTCATGGAGTACATCTATATAGGTATAGGAGGATTTTTTGGAGCAGCACTAAGATATTTAATAACAATTTACTTTACAAAAATGTATCACACTATATTTCCCTTTGAAACTTTTATGATAAATATTTTAGGTTCGTTTTTATTAAGTTTTATCGCTAATTTTACTATGGATGAGTACGAGGTAAATACTAATTTGAGGTTAGCGATAACAACAGGATTTATTGGAGCTTTTACGACATTTTCTACTTTTAGTGTGGAAACAATAAATTTATTAAAGTCTGGGAAGGATTATATTGCTCTAAGTTATATAATTTTATCAATATTTGGTGGCCTTATGATGTCTTATTTAGGGTTTGAATTTGCTGACAAAACTTTTAGCTTACTAAAGGAGCGGGAAAGAGAATGATAACAAGTATACTGTATGTGGGAATTGGAGGAATTTTTGGAGCAATATTGAGATATGAAATATCGAGGCATATAAAGGAAAACCGAGAGATAATTATTCCAATCGAAACTTTCATTATAAATGTATTAGGTGCGTTTTTATTAAACTTTTTATCAAGTCCTAGAATAAATGTAGATTTAAGCTATGATGTTAAACTTTTTTTGACAACGGGATTTCTAGGTGCTTTTACGACATACTCAACTTTTTCCCATGAGACAGTAGACTTAATCAAGAATAAAAAATATTTTCATGCATTTATATATATGTCCTTAACAATTATATTTGGACTAATAGGAGGAGTATTGGGATATTATCTCGGAAATTATATGGGAAAATTAATTTGATTGGTGTATAATATATATCAGTAGAAAATAAATATCAATTAGGAGGAATAAAATGTGAACTTAAATTATAATAATTTGCTGTCCGCTTTATCTTTGGCCCTTGACGTCCAAGAGTATAAAAACATGGGACATGCAAGAAGGGTGGCTTATATTTCTTTAAGGATTTCTGAGATGTTAAATTTAAACGAAGAAGAATCAAAAAAAGTATACTATTCTGCTTTTTTACATGATATAGGGAAAGGGGATATATACGAAGACTTTGACACAGATGAATGGTGGAAACACAGTGAAAGAGGAAGTGAGATTGTAAAGAAGTTGCCCTTTGGAGAAAATTTTTCGGATATTATAAGATATCATCATGAAAATTACGATGGAAGCGGATATTTTAAGCTAAATGGCGATTCTATTCCTTTAGGAGCTCAAATTGTTTTTATATCTGATCAATTTGATATACGTTACACCTCATTGGCTGGGAAAGAAAGCGAGTATAATATTCGGAATAATATCAAAGAATGTATAAAAAGTGGCACTGGAAAGATGTTTAATCCTGTGGTTGCAAATGCATTACTTGACCTTACAAGACAAGAAAAATTTTGGCTTGATTATAAATTTTTTGATATAAAAACTATATTAAAAAGGATTGAACCTAAGGACATGGTTTCAATAGGAATTAATGAATTAGAAGATATAGCAGAAACTTTCGCGCAGA
>NZ_JOOI01000002.1:357500-387500 GCF_000806225.2 Thermoanaerobacter sp. YS13 | reverse complement strand
CCGGCATGAGTAACGAGAGTAAGGTGAGAAACCTTACCGCCGGAAGCCTGAGGTTTCCTGGGGAAGGGTAATCCACCCAGGGTAAGTCGGGGCCTAAGCCGAGGCGAGAGCGTAGGCGATGGGGAACCGGTAGAGAGTCCGGTACCACCGAGGGCCGTTAAGAGAAGTGGGGACGCAGCGAGATAGGTGGAGCGTGCGGTTGGTAGAGCACGTCCAATCAGTCACCGAAGGGTACGTAGGCAAATCCGCGTACTAGCAGGGGGCTGAGAAGGGGAGCCGTAAGGCGAAGCCACCGAAGCAGCTGCCGAGAAAAGCCGCTATCGAGGTCCGAGGTGCCCGTACTGCAAACCGACACAGGTAGGCGAGGAGAGAATCCACAGGCGAGCGGGAGAACCCTCATTAAGGAACTCGGCAAAATGACTCCGTAACTTCGGGAGAAGGAGTGCCGAAAGGCCGCAGAGAAGAGGCCCAAGCGACTGTTTACCAAAAACACAGGTCTCTGCTAAGTCGGAAGACGAAGTATAGGGGCTGACGCCTGCCCGGTGCTGGAAGGTTAAGGGGAAGGGTAAAAGCTCTGAACCGAAGCCCCAGTGAACGGCGGCCGTAACTATAACGGTCCTAAGGTAGCGAAATTCCTTGTCGGGTAAGTTCCGACCCGCACGAAAGGCGTAACGACTTGGGCGCTGTCTTGATGAGGGGCCCGGTGAAATTGTAGTACTCGTGAAGATGCGAGTTACCCGCGATTGGACAGAAAGACCCCGTGGAGCTTTACTGTAGCCTGTCACTGGATTTTGGTAATTCTTGTACAGGATAGGTGGGAGACGGAGAAGGTAGGGCGCCAGCCTTACTGGAGTCGGCGTTGGGATACCACCCTGGGATTACCGGAATTCTAACCTATAGCCGTGGAGCCGGCGTAGGGACAATGGCAGGTGGGCAGTTTGACTGGGGCGGTCGCCTCCTAAAGGGTAACGGAGGCGTCCAAAGGTTACCTCAGCGCGGACGGGAATCGCGCGAGAGAGTATAAAGGCAGAAGGTAGCCTGACTGCGAGAGAGACATCTCGAGCAGGGACGAAAGTCGGGCTTAGTGATCCGGCGGCAGTGAGTGGGGACGCCGTCGCTCAACGGATAAAAGCTACCCCGGGGATAACAGGCTGATCTCCCCCAAGAGTCCACATCGACGGGGAGGTTTGGCACCTCGATGTCGGCTCATCGCATCCTGGGGCTGAAGTAGGTCCCAAGGGTTGGGCTGTTCGCCCATTAAAGCGGTACGCGAGCTGGGTTCAGAACGTCGTGAGACAGTTCGGTCCCTATCCGTCGCGGGCGAAGGAAACTTGAGAGGCACTGTCCCTAGTACGAGAGGACCGGGATGGACGAACCGATGGTGTACCAGTTGCACCGCCAGGTGCACAGCTGGGTAGCCAAGTTCGGAGTGGATAAACGCTGAAAGCATCTAAGCGTGAAGCCCGCCTCAAGATTAGGTTTCCCACCCGGCACTCAACTATACTTACTGGAGGAAGGCAAGATGTATTATGTGTATGTCCTGACAAATGAAAAAGGAAAGATATATATATAGGCTATACGTCTAATATAAAGGAAAGGTATTTAGCGCATCAACGAAAAGAAATAAAGAGTACAAGAGAAGGAAAATGGAGATTAGTATACTATGAAGCATATAGAGATAAAAAAGATGCGTTGATAAGGGAGAAACATTTAAAAAAGTCAGGACAAGGGCGTAGATGGCTAAAAGAGAGGATAAAGAATAGTCTTTCCACTAGTGAGTAGAGTTGAGTGCCGGGGTAAGACACCTCGAAGACCACGAGGTAGATAGGCCGGGGGTGTAAGAGTGGAAACACTTTTAGCTGACCGGTACTAATCAGTCGAGGACTTGACCTTTGGCTTTGTGCAGTTTTGAGGGTCTAGATTTCCGGTGGCGATAGCGGAGGGGAAACACCCGTTCCCATTCCGAACACGGAAGTTAAGCCCTCCAGCGCCGATGGTACTGCTTTCGCGGAAGAGTAGGTCGCTGCCAGAATTAAAAATATTCCTCAGTAGCTCAATGGTGGAGCAACCGGCTGTTAACCGGTAGGCTGTAGGTTCGAGTCCTACCTGAGGAGCCAATTTTTAAGAGATGCGGATGTGGCTCAGCGGTAGAGCATCGGCTTCCCAAGCCGAGGATCGCGGGTTCGAATCCCGTCATCCGCTCCATAAGAAAATGATAGGTTCTGCGAGGTAAAAGCAGAACCTTTTTTAGTATTTTTCATTGATATTGACATAATTTCATTTTTTTATAAAATTACAAAAAGAAGTGTCAATTAATTTAGAAGGTGAAAGAGATGTTAAATGGCAAAGTAGCGATTGTAACTGGTGGTGCTGGGGATATAGGAAGAGAAATTTGTATAGAGCTTGCAAAAGAAGGGGCTTCTATAGCAATACATTATAATAACAGTTATGAGCAGGCTGTTAAATTAAGGGAGTATATAAAAAGCAATTTTAGTTATGCAGAAATTTTTAAAGCAGATATTTCAGACAGACAGCAGGTAGACAACATGATTGATAGTATTTATAATGAATTTGGTCGCATTGACTATCTTGTAAATAATGCAGGAATTGCCCAAATCAAACCATTTATAGAAATAACAGAAGAAGATTGGGATAGGATGATGAATGTCAATTTAAAAGGTCTTTTCAATTGCACACAAAGTGTTTTAAGGTATATGTTGCCCCAAAAATATGGGAGTATAATAAATATTTCTTCAATTTGGGGTATTTCCGGCGCTTCCTGTGAAGTACATTATTCAGCATCTAAAGGAGGAATAATGGCTTTTACAAAGGCTTTGGCAAAAGAGTTAGGACCTTCTAAAATAAGAGTTAATTGTATTGCTCCTGGAGTAATTGATACTCGAATGAATAACATTTTAAATAGGGAAGAAAAGGAACACTTAATTGAGGATATACCACTTATGAGTATAGGGAAACCTCAAGATGTAGCAAATGCTGTACTGTTTTTATTATCTGACAAGGCAAATTTTATAACAGGGCAAGTTATAACTGTAGATGGGGGATTTATATAACAAGGCTTTAGTGAAGCCTTGTTTTTATATCGACTTTTTCAGGAGAGATAGCTCTTCTTCAGACAATTCTCTCCACTCCCCAGGTTTTAGATTTTCGTCAAGGGTGAGACTACCCATTGCCAATCTTTTAAGGTATATGACCTTTTTACCGACTGATTCAAACATTCTTTTTATTTGGTGATATTTTCCTTCTCTTATATAGACGTAAACTTTCGACACATCAGAAGAAGAGAGAATTTCGAGATTTGCGGGAAGAGTTTTATACCCATCTTCAAGTACAATGCCTTCAATGAAAGCTTTAATGTCGCTTTCATTGACAAAGCCTAATATTTCAGCATAATATTTTTTTATAACATTCTTTTTTGGAGATAAAAGCTTATGTGCTAAATTCCCATTATTAGTTATGAGAATTAATCCCTCTGCATCTTTATCAAGTCTTCCTACGGGAAATGGATTTCGAGCTTTTAATTCTTGGGGTAATAAATCAATAACAGTTTTTTCTATAGGATCAGATGTAGCACTAATAACTCCTTTTGGTTTATTTATCATGATATATATAAATTCTTTGTAATTGAGCTTTTTGCCATCAAATAGAATTTCATCAATTTCAGTGTTGATAATTAAACCAGCATCTTTTACTATATTTCCATTTACCAATACAAGACCTTCTTTAATGAATTTTTTAACTTCTTTTCTCGTACCAATGCCTATATTCGATAAAAGTTTATCTATTCTCATTTTTGCCATATAAATTACCTCCAAAAAGAGTTTATGATGTAATTATAACACGAAATTTTGTATTTTTTTAGAGTATATAATATTGGTTTATTCAATTCACTTAAATTACTTGAATTATAAATTAGACAAAGTGCTGTGTTCTCTATTTTATTGTGAATATATTTCAAGTAATCGTTAAGATAAGATTATAACAAACAAAATTCAAGTAAAATCTATAATAATTAAAGTAAATTTTGCTTGATAATTAAATTCAAGTGATTTATAATCTATTACAAGAAAACGATTTTTAGAGGTGTTAAGTTTGACGGCAATTAAAAGGAAAAAAGTTACCATGAAAGATATCGCTGAAAGGTTAAACTTATCAATTAATGCTGTGTCCCTGGCTTTAAATGACAAGGTGGGGGTGAGCGAAGAGACAAGGAAAATAGTTTTAAAAACAGCTGATGAAATGGGGTATTTTGATGAAAATCCCTCTTTTATTGCTAAAAATCACTTCAGGAATATTTGTCTATTGATTGAAGAGAGAAATTTTCGCGATACTCATTTTTATACAAAAGTAATTTTAGGTATAGAGAATGAAGCAAAGAAAAATAATTACGATATTTTAGTAAACTTCATGAATCAAGATGATTTTCAGGTACCTTCCAGTGTTGAAACGAGAAAAGTTTCGGGAATTTTAGTGGTTGGTACTATTAAAGATGAACATCTGGAAAAATTATTGAAGTATGATATACCAACTGTCCTTGTAGACCATGCTTCATTTACTATAAGTACAGATGCTGTATTAACTCAAAATATGCCTGGCTCATATATGGCAACACAATATCTTATTCGAAAAGGCCATACTCAAATAGGTTTTTTTGGTGAAATAGATTTTTCTTTAAGTTTTAAAGAAAGATGGTTAGGCTTTAACGAGGCGATGAGAAATGCAGGACTTAATGTAGATCCCATATTTAATGTAAATCCTGGATATTGTGTAATAGGACAGGTAGAACAATATGTTTTAAGCAAAAACTACAAAGAGGTAGCAAATATTATCTCGAAGTTAGATAAACTTCCTACTGCATGGGTATGCTCCAACGATAGTGCTGCTATTACCTTGTACAATGCATTCAGTATCTTGGGTATTAAAGTACCTGACGATATCTCTGTAGTTGGCTTTGATGATATTGATATATGTAACATTGTGACACCGCATTTGACTACTATTCGCATAAATAAAGAGCTTATGGGAGTAAAAGCTGTAAAAAGACTTTTGTGGAGGATGGAAAACCCAAAAGAGCCCTGTGACCATATACGGATGGAGGTTAAGCTGATAGAGAGGGAATCTGTAAGGGAAGTTAGAAATTAAAAACTTTTAGAGGACATAAAAACAGCATTAAGCTGTTTTTTAAATAAAATTAATTTTTGGAGGTGTGTTTTATGAAAAAAATAGCTAAAAGTATTCTAATTTTACTTCTTGCTGCATCACTTTTGGCAGGCTGTGGGACTAGTACAAACCAAAAAAATGAAGCATCACAGACACCAAAAGAAAAAGCTATTACAATCGATTTTTGGGCTGCTCCAAATCCTCCGCAACAGACTTTCTGGAAACAGATGGCTGAAGAATATGCAAAAATTAATCCAAACATCAAAGTAAATGTTAGCCCGATGCCTGAATCACCAACATCTGAAGCTGGAATTCAGGCAGCTCTTGCTGGTGGTAATGCTCCTACAATTTCAGAAAACATTTCCCGTGGTTTTGCGGCACAACTTGTAGACAGTAAAGCATTAGTACCTCTTGATACAATGAATGGATGGAATGACATTATAAAAACTAGAAATATGGAAAACACAATTAAGGCATGGAAGTTTGCAGATGGACATCAATATGTATTGCCTATATATTCAAATGCAATGCTTTTTGCATGGAGAATCGATATTTTAAAACAATTAGGATATAATGAACCCCCCAAAACCTATAGTCAAATTATTGAATTAGGGAAAAAATTAAAAGAAAAATATCCTGACAAATATTTATGGGCAAATCCAGATCTAATTGACTCTACCTGGTGGAAAAGATGGTTTGACTTCTTTATGCTTTATGATGCAGCTTCAAACGGTAATAAATTCATAGAGGGAAATAATTTTGTCGCTGATGATAAAGCCGGAGTTGCTACACTTAAATTCCTTGAAGATATGGCAAAAAATAAGCTTATATTAACGCAAAAAGCTACGGATCCTTTTGAAACAGGAATAAGTGTATGGACAACAATTGGTCCTTGGACGTTTAATACATGGAAGGACAAATATCCAGAACTTAAATTAAATAAAACTTATGTGCTTGCACTACCTCCAGTGCCAGATGGAATGAGTACAGATAATGTAAAAACATTTGCAGATACAAAAGGCCTTGTAATATATGCACAATCAAGTCCTGAAAAGCAAAAAGCAGCAATGGAATTTATAAAATGGGTATATTCTAATCCCGAAAATGATATGAAATGGTTTGAAATTACTAATCTTCCACCAGCAAGAGATGATGTCAATACAAACGAACAATTTAAAAATTACTTAAAAGATCATCCTGAGCTTCAACTGTATGCTGAATCTATACCAAATGCTATTCCGCCTATTGATAATGCTAAATTTAACGATATTCAGACATTAATTGGCCAAAAAGCTGTAAATCCTGTTGTGGCAGGACAAGTAGATGCACAAAAGGCTTGGGATGATATGAAAAAGGCGATTCAGGGGGTTCTTAAATGAAAAAAGGACAAGAGAAATTGGGTTGGCTTTTTGCCAGCCCATACCTTGTATACAGTTTAATATTTTTCGTAATTCCGCTTTTTGGAGCATTATTTTTATCTTTTACTAACTGGAATCTTATTTCACCTCAATATGAGAATGTTGGTTTTTTAAACTTTATTCAAGCAGTTAAAAGTCCGGGAGTAAAAGCGGCATTTTTTGTAACATATAAGTTTATGATAATATTTGTGCCTGTGGTATTAATTGGATCTTTGGTAATTTCTCTTATTATAAATAGTTTGCCAAGATTTAAAAGTTTTTTTTCTGTAGGATATTTTCTTCCCTATCTTGCTTCCGGTGTTGCTACATCAGTAGTGGTAAAGGGAATTTTATCATATAACAGTGCTTTAAATGTGTGGTTAAGAAATACGTGGAATTTAAACATTGATTGGCTGGGTTCACAGATACTTGCTCCATTGATTATTGCTGTTATGATATCGTGGAAATTTATGGGTTATTATTCGCTTATACTGACATCTGGATTAGAGAGCATATCTGGTGAGGTATATGAAGCTGCTGCTATAGATGGTGCAACAGGGTGGATAAAATTTTTTAAAATTACGCTGCCACTTCTATACCCAGCTATGTTTACAGTGACTATATTGGCAGTTGGACTTGTATTTGGAATATTTACAGAACCCTATGTATTAACAGGTGGAGGACCTGGATTTTCAACAAATACATGGCAAATAGAAATATATAACCAAGCTTTTAGCAAGCTAAATGCGGGTTACGGTTCTGCAATTGCAATTATTGATTCTGTAGTGACTTTTGTGACCATAATAATTGTTCGGAAATTGCTAGAAATTTGGGGGAAGAGTTATGGTTGGGAGTAAAAATAAGGAATTGCAACTTATATTATTGTATACAATAGCCATTATTTTTTTAATTATAATGGTATACCCATATTTGTATATGGTATTAAATTCGCTTGCACCATGGGATCAAGTTGATAGAAAAATAATACCAACAGGAATTACATTGAAATCTTATATTTGGCTTTTACATGGAGGAGAAGATGTTACACCACGTCCGTGGCTCAGAGCCTTTGCTAACAGTATTATTGTAACAGTTTCATCAACATTTTTAATGATGGTTACAGCATTATTAGTTGCATATGCCTTGTCAAAAATAGTTTTTAAAGGAAGTAGAACAATAAATAACATTATAATGTTTCAGATGTTTTATCCATCGATTATTCTTTTGATACCTACGTTTTTGCTTGTGAGAAAATTAGGAGTATACGATACTTATTGGGGTATGATTATTCCAAAGTCTGTAAGTTTATGGGCGATATTTATGTATACAAATTTTTTTAAAGCAATCCCAAACGAGTTAATTGAGGCTGCAAAAATAGATGGTGCGAATGAAATTAAAATACTTTTTAAGATTGTTTTGCCAATGTCAAAATCAATTACAACAGTTATTTTCTTGTTTTTGTTTATGGAAAGATGGGTAGAGCTTTTGTGGGATATGCTCGTTGTGCATGATCAAAATCTTCTTACTCTTAATGTTATGCTAGCACAAATGTTTGGACCATATGGTGCATATCCGGGACCAATGTATGCTGCTTCTGTAATTTTGACAATGCCAATACTTATTTTATTTATAATTTTTAGCAAGAATTTTAAAGAAGGTATACAGTTTGTTTTAAAATAATACGACGGAGGTAGAAAAATGGCAAAATTTGCAGATGAATTTATAATAGGAGCTAATTATTGGCCGAGAAATCATGGCATTGAAATGTGGAAAGAGTGGAATTATGATGAGATAAAAAGTGAATTTATTGAAGCGAAAAGCTTAGGCATTAATGTAATGAGAATAAATCTTTTTTGGGAGGATTTTCAGCCAAAGCCTGATGTAATATCAGAGGAAGCGGTGAAAAAGTTTGACGAGCTTATTAAAATATGTCATGAAGTTGATATGAAAATCGCGCCTACTTTTTTTGTGGGGCATATGAGCGGTGAGAATTGGGATGTGCCGTGGAGAGAAGGTAGGAATATATACAGTGATTCATTTATGTTGAGGTATCAAATTAAATTGGTACGCTTTTTTGCTGAGAGGTACAAAGATGAATCTGCTATTTTGTTTTGGGACCTTTCAAATGAGCCAGATAATTATGTAAAAGCAGAGTCAAGACATGATGCTTGGCTGTGGAACTATGTCTTATCAAATGAGATAAAAAAATACGACAAAAATCATCCCGTAACACTTGGAATACACCAGGCATCTCTTCTTACCGATAATAATTTTTATCCTGAAGACTTGCAAGAAGGAAATGATTTTCTGTGTATGCACGCATATCCAATTTATACAGATACATGTATAGACCCTGTAAATTCTATAAGAAGCACTTATATGGCACCTTTTGCTTCTAAACTTACCAAAGCTATGGGTGGCAAAGAAGTGCTACTGGAGGAATTTGGTGCAACTACACTTATGATGAGTGAAGATATAGAGGGAAATTATTACAAGGTGGTTCTGTATAGCCTTCTTGCGAATGAATCGATAGGTGCAATAGCCTGGTGTTTTGGAGATTTTTCTGTTGGCGAAAGGCTTCCCTATAATTCTACCCCCTTTGAAACGCAATTTGGTATAACAGCAGTTAATGGAAGAGTTAAAAAAGCAGGACTTGAAATAAAAGCTTTTTCTGAATTTATGAATAAAATTGAGTATAAGGATTTAAAACACAAAAAGTGCGATGCCGCGATAATCATTCCGGATAAGTATTATAGTGCTTTATTTGTAGGTAACGATTATACTCCAGAGAGAAATTTTAGGATTCTTTTAAATAGTTTTATACTGGCAAAGGAAGCAGGTATAGATGTTGAATTGGTAAGAGCTGATGGAGATTTTAGTAAGTATAAAATGCTTATACTACCTTCTGCTTATAGAAAAGGGCATTTAAATTATGACCAATGGGTAAAAATTATGGATTTTGTTAAAAATGGTGGCACTTTGTATGTATCATACGATGGAATTTCTGTAGAAGGTTTTGATGAGGTTTTTGGAGTTAAAACGCAATATTCTATGGTGCCCAAAAATGAGACAGTATCAATGCATTGTGAAGAACTTGGAATTGATTTAAATTATAAAGTTCTTAAATTTAATAAAAGACTTATTGCAAAACCGACAACAGGCCGTGTAATTGCAAATGATGATGAGAATAACCCGGCAATAGTTGTGAATAAATATGGCAAAGGGAATGCTATTCTTGTTACGTATCCTATTGAGCTCTATTTAAGTTATATGCCCGATGTATATAAGACTGACAGGTCTTATTTGATTTATAAGTATGCTAAAGAGCTGAGCGGAATGGAATACAACGTAAAAGTAGAATCTCCTTATATTGAAGTAAAAGAGTTTGATTATGGCAGGAAAACCCTTGTGCTCTTTATAAATCATGAAGACACAGATATTCATACTAAAATAAGAATAAGTAGAAAAACAAGAAATAATGAGAAAATACAAGATTTAATCGGTGGAAGGCAGATTAATTTAGAAAATTTCACAATAGAGGCTAATGGAGTAGTTGCAATTTTGCTGGAAAAGGGGGTATAAAGATGTTCAGGCTAACAAGACTTAGTAACAAACCTATATTGTCACCAATAAAAGAGCATGAATGGGAAAAGGAGGCTGTTTTTAATGCAGCAGTAATATATGAAGATAATAAATTCCATTTGTTTTACAGAGCCTCTAATAATAAATTTGTTTTGAATACTGAAAAGCCAGAAGAAAAATATAAATTTGTATCCTCAATTGGGTATGCTGTAAGCGAAGATGGGATAAATTTTGAAAGATTTGACAAGCCTGTTTTAGTGGGGGAACCACCCCAAGAAGCGTGGGGAGTAGAAGACCCAAGAATTACAAAAATTGACGACAAGTATTACATGCTCTATACAGGTTTTGGGGGAAGGGACTGGTTGGATTTTAGAATATGTATGGTTTGGTCTGATGATTTAAAAAATTGGAAAGGACATAGAATTGTTCTCGATGAACCTAATAAAGATGCGGCACTTTTGTCCGAAAAGATAGATGGAAAGTATGTGCTTTTCCATAGAAGAATGCCCGATATTTGGATTGCTTATTCTGATGATTTAGTAAATTGGTATGACCATAAGATTATAATGTCCCCTAAACCTTACACATGGGAGTCAAAGAAAATTGGTATAGCAGGACCTCCTATAAAAAGAGAAGATGGATGGCTTTTAATATATCACGGGGTGGATGACAACAATGTGTACAGACTTGGTGCAGCTCTTTTAGACTTAAAGGACCCATCAAAGGTTGTTGCGAGGCAAAAAGAGCCTATTTTAGAGCCAGAGTTGGATTGGGAAATAAATGGGCTTGTGCCTAATGTGGTATTTAGCTGTGGAGCAGTTGAAGTGAATGACATGTATTACGTGTATTACGGAGCAGCAGATACCCATATAGGTGTAGCAGCCATTGAAAAAGAAAAAGTAAAATTTTAAAAGGAGTGTATTAAGTGATAAAATTAAAGAGATTATCAGATAAGCCAGTATTGATGCCAAAAGCAGAAAATGAATGGGAAAGAGCAGCAGTTTTTAATACTGCAGCAATTTATGACAATGGACTGTTTCACTTGATTTATAGGGCTACTGACATTGGACCTCACGCCAAATATGGGAAATATACTTCTCGCCTGGGGTATGCAGTCAGCAAAGACGGGATTAATTTTATGAGATTAGACAAACCAGTGATGAGCAATGAGACAGAACAAGAGCTCAGAGGATTAGAAGACCCAAGGATAGTCAAAATTGACGGCATTTATTATATGATGTACACAGGTTTTGGGGACAGGTTTCATGATGACTATAGGATTTGTTTGGCTACCTCCAAAAACCTTATAGATTGGGAGAGAAAAGGAGTAGTTTTAGATGAACCTAATAAAGACGCCTCTTTATTTCCTGAAAAAATCAATGGAAAGTATGTGATGCTTCATAGAAGGTATCCAGATATATGGATTGCCTTTTCAGAAGATTTAAAAAATTGGTATGACCATAAACCTATCATTAAGCCAATTCCTGGAACGTGGGAAAGTGCGAGAGTCGGAATTGGAGGGCCGCCTATTAGGACAAAAGATGGTTGGTTTTTGATATACCATGCAGCTGATGACAATAATGTATATAGATTGGGCGCAGTCCTTTTAGATTTAGAAGATCCGTCAAAGATTATTGCAAGGCAAAAAGAACCTATCTTAGAGCCAGAACTACAGTGGGAAAAAGAAGGATACATTCCTAATGTTGTATTTAGTTGTGGTAATGCAGTAAAAGATGATACTATTTACGTTTATTATGGAGGCGCGGATACTGTTATAGGCGTGGCGATATTAGAGATGAAAGATATCAAATTTTAGCAGGCTTTTAAAAGGCCTGTTTTTTATTTACAGAAAAGTACTTGACATGCCAAAAAGGATTAATTATAATACTTATTAGCAGCCGAATTTTAAGAGTGCTAATATATTTCTACTCTTCTTAGTTCTTATTATTCTTATAAATTATATCACTTGTATCACGCCCTTCGTTTGTTTTTAAGTTTAATTTTTGAAAAACTTCATAAAGGAGGGGTCTTTAATGAAGGCGTTGTTATTGGCAGGAGGTTTGGGAACAAGGCTAAGACCTCTTACAGATGACCTGCCAAAACCAATGGTTCCTATCATGGGAAGACCTCTTTTAGAAAGGATTATTTTAAACCTTAAAAAAAGTGGAATAAATGAAGTTGTAATAAGTACTTATTATAAGTCTCAGTACATTGAAGATTACTTCAAGCCAGAAGAGGACTACTTAGGTGTAAAAATACACTACATTACAGAAGAATCTCCTTTGGGAACTGGTGGGGCAATAAAAAACGCCGAAAAATTTTTTGATGATACTTTCCTCATTTTAAACTCTGATATTGTCAGTGATATTGACTATGCAGATTTGATAAAATACCACAATAGAAGAAGAGCTCAAGTAACTATTGCATCTATTGAAGTAAGAGATACTTCTCAGTACGGAGTTATAGAATTTGATGAAAAAGGCTTTATAACTGCTTTCAAAGAAAAGCCCAAACCAGGCGAAAGCAATTCTAAATATATTAACGCAGGAGTATATGTATTTGAACCTGAGGTGCTAAAAGAAATTCCTGAAAATACAGTGGTATCTGTAGAAAGAGAGACATATCCCAAACTTTTGGAAAAAGAGTATAGAATGGCTATTTATAAATTTAACGGCTACTGGATAGATATAGGTACAATAGATAAATACAAAAAAGTTCATGAGGACATTTTAAAAGGAAAATCAAGATTTGTAAGTACTACTTCCTCAAGAGGTATAATTTTAGGAGACAATGTTAAAATTCATCCTACCGCAAAAGTGATAGGACCTGCTTATATTGGAAATAATACTGAAATTGATGCCTATGCTACAGTTGGTCCGTATACAGTAATTGGGAATAACTGTCGAATAGGTCAAGAGAGCAAAGTATCCCAAAGTGTATTGTGGGATAATGTAAAAGTGCGCAGGTTTGCAAGATTAGAGAATGCAGTTGTCACTTCAGAATGTATAGTAGAGGTGAATATGGAAGTTAAAAATACAGTGTTTACAGCTAATAGATTGGCAAGTACTACGTTGACAACTTAATACTAAACAAACTAAGAAGGGGGCGTGATATGATGAGCGTATTGGGGAGAAATGTAGCATTTTTGAGCACTTATCCACCAAGAGAATGTGGCATTGCTACTTTTACTCAAGATCTAGTTAATGAAATAAAAAAGATAAAACTTATTAATTTTGCAGGAGTAATTGCAATAAACGATAATAAAACTTACGAATATGACAGCGATGTTAAATATCAGTTACAACAATTTGTAAGAGAAGATTATGTAAAATTAGCCCATGAATTAAATGTATTTGACATAGATTTGCTCATTATAGAACATGAATACGGAATATTTGGAGGAGAAAGTGGAGAATACTTATTAGATTTGGTAGACAATTTAAATATACCCTTTGTTTTGACAGTCCACACAGTATTATCAAATCCAAATGAAAAACAACTTATGATACTTAAAGAATTAGGGGAAAAAAGCGTTAGAGTAGTGACAATGGCGAAAAATACTATACCACTTCTTGAAAAGATATATCACATACCTTCTAATAAAATCACTGTCATTCCTCACGGCGTGCCCAATTTTCCAGTATTACCCAAAGAAACATTGAAAGAAAGATATGGGTTTAAAGGCAGAAGAATAATAAGCACTTTTGGCCTTATAAACCCTGGTAAAGGGATAGAATACGGCATAGAAGCAATAAGCATTGTGGCCGAGAAATACAAAGATGTATTATACCTAATTTTAGGGCAAACCCATCCAAATATAAAAAGGGAATTTGGGGAAGAGTATAGGGAGAAACTTCAAAAACTAGTCCATGACCTTGGAGTAGAAGACAATGTAAAATTTGTGGACAAATATCTTACAAAAAGAGAAATTATAGAGTATTTAAAGATGTCAGACATATACATGACACCCTATTTAAATAAAGAACAAGCGGTAAGTGGAACTTTGGCATATGCAGCAGGTTTAGGGAAAGTGATTATTTCTACTCCCTATATGTATGCTGAAGAAATTTTAGGAGAAGGAAGAGGATTGCTTGCTAATTTCCGTGATGCAAAGTCTTTGGCTAAACATATTGAGTATATATTTGAAAACCCTGAGAAAAGGCTGCAGATAGAATCAGAAATTAAAAAATTAGGGAATACAATGATGTGGAATAACGTTGCTTACAGATATGTCATAATGATTTTGTCTGTATTGGACATTAAATCAAGGGAGGAAGTTGTGGAAGTTGTGATATAGAGGAAGGGGGAATTAAAATAATGAAACTAGCAACTAAGTTTCAGCATCTTTTCAAGCTAACGGACGATACAGGCATTTTACAGCATTCCCTTTACTCTATTCCTGATTTGACAAAAGGTTACACTACTGATGACAATTCAAGGGCTCTCATTGCTGCTTCAATGCTATATGAAGTTTACAAAGATGAAAAATACCTTGATCTTTTAAAGAGATACCTTTCTTTCTTGATTTATGCCCAAAACGGCAAAGGATATTTTAGAAATTTTATGAACTACAATAGAGAATTTATTGAAGAAGTTGGCTCAGAAGATTGTTTTGGCAGAACTTTATGGGCATTAGGATATTTATTAAATACTAATTTGTCTAATGGTTATCAAAGTGTTGCTGTGACATTAATCAAAAAAGCTTTGCCCAATGTAGCAAATTTAAATTCTCTTCGCGGTAATGCTTATTCGTTAATAGGATTAAGCCTTTTATGTACTTCTGATGTTACTGAATTTTACAAAGAGAAGGTAAAAATTTTGATAACTTCTATTTCAAAAAAAATAGTTCAAATATATAGGGAAAACAAAGAGGGAGAGTGGAAATGGTTTGAAAATATAATGACTTACAGCAATGCTGTACTTCCTTGGGCTCTTCTTAGGTCATACACTATTACAAAAGA
Source organism: Thermoanaerobacter sp. YS13 (assembly GCF_000806225.2). Taxonomy (NCBI): domain Bacteria; kingdom Bacillati; phylum Bacillota; class Clostridia; order Thermoanaerobacterales; family Thermoanaerobacteraceae; genus Thermoanaerobacter; species Thermoanaerobacter sp. YS13. The sequence continues at coordinate 372,382 of NZ_JOOI01000002.1, read as the reverse complement.
TGAAGAAGTCTTAGATGTTGCAAAAGAAAGCATGGAATTTTTAGAAAAAGTAACTTTTAGAAATGGGTATTTTAAGCCGATAGGTTGTAAAGGTTGGTACAAAAAAGGAGATGAAAAACCTGCAGAATTTGATGAACAACCAGTAGAGGCTTGTGAGACTGCTCTTATGTACACAGAAGCTTATAAAATTTTTAAAGAAAAAAAGTACAGAGAAAAAGCTGTAAAATGTTACAAATGGTTTTTGGGAGAAAATTCAAAGAATGAAAGCTTAATAGATGAGGAAACAGGGGGTTGTTACGACGGTATAACTAAAGAGGGAGTAAATTTAAATGAAGGAGCAGAAAGTATAGTTTCACTCATTATAACTGATATGATAGTGAATCACACAGGGAGTGTATTTAAATAGTTTTCCTTTTTCTTTCAAAAATTTTTATAAAAATTGAAAAGGGTGATGCCATATGAAAATTGGTGTGCTTTATGCAACCTATTTAATTGATTTTTATAAAACTTTTAAGTTATACTATTTATGATAAGGTAAACCTCTTTGCTTTTTTAATTTTAATCATGAGGTTACCTTATCTTCTTTTATAATTAAAAATTGGAGGGTTAACTATGGATTTTAATGGGAAAGTAGTAATAGTGACAGGAGGAGGACAAGGAATAGGGCGGTGTATTGCGCGAACTTTTGCTGAAAAAGGAGCAAAAGTAGTTATAGCTGATATTGACGATGAAGCTGGCATAGAAAATGAAGAATATATAAAATCTAAAGGTGGAGACTCACTTTTTGTACATACAGATGTTTCTTTAGAGGAAGATGTTAAAAACATGGTAGATAAGACGATAAAAGCATACGGCAAGATCGATATTTTGATAAACAATGCAGGTATTGGAGCAGGAGGGACGATTTACACAAGGCCCATGGAGGAATGGGATAGAGTCATAAATGTGAACTTAAGAGGAACATATATGTGTTCAAAATATGTTGCTCCTCACATGAGAGACAATGGCGGAGGAGTCATAATAAATATAGCGTCTACAAGGGCATTTATGTCTGAACCTCATACAGAACCTTATTCTGCTTCAAAAGGTGGTATTATAGCCTTAACCCACTCTCTTGCAATAAGTTTAAGTTATGATAAAATAAGGGTGAATTCTATAAGTCCCGGATGGATAGAAGTGTCTGAATGGAAGAAAAGTAGAGAAGCTAAAAAGCCCCAATTGACAGAAGAGGACCATTTGCAGCATCCTGCAGGACGGGTAGGTAAGCCAGAGGACGTAGCAAATGCATGTTTATTTTTATGTTCGGAAGAAGCTTCTTTTATTACAGGAGCGAATCTCATTGTGGATGGCGGAATGACAGTTAAAATGATATATGTTTAATTTCTTAAAAAGGGAATGAAGGAGAATGAATAAGACAAAAGAAAAGATTTTTAAAGCGGCGATAAAGACCTTTTCAAAAAGTGGATTTTACAAAACCACAATGGAAGAAATAGCGGAAAATGCTGGAGTAGCAAAAGGGACCTTGTATTATCATTTTAAAAGCAAAGATGACATATTGGAGTTTTTAATTGATGAAGGTATAAAGATTTTGAAACAAGAGGCAATAGAAGAGATAGGCAAGCTAAATAATGCTGTAGAAAAACTACGGAAAATCATCTTTGTACAGAAATCACGACTTTATAATAGTTTTGCTAAGCCAAATATGGGGTCATGGGGAAGTTCCTCGCAAATTCAGGGAGAAATTGTATACTTATCTTGAGCTAATAGAAAATATTATTAGAGAAGGCAAGGAACAAAAACTCATTGCTGATTGCGATGAAAAGATAGTAGCAGCAGCTTTTTTTGGCATGATAAGTTCAATTTTGGCTTTGAAAGTAGTAGAAGATAGTGACGAGAAATTTAATCCACAAGATATAACAGATAGTGTATTTAATTTTGCATTAAAAGGGCTTCAACTTTAAGGATAATATACACCTCAAAGGAGGTGTTTTTTATTTTTAAAATCAAAGGTACTTTTTTATTGACACATTGAGAAGAGGAGAATATAATAATAACTGTACTGACTGGTCAGTCTAAAAATCGATGAAAGGAGGAGAAACATTGAAAGCATTTAAAGTTGCAGCAAAAGAAATAGAAAAAATAATTAAAAGCAGGTTTATAAGGGTTGCAGTTATTGTTGTTGCCTTTATGCCTTTACTTTACAGCTTTCTATACTTATACGCTTTTTGGGACCCTTATTCTAAGTTAGATAAACTCCCTGTTGCAGTTGTCAATGAAGACAAAGGGGGAATATACGATGGCAAACAAGAGAAATTTGGAAATGAAGTTGTACAAAAGTTAAAAGACAACAAAGAATTTAAATGGGATTTTGTGGATTATAAGGATGCTCTTGATGGACTAAAAGGAAGTAAATATTATTTTATTATTAGAATTCCACAGGATTTTACGCAAAATCTTATAAGTGTTGATTCTCCTACTCCGAAAAAAGCTTCTATTGAGTATATAACCAATGATAAGAAAAATTTCCTTGCAACACAAATTGGCAATAAAGCTATAGAAAGTTTACAAACCCAAATAGCAAATTCTATAAGAAAAGGGTATATTGACTCTATTTTTAAAAGTGTTGATGAATTAGGCAGTGGTTTAAAAGAAGCCTCAGAGGCAGAGAATAAACTCGCAACAGGTACCTTAGAGTTGTATAATGGTGCACAAAAATTAAATAGTAGCATAAATACAGCTTTAGATGGAAGCAAACAAATAAAAGATGGTGCTTTAAGCTTAAATAATGGTATCAGTCAAGCGTTAAATGGTTCAGAAGCTTTATACAATGGAGCAAATCTCCTTTCTCAAAAATTTTCTGATGCAAGCAATACAGGAGCCTTATTAAATGGAATGAATTCATTACAAAATGGAATAACAGGAATTAATCAAGGATTAAATGATGCTTCTAATAGTGTCATTAAACTAAAAGATGGAATCAATTCTCTTGTCAATGGATACAATCAAGTAGGGCAAAATGTTTCTTCTTTTGCTGGTAGTGTTTCGCAACTTAAAAGTGGCTTGGGCCAAATTTCTACAGCTTTAGATAGTGCGCAGGTTGCTTTGAAAGATTATATTGCAAAACATCCTGAAGCAAGTAGTGACCCTGAACTACAAAAAGCACTTGCTATAATCGCACAAGCTAATACAGGGATTAATAGCATGAATCAAAACTTAAATAGCGGTTTGACCCAAGTTCAGCAATTAAACACTGTTCTCGCACAATTGCAGCAGGTTTCCAATACAATTAATAATGGTATGGATTCTTTAGCATCAGGTCTTTCATATATGTCTCAAGCGTCAAGCCAGCTTGTAGACGGTTCAAATAAATTGTATAGTGGCGTAGCACAGCTTAGTGAAGGCATAAATACAGCAGGAGAAAAATTAAAAGAAATTTCAAATGGCTTATACAGTCTCAATAATGGGATAAAAAGTTTAAGTGATGGATCCTCAAAATTATATAATGGTGCTAATTCTCTATATAATGGTATGGCGCTTCTTAAAGATGGAACTAGGCAATTTGCAGATGGAGCAAAAAGTTTATATGATAATCAGAGGCTTTTGGTACAAAAATTAAGTGATGCAGCTGAGAAAATAGATTCATCAGGAATTACAACGGCTAAAAAGGATATGATTAATGAACCTATAATACTTGATACTAGAAGGCTTTATCCTGTTAAAAATTATGGAATCGGTTTTGCACCATATTTTATACCTCTATCCTTGTGGGTAGGCTCATTAATACTTTTCTTCTTGATAGATATTTTTGATAAAGAAAAATACGAAGGAATGAACAATGTCTCTATACAATTAGGAAAATTTATGTCTTTAGCATTAGTAGGCATATTACAATCTGTGGTATCAAGTTTTGTGCTTGTAGAAGGACTAAAATTAGAGGTGCATAATTTATTCTACTATTACCTGATAAATGCTATGATGTCTATTACCTTTATCGCTATAATTCAGCTTTTTGTAATGCTCTTTGGCATTGCAGGTAAATTCTTTGCAGTAGTATTATTAATGCTTCAACTTACCTCCTCAGGAGGAACTTTCCCAATGGAACTTTTACCTAAGTTTTTCAACGTAATAAATCCCTATCTGCCTATGACTTATGGAGTTGCAGGTCTTAGGGAAGCAATATCTGGGAACAATATTAGCGCAATACTGCACAATATTTCTATAATTGCAGTATTTGGAGCGCTGTTCTTACTGTTTACAATACTTTTAGCAGAAAAAGCAGATAAAATGGAGATAACACAAAGGTTAAAGCAGATATGAATTTTCAAAGAGGGATGCTTAAATGCATCTTTTTCTTTTTTTGCAAGGTATTGACAAAATGTATGAGGTTGGCTATAATAACAATTAAGATAGCGAAAACGATTGCGCAAAAATTTGCACAAGGAAATGTGTACATAAACACATTTATCTTTTTACAATTTATGAAAGCGACTGCCCCAAAGAAATGGAGGTGGGATTTAAAATTAGTTTTTTAAAAAATATTTAAGAAAATATATAATGAAAAGGGGGATTATAGGTGTTTAAAAGAAGAGCTTTAGGATTTTTGCTGGCTTTTCTTTTAGTTTTTACAGCAGTATTTGGCTCAATGCCTATGGAATTTGCAAAGGCTGAGACAGATACAGCGCCAGCAACTGCTGTTGTTGCAGGCAATTTTCAGTCAAAACTTGGGGATACCGACTGGAAGGGCGACAGCAACATAACAGTAATGACATATAAAGGCAATGGTTTTTATGAATACACAACACAGAACGTATTACCTGCAGGAGATTATGAGTATAAAATAGTTTTGAATGGGAGTCAGTGGATACCAGATGGTTTTGGAAATAATTTAAAATTTCATCTTGATAAAGACGCCGTAATGACTTTTTATTACAATTACCATACTTCAAGTGTTACTGATTCCACAAAATATACATCAATTGCTGAAGAAAAACTTCCGAGAATTGTGGGCACTATACAATTAGCAATAGGAGCAGGTAATAACTGGGACCCTGCCTCATCTACTGCTATAATGAGGGATTATAAATTTAACAATGTTTACGAATACACTGCAAACGTTCCAAAAGGGAATTATGAGTTTAAAGTGACTTTAGGGCCCTCATGGGATATAAATTATGGCTTAAATGGTGAACAAAATGGGCCAAATATTCCTTTGAATGTGGTCTATGATACTAAGATTACATTTTACTATGATTCGGTTTCACATAATATATGGACAGATTATAATCCACCTCTTACAGGACCTGATAATAACATATATTATGACGATTTAAGACATGACACCCATAACCCATTCTTCCGCTCGCCTTTCGGTGCAATAAAAACGGGAGATATTGTGACATTAAGAATACAAGCAAAAAATCACGACCTTGAGTCAGCTAAAATTTCCTATTGGGATGATATTAAGAAAACAAGAATAGAAGTCCCTATGTACAGAATTGGTCAAAGTCCTGACGGGAAATATGAATACTGGGAAGTTAAGTTAAGCTTTGACCATCCCACAAGAATTTGGTATTACTTTATACTTAAAGACGGAACCAAAACTGCTTATTACGGAGATAACGATGAACAATTAGGTGGCGTAGGTAAAGCCACAGATACAGTAAATAAGGACTTTGAACTTACTGTCTACGACAAAAACTTAGACACCCCTGATTGGATGAAAGGGTCAGTAATGTATCAAATATTCCCTGATAGGTTCTTTAATGGGGATTCTTCAAATGACCATCTAAAGAAATACAGCAGAGGTTTTGATCCTGTTGAATATCATGATAGCTGGTACGACCTTCCGGATAATCCGAATGATAAAGATAAACCAGGATATACAGGGGATGGCATATGGTCAAATGACTTCTTTGGCGGTGATTTACAAGGTATAGATGATAAATTGGATTATTTAAAAAGCCTTGGAATATCAGTTATTTATCTCAATCCAATTTTTCAATCACCTTCTAATCACAGGTATGATACAACCGATTACACAAAAATAGACGAACTATTAGGAGATTTATCTACCTTTAAGAAACTCATGGCGGATGCCCATGCAAAAGGAATTAAAGTAATACTTGATGGCGTCTTCAATCATACAAGTGATGACAGTATTTATTTTGATAGGTATGGTAAATACACAAACACGGGAGTTTTAGGTGCTTATCAAGCATGGAAGCAGGGAAATCAGTCAAAGTCTCCATTTGGTGACTGGTATGAGATAAAGCCTGACGGTACCTATGAAGGATGGTGGGGATTTGACAGTTTACCTGTGATAAGGCAGATAAACGGCAGTGAATATAATGTCAAAAGTTGGGCGGATTTTATTATAAATAATCCTAATGCAATATCTAAGTATTGGTTAAATCCTGATGGGGACAAAAATGCAGGTGCAGATGGTTGGAGATTGGATGTTGCGAATGAAGTTGCTCATGATTTTTGGATTCATTTTAGAGATGCAATTAATACTGTAAAGCCGAATGCTCCGATGGTTGCCGAACTTTGGGGAGATGCTTCATTAGATTTGCTTGGAGACTCTTTTAACTCTGTTATGAATTATCTCTTTAGAAATGCAGTAATTGACTTTATATTGGATAAATCATTTGATGACGGAAATGCAGTTCATAATCCTATAGATGCAGCAAAACTTGCCCAAAGGCTTATGAGCATATATGAAAGATATCCTCTGCCAGTGTTTTATTCTACTATGAATCTTTTAGGTTCTCATGACACCATGAGGGTATTGACAGTATTTGGATACAACTCTGCCGATAACAGTCAAAATTCTCAGGAAGCAAAAGACCTTGCGGTCAAAAGACTTAAACTTGCTGCAATACTGCAAATAGGTTATCCAGGCATGCCTTCTATTTATTACGGAGATGAAGCAGGACAATCTGGCGGAAAAGACCCGGACGACAGAAGGACATTCCCTTGGGGAAGAGAAGATACTGATTTGCAGGATTTCTTTAAAAAAATTGTAAATATAAGAAATGACAATCAAGTTTTAAAAACAGGAGACCTTGAAACACTCTATGCAAATGATGATGTTTATGCTTTTGGAAGAAGAATCATAAATGGAAAAGATGCTTTTGGAAAATCTTATCCTGACAGTGTGGCTATTGTTGTAATAAATAAAGGTGACGCAAAACAGGTTTCAATAGATACCACTAAGTTTATAAGAGACGGTGTAGCATTTACTGATGCTTTGACTGGTAATAAATACACTATTCATGATGGACACGTAGTTGTAAATGTAGAAAAAATGAGTGGAGCGATACTTATATCAGATGAAGGACAGAATTTGACAGCACCAGATCCAATAAAAGACCTTAGTGTAGTTTCAGGCAATGGTAAAGTAGACCTATCCTGGGGCAGTGTAGATAAAGCAGTCAGCTATAATATTTACCGTTCTACAGTTAAAGGTGGGTTATATGAAAAAATAGCTTCAAATGTTACGCAAACCACCTATACTGATACAGAGGTTACCAATGGTCTAAAGTATGTGTATGCTGTAACCGCTGTAGATAGGGATGGAAATGAGAGTGCTTTAAGCAATGAAGTTGAGGCATATCCAGCATTTTCCATTGGATGGGCGGGAAATATGAATCAAGTCGGTACACATGTAATAAGTGTAAATAATCCAGTTGAAGTGTATGCTGAAGTGTGGGCAGATGGGCTTACAAATAAACCTGGCCAAGGAGAAAATATGATTGCGCAGTTAGGATATAGGTATATTGAAGATACTGTGGGAGATGCAGTTTACAATGCCGTATACAATAAGGTGGAAGGTGTTGAAGTAAATAAGGACTGGACGTGGGTTGATGCACAATATGTAGGGGATTCTGGGAATAATGATAAATACATGGCTAAATTTGTACCTGATATGGTAGGCACATGGGAATATATTATGAGATTTTCTTCTAACCAAGGCCATGATTGGACGTATACAAAAGGACCAGATGGAAAAACAGATGAAGCAAAACAGTTTATTGTTGTGCCATCAAATGATGTAGAAATACCTACAGCTCCAGTCTTACAACAACCAGGAATTGAATCCTCAAGAGTTACACTTAACTGGAGTCCGTCAGCTGATGATGTTGCTATTTTCAGCTACGAAATCTATAAGTCTTCAAGTGAGACAGGACCATTTATAAAGATTGCAACTGTGTCTGACAGTGTGTATAACTACGTAGATACAGATGTAGTAAATGGCAATGTGTATTATTATAAAGTTGTGGCAGTTGATACCTCCTATAATAGGACAGCATCAAATACAGTAAAAGCGACACCTGATATAATACCTATAAAAGTGACATTTAATGTGACAGTACCAGATTATACTCCTGATGATGGTGTAAATATTGCTGGAAACTTCCCGGATGCTTTCTGGAATCCAAGTGCTCAGCAAATGACAAAGACAGGATCTAGCACATACAGCATTACCTTAATTTTGAATGAAGGTACACAAATTGAATATAAATATGTGAGAGGAAGTTGGGATAAAGTAGAAAAAGGTGAGTACGGCAATGAGATTGACAACAGAAAAATAACTGTTGTCAATCAGGGTTCAAATACAATGGTGGTAAATGATACAGTGCAAAGATGGAGAGATGTGCCAATATATATCTATTCTCCAAAAGACAAGACTATTGTTGATGCAAATACTAGTGAAATAGAGATTAAAGGCAATACTTACAAAGGTGCGAAAGTAACTATAAATGATGAATCTTTTGTGCAACAAGAAAATGGAGTATTTACAAAAGTAGTTCCCTTGGAATATGGTGTAAATACTATCAAAATACATGTAGAGCCAAGTGGGGACAAGAATAATGAGCTTACAAAAGATATAACAATAACTGTTACAAGAGAAAAATCCATACCGGGGAAAGAACCAACTCCTACGCCAGGGTTAGAGTCAACAACGAAACCATCTCAGGAAGTATCACAAGGCAAAATAGTTGTAGAAAATAACACAACAACACTTACAATAGACGAAAACAAAATAGCAAAAGACATAAAAGACACATCAAAGAAAGAAGTACAATTTGACTTAACAAATATAGGAACTACACCTCAAAAAGCATTAGAAATACCTGTAACTGTATTTAATTTAATAGCAGAGAACAACAAAAACGTAGTAGTAAAATCAGACGAAGTAGCTCTTCAATTTGATGCAAAAACTTTAGCAGTATCACAAGAAGCAATTGACCTCATAAGCAAAGCAGGAACAATAAAACTTAACATACACAACAAAGGCAAAATAACTGCATCATCTTTCGAGCCGGTAACAAGCGCCTATGACATAACAATAAAAGCAGGAGACAAAGACATAAAAATATGGTCACCAGTAAAAATGACATTTAACATAAAAGGTGGAAAAGACATAAGAAAAATAGGAGTATACTACTTAAACGAGAAGACAAATCAATGGGAATACGTAGGAGGAAGAATTGACAAAAAGACAAACACAATAACCTTTGAAGCCAAACACTTCTCAACATATGGAGTCTTTGAATACAACAAAGAATTCAAAGACGTAACAAAAGACAATTGGGCATATGACGTAGTAAATGTACTTGCATCAAGGCATATAATAAAAGGGATAGACAGTGAAACATTTTTACCGAACGCCAAAATAACGAGAGCAGAATTTGCAGCATTAATGATAAGGGCATTAGGGATAGAAGAAGAGCCATACAAAGGAGAATTCAATGACGTAAAAGAAGGAGTATGGTATGCAAACGCGATAGAAGCAGCATATAAAGAAGGGATAATGTTAGGAGACGGCAAGAATATGAGGCCGGATGACCCAATAACAAGAGAAGAGATGACAGCAGTAATAATGAGGGTATACGGAAAGCTTGCAGAGTACAAAGAGGACAGCATAGGCAATACCACTTTCAGTGATAACAACAAGATAAGCGAATGGGCAAAGAATGTAGTAGCGAATGCAGTAAAACTTGGAATAGTAAGAGGATATGAAGATAACACTTTCAAGCCAAAAGACAACGCTACAAGAGCAGAGGCAGCAGCTATGCTTTACAGAATTTTAGAGAAAACAGGAAATATATAAAATGGAGATGCGCCCTAACGGGCGCTTTTTTTGTTAGTCATTTTTCATCCATGTGCGGCAGAAGGTACACACGGGAGAAACAGAAGGAAAACCACATACCTCACAATTTATTTTTGGTGGACGGGCAGAAGTACCAGCAAATAGATGGGCATATTTTGTGTAGTTTTTATAAAAAGACCTTTTAATTCCTGGGGAATTTTCCTCTAACATATCTAAGGCTTCTTGATATCTTATATATTTTGCTTCTCTTGAATAAGGACATACTGCGGTTACAGGCTTTATATTGTGAAGTTTTGCAAAAGCAATTATCTCTTCTTCTGCTTGGAAAGCGAGAGGTTTAATTTTTCGAGAAAATCCCGGTTCTTCAGGGAGTACAGGAATTCCCTTTGATAAATGATGAAGGTCCCATCGGAATAGATTTGCTAAAAGCAACTTAGCCATATCGTCTAATGTATGACCTGTTGCTAGTGCATCAGCTTTTACAGATAAAGTGTATTCATTCATAAGATGCCTTTTAGTAACTCCACATAGAGCACATATTCTGTCTTGGTGTTTAGCTACATCTGGGATACCTTTTCCAAATTTTTCTTTTAAGCTTACTATTTCTAGAGGAATATCATTTTCTTTGCAAAAGTTTTCCACAACTTCTCTAGATCGAGAAGAGAAGTTGTTTTCTTCTATTCCTAGATCTATAAAAAAGCCCAGCACTTCATAACCTAATCTTTTTAAGACAAAAGTAGTGACTAAGGAATCTTTTCCCCCTGAGATTGCAACAACTACGCGCCCTTTCGGAGGCAGCATTTTATATTTTTCAATAGTTTTGGCAACTTGTCTCATAAAAAAAGCATCCAAATGTTCTTCGCAAAAGGCGGAATTATGAGCGGGGAATTTTACAATTGCTGGTTTACGGCACACAGTACATTTCAATGGCATAACCTGGTTACCCAAACTGTACAAAAATGTACAGTTTAGATAGCTGGGGTATTTGTAGTCCGCCCTTCAGACTTTCCCCAGCCCCAGCAGGCGGTATTTGGGAAAGCCATAGCCCCTGCCCCAAGAAACAGGAACTCACGCCCTTATCCGGGTCTCCCCACTTACCCTGAATTAGTAATTCCTTCAGGGTAGAGAAGTCTCTTGGCACCTTCTCAGGAGAGAGTGGCGTTACCACCGCTACCTTGAGAACTCGCCAGAAATCATAGGCACTAAAACTTGTTCCATCCAGAGGTTCTAGCACCCTTCCTGGCTCACTCTCAAGGCTTTGTAAAAATTTTATTGCTCTATTTATTTCCTTTATGTGCTTTTTCTTTATATGCTTGTTTCTGACTGTTTTCTTTACCTGCTCTTTTAATTCTTCTAATTCATTTACAGTTAATGTATTGAGAAACTTTATATAATTGTCTGGTATCTTTTCTTGCAGTCCTAATCCCCTTTTTGCTATTACATAGGCTGCTGCTATATCTTTTGTTATCATATACTGTGGTGCATATTTTAACATGCCTATTATTGATGTGTAAGAAGGGTCTACCTCTATTACTTCTATCCCTTCTCTTTTTGCTAGTGTTTTTATTTTTGAAAGAAGTGATTTATAGCTAAAATTATGTCTTATCCTTCTTGATTTTCTCCCTGAAAAGTCTCCTCTTTTGCCTTTTTCTTTTATTTCTAATTCTTCAATTACTATTGCTTTTCCTTTTTCTTTTGCTATTTTTACTATCTCATGAGCATATTTCCATCTGAAATATTCTCTTTTGTCTTTATTTCCACTTGCAAGCTCTGGCATTGGTATTTTATTATAGCTTATTAGATTGCCTTTTTCATCTGTTTCTGTCCATGATATGTTGTCTGGACATGCGTTTATGTCTATTCCTATGACTCCTTTTTCTTTTGTTATTTTTATTTCTGGATATTCTTCTTCTATAGCAAAATAGGCGTATATACTGCCATTTTTAAGTTTTAATTCTACAGAGTAGGGTATGCTTGATTGGGCAATTTCCTGAAGGAGTTCTTCTCTGCTTTTATTCTTTTTATATCCTGCCTCTATTCTGGCATATACATATTTTCTTTCCCTTACATTTATCCTTAAGAAAGTACCATTTTCTTTTACTTCTATTCTTGTGTTGAGATTTCCTTTTTTGCTTTTATCTCCTCTTGAATAAAGATTTCCTTTTCTCTTCTCCTGCCACCTAATTTTTAATTTTTGATATTCTTTCCCGTTTATATGGCGTTTTTGTAGTTTTTTAAACAAGTCTCTTCCTGCAAAAATGACTTTCTTTGGATTGTTGTCTAATTGTCTAGATGATTCTAATACACCTCTTGCTTTCATTATTGCATCATCTACATATCTTGAGTTTAAGTTAAAAATCCCTTGAAGGTCTCTTTTTAATGTGTTTCTATCATAACCTTCTAAGAGTCTCTTATATGCAAATCTCATGCATGATGACCATCTTCTCATTAAGTCTAATACTATTTGTTTGTCTTCTTGATTTAAAAAAATGAGTTTAGCCTGTATTACTATCATGTTTTTTGCCACCCTTCTACTTCCCAGTTTATTAACGTAATTCTGCTTATATCATGCAGCTCTTTAACCTTTTTTATAGGTAATAACATTCATTATCACCTAATTAAAATTATATCATTTTTTACTACTAATTTTAACTGTTTTGACCTCCTTTACTTAATAAATTGTATACTACAATTAAAGCTATACCTTAAATTATAAAAAATTTAAAAAGAAATTGCAAAAACGCTAATTACTTCAACAAGTTTTCCTTAAAAAATTTCTAAAAAAATAGTATTATATAGTTGTGAGGAACTTAAGAGGGAGTGAAAAATTTTGAAAGTGATAGAAGCAAAGAAAATTATAGAAATAGTAAAATTGCTTTGTATTGAAGCTAATTATGAATTACCTCGAGATATATTTAAAAGTTTAAAAGAAAGAATAAAAGAGGAAACAAGTCCATTGGGTAGAGAAATTTTAAAAGATATAATTGCAAATGCTGAAATAGCGAAAACGCAAAGAATGCCTATATGTCAAGATACAGGAATAGTGGTAGTTTTTGTAGATATAGGACAAGAAGTACATATAGTTAATGGCAGTTTAGAAGAAGCGATAAATGAAGGTGTAAGACTGGGGTATGAAGAGGGGTATTTGAGAAAATCTGTTGTAAAAAGCCCTATTTTGCGAATAAATACTGGTGACAACACTCCTGCGATAATACATTATCATATCTGTGAAGGGAATAGACTTTCAATAACTGTAATGCCTAAAGGTGCAGGAAGTGAAAATATGAGTGCTTTAAAAATGCTAAAACCTTCTGACGGAGTAGAAGGGATTAAAAATTTTGTTATTGAAACAGTTGAAAAAGCAGGTCCTAATGCTTGCCCTCCCTCGATCGTGGGAATAGGAATTGGAGGGGATTTTGAACTTGCTCCTTATCTTGCTAAAAAGGCGTTATTGAGGAAAGTGGGAGAAAGAAATACTGACGAAGTGATAGCTCAATTAGAAGAAGAATTACTGCAAGAAATAAATACATTAGGTGTTGGTCCGCAAGGGTTGGGAGGAAGTACTACTGCTCTTGATGTTCATATTGAAACTTATCCTACCCATATAGCTTCTCTTCCTGTAGCTGTCAATTTAGGATGCCATGTTACAAGACATGCTACTTTTGTATTATAATATTGTTGGGAGGAAAAATGATGTACAAGAAAGTAACTACTCCTTTAGATGATGGAATAGTAAACCAGCTTAAAGCAGGGGACTTAATTTTGCTATCAGGAGAAATTTATACAGCGAGAGATGAAGCTCACAAGAGAATGATAGAATCATTAAATAGAGGAGAAAAATTACCTTTCGAAATAAGAAATAGTGTAATTTATTATGTAGGTCCTTGTCCTCCTAAACCGGGACAAGTTGTAGGAAGTTGTGGGCCTACTACAAGCGGAAGAATGGATAAATACACACCGGTATTAATTGAATTAGGATTAAAAGGCATGATAGGAAAGGGATATAGGAGTAAAGAAGTTATAGAAGCTATGAAAAAGTATAAAGCAGTCTATTTCACTGCTATAGGAGGAGCAGGAGCACTACTGGCACAAAAAGTAAAAAAAGCAGAAATAGTAGCTTATGAAGATTTAGGTACAGAGGCTATCTATAAATTTTTAGTTGAGGATTTTCCTGTTATTGTTACTATAGATATCTATGGCAATAATTTGTATGAGATTGAGAAAGAAAAATATAAGACTAATTTAAAAAGGTGAGACAAAAATGGCGCTTCTACCCTTAAAAGAACTATATTTAGAGTGTTTACATTGTACAAAATGTGACCTTAGTAAGACGAAAACTAATATGGTTTTTGGAGAAGGAAATTTAAAAGCAAAAGTTATGTTTGTTGGAGAAGGACCAGGAAGAGACGAGGATTTGCAAGGGAGACCTTTTGTAGGGAGAGCTGGTCAACTTCTCAACAAAATGCTTGAAGAGGTTGGATTAAAAAGAGAAGAAGTTTATATTGCCAACATAGTAAAATGCAGGCCCCCAAATAATAGAGTGCCCTTACAGAGTGAAATTGACGCTTGTTTGCCTTATTTAAGAAATCAAGTTGCAATAATAGCTCCTAAAATAATAGTTTGTCTTGGAGCTACTGCAGCAAAGGCTATAATAGATAAAAACTTCAAAATAACAGCAATGAGAGGACAATGGCTTGAAAGAAAAGGCGTTAAAATAATAGCGACTTACCATCCAGCTGCAATTTTGAGAGACCCTGAAAAATTA
>NZ_JOOI01000002.1:0-355000 GCF_000806225.2 Thermoanaerobacter sp. YS13 | reverse complement strand
GGTACCAGAGTACCACGGGATAGGCGACCCTGTGGGAAGGAGGGAGGACCACCTCCCAAGGCTAAATACTACCAAGTGACCGATAGAGGAAAGTACCGTGAGGGAAAGGTGAAAAGAACCCCGGGAGGGGAGTGAAATAGAACCTGAAACCATATGCCCACAAGCAGTCAGAGTTTGCCGCAAGGCAAATGATGGCGTACTTTTTGTAGAACGGGCCGGCGAGTTACGGTAGCAAGCGAGGTTAAGCGTAAAGCGGAGCCGAAGCGAAAGCGAGTCCGAATAGGGCGAGAGTTTGCTGTCGTAGACCCGAAACCGTGCGACCTACCCATGGCCAGGGTGAAGCCGGAGTAAGATCTGGTGGAGGCCCGAACCACGTTGGCGTTGAAAAGCCATGGGATGAGCTGTGGGTAGAGGTGAAATGCCAATCGAGCACGGAGATAGCTGGTTCTCCCCGAAATAGCTTTAGGGCTAGCCTCAGGGTAGGGCCTATGGAGGTAGAGCACTGAATGGGCTAGGGGCCAAGGAGGTTACCGAACCCTATCAAACTCCGAATGCCATAGGCAAATACCTGGGAGTCAGACTGCGAGTGATAAGATCCGTAGTCGAGAGGGGAACAGCCCAGACCTCCAGCTAAGGTCCCAAAGGGCATGTTAAGTGGAAAAGGAAGTGGGACTTCGAAGACAACCAGGATGTTGGCTTAGAAGCAGCCATACATTTAAAGAGTGCGTAACAGCTCACTGGTCGAGAGGTCCTGCGCCGAAAATGAACGGGGCTCAAACATGCCACCGAAGCTGGGGCTACCGCGGGAGCGGTGGGGTAGGGGAGCGTACTGTACGGGTAGAAGGTGGAGCGTAAGCGAAGCTGGACTGTACAGTAGAGAGAATGCCGGCATGAGTAACGAGAGTAAGGTGAGAAACCTTACCGCCGGAAGCCTGAGGTTTCCTGGGGAAGGGTAATCCACCCAGGGTAAGTCGGGGCCTAAGCCGAGGCGAGAGCGTAGGCGATGGGGAACCGGTAGAGAGTCCGGTACCACCGAGGGCCGTTAAGAGAAGTGGGGACGCAGCGAGATAGGTGGAGCGTGCGGTTGGTAGAGCACGTCCAATCAGTCACCGAAGGGTACGTAGGCAAATCCGCGTACTAGCAGGGGGCTGAGAAGGGGAGCCGTAAGGCGAAGCCACCGAAGCAGCTGCCGAGAAAAGCCGCTATCGAGGTCCGAGGTGCCCGTACTGCAAACCGACACAGGTAGGCGAGGAGAGAATCCACAGGCGAGCGGGAGAACCCTCATTAAGGAACTCGGCAAAATGACTCCGTAACTTCGGGAGAAGGAGTGCCGAAAGGCCGCAGAGAAGAGGCCCAAGCGACTGTTTACCAAAAACACAGGTCTCTGCTAAGTCGGAAGACGAAGTATAGGGGCTGACGCCTGCCCGGTGCTGGAAGGTTAAGGGGAAGGGTAAAAGCTCTGAACCGAAGCCCCAGTGAACGGCGGCCGTAACTATAACGGTCCTAAGGTAGCGAAATTCCTTGTCGGGTAAGTTCCGACCCGCACGAAAGGCGTAACGACTTGGGCGCTGTCTTGATGAGGGGCCCGGTGAAATTGTAGTACTCGTGAAGATGCGAGTTACCCGCGATTGGACAGAAAGACCCCGTGGAGCTTTACTGTAGCCTGTCACTGGATTTTGGTAATTCTTGTACAGGATAGGTGGGAGACGGAGAAGGTAGGGCGCCAGCCTTACTGGAGTCGGCGTTGGGATACCACCCTGGGATTACCGGAATTCTAACCTATAGCCGTGGAGCCGGCGTAGGGACAATGGCAGGTGGGCAGTTTGACTGGGGCGGTCGCCTCCTAAAGGGTAACGGAGGCGTCCAAAGGTTACCTCAGCGCGGACGGGAATCGCGCGAGAGAGTATAAAGGCAGAAGGTAGCCTGACTGCGAGAGAGACATCTCGAGCAGGGACGAAAGTCGGGCTTAGTGATCCGGCGGCAGTGAGTGGGGACGCCGTCGCTCAACGGATAAAAGCTACCCCGGGGATAACAGGCTGATCTCCCCCAAGAGTCCACATCGACGGGGAGGTTTGGCACCTCGATGTCGGCTCATCGCATCCTGGGGCTGAAGTAGGTCCCAAGGGTTGGGCTGTTCGCCCATTAAAGCGGTACGCGAGCTGGGTTCAGAACGTCGTGAGACAGTTCGGTCCCTATCCGTCGCGGGCGAAGGAAACTTGAGAGGCACTGTCCCTAGTACGAGAGGACCGGGATGGACGAACCGATGGTGTACCAGTTGCACCGCCAGGTGCACAGCTGGGTAGCCAAGTTCGGAGTGGATAAACGCTGAAAGCATCTAAGCGTGAAGCCCGCCTCAAGATTAGGTTTCCCACCCGGCACTCAACTATACTTACTGGAGGAAGGCAAGATGTATTATGTGTATGTCCTGACAAATGAAAAAGGAAAGATATATATATAGGCTATACGTCTAATATAAAGGAAAGGTATTTAGCGCATCAACGAAAAGAAATAAAGAGTACAAGAGAAGGAAAATGGAGATTAGTATACTATGAAGCATATAGAGATAAAAAAGATGCGTTGATAAGGGAGAAACATTTAAAAAAGTCAGGACAAGGGCGTAGATGGCTAAAAGAGAGGATAAAGAATAGTCTTTCCACTAGTGAGTAGAGTTGAGTGCCGGGGTAAGACACCTCGAAGACCACGAGGTAGATAGGCCGGGGGTGTAAGAGTGGAAACACTTTTAGCTGACCGGTACTAATCAGTCGAGGACTTGACCTTTGGCTTTGTGCAGTTTTGAGGGTCTAGATTTCCGGTGGCGATAGCGGAGGGGAAACACCCGTTCCCATTCCGAACACGGAAGTTAAGCCCTCCAGCGCCGATGGTACTGCTTTCGCGGAAGAGTAGGTCGCTGCCGGTAAAATTTTATAAAGCCCCCTTTATAAATAAACTCCTTTATAGGAGTTTATTTTTTTATATATATTTCCCAGACGCCAGTTAACACTTCCTCTATTTTTAAAGTGCAACCTATTTTAGAAAAGTACGTTTCTATATTGTCCAAGCTACAGCGATGGTCTACAACCACTTTTAATACATCTCCTTCTTTCATTTCTTCATATTTTTTTCTAGTTTTTAAAAGTGGCAAAGGACAGATTTCCCCCATACACATGATTTCATGAACCATTTGCATCACCTTTAGCAGAAAAAATTTTTACCGCTGTTTTTTATAAAGTCGATGAAATCGAACTTGGATTTTTTGTAAATCTTTTTATTATATATGATTGAATAAGTGTAATTAAATTCTATGTTTTCAACCTGAACTATAGACAAGGTCTTAGTATATAATTCTTTCTTTATGGCTATATAGGGTAAAATAGACAAACCGTGTCCTGCTGCTACAGAGGACTTTATCGATTCAATAGAGGGAGATTCCATTTCAATTTTTAATTTTTTGATGTCAATTCCATTGGCTAAAAGTGTTTCTTCAATTACTTTTCTTAGAGCGCATTTTTTATGTATTATAAAAAAATTATAACGCAATAATTTGTTTTTTAACAAGCTTTTTTCTTCCCAATTACCACTTGCGACAAAATGCATTTTGAATTCTCCCAGAGGAATGCAGGAAATATTTTCATCTATGTAACAGCCTTCTATAAACCCAATATCTATTCCTCCTTCTTTGATGTTATAGATCACTTCTGGTGTGAAATTATGTTCTACGTGAACTGTCACATTCTTATACCTTCTTTTAAATTCGTGAAGAGTGCAAGGGAGAGCGTATTGGCCAATAGTGGGGCAAGAGGAAATTGTAAGCCTATTTATACAGTCATTTTCGCAGCACTCTAAGTCTTTAATCATATTGTCACATAGATTTAATATCCTCTCTGCATACTGATACACCAATTCCCCAGCTGGGGTAGGAATGACTCCTCTGTTACTACGCTTTAAAAGAGTAGCTTTTAAGTCTTTTTCTAACGCTTTTATTTGTTGACTTATAGCAGGTTGTGAGAGATACAATTCTTTTGCTGCGGAAGAAATGCTCTTATAGTATACAGTTTTATAAAATGCTCTCAAATTTTCAATATTCACAATGACCCCCCCTGTTTGTTAAAAAGCTATCGCAGTACAACGTTTCGCTTGATTAAGTTTTATTATACTACAAAGTTTGTTATAAGTAAAACTAATATCACATAAGAATTTCAAATAATATATAGGGAAAATTTTATAGTATAATAAAATTGAAATGTTAAAATGATAACAAAGTGAGGAGGTATGTAAAATGGGAAATGATGTTAAACCCACCTATACTTTAGACGAAAGAGGGGAAGTATGTCCAGTTCCTGATGTAGACACGAGAAGAAAACTTAAGGAGATGAAATCAGGAGAAATTCTTGAAGTGTTAATTGACTATGCACTTTCCAAAGAGAGAATTCCATCTGGGGTTAAAGAAATAGGAGGGGAAGTCATCTCTATTGAGGAAATTGGCCCCAGTGAGTGGAGAATTCTTATTAAAAAGCTTTGATAAGATGAGGGGGAGATTTTATGGATCCGAGGGTACAGGGACTTTTAGTAGGAATACTTTTTGGAATAGTTTTACAAAGAGGTAGAATTTGCTTTAACTCAGCTATAAGAGATGTGAAGATGACAAAAGATAATTATCTTACAAAATTAGCCTTACTTGCAATACTGGTGGAGACAGTAGGGTTTCAATTAGCTGCTCAATTAGGCTGGATTAAATTGAATCCAATAGCTTTTGTACCTCTTGCACAGATAATTGGAGGATTTTTATTTGGTATGGGTATGGTCTTGGCAGGAGGATGTGCCAGTGGTATTACTTACAGGATAGGTGAAGGTTATATAACAGCTTTTGTAGCCGCAGTATTTTTTGGTGTCACCGCTTCTGCCGTAAGAGGAGGACCTCTATCATTTGTAAATAGTTGGATGGGAAAACCCATAACTACCACTAATAACCCGGGAGGGTTTTACGCTTCAAAAGATGGAGCTGTCAATTTAACTTTGGCAAATCTTTTAAATATTAATCCATGGATTGTAGCAATCATTTTTGCTGTGATACTTTTGATAGTATTAATATTTTGGAAGACTACGGAAAGGAAAGTTTCAGGACTTGATTGGGTTACAGGTGGAATTGCTTTAGGACTTGTAGGAATTATAGCATATCTTTCTCAGAAGACATATCCCCTTGGCATCACAGGAGGTTGGGTGAATCTTTTCAGAACCACTACTGCAAATTTAGACCTTACTAAGCCTATTCCGTACAACTGGATGGGCATGGAGATAGTGGGCATTATAGTCGGAGCATATCTGGCGGCACTTTTTGCAAAAGAATTCAGATTGAGAGTTCCAAAAGACCCAAAAACTTTTGTTCAGGTAGCAGTAGGAGGTATTTTAATGGGATTTGGTGCAGGAAGTGCAGGAGGATGCAATATAGGACATATTCTTTCTGGACTTCCACATCTAGCAATAAGCTCAATTATTTTTACAATCTTTACAATACTCGGAAATTGGTTTATGGTGTGGTATCTTTTTGAAAGAAGATAAATTGTGGAAGGGCTTTGCCCTTCCAAGGAAATTTTAAGAGGAGGGAATAAATATGCATATAGCAATACAGGTAAATGTGCCCCCTTATACAAATGAGGATATGGACACAGCGATGCATTTAGCACAAATCCTTGTGAATAGGGGGCATAAAGTTTCAATATTCTTATTTGCTGATTCTGTTCTTGCAACAAATAAACTAGTAAAACCCATGAAAATTGATAGAAATATTCCATTAAAACTTCAAGAACTTTCAGATAAGGGAGTAGAGGTTCACATTTGCGGTCTTTGCGCACAATACAGGGGAATTACAGAAGATATGAAAATTGAAGGTTCAGATTTCTCCGGAGTGCCGGAAATGGCAGCACTTATTTACAATTCCGATAGGTACATCAATTTACTGCCATAGGAGGTGTAAAGAATGAAAAAAGTTTTATTTGCAGTGTACAATTCGCCTGTTGGGAGCATCTGGATAAATGAGGCTCTCAGAAGTGCTTTTGGTATGTACGGAGAAGACCTTGAACCGATTGTACTTTTTGTAAACGAAGCAGTTCTTGCAGTTCGTAAACAATGCAAACCAGAAATAGTTGGATGTTTACCGCTATCTATTACATTTAAATATTTGGAGAGATACAATACTCAAGTGTATGCAGTAAAAGAAGACCTTGAAAAATATAACATAAAAGAAAATGAAATTGAACCTCATTGGAATTTAAAGACGATAATAAAAGAGGAACTTCCAGAGTTTGTACATTCTTTCGATAAGGTAGTATTCTTTTAGGAGGGAAAAGATATGGCGTTGATAATTGTTAAGAAAAGTTCGGCTAATAAACTTTCAGAATTTTTGTTGAAACTTGCACTGCCCCAGGATAAAGTTATTTTCATACAGGATGGGGTCATTTTTGCAATTGAAAAAAATCTAAAGGGCCTTGTAAAAGAAGGGGTTGAGCTCTTCGCGCTTAAGGAAGATTTTATTGCAAGAGGATTTGAAGAGAGTGAAAGCCAAATTCCGTTGATAGATTATGATGGGTGGGCTGATCTTATAGAAAGAGATGAGAAAATAATTTCTTAGAGGTATGATTATGATGACACCTGTTGCTTCAACACAAGCAGAAGTCGTCGTAGATAATGTTTTTGGCGAATCAAACACATTAGATTATCTGATTTGGTGAGTCTGTACACAAAGTGTAATTTTCTTAAATACAAACTATTGTTAAAAACTTAAAGTTTGGGAGCTTTTTGAATGAACAAAATATTTCATGGAATAGGGGGTTTTTAAAGTGAAAGTTTTGGAGGGATTATACTATTCTAAAGACCATGTATGGCTTAAAATAGAAGGGAATAAAGCATATATAGGAATAACTGACTATGCACAGGATTCTGTAGGAGATATAGAATACATTGAATTACCAGAAGTAGAGACTGAATTCACTGCTGGCGATGTACTTGGAGTCCTAGAATCGGCAAAAGCAGCCTCTGACGTTTATATACCAGTGGATGGAAAAGTAGTTGAAGTAAACAACAATATTCTTGATGACCCTTCTTTAGTAAACAGTGATCCTTATGATAGTTGGCTTGTATTAGTAGAACTTAAAAACAAATCACAAGTTGAGAATTTAATGACAGCCGAAGAATATAAGAAATTATTAGGAAAATAATAAAAGAGAATGCCTGAAAAGGCATTCTCTTTTGTGTGTTGACTTTATTAATAATTTTAGTAATGTTATAATTATTTAAAGGTTTTTTATTCAGAAGGGTATATATGTAATTTTTTGAAGGTAGTAATATGGCAATGGAGGGATAAAAAATGGGGAGAATCCTATGCGGTGTGGACTTAGGGGGGACAAAGATAAGTACAGGGCTTGTAGATGAGAAGGGCAATATCATAAAAAGCATCAAAATACCTACTATGGCAGAAAAAGGGCCAGAAGAAGTAATTAAGCGAATCGAACAAAGTGTTTATGACATTTTAAAAGAAGCAGGATTAAAATTATCTGATTTAAAAGGAGTTGGGATTGGATCTCCAGGTCCCCTTGATGCTAAAAGAGGAGTAGTTATAAGCCCACCTAATCTTCTGGGGTGGGACAATGTCCCTATTGTAGATATTTTATCTAATAAGCTGGGAGTTGAAGTAAAATTAGAAAATGATGCAAATGCTGCAGCTATTGGAGAACATTTATTTGGCGCAGGAAGAGGTATAGACAATTTTGTTTATATAACTGTAAGTACTGGGATTGGTGGTGGCGTAATAATAGAAGGGAAACTTTATAGCGGAGAAAATTCTAATGCAGCTGAGATTGGGCACCATACTATAAATTTTAATGGGCCTCGGTGTAATTGCGGAAATTATGGATGCTTTGAAGCTTTTGCTTCTGGTACAGCTATTGCGAGATTTGCTCAAGAAGGAATTCAAAATGGGAAAGATACAATGATAAGGGATTTAACCAAAAATGGAGTAGTAAAATCAGAACATGTATTTGAAGCGGCAAAATTGGGAGATGAATTTGCAAAAGAATTGGTTAACAATGAAGCTTTTTATCTTGGAGTAGGAATTTCAAATATCATGGCTTTTTATAATCCAAAAAGAATTGCCATAGGTGGTGGCGTATCCACACAATGGGAGATGCTCTATAATAAAATGATGGAAACAATAAAGAAAAAAGCTTTGAAGCCTAATGCTGAAGTATGTGAAGTAGTAAAAGCAGAGCTTGGAGAAAACGTGGGTGTTTTAGGAGCGGCAGCATTACTTTTATAAGAGGTGAAATATGGATAGGTGTTCTTGGTGTCTTAGTGACGACATTTACATAAAATATCATGATGAAGAATGGGGAGTGCCTGTTCATGAGAATAAAAAACATTTTGAGTTTTTGGTTTTAGAATCGGCACAAGCGGGTCTTAGTTGGATTACTATTTTAAGAAAAAGAGAAAATTACAGAAAGGCCTATGCTGACTTTGACCCTATAAAAGTGTCACAATATGACGAAAAGAAAGTAGAAGAACTCATAAAAAATAGTGGAATTATAAAAAACAAAAAGAAAATAGAGGCTTCAATACACAATGCAAAAAGGTTTATAGAAATACAAAAGGAATTTGGAAGTTTTGATCAATATATTTGGGGTTTTGTAAATTATAAGCCTATAATAAATGCGTGGGAAAAAATTGAAGATATACCTTCTAAAAGTGAATTATCAGATAAAATCAGCCAGGACCTTAAAAAGAGAGGATTTATTTTTATAGGTTCTACTATCATATATTCCTATATGCAGGCTGTAGGTATAGTAAATGACCATTTAATAAGCTGCTTTAGATATAAGGAGTTAATTGAGCCTTTTAAATAATACAGGCAGGGCTTGGTGCAGTTTGCATTGAGACTTGCTTTTTTTCTTTTGCGAAAAAATATAATGAAATTAGGAAATACAAAAAAGGGTGAATATATTTTTGCACAAAA
Source organism: Thermoanaerobacter sp. YS13 (assembly GCF_000806225.2). Classification (NCBI taxonomy): domain Bacteria; kingdom Bacillati; phylum Bacillota; class Clostridia; order Thermoanaerobacterales; family Thermoanaerobacteraceae; genus Thermoanaerobacter; species Thermoanaerobacter sp. YS13. The sequence goes on along the minus strand of NZ_JOOI01000002.1, from coordinate 345,999 downwards.
GGGAATAATTACATTAGAAAAATTTTGAAAGATGGTGTTGCATATGGAAAGCATAGTAACAAAAAGGAAATGCTTTATATGCGAACAGGAATTACGAGATGGAGTAGAAGTGCTAGGGAAATTTCTTTGCGCAAATTGCCAACAAAAATTGATAAACTTGTCTCCTTTTGATGATGGTTATGATTTTTACAGGCAAAAAATGATAGACATATGGGAAGGCTATATGAAAGACATAAAATATAAAAACCGGATATGAATCCGGTTTTTATATTTTATGGTATAATCAAAATAACGAAAAATTACGATTAGACGGAGGTATTGTATGACAGCTCCATTGTATGAAGCACTTATGAATTATGTAAAAAACCAAATTATACCTTTTCATATGCCAGGCCATAAACAAGGAAGTACTTTTCCGGGAGAATATCTCGTTAATTTGGCAAAGATTGATCTAACAGAAGTACCAGGACTTGACAATCTTCACAATCCTGAAGGTCCCATACTGGAGGCACAAAAATTTGCAGCAAAAGCTTTTGGGGCAAGAGAGTCTTTTTTTCTTGTAAATGGGACGACATCCGGCATATACGCAGCGATGTACGCAGCTTTAAATCCTGACGATAAAGTGCTTATAATGAGGAATTCTCATAAATCTGTGTACAATGGCCTTGTACTAACAGGAGCAGTACCTGTCTACATAAACCCGGAAATTGATTATGAAGACGGCATTCCAATGGGAGTTGATATAAACAAACTGGAAGAATATTTAAAAAAGGATGAGTCTATAAAAGCAGTAGTGATGACTTATCCCAATTATTACGGGTTCTGTAGCGATATCACAGGAATTTCTGACATTGTTCATAAATATAATAAAATTTTAATTGTAGATGAAGCCCATGGAGCTCACTTTCCTTTTTCTAATAATTTGCCTCTTTCTTCTATACAGGCAGGAGCAGATATTGTGGTACAGAGTGTACACAAAACCTTGTCTTCTTTTACTCAAAGCTCTATACTCCATTTAAATTCCGATAGAATAGACATGGATCGCTTAAAGTATTCCTTAAGCCTTTTTCAATCAACCTCTCCTTCTTACCTTCTTATGTCTTCTCTTGACCTTGCAAGAGATTATATGGAGAAAGAAGGCAAAAAAAGATTAGAAAAAGCAATTATTCTTGCTGATTATGCAAGACATGAGATAAACACTCTTGGGGAAATAAGGTGTTTAGGAGAAGAAATAGTAGGTAGCTTTGGCATTGTTGACTTTGACAGAACTAAACTTACTGTAAGTGTAAAGAACTTATGTATAACGGGGCCTGAAGCAGAAAGATTTTTGAGAGAGAATTTTAATATACAAGTAGAGATGGCTGATACTTTTAATATGCTTGCCATGGTTACATTAGCGGATGATAAAGAAAAGGTTGACCTTTTAATAAAGGGGATAAAAGGGCTTGAAAATGTAAAAAAAGATAAAAAAACAGCTGAAGAAGTGGCAGCTTATCCTGATACTCCAGAAATTGTTTTAAAACCTTCTGAAGCCGTAAGGCAAAAAACTAAATTAATATCTTTAGAAGAAGCAGAAGGTCGTATTTCTGCAGACTTTATTATCCCTTATCCTCCAGGTGTTCCGCTTATTTGTCCAGGAGAGCGCATAAAAAAAGATATGGTAAAATATATAAATGTGTTATATAATAAAGGTATTAAGGTATTAGGTCTTAAAAATAACAACCTATTGGTGTGTGAAATATGAGAGGAAAATTTATAAGCTTTGAAGGAATAGATGGATGCGGTAAGACTACTCAGATAAAATTTCTGAAGGAGTATCTTTTAAAACAGGGTTATAATATTTTGGTATTGAGAGAGCCTGGAGGCACAAAAGTTGGAGAAAAAGTTAGAGATATTTTATTGGATAAAAATAATTTCATTTCTCCAGTTACAGAGATGCTTTTATATGCTTCTTCTAGAGCTCAGCTGATGGAGGAAAAAATTTTACCGGCCATTGAAGAGGGTAAAATTGTACTCTTAGACCGTTTTGTGGACAGTTCTTATGTATATCAGGGTTATGCGAGAGGCTTAGGGATAGAAAAGGTTAAGATAATTAACGAAATAGCTACAATGGGGATTTTGCCTGACGTAACAATTTATATAGACATTACTCCTGAAGAAGCAATGAAAAGACGAGGCAAAAGAGAAGCAGATAGATTAGAGAGAGAAAGTTGGGATTTTCATAAAAAAGTAAGAGAAGGTTATATTAAGTTAATTAAAGAATTTCCTCAAAGGTTTGTATTTATAGACGGAATGCAAGAGCTTATGAAAGTGCATCAAGACATACTTGATGTAGTAAAAAAATATTTGTAAGGAGGGTCATAACATGAAATTAGTATTAGCTATTGTGCAGGACGAAGATGTAAGGAGACTTATGGATGGCTTGACTGAGGGAGGATTTAGCTTTACGAGAATAGCATCTACTGGGGGATTTTTAAGGTCTGGCAATACAACCTTGATAATAGGTGTAGAAGACGAAAAATTAGATGATGTTATCAGCATAATAGAGAAAAAATGTAAAACTCGCGATAGAATAATTACTTCTCCTACACCTATGGGTGGTGCTACAGACATTTTTCTGCCACAAGCTGTTGAAGTTACGATTGGTGGAGCTACAGTTTTTGTAATAAATGTAGAAAAATTCTTCAGAATTTAAGGTGTTTGACATGAGAATTGAAGAGGTAAAATCTCCGAAGATTTCATCTGATATAAAAAGCGAGTACAATAAGTCTTATAGAGTTACTAAAAAATTTATTGATACTTTTGATGAAGAATTAGATCAATTTCATCAAGACAAATTAAATGGGATTTTATCGGAGATAGACAGTGCAGCACAAAAATTAAAAGAAAATTTGACTTTGCAGGACTTAATTAATTACAAAAAACTTGTAAAGAAGTTTTTGCAAGAGACGACAAATGGTATGTTAAAATACACAAAAAAAGAATATGTCGACTCAAGAGGTAGGAAGAAAATTTATTCTCTAGTTGAAAAAGTAAATGACAAATTAGAAAAGCTTACAGAAGAGTTTTTAAAAGACTCCAAACACTTGGAACTTTTAAAAATGATAGATGATATAAGAGGATTATTAATAGACATATATTCATAGGTGATAACGTGTATAGGATTTATGGGCATGAAGCCGTATTAAATATTTTTAAAAATATAATATCTCAAAATAAAATTTCAAATGCCTATTTGTTTGTAGGGGAAGAAGGATTAGGGAAAAGATTTATGGCAGAGTATTTTGCCATGATGATAAATTGTAGAGGGGAAATTGAAAAGCCTTGCTTTAGGTGTAGTTCTTGCCTCAAGGTAATGGATAAAAATCATCCAGATGTGTTTTTTATAGAGCCGGAGGAGAATTCTATAAAAGTGGATACTATAAGATATATAACTAATGAAATTAATATAAGACCTTATGAAGCTAGCAAAAAGATTTTTATTATAGACAAAGCTGATAAAATGACTGTAGCAGCTCAAAACGCCTTTCTCAAAACTTTAGAAGAACCTCCTTTATATGGACTTTTTATATTGATTGCATCCCAACAACAAGAGCTTTTGCCTACAATTGTTTCTCGCTGTAATATAGTCCGTTTTAATAAAGAAAGTAAAAATACGATAAAGAATTATTTAATGCTTGAACACAATATCTCTGAAAAAGATGCGGAAGTGTTATCTCATATTGCTGATGGAAATTTTGCTCAAGCTAACAAATTAACTGATAATGAATATTTAAATTTTAGAAGAGAGACAATACAAGAAATAGAAAAGATTCTTACGACAAAGGGATTTGAAGTGATAGATGAGTTTGAATTTTTTGATAAAAATAAAGATAATATAGAAGGAATTTTGAAAATTATGCTTTCTTATATGAGGGATTTGTTGGTTTTTAAAGCTACAAAAGATGTCTCTTTGATAAAAAATATAGATTTTTTAGATGAAATACAGAAAATGGAATCTCAATTGACTATCGATAGACTTAACAATATAATTAATAGAATAGAGCAATTTAACTTACAAATTAATTCAAATATAAACTATCAATTGGCGGTAGAGAATCTACTTTTAGATATGGCGGGAGGTTTATAATTTTGGTTACTGTTGTAGGTGTGAGATTTAAAAAAGCAGGGAAGATATATTATTTTGACCCCGGGGATTTGTCAATAAAAGTAGGCGATAAAGTTATAGTTGAAACAATAAGAGGAATAGAATTTGGCGAAGTAGTTGTCGGTATAAAAGAAGTACCAGAAGAAGAGATTGTGGCTCCTTTAAAAAAAGTAATAAGAATTGCGACGCCAGAAGATGTAGAACATTATTATGAAAACAAGAAAAAAGAAGCTGAGGCTTTTGAAATATGTCTTCAAAAAATCGGGCAGCATGGTTTGGAAATGAATTTAATTGATGTAGAATATACTTTTGATAATACCAAAGTCATATTTTATTTTACTGCAGAAGGTAGAGTAGACTTTAGAGAATTAGTGAAGGATTTGGCTGCAGTTTTCAGGATGAGAATAGAACTAAGGCAAATAGGGGTAAGAGATGAAGCAAAAATCATAGGAGGTTTAGGACCTTGTGGAAGGCCTCTATGTTGTACCTCCTTTTTAGGGGAATTTGAGCCTGTTTCTATCAAAATGGCTAAAGACCAAAATTTATCTTTAAATCCCACCAAAATATCAGGTATTTGCGGCCGATTAATGTGCTGTTTGAAGTATGAACAAGAGATGTATGAAAAAATTAGAGCAGAGCTTCCTAAAGTTGGTAGTATAATAAGAGCTGGAGATAAAGAAATGAAAGTTGCAGAAGTAGATGTAATTAGGCGAAAACTCAAAGTAAAAATGAAAAATGTAGAAGGAATAGAGATAATAAAAGAGTATGATCCTGAAGAAGTGGAAGTTATAGAAGAAAGAGAAGAAACTGAAGAAACCTACGAGGAGAAACTATTTGGGGAGGACTTGGAGAAAATAGAGGAATAAATTTTCTCTATTTTTATTCTATTTTTCCAAGTATAAAGCTTATTATCAAGATTATAAAAACAAGTGTAGTAATACCCGTGTATAAATAATCTTTTTCGCATAAAAAAGTAATTATCGAAACGGCCACACGAAATGCAGGGGTTAATATAAGCAATAAAAGTCCGGTAAGGATAATAGCATAAGGCTTTAAAGATATGAAACCTTTTAAAATTTCCCCTGGGGAAGTGGGGTAATAACCAATAGGATATCCACTTTTCCCTGTTATTATAAGCATTAAAAGTCCTATAAGAATGACAAACGCGCTGGTTTTAACCCCTATATTTAAAGCCTTGCTTATTATAAGCTCCATAGCCATTATTTTTTCATTTTCTTTTTTTAATATTAAATCTTTATTGCTTTCTCTTTCCATAGTTTTATACCCCCAAGCCTTTTATAAGCATTTGAATAGAGATGTAAGCAAGTACAGGTATAAATATTTTCCTTATAGTGGTATTTCTAAGTTTTTCCATTATTCTTGTTCCTAACGTTGCTCCTAACAGAACTCCTAAAGCTACTGGACCGGCTATTTTTGGGTCTATATAACCTCTCATTAAATACATACCTGCACTGGCTGCAGCTGTAACACCAATCATGAAATTGCTTGTAGCAGTAGAGACTTTCATAGGCAATTTCATAAATAAATCCATTGCCATAACTTTAAAAATACCACTTCCTATTCCTAATAGGCCGGATAAAACACCAGCAGCATACATCGTTCCAAATCCACTGTAGACTCCTGCTACTTTGTATTTTACTTCTTTATTTAACACTTTATCAAAATAAGACCCTTCTAATTTCAATTTTTTAGCCAAAGGGTGAGATACGACATTTTGAGGTAATTCTTCATGCCTTTTTCTAAGCATAGCTAAAGCCGAATACAAAAGCACAATGCCAAAAATTATATAAAGATATTTTGGACTTATCAATCCAGCAAGGTAGGCTCCTGTTATAGCTCCTGTAGTTGTAGCGATTTCCAAAAACATTCCTATTCTCAAATTTGTAATCTTGTCTCTTACATATGCGACTGCTGCCCCACTGGAAGTTGCGATGACTGAAACTATACTTGCACCTATAGCGTATTTGATATCTACACCTAATAACAAAGTAAGGGCTGGAATTACAATTATTCCTCCTCCTAGTCCTAAAAGAGCTCCAAAAATTCCTGCTATAAAAGAAAAAGCGAGAATTTCTAGGGAGGTTAAAACCACATTATCATCTCCTTTTTTTACCGGGTTAATTGCTACAATAATAAATTATAACATATACTTTAAAAGGAACCAAAAAGTTATACTTTTCTTTGAAGAAGTAGTAAAATAGGAGGTATTGCATATATACAGGTAGTAGCTGCTGCTACAATGCCAGCATCGTTGAAGGCAAGAGCAAAAAGCATACCTACGATACTTCCAAAAAATCCGTAATACACGTATTTATAATTTTTAAAGATATTTTTAAGTACGCCCGTTGGCCTATAAGATAGTATAAATAGTACTAAAATAGATATTATAAGTATCCATGACCATATAGTGTATCTTATAAGTTTAAGCTCCATTTGAAGCTTTCTTGCAAAAATTTGGAATAAAGAATTTATACCTTCACTTCTTACAATAATAGCTGTTTGAGCCATATGGGTAGTAGTTCCAAAAAACATTGAGGCTATAAACATCAAAAATAGCAATATTACCATAGAGATAAACATTATTAAAAAGGTCTTTTTATTTATTTTTACTCCAAAGAGCATCAAAATTGTGGAACCAAAAGCCATAAAACCAGTTATAAATCCACCGACTTTTGCTCCAAATTTAGGTAGAACCATTAACCAAAATGCAACAGTAAAAAGGATAAAGCCTAAAATTTTTACGCTTTTGGTTTTATATTTTTCAATTAATGCCATAGTTCCCATAATTGAAGAACCTATCAAGACTCCCATGTATTCATTTCCTATTCCATAGAACCTAGCTCCGCTTATAACGTCATATCCTAATATAGAGTTTTTCATCAAAGGAGAATTAAGTAACAAGTCTATTATTATTGTGATTGTGGTTACTAAACTTATTACCATTAGTCTGTCTAAATCATTTTTTACAAAATACATGATTAAGCCGTCAATTAATCCAGTTAAAACGACAACAGCCACAATGTTTAAGTAAAGAGATAAGGGGCCTAATAAAGGCAGAATTAAAAATGTCAGAGGAACAGTCATTACTCCCAAAATTATGGGTGTCAAATACTTTAAATATTCCTTTTTTAAAAACAATAGACCTATATAAAGTATTAGCACAATAACTACAAACAAAACGTAACTTTTTAACACTAATGGCCTAGCATTGTGGACAGAAACAATCATTTTATCTGCGTTAATGAGATAATCAAGGGCATTTTGGTATTTGATGCTTTCAATTGGATGTCCCAACATTTCTACAGGAGGTTCTATGTTAAAGTATGATAATATTGTTGGTGCTATGTCTAAATTTGTAATAATTCCTTGGCGCTTTGTAGTATTAGAAGTTGCAAAACCTTGTGAATAAGAAGGGCCTGCTATTATTACAGGAGTAATTAAATTGTCAATTTGTATATCTTGATTAGAAGGATAAGGAGTCACGACAATAAATAAATCTTTAGACAAATCCAAATCAGATAATATTTTACCTATAAGTTTATCAGATTCATATAATGCCTTTTCTCTGTAACGCTGAGCCAAGGAAGGGGGAGTATATTTAGAAAATACATCTGCCCTTAAAAGGTCCCCTGGGTCTATAATTATGAGGCCGCCATTCTTACTGTATTCTACAAATTTATTGTAAAGTTTTTCATAATCGGCTTTTATCATATAAGGACTATTATCATCTTTTATTAATAAATCTTCGCTAACATCTCCTTGGGCTATCCCGTTTTTGTCCATACCAATTAAAGGAGCATATCTGTTATATGATATTCCCGAAGAAGTTTTTATATCAGAGTTTCCTAATACGTACACATAAATTCCATTTCTTTTTAAAAGTTCACCTAACAATCCCGGCGTAACAGTATAATTTAAACTAGAAGCTTGATTTATTAGATCTTGTATTCCTAAGTTAACTATATTACCTTCTTGTGGAAGTTTCCCAGTGTAAAGGTGATATAATTTTTCTGCAGAAGTATAGCCATAAACTTCATCCTTGTTAAAACATAGGCTACCCATTTCACCAGCTGAAGCTCGGGTACCTGTTCCTATGGTGAGATAAGAAGAAGGTTCTGAATAACTTCCTGCTGCTCTTGTATTCATAAGTGCTAAAGAACCTATGTCTAATAACTTTTTTATATTTGGAAGATTGTATTTAGCAAAGTCATTAATACTTGTCCTATCTAAAATAAAGAGCACTGCTATTTTATTCTTCTTTGTTGGAGATGCAAAAGAAATTGAAGGGGAAACTATAAAGAAAATAAACACAAGGGACAAAAAAATTGCAAAAAACTTTTTCATAAATTATCCTTCCTTTTCAATTAGTAAATTGACACCCAAACATTATACCATTAAATTATTAAAAATTTATTAACAACAGAAAGGTTAAATCTGTTAATTTGTTAGTAACTTTTCAATGTAGATTAAAAAATCCCCTTTTTATGCTTTAAATTTGTGCATAAAAAGGGACTGTGATTTAATTTATTCTCTTAAAAGGGGCATAGTCATACAACGAGGGCCGCCTCTTCCTCTTGAAAGTTCCGACCCTTCAATAGGGATTACCTTTATTCCTTCTTTTTCCATTATTTTATTAGATATTTCATTTCTAGAATAGGTTACAATAACTCCCGGAGCGATAGCTAAAGTGTTTGTACTGTCATTCCATTGTTCTCTTGCAGAAGTTATTGCATTTAACCCGCCAGTTGGTATTATATCTATTGTGTAGAGATTTAGCGTATTTTTTAATGCTGTTTGCAAATCTTTTTCTTGATGTATAGAGAAACCTTTTTCCTCTTTTATGATGCTAAATACTCTCAACTCGTTTTTTATTCCCGGATAAAAAACAAATCTGTTTATATCAACCATCGTGAAAACTGTATCCAAATGCATATAAGAACGGTTTATAGGGATTTGCACTACCAATATTCTTTCGATAGAGGAACCTTTTTCAAATAAATTATGGGCTAATTGCTCTATTGCCTGAGGAGTTGTTCTTTCACTACATCCTACGGCAATTACTTTTTCGCTTAATACTAGCACATCTCCGCCCTCTATGGAATGAGGATAGCTATCATCATACCACCAAGGAATATTATTTTTTCTAAAAATTTCATGATATTTATAAATGTATTTTAATATTAGAGTTTCTGGTTTTCGCGCTGCTGTTTTCATAGAACTTATCATTAAGCCACCATCTATCATTGCTCCGGGGTCTCTTATAAAATAAAGGTTTGGTAAAGGCTTTATATAAAAATAACTATCTTGGTATATGTATTCTGCTAAACCCATCATAGATTTTTTTATCTTTATTTCATTTAGAGCCAAACCTGCAATTGCTATTTCGGCAATCTCGTTTGAAGATTTTTCTTTAAGGAATTCTTTTAAATAGTTATTGATTTTTGGAGAGGTAACTCCATTTACTTGAAGTAATTCCTCAATAAATTTTTCTTTTACATCTTCTTCTTTTAATATTTCTTCTAAGAGATTTTGTAAATACAGGACTTGGACTTCATTTTGCTGCAATACTTTTGCAAAGTTGTCGTGTTCTTCTTGGATTCTTCTAACCCAAGGGATATCGTCGAAAAGAAGCTCGGATAAATTTTGAGGGGTCAATCTTTCCAATTCTTTCCCTGGCCTGTGCAAAATCGCTGTTTTTAATTTATTTATTTCTGAATTTACGCGGGGAGCAGTAACTACTTTTGTCAACTTTTCATCCTCCTAATGTTTAAATTCTTTATATAGTATACTGTGCACTACTTCAATTTTCAATACGTATTTAAAAAAGTTAATAAAAACTTTTGGCAATTGTGATAAAATAAATCAAGAATATTATAGAGGTGATAAAATGTTAAGAAATGGGGAAAGATTAGATGAATTAAACTTGAAGGATTTAGTTATAATTCAACATAAGGATAAATTTAAATTCGGAATGGATGCGGTATTGCTTGCTAATTTTGTTACTGCTAAAAAAGGAGATAAAATTGTAGATTTAGGATGTGGGTGTGGTATAATACCTATTTTAATTGCTGCTAAAACTCAAGATACCTTTATTTACGGTGTTGAGATACAAGAAGATATGGCAGATATGGCTACAAGAAGTGTAGCTATTAATAAAATGGAAGAAAGAATAAAAATAATAAAAGGCGATGTAAGAGGATTAGAAAAGATATTAGGATATGAAAAATTTGATATAGTGACTTCAAATCCTCCCTATATGCCAGTAAAAACGGGATTTGATAAAAAACAAGAGTCAGAAAATATCGCAAGATACGAAATATATGGAGGACTTGAGGAATTTATAAAGGCTGCTTCGAAACTTTTAAAATTTGGAGGAAAATTTTTTATGATTCATAGAACAGAAAGATTAGTTGACATTTTGTATTTTTTAAGAAAATACAATTTAGAACCTAAAAAATTGAGATTTGTGCATCCTTATGTAGATAGTAAACCCAATCTTTTGCTAATAGAATCAAAAAAAGGTTCTCAGCCAGGTTTAAACATATTGGCTCCCCTTTATGTGTATGAAAAAAGTGGGGAGTATACAAAAGAAATTATAGAAATATACTCTAAAACGCAATTGGAGGAGGAATAAAGATGAAAAATTCTGGAGTATTATATTTATGTCCCACTCCTATTGGTAATTTAGAAGATATAACTTTAAGAGTTTTAAAAACTTTAAAAGAAGTTGATATTATAGCTGCCGAAGATACGAGGCAAACTCTTAAACTTTTAAATCATTTTGACATAAAAAAACCTCTTACCAGTTACCATGAACATAACAAAAGGACAAAAGGGGAAAAACTTATAGAGGAACTAAAAAAAGGGAAGTCAATTGCCTTAGTTACAGATGCAGGGACACCGGCAATCTCAGATCCTGGGGAAGACCTTGTGAAACTTTGCATAGAAGAAGGCATAAAAGTTGTGCCATTGCCTGGTCCAACTGCTGCAATTACTGCTTTAGTTGCTTCAGGATTAGATACTTCTTCCTTTGTCTTTGAAGGTTTTTTGCCGACAAAAAATAAAGAAAGAGAAGAAAGGCTAAACCGTATTTCAAAAGAAGAGAGAACTGTCATACTTTATGAGGCACCTCATCGTTTAAAAGAAACACTCCACGAATTGAAATCCTATGTAGCTGAAAGAAAGATTGTCATAGCAAGAGAACTTACTAAAATTCATGAAGAATTTATAAGAGGGACAATAGATGGGATTTTAGCAAAACTGGGGGATGAGATAAAAGGTGAAATTGTACTAATTATTGAAGGAGCACAAAAACAACAAGTTGAAGAAAAACCAGAAAAATTAATTCAAACATACCTTGCAGAGGGAATGGATAAAAAAGAGGTTATTAAAAAAGTTGCTAAGGAATTGGGAATATCCAAAAGTCAAGTATATAGACTCGCTATAGGTAAAAAATAAAGGAGTTGGAAATAATAGTTATTATCAATTGAATTTGATTTTCAATATGCCAGATTAAAAATATTTGCATATTTTTCAATGATAAACTATAATATATATCAACAGTAAAATTTCAATTGAGAATATGGAGGATGTTATGAATAAACAAAACGCAGCTTTGTTATCTGTGGTTTCAAACAGTGTATTGATAGCTATAAAATTGTTGGCAGGAATACTAATGCATTCAGTAGGGGTAATTTCTGAAGCTATACATTCTTCAATTGATTTAATTGCTAGTCTAATTGCATTTTTTTCTATACGGGTAGCAGTAAGGCCCGCAGATGAGGACCATCCTTTTGGACACAGTAAATATGAGAACGTTTCTGGCTTTGTGGAAGCTATCTTAATTTTTTTTGCAGCTATATTTATCACATATGAGGCAGTGCGAAGAATAATTACTGGTACTTATGTAGAAAATTTAGGTATGGGCATTATTGTCATGCTTTTTGCATCTTTTGTAAATGGAGTAGTATCATATTTTTTGTTTAAAGTATCTAAAGAAGAAAATTCTATTGCCCTAAAAGCAGATGCAATGCACCTTTTAACTGATGTATTTACGTCTGTGGGAGTTACACTAGGACTTGTTGTCATAAAAGTCACTAAATTGGATATTTTGGATCCAATCATAGCTATTTTTGTTGCATTGCTTATTATAAAAGCATCAATTGGGTTGACAAAGGAAGCTTTAAAAGATTTGACAGACACTAGTCTTCCAGAAGAGGAAGTTAAAGAAATAGAGAATATAATAAAATCAAATTGTGAAATTACAAGTTTTCACAAATTGAGAACTAGAAAATCGGGGCCTCGAAGAGAAATAGACGTTCATTTGCGAGTGGACAAAAATTACAACATAGTAAAAGCTCATGAATTGTCACATAAAGTTTCAAAACAAATAACGGACAAATTTCCTGATTCTCATGTGATAATTCATATAGAACCGGAAGGAAAAAAAGAAGAGGATAAATAATAGGAGGTATATTGCCTCCTATTATTTATCTTGCTATTAGTCTACAGATTTCTTTAATTCTTCAAGACAATTTTTGCATATATTTTTGCCTTTGTAGTTTATTACATTTTCAGCGTTGCCGCAGAAAATGCAAGCAGGCTCATACTTTTTGAGGACTATTTGTTCTCCATCAACATAGATTTCAAGAGCGTCTCTCTCTGCTATGTTGAGTGTCCTCCTGAGCTCGATTGGTATTACTACCCTTCCCAATTCGTCTACTTTTCTTACAATACCTGTGGATTTCAACATTTTTCTCCCCTCCTGAGTTACAAAATTCGACAACTAAACTTCACTTATAATAATACCAAGTTTTGAAAAATAAGTCAACACCTTTTTTGGAATTTTTTAAGGTTAATAACATAAATTTTATTACATAAGAAGAAAAGCATAAACGAAGTTTTTTTGGTAATTTGGGAGGGCTATACCATGATAAATTACATATGGTTTTTTATGATAGCGATAGGAGTTTTGGTAGGAATAATAAATGGCAAAATGGAAGAAGTATCTAAAGCTATAATTGATTCAGCCCAGACTGCTGTTACTATTTCGATAGGTTTGGTTGGTATGATGGCTTTGTGGCTTGGGATAATGAAAATTGCAGATAAGTCAGGTCTTACAGATATTATTGCTAAATTGCTAAAACCCATAATTATAAGGCTTTTTCCTGATGTGCCAAAAGACCATCCAGCTATTTCAGCGATGATAATGAATATATCAGCTAATATGTTAGGATTAGGTAATGCAGCAACGCCTTTTGGAATTAAGGCTATGGAATACCTTCAAGAGCTTAATAAAAAAGACAGTGCTTCAAATGCAATGGGCCGTTTTTTAGTGATAAATACAGCTTCAATACAGCTTATACCTGCAGTAATGATTGGAATAAGGGCTTCTTTGGGAGCTAAAAATCCTGCGGATTTTGTGATTGTCAGTGTACTTTCAACTAGCACTGCACTTGTAACTGGCCTTATTTTGAATAAATACCTTGAAAAAATGCCTATATTTAAGGAGTGAAAATAATGATGAAAATTATATCTGAATGGATTATTCCTATACTCGTTCTTGTTATTCCTTTTTATGGAATCATAAAAAATGTCAAAGTGTATGAAGTGTTTGTTGATGGGGCAAAAGAAGGAATTTCTGTAGTTATAAAAATATTTCCAGCTCTTGTAGCAATGCTTGTGGCAATAGGTGTATTAAGAGCGTCAGGCGCCCTTGACTTATTGGGGGAATTTTTAATGCCTTTTACAAATAAAATAGGCATGCCACAGGAGCTTGTGCCTCTTGCTTTAATAAGGCCCCTTTCGGGAAGTGGTGCTTTGGGGATTGCGACTGAGATTATAAAAACTCATGGTGCTGATTCTCTAATCGGGAAAATGGCTTCTGCTATGTATGGATCTACTGAGACCACTTTTTATGTTCTTGCTGTTTACTATGGGGCAGTGGGAATAAAAAAGATGAGACATTCTGTTATCTCTGGAATTTTTGCAGATATTATCGCAATACTTTCTTGTGTATTTTATAGCAGATTATTTTTTTAATACTTGTACACTTTTTCACTTTTGTTATACTATATATTGTAATGTTGTTTTTGCCTTTTAAAAGGAAAGGAATGATTTTTTGTGGCAACAATACCAAAATTAATAAGAAAATTAGGAAAAGAAGCATATAATTTGTATATTGTTGGGGGATACATAAGGGACAGGATTTTAAATAAAGAAGCTAAAGATTATGATTTTGTAGTTCAGGAAGATGCAGAGAAAATCGCCAAATTAGCGGCAGAAAAATTAGGGGGTACTTTTGTGCCTTTTATGGCGGAAAAAGGCACATATAGGGTTGTTGTAGGAGATGAAATATTAGATTTTACTAATTTAAGAGGTGAAGATATATACATAGATTTAGCTCATAGAGACTTTACAATGAATGCTATGGCTATAAAACTGACGGATTATTTTGAATTTGAATATATTATTGACCCTTTTGGTGGCATGATGGACATAAAAAACAGGAAAATAAAGCATGTGGGTGTGATGACCTTTAAAGAAGATCCTTTAAGGGCTTTGAGGGCTGTGAGATTTGCTGCGACTTATAAATTTAATATTGATGAGGGTACAAAGGCTAAAATAAGAGAAGAAGCGGCCTTAATAAAACAAGTAGCCTCAGAGAGAATAATGAATGAAATTTTTATAATATTAAAAGAAAAGAATTCTCACAAATATTTAAGAATGATGGAAGATTTAAAACTTATGGAAAATATATTTGAAGAAGTTGCTAAAATGAAAGAAGTAGGAAAGTGCTATTATCACCTTACGAATGCCTGGATACATTCACTAAAAACTGTAGAAGAATATGAAAATATCATAAATTCTATGAGATTTCCCAAAGACGTATATGATATAGTTTCGGAGTATTTAGCTAGAAAGCTTTCTTCTGACAACAAAGTAAAGGACATAATAAAACTTGGAGCTCTTTTTCACGATATAGGTAAACCAGAATCCATATATATTGATACTGAAAATAGAGTACATTTTTATAATCATGAGATAAAAGGGGCTGAAATTGTAAAAAAAATATCTTCAAGAATGAAAATGTCCAAAAAGGAATCTTCTTTGCTTAAAAAGCTTGTTCTTTATCATATGAAGCCTTTGATGTATTATGTAAATGAAGGGCCGACTAATAAATCGCTTTTTAGGTTTTTTTCCGAACTCAAAGATGATTCTATAGGAGTTTTGCTCTTATCTTTAGCAGATTTTACAGCAACAAGGCTCAATTTAGGTAAGGAAGAAGATATACCAAAATACACGGATTTTATAACTAAGCTTCTAAGAAGATATGTAGAATTTAAGGAAACACAAGAGCATTTACTTTCTCCCTTAGATATAATAATAAATTTTGATATAAAAGATGGTAAAAAACTAGGACAAATTTTATATGAAATAAGAAAAAATAGATTTTATGGTGAGATTGAAAGTAAAGAAGATGCCATTGAGTTTGTAAAAGAGAGATTGAGAATAGAGAAAATATGATTCAAAAAGAGATGCAAAAATTTTCATTGCATCTCTTATGATAGTTATTTTGCAAAGGAATTAAAACATTTTGTAAATAAAGAGTATAAAAAGATGGGAATAATCAAAAAGGCAGTTGACAATACTTTTTATAAAGGGTATATTAAAAAATAAATAGATATAGTAAAAGGCTATGAAGGAAAGAGTAAAAAGCTTGAACTTTTACAGAGAGTCGGGCGAGGTGCGAACCGATAAAGTTTGGGCTTTTGAAGATGGCTCCAGAGCCGTACTGCTGAAGGTTAGTAGGTTTTACCGGGAACTCCCGTTACAGGGTAGGAGTGTGTTAGCACTCTGTGAGGCATGCGTCGTGAGGCACATGTGAAGAAGGGTGGTACCGCGACAATCTCGCCCCTTATGTGGAGGCGAGTTTTTTATTTACAAAAAAAAGAGGAGGATGGATATGAAAAAGACTTTTTACATTACGACACCTATATATTATCCCAGTGATAAATTACATATTGGTCATTCATATACTACAGTTGCTGCAGATGCGATGGCAAGGTTTAAAAGGCTTACTGGATATGATGTCAAGTTTTTGACCGGTACTGATGAACATGGGCAAAAAATTCAAAGAATAGCAAGAGAAAAAGGGATGTCTCCTAAAGAATATGTAGACGGGATAGTTGAATGGATAAAAGATTTATGGAAGACAATGGATATAAGTAATGACCAATTTATTCGCACAACCGATAAATATCATGAGGAAATAGTACAAAAAATATTCACGAAATTGTATGAAAAAGGAGATATATACAAAAGCGAATATGAGGGATGGTACTGTACTCCTTGTGAATCTTTCTGGACGGAGTCCCAGCTTGTAGATGGGAAATGCCCGGACTGTGGTAGACCAGTAGAAAGGGTAAAAGAAGAAGGGTATTTTTTTAAATTGTCTAAATATGGGGATAGGCTGTTACAATATTATGATGAACATCCTGATTTTATACAGCCTGAGTCAAGGCGCAATGAGATGATAAACTTTATAAAATCAGGTTTGGAGGATTTGTTTGTCTCAAGGAGTTCGTTTGACTGGGGTATAAAGGTACCTTTTGACCCAAGACATGTGATTTATGTTTGGATAGATGCTTTGTCAAATTACATAACTGCTTTAGGATATTCTACGGACCATGACGACGACTTTAAAAAATACTGGCCAGCAGATGTTCATTTGGTTGGAAAAGAGATAATGAGGTTTCACACAATAATATGGCCAGCAATGCTTATGGCTCTTGACTTGCCCCTTCCTGAAAAAGTGTTTGGACACGGTTGGCTTATACTGGAAGGAGGCAAGATGTCAAAATCTAAAGGCAATGTAGTAGACCCTAAAGAGCTGGTTAGGAAATATGGCGTGGATGCTGTAAGATATTTTCTTTTGAGAGAAGTTCCTTTTGGGGCGGATGGAGTGTTTTCTAACGAAGCTTTGATAAATAGAATAAATTCAGACCTTGCTAATGACCTTGGAAACTTGCTGAGTAGAACTGTTACAATGATTGAAAAATACTTTGAAGGCATTCTGCCAAAGCCTTCACAAAAAGAAGAAGTAGATGATGACCTTATAAATACTGCACAGAATCTACCTAAAACTGTTGAAGAGTACATGGATAAACTTCAGTTTTCCAACGCTTTAATTGAAATATGGAAATTAGTAAGACGAGCTAATAAGTACATTGATGAAACAATGCCCTGGGTTTTAGCGAAGGATGAAAGCAAAAAGGAAAGATTGGGTACTGTTTTGTATAATTTAGCGGAAGCTTTGAGATTTATTGCAGTACTTGTATCTCCTTTTATGCCAAATACCCCGCAAAAAATGTTTGAACAATTAGGAATAGCAAAAGATTTGACGACTTGGGAGAGCTTAAAGTTTGGCTTGTTAAAAGAAGGTACAAAAGTAAAAAGAGGAGAAATTATTTTCCCCAGAATAGATGTAAATAAAGAACTGAATGTTATAGAAGAAAAAGCAGAGAAGGAAGAGAAAAAGATAGATTATATCACTATTGAAGATTTTGCAAAAATTCAGCTTAGGGTTGCAGAGATTTTAGAAGCTGAAAAAGTGGAAGGCTCTGACAAGCTTATAAAGATGAAGCTTAAAGTGGGAGAGGAGACAAGGCAAATTGTAGGAGGAATTGCTCGTTATTACACTCCTGAAGAGCTTGTGGGAAAGAAAATAATTATTGTATATAACTTAGAGCCAAAAAAACTAAGGGGTATTGAGTCTCAAGGAATGCTTTTAGCAGCATCTACCGAAGGAAAAATGTCCCTTCTTACGGTGGACAGAGATATAGAAAGTGGGGCAAAGATAAGCTAAGGAGTGGTAAAATTGTTGGTGGATTCTCATGCTCATCTTGAAGATGAGAAATACGATAAAGATAGAGAAAAAGTTATTGAAGAATGTAAAAAAAACCTCACATTTTTAATAAATGTGGGGTCTAACCTCCTAACTTCTAAACAGTCTATTGAGCTAGCTCATAACTATGACTTTATATATGCTTCTGTTGGAATTCATCCCCATGATGCACAAAGAGAATTTGACAAAGTGGAAGAAATAGAGAGATTAGCTTTACAGGGAAAGGTTGTAGCAATAGGAGAAATAGGTTTAGATTATTATTACAATGACCCTCCCAAAGAGTTTCAAAAAGAGATTTTTATAAAACAAATAAGGCTTGCGAAAAAGCTAAATCTTCCAATAATAATACACAATAGGGATGCTCATGGAGATATACTAGATATATTAAAACAGGAATGGACAAAAGATTTAAGAGGGGTTTTTCACAGTTATTCGGGAAGTGTTGAAATGGCTTTTCAAGTAATTGAAATGAATTTTTACATTTCTTTAGGGGGGCCTGTGACATTTAAAAATGCAAAAAAACCTAAAGAAGTAGCAAAAGCTGTTCCCATCGAAAAACTTTTAATTGAGACAGATAGTCCTTATCTTACTCCTGAGCCTTATAGAGGAAAAAGGAATACACCGGTGTATGTGAAATTTGTAGCAGAAAAAATAGCAGAATTAAGAGATATGTCTTGTGATGAGGTTTGTAGGATTACTGCTGAAAATACCATGAAACTTTTTAACATCCATATCAAATAAAAATTTTAAAAAAATAATCTCCTGTTTTTAGGGAAGGTATCAAAAGACAAAAAAATGCGTATAATATCATTAAGTTTAATTTCACCATAAATGAAAAATTGTGTATAAAAGTTTGACAAATCAATTTAATTGAATTAAAATTACTTACGACTCCCCTAAATTAAATTTTTAACAGGAGGTTATGGGATGGATACAGACGATTTTAGAAAGCGACTTGGTGAAATAATTAAAAAACCAGTTGCTCTTCTAACATTGGCTGCCATACTATTATTGATTGTCGGAGCTATAACATACGCAAGCTTAAAAAAGGAAATAACCCTTCAGGATGAAGATAAAAAAATAGTTGTTACAACATTTAAATCAACAGTTAAAGATTTGTTAGAAGAGAAAGGAATTAAACTAAGAAAAGAAGATGTAGTAACGCCTTCTTTAGACACTGCTTTAAAAAATGGTATGAAGGTGACTATCAAAAGAGCAGTTCCTATCACTATCTGTGTAGGTGGAAAAGCAAAGGGTATTTACACTGCTGCATCTAATGTAAAAGAAGTACTTCAACAAAATAGTATAACTTTAGGACCACAGGACAAAGTAAATATGAGTTTAGATACGCCTGTGTTTAGGTACATGTACATCGACGTTACAAAAGTAACAGAAAAAATTGTTACTCAAGAGCTAGATATACCATATCAAACAGAGACAGTGAAGAATGACAATATGGAAAGAGGCCAAGTAAGAGTAGTTCAACAAGGAGAAGTTGGGAAAAAACAAATTGTGATGAAAGTTACTTATGAAAATGGCAAAGAGGTAGCAAAAAATATAATAGAGGAAAAGATAATAAAAAATCCGATAAACCAAATTGTGTATGTTGGAACACTAGGGGTTTTTACTACTTCAAGAGGAGAGACTTTTAGATATAGGGAAATTAGAACTATGGTTGCTACTGCTTATACTAATGGCGTAGCAGATACCGGCAAAAAACCAGGAGATCCCAATTATGGGATAACTGCTACTGGTACGAAAGCTACAAGGGGAGTAATAGCTGTAGATCCAAGGGTTATACCTTTGGGCACACGACTTTACGTAGAAGGATATGGATTTGGAATTGCTGCAGATACAGGTGGAGCTATTAAAGGGGATAAAATTGATGTTTTCTTCCCGACTCTTGAGGAAACAATTAAATGGGGAAGAAGATACGTGAAAGTTTATATTTTAAAATAGACAGGGTTTCCCTGTCTTATTTTTTGAGGTGGAGCTATGAAAGTAAAAGGAGTTAAAGTAAAGAAAAAATGGGGACAAAATTTCATCTTTGACAAAAATATTTTAACAAAAATTGTGACTGCTTCGGGAGTTATTCCTGAAGATTTTGTACTGGAAATTGGAACAGGATTAGGGACTTTGACAGAAGAGTTGGCTAAAAGAGTTAAAAAAGTAATTTCTTTCGAAATTGACAGAGAACTTTATGCCGTAGCAAAAGAAAAACTTAACATTTATAACAATGTAATTGTCATAAATGAGGATATAATGAAAGCAGATTTAAATAGAATGGCTAATGAATATTTTGAAGGGAAACCTTTTAAAGTAGTTGCTAATCTTCCCTATTACATAACTTCTCCTATAATAATAATGCTTTTAGATTGTAAATTTGTAAAAGAAATAACTGTACTAGTGCAAAAAGAAGTTGCTGAAAGGATTTGTGCTCTAACGGGTACTAAGGACTATGGAATACTTACAGTTTTTGTAAATTTTAAAGCACAGCCTAAGATGCTTTTTGACTTACCCCCAACTGTTTTTGTCCCTCCACCTAAAGTAGATTCTTCTTTAGTTAAATTAGAGATACTTGATAAACCTTCAGTTGAGGTAAAAGATGAAAGGTTATTTTCTAACGTGGTAAAAGCTGCTTTTGGACAAAGGAGAAAAGTCTTGTCCAATGCTTTAAAAACTTTAGGAATTCCAAAAGAAATTATAGATAAAGCTTTTACTCTTTCAAACTTATCACCTCAAAGGAGAGGAGAAACTCTTAGTATAGAGGAGTTTGCTGCTTTGGCAAATGTTATTTATGATTTGACAAAGCAGTAATAATAATCCCCCTCTTTTCATAATATATATTGCAAAGTTATATTTAAGATAAATGAGGGGGAAGAATAAATGCCAATAAATATATATAAAAGGTTTTATGTTGTCTTTAATCAAGAAGACAAGGGATGTTCTATTGAAGGAAAAGAAGTGACAGGTTATTTAAAAGTGGAGTTTAGAGGAAGCAGAGGAAGAATAACAGCGGCTTTGCAAAATCTTAGTCCCACGTATTCCTATAATGTGAAATTGCTAAAAGGCGAGGGAGAAGTTACTGTTGTAGATTTTGGAGCAATAAAAGTAGATGATAAAGGACGAGGTGGAGGAGAATGGACTTTTAATGTAGAGAATGTAAAAGATTCAGGAATTAGTTGGGAGGAATTTTCTGTAGCATTTATAGAAGCCCATGATGGCATAAAAACTTTAGTACCTTTGGCATCTGTTATAAATAAAAAAACTACAAACTGGAAGGCTGCTTATAAAAAATATTTATCAAAGGTAAAAGAAGAAACACCAGCAGAGAAGAGTGATAAGAATGATAGAGAAATTAAGCAAAGAGAAATTGAAACTGCGATACCACAGGAGTATGAAAGTGCGGAAAATGAAACTGAAAAAGATGAAACTTCACAAAATGTTTTGGAAGAGGTTCAATCTGAGACTCCTGCATCTGAAGAAACTTCTGAGGTATTGACAGATTATTCTGATACACAACGACCTGAAACTTCTTTTAAGTTTGTGGAAGAAACAGAGGAAGGATATATAAAGTATTTAAGAGAGTATGTTAACAACATAGTGAGCTTTTTAGAAGAAGTAAAGCCTTTTGAAAAAAATTTTGAAGGTTATAGATGGTGGAAAGTTAAAACGGGTTACAGGGAGGGGAGCTTTGACCATTATCTTGTGGGATTTGTAAATGATGAAAAGGGTGAATTAAAATATATTGTATATGGAATGCCAGGATTTTTTACTCTTGCAGACCAGCCTTTTGGTGGTATGACGGGATTTGTAGTTTGGAAACCAGTTAAGGAAAATTTAAGAGGCGCGATGGATGAAGGATATTGGATTTTGCATATTGATGCGAAGACAGGACAAATTGCAGTGCCTATAGAACCAACTCCACCGCCTTTGATATAAAAATAAAAGCGTAGTCTCTACGCTTTTATTTTTATACTATTTTACTATGAATTCTTTTAAATCTTCTTCTAATTTTTTCAAGCTTTCTTCATCAGTTGTGTGAGGTATTACTGTAAGGACATTTTCTAAATTAAGACTAAAAAGGCCCATTATTGATTTTGCGTCTATTACATAGCGACCGGAAGTTACGTCTATGTCAAAAGGATATTTTGAAGTTTTTTCTACAAAATTTTTGACACTTTCAATAGAAGTCAATTTAATTTTTATTTCTTTCACGATAATTCCCCCTTTTATGGATTTAACTTTATCGTATATGATTTTTGGACTTTTATCAATTAGCTTTTTTCACAAAAATTTTATGCTTATTTTAGTAATTGTTTTCAAAAGTAAAATCCCTCCAATGAGGGATTTTACTTAACATTTGAGGCTAAATCAATATCAACAGAAACATTTATATTTTTATCTGTTTTAACACTTATTTGTGTAATTTTACCATCATAAGTAAAACTTTTTATGTCATATGGATAAGTTATAGCTTGTGTTACAATTGCATCAGGAGAAGGGTCTATATATTTTACTTCAACTTCTAATATGGTATCCTTTGGTGTTTTTATTATGTGAGCCTTTTGTATATTTACGATATATCCACCTGTTCGCATCATACCGCGAGTTGCGATTACATAATATATTCCATTTTCTTCTACTAGTTTAACAGCAGGATTATTTTTAATAGCTTCCACAGCTGATAATACTTTTTCAGGAGGATTTTTAACATCTTTAAGTTCTATAGGAATCACTTCCTCACTTTTATTGTTTAACACTTCCACAAATATTATATTATTTTTGGAATCTAATATTAATCTTATTTGATTACCGACCTTTAGATAATCTATTCCGACATACTCATTTTCGTTGTAAACTGGCACATTTTTTAATATATTGAAAGTCTTTAGGCCACCATTAACTTTTACAGTTATAGTATTGTTATCTATAGCATAAACAGTAGCAACGACATCACGGCCATTGAGGTTATTTTGTACCTTTTTGTCAAGCCTTTCCAATAAAACAGCCATTTCTACTCTTCTGACTGGATGGTTTGGCTTGAGCTTTTCTCCATCTCCTTTGATGAGATTTTTTTCTACAGCTACGTACATATAACCTATGGCGCCTTTGGGAATCTTATCCCAATCTTTGTAGTTCAAAACTTTATTCATATTTTGCTGAGCTTTGTCTTCTAATCCTAAAGCGCGAACTAAATATTTTGCTATTTCGTATCTTTTTGCCTTTTCATTTGGATTAAACCTTTTTAACTCGTCATAAGTTAATATGCCCTTTTGGTATGCCAGCGTAATAAAGCCTTTTCCCCAACTAAGTTTTGGGCCTTTGTACTCTTTAGGTAGCTCAGTTATTTTATTAGCCTGTTCTTCATAACCCATCGCCCGTAAAATCATTACTAATGCCTCTAAGTGAGTGACAGGCTTTGAAGGGTTAAATTTTTTATCTCCAACTCCTTTTATAAAACCTTTTGCATACATTTTTTCAATTGCTTTTAGTGCCCATGTAAGTTGTTTAATGTCGTCAAAAGAGTATTTTGGTTGAGGTTTTGCATATGCTGTTGTGAAAAACAACAGTGAAAGGATTATGATTACTGAAACAAAAAGTCGAGATTTGTTTAACACTTATTTTTCCACCTCCTTCATTTTTTCATTATATTCTTCGTCATTTTTGTCATCTTTTGGGGGGTAGTTTTTTATGTCTTTTACATTTTTGTAAGTATCTTCGTTGGTGCTTTTATCCACATTGTCTAACTCCTTATCATCAGAAGCGGGTTTTACCTCATTTTTTTCTTTTTGAGTAGGAACGTTATTAGTATTATCGCTTTTTGAGCGTGTATTTTTTTGGGTTCCATTATCTTGCTGGTTGGACTTATTATCGCTATTTTCATCTTTTTTAACTTCCTTGCTTTGGCTTTTTACTTCTTCGTCTTTTATATTTTTTATAGTTTGAGTAATTTTTTCTTGAGAGCGGTCTTTTTCATGTGTTTTAAGGATTTTATCTGTAATAAATTTGGATTTAGATAGACCTGGAGAAAGTTGAGGTATAGTTGTAGCCTTTGTTTGTTCGTCTTTTTCTTTTATTTTTGTATAAGCTTGTTTTAGTTCTTTAAAAAATTCAGGGCTATTTAATTTATCTTTTGGTATGTTTATTCCTTCGCTTTTAGCCTTTTCCCAGAGGATAAGCCTGCCAGGAGAAGTTTTTTCTTTTTTAGCTTCTTCTCTTTGTGTTTCATCGGATTTTAAAGTTTCTATTTGAATATTTGTGTTTATTTTTTTAATATTTTTAACAGCTTTTTCTATTTGTTCATTTATAAATGGCGAATTTTTAATAGGGACAGTAGTAATTATTACTGTATCATCTTCTTTTAAAAACCCTAATTTTTGCGATTCTTCAACTGTTTGATTTATAAAAGTTGTAATGTCAAGCCCCTTATAAGGAAATTTATCTAAAATTTTTTTGCCATCTTCATTTAGAGGAAGGGCATTTATTATTTTACCATTTTTATCTATTGAAATTTCAATGCTTGGATTTATATCTATATACACATAAGCGTAAACTTCTGCTGATTTAAAATTGATAATAGTAAAGATTAGTGCGAGAAGAATAGAAGCAGCTATTAAAATTTTAGCAGTAGACTTAAAGACTACAAAATTCTCGTTAAGTTCGATAGTTTCACCTACATTTACATTTTGCAAATTTTTAAGACATTTAAATTCTCCTTTTTCAGTCATTACATAAGTTTTATTTTTTTCTTTTTGAACTACAACAGCCTTCATATTTTTGCCACCTCACTTTCAGGGCTTATGTATTGTTTTAGAAGAGGTAAATCTTCAGAAATAATTATTACTAATGCTATTATGTATTTCCTATGTTTTTCTATAGTTTTGCGGCTTACTTTTAAAATACTTATTAAATCTTTTATAGGAAGATTCTTTTTGTTTTTTAAATATTCTAGCAATTTCTTGTTTTGACAAATGGTATAAGCAATTTTTGTAGTTATTTTTCTGGTGTCTGAATGTTTTGGGGATTGTTTAACTAAATCGTCTAAAGTTATATTATAAAGACTTAGCAAATTTACAAAAGAAATCATTTCCAGTTTTCTATTTTCTACCTCATAATCTGTGCCTTTTTCTACATATAGTTCTAAAGGAATGGTATTTTGCTGATTTTGCCGTAAAAAATCTATAAGTCGCCTTTTAATGAGCATACTTGAAAAGCTTAAGAATGAACCTTTTGTATTATCAAAACTGTCTATAGCTTCGTTAAAAGCTATAAGGCCTATGCTTAATTCGTCGCTGTTTCTTTCATCTATATATCTATTTGTAAATAAAGACAATTGTTTTATGATAAAGGGGGTATATTCTTGAATTAGTTTTTCTCTTTCAGAGGGGTCTTTTTTAGCTGCGTATACTCTGTCGTTTATATCCAACTTAACCACCCCACTATATTATTCGCATCGACAAAATTTTTTGAGGGTATTCTATTAATAATGATTATATATTATAATATAAATGTCAACAAAAAAATACCAATGGGAGGTATAAGGTTGCTTACAAAAGAACAAGTATTAAACGCTCTAAGAAAGGTTTATGACCCAGAAATAGGAAGAAGTATAGTTGACCTTGAGATGGTGAGAAATATTCAAATAGAAGGGGATAAAGTTACAATTGACATAAACCTTACTGTGAAAGGTTGCCCTCTTCAAGATACTATTAAAAAAGATACTATCGAAGAAGTATCCAAACTTGAAGGAGTTTCGAAAGTAATAGTAAATTTAGGTAGCATGACAGAAGAAGAACGACAAAATTTAGCAAGAAAGCTTAGCGGTGAGAGGAAACCTATATTTGAAAATACAAGAATAATAGTAGTAGGTAGTGGAAAAGGTGGAGTAGGCAAGTCCACTGTTGCAGTTAATTTAGCTGTAGCCCTTGCTAGATTAGGCTTTAAAGTAGGGCTTTTGGATGCTGATGTGTTAGGATTTAGTGTTCCAAGGCTTTTGGGAATTGTGGATGAAAGACCTTACGCATTGGATGAGCACACTATTTTGCCATTAGAAAGATTCGGGATAAAAGTGATTTCAATGGGTAATTTTACTGACGAAGATACACCTTTAATATGGAGAGGTCCACTTTTGTCAGGAGTTCTTGATCAGTTTTTCAATGATGTATATTGGGGAGAATTAGATTATTTAGTATTGGATTTACCACCAGGAACAGGAGATATACCTCTTACAGTGATGCAAAAATTGCCTGAGTCAAAATTTGTGCTTGTGACAACTCCACAAGCTTCAGCTTCTCACGTAGCAGGAAGAATCGGTTATATGGCTAAGAAAGTTAATTTAGAAGTTATAGGCATTGTGGAAAACATGTCATATTTTGAATGTCCTAACTGCCACCAAAGATATAATATTTTTGGTGAAGGGGAAACAGAAAAATTAGCGCAAGATTTAGGAACGGAAATACTTGTAAAGATTCCAATAACGGTTAAAGTCAGAGAATTAAGCGATGTAGGTATACCACCTGCTTTTGATGATGGACTTGAGGGACTTCCTTATATTGAACTGGCGGAAAAAGTTGTGGAGAAAGTAAGGCCTATCAAATAAAAAAGCCTCTTTGTGAGGCTTCAGTTTCCTGACAAAGTTAAAAAATATTCAAAGGAGATATTTTGCATCGTAGCTCCGATGTTCCAAAGCGACAAAACTAAAGCTCGACCTTCGGGCTCCGGCAGGGTACCGGGCACATTCGACCTCCTTGTCTTAGTGCCCGCCTCTGCCATCCTTGGCTTCGGCCCTGCCTCCACCCTCAGTCTTGCTAAGTTTCCCGGCACTCAAGTAAGTATGCTTGTTTTTTCTATTTTTGTTTTATAAACTTTCTTACTTGAGTGCCGGGTCGCTTTGTAACAAGTCACTCCTTATGCAAAATATCTCCTTTATGAAAGTTTGTCATGAAAGTTTGTCTACAGTCTGAAGCCTCTTTGTGAGTATTTTTTATTTTGCAAGTTCGTCTTCAGGAATTGTATTAGTTAAATTTTCAACATATTTTGAGAGGTTTTGTATAACTTCTTCATAAGGCAAACTTCTCTCAAGACGTATAAATTTTAGCCCTTTTTGCTTTGCCTTTCCATAAGAAAGACTGCAAAAAGCTTCAGGCACAGTTATTACTACATCGGTTTTTTGGTCAAGGAGAAAATCTACAATAGCACTTCTTCTTCCTTCTTTTAGAAAGTATCCCGGATTATCGTACTTTTCACTATTTTCTTTTTGTGTATCAAAAATAATTATATATGGCCCGTCGGGAAGTTTTTCAATATAACCCTCCTCTGTTGTTGTAGCAGCTATTCTCATACAAATTTGCCTCCTTATTTCTTACGTATTTTCTATAAATTAATTATACTCCTTCTAAGAGACAAAACAAAATTTTTAATATTGTACTCGATATATATTCTATGATATAATACAGTATATCATAGACAAGGAGTGAGAGTTTTGCTCAAGGGGATAAGATGGCAGATTGTTTTAATAACTTTTGTAGTAGTTTTTGGATTTTTATTTGCCAGCTTTCAATTGTATCAAAATAAAATTCTGCCCGATAAGATTTCAAAAGATGTAAGTACGGTTAAATTTGTTAAAATGGCAACAATTTCAACTGATACCAATGGATATACTATAAAAGTTAGATTAGGAGAAGTAGAAAATTTAATGGAAACTTATAAAGAAATAGAAAACAAGGTAAATAAATACCCTGTTAAAATAAATATTTTACTTATTGACAATCCTAATAAAAAGTTAAATAATGTTTATTATAACTGCCAGTTTTCAATTTACGAAGGCATACAAAAAGGCGATTATATGAAGATGTATGATACAATAAGAGAAATTTCAAGTAAAAATAGTGTAATATCTTATGTATACATTGATAAGCAAAATATCTATTTAGATTTAAGAGATGGTTCTCATTATTTATATAAAATAATACCGCGTGAGGCTTACAAGGGGGAAAGCTAAAATGGTTAAAGAAATTTTATTAGGAGTAGTTATTGCTTTTGGGATATTTGCAGCTTTTCTAGGTATAAATGTTACTCCTTTACTCTTTCTGGCAGGTGCTTTTTTGCTTTTTAATTATATTATGGAAAATAAAGGGTTAGTACCAGGGAGCAAAAATATTATAAAACCCGAATCGGAAATATCCTTTGAAGATATTGGAGGACAAAATACTGCTATTTCTGAGTTAAAAGAAGCTTTGGATTTTGTAATAAATAGGGAGAAAATATCTAAAATGGGTATACGGCCTATCAAAGGCATATTACTGACAGGACCTCCTGGAACTGGTAAAACTTTATTAGCTAAAGCAGCTGCAAAATATACAAATTCGAGTTTTATAGCTACTTCAGGTAGTGAATTTATAGAAATGTATGCGGGAGTAGGTGCTCAAAGAGTTAGAAATCTTTTTGAAACAGCAAAAAATCTTGCTAGAAAAGAAGGCAAAAACAGTGCAATAATATTTATTGATGAAATTGATATATTAGGTGCTAAAAGAGGAACTAATGAAAGCCATCATGAATACGACCAAACCCTTAATCAATTGTTAGTGGAAATGGATGGGATTAAAAGCGATGGAGAAATAAATATTTTAGTAATTGCTGCAACAAACAGGCCAGATTTATTAGATCCTGCTCTTTTGCGACCTGGCAGATTTGACAGGCAAGTAGTTGTGGACTTGCCTGATAAAAGTGGAAGGCTGCAGATTTTAAAAATTCATACAAAGAATAAGCCTTTGGGGGAAGATGTTAATCTTGAAGAAATAGCTGAAGATACTTTTGGTTTTTCTGGAGCTCATTTAGAGAGCCTTTGCAATGAGGCAGCAATTCTTGCAATGCGAGATAATTCAGAAGTTATTTTACAAAAGCATTTTAAAGAGGCTGTAGATAAAGTTATATTGGGAGAAAAAAGTGATAGAAAACCTATAGAAGAAGAGATATTTAGGGTTTCTGTTCATGAATCGGGACATGCGATAATAAGCGAAACAGTAAATCCAGGTTCTGTTGCGACTGTGACAATTGTACCAAGAGGTAAAGCACTTGGATTTGTGAGGCAGACAGACAAAGAAGACATGCTCATTTATACAAAAGAACAGTTGGAAAAAGATATAATGGTGGCTTTAGGTGGTACAGTAGCTGAACTTTTGGTTTTGGGCAATAGAAGTACTGGTTCTGCTAATGACTTTGAACAAGCGGTTGATATTGCAAAGAAGATGGTATATACTGGATTGTCCGATTTAGGGATAGTAAGTAAAGAAGATGTTCCTAAGGAAAAAGTTAATGAGGAAATAAATAAAATTATTCAAGTCCAAGAAGGAAAAGTAAAAGAAATTTTGCAAGAAAAACTGGAAGTTTTAAAAGCGATTGCAGATATTTTAAGAAAAGAAGAAACTATATCAGGAGAGAAATTGAGAGAACTAATAGGTGAGAAGGAAGTTGCTATAGCTTGATTTGTATAAAAAGCCCTTGAAGGGCTGTTTTTCTAACAAAATAAAACAAATTATGAGAAAAAAACAAGGACATTATGTATTTTAATAAGTGAAGAATTAAGTGATAGTGGAGATAAGGGAAAATTCAGTTTGTTAAAATAATAACACAAAAAAATATTATTATTTCATGATAAATATTATCTATTGTTATTGACTTTATACAGATGAAACCTTATAATTATTGTAGAAAGTTTATCAATTAATTAGAATTCTGTATACAATATGTAAGGTGTAGTCAGTTAAATTTTAAGAGAGGTGTTTTTATGCAGTCAAATTTATTACTGTTAAGCGTTGTATTTCCTATTATAGCGGGTATTATTGTTCTTTTTTTGAGGCAATCTTCTATTAGAAAGGTTTTTATTGCTACATCTTTAGGTGTAATCGTTTTACTATCTTTAATTATGTTGGCAACCTTAAAAGTACCTGATATTTTTAATTCCCCGGCTTATTACAATGGAATGGATTTGGCTATCAAAATAGGGGATTTTGCTCTTTTGTTTTATGTGCTTTATATTTCTTTTAAAATTAAAGAATGGAGAGCTACTTTTTTTGCGGTATTACAACTTGTTCCTTTGATATACTTTGAGTTTTTTATGTTAAAAGAACATGAAGTTACAATGTTTTTTGTAGACGAGCTCTCTATCATTATGAATTTAATTATATCGATTGTTGGTTCTTTAATAGCTATTTACGCTTTTGGATATATGGACCATCATGAAGAAGAGAAACATGTATCACCCACAAAACAGCCGAGATTTTTTGCTATTATACTTGTATTCCTTGGTGCAATGAATGGAGTAGTATTTTCAAATAATTTAATGTGGATTTATTTCTTCTGGGAAATAACTACTCTGAGCTCTTTCCTGTTAATAGGTCATGACCAGACTGAAGAGGCTATTAAAAATGCTTCAAGGGCATTGTGGATTAACATGATGGGGGGGGTTGCGCTTTTATTAGGTATAATATTTATCTACACAAACTACAATACTACCTCTTTAGCAGAAGTATTGAGCATAAAAGATGCTACGTATATACTTCTACCCATGTTTTTCATAGCGTTTGCAGCATTTACTAAGTCTGCTCAACTGCCTTTTCAGAGTTGGTTGCTTGGCGCAATGGTGGCTCCTACGCCAGTTTCTGCGCTTTTGCACTCCAGTACAATGGTTAAGGCGGGTATATATATTTTACTGAGATTTTCGCCACTTTTTAGAGGTACATTGTTGAGTGATTTTATAGCAATATATGGTGCGTTTACTTTCGTAGCTACAGCTTTCCTTGCTGTAAGTCAAAGTAATGCCAAAAGGATATTGGCATATTCTACTGTGTCAAATTTAGGGCTTATGATAGCAAGCATTGGACTCAATACTTCAAGTGCTATTGCTGCAGCTATATTGCTTTTGATATTCCATGCTGTGTCTAAAGCTTTGTTATTCTTGTGCGTTGGAACGATAGAACAGCACATTGGGAGCAGAGACATTGAAGATATGAAAGGTTTGATAAATAGGATGCCTGTAACAGCAGAAATAACTTTTATAGGAATTTTGACTCTTATGGCAGCACCTTTCGGAATGCTGGTTTCTAAATGGCTTATAATAGAAGTAGCAGCTAACCAAATTTTGATTTCCATCATATTAGCGATAGGAAGTGCTTTGACTGCACTTTATTATACCAGATGGATAGGAAATCTTTTGTCGGGGACGTATTTTAGCCCACATTTAGAAGAACATGTGAATCCCACAGTTGGCATTTCCCTTTACAGTTTGACAGCTATAGCTATTGCATTAAGCTTTATAGTTTCTATCCTTTATAACATGCTTGTAATGCCTCAGATATTGACTATGAAAATGGATGTTGCACTAAAAGCTGTGAGAGGTTATTTATATACACCGGCTGGTGGGTTTACTATATATCCAATTTTCATAACTCTTGGCATAGCAATAGTGCTTTCATTGATTTCTATAAGAAAATCTACGAAAGTTGTGGTAAAAACAACTCCTTATACGGCAGGGCTTAATTATATAGAGAATAATGGATATAATGTAAGAAATTATTACCTTACGACTTTTGCAAATGAGGGAACATTGACGAGATATTTTAATTATGTTTCTATTGCTTTAATTGCTGTAATTCTGGGAGGTGCTTTGATATGACTTTGAATGAAGTTGTAATATTTATCGCAGCAGTAGTTATAGCTCCATTTATTGGCGGTTTTTTGTCTGGAATTGATAGAAAACTAACAGCCTTTATACAAGGAAGATATGGGCCTCCCATCTGGCAACCTTTTTACGATGTAATAAAACTTTTGTACAAGCAAAAACTATTAGTAAATGACTTTCAAGTATTTTCTGCCTATATGTATCTTTTATCGGCGATTCTTTCTGTGGGGCTTTTTGCATTGAAAGCTGACCTTTTGATGATTTTATTCATCATGTCTGTAGGGCTTGTGTTCTATATAGCAGGGGCTCTTTCAACAAAATCACCCTATAGTCAGGTAGGTGCACAAAGAGAGCTTATGCAGATGTTGGCTTACGAGCCCATGCTGATATTTTTTGTTATATCGGTATACAATGTAACAGGGAGTTTTAATTTGGCGCAAATAATGACGCATGGCAGATTGATTTTAGATTTACCTTTGATGTTTTTGTTGCTGGGCTTAGTATTGACAATAAAGCTAAAGAAATCTCCTTTTGATTTATCAGCATCAGAACACGCTCATCAAGAGTTGGTAAGAGGCATTTTGACAGATTATTCAGGGCCTTACCTGGCATTAATTCATATTGCTGACTGGTATGAAATGATTTTAATACTAGCAATGATAGCTATATTATGGTCTCAAAATCTTGTAATAGGTGCTCTTATTGCTTTGGCGACATTTTTTATGGATATAGTCATAGATAATATAACGGCAAGAATGACAGTAAAGTGGATGTTAGCTTTTAGTTGGAGTATAAGCATTTTGTTTACAATTATAAATATAGCTTATATTTACTTTAGGAGATGATTGTGATGGGTTTAAAAGAGTTTATTGAAAAATCTTTTAAAAAGTCACCGTGGGTTTTGCATTACAACTGTAGCAGTTGTAATGGTTGTGATATTGAAATCTTAGCTTGTATGACTCCTCTCTATGACATGGAGAGGTTTGGTATGGTAAATGTAGGGAATCCAAAACATGCGGATATTTTAGTGGTGACAGGTACAGTCAATACAAGAAATAAGGAAGTCTTAAAAAATATATACGACCAAATGCCTGACCCTAAAGTTGTGGTAGCAGTAGGAGTTTGTGCCGCGACTGGTGGAGTATTCAGAGAAGCTTATAATGTTATAGGAGGAATTGATAAAGTAATTCCTGTAGATGTCTATGTGCCAGGTTGTCCTGCGAAGCCGGAGGCTATAATAGACGGGCTTTATAAAGCGGCTGAGATTTTAAAAGAAAAATATGAAAAAATGGGGAAAGCTGAAGAGGTGTTAAAATGATTACGACTAAAGAAATAAAATTGGAGGATATCGAAAAAGAAACGAAATATTATTATGAAAATGGGTATAGATTTGTTACTGAAACATGTCTTGAAGAAGAAGGCAAATTTAAAATAATTTATACCTTTGAAAAAGACTATCAAATGGATAGTTTTCATGTTTTTGTATCTCCACAAGAAGAGGTACCCAGCATTTCAAAAATATATTTTGCTGCACTTCCTGTGGAAAATGAGATACATGAAATGTTTGGAATGAAATTTAAAAATTTAGTACTTGACTTCCAAGGATTGTTATTTTTAGGGGAATACGCTCCTATTTCTCCACAAGCTAGTATAGAAATCATGAGAAGGGATAAAGGTGATAAGAATGAGTGAAAAAAGTACAATACCATTTGGCCCACAACATCCTGTTTTGCCAGAGCCTATACACTTGAAATTGGTCGTTGAGGATGAAAAAGTAGTAGAGGCTTACCCGGCTTTTGGTTTTGTTCATAGAGGGCTTGAGTTGCTTGTTAAGAAAAAGGATTTTAATCAAATGGTATATGTGGTTGACCATATTTGTGGCATCTGCAGTGCTATGCATGGCCAGGCTTATTGCCAGGCAGTAGAAGAATTGATTGGCGTTGATGTACCAGAGAGAGCAAAATATTTAAGGGTTATTTGGGCAGAAATTCACAGGATTCACAGCCATCTCCTCTGGTTTGGCCTTTTGGCAGATGCTTTTGGATTTGAGAATCTTTTTATGTTGTCTTGGAGAATAAGGGAAAAGATAATGGATATACTGGAAGCTACAGCTGGTAATAGAGTGATTATTTCTGTAAACATTGTTGGTGGTGTGAGAAGAGATATTGATAGTGAACAAGCAAAATGGTTACTTAATGAGCTTAAAGAAGTCGAAGAAGGCTTAAAAGAGCTTGATAAAATAGTTAGAAATAATTATACTATTAAGCAAAGAACCGTAGGTGTTGGTGTACTTTCTAAAGATGAAGCCTATAAGTTGGGAGCTGTAGGACCTACTCTGAGGGGAAGCGGTGTACCTATCGATATGAGAACGACAGGTTATGCTGCTTATAAGGACTTAGATTTTGAACCAATTGTAGAAAAAGATGGAGATACTTATGCGCGAACAATTGTAAGGGTAAAAGAAATGTTTCAGTCAATAGACCTTGCAAGACAAGCAATAAGTAAGCTGCCAGAAGGTGAACTTAATGTAAAAGTAAAGCCTAATTTACCTGCTGGTGAAGTTATCTCAAGAGTCGAACAGCCTAGAGGCGAAGTATTTTACTACATTAAATCCACTGGAGGAAAATACTTAGATAGGCTTAGAATAAGAACGCCTACTTTTGCAAATTTAGCATCTCTTTTGCACATGCTTCCAGGCAGTACTTTAGCAGATGTGCCTGTGCTTGTTTTGACAATTGACCCATGTATCAGCTGTACTGAAAGGTAGGTGGTGTAGATGCTGGATATGCTTAAAAATGTAGTAAGTAATCTTACTCATAAACCGGCTACAAGAAAATATCCTTTTGAAAAGAGAGAACCTTTCGAAAGGGCAAGAGGCCATATAGAAAATGATATTGAGAAGTGTATCTTATGTGGTATATGCCAAAGAGTTTGCCCTTCAAATTGTATACAGGTAGATAGAAAAGAAGGGACGTGGAGCTTTGAGCCTTTTGCTTGTATAATATGTGGTGCTTGTGTGGATGCTTGTCCTACTAAGTCCCTGACCATGCTAAGAGAATATCGACCTATTTCTAATGACAAATATGTTATATTGCAAAAGAAAGAGGTTAAAAATCCTCCTGAAAAGGATAAGAAGGAAGGAATATAAATTGCATGAGTTGTCTGTGACCCAAAGTCTGGTTGACATGGTGCTGGAAGAAGCAGAAAAGAGAGAGGTTAAAAAAGTTACCAAAGTTACAGTTGTAATAGGGGAACTTACTGGTCTTGAAAGTGAAAGTATAAAGTTTTATTTTGACATACTATCAGAAAATACGGTAGCAGAAGGAGCAGAGCTAACGTTTAAAATTATAAAAGCACAGTTTAAGTGCAGGCAGTGTGGTACCATTTTTGAAAGGTCTAATTTTACTTTTAACTGTCCTGTATGTGGAGGAGTAGGAGTTTTGGTGAACAAAGGGAAAGAATTTTACATTGAAAGTATAGAGGTGGAATAATATGGAGGAAATTGTAATTATAAGAGATGTGCTAGAGGCTAATAATAATGTAGCTCATGAAAACAAAGCCATAAAAGATGAAAAAAACATCTTGATGGTAAACCTAATAGGCTCACCTGGAGCTGGAAAAACAACTTTTATTTTACGGGCAATTGAAAATCTCAAAGTGCCTTGTGCTGTAATTGAGGGGGATGTCACTTCAGACATTGATGCTAGGAAAATGGCTGAAAGAAATATACCTGTTGTGCAGATAAATACAGGAGGGTCTTGTCATTTAAATGCTGGTTCAGTAAACAAAGCGCTTAAGGCTTTATCTTTTGATGATGGTATTGTATTTATTGAGAATGTAGGAAATCTCATATGCCCTTCTGCCTTTGAATTAGGTGAAGACTTTAAATTGGCAATGGCTAATGTTCCAGAAGGTGATGATAAACCTTATAAATATCCAGCACTTTTTACCAAAGCAAAAGCTGTAGTTTTGAATAAGATTGATATGCTTCCCTTTTTTGAATTTAATAAGAAATTCTTCTATGATGGGATAAGAGCTTTAAATCCGGATGCACCAATTTTTGAAGTTTCTGCAAGGACAGGAGAAGGATTTGGTGAGTTTGCAAAATGGTTAGAAGAAGAGTATCACAAATTCAGGCAAGACAAATAAATATTTATGGCATTGTACAGGGCGTTGGTTTTCGCCCTTTTGTCTTTAATATTGCACAAAAATACAATCTAAAGGGAATGATATATAACAATTCCTCTGGAGTGTATATAGAGGTTGAAGGAGAAAAAGAAAACGTAGAATGTTTCATAAAAGAAATAAAAGAAAATCCTCCTTCTTTAGCTGTTATAGACGAGATAAAAATAAAAGAGTCAGAAGTTAAAAATTACATGGAATTCAAAATTATGGAAAGTAAAGAAGATGACGGATTTGTCCCTGTGTCCCCTGATATGGGAGTTTGCGACGACTGTTTAAAGGAAATGAACGACCCAAATGACAGAAGATACAGGTATCCTTTTATAAATTGTACAAATTGTGGGCCAAGGTTTTCCATAATAGAGGATATTCCTTATGACAGACCTAAAACTTCCATGAAAGTATTCCCAATGTGTGGAAAATGTGAACAAGAATACAATAACCCCAATGACAGGAGATTTCACGCGCAACCGGTAGCCTGTTTTGACTGCGGTCCTAAGCTTGAATTTGTAGGAGATAATTGTCAGGAAGATGAAATAAAATGTGCTGTAGATGCTCTTAAAAGGGGTAAAATTCTCGCTATTAAAGGTATAGGCGGTTTTCACTTGGCAGTAAATGCTCTTGACGATGAAGCTGTTTCTACTTTGAGAAGTCGAAAA
The DNA here is from genome assembly GCF_000806225.2 of Thermoanaerobacter sp. YS13. Lineage (NCBI taxonomy): Bacteria > Bacillati > Bacillota > Clostridia > Thermoanaerobacterales > Thermoanaerobacteraceae > Thermoanaerobacter > Thermoanaerobacter sp. YS13. The sequence continues at coordinate 309,403 of NZ_JOOI01000002.1, read as the reverse complement.
AAGAGATATGGAAAGCCTTTTGCAGTTATGATGAAAGACATAAAGCAGGTAAAGGAGTATTGCATTTTAAGTGAAGAAGAAAAAAAACTTCTTTTAAGTCAGAGAAAGCCGATTGTACTTTTAAAGAAAAAAGGAGAAAAACTTGCAAGAGGTGTTGCTGACGGATTAGATACGTTAGGAGTAATGCTTCCATACGCTCCTATACATTATCTTTTGATGGAAGAGATTGATTTTCCTATTGTGATGACAAGCGGAAATGTCAGTGAAGAACCTCTTTGCAAAGACAATGAAGAGGCTTTAGAAAAATTAAAGGATATAGCTGATGTTTTTCTTTTAAACAATAGGGATATAGTCAATAAAATAGATGATTCAGTAACTTCCTTTAATGGAGGTGCTGAGAGGATTATAAGAAGGGCAAGAGGATATGCCCCTCAGCCACTTTTATTGAAAAAAGATGTCAAAGCAAATGTGCTGGCGGTTGGTGGCTTTTACAAAAATACCTTTTGCATGACTCGCGGTCAATATGCTTTTATAAGTCATCACATAGGAGATTTGGACAATGAAAAGACTTTTGAATATTATAAAGAGCAGATAGAAAGGTATAAAGGACTTTTTAGAGTGACCCCTCAGGTAATAGCTCATGACATGCATAAAGGCTATCTTTCTACTCAGTACGCCTTGTCGTGTGATTTGCCTCGCATTGAGGTTCAGCACCATCATGCCCATATTGCTAGCTGTATGGCAGAGTATAATATTACAGATAAAGTGATAGGGATAGCCTATGACGGCACTGGATATGGTACAGATGGTAATATATGGGGTGCAGAATTTTTGATATGCGATTTAAAGGATTTTTTAAGAGTAGGACATTTGAAATACAAGCCACTTCCAGGTGGAGAGTTGGCGATAAGAAAGATTTACAGGGTAGCTTTAGGTTTTATTTCAGAGGATATAAATTTTTATAAAGATTTTGTGGAAAGATTTGATTCTAGAGAGGTTGATTTAATTTTAAAGCAAATTGAGAAAAGGATTAATACTCCGTATGTATCCAGTATGGGAAGACTTTTTGATGCAGCAGCTTCTTTACTTGGCGTGAGAGACCAAGTACTTTTTGAGGGGCAGGGTGCAATGGAGCTTGAGAGTTTAATAATTGAAAATGATGATTTTTATGATTTTGATGTTTATCGCGATGAAGAATATATAATAAATCCAGAAATGATATTACACCAACTCTATGAGGACTATAAAAATGGAATTGACAAAAGAATAATTGCGACAAAATTTCACAACTCCATTGTAGAGTTTACTCACTATTTAGCATTGGAGTTGAGAAAAGAGTTTGGTATAAATAAAGTGGTGTTAAGCGGTGGAAGTTTTCAAAACAGGTATTTATTAAAGAAACTACTGGCTAAGCTTACTGCTTCGGGGTTCGAAGCCTATTCTAACAGCAAAGTTCCCTGCAATGATGGAGGAATTTCATTAGGTCAGGCTGTTATTGCGAATAGAAAATTGGAGGGATAAACATGTGCATTGCAGTTCCATCAAAAGTGTTAAAAATTGAAGGAAAAGTTGCAGAAACAGAATTAGGCGGTGTAATAAGAAGAGTATCGATAGAGATGGTGCCAGAGGTTAAAGTGGGAGATTATGTAATGGTTCATGCAGGGCTTGCTATAAGCATTGTGGATAAAGAAGAAGCAGAAATGGAAAGGGAGCTTTGGGAAGAACTTATGGAGGTTTTAAATGATGCAGCAGACAGAAATGATTGAAAAGGCAAAAAGAGCAATTGAAGCTTTAAATCCGGGTGGTCCTTTTAATATCATGGAGGTATGTGGTTCCCATACAATGGCTATCTCAAAATTTGGATTAAGACAGCTTTTGCCTAAAAATATAAGGCTTATATCAGGCCCAGGATGTCCTGTGTGCGTGACAGCGCAGAACGAAATAGATAGTGCAGTAGAACTTGCTAATAGAAATGTTGTAATTGCTACTTTCGGGGACCTTATAAGGGTGCCAGGTAGCAAGTCATCATTGCAGTTAGAGAGAGCAGCAGGCAAAGAGGTAAAAGTGTTTTATTCACCTCTTGATGCTTTAAAATACGCTGAGGAAAATCCGAGCAAAGAGGTAGTTTTTATAGGAATAGGATTTGAAACAACTGTTCCGACTGTTGCTGTTACTATAAAGGAGGCAAGGGAGAAAAATATAAAAAATTACAGTGTATACTGCCTTCATAAGACAATGCCTGAAGCTTTAAGAGCACTTCTTGAAGGAGGTTCAAACGTACAAGGTTTTTTACTTCCAGGACATGTGAGTGCAATAACTGGAAGCAAGATATATGAGTTTATTCCTAAAGAATTTGGAGTTGGTGGTGTAATTTCCGGCTTTGAAGCAATGGATATTTTGATGAGTATTATAATGCTTCTCAAAAATTATAAAAATCCTGCTATTGAAATTCAGTATAAAAGAGTGGTAAGAAAAGAAGGAAATCTTGAAGCACAAAAGATAATTGATGAAATTTTTGAACCTTGTGATAGTACTTGGAGAGGTCTTGGAAAGATCAAAGGTTCAGGACTTAGGATAAAAGACAAGTATAAAGACTTTGATGCGGCGGTAAAATTTGATATAAAACCAATTGGAGAAGAAATCGAGATAAAAGGTTGCCGATGTGGAGATGTTTTAAAGGGAAGTATTTATCCTAATGAATGTCCTCTGTTTGGAAGAGCATGTACACCTGAAAATCCTGTGGGGCCTTGCATGGTCTCTTCAGAAGGTTCTTGCGCAGCTTTTTATAAGTACGGGGCTTAAGAAAGGATGAGAAGTATGGATAAAGTTTTGCTATCCCATGGTGGCGGCGGAACCATGATGGAGAATTTAATTGAAGAAGTTTTTTCAAAGGCTTTTGACAATGAATATATAAAAGGGATGGAAGATGCGGCATTGCTTTTTGGGAATATCACTCTTACCACTGATAGTTTCACAGTAAAGCCTATCTTTTTCCCTGGAGGAGACATAGGAAGACTTGCAGTGTGCGGGACAGTAAATGATGCGTCTATGAGAGGAGCTAAACCTTTATATTTAACCTCAGCCTTTATAATTGAGGAAGGTTATCCCATAGAAGATTTGAAGAGAATAGTAAAATCTATGGCTGAAACAGCAGAAGAAGCAGGTGTGAAAATAGTCGCGGGAGATACTAAAGTCGTAGAAAAAGGCGGAGTCGACGGCGTATTTATAAACACTTCTGGGATAGGCGTTGTGTATGAAAATGTAAATGTATCAATTAAAAATGCAAAACCTGGAGATATAGTGTTAATTTCCGGAACAATAGGAGATCATGGAATGGCTATTATGAGTGCGAGAGAAGAGTTGCAATTTGACCCACCAATTTTGTCAGACGTATCACCTCTTAACAAGATGATAGAAAAACTTATGACTTTGGAGAAAGCTGTTAAGGTATTGCGGGATCCTACAAGGGGCGGAGTGGCAGAAGTACTTTATGAGATATCAAAAATGAGCGGTGTTGGTATTAAAATATACGAAGATAAGTTGCCCATAAAAGAAAGTGTAAAATCTGCTTGTGATTTGATGGGATTTGATTTTTTGCACTTAGCAAATGAAGGTAAGTTAATTGCAGTTGTTGACAGGAAATACGCGGAAGAAGCTTTAGAAATAATGAAATCAGATAAATATGGAAAAGATGCAGCTATAATAGGTGAAGTGAATGATTCAAAACTTGTTACAATCAATACAGTTTATGGCACTTCGAGAATTATAGATAGACCCATAGGAGAACTGCTTCCTAGGATATGCTAAACTGCTTGTAGGAGAGGAGATATAAGGTGTATTGAGGCAGAGCCTTTTTAGAGATGACAAATATTACGACGAATATATAATGAGCATGTTAAAAAAGGAATTTGATAAGAAATATGGAAGAAGATAGACAGGAATTAAAAGTAAGTGGGGAAACTAATTCATAAATTTTTTAATAAATTTTTGATTTAAAAAGAGGAATATTTATTTTTTTGTAGAATATTAATTATTGTGTGTTAAAAGAAAGATTTTTGGGTACAAAAGGTGGCATAAAATGAGTAAAATTTTAGTTTTAGACGATAATAAAGGAATTTGTAGTTTAATAGAAGAAATTTTTACAATGGATGGACATGAAGTAAGAACTTACAGTGATATTAGCTATTTTGACAAAGAGATAGAAAAATTTAGACCTGATGTAGGATTGTTTGATTTACACATGGCAAAAGATATGATAAAAATTATTAAAAAAATTAAGAATATTCATCCAAACATGAAAGGTATTATAATGTCAGCAGATGAGCCACAAGAGCCTTTTGTGGAGTTTCCTTTTATCTCTAAACCTTTTGACATAATAACACTAAAAAATTTAGTTTATGATAGTCTAAAGCAAGAAATGTTTGTATAAGGTACGATTGTACCTTTTTATATTTTTCTTGAGCTAGCTTTAAACAAATGCTATAATGAAAAAGTAAAGTTACATAATATTAGGTAGTATTTTAAAAATCAGTTATAATAAAGGAGCTGTTGGCAATGCTAGTGACAGGTATAGAGATATTAGAAAAAGCTCATAAAGAAGGATATGCAGTTGGAGCTTTTAACACCAGTAATTTAGAAATTACCCAAGCCATTGTGGAAGCGGCAGAAGAAACTAAATCACCAGTCATAATACAAGTCAGTGAGGGAGGATTGAAATACGCTGGTATTGAGACGATTTCTGCGATCGTCAGGACAATGGCTGAAAAGGTGTCAGTTCCAATTGCTCTTCACCTTGACCATGGTACAGATTTCAATACAGTCATGAAATGCTTGAGAAATGGTTGGACTTCTGTAATGATGGATGCCTCTAAATTGCCCCTCGAAGAAAATATAAAAGTGACGAAAACTGTAGTACAAATTGCTCACGGAATGGGGGTTTCTGTTGAAGCTGAAATCGGAAAAATTGGTGGTACAGAGGATAATATCACAGTAGATGAAAGAGAAGCGGCCATGACAGACCCACAAGAAGCTTTAAAATTTGCAAAAGAAACAGGAGTAGATTATTTAGCTATAGCTATCGGAACAGCTCATGGACCTTACAAAGGAGAACCTAAGCTTGACTTTGATAGACTTAAAAAGATAAAAGAAATGCTCAATATTCCTTTAGTTTTACATGGAGCTTCAGGAGTTCCTGAGGAAGCTATAAAAAAAGCAGTGAGTCTGGGTATAAATAAGATAAATATAGATACGGATATAAGACAGGCATTTGCACGAAGACTAAGAGATTTATTAAAAAAAGATAGTGAAGTATACGACCCAAGAAAAATTTTAGGTCCTTGTAGAGATGCGATGAAAGAAGTAATTAAACAAAAGATGATTTTATTTGGAGCAGCAGGAAAAGCATAATTTAAAGCGGGTTATCCCCGCTTTTTATACTTTATGTTTATGTATAAATTTCCTACAAATTGTTAATTATAAATTTTGGGACTGAAAATAACTACTTGACATTCCAAAAAAATATAAATAAAATAGAATAAGATTATACGTATTCATTTCTTCAGCATTTTCTTTTTGTGTTTTTAATAAGTATCCTTTGCGAGAAGTGTGTTGTGCAGAAATTCTCATTTTTATCTTCAGATAAGTTCCCTCTTATACTTTTTTAAAAATGAGGTAATGAGGACTTAGTTTGTTAAAATTCTACTTTTGGGAGGTGTACATTTGCATTTTGATATTAATACTTTGGAAAATTTGAGTTTGATGGAACTGAGGGAAATTGCAAAAGAGTTAGGTATTAAAAGTATTACGAAATACAGAAAACAAGAGTTGAGAGAAAAAATTTTGGAAAAGGTTAGTCAATTAAATGGAGAAAATTTAATTCAAGAGGATAACAAAAAAAAGGAAGGTTTAAATGAAGGGCAAACAGAAGGATTACAAGAAAGTGCGATAGATAAAAGTATAGATGATACTTCAAATACTAATTCTAACATATCGAAAAATGGTTATGCAAAGTCTATTGCTACTGAAAATAGCGCAAATGGCTTACAAGCTCAATCAACTTCTTCAAAAGCGAACTTGCCAATTGCTAAAGAACTTTCTGATCCGTTGAAAGAACTTATACAGACACAAGGAGATGTAGTGGCAGAAGGCATTCTTGATATTTTGCCAGATGGTTACGGATTTTTAAGAGTAGAAAATTTTGTTCAAGGGCCCAAAGATATATATATTTCTCAATCGCAAATAAGACGCTTTGGCTTAAAAGTTGGCGACAAAGTAAGGGGTATTACAAGGATTCCCAGAGAAGGGGAAAAATATTCTGCAATTCTGTATGTGGAATCTATAAATGGTGAAGATCCTGAAAATGCTAAAAAAAGAATTCCCTTTGATGAATTAACTCCTATTTTTCCCAATGAAAAATTGAAATTAGAGACTTCACCTACGGAATTTTCTATGAGATTGGTAGATATCATTGCTCCTATAGGTAAAGGGCAAAGGGGTATGATTGTTGCACCGCCAAAAGCAGGAAAAACCACTTTACTTAAGCAAATTGCCAATAGCATTTCACAAAACCATCCAGAAGTTATTCTCATTGTGCTTTTAATTGATGAACGACCTGAAGAAGTAACTGACATGAAACGTTCTATAAAAGGAGAAGTAGTATATTCTACTTTTGATGAACTACCAGAACACCATACTAAAGTGGCTGAAATGGTATTAGAGTACGCTAAAAGACTTGTGGAGTATAAAAAGGATGTGGTGATTCTTTTAGATAGTATTACCAGGTTGGCAAGAGCTTATAACCTTATTACACCTCCTTCAGGAAGAACTCTTTCTGGTGGCATTGACCCTTCTGCATTACATCCTCCGAAAAGATTTTTTGGAGCAGCTAGGAATATAGAAGAGGGTGGAAGTTTAACTATTCTTGCTACTGCTTTGATTGAAACGGGAAGCCGTATGGATGAAGTTATATTTGAAGAATTTAAGGGAACGGGCAATATGGAACTTCATCTTGACAGAAAATTACAAGAAAGAAGGATATTTCCTGCTATTGATATATACAAATCGGGTACAAGAAAAGAAGAATTGCTGCTTACAAAAGAAGAATTGGAGGCCATGTGGATATTAAGGAAAGCTATGTCAAATTTACCGCCTGCAGAGGTTACAGAGATGTTAATTGAAAAATTAATACGAACTAAATCTAATGCGGAGTTTATAAATATGATAAGGGCACAATTATATAAATCTTGATATTGTGTATAACTTGTGTTATAATTTCTCCGTATGAGTTTTGGTTGAAAGAGGTGAAAGCTGTGAAACCGAATATACATCCTACCTATTATCATGATGCGGTTGTAAGGTGTGCATGTGGAAATACTTTTATAACAGGTTCTACAAAGAAAGAAATTAGAGTAGAAATATGTTCCAAATGCCATCCTTTCTTTACAGGCCAGCAGAAGATTGTAGATACAGGTGGAAGAGTCGAGAGATTTAGAAAGAGATTTAATTTAGAAGAAAAATAATTTGGGGGTTAGAGTGGTGAAGACTCTAACCTTTTGTTTTTAATTTGTCATTAAGAAAGGTGGTTTTCCATGATATACGGTTCTTTGGATCATGGCTTTATAGAAGTTATAGTTGGTCCTATGTTTAGCGGTAAAAGTGAAGAACTAATAAGAAGGATTAAAAGGGCACAGATTGCTAAACAAAAAGTACAAGTCTTTAAACCGGCTATTGACGATAGATATTCTATTGACAAAGTGGTATCTCACAATGGCACTAATATAAATGCTATTAGTATAGTAAAGGCTTCTGAAATAATTGAGTTTTTAGAAGAAGACACAGAGGTTATCGCAATTGATGAAATTCAGTTTTTTGACCATTCGATTGTGGATGTTGTAAGAGAAATTGCAGATCTAGGCAAAAGAGTCATTTGTGCTGGCTTAGATATGGACTTTAGGGGGGAACCTTTTGGCCCTACTCCTGATATAATGGCAATTGCGGAGTCTGTAGATAAACTGACGGCTATATGTGTGAAATGTGGCAATCCTGCTACTCGCACTCAAAGGCTTATCAATGGGAAACCTGCAAAATACGATGACCCAATCATTTTAGTAGGGGCCCAAGAAACCTATGAAGCAAGGTGTAGAAAATGCCATGAAGTTCCTCGTATATAGAAAAGAGGTGTAAAGATGAAGAAAACCGATATAGGTGGTCAAGCAGTAATTGAAGGAGTTATGATGAGAGGACACAATAGTGTAGCGACAGCTGTACGTAAAGGAGATGAAATAATTATAAAGAAAGAGTATGTAAAACCCTTGACTAAAAAGAATAATTTTTTTTCATTGCCTTTTATAAGAGGTACTTTTGCTCTTTTTGATTCTCTTATCATAGGTATAAAAAGCCTTACTTATTCGGCAGAACTTTTTGAAGAAGAAGATGAAGAAAATATTTCGAAATTTGATTCATTTTTACAAAAAGTTTTTGGAGATAAATTAGATGATGTTCTGATGTATTTTTCTGTCGCAATATCTTTAATTTTATCAATTATCATATTTTTTATTGGACCGACATATGTAGCCGATTATATCAAATTATTTACAAAAAATACTGTAGTTATAAATTTTGTCGAAGGATTGTTAAGAGTTGCTATTTTTATTTTGTATCTTGTATTAATATCACAGATGAAAGATATAAGAAGAATATTCGAATATCATGGGGCAGAGCATAAAGCTATTCATTGCCTTGAGCATGAAGAGGATTTGACAGTGGAAAATGCTCGCAAATATACTACTTTACATCCTCGATGTGGGACAAATTTCCTCTTCATAGTCATGATAGTCTCTATAATAGTTTTTTCTTTTTTAAAATGGCCTACTCTTTATATAAGGATACTTAGTAGAATTCTTTTGCTTCCTGTAGTTGCTGGTATATCTTATGAAATAATAAAGTTAGCAGGGCGAAGTGACAATAAAATGATAACGGTTTTTATATATCCTGGTTTGCTATTACAAAAGCTTACCACAAAGGAACCTGATGACAGTCAATTAGAAGTTGCTATTGCATCACTAAAAAGTGTTTTGGAAGACGAGGGAGGACGTGAATTTGAAAATATATGAGGCAATAAATTTGGGGGCAAAAAAACTTAAAAATATTTGCGAAAATCCTAAACTTGAAGCGGAACTGCTCCTTGCTTACTGTTTAGGGGTAGATAGGATAAATCTAATAATTAAAAGAGAAGATGAAGTGGAGGAAGGGGAATTAGCAAAGTTTTTAGGACTTTTAAATATGAGAAAATCTCACATTCCTTATCAGTACCTTGTAAAAAAGCAGCATTTTATGGGATTAGAGTTTTTTGTAGATGAGAACGTGTTAATTCCTAGGCCAGAGACAGAGATTCTTGTAGAAGAAGTGTTAAAAAGGGTGGAAAGAGGAAATGTAATTTTGGATATAGGTACTGGTAGCGGTGCTATAGCTGTAAGCATATCTAAATATTTTGCAGATTGTACTGTGTACGCAGTTGACATCAGCAAAAAAGCTATTGAAGTTGCAAAGTACAATGCTGAAAAGCAAGGAGTTTTAGATAGGATATTCTTTATAGAAAGTGACCTCTTTCGTAATCTTCCGCCAAATTTAAAGTTTGACTTTATTGTGTCAAATCCTCCCTACATTAAAAGAAATGAAATTGAGCTACTGCAGGAAGAAGTAAAAAAAGAGCCTATTGTCGCGTTAGATGGAGGAGAAGACGGACTTTTCTTCTACAAAAAAATTATAAAAGAAGCTCCTTTTTATATGAAATCAGGCGGGAAAATTGGATTTGAAATAGGATATGGCCAAAAAGGAGAAATAACTAATTTTTTAGAAAAAGGTGGATTTAAGGATATAAAAATAATTAAAGATTTGGCGGGTATTGACAGAGTGATAATAGCGAAGTATAAGTTATAGTTTTCACAACAGATAATATGTGGTATAATCAATCTTTGAGGTGAGATAATGATTGATAAATTGCAAGCAATAGAAGATAGATACGTAGAATTAAGTCAAAAAATAAGTGACCCTAATATTATTTCAAATGTAAATGAATGGAGAAAGTATGTAAAAGAGCATGCGGCTATTGAAGACATTGTGCTAAAATATAGAGAATACAAAAAAGTTTTGGAAGATATAGAGGCTACAAAAGAGTTGTTGTCTTCAAATGATGAAGAGCTTAAAGAGATGGCAGAGGAAGAACTTTCTCAATTAGAAGAAAAAAAAGAAAAATTATTAGAGGAGATAAAAATTCTTTTAATACCAAAAGACCCAAATGATGAGAAAAACGTCATAATGGAGATTAGGGCAGGAGCAGGAGGAGAAGAGGCAGCTCTTTTTGCCCATGACCTTTTTAGGATGTATTCCATGTATGCAGAGAAAAAAGGTTGGAAAGTAGAAATAATGAGCTCCAATGAAACAGATATCGGAGGATTTAAAGAAGTAATTTTAAATATTTCTGGAAAAGGAGCTTACAGCAGGTTAAAATACGAAAGTGGTGTTCATAGGGTTCAAAGGGTTCCAACCACTGAAGCTGGAGGAAGAATACACACTTCTACCGCTACGGTGGCAGTTTTGCCTGAAGTCGAGGAAGTTGATGTAGAGATAAATCCAAATGATATAAAGATAGATGTATTTAGGTCAGGGGGTCATGGAGGACAGAGTGTAAATACGACTGATTCCGCAGTCAGAGTTACCCATATTCCAACAGGAATTGTTGTAACTTGCCAAGATGAAAGGTCACAGATTCAAAATAGAGAAAGAGCTCTTAAAATTTTGCGAGCAAAGCTTTATGAAATGGCTCTAGAAGAACAACAAAGAGAGATTGCTGAGACACGGAAATCCCAAGTAGGTACTGGGGAAAGGAGCGAGAGGATAAGAACTTACAATTTTCCACAAGGTAGAGTCACTGACCACAGAATAGGTTTAACTGTATATAGATTACAGGAAGTTCTTGATGGGGACTTGGATGAAATTATAGATGCTTTAATTTTAAATGACCAGGCGGAAAAACTTAAGAATATGAATCTAACTTAAAGGAACAGGGAAACCTGTTCTTTATTTATTCCTTAAAGGGATATGAAGTGTGTATTATCAAAAAATATAGGTATAATTAAAATTTTTGTGCTTGACTAAATAATCGTTATAAATTATAATTATAAAAAAACACTTTATTAAGTTAAACTAAGAAATAGCAGTATGTGACAAAATACATACAATTTAACATTGCCCCCCAGCTGTCCTCTATAGAGGACGCTTTATTCGCTCGATGGTCCTCCTACCTTCGAGCGAATTTTTTTGTGCTAAGCATAAGTTCAATAATGATTTAATACATTTGAAATAGATTTAAAAATTAAGGGGATGTTTTTATGTATGTCTTCAATGCGATGATAATAGGCTCTTTGGTCGGAATAATCGGTACGGGAATGGGAGGAGCTGCCACTTATTTTTTAAAAAAACCTTCTAATAGATTTTTTAGTGGAATTATGGGCACTGCTGCAGGTTTAATGCTTTCTATTGTTGTTTTTGACCTTTTGCCTCATGCTTTTGATATAGCAGGTCTTACATTGGGGACAGTTGGGATATTAATAGGAGCTCTTTTGATTTCTTTTTTTGATATGATAATAGAAAATATGGATATCACTGGAGGATTCATAAGAGAAGGTATATTATTAGGAATTGCAATTGCTTTACATAATTTTCCAGAAGGACTTGCGGTGGGCTCTGGCTTTATGGTATCTCAGTCATTAGGTATTAACATCGCGTTGGTTATTGCTTTGCACGATTTTCCTGAGGGTTTAGCAATGGCAACGCCATTTTCTGCAGGCGGCATTCCTCCTTATAAAAATGTAATATACACCGTATTAGCTGGGATTCCTACAGGAATGGGGGCTTTAATTGGAGTTTTGACGGGTGGTATATCCCCTTATTTTATTGGATTAAATTTGGGTATAGCAGGAGGAGCAATGCTTTATGTAACCTGTGGCGATGTAATTCCTGAGGCCAGAAATATTTACAAAGGGAAAATTTCTATTTTGGGGATGATATTAGGTTTTATAGGTGGTATAATAATAACAAAGTATTTGTAAGTTTTGTTTATGCAAGGAGTGCCTTAAATGACAAAAATAGTACGCATTAATAAAAATGATCCAGAAATTGAGCTTATTGATTTTGCAGCAAAAGTGATAAAAGGAGGAGGACTTGTAGCTTTTCCTACAGAGACAGTTTATGGAATTGGAGCTAATTCTTTTAATGAAGAGGCTGTAAAAAAGATATTCATAGCAAAGGGAAGGCCTCAAGATAACCCTCTTATTGTTCATATCGCAGAACTAGAGCAGATTTATGACCTTGTGGAAGAAGTACCTCAAAAAGCTAAAACTCTTATGAAGAAATTTTGGCCAGGCCCTTTAACACTTATTTTTAAAAAATCAGAAAAAGTACCCTATGTTAATACGGCTGGCATGGATACGGTAGCTATAAGGATGCCTTCAAATCCGATTGCTCATCTTTTAATCAAAAGGGCAGAAGTACCTATATCTGCTCCCAGCGCTAATGTTTCAGGTAAGCCTAGTCCTACTGATGCTTCTCACGTTATTGAAGATTTGTATGGAAAAGTAGATGTAATAATAGATGGAGGAAAATGTGATGTTGGCGTAGAATCTACTGTTTTGGATTTGACAGAAAAGGTGCCGGTCATTTTAAGACCGGGAGCAGTTACTTTGGAAATGCTTAAAGAAGTGATAGGGAATGTTGAAATGGATCCTTCACTTTTAAAAAAGCCAAAGGAAGATTTAAAGCCTAAGTCTCCTGGCATGAAGTACAAGCATTATTCTCCTAACGCGGAGGTTTATATAGTAAAAGGAGACCTTGAGAAAGTTGTAAAAAAAATTCAAGAATTGACAGAAGAACAATTGAAATATGGTAAAAAAGTTGGTATAATGGCAACGGTACAAACTTCGACACAATATGAAAAAGGAGAAATTATTGTCGTAGGGGATAGAAATAGACCAGAGACGATAGCGAAGAATCTTTTTGCAGTCTTACGACAATTTGACAAAAAGGGAGTAGATGTCATTTTTGCTGAAAGTTTTGAATATGACAACATTGGACTTGCTATTATGAACAGATTGGAAAAAGCTGCCGGTTATAAAGAAATAAGTGCTGAAGGAGAATTGCCATGAAAGTATTATTTGTGTGCACTGGGAATACCTGTAGAAGCCCTATGGCAGAGGGACTTTTTAATGCCAAAGCGAAAGCCTTAAATAAGGACTTTGAAGCAAAATCTGCAGGAGTTTTTTCGTCAGAAGGTTTTCCTGCTTCACAAGAAGCGATAGAAGTATTAAAACAAGATTACAGTATAGATATTTCAAACCATAGGTCAAAAAATTTAAGACGTCAAGATTTAGAAGAAGCAGATTTAATTTTAACTATGTCGAATTCTCATAAACAGAGTATACTTTTTAAGTATCCAGAATTTTCCCATAAAGTTTTTACCTTAAAAGAATTCGTAGGATTAAAGGGCGAAGTGGAGGACCCTTATGGCATGCCGATAGAAGTGTATAGACAAACGGCTCGCGAGTTAGACAATTTAATTTCAAAGATTATAACCAAAATTTCAGAAGAAAGGATGGTAAAAACGATGATTGCATTAGGAGCTGACCATGGTGGCTACGAACTTAAAGAAGCTATAAAAAAATATTTAGATGAAAGAGGAATAGCCTATAAAGATTTTGGAACTTTTAGTACTGAATCTGTTGATTATCCAGATTATGCCCTCAAAGTAGCGGAGGCTGTTGCATCTCATGAGTGCAGTGAGGGAATTTTAGTCTGTGGGACAGGCATTGGTATGTCGATAGCAGCAAATAAAGTACCAGGAATTAGAGCTGCTCATGCAGAAGATGTTTTTTCTGCAAAAGCCGCTAAGGAACACAACAATGCTAATATTTTGTGCTTGGGAGGACGCATTACAGGACCAGGACTTGCTGTAATGATGGTTGAAGAATGGTTAAATGCAACTTTCCAAGGAGGACGTCATCAGAGAAGGATTGATAAAATAGCGGAAATCGAGAAAAAGTATAGCAAATGATTTAATTTTTAATAGGAAAGAAATTTTTAAACTTACAGGAGGTAAAAAATGTATAAAAATGTATTTGTCATTGACCATCCGCTTATTCAGCATAAAATAAGCCTAATACGTGATGAAAATACAGGTTCTAAAGAATTTAGAGAATTAGTAGAAGAAATTGCTATGCTTATGGCATATGAGGTAACAAGAGATTTGCCTCTTGAAGAGATAGAGGTAAAAACTCCAGTGGCAGTGGCAAAGACAAAAGTAATTGCAGGAAAAAAATTAGGAATAGTCCCTATATTAAGAGCAGGACTTGGCATGGTAGATGGAATGTTAAAACTCATTCCAGCTGCTAAAGTGGGACATATAGGAATTTACAGGGACCCTGAAACTTTAAAACCTGTAGAATATTACTGTAAACTGCCTTCCGACATAGCAGAAAGAGACCTCATTGTGGTAGATCCAATGCTTGCGACAGGAGGTTCTGCTTGTGCTGCTATACATTTTCTCAAAGAAAGAGGCGCACAAAATATAAAATTGGTGAATTTAATAGCTGCTCCAGAAGGGATTGAGGCAGTTCACAGAGACCATCCAGAGGTTCCAATTTACGTAGCCAGCATAGACCAAGGTTTAAATGAACATGGTTATATCGTACCGGGTTTGGGAGATGCAGGAGATAGGCTTTTCGGCACAAAGTGATAGCGAGGGATGTACAAATGAGACCCTCATGGGATGAATATTTTATGCAAATTGTAGATGTTGTAAAAACTCGCTCTACTTGTCTTAGAAGACAAGTAGGGGCTATTTTGGTGGTGGACAAACACATAATTTCAACAGGATATAATGGTCCTCCTACAGGGCTTGCCCATTGTGAAGAGACAGGCTGTTTGAGGGAGCAATTAGGAATACCGTCGGGAGAAAGGCCAGAACTTTGCAGAGGAGTACATGCAGAGCAAAATGCGATTATCCAAGCAGCGTTACATGGGGTAAGTACTAAAGGAGCTACTCTCTATGTGAGTGCTAGTCCTTGTGTCATATGCGCTAAAATGCTAATCAATGCAGGAGTTAAGCGGATTGTATATGAAGAGGAGTATCCCGATGAATTAGCTTTTAAACTTCTAAAGGAAGCGAATGTTGACTTAGTAAAAATTGAGAGATAAAATACTATTGATATAAATCAAAAGAATATATAGTGAACTCCAAAGGAGTGTTAAAAAATGAAGGTATACCTTCTATCTTTTATGGTAGCTTTTATAGTGTCACTTATTGCTACTCCAATAGCGAAAAAATTGGCTTTTGCGATTGGAGCTATTGATATACCTAATGATGAAAGACGCATACATACAAAACCTGTTCCTAGATTAGGCGGATTGGCTATATTTTTTGGCACCATAATGAGCATGTTGCTATTTTTGTCTAAAACCCATGAAACCATTGGTATAGTGGCAGGGGCAACCATAATTGTAGCATTGGGATTGTTTGACGATAAGTACAGTCTCAGTGCAAAAGTTAAACTTTTAGGACAATTGGGAGCAGCCGTAATGCTAATAATAAGTGGAGTGAGAATAGATTGGCTATCTAATCCTTTTGGAGATGGAATGATATATCTAAAAAGCTGGGTGGCTATTCCTCTTACGCTCTTTTGGGTAGTAGGTATTACGAATACTATGAATCTCATCGACGGTCTTGATGGACTGGCAGCAGGGATAGCAGTCATCTCATCAGGTTCTCTATTTATAGTTTCGCTTTTAAATGGCAGATTTGCAACTGCTGTTATTTCAATTGCTATTGCGGGTGCTGCTTTAGGCTTTTTGCCTTACAATTTTAATCCTGCAAAAATTTTTATGGGAGATACAGGGTCTATGTTTTTAGGATTTGTGCTGGCGGCTATATCAATACAGGGAGCAGTAAAATCAGCAGCGGCAATTGCTATAGCGGTGCCAATCCTTGCGTTAGGTGTTCCTATATTTGATACCACGTTTGCGATTGTAAGAAGACTAAAAAACGGTAAGCCAATTATGGAGGCAGATAAAGGGCATTTGCACCACAGGCTTTTAGAAAAAGGCCTTACACAAAGACAGGTCGTGCTTATAATGTACGGCGTAAGTTTATTGCTGGGAATAAGTGCCATATTAATATCTTCCAGCAATGAAACAAAAGGTTTGATTATTTTTCTAATATCAATTTTGTTTGTAATGTGGGGTGCAGATAGACTTGGACTTTTAGAAAGACAAAAAAAAGGTACACAGGTCCGTTGACCAGACATTAAGGAGTGTAAAATTATGGCATTAAAAATCGTATCTGTTTTTGGGACAAGACCCGAAGCTATTAAAATGGCACCTCTTATTAAAGCTTTGGAAAGAGAAAAGGATTTTGAATCAAAAGTTTGTGTTACAGCCCAGCACCGAGAAATGCTCGATCAGGTGCTGAGGCTTTTTAATATTACTCCCAATTATGATTTAAACATCATGAAAGAAAAACAAACATTATCTGAAATTACTACTTCTGCTCTTATAGGGCTTGAAAGAGTCTTTAATAGCGAAAAACCGGACCTTGTACTTGTACACGGCGATACTACAACAACCTTTGTTGCTGCATTAGCAGCTTTTTATCACAAAATTAAGGTTGGACATGTAGAAGCAGGGCTGAGGTCTTTTAACAAATGGTTTCCATATCCCGAAGAGATAAACAGAAAACTTACGGGGGTTTTGACAGACTTACACTTTGCTCCTACAACTACAGCAAAATCTAATCTTTTAAAAGAAGGAGTAAATGAAGAAAGTATTTTTGTTACCGGTAATACTGTCATAGATGCAATGGCATATACTGTAAAGAGAGATTATATTTTTAGGAATGAACGGCTCAACCAAATTGATTACAATAATAAAAAAGTCATTGTTGTTACAGCTCATAGAAGAGAAAATTGGGGTAAACCTCTTGAAAATATATGCAATGCCCTCAAAAGAATTGCTCAAAATTACAAGGATGTTTATATAGTATATCCTGTTCATAAAAATCCTGTAGTGAGAGAAACTGTATTTAGCATGTTGGGGAAACTTGGCAATGTGCTTCTTTTGGACCCACTTGATACAGATGAAATGCACAATCTCATGGCAAAATGCTATATGGTAATGACTGATTCGGGGGGCTTACAGGAAGAAGTACCTTCTCTGGGCAAACCTGTGCTTGTTTTGAGAGATGTTACAGAAAGACCGGAGGCTGTTGAAGCAGGTACAGTACGAGTAATTGGAACAGAACAGGAAGTTGTATATAATGAAGGAGTATTGCTTCTTGAAAATAGGGAAGAATATGATAAAATGGCTAATGCGGTAAATCCCTATGGTGATGGTAAAGCTTCTTTGAGAATAATTCAGGCGATAAAATATGCGTTCAAGTTGAGTGACACAAAGCCAGAGGAATATAAAAGCGGGGTATGAACCCCGCTTTTATGAATTTATTTTATTTATTAGCTTCTGCTTTGGTTTGACTTTTAGCGATTAGGTACCACAGATAACCAATTACTATTGCTCCAATGAATCCACCTATTACGTTGTAATCAGCGACTATCCAACCCCATTTGCCAAGATAAGTGCCGCCAAGCCATGCTCCTATTAGATGTGCAACTAATGCTGCCCAGTATGTTCCGTAGATTTTATTTAGCTTTTCGCCGTAAGATTCTCCTGCTTTGGAATTGAACAAAGGATGAAATACAAGACTAGATATAAGTCCTACTACAATAAGTGTTACCCAGAACATATACTACACCTCCTTTTTGAGAGATTTTTCCTTCCACTTATAATTTTACTTTATAAAAATTATAAAACAAATTTGATTTTTGACCTTATTTGACTAAAAAAGTTCACCAGGAAAATTTATCTACACATATCTGACCTTTTCTGACTTATTCTCTTTTTATCTAATTATTTCTAATAGATGTCCGTTTTTCCTATTATGTAAATAATGAAATTTTTTAGATTGATGAATAAATCTTGTTATTTCCGTTAATAATTAAAAATAGAAGGGCGGTAAAAATCGGCGGATCCATTCTCCCCCTTGTGGATTCGCTGATATTTTACCGTCTTTTCTCTTTAAGAAAGTATATATGGAGGTATGAGGTATGGTTAAGAGGATAATTTTAGGAATAATAATTTTTACAGTTTTATTTTCATTGAGTGTCCAAAGGCAAGCTTTTCTTTCTTTTGATGATAATATAGAACTTGTAAAGATGACTTTCTTAAATACGGGTGCAAAATATGAATATGCAAATATAAATGCATGGACAAAGATTAACAATGATTTTACACCTTTTTACAAAATAAATGAATATATCGAAATAGCCATAAAAAACATGAATATCAATAGGCAAAAAACTAAAATATCTCGCCTTGAAGAAAACAATTTTAGACAAGTGGAAGTGGAATATACGGAAAACACTAGACATATAAACATAGCAGTTCAAAGTTTAAAAAATGGTTCAAAGAGTGAAACTTATATGTTAATAGACGAATATCTTATTAACGGTTATGACAATGCTTTAAAAGAGAAGGCACTTATAAATAATACTTTTAAAATATTCAAGCTAAAACCTAAGGTAACAGTATGTTTTGTTGGAACTTTTAAAGGTAAGTTGAATAAAGAAAAAAATAGTAGTATAGTTAAATTAGTACTTGACAAATTACATGCACAAAAAGTAGAAGGAATGGAAGATGAAAACATAATAAGTGTTTCTGCTTATTCGAGCAAATTAAAAGAATATATTAAATTAGGAAGTGAAAAAATAAATTTAAACGTAGCAATAAGATATAGTTCTTTTGATGATAAGACTTATTTGTGGGTTGCAACACCTATTATAGCTATAGAATATTAGAAGAGGGTGATAAAAACGAAGTTTATTGTTGAAAAAAGTCCCCCCCTTAAAGGAAGTGTAAAAATAAGTGGAGCTAAAAATTCTGTATTACCTATAATTGCCGCTTCTTTATTATCATCAGGAGAAATAGTGCTAGATGACATACCTACTTTAGAAGATGTTAATGTCATGATAGAGTTAATTAAGCATTTTGGTGCTATATGTGACTTTGAGAATGAGAAATTAAAAGTAAAAGTAGATATTAAAGATATAGAGGCCCCCTATGATTTGGTCAAAAAAATGAGAGCATCGTTTTTGGTGATGGGACCTATACTTGCTAGGCTTGGGCATGCTAAAATTTCTATGCCAGGTGGGTGTGCTATTGGTTCTCGCCCAATAGATTTGCATTTGAAAGGATTTCAAACTTTGGGAGCAGATATTACTATAGGACATGGTTATGTAGAAGCACGAGCTAAAAAATTGACAGGCAAAAAAATTTATTTAGATTTTCCAAGTGTTGGAGCTACAGAAAACATCATGATGGCGGCAGTTTTTGCAGAAGGAGTTACTATAATAGAAAATGCTGCGGAAGAGCCAGAAATTGTTGACCTTGCCAATTTTCTCAACAAGATGGGAGCGAATATTAAGGGTGCCGGTACAGATACAATAAGAATTGAAGGAGTGAAAGAGCTAAAAGGGGCTGAGCATACTGTCATACCAGATAGAATTGAAGCGGGGACCTTTATGGTAGCAGCTGCAATGACTGGAGGAAATATTCTTATAGAAAATGTCATAGTGGATCACGTCAGGTCTATAATTGCGAAATTAACAGAATGCGGAATTAAGATAACAGAAGAACTTAAAGGACTACGAGTCAAAGGGATCAAAAATTATAAAGCAGTAGACATAAAAACTCTTCCTTATCCAGGCTTTCCTACAGATATGCAAGCTCAAATGATGGCTATGATGACAGTGGCAAAAGGGACAAGCGTTATAATAGAAACAGTTTTTGAAAATAGATTTATGCATGTGGATGAGCTAAAGCGTATGGGGGCAAATATAAAGATAGAAGGAAGAAGTGCTGTTGTTACAGGAGTAGATCATTTGACAGGTGCAGAAGTTAAAGCAACGGATTTAAGAGCGGGAGCAGCCTTAGTATTGGCTGGACTTATTGCAGAAGCTAAAACTGAAATAAATGATATTTATCATATTGACAGAGGTTATGTAAAAATGGAAGAAAAGTTAAAAAATCTTGGAGCAATAATATATAGGAAATAGAGGCGTCATATTGGCGCCTTTTTTGTATACAAAAAATTTTTAAGAAATAGAAGGATTTTTTTATATTTTGAAGAATAATATAGTGTAGTATAAATTGTGTATAGTTTTAAATGTAAATGTTTAATTAGACACAAATAAAGGGGGGATGACATAAAAGGACAAAATTTGTTAAATTTTATTCAAAATCATTGTGAATAGGAGGGTTAAAATGGCGAAAACACAAGGTTCAGAAAAGAGAAAATTGACTCATGATGCTTACGGTGGAGTGCATGGGAGTGAATATATTCCATTTATACCGGCAGATAAAGCACTTCCAGAACTTACAGCTGTGGCAGTTATAATTGGTAGCTTATTTGCTATACTTTTTGCTGCTGCAAATACTTACTTAGGTTTAAAAGCTGGTATGACAATTAGTGCTGCTATCCCGGCTGCAGTATTAGCAACGGCTTTACTAAAAGGTATTTTTAAGCGAGATAGCATATTAGAGTCAAACTTGGTGATGGCTATTGCTGCAACAGGTGAAAGCCTGGCAGGCGGCATCATATTTACTCTCCCTGCTATTATTTTGTGGGGATTCAAGGACCAATTTACTTTAATTAGAATTGTTTTTGTTGTTTTAATAGGTGGACTTTTAGGGGCTTTATTTGTAATTCCTTTAAGAAGATATTTGACAGTTGAAGAACATGGCAAACTTATCTACCCTGAAGGTATGGCTGCTGCTGAAGTACTTGTGACCAGCAATCAGGGCGGAACGGGCTTTATGACAGTTTTATCAGGCATGTTAGTAGGTGGAATTTATAAACTTTTATCTGGTGGATTTGGGATGTGGTCGGAAAACCCTTCTTGGGTTATAAAGAGGTTTGAAAGTACGGAAGTAGGTGTAAATGTCCTTGCTTCTTTAATGGGTGTTGGCTTTATTGTTGGTTTGGATGTGGCACTTTACATGTTGGCTGGTAGTGTTCTTGCTTGGTTGGGGTTAATACCTCTTATAAAATTCTTTGGTGCAGGACTTACTACCCCAGTATACCCTGCTGCGGACCTTATTAAAGATATGTCTGCAGGTGCAATATGGAGTAAATATGTTCGATATATAGGTGCAGGTGGCGTTTTAGCAGGAGGGTTTATAAGTTTAATAAAAGCTCTTCCTACTATTATAAAAGCTTTTAGAGAATCAATAGTAGGAATAGGGATGAAAGGTAAAGAGGTTAAAAGGACAGATATTGATGTTTCCTTAATGTGGGTAATATTTGGAGCAGCCTTTGTATTTTTTGTAGCGTGGTTAACACCTTCTCTTGGTGTTACTGCATTAGGAAGTTTGTTAGCAATATTGTTTGCCTTCTTCTTTGCAGTTGTATCAGCAAGAATTACAGGGCTGGTGGGAGTTTCTAACAATCCTGTATCTGGTATGACAATAGCTACATTACTCATTGTAACATCTGTTTTGAAGATTATTGGGGTTGTCGGAAACGAAGGGATGGTAATAGCTATTACCATTGGGGGTATAGTATGTGTTGCTTCTGCTATAGCTGGAGCAAATGCACAATCTCTGAAGACCACTTTTATTATAGGTGGAACTCCCAAATATATTGAAATATTTACCTATGTTGGTATAATAGCTGCATCAGTATTTGCTGGATTAGTTTTAATACTTTTAAATAATGCTTACGGCTTTGGCTCTAAAGATATTCCAGCACCTCAAGCTACTATTATGTCAATGGTTGTAAAAGGCATTATGACAGGTGACCTACCGTGGACCTTTATAATAGCGGGTGTTTTTATGGGAATAATGGCGGAGATGATGCACGTTCCCGTCCTTCCATTTGCACTGGGGCTTTATTTGCCTTTTGAATTAAGTGCCGCTATTGCAGTTGGTGGTATAATAAGATGGATAGTTGATCAACGTTACAGGAAAAATGAAAAATTACAAAAAGAAAAAGTGGAAAAAGGTATTCTCATTGCCTCAGGGCTTGTTGCTGGAGATGCCTTAATGGGACTTATTATTGCTGCTTTTGTGGCTTTAAAGATAAATATAGGTTTTGCTTCTGATTGGATTACAAATACCTCATCCTTTGCACCATGGTTTTCATTAATAATGTTCTTATTAGTTGGATTGTTCTTATATTTATACACTTGTAAGAATGATAAAGAAGAGGCTTAAAAAATCAACACTCCCATCTAAAGTTGGGAGTGTTGATTGTAAAGGGTGGAAGAGATGAAAAGCAAAAGTAAAAAGAACGACAATTTCTTGCTTTATGTACCTCATCGTAGTGATAAAGTAGAATGGGAAAATAGAAAAGGAAAAGTTGTGTTTATATTTCATCATGACAGATTGATTGAAAAAGCAGTGAGACTTTTTGTTAAAAGGCCAGAGACCAGTACTTTAGAGTTAGATGAAATAGGAAGTGCTGTATGGAATTTAATAGATGGTGAGAGGAATGTTTATGAAATAGGGCAAAAGCTAAAAGAAAAATTTGGAGATAAAGCTGAGCCTCTTTATGAAAGGTTGATAATGTTTGTAAGATATCTTAACAGAAGAGGGTGGATATATTTTTCAAAGAGGGGACATTCTAAATAAAAAGAGCATGTTGTTTACTTAAAAATTTTTATGATTTCTATTTTTTGTTGAAGGATTTTTAGTATTTTTGTAGAATTAATATATTGAAAAGGTTTTGGCAAAAGATTGATAAAGGGGAGATAGAATATGAAAATTGGTGTTCCCAAAGAGGTAAAAACTGCAGAGGCTCGTGTGGCTATTACTCCTGCGGGAGTAGAGGCATTTGTCAAAAATGGTCATGAAGTATACATTGAAAAAGATGCAGGAATAGGAAGTGGCATAACAGATGATGAATATGTAAAAGCTGGCGCTAAAATACTTTCTACTGCAAAAGAAGTATTTGATGTAGCAGATATGATAATGAAAGTAAAAGAACCACAGCCAAGCGAATACGACTATTTCAAAGAAGGACAGCTTCTTTTTACTTATCTTCATTTAGCACCTGATAAACAACAAACACAAGCCTTGTTAAAGAAAAAAGTAGTAGGAATTGCTTATGAAACAGTACAATTAGATAATGGAGCTCTTCCTCTTTTGACTCCCATGAGCGAAGTAGCTGGAAGGATGTCGGTGACAATAGGAGCTTATCTTCTCACCAACATAAATGAAGGAAGAGGAATTGTAATGGGAGGAGTCCCAGGAGTAGAGCCAGCAGAAGTAGTAATAATAGGTGGAGGAACAGTAGGTACAAATGCAGCAAAGGTAGCTATGGGGATGGGAGCAAGAGTTACAATATTGGATGTAAATCCAGCAAGACTTGCTTATCTTGATGATATATTTAGCGGACGAGTTACAACTTTGATGTCAAATAGTTTTAATATTGCTCAGAGTGTAAAAAAAGCTGACTTGTTGATAGGAGCAGTTTTGATACCTGGAGCAAAGGCACCAAAGCTTGTGACAGAGGAAATGGTAAAGACAATGAAAAAAGGGGCAGTAATAGTTGATGTTGCAATAGACCAAGGTGGTTGTATAGAGACCTGTGATAGAACAACTTCCCACAAAGATCCATACTTTATAAAACATGGAGTAGTACATTATTCCGTGCCAAACATTCCGGGGGCAGTGCCAAGGACTTCTACTTTTGCCTTAACTAATGTAACTTTGCCCTATGCCTTGGAGATAGCAAATAAAGGATATAAGAAAGCTTTACTTGAGAATAAAGCGCTGCTGAAAGGACTCAATGTCTACAAAGGAATGGTAACCTATAAACCTGTTGCAGAAGCGCAAGGTGTAGAGTATGTTGATCCTGTTGAAGCTTTAGATAAAGAGTAAAATTTTCTAAATGAAAATATCTACCTCTCACAAAGAAATTTGTGGGAGGTTTTTTGTTGTTTACTAAAAAATCTCATGTTATAATTTTTGTAAAGTTAAAATCTCAATAGGCGGTGGAAAAATGTCTGAAACTTTATTATATAAAAATTACAATCCGCGTTTAAGAAGAAAAAACGAAAACAGAATTTTTGGTAAAGAAAATATTGGAGGGAAAGCTTCAGGACTTTGTTTTGCAGAAGAAGTATTAGAAAAATATAACGATGTTTTTAAACAGAGTGTAAAAATACCTGAAAGTTTTTTTATAGCTACTGATTATTATCAAATGTTTTTAGATTATAATAATTTGAATGATATAACGGAAGATACTCCTTATGAGGAAGTAGAAATGAGATTTAGAGAAGCTAAATTTCCCCCAGAATATATAAAAGTACTGATAGAGATTTTAAATAAAATGTATTATCCTTTAGCTGTAAGGTCTTCCTCTTTACTAGAAGATAATGCAAAATATTCTTTCGCTGGTAAGTATTATACCACTTTTATTCCTAACAAAGGTACAGATAGAGAAAGGCTTAAACAATTAGAAAAAGCTATCAAAGAGATTTATGTAAGCGTATATGGCCCAGATGCCGTCGCATATAGGAGAAAACATGCTCCTGATCAAAAAGAATTAATGGGGGTAATTGTGCAACAACTAATAGGAGCCCAAAAGGGAGTATATTTTTATCCAGAGGTTTCTGGAGTAGGCTTCTCTCGAAACTACAGGCGGTGGACTGACAGAATTAAAATAGAAGATGGGGTTGTGAGATTAGTTTTTGGCTTAGGGACAAAGTGTACAGGTAGAGGATATGCGAGAATTTTTTCTCTTACTAATTTGAGACTAAGGCCCGAAGGAAATAATCCAAAAGAAATAGCCAAAAATTCCCAGGAAGCTTTTGATGTGCTAAATTTAATTACAGGGGAAGTTGAGACCTACAACATAAATGAAGCACCGCAATTTTTAACATATCACGATAAAATAGGTGATATTGCCCAAATATACTCAAAAAGAGAAAATGCTATTTTTGATATCAATGTACTGAATAACAGCAATGATGTTTTAAACAAATATATTTTTACTTTCGAAAACTTTCCGAGGAGACACAGAGGATTTTTTAACATAATCTCTAATTTGTTTAAATATTTTGAGGAAGAAATGGGAATGGCAGTTGACATTGAATTCACTTATGACTTAAAAAAAGGCGAATTTTATCTTCTCCAAACACGACCATTGAGCTCTTATGAGAGTTTCAGGAAGGTCCACATTCCTAAAGATATTGAAAAAAAATGTGTCTTGTTGAAAGGGGATAGAATGCTTACAAACGGCATCTTGAAAAACGTAAAATATATAGTATACGTAGACCATGAAGTTTATAGCCAATATAAAGATAAACACGAAATTGCAAGAATAATAGGAAGACTCAATAAAAGTATAGGAGATAGATACATTCTTGTAGGTCCGGGAAGATGGGGTTCCTCTAATCCCTATTTAGGGGTACCTGTTATATACAACGAAATATCTAATGCTGCTATGATTGTAGAAATTGGAATAAAAAATGGCGATTTTATGCCAGAGCTTTCTTATGGAACTCACTTTTTTGCTGATTTAGATATTGATAACATTTTATACATGCCGGTGTTTGATGGTTATGAAAATAATATTTTCAATGAAGAATGGTTTAAAAGGGGGACATATATTGACACGGCTGTCAAAATATTCGAAGGACGATTTGATGCTTATTTAGATGGAGACAAAATGATAGGGTATGTTATTTCTCATGAAAAATGAGTCGATTTATGTATAAAAATAACAAAAAATGAGACTTAAGTCCTATTTAAAGTACCAAAATAATGTAATATAATTTAAACTGTAAGAATGATTCCCCTTTTCCCCATAAAATTTAATATATTCTGCACCCCCAACCCAATGTAGGCTGCTTTAAAGCAGCTGTTTTTTTTGTTTTTGCTAAAGTTTAGCCTTTAAAATGCCGATAAATAAGATTGGAATAGTGTTTTGAGAATTGTTTCACATAGAACATTTTACCATTTATTCATAAATCTGAGAGGAGCATGTCGAATGAAGAGATTTTTGTCATTGGTTATTGCTGTAAGCATGATATTGTCACTTTTCCCGGGAAATATGTCGAAAGCATATGGAGCATATTCTCCAAATATAACATCGGTAGCTTCTTTGAGATTAGATGGGACAATGGCATCTCCTGCTAAAGGTCCTGTTGACCAATACACTGACATAAAAATTACAGGAAGCGGTTTTGTTACATACGACACAAATGGCAATGTAGTCTCTTCTGTCAGTGCAGTTTACATTGATTCACCCATAGATTCCAATAAGCTCACAATACTAAGTGCAAATGAAAATACAATTTATGCAAAAGTTCCCCCAGCGTCTAAAATTGGTCTTAGCCCAGATACTCCTTATACTATAATAGTTCAGCGAAGTGACGGACAGAGTGCAGCTATATTTAATGGCTTTACATATATAAATAACCCATATATTTCAAAAGTAGCTCTTGATAACTTTATTACACTTGTCAAAGATTCCAATGGCAATATTATAAGCAGAACTACAAAGTCATATATAAGAATGGAAGGAAGTTATTTAAATGACATAGGATTAGCTCAGATCAACGGAGAAACAGCTTCAGTTGTTTCGCAAAGCGGTTCTGTGCTTATTACGACTATTCCTCAAAACATTAACATAGACCCTACAACTTTATACACTGTAAATGTCACAAATATATACCGTGGGCGTTCTAATACAGTGCAAACGAATATTTATGCTGTAAATCAAGACATAACAGGATTATCTCAGTATACTGTCATTGTAGGAGATACAATTACTATATATGGTCATGGTTTTTCCACTCTTGGTAGCGGATTTAAAGTGTATGTAGGAGCGAATCTTGTAAATTCTTCAGATGTAAATATAGTAAGCGATACTGAAATGACTGTAAAGGTTCCTGCTCCTAAAGATACGACACTTGAGTATCAAAATATTGATATTGTCGCAGCTGACGGTTCTACTGCTACTTTAGTTGATGCTTTAAAAATAATACCTACACCTGCTGTAATTACCATAGATAATATTACTCCAAATGCAGGTTCTGTATCAGGAGGAACAAAAGTTATAATTGTAGGACAAAATTTGAGAGAAGATTTAATAGTAAAATTCGGTGGGGTTGTAGCAAAAAGTGTACAAAGCATCACTTTGCCTGGTCTTACAGCAAATCAGCGTGCTATACAAGTTACTACGCCTCCTTACAGTAAGTCCGGTCCTGTGGATGTGAGTTTAGTTGACCCTATTACAGGGTATACTGTAACCAAACAAAATGGATTTTTCTACCTTGCTGTTGAAGATACTATGGTAGTTGTTGATATGAATCCCGACCACGGATATGAAAACGGAAACACAGATGTAACACTATGGGGATTTAATTTTCAAAGAAGCGATGACCCGTCCATTTACACTGCTAATTCTGACAACACAGAGATAACTTATACCAATACAAATTACACTTACAAAGACCCTGCAACAGGAAATTTAGTGGTAGGTTCCAGAGAAAGAAAACTTTATGTCACTTTTGGCGGTAACAAAGCCCAGATAAAAAGCATATTCAATCCTGGAACAGGACAACAAACTTTGAATGTGTTGTCTCCTAGTGTGACACTTAATCCCCCTGGACAAGATATGCCAGTAGATGTGGTTGTTACAGTGGAAACGACTATAAAAGATGTTAATGGAAATGTAGTTATGCAGTACTCTGAACAGAGCTCTCCACCTACAAAATTTACTTACAATCCATTGCCTTCAAATCCCCAAATTTTAAGCATATCACCTGGTTCGGGAAGCCGTGCCGGTGGAGATACAGTGATTATTCAGGGATTTGATATAAGGCCTGGTGTACAAGTATACTTTGGGGATAAATTAGCCACTGTTAAAGATTTAACAACTGGTGGAGACAATAAGTCAGTGCTTACAGTTATTTCGCCACCATCTACTGCTTTGGGTTATGTAGACGTAAAAGTTGTAAATAAGGATGCGGATGCCAATAGAGGCTTTGCAATTTACCCAAAAGGCTATTATTACTATACTGCTCCTTCTATAAGCAATATTTTTACAAATTTTGGTTCAAAATATGGTGGTAACTTTATTACAATAACAGGTAGTGATTTTTATGTAGGGCAGACAGTCATAGATGGGGTGTATATGGCTAAATATCCTGATGTAAGAATTGGAAATATTCAATTAAAAGTAATTTCTGTTGAAGACAAAGATGGCAATATAATAGATGGAAAGAAACTTAACATAGGTATAAAGATTAAAGCTATAGTACCTGAAACACAAGTACCTTATACAGTTGGATGGCAAGACGTGACAATTCAAAATTACGATGGCATAAATGGTACTGTAGGCGGAAGTGTGACTTTGCAAAATGCTTTTGAGATAAAAGATACTCAAAAGAATCCGACTATTACCTCCGTTGACCCTAGTAAAGGTCCTACAAAAGGTGGCACACCTATCAAAATCATGGGAAGCAACTTTGAAAAGGGAAGCATAGTTACAATAGATGGAGTACAGGCAACCGTCACAAAAGTCTTAGGTGGCAATACTGAAATAGATGCGACTACGCCACCGGGGACATTGGGCAAAAAAATTGTTCAAGTTGTAAATCCTTCTGACGGCGGTACAGCGACATTAGTAGATGGATTTGAATATCTTTTGATTGAAACAAAGCCCCAGATAACTAAAGTTGTTCCTAATTACGGTGGCAAAGGGACACTTGTGTACATTTTTGGAAGCGACTTTTCACTGAAAGTTGGGGATAGCGAAGGAGCAAAAGCTTATATAGGAGATACTGTTCTTGAAGATGTGTATGTAATAAATGACACAACAATTACAGGAATAATACCCGACATGAAGTATTCTGGTCTTTACGATATAAAAGTTGTAAATCCTGATACTGCTCAAGCTGTGGCTCCCGAAAAGTTCCATTTCCTTGTACCAGAAAGTAATCCAATAATAACTTCTGTATACCCAAACTTTGGTACAGTAAAGGGTGGCACTTCTATCTTGATTGAAGGTAGCGATTTTAGAAGGGGGGCAGAGGTATTTATAGGAGGCAACAAAGCAACAAATGTAAGCGTAAGTCCTGATGGAAAGACGATAACCGCTACTACTCCTCCAGGAGCTCCAGGTAAAACTTATGTAACTGTTGTAAACTATGATGGCGGTAATTACACTTATGGACTTCATGAAGGGGAAAGCGGGTTTACATATGTTGTGCCCAACAGCCAGCCTGTTATTACAAAGATAGAACCTAATAGTGGCTCTACTTATGGAGGACAAGAAGTGACCATATATGGTCAAGACTTCAGAATTTCCAAAGACGAAAATGGAAATATACTAAAAGATGAAAACGGCAATCCAATAGGTCCTGAAGTATATTTTGGAAATGTCAAAGCGGAGAAGGTCACTTATATTGATTATGGAACTTTAAAAGTCATTACACCTCCTAACACCCCTGGAAAAGTGAGAGTAACTGTTGTAAACTATGATGCAGGGCTTGGGTACCTTGACAATGGATATACCTATATTCAATCAAAACCTCAGATTAAAGAAGTTATACCTCCAAAGTTTGATAAGGCTGGAGGGACTTATGGTATTATCATAGGAAGTGATTTTGCAGTTTCTGTCTATGATAACGGCAAATTGATAACAGTGGGTTCTTCTGTTTATATTGATGGAGCTTTAGTGCAGGATGTAAAAGTTATAGACAGTACAATGATAAAATTTACTGCTCCTCCAGTGGACAAAATAGGCATGAAGGAATTAAAGGTGGTAAATCCAGATGGAGGAACTGCTGTATTTAAAATAGAGTATGTATCTCCAAACTCACATCCTTTGATAACCTCTATAACTCCCAATAAAGGCAGTATTAATGGGGGCACTTATGTAACTATCAAAGGACAAGACTTTAGAGAAAAAGTTAAAGTGTATTTCGATGCCTATGAAGCGAAAGTAGTTGCGAATACCTCTGATACTATTACTGTAATCACTCCTGCTGCAGATCCGCAGAAAGACTTAGACCGTCTTGTGGATGTGATGGTGTTTAATGTTGATGACGGAGGAAGTTATACTTTAAAGGAAGCGTTTATGTATATTGCTACAGAGTCCAATCCGAAGATAACTTCTATTACTCCTAATACAGGGTCTACAAAAGGAGGAGAAACAGTAACCATAACAGGTGATGACTTTAGACAGGGTGCAAGAGTGTTTTTTGGAGATGCAGAAGCTTATAATGTAATTGTTAAAAATTACAGCACAATCGTTGTGACAACCCCAGGGCATGCAGAGGGAAAAGTAGATGTAATCGTAAGAAATCCCGATTATGCGAATGCTGTTTTACCTCAAGGTTTTACCTATGTGCAAACTGTACCGGATAGTCCGGTAGGCTTTTGGGCTGAATCAATAGCCGGTAACGACCATGCATTGTATTTACATTGGTCAGAGGCAAAAGGAGCAAAATACTATGAAATCTATGGTAAGACAGCTAATTCGGCAGATTACAAATTCATCGCTGCAACAGATAAATTGGAATATTACGTGACAAATCTTTCGCCAAATACTACTTACTCTTTTATTATGAGAGCTGTAAATGATTTGGGCCCCAGTGATTTTGTGTACACTTATGCTACTACTGATACTTCTTCTAACAGCAAATATGATGCTTCTGTGACAGGAGTAGAAAATGATACTACTTATGCGACAGCAAATGGTTCTCTGGTCATGACATTAGGAGATGATGTTTTAAATTCAGCTATTTACAAAATTAATTTGACAGGTTACCAATATAAAAATGTAAGCAAATGGGTTATAAATATACCGTCTAAATATAAAAGTAAAACTTCTACTATATGGATTATAATGCCTGGATTTAATATAAAATTTACCCTTAATAGTCTCTACCTCTCAGGAGATTATGACAGAATAACAATAAATAAGTTATCGGATAAAACTTATGACGAAATATCAAGAAATATGTCAAAAGGCTATAAGATATTATCTGACATTTATGACATAAGTTATGAAAAAATTGACGGCGATAGGACAAGTAGTTATCCATATTTTTACAATAAAGTAAGTGTAACGTTAAATGTTGACAAAAATAGACTTGGCAATAGAAATATAAATTTTTCAAAACTTTTATATATAACTTCATCGATCAGCACTAGTACAGATACTGGGTTTACAGTAGTAAGGACTGGTATATCAAACATGATAGTGGACAATGCATTGAATAATATATCAGGTGATATATCTTATCCAGGCAGGTTAGCTGTTATTTATTGAGGAGTGAGAAGGTTGAAAAAGATATTTACAATTTTACTTACAATAATTCTCTTTATTTCGAATAGTATTTATGTTTATGCTTCAGCTTCTTCTGTATATTATGGTACAGAGAATGCGCAAAGCATTTATTACAGTATGTCCTTCAAAGATATAAAAAATAGCTTTGCTAAAAATGATATAATGAAAATGGCAGCTCTTTCGGTTATTAGAGGTGGAGGAAATCAAAAATTTTATCCTAAAAGCTATTTAAAAAGAGAAGAGGCAATTGCATATCTTATAAGACTAATGGGACTGGAAGAGCAAGTACAGAAGATGCCTATATCCTCCTCTACTGCAGTAGGAGGGAGTAACCCTTCTACTGCTAATTCTAATCAGATTGGGCAAAATAATGCTTCTTCTCAATCAGGTCCCAAAGTAGATTCCTGGGCACAGGGAATAATTGATGTGGCGGTGAAAAATAATCTTTTAAGTAAACAGGATATGACTTTGGATTTTACAGCAAATGCTACAAGAGAAGAGGTTGCCTATTGGATAGCAAAAGGATTGAACCTCACCCCAATTTATGGGAAGGATTTACAAAAAGTTTATGCCTTTTCTGATGCTAAAAGTTTCAATGCCGATTATATGCCATATATTGAAGCAGTTTTAAAAAGTGGAATAATGACAGGTTACGATAATAATAAATTTGGACCTAAAAACAGCATAAGCCGAGAAGAGATAGCATCAGTTTTGAATAGAGCTTTTAACTTGGGATATAAACTAATGGGCTATTCAATACTAAATGCTACAGTGCAGGATATACTTTACGAAAAGGATCCTGGGGAAAATAGTGTAAAGAAAGCTTTTGTTCTTCTCAATAATAAAGGGCAAAATGAGTATATTGTGGTTCAAGGAACTTATTCCTCAAAAGGAATAGTTCATAATTCAGATTTTTTGACTATTAGCAGTGGTGTTCCTTCTTTTTCTGATTCTATTGAAAAAGGGGATAATGTGAATTTTTATCTAAGCGGTCAAAATGTGATATTTGCTGAAAAAGAACCTGTAATTCAGAGTACTTTGTACGGAGAGATAAAAGACATATCTGCTTCTAATATAACACTTACATCTGAATCAGGATTTGAGTATGTATTTTCTTACAACCCTAATACAAAAATCTATATAAATGATTATCCTGCTTCTATAAAAGATTTACGATATGGTCAAATAGCTACAGTATACCTTAATGGTAATACTGCCTATGTTATAAATGTTGAATATGAGGACTTAGGAGCTGGGAAAATCGATACAGGTTCGAGGCAAGTAACGGGAAGCATAATAGCTATAGAGAAACAAGATAATGGCATAAATATTAAATTAGACAATGGACAATTTTACTCTATTGCTTATGATGTACCTGTTATAAAAGATGGAAATATTGTGTCTTTGTCTTCAATAAAAGAGGGAGACTATGTAAATTTGTATTTTGATGACCCTTATACAAATGCACCCATCAAGGTGTTAGTAGAAAATGGATATCACAAAGTTTACTATATCATAAGAGGAAATCTCGGAAGTTTACTGGCTTCTAACAATTCTATTTCAATAAACAATGTGGAGAAGTATTATCAAGGTACGTGGCAAAGGGCAAATAATTTTGCTTATTATTCTTTAGATGGTACTAAAATATATTACAATGGCTTTGAAATTAGCAAAGAAGACCTTAAAAATTATAGAGGGAATCAAATTTATGCTGCAGTTGAGAATCACTTTGGGACAAATTCGATTACCTTTATATGCATAACTCCAAATTTTACAATGAATTACAGTGGCATTGCAAATTTTGACACTCAATCGATGATTCTTACATTAAATGATGGGAGAAAAGTAACTGTAAATGACAGCACAATTATTATAAAAAATGGAATGAAAGTGCCCTATTTATCACTTACGGGTCAAAAACAAGTTTATGTGTCTTTTTCTCAAAGTGATAGAGGTTTGTACGCTAATTTTATATCAATAATTGATAACATATATCCAGATTACTATTATGCAAAAGGTTTTATAAACGGTGCAACATCAAATTCTATCACTGTTGGCAATTACTTATATACAACTTGGTCATATCAAGCATATGGTTATTATACTATACAAAATAATCAATGGAGTATTGTAGGAGGCACAAAAACTTTCTATGTGGGAGATAAAACTTATATAGTTGACAATAGAGATAAAGATTCAAAAGTCATACTATATACAGACCTTTTAGATGTAAAATACGGGAAATCTAAATATGATTCTGCCCATGTATATGTAGTTTCTGACGGTGACAATGCTATTGCGATAAACATTATGAATTCCACGGGGCAAGAAAGAGTGTCTACTGCTGATGTTGCATTTATTGACGGTACCAAGTTGACTCTAAATAATGTAAATGACTGGAATGAATTAAATGGGGTTTGGAATTTGAATACCTCTCTTGACACAATAGATGTGTCAAAAGCAGTAATAGTTAAAAATGGACAGGCAGTAAATATAAGTTCTATAAATCCGGGAGATTCACTTTATATTATAAGGAATGGATCATTTGCTGTTATTGTAACGGTGAAGTAAGAAAAACATTGGGGGAATTGCAATGAAAAAAATTATAGGGTTATTTATAATATTCACTCTTTTGATTCCTTTTCCTATTCAGGTTTTTGCCAATGATGCAGGTTTTGAAGGTGGTATTGCCAATGAGCAAGAATACAAAGAAGTTGTATTTATAACGGGACAACCTATTATATTTAGTGGTGTTCTTAAAATTAATCAATCTGTAAGAGGTGATACTACTACAACAACCTATAGGTATGACCTTGCTGCCGATTCAGGAGACAAACTCACGCGTTCCCTTACTTTTGTTACCCAAGAAACAAAGAAACCTGAATACAACCAAGTGATTAGTCAGACTACTCTTAAAACATATACTGAAAACATAAAAATAGGGGGAAATACTTACACTTTAGATAGAAATAATGGATATATATACTCGGGTTCTGAAGTAAAAAGCATAAACCCTGGTGTAACTTACTATGCTGGTAACTATTCAGGCGTAAAATTATACAGGGTCAATGGTAATAAAGGGACTGTAAAAGTGACTATAGATGATAAAACAGTAGGATTTATTCATAAATACGGAAGTGCTGACACACATCAAATAAATTATTTAATCGAAAGCACAATGGGGTCAAATGGAGAAGTAAAAAAATGGGTTGGAGAGGCTCATGTAACTGTATCTTTTACTGATAAATCCAGTATTGAATATGAGGAAAATGACCCTCAATATATAAGTTTTAGGGGTGGATATCTTTTAAGGCGAAATAGCGGTGACATGATGGATTACTCTTATAACCTCCCAAAACTAGATGATAACGGCGATGAAATAGGAAGAAACATAGGAAGTGGAAGTTTGAAACTTGATGGCGTGCCATTCGAAGATAGATTGGTGGTTCCGCAGGTTAAAGACATAAACGGAACATGGGGAAAAGAGGATATTAAAAAATTGATGAGTATGGAAGTATTTCCCAATGACTCAGAATACTTTGGTCCTAAATTTCCCATATTGCGCTCAGACTTTACTGTTGCAGTATCAAAAGCAATTGGCTTAAAACCTTATGAACCGCCCAAAACTACACTTTATTCAGCAAGAAACAAAAATGTTATAGAAATTTCACCTTTTATTGATATATCTACTACTGATCCGAATTATGGATATATAAAAGCGGCTAGTGATACAGGGCTTATCTCAGGCACTGCTCCAAATCAATTTAGTCCTTCTAAATCTCTTACTCGTGCTCAAGCAGCAGTGATATTTATAAGAGCTTTGGGGCTTGAGAACCTTGCTCCTTTAGGGAATTTTAATACCGGTTTTTTAGATGACTACGCCATACCATTGTGGGCAAAAAGAAGTATTTATGTAGCACGAGAGATAGGACTTCTATCAGGTGATGAATACGGCCGGTTTAACCCTGATAGCTATGTAACTAGAGAAGAAGCTGCTTCAATGATATCGAGGATGATAAACTTTATGATGAACGACCTTACTTTTGATTATGTAATGAGGATATTAAATTATCATAATTAAGATAAGGGAGAAATCCCTTTTTTTGTAGACAGAGGTAGGAGTGACAAGAAGGCTTAATTAGATAGAATAAATGCGTATATAAAAACATATATTTTATTGAGTACGTTAAGTTTCGGAGGTAGAAGATGAAATATGCCTTTTATGGAATTTTCTTTATATTTTTTAGTTTAATAATTTTACCTTCTATAATAGTTTTTGGGTTTAATTCTCACAAAACTTCCTCAACATCTTTAAGTGAGGTCAAACTTATTGATGGAGGAAAGCTAGTAAAATTAGATAATTTAGGTAATACAAATTTGTACCATACAGTGAATGTCTTTATAACAAATCAAAACAAAATCAGGAAAATGGATTTAGAAGAGTATGTAAAAGGAGTAGTTGCTGCAGAAATGCCTGCAGAATTTGAAATGGAAGCTTTAAAGGCCCAAGCTGTTGCAGCGAGGACTTATGCGCTCTCAAAAGAAATAGCTTTGGGAGGTAGGGGTTGTGAATTGCATCCAGGGGCTGATGTGTGTACTGATTCGGAACATTGCCAAGCATGGCAATCTGAGGATGAGTTGAGGCAAAAGTGGGGAGGAAATTTTGATAAATACTATGCTAAAATATCTCAAGCAGTAGAAGATACAAAAGGGCTTGTATTAGTTTACGATGATGCTTTAATTGTGCCAGCTTATCATGCTATAAGTGGAGGAAAAACAGAAAATTCTGAGGAGGTATGGCATAGCAAAATTCCCTATTTAAGAAGTGTTGTTTCTCCTGGAGAAGAAGTAGCATCAAAATACAAAACTACTGTTGTGGTATCAAAAGAGGAATTTATAAATAAATTAAAACAAAAAGAGCCTTCTTTGAAGTTGAATAGTAGCAATATTTTAAATCAAGTAAAAGATGTAGAAAAAACACAAGCTGGGCACGTTAAAACGTTGAAAATAGGGAATATAACCTTTAGCGGAGAAGAAATAAGGGAGGTATTTAATCTAAACTCTACAAATTTTAGCTTTGAGGCACAAGGAAATAACATTGTAATAACTGTCATAGGCTATGGTCACGGAGTGGGAATGAGTCAATATGGAGCAAATGCATTGGCAAAACAGGGTAAAAAATTTGATGAAATATTGAAATACTATTATACAGGAGTAGAAATAGTAAAAATCGAAAATTTATTAAAAATACAGCACTGATAAAGTGCTGTATTTTTTGTATAAATAATTAAGTTAGTGGTTAAAATACCATTTGGAGGTGAAAAATGTGAGAATAAACAGGGAAAATTTAATAAGATTTTTTGATAGAAGGGGTTTTTACATAGTATTATTTTTATCTATAGTAGTGATAGCTGCTACATCAATATATGTTACTAATAATAATTTAAAAAAATTAGAAGAACTCAGAAAAGCACAGCAAGAAGAAATTAATTCGGCTATTGAAAGTGATTGGGGTTATAAAAGAGAACTAGCGCAAGCTCAGGGAAAAAAAGAACAGCAAAATAATTCTACAACTGTTATCAGTCAACAAGAAGAAAGTAACATATCTGACAAAAAAGAAAATCTTCAACCAGTAACAAAAAATAGTGACGAAGTTAAAAGTTCAGGGAAAAATGATAGTTTAACAAACAATAAAATAACAACTGCTATGGCAACTAATACGTCTACTATAAAAAAGGATAATAATTTATCTTCTGCGAAATTAGTTTTACTGAAACCTATAAATGGAGACATAATATTAGAATTTGCC
The DNA here is from genome assembly GCF_000806225.2 of Thermoanaerobacter sp. YS13. Lineage (NCBI taxonomy): Bacteria > Bacillati > Bacillota > Clostridia > Thermoanaerobacterales > Thermoanaerobacteraceae > Thermoanaerobacter > Thermoanaerobacter sp. YS13. Next base: position 272,132 of record NZ_JOOI01000002.1, on the reverse strand, counting down.
AAAGATAAGCTTGTATTTTCAAAGACTCTTCAAGAATGGACAACTCATAAAGGTGTAGATATTGGATCAAACTTAGGAGAACCTGTATTGTCAGCTATGGATGGAATTGTGACAAAAGTATACAAAGATCCAAAATTAGGGAATACTGTTGTTATAAAAAATGGAAAATGGGAAACGCGGTATGCAAATTTAGACGATGAGATTTTAGTAAAGGAACAAGAAAAAATAGCAAGAGGACAGCAAATAGGGAAAATAGGAGCATCGGCAAAGTTTGAAGTTGGAGAAGGCCCCCACTTACATTTTGAACTTTTAGAAAATGGAGTACCTGTTGATCCAATAGCTTATTTTAAATAAAAATACCTGTTTAAGAAAGACTTGAATATTTCCCGCATTCAAGTCTTTTTTGTTTTTATAAATATTCTAATGGCTTTGTTTTGGCATATACATATTAATGAGATTTGAAAAATTTAAAGGGGGTTTTAGTTTTGAAAGATTACATAGAAGAAAGAACTTTGGAAATATCAAAATACATAATAGAACACAAAGCAACGGTAAGAGAAGCTGCAAAGGTTTTTGGAGTTAGCAAAAGCACAGTTCACAAAGATGTAACAGAAAGGCTTCCTGATATAAATTTTGAATTATATAAAGAAGTGAGAGAGATTCTGAGTAAAAATAAAGCAGAAAGGCATATAAGAGGAGGAAAAGCCACCAAAATAAAATATCAAAAAATGAACAATAAATTTTAAGAAAATAAAAGAGGATTTTGTAAATTTGTAGCGAATTAATAAATTGATAATAAATTAAACATTTCGGCATCGATGTCGATAATTTAAATAGATGCCATTTTTGTCGAAATACATAAGAAAGGTGTGTTTGGATGTTTGCGATCTCTAAGGATATCGGAATTGACCTTGGCACGGCATCTGTCCTGGTCTACATCAAAGGGGAAGGGATTGTTTTAAAAGAACCATCAGTTGTAGCAATTGATAGAACTACTAATAAAATTCTTGCAGTTGGCGAAGAAGCACAAAGAATGGTAGGCAGGACGCCAGGGAATATATTAGCTATAAAGCCTCTAAGGGCGGGAGTAATTTCTGACTATGAGATTACAGAGAAAATGCTTCGGTATTTTATAAACAAATCCTGCGGGGGAAGGTTTTTATTAAGACCGAAAATAATGATTTGTATTCCAAGTGGCGTAACACAGGTAGAAAAAAGAGCTGTCATTGATGCAGCATTACAAGCAGGAGCGCGAAAAGCTTATCTCATCGAAGAACCTATTGCAGCAGCCATAGGAGCAGGATTAGATATATCACAGCCAAGTGGAAATATGATTATAGACATTGGGGGAGGCACCACTGACATAGCTGTAATTTCTTTGGGGAGTTCAGTGGTGTCTAAAAATATTAAAGTAGCAGGTGATAATTTTGATGGGGCAATTATCCGTTACATGAGGAAAAAGTATCACATCATAATAGGAGAAAGAATGGCAGAAGAAATAAAAATAAATATAGGTACTGCCTATTTTGATGGCAAAGAAGAGAAAATGCTAGTAAAAGGGAGAAGCTTAATATCTGGTTTGCCTCAAAATGTAGAAGTGACTTCCAGTGAAATATGTGAAGCATTAAAAGAGCCTCTTGAAGAAATTGTTGAAGCTGTACACAGTGTATTAGAAAGAACACCTCCTGAATTAGCGGCGGACATAAGTGACAAAGGGATAGTACTCACGGGGGGCGGAGCGTTGCTAAAAGGAATGGACAGGCTTTTAAGGGAAAGGATGAATACACCTGTATATCTTGCAAATGACCCTATAAGTTGTGTGGCTTTAGGTACAGGGAAAGCATTGGATTCTCTTGAATTATTAGAAAAATCAGAAACTGTAATTGATGTATACAAAATCGATAAATAAGAAGGTGATTTTATGTTAAGAGGGCTTTACACTGCCTCTTCGGGGATGATTACCCAAACTAAGATAATGGATGTTTTGGCGAATAATCTTGCAAATGTTAATACAGTAGGATATAAAAGAGATGTGGTAGTTACTTCCTCTTTTCCAAATTTTGAAGTAACAAGACATGGGGGTGATAACATCCCTCCTAATGGGAAAATTGGAAGAATAGATTACGGAGTGTTAGTTGATACTTTTCATACAAATTTTGAAGAAGGGGCTTTTTCTCAAACCAATGGTAAGTTAGACTTTGCAATAGATGGCAATGGGTTTTTTGTGGTAAATACCCCTAATGGTCAAAGGTATACAAGGGATGGCTCTTTTACTTTATCCAAAGATGGGTATTTAGTTACACAAGAAGGATATATTGTAGAAGGGGAAAATGGGCCTATAAAGTTGTCACAAGGAGAAATTTCTGTTAATGAGATGGGTAATATAATAAACAATGGACAATTGGTGGACAGGCTTAGAATTGTGGATTTTGATAATTATGATGGTTTAAGAAAGGAGGGCAATAATTTATTTTTTATAGATAACAGTACCAATGTACAAGTTATTCCTGCAACAGGAAAAATAAAACAGGGATTTTTAGAACAATCAAATGTGAATTCTGTTAAAGAAATGGTAAATATAATAAGCGTGATGAGAAATTATGAATCGAATCAGAAGGTGGTAATTGCTTTTGATGAAACTCTTGGAAAAGCTGTTAACGAAGTTGGAAAAGTATAAGGAGGGTAAAAGCTTATGATGAGAGCTTTGTGGTCTGCCGCATCTGGCATGACGGCTCAACAACTTAATGTAGATGTCATTTCGAATAACCTTGCAAATGTGAATACTACCGCTTTTAAGAGAGATAGAGCAGAATTTAAGGATTTAATATACCAAACTTTGCAAAGAGAAAACGTATATGGTGGACAAGGTAAACCTGTCAATATGCAAGTAGGAGTAGGTGTAAGACCTTCGGCAATTGTAAAAGATTTTACTGAAGGAAGCCTCCAGCAGACAGAGAATCCTTTGGATTTGGCACTGGATGGAGAAGGCTTTTTTGCTGTGTTAGGACCAGATGACAAAGTTTATTACACGAGAGATGGGAGTTTTAAATTAAGTGCTGACGGTAACACTTTAATGCTTGTAACTGCCGACGGTTATCCTGTATTAGATAACAGTGGTAATCCCATAGTTTTTGACAGCACTGAAAAAGATATATCAGTATCACCAATGGGCGTGATAAGCGTAAAAAATCCTGACGGAACTACTCAAGAAGTAGCTACTTTAGGAATCTATAATTTTGTCAATCCTCAGGGACTTTTAAGTGTGGGTAGTAATCTCTATGAGCCAACAGAAGCGTCAGGACAGCCTGGTACGAGAGATGACTTTCAAGGAAGAATGGGCAAAGTCATGCAAGGATTTTTAGAAACTTCGAATGTCCAAGTTGTAAAGGAAATGGTGGACATGATTGCCGCACAAAGAGCTTATGAGATAAATTCAAAAGCTATACAAGCAGCTGATGAAATGTTGGGAATTGCAAATAATCTGAGAAGATAGTTTATTGAAAGGGATGACCTTGAATGGAAATAAATCCTGTAAATAACAGTGATATAAATAAATTTCAAATTGATTTGCAAAAAAATGGAAGTTATTTTGAACGAATAATACAACAGGCGATAAAAGACAAAGACAGTCAAAAGCTTAAAGAAGCATGTCAGCAATTAGAGGCAACTTTTATAGGGTTTATGTTAAATGAGATGAGAAAGACAATTCCAGAAGATCCATTGACAGGAGATAGTCTAGCAAATGATATTTTTACTTCTATGTTATATGATAAATATGCTGAAATGTTGGCTCAAAAAGGATCTTTTGGACTGGCTGACCAAATATATAATCAACTTTCTAAAAAAGTTTGAAAGGGCACTTGCCCTTTTTATTTTTCATTTTTTTGTGATATAATCAATGATAAGCTACTGCTTTGTCATATCTTCTAATTCCGCTAAAAAGAGGTGAAGAATAGAGTGGAAAATAAAGACATAAGAAAAATTCTTCCTCATAGATATCCTTTTTTATTAGTGGATAGAATAATAGAAATTGAAGAAGGTAAAAAAGCTGTTGGAATAAAAAATGTGACCGCTAATGAACCTTTTTTTCAGGGGCATTTTCCAGACAATCCTATAATGCCAGGAGTTCTTATTGTTGAGGCATTGGCACAAGTAGCCGGTATTGCTGTTATGAATATAGAAGAGTTTAAAGGTAAATTAGGACTTTTTACAGGTATTGATAAATGTCGCTTCAAAAAAGTGGTGAGGCCTGGTGACCAACTTGTTTTAGAAGTTTTAATAGATTCCATAAAGATGGGGCTTGTAAAAGCTAAAGGTGCTGCAAAAGTTGGAGATGAAGTTGTAGCTACTGCAGAGCTTATGTTTATAATGACTGAAGAAAATTAAGGAGTTGTATGTATGTCAACGGCTAAAAAAACTGTAAAAGTGGCTAGCCTAATAATGATAATAACTCTACTGAGTAAAGTATTTGGATTTTTGAGAGATATGGCTTTAGCTTCCCAATTTGGTACATCTGTTTCCATGGATGCATATAATATGGCGACTGTCATACCTATGATACTTTTTGCGGCGGTAACTGCTTCAATAGCTACTACTGTTGTGCCAATATTTACCAAATATTTACAAAAAGAGGGAAAGCAAAAGGCTTTTGATTTTATAAATAACCTTTTAGGTGTGGTATTAATTTCGACTGTAATTTTAACTTTCTTAGGTTTCATATTTGCACCTTATATAGTAAAATTTGTAGCGCCAGCTTTTACAGGGGAAAAATTTGAGTTGACAGTAAAACTTACCACTATATTATTACCTACAATGGTGCTCATTGCTGCATCTAATATTTTCACTGGTGCTCTTCAGTCAATGGAACATTTCACTGTTCCTTCTATGATTGGTATACCTTACAATATTATTGTAATAACAGTAGCAATTTTATATGGGGGCAAATTTGGAATTACGATAGTAGCTTATTCTATAATTATTGGTACTTTTATACAAGCATTAATGCAGTTACCTGTTTTATACAAATTAGGTTACAGAATCAAGTTTAGAGTGGATTTTAAAGATGAGGGAGTAAAAAGAGTTATTTTATTGGCAATGCCTGTACTTATGGGGACAGGGATACAGACTATAAATGTTTATGTGGATAGAGTAATAGCTTCTTTTTTGCCTGATGGGAGTATTGCAGCATTGAATTATGCCAATAGGCTTAACATGTTTGCATTGGGCATTTTTTCAACAGCAATTGCAACTGTTATATACCCTGTTTTATCGAAACATTCAGTAGCTGACGACAAAGAAGGCTTTCTAAAGAGTTTAAATTTTGCGGTAAGTGGTATTTTATACGTGTTAATACCTGTATCAGTTGGTGCAATGGTACTCCGAGTGCCTATAATAAAAGTATTATTTGAAAGAGGAGCTTTTGATGAGAGGTCGACATATCTTACCTCAATCGCCCTTTTTTATTTTGCCATAGGAATGACTGCGTATGGCCTTAGAGATGTCTTAAGCAGAAGTTTTTACTCTATGAAAGATACAAAAACTCCTATGATAAATGGTGCCATGGCTGTATTACTAAATATTGCACTTAATTTAATTTTGGTTAGATATTTAAAATTAGGTGGACTTGCACTTTCTACTTCTATTGCAGCCATATTTGCTACTTTTCTTTTATTTACTTCTTTAAAAAGAAAACTTGGGAAAATAGGCGGAAAATACATGTTTATGAGTTTTATAAGAGCAATGTTGGCAGCAATTGTAATGGGGGTGATAGTGCATTTTATGTATAATAATTTAATTGTTAAGATGCCGTCAGATAAAAGAATTTATGAGGTTATAATCATGTTTATAACTATATTAGTGGGAGTTATAATTTACTCCACTATTGTATTGGTTACTGATAAGTCTGCTTTTTCTTATTTCAAAAAAGGCATAAAATTTCTAAATTCTAAACTTGTAAGAAATTAATTTTATAAATGAGGTGGTATTGTATGAAATCAAAAGTATATTTTTACAATCTGAGAGCAAACAAAGCTAGTAGCAGTTTATCCTCCAAGGTAGAAAGAATTTTTGATGTAGCGGGTTTTAAAAATATTATTAATAAAAATGAATTAGTTGCTATAAAAATTCACTTTGGAGAAAAGGGAAACAACGCCTACATAAACCCTATATATGTAAGAAAAGTGGTTGACAAAATTAAAAGTTATGGGGGGAAGCCTTTTTTAACAGATACAAATACTCTTTACAAAGGCAGTCGTTCAAATGCAGTTGACCATTTGGTGACAGCGATTGAAAATGGTTTTGCATATGCTGTTGTGAACGCACCAATAATAATTGCTGACGGTATTTTAAGTAAAGACTCTGTAGAAGTAAAAATTGATAAAAAGCATTTTGACACTGTAAAAATTGCTTCCAATATTTTCTTTGCAAACTCAATGATTGTGATGTCACATTTTAAAGGTCATGAATTGGCTGGCTTTGGAGGAGCTATCAAAAACTTAGCTATGGGGTGTGCACCTGCAGCAGGAAAACAACAGCAGCATTCAACAGTTCAGCCTGTTGTAGGAAAGGGATGCACAGCATGTCAAATGTGCATCAGGAATTGCCCTGTAAATGCGATATCTTTGGTCAATGGTTCAGCTTATATTGACCCTTCTATATGTATAGGGTGTGGAGAATGCGTCTCTATTTGTCAATATGGAGTCATAAAACCTCAATGGGGAACTGATATGGATGCTTTTGTAGAGAGAATGACGGAATATGCTTATGGCGCTTATTCTACAAAAAAAGGCAAAATTGCATTTATAAATTTTGTTATGAATGTTACACCACTTTGCGATTGTACGCCTTGGAGTGATGCGCCGATTGTCCCTGACATAGGAATATTGGCTTCCTTTGACCCTGTTGCCATAGATCAGGCAAGCTATGACCTTGTAAATCAGCAATTTGGTCACAAAGGCACAGCTTTAGAAGAAGCGGGATATGGCATGAATCCTGGAGAAGACAAATTTAAAGCTTTGCACCCTGAAACAAAAGGAGAAATACAATTAAAATATGGCGAAGAAATTGGCTTGGGTACAAGAGATTATGAACTTGTTGAACTAAAATAGCAGGTTAATCCTGCTATTTTTTTTAAAATTTTTAATGATTTTTGGTAACGTTTGTAGTAATATAATAATTAGGAGAAATTAACGGGAGATAAAGGAGAGAAATTTAATGGAAAAGTATTTTGTTATAATCCCCATAATTGCTGTGATAACAGTGGTATTGCTTTTTTTAGTGCAAATAGCTTTTATCAGATGGACAGACAAAATTTTTGGAATCAAAGATGATAAAAAAAATAACAAAGATAAAAGAGAAAAAAATAATTAACATGGTATAAAAGGGAGCTGATATTTTGGAAGTAGGTTTTAAAAGAAATGAAGTAAAAGGAGTAGTTTTTTATACAATACCATCTTTTGAAAAGACAGGACTTGTCAAACACCTTTTTACTACTAAAATTGGCGGTGTAAGCAAAGGCAAATACGCTTCCTTAAATTTAAGCTTAAAAAGATATGACACTAAAAAGGAAGTCTATGAAAATTTTAAAATAATATGTGATATTGGCGGCTTTTCATATGAAGATATGGTCTTTTCAGACCAAGTTCATGGTGATGTTGTAAAAAAGGTGACTTACGAAGATAAAGGCAAAAACTTTGGTGGAAGTGATATCTCTGGTGTAGATGCCCTTATGACTAATGAAAGAGGCATTCCTCTTGTTACATTTTATGCCGACTGTGTGCCTTTGTTTTTCTTAGACCCTGTCAAAAAAGTTATTGCCCTTGCACACGCAGGATGGAGAGGCACATTAGCCTACATTGGGCCTAAAACGGTTAATGCCATGAAAGAAGAATACGGTTCAAATCCCAAAGATATACTTGTAGGGATAGGTCCTTCTATATACAAATGCTGCTATGAAGTAGGTGATGATGTTGCGAATAAAATTAAAGGTGTTATTGATGAGTGGGAAAAAGTTCTTGTGAAAAAGGCGGAGGGCAAATGGATGCTGGATTTACAGTTTACCAACTACATTGAACTTATAAATACTGGCATACCAGATGAAAACATTACAGTAAGCCAAATGTGCACACATTGCAATAGTGAATTTTATTCCTATAGAAGGGACAAAGGCATGACAGGCAGTATGGCAGCTTTTATGGAACTTAAGTAGTTTTTCTTTTATGATATTTGTTCTAATATATAAGTTAAAGAAATGGTTATTTATGTTTTTTGCATATTGACTATTTCTATATTGGATAATATAATCAAATTAGATAACATGTAGAATAGGCATAGTAAAAGAGGTGATAAAAATGAGAGTAAGCGCTACAGAATTCAAAACAAGAGTCGGTAAATATTTAGAATTAGTTGATAAAGAAGAAATTATTATAACGAAAAATGGCCGTGAAGTTGCGAAACTTATTCCAGCAAAAAAAGAAGGTACACCAAATGCAGATTTTTTGTATGGAATTTTATCTAACTATCCTGACAAAAATATAACGGCTGAGCAAATACGGGAAGAAAGAATAAGAAATAAATACAATTAAAGGGGAGGTAAGATTACCCGTTAAATAACAATATGGGTATAATAAGTTAAATGATGAAAGTGTTAATTGATACTAACGTTATTCTTGATGTTTTATTGAAAAGAACTCCCTTTGATGTAGATGCTTATAACATATTAAAATTAGCGGAAGAAAAAAAGATAAATGCTTATTTAGCTGCTTTTTCAATTACAGATATATATTATTTCATAAATAAAAACCTTTCTCACAATGAAAGTATAAAAGCATTAGAAGCTTTGTTAAGTATAGTAGAAGTAGTGAGTATAACAAAACATGATATAAAGAAAGCAATGAATTTTAAGGAGTTTAGAGATTTAAAAGATGCTTTACAAATGCAATGTTTGAAAAAGTTAAAGGGTGATTTGATTATTACAAGAGATGAGTAATTCCAAAAAATAACTAATAAAGCAATATCACCAAAAGATTTTTTATCCAATGAGGGCTTAAATTAAAAACTAATACAAATGCTACCATACTTTTTATGTCATAAGACCTATTAAGGTCTTTTTTATTTTATCTAAAAACTTTTGTTCACAACTTATGCAATTTACTAAATATTCCGCTACAATTCCTGCCATATTTATGGTATATTTTTTGCATAATATACATTGAAGGGAGGCTTGTGACCATGATTGATAGAATTTTTGAAATTATACAAAAAGAGGATAAAAAGAATCCTTTAACAGATGACCAAATAGCCGCAATTCTCAATATTAAAAGAGAAGATGTGACACAATTTAGACTGAAAAATAATATTCCCGACTCAAGAGAAAGAAGAAAACCCTATCTTTTAGAAGCTGCAAAAAAAATAATTTCAAAGGACCCAAATATTTCAGATAGAAATTTGACAAAACAATTAAATAATTTAGGATATAATATTTCTCGTTTTGTAGCTACACAAATAAAAAAGGAAATTTTAAAAGATAAAATTGCAGATAATTTAGTGCAACAAAGTACTATTAAAAACGATAATGTAAATTTTGAAACTCCTAAAACAGCTAAAAGCTTACTCTCATTTAAAGAGATTATTGGAAGCGAAGGAAGCCTTAAAGTGCAGATAAGCCTAGCAAAAGCTGCAGTACTTTATCCTCCTCATGGACTTCATACTTTAATAGTAGGGCCATCAGGATCTGGGAAAAGCCAGTTGGCTGAAGCAATGTACAACTATGCCATAGAGTCTGGAAGATTTAATGAAAATGCGCCTTTTGTAGTTTTTAACTGTGCTGATTATGCGGATAATCCACAACTACTCATGGCGCAACTTTTTGGTTTTGTAAAAGGTGCTTTCACAGGAGCTGATACTGCAAAAGCGGGATTGGTAGAAAAAGCTGATGGTGGAATTTTGTTTTTGGACGAAGTCCACAGGCTTCCAAGTGAAGGACAAGAGATACTCTTTTATTTGTTGGACAAAGGAAAATTCAGACGATTAGGGGAAACAGAAAGTACTAGAGAGGCACAAATTATGCTTATTGCTGCTACTACTGAAAATCCTGAATCTTCGCTATTACTTACTTTTAGGAGAAGAATTCCTATGGTAATAGAACTTCCTTCTCTTTCAGAAAGACCTCCCCAAGAAAGATATGAAATTATACATCACTTTTTCTCAAAAGAATCTTTTAGAATTAATAAATCAATTATTGTGAAAAAAGAGGCAGTAAGAGCTCTTATGCTTTATGACTGTCCGGGGAATATAGGGCAGCTAAGGAGCGATATTCAAGTTGCTTGTGCGAGGAGCTTTTTAAATTCATTAGGAAGTAAGAGTTCTTCATTGACAATAGACCTTTCAGATTTACCTAACCACGTAAAAATGGGGATAATCAGAGTAAACAAAAGAGATCCTGAAATAGAAAGGTATTCAAAAGAAGACATTGTGGTGTACCCTGACAAGGAAATTAAGTTATATCCGAAAGAAGATAGATATATGCTGCCTGATGAAATATATCAATTTATAGAAGAAAGGTTTATTGACTTAAAAAGGCAAGGACTTGCAAGAGAGGAGATAGATAAAATTCTCGGGAAAGAGATAGAAGCGGAGTTGAAGAAATTTGCTGTAAATGTAAGATCTAGTGTAACAATTTCAAAAAAAGAATTGACAAACATAGTAGGAGAAAAAATTATAAATGCTGTTGAAAAAGCATACGAGATTGCTAAAAAAAGTTTTAAAAACTTAGAGGATAATCTCTTTTATTCCCTTGCTATACACTTAAGTGCTGCTTATGAAAGAATATTAAGCGGCAAACCAATAATTAATCCTCAACTTGAAAACATAGTGAAAGAATATCCTGTTGAGTATTCTATTGCTAAAATTATGGCAAAACAAATTAACAAAGAATTAAAAATACAGCTGCCTGATGAAGAAGTGGGCTTTATTGCTATGTATCTAAGGACATTCTCAGGGGACAAAGAAATAACTAAAGGCAGAGTGGGCGTAGTTGTGCTTACGCACGGCCATGTTGCAAGTGGCATGGCAGAGGTGGCAAATAAACTCTTAGGGGTAAATCATGCAGTCGGTATAGATATGGCCCTTGATGAAAGTCCAGAATCTGTTCTTGAGAGGACAATTGAAGTAGTAAAAAGAATAGACGAAGGCAAAGGCTGCATTATTTTGGTTGACATGGGTTCATTAATTACTTTTGGTGAAATTATAACCAAAAGGACAGGGATACCTACAAGAGTGGTAGGAAGAGTAGATACTGTTATGGTATTGGAAGCTGTCAGAAGAGCTATTATACCGGATACTAATTTAGATGAGATAGCAGATGCGTTAGATGTAGATAAAACATATATAGGAAGAGTTGAAGGTATAAAGAGTAAAGATAAGCTTCCAAAAGCAATTGTAACTGTATGTATTACAGGAGAGGGAACAGCGTTAAAAATAAAGAAATATATTGAAGATGTCTTACCACAACTAAAAGATGATTACAAAATAATACCTGTTGGAATGCTTAGGCAGGAAGATATTGAAAAAGAAATTTCGAAAATAAGAGAAGAAAATGAAGTGGTAGCTTTTGTTGGTACAATAAATCCCGGCATAAAAAGTATACCTTTTATATCTGTTGAAGATATTTTACATGGCACAGGGATTGAAAAGCTTAAAAAAATTGTCAATTTAGAAAAAGAAAATCCTTTAGAGGAAATAATACATGAAGACCTTATTTTGTATGATTCAGAGTTTTTATTAAAAACAGATGTTATTGATAAGTTAGTGGAGATATTGCAAGAAAAAGGCTATGTAGATGAAAGATTTTTACTAAGTGTATACAAAAGGGAATCTATGGGGGCGACTTTTTTAAAAGGAGGGATTGCTATACCTCATGGTTACCCAGAACATGTCATAAAACCTGCCATTGCAATTGCTAAATTAAAGACACCAATTTATTGGGAGGAAGAATTTGAAGTCGATTTAGTTTTTATGATAGCGTTGAAAGAAGATTCGAAAGAATATATGTCTTATTTATATAAATTTATAGCAAATGATAAGATTATAGAAAACTTAAAAACAGCTAAAAGTTCCACAGAAATTAAAAATATAATTTTGAAAAGTACAATTTCAACCAAATAATTGGCATGGTACTTGCAAAAGAAAGCAATAGAAAAGGTTTATCAAGGACCTTATTTTCGGTTCTTTGATAATAAAAAAATTACAGAAGGGGGGTATTGGAAAAACAAAAGAGCATTATAATTTTCAAAGTAAAGGGAAACTATTTTTTAGGGAGGAGGTTAAAAGGTAAAGATGGAAGGGTTAAAAGGTATAGTCCAACAAATTTTAAATTATGGTCCTGCGATGATGATGCCCATAATTTTGTTTGTGCTTGCACTTATTTTTAGACAATCTGTAGGTAAAAGTGCAAGAGCAGCTTTGGTAGTAGGTGTTGCATTTATAGGTATTAATGCTGTTTTGGGAGCAGTGTTTGGAGCTGTGGGACCAACTGTTGGTGCTATTGCTAAAGGTTTTGGACTTAGTTTAAAAGGGCTTGATGTTGGCTGGCCATTAACAGCAGCAATCACATGGGGTGTTGCAATATCTGCCGCGATAATTCCAATTGCTTTTGTAGTAAATATCATTTTGTTACTATTGAACTGGACAAAAACATTTGATGCGGATGTATGGAACTATTGGCATTGGGCTTTTTCTGCGGTGATGGTGTATATGTGGACAAAGAACATTTGGCTTGCCTATCTTGTAGCTATTATTGTAGAAATAATTATATTAAAATTGGCAGATTGGACAGCTCCTTTGGCTCAGCGTTACTTCAACATTCCAGGAACTTCACTTCCTCATACAGAAACTGTTAACTGGGCTCCTGTTAATTTGGCATTAGAAAAATTGATTTTTTCTCGTATACGTTCTTTAGAAAACATAAAGGCAGATCCAGAAGGATTGGTGAAAAAATTTGGTGTCTTTGGTGAACCCATAATGCTTGGTTTCTATGTGGGTGTGTTGCTTGGTATTTTAGGAAGACAATCAGCGGTAGATGTTTTTAAGACAGGGATTTATTTATCGGCATTGATGCTTTTACAAGGGCGAATGATTGGAATTTTAATGGAAGGGCTCTTACCTATTGCAAATGGAATATCTGAATATTTTGCCCGCTCTACCCGATTCCAAAATCGAGAGATTTATATAGGTATAGATGCAGGTCCTATTGGATTAGCTAATCCTACCTCCATTTTTGTAGGTTATTTAATGTTACCTTTAGTAATTTTGTTTGCCTTCATACCAGGTAATAAGATTCTGCCATTAGCAGATCTAGCGATTATTCCAATTTTTGTAATGTGGGCAGCGGCTGCTTCACGAGGTAATGTAATAAAAACTTTTTTAAATGGCCTTGTGAGTGTGATTTTAGTAATGTATATTACTAATGCTTTTGCTGTACCTTTAACAGATGCTGCTAAAGCAATAAATTATGCTATCCCTGCTGGGGTAGTGTTAGTATCTTCTTTGGATGCGGGCGGACATATCTTACCATTTATAATTATACTGCCTATTGTAGCTTTTGCTTCAGGGCAACCGGCTATGGCAACAGTACCTATAATTATTGGGGTCTTGTATTTCCTAGCATGGTATTATGCTAAAGATCAACCTGCTAAAATTGTTCAAAAGATGGAATCAGATGCAGAAGCAGATGTAAGAGCTAATTAATGATGAAGTTAAGGCACTGGAAATAGAAAATATTTAAGAGAGACCCGAGAATAATCCCTCGGGTCTCTCGCAAAAGAAAGGTTGAGGAAAATGGAAGTGAAAGAAAGGCAACTAAGGGAACAACTTTGTGAGATTATGAATCGACTTTATATGAGAGGTTTGGTATCTAGTGTAGGAGGAAATAGCAGTGTTATTTGTCGTGAAGAATCTTATGTTCTTATAACACCTTCTGGATTAGATAAAATGAATATAACTCCTGAAGATATAGTAAAAGTCAATCTAGAAGGTAAAGTTTTAGATAAGGGAATACCTTCTAGTGAAACTATAAATCACTTAAATGTTTATAAAGCTCGCGAAGATATTAATGCATTAGTTCATGCGCATCCGCCAACTGCAGTGGGTATGATTTCTGCAGGTTTTTTACCTGAGGGTGTAACTCCAGAATATGTCGTTATGATTGGTAAATTAGCAGTAGTAGATTTTGCGACTCCAGGTGTTGATTCCATTGAAAAATTAGTAGAAGGTTTGAAACATAGCAATATCGTTTTGTTGAAAAATCATGGAGTATTTAGTGTGGGGCAAAATTTGTTTGAAGCATTTGCGCGTATTGAAGTATTGGAAGAAGCTGCAAAGATGGTTTTTGCCGGTAAATTATTTGGAGGTATGCCTGAACTCACTGAACTTCAAAGACAAGATGTAATAGAAAAATATGTAAGGGAAAAATAAGGAGGGATATGAGAATGAGTAAAAAATACCTTATATATGTAGCTTGTGGTTCTGCGGCAGCTTCTGCAAATTTGGTAAAAGATAGATTGACAGATCTTTTAAAGAAAAAAGGCATAGAAGCTGAACTTAAGACTATGAGAGTGTCAGAGGTGCCAAACACCGTGAAAGTAAAAAAACCTGATTTGGTAGTTATTACAGCAGGTAATTTCTCAAAAGGTGCTTTACCTCCAGATTTACCAGTTTTAAGTGGATTACCTTTAATGACGATGATAGGGGTAGATAAATTTATGCAGGAGGTCGAACAAGCTCTTAGTAAGGTAGGTGACTAATATGGATGTTTTAATATTTACAGAAGAAGTTGAAGGTAATAGGGAAGAAGTATTGTCGCACATAGCAGAAATATTATTAGAAAAAGGATTTGTAAAAAAAGGCTATAAAGAATCTTTATTAGAGCGCGAAAAGTATTTTCCTACAGGATTGTATGTTGATGAGGAATTAAAAGTGGCTATTCCTCATACGGAGGTAAATTTCGCTAATAAAAATGTGTTAGTAGTGGTCAAACCTTTAAATTCTGTTCATTTTTACAGAATGGATAAACCCGATGTAGAGATAGAAGTAGATATTATATTTGCCCTTGTGATAAAAGATTCGCATGAATATCTGAAATTTTTAAGCAAACTTACAGAAAATTTAACTAATGAAGAATTTGTAAAATTAATAAAGACAGGGAATTTAGAAAACATATCGGCTTATATCAAAAATTTTATTTCAGTGTAACCTTACTTAAGCTTTAAAGAAAATTAACAAATTTTATTTGGAGAGTGGTATTGTGGGCCGGTACTTTGTAGTTGTTTTCTATTCTCCCTGGTTTCGTAATGAGGGTTTAAAAGGGGTTAGGAGGGTTTTTTCAGAAAAATTAGGTTACCGTTTTTTAAATGATACAGAAAAAGGATGTTGGTGGGAAAAAGGAAGTAAAATGGCTACATTTATTGGATTAGTAAATTGGAAATTTCTTTATAGGCGTGTTTTTGTGGAACAAATAGCTCAAGATAAAGTTAAATTTACTTATTATTTTTCTTGGCTTACAAATGTAGGAGTTTTAATGTCAGCAGCTCGTGAAGAATTAGGATATTTGCAAAGAGTCTTTCAAGCAGAAAAGATGGAAGTTGAAAGACTACGTTAACTGAAAGAAGGATAGACAAAGAATTAAAAACTGTATGAAATTAGCAGATATTCAACAAAGGATATCTGCTACAATTTTAAAAATAGGGGAGTTTTGTATGATTTTTATTGGTATAGATATTGGTACACAAGGGATAAAGACGATAGCTGTGACAGAAAAGGGAGAAAAAATTTCTTTTATTAATAAAAAGCTAACAGAGATTTCAAATTTAAAAGAAGGGTGGAAAGAACAAAACCCTCTAGAATGGGAAGAAACATTGAAAATATCTTTGAAAGAGATATCAAAAGATATAATAAGACAAGGATATAAATTGTCAGAGATTAGGGCTATTTCTGTAGATGGTACCTCTGGAACAATATTAGCTATTGATAGAGAAAATACTCCTCTCATGAATGCCATAATGTACAATGATTCAAGAGCAACAGGAGAAGCAGAAAAAATTAAAGAAATTGCTATGAAATTTTCTAAAAAAGTTGGATATACTTTTAATTCTTCTTTCACTTTGCCTAAGATATTATGGATAAAAAATAATTTACCAGACATTTATTCTAAAACAACAAAATTTGTTCACCAGACGGATTTTATTATCGGAATTTTAACAGGTATTTATAATATAACTGATCATTCTAACGCTTTGAAAACAGGATTTGATTTAGTAGATTATAAATGGCCTGAGTTCATATATAAAGATTTACAGATCGATATAAAGAAACTTCCTGATGTTGTTAAACCAGGAAGTAAAATTTCAACTTTATCAAAAGAAATTGCTGAAGAAACTGGTCTTTTAAAAAATACTATAGTAGTAGCTGGTATGACAGATGGATGTGCTGGACAAATAGCTTCTGGTGCTGTAAAAGAAGGGGAATGGAATTCTATCCTAGGTACTACTTTAGTTATTAAAGGAATTACCAAAGATTTAATTATAGATCCGAAAGGTAGAGTTTATTCACACCTTCATCCAGAGGGTTTATGGATGCCAGGAGGGGCTAGTAATACTGGTGGGGAATGTTTAGAAAAGGTATTTCCAAGTATTGATTTTCAAAGATGGAATCAAGAAGCGGAAAAATACTTGCCTAGTAGTTTGGTTATATATCCATTGGTTAGAAAAGGAGAAAGATTTCCTTTTATTGATTCTGATGCTGAAGGTTTTATTCGAGGTTACTATCAAAACGAGTATGAACTTTATCTTGGTTATTTGGAAGGTGTAGGATTAATTGAAAGGTTATGTTATAACGTAGTGGGAAGTTTAGGAGCGTCAATTAATGAGAAAATTTTTGTCACTGGAGGAGCAGCAAAAAGTGAACTATGGCTAAAAATAAGAGCTAGTATTTTGAATAAAAAATTAGTTGTACCGGAAATTAGTGAACCTTCTATGGGAAGTGCTATAATAGCAGCTTCTAAGACTTTTTATAATGATATTTTTGATGCAGCATCAAATATGGTTAGATTAAAAAAGATAGTAGAACCAGAAAGTAAATTGGTAAAAGTGTACGATGAAAAATATCATGAATTTATTCGCTTAATGAAAGAAAAGGGTTATATTTTAGAGGAGTGAATTTTTATGAGTATTTTTAAAGCTTGCGATATCAGAGGTATTTATAAAGAAGACCTTGATGAAGAAAAAACTTTTGAAATTGGTAGGGCTTTTGGCACAATGATTGAGGGAAAAGACGTAGTTGTAGGGGGAGACGTAAGGTTAAGTACTCCTTCTTTAAAGAAAAAGATAATAGAAGGTTTAATTTTAAGTGGAAGTAAAGTAATTGATATAGGGACACTACCTACTCCTGCTTTTTACTTTGCAAAGCGGCATTTAAATACCTATGGAGGAGTAATGGTGACAGCTTCTCATAATCCTTCAAAATATAATGGATTTAAAATAATTTTTGGGGATTTACCTGTGCGGGAAGAAGATATAGAGGATCTTGAAAAATTGACAAAAATAAAGAAATATAGAGATGGTAAAGGAGAATTAATAACTAAACCGATGCTTGAAGAATATGAAAAGTATATATTAAGATTTTTTCATCCTATTACAAAGAGATTAAAAGTTGTCATTGATGCAGGAAATGGAGTTTGTGGACCTACAGCAATTAAACTTTTTACAAATTTAGGATACGATGTAGAGCCTCTTTTTTGTGAGATGGATGGTAATTTTCCTCATCGGGAACCTAATCCTGCAATAGAAGAAAATCTAAAATATCTAAAGAAAAAAGTTGTTGAGTCAAATGCAGATTTTGGTGTTGCTTTTGATGGAGATGGAGATAGAGTAGCGTTTGTAGATGAAGAAGGGAGAGTTTTATCTAGTGAAAAAGGGATTATAATTTTTGCAAAGTATTTATTTAAAAAAGATGGGGCAGGTAAAATTGTTTACGATCATAAATGTTCAACTGTTGTAGAAAAAGAAATAACAAAATTAGGAGGAACAGCTATAAGAGAAAAATCTGGGCATGCTTTTATAAAGCGAAATTTTCTTATTCAAAATGCTATAATGGCAGGAGAAATTAGTGGTCACTACTTTTTTAGAGAATTAGGAGGAGATGATGGAATTTATGCAGCCTTGTTAATGGGTGAGATTATTGATAAAAAAAACAAAAAGTTATCAGAGTTAGCAAACCAAATTCCTGATTACTATATAACTCCTGATATTAGAATTCCTTATCCTTATGAAGATAAAGAAGAACTTTTAAATAGCGTAAAAGAAAAGTTTAAAGAATACCCTATTGATACATTAGATGGAGTAAGAGTGATATTTCCTAATGGATGGGGATTAATTAGGATATCTGTTACAGAGCCAGTAATTACCATGAGATTTGAGGGAGACACGAATGAGGATTTAAGAAAAATAAAAGATATATTTTCTGATGCTATACCTGAATTAAAAGATTGGATCAGGTAAAATCAAAAATAGGTAAAAAAGAGCTTTAATTTTCCCTCCTCTGCTTTGAAGGGCAAATAAAACAGGGGAGGATATTTTATATTAGCTTAACTTTCCTATAAAAATTTTTACTTTTCTGTGGTATACTTTTTATAAATACAGTATGGAGGTGTGCGATAGTTTACTAATTCGCCTTAAAGGGGAGACCATCCTTGACAAACAAAGAGAGGGTTTTTAATTTAATAAAGGATTTGTCAAAAGATATAAATATTAAAGAAAAGAAGGGATTGACTGCTCAAGAAATTGCCAAAAAATTGAATTTAAAGAGAAACGTCGCAAGCCATTTATTAAATGAACTTTATAAAGAAGGCAAAATAATAAAAATAAACACAAGGCCAGTCTATTTTTTAGACAAAGAAGTTTATGAAAAGAAAGCAAAAGAATTCAAAGAAACGACTAAAACCTTGGATTCAACTGTAAAGGTTTCAAACGATGACCCTTTTACAAAGCTTATAGGATATAACGGCAGTCTTAAAACACAAGTGAAATTATGTAAATCAGCGGCTTCTTATCCTCCCAATGGACTACCTATTTTGCTAATTGGAAATACAGGAGTAGGTAAAAGCTATATTGCGCAGCTTATTTACGAATATGCTAAATCTATTGGTGCTATAGATGAAAATGCTCCTTATGTAATATTTAATTGTGCTGAATATGCCAATAATCCTGAACTACTTTCCGCAAACCTTTTTGGCTATGTGAAAGGAGCATTTACAGGGGCGGATAGAGATAAGCCGGGCCTTTTAGAGGAAGCAGACGGCGGGTATTTATTTTTAGATGAAGTTCACAGACTGCCGCCAGAAGGGCAGGAAAAACTGTTTCTATTTTTGGACAAAGGCATATTTAGAAGACTTGGTGAGACAGGCAATTGGAGGACAGCAAAAGTAAGGTTTATCTTTGCCACAACTGAAGACCCTGAGCAAACTCTTACAAAGACTTTTTTAAGAAGGATACCATTAGTTGTAAACATTCCATCTCTCTATGATAGGCCTTTACATGAAAGGTTACAACTTATCTATAACTTTTACAAAAATGAGGCCAAAAATCTGGGAATGGATATTTTAATAAGCAAACAAGTCCTTAATGTACTTCTTAAAACCAAAATTTCTGGCAACATTGGCAAACTTATAAATGTCATAAAATACAGCTGTGCTCAAGCCTATAACCATGTCATAAGAGAGAAAACAAATATATTGCGAATCCATCTATATGACCTACCAAGAGAAATGCAGGCCGATTTAGATATAATAAAAAGTAATTTTCATTTTAACGGAATGTTAATTTCTCATAATAGAAAAGATGAAGATTTGATATGGGACAAAGAAGACAATAAAGATGTATATGAAGTAGTAAGCAAAATATTTGTGCTATTTGAGAAATATAGTAGTAGGGAAATAAATGCTGACAGTTTTAAAAAAGATGCTTTGATTTATTTAAATGAGTTTACAGATAAAATAATTTTTAAAAACGACAATACCTATATAGATTCAATAGTTTTCAATGCTATTAAAAATGTAATAGAAAATGTGTTAAATATAATACAAAATATGTACGGAATTAAATATTATGGTAATTCAGTTTTAGTGTTGACTCATTTTATTAATTATTTATTAAGCGATGTAACTTACGAGAAGTATTCTGAAAATATAACAATGGTATTAAGAGTGTTAAAAAATGTTTTCCCAAAAGAATTTATAGTAGCTAACAAAATGGTAGAACTTATTGAAGTTAACCTGGACGTCAAGCTCAACCAAATAGCTGTAATTTATTTTACACTTTATATTAAAAGCTTAAATAAAAGTGACAATACAAATCTCATAAATTCTATAATAATAGCCCATGGTTATTCAACTGCCAGTAGCATAGCTAGTGTCGCCAATAGGCTTTTGGGACAGTTTGTTTTTGAAGCTTTTGATATGCCAATTGAGATGTCGACACAAGAGATTATGCTAAAAGTTCAAGATTATTTAAAAAATATAGATACCTCCAAAGGGATTATTATATTAGTAGACATGGGTTCTTTAGAGGAGATATACAAGTCTTTAACTGACATTGTAGATGGAGACATA
Organism: Thermoanaerobacter sp. YS13; assembly: GCF_000806225.2. Classification (NCBI taxonomy): domain Bacteria; kingdom Bacillati; phylum Bacillota; class Clostridia; order Thermoanaerobacterales; family Thermoanaerobacteraceae; genus Thermoanaerobacter; species Thermoanaerobacter sp. YS13. The sequence goes on along the minus strand of NZ_JOOI01000002.1, from coordinate 251,476 downwards.
GCAATTATTAATAATATTACTACTCAATTGGCTTTAGACGTTGGGAATAGAATATTGCAAAATCAACCTTTAGAGCAAATTGTAACAGAGGCCATACAGAAAAATAGCAGCAGTTATAGATTCATCAAATTTCAAAAAAATAGAGAAAATGCCATTCTAACAACTTGCGTAACAGGAATCGGTACAGCAGTGAAAATAAAAGACCTTTTAAAAGAATGTTTTACAAATGAAGATATTGAGATTATTCCATATGACTACAGTAGGCTAAAAGGGAATGGAATAAAAGATGAGATATTCAAAAATTTTAATGTTAAACTAATCATTGGAACAGCAGACCCTGGAATAAAAGAGATACCCTATTTGTCTTTAGAAGATTTAATTGCTGGCAAAGGAGATGTCTTGTTAAGTAAAATATTAAGAGGTATTGTCGACGATGAAACTATACAGCAAATCAATCAAACGATAGTCCGACTTTTTTCTTTACAAAATGTATTACATCACTTGACTATATTAAACCCTGATAAAATAATTGATCAAGTGGAAAAAGCTATTTTGGACTTAGAAAGATTTATTGGAGTTAGATTTTCCAATGATTTGAAAATTAGTTTGTATATACATGTCAGTGTAATGATTGAAAGGCTAGTGATGAAAGAACCAATAACCTCTTACAGTAATTTAGAAGAATTTGAACAGTGTCATAGACAGTTCATAGATTTTGTTAAATCATCTTTTAGTGTCATAGAGGAAACTTATAAAGTGGATATACCGACGACGGAAATAGGGTTTATATATGACTTGATAAAGGACAGAATAGAAGGATTAAATATTTAAATAATGGTAAATAATAAAAGCATGCTAAATAGTTAGTACACTATTTGGCATGCTTTTTGCGTTATATTCATAGTAAACAACTAAAATTTTAAGTAACATAGTATAAATAAAAAAATTTTATAAAAGTTGCATAAAATTATTTCAAAGAAGGTGTATATTGGTGAAAGAAAAATTCGTATTAATTATTACGCATGGGAGTTTTGGAAAAGGGTTGTTAGATGGAATAGAAGTTATTATGGGAAAACAAGAAAATATTCAGGTGTTAGGACTTAATTTAGGAGATAATATTGAAATTTTGAAGAGTGAAGTTGAAAAAATTGTTAGGGAAAAGCAAAAAGAAAATAAAGAAGTGATAATTGCTGTAGATTTATTTGGGGGAAGTCCATTCAATATCGCGCTTTATGTTATGAAAAACTATGATGTAAAAGTTATAACAGGAATTAATATGCCTATGCTGATAGAATTATTATCATCTATTAATATGTATGATATTGATGAATTATTAAAAAATATTCACAAGTCAGCTGTTGATGGAATTAAAGTAATAGAAAAAAGTTCACTTAAGTTTTAGAGAAGAAAGGAAGGAAGAGCATGTGGAAAGTAGTATTTGCAAGAGTCGATGACCGATTGATTCATGGTCAAATAATGACAAGATGGATGAAAGGATTTCCAGGAGCTTCCATTGTGATTGTAGATGATAGTTTAGCTGTTGACAATTTTATGAAAAACATTTATACGATGGCTGCACCGCCAGGTGTAAAAGTAAAAGTGGTAAGTGTTGATACCGCATTAAAGGAATGGAATCAAAAAGCTAACATTGATGAAAAGGTATTCTTACTTTTTAAGGACATTCAAACGATAGAAAGAACGATAAAAGAAGGAATTCCTATTAAAACTCTCAATATTGGTGGTGTTGCAAAGATGCCAGACAAAAAAGCTATAACACAAAGTGTAAATTTAAATTCTCAAGAAGCAGAGATTTTATGGAATTTACACCGGAATTTTGGCATAGAGATATATTTACAAATGGTGCCAGATAGTGAAAAGCTAAGTATAAATACTGTTATAGAAAAGTATTTTCCGCAGTTGAAATAAAATTTTGATTCACTATAACAATGTATATGCTCTATTAAAAAAGAATAGCTTCAATATTATTCAAGTTTTTAAATTGTTATAGTGGATCGTTTTAAATAAAAAATTTCTAAAAGGAGGGTAATAGTTTATGGGTCAAATAACCGTTTTGCAAGCTGCGTTAATAGCTGCATGGGTAGCTGTAGTAGAGTCAAGAATTATTGGTTATACTTTATCTGGTTTTCTTCGTTTTACGGCTGTAGGAACTGGATTTGTAGTTGGACTTATTATGGGTAATGTACCTCAAGCAATGGTTATAGCAGCAACAATACAATTGGTTTATATGGGTATTATTGCACCTGGAGGTACAACACCAAGTGAAACAGTTGTTGCAACTGCTGTAGCAGTTCCTGTGGCATTGGCATCAGGAATGACACCAGAGCAGTCTATTGCTGTGGCAGTGCCAGTAGGTCTTTTAGCAGCATACTTAGTAAGTTTTAGGTTTTTTATTAACTCTCTTATAACTCACTGGGTTGATAGATTAGCTGAGGAATTAAATGATAGAGGTATTACCTTTGCATCTGTAGTTCTAACTACTATTATAACAATGGTTTTATTTTTCCCTTCAGTGTTTGTTGCAGTTTACTATGGAGCACCTTTAATAGATTCATTTTTAAAAACAATACCTCAAAGTGTGTTACATGCTTTAACTGTTGTTGGAGGAAGTTTACCTGCTCTAGGTATTGCGTTAACATTAGCAGTAATTGGGCGTAGAGAATTAATGGTATTTTATCTTCTTGCATATTTTGCCTCTTTAATATTGAAACCTCTTAATGTAAATGCGCTTATCTACGCTATCTTTGGAGGAATTGCAGCATATATATATGTGATTCTATATTATAAAAATGTTTTTGAAAATAATACAAATGCAGATTATGAGACAAAAAATAGCGAAGATAATGATACCCGCAGAAAAATGGATACCACAATCTCCAACAGCGATATAAAAGTTACAGAAAAAGACTTGAAATCTACCTGGTTTAGATGGTGGCTTACCACAGAAGTTCCACATTCTTTTGAAAGATTGCAAGCTTTAGCGTTCCAATGGAGTATAATGCCTGTTCTAAGAAAATTATATAAGAACAATTTAAATGAATTAAAAGAGGCTTATAAGAGACATCTTGTATTTTTCAACACTCAGGGAACGTGGGGTGGAGCACCAATTTTAGGAATTACTCTTTCACTTGAAGAACAAAGAGCAAGAGCTATTGCCGAAGGGAAAGAAGCTCCTGATCCCAATATCATTAATGCTACAAAAGTTGGTTTAATGGGACCGTTAGCAGGTATTGGTGATTCTGTAGAATGGTCTACGATTATGTATTTATTAATAGCAATTGCGCTTCCTTGGGCAAAGTCAGGTAGTGCGATGGGAGCATTATTCCCGTTAATTCTCTTCCCAGTAATTACTTATACTTATGGTTATTATTTCTTAAGACTTGGGTATAGACTAGGTAGGGAGTCAGTAAACGTGTTACTTGGAGGAGAAAAATTAAAAGCCCTTATTACAGGTCTTTCAACCTTAGGACTTTTTATGATGGGTGTATTAACAAGCTCATATGTATCAATTTCTACTCCTCTTAAATGGACAATTTCTGGAAAAGCATTTGAATTGCAAGCAATATTAGATAAAATACTCCCAGGTATGTTGCCGCTTCTTACCGTATTGCTGGTATATTGGTATTTTACCAAGAAAGGATTAAAGGTTCTAAAAGTTCTTGGATGGATGGTAGTTATATTCTTCATTTTAGGTTGGATAGGAATCCTATAATTCTTATCAAACGATTCCACCCAAAATAAGGGTGGAATCGATGTTTAAAAACTTGACTAGTTGGAGGGAGTAAAAATGAAGAATGATGTAGGTCTAATAGGACTTGCGGTAATGGGGCAAAACTTTGTTTTGAACATGGCCAGAAATGGTTATAGTGTTTCAGTGTACAACAGGACAGAAGAGAAAACGAAGAAATTTATTGAGGGAAAAGTAAAAGATGAAAAAATTTATCCTTTTTATGCTTTAAAAAATTTTGTAGAAAGCTTGGAAAGACCGAGAAAAATTATATTAATGATAAAAGCCGGGGAACCGGTAGATAATATGATTAATGAACTTTTGACGTATTTAGAACCTGGAGACCTTGTGGTAGATAGTGGTAATTCTAATTTTAGAGATACTTCTAGAAGATTAAAGTATTTGTCAGAGAAGGGAATTTTATTTTTAGGGATGGGGATTTCAGGTGGAGAATATGGAGCATTACATGGTCCATCTTTAATGCCAGGAGGGACAAAAGAAGCATATGATATAATAAAAGATGTACTTTTAAAAGTATCTGCAAAAACTGAAAATGGAGCATGTTGCACATATGTAGGAAACGATTCTGCAGGTCATTTTGTGAAAATGGTTCATAATGGTATTGAATATGCTATTATGCAGTTAATTGCTGAAGTATATGATTTTATGAAAAAGGTATTGAATATAACTAATGAACAAATAGGCGATGTCTTTGAAAAATGGAATAAGGAAGAACTTAATTCCTATTTAATGGAAATTTCTTATAAGATTATGAGATATAAAGACAAGGAGACAGGAGGGTTTTTGATAGACTACATTTTGGATAAAGCAGAACAAAAGGGTACTGGGAAGTGGACTGCTCAAACTTCTTTGGATTTAGGGATTCCTACGCCAACATTGAATTTGGCGGTAGAAGCCAGAATTATTTCTCACTATAAAGAAGAGAGAAAGATTTTATCAAAATTATATTCGAAAGAAAAGAATACAATCTCTGTGAATAAAGAAGAAATAATAGAGCATTTAAAGAAAGCGCTGCTTTTTGGAGTATTCATGTCTTTTTCACAGGGATTATGGCTCATTTATGAAGCTTCAAAAAAATATAATTATGGAGTAGAACTTAGCGAAATATTAAGAATTTGGAAAGGAGGCTGTATTATAAGGGCCGAAATTCTAGATTTTTTAAGGGATATCATTAGAGAAAATGAGGAATATGCAAATCTTTTGCATAGTGATAAGTCTATAGACTTTATTAAAGATAAATTAAATTCCGTCTATAAAGTTGCAGAAATTGGGAAAAATTACAGAATACCTCTCATGACAATAAATTCTGCACTTGATTATTATTTTGCTTTAACAGAAGAGAATCTCCCGGCAAATATTATTCAAGCTCAACGGGACTTTTTTGGAGCTCATACTTACGAAAGGGTCGATAAAGAAGGAATATTCCACACAGAGTGGGAGCAATAAAATTTTATTAAAGCCATGGAGTAACTTCTCCATGGCTCAGACTGTAGACAAACTTTCGTAAAGGAGATATTTTGCATAAGGAGCGACTTGTTACAAAGCGACCTGGCACTCAAGTAAGAAAGTTTATAAAACAAAAATAGAAAAAACAAGCATACTTACTTGAGTGCCGGGAAACTTAGTAAGACCGAGGGTGGAGGCAGGGCCGAAGCCATGGATGGCGAAGGCGGGCACCTTAAGGCATGGATGCCGATTGTGCCCGGTACCCTGCCGGAACCTGAAGGTCGAGCTTTAGTTTTGTCGCTTTGGAACATCGGAGCGACGATGCAAAATATCTCCTTTGAATATTTTTTAACTTTGTCAACAAACTGGCCATCGAGTAACTTCTCCATGGCTTTATAACTGAAAGGAATACTAAATGAAAAGAAGTAGACTGATTGACTCGATGATAGTAATTTGTTATAATTTAAACGTTAAATCTTTTTGCTTTAAACATTTTATCAGTAAAACCCGATAAAGGCCTTAAAAGGCCTTTTCTCCATAGGAAGGTGATTTTTTATAATAAAAATAAAGCTGACACCTACTCAAGTACTTGCTTTAGGATTTGCAGCTATTATATTAATTGGAACTTTATTGCTGATGTTACCTGTGGCAACTAAAAGTGGAGAAGGCGCAGATTTTCTAACTGCACTTTTTACATCTACATCAGCCACATGTGTTACAGGCCTTACAGTTGTTGACACGAAAACTTATTGGTCTACTTTTGGGCAGATAGTGATAATGCTGCTGATACAAGTTGGCGGTTTAGGTATTATGACCATGTCAACGCTTTTCGCGTTGATCCTTGGTAGGAGAATTACCTTTAAAGAGAGATTGGTGATGCAAGAAGCTTTCAATACAAATAGTCTTGGGGGCATTGTGAAATTTTCTAGGTATATATTAATGTTTTCTTTTTTATTTGAAAGTATTGGGGCAGTTATATTGACTCTGAGATTTTTACCACAGATGGGATTAAAAAAAGCAGTGTATTATGGCTTTTTCCATTCTATTTCTGCATTTAATAATGCAGGCTTTGATCTTATGGGTAACTTTAAGAGTCTAACGGGTTATGTATCTGACTGGGTGGTAAACCTGGTCATAATGGGTTTGATAATATTTGGTGGATTAGGATTTTACGTTTTGCTTGATATATACGAACATAGACATTTTAATAAATTTACATTGCATTCAAAAATTGTTATAACTATTACATTGTTTTTGATTGCTGCTGGAACACTATTTATATTTTTATTTGAGTACAATAATTCCAAAACATTAAAACCGCTGGACTTTCCTACTAAGATACTTGCCTCATTATTTCAAGCTGTGACACCCAGAACAGCAGGTTTTAATACGCTATCGCTTTCTGACATGACTATAGCGTCTAAATTTTTGACAATAATACTAATGTTTATTGGAGCTTCCCCTGCTGGAACAGGTGGAGGTATCAAGACAACTACTTTTGGAGTTATACTATATACTGTATTATCAGTTATAAAGGGCGAAGAAGAGACAGCACTTTATAAGCGTACTATTAGCAGAAACACAGTCTATAGAGCTGTAGCTATATTTTTCATAAGTATTTTTATTGTTTTTTCTGCTACTATGGTTTTATCTATTAGTGAAACATACGACTTTTTGACCTTGTTATACGAGACAACCTCAGCTTTTGGCACTGTAGGATTATCACTTGGACTTACACCTCAATTGACTACAGTGGGCAGAATTATTATAATATTTACAATGTATACTGGCAGAGTTGGTCCTTTAACATTGGCGTGAGCATTGGCACAAAGACAGAAAAAACCTAAACCTATTATGAAGTACGCTGAAGAAAAAATTATGGTAGGCTAAAACAGAGGTGAGAATGTGAAACAGTTTATTGTTATCGGATTGGGGAGTTTTGGTATAAGTCTGGCTAAGACTTTATATGAAATGGGCAATGATGTACTGGTTATAGATGAGAATGAAGAGCTAGTACAATCGATGACTGGCTTGGTAACTCATGCAGTACAGGCCAATGCTACTGATGAGAATGTACTTAAGTCACTTGGTGTTAAAAACTTTGATGTGGCTGTAATAGCTATAGGGAGTAATATGGAATCAAGTATTATGGTAACAATGTTGGTCAAAGAGATGGGTGTAAAATATGTAGTAGCAAAAGCTCACAATGAATTACACGCAAGAGTTCTTTATAAGGTTGGAGCAGATAGAGTTGTAATGCCTGAAAAAGATATGGGTATAAGGGTTGCCAGAAATATTTTTTCAAGCAATTTATTAGAACTTATTGAGTTTTCTAAGGAATACAGCATAGCAGAAATTCTTCCAATTGAAGAGTGGTTTCATAAAACATTAAGGGATATAAACATGAGAGAAAAATATGGATTAAATGTCATAGCGGCAAAAAAGTTGAATGATGAGATTATACTATCACCAGGACCGGACTATGTGGTTGATGAAGGTGATGTATTGGCTGTTTGCGGCAAAAATACAGACATTAAGAAATTCGAGATAAAAATGTAGATTCTAAGAAAGTGAGATGAATAAAGCCATTGGAGATTTATATAACACTCCATGGCTTTATTTTTTACAATAGCTCAATAAATTACCAATTATTTTTTAAAATTTTTTGGTCAAAAAAGAAGGATTTTTTGAATCAGTGTAGAATATATATAATATAAGTTTGTTGAGCCAATAAACTATAGGAGTGGTTATATAAATGAAAAGAAAATTAAAAAAACAGTGTTGGAATATGGGCATTTGGCCCTGCTGCTACAAGATTCGTTCCTGCAGGATACCACACGGAGCTTTCAAATGAGACAATGGAGGAAAGAACAGAAAGAGTTTTTAAAGGATTAGGTGATTTTATTGATGGCTATGAATACCATTACCCAAATGAGATAAATGAAAATAATGTGCACAATATAAAAGGGATATTATCTAGTGAAGGAAAGGACATATATTGCATAGCGTTTGGAGCAGAATTTTAAATAGAATTTAAGAGGGAGGAGAAAATAAGATGGAATTTTTCAAAAATGTACCAAAGATTCAATATGAAGGACCAAAATCTAATAATCCATATGCATTCAAATTTTACAATCCTGATGAAATAATAGATGGGAAACCTTTAAAAGAACACTTGCGTTTTTCAGTAGCGTACTGGCATACATTTACAGCCAATGGGACAGATCCATTTGGAGCACCTACAATGCAAAGACCATGGAATCATCTAAGTGATCCTATGGATATTGCTAAGGCGAGGGTAGAGGCAGCTTTTGAATTTTTTGAAAAGCTTGACGTACCGTTTTTCTGTTTTCATGACAGAGATATAGCTCCAGAAGGGGAAAATTTAAGAGAGACGAACAAAAATTTAGATACAATAGTTGCAATGATTAAAGATTATTTAAAGACGAGCAAAACAAAAGTATTATGGGGTACAGCAAATCTTTTTTCAAATCCGAGATTTGTACATGGAGCAGCAACTTCCTGTAATGCAGACGTATTTGCATATGCAGCAGCCCAAGTAAAAAAAGCACTTGAAATAACAAAAGAACTTGGAGGACAGAACTATGTATTTTGGGGCGGAAGAGAAGGATATGAAACACTACTCAATACAGATATGGAATTGGAACTTGATAACCTCGCAAGATTTTTGCACATGGCAGTAGAATATGCAAAAGAGATAGGATTTGAAGGGCAGCTTTTAATTGAGCCAAAACCAAAGGAACCGACAAAACACCAATACGATTTTGACGCAGCGAACGTATATGCATTTTTGAAGAAACATGACCTTGATAAATACTTCAAATTAAACATAGAAGCAAACCATGCCACACTTGCAGGACATGACTTTCAACATGAATTAAGATATGCAAGAATTAACAATATGTTAGGCTCTATAGATGCAAATATGGGAGATATGCTTTTAGGATGGGATACAGACCAATTTCCAACAGATATACGAATGACAACCCTTGCAATGTATGAAGTCATTAAGATGGGTGGTTTTGACAAAGGAGGACTTAACTTTGATGCAAAAGTAAGACGTGCTTCATTTGAACCAGAAGACCTATTTTTAGGACATATTGCAGGAATGGATGCTTTTGCAAAAGGATTTAAAGTAGCCTATAAGCTTGTTAAAGATGGTGTATTTGATAGATTTATAGAAGAAAGATACAAAAGTTATCGAGAAGGCATAGGAGCAGAGATAGTAAGTGGAAAAGCGAACTTTAAAACTCTTGAAGAATATGCATTAAACAATCCAAAGATTGAGAACAAATCAGGCAAGCAAGAGTTGTTAGAGGCAGTATTAAATCAGTATTTATTTAGTGAATGACGGAGGGCTAAAATATGTATTTTCTTGGGATAGATTTGGGTACATCAGCTGTAAAGATAATTTTAATAGAGGAAAAGGGAAATGTAATAGGAAGCACATCAAAAGAATATCCAGTATATTACCCTCAGCCAGGCTGGTCAGAACAAAATCCTGAAGACTGGTGGAATGCCACAAAAGATGGGATACGCGAGTTAATAATCAAAACTGGTGTAAAAAATGATGATATAAAAGGCATAGGTTTAAGTGGACAAATGCATGGGCTTGTACTTTTAGATGAGAACAACAATGTACTAATGCCTGCTATACTTTGGAATGACCAAAGGACGCAAGAGGAATGTGATTATATTACCCAAATATTAGGCAAAGAAAGATTGACAAAATATACAGGGAACAAAGCATTAACAGGATTTACAGCACCTAAAATATTGTGGGTAAGAAAACACCGTCATGACATATATAAAAAAATTCATCATATACTTTTGCCTAAAGATTACATCAGATTCAAATTGACAGGTGAATATGCAACAGACGTATCAGACGCATCAGGTACCTTATTGTTTGATGTAGAAAACAGAAAATGGTCAAAAGAGATGTTAGATATATTGGACATACCTTATAATTGGATGCCAAAATGTTATGAATCTACGGAGGTAACTGGATATGTCACAAAAGATGCAGCGGATATAACAGGACTAAAAGAAGGGACAATAGTTGTAGGCGGAGGAGGAGATCAAGCAAGTGGAGCAGTAGGGACAGGAACAGTAAAAAGTGGCATAGTATCAGTTGCACTTGGAACTTCAGGAGTTGTATTTGCAAGTCAAGATAAATATGTGGTAGATGGAGAAAATAGGTTACACTCTTTCTGTCACGCTAATGGCAAATGGCATGTAATGGGAGTAATGCTCTCAGCAGCCGCTTGTTTAAAATGGTGGATAGATAACATAATCAACTTTAATGGTTCTTCTATAACGTATGAAAAGCTTTTAGAAGAAGCAGAAAAAGTGACACCGGGCAGTGGTGGATTAATATTTCTGCCTTATCTCATGGGTGAGAGGACTCCACATAGTGACCCTTATGCAAGAGGAAGTTTTATAGGATTAAACATGACTCACAAGAGAGAACACATGACAAGAGCAATACTTGAAGGTGTAGCATTTGGGCTCAGAGACTCACTTGAGATAATAAAAGAACTCAATATACCGGTAAATGAAGTCAGAGTAAGCGGTGGCGGTGCAAAAAGTGTGTTGTGGAGACAAATACTTGCAGACATTTTTGGTGTCAGAGTAGACATGGTAAATGCTACTGAAGGACCAGCTTTTGGCGCAGCAATAATGGCAGCAGTGGGATATGGAATATTTAAAGATGTTGAGGAGGCATGTAGTACACTCATCAAAGTGACTGATAGTGTTTACCCAATAGGAGAAAATGTAAGTAAATATGATGAAATATATGCTATCTACAAGGACTTGTATTACTTACTAAAAAATACATTTAAAAGAATCTCAAAAAATGGTTAAAAGGGGGTGTCCAAAAATATCACAAGACAAAAACCTTTTACAGCAAAAATATTAATATTATAAAAATATATTATTTTGAGGAGGGGAATAAGTATGTCATGGAAATTTTCTAGAAAAATTGTTTTGATGTTTGTGGCTATGTTTGTTTTAGGAATTGTTCTTTCTGGGTGTGCTACTACACAGAATAATCAACCAAATAGTTCTTCTACAACTCCATCTTCTAACGAATCGACAAAAGCCCCAGAAAAAATAAAAATAGGATTTAGCATGGACAATTTGGCGTTAGAAAGATGGCAAAAAGATAGAGATTTATTTGTGAAAAAAGCACAAGAATTAGGGGCAGAAGTATTAGTTCAGTCTGCCAATAGTGATTCACAATTGCAATATTCACAATGCCAAAATTTAATTGCTCAAGGGATAAAAGTTTTAGTTATACTTCCGACTGATGGTAGTGCTATTGCGCCTATAGTGGAAGAAGCACATAAAGCAGGTGTAAAGGTTTTAGCTTATGATAGATTAATAATGAATTCTGATCTTGATTATTATGTTTCTTTTGATAATGTTAAAGTTGGAGAATTACAAGCTGAAGCGATTACTAAATTAGTACCTAAGGGTAGGTATTTCTTGCTTGAAGGTTCTCCGACAGATAATAATGCAAAACTATTTTATGAAGGGCAGATGAAAGTATTAAAGCCATTAGTTGACAAGGGGGATATTAAAATTGTAGGAGAACAATGGGCTAAAAATTGGGATACTAATGAGGCTTATAAAATTATGCAGAATGCTTTAGTTGCTAATAATAATAAGATTGATGCAGTAGTTGATGCGAACGATAGTACTGCATTAGGGGCAATTAGGGCTTTAGAAGAGCAAGGATTAGCTGGCAAAATTCCAATTTCTGGGCAAGACGCCGACTTAGCTAATTGCCAATTGATTGTAGAAGGAAAACAGACAATGACTGTATACAAACCAATTGTATTGGAAGCTACAAAAGCAGCTGAAATGGCAGTTGCTATGGCGAAAGGAGAAAAAGTAGAAACTAATGGTACAGTGAATAATGGGAAAATAGATGTACCTTCCATGTTGTTAACTCCTATTGCAGTAGATAAGAGTAATATGGTAGATACAGTTATAAAAGACGGATTCCAGAAATTAGAAGATGTTTACAAAAATGTTCCCAAAGATCAATGGCCAAAACAGTAAATAAATTAAGTAGGGGAAGAATCTCTTCCCCTACTTATTCCAAGATTTAAAGGAAAACTGCAATTGGAGGGTTTTTATGAGTGAATATATATTGGAAATGTACAATATTACAAAAGAATTTCCAGGAATTAGAGCATTGGATAATGTTTCTTTCAAGGTAAAAAGAGGTGAAATCCATGCTCTTTGTGGAGAAAACGGTGCTGGTAAATCTACATTGATGAAAATATTGAGTGGTGTATACCCTTATGGTACTTATTCTGGCGAAATATTTTATAATGGTGAAAAATTGATTTTACACTCAATTAGAGATGCTGAAAGAAAAGGTATAGCTATTATATATCAAGAATTAGCTTTAATTAAGGAGCTTTCAGTAAAAGAGAATATTTTTATGGGCAATGAGCCGAATAAAAATGGAATAGTAGATTTTGACCAAATGTACATTAATGCTAAAAAAATCTTACAACAATTTAATTTAGATATTGATCCTAACACGTTAGTGAAAAATTTGGGAGTTGGGCAACAACAATTAGTGGAAATTGCGAAAGCATTATCTAAGAGTGCAAGCTTATTGATCTTGGATGAACCTACATCTTCTCTAACAGAAGCAGATGTTGAAATTCTACTAAAAATATTAAAGAAATTAAAAGAAAATGGAGTTACATGTATCTATATTTCCCATAAATTAGATGAAGTAATGGAAATTGCGGATACTGTAACTGTGATTAGGGATGGTAAAACTATAGGGACTGATTCTGCAAAAAATTTAACAAAAGAAAAGATTATAAGTATGATGGTAGGGCGAGAATTATCTCAACTTTATCCAAGAGAAAAACACTTTATAGGAGAGGTATTTTTTAAAGTAAAAGATTTCAATGTTTATGACACAAAAATTCAAAACAGAAGAATAGTAAAAAATGTGAGTTTTAAACTTAGGAAAGGAGAAATTTTAGGAATTGCAGGTTTGATTGGTGCAGGACGTACAGAGCTTGTTTCGAGTATTTTTGGTTCTTATCCTGGAAAATGGACAGGAGATGTATATTTGGAAGGGAAGAAGATTATTATCAGAAATCCAAGTGATGCATTAAAATATGGTATTGCGATGGTACCGGAAGACAGGAAAAAAGAGGGGCTTATTAGTTTGATGTCAGTAAAAGAAAATATGACTATATCAAATTTAGAAAATTATAAAAAAAATCTGATAGGTACAATAAATGAGAACAAGGAACTATTAGATGTAAAAGATTATATTAAGAAGATAAATATAAAAACATCGCATTTTAGTACACAAGTAAAAAACTTAAGCGGTGGCAATCAACAAAAAGTGGTATTGGCAAAAAACCTATTAAGTAAACCTAAAATATTAATTTTAGATGAGCCTACAAGAGGTATTGATGTTGGAGCAAAATATGAGATTTATAAATTGATGTTTTCGCTTGCTAAAGAAGGTATTTCAATAATAATGATTTCTTCAGAATTGCCGGAAATACTAGGTATAAGCGACAGAATAATTGTAATGCATGAGGGGGAAAAGAAGGGAGAATTTGAAAACAAAAATGTAACTCAAGAAATGATAATGCAATGTGCAATAGGAGGTAGAAGTAATAATGATTAAAAGCGACAAAACAGAAAAAGATATCATAAAGAGATTTAGTGGTTTAAATTTAAATATAAAATTGTATACAATGGTATTAGCTTTAGTAGCGATATGGATTATATTTTCTGTTGCTACCGATGGGAATTTTATTACACCCAGAAACATATCTAATCTTTTGAGACAAACAACTGTTACTGGTATATTAGCGATTGGAATGGTTTTTGTAATTATCGCAGGACAAATCGATTTGTCGGTTGGTTCTTTGTTGGGATTGACAGGTGGAATAGCTGCTATACTAAATGTATGGTATAACTTGAATGGGTTAGTATCTATTTTTGTAGCTTTGATAATAGGAATATTATTAGGCTTATGGAATGGATGGTGGGTAGCATATAGAAATGTTCCGGCTTTTATTGTTACCCTTGCAGGCTTGCTTGTTTTCAGGGGAATTTTAATTGGTATAAGTAAAGGGTATACTATTGCTCCTTTAAGTACAGATTTTCAATTTATTGGACAAGCTTATTTAACACCTAGCAGTGGATATATATTAGGAGTTGTAGCAGTTTTTTTGGTAATTTATTTGGTATTAAATAGTAGAAAAACAAAAGCTAAGTATAATTTGGAATTACCTTCTTTGTGGATTGATATGCTTAAGATAGCGATTTTAATATTTTTTATAGGTTTATTCATCTTCATTTTAAACTTATATATAGGGGTGCCACTATCTGTACTAATTCTATTGATATTAATGTTAGTTTTTTCATATATTTCATCAAAAACGGTATTTGGGAGAAGAGTGTATGCTATTGGTGGCAATGTAGAGGCTGCTAAATTATCAGGAATTGATGTTAAGAAAATTACATTGATTTTATTTGCTTTGAATGGCTTACTTGCTGCATTTGCTGGGGTACTATTGACATCAACCTTGAATGCTGCATCTGTGTCAGCAGGGCAAAATGCAGAGTTAGATGCTATCGCTGCAAGTGTTATTGGAGGTGCTAGTTTAAGTGGAGGTGTAGGAACTGTATTTGGAGCAGTAATAGGTGCACTGGTTATGGCTAGTATAGATAATGGAATGAGCATGCTTAACTCACCGCCATTTTGGCAATTTGTAGTAAAAGGAATGATTTTACTTATAGCTGTATGGGTAGATGTAATCTCTAAAAACAAATAACAGTTTAAATAAATTTTGGACCCATACAAAATTTAGAGGAGAGATTATATGATTTTTAAAATAAAAAATTATAAAAAATTATTTTAATTTTTTCTCGAGAGTTTAATATGGTATAATTTACACTAGAAAATAATAATGGCAATAGAAGGGTGAAGAAATGATAACAGCGGATCAATTATTAGTTAAGCAAATAAATAAATCAATAGTACTAAATACTATTCGCAAAAAAGGCAATATTTCGAGGGCAGAAATTGCAGGTATAACAGGTTTAAACAAGTCAACTGTATCTTTCCTTGTTGATGAACTTATAAACGAAGGGTTTGTGAAAGAAGAGGGGCCAGGAGAATCAAAAGGTGGCAGGAAGCCAATCATATTAAGCATAAATAACAAAGCTGGGTGCATAATAGGCATTGATTTAGATGTAAATTATATACTAATTGTCTTAACTGATTTGATGGCAAATGTTATTTGGGAAAAGAAAATAGATGTAAAAATTGGCGAAACCCAGCAAACGATTATTGAACGTTTGATAGAATTGATTGATGAAGCAATCTCAAATGCTCCTGAAACAATAAGAGGAATTTTAGGAATTGGGATTGGTGTTCCTGGCATTGTGGATTACAAGAAAGGCAGTATATTATTAGCGCCAAATTTAAAATGGGAAAATGTACCTCTTAAACAAATTATAGAAGATAAATTCAAAATTAAGGTACACATAGATAATGAGGCAAATGTAGGAGCTATAGGAGAAAAGTGGTTTGGGGTAGGTGCCAAATATAACAATCTTGTTTATGTGAGTGCTGGAATTGGTATTGGTACAGGAATAATAATTAATGGAGAGTTATACAGAGGCACAGTAGGTCTTGCTGGAGAAATGGGACATATGACAATTGATATTTATGACCATCAATGCAGGTGTGGCAATACAGGATGTTGGGAAAATTATGCTTCAGAAAAAGCATTGCTTGAATACATAAATACACAATTGCTAATGGGAAAGTCTGATGAGTATATAAACAAAAATAACTTTTATACACTGAGTGCTATTGATATTATCGATTATGCGCGAAAAGGGAACAAAATGGCGTTAGAAGCCTTGAAAGAAATAGGAAGAAAATTAGGAGTAGGTGTAGTAAATATTATAAATACTTTTAATCCTGAACTTATAATTATTGGAAATACCTTGTCTTTAGCTGATGACTTAATTTTAAATGAAGTTTTAAAAGAAGTAGAGGAAAAAAGTCTTGTTTATAGATATTATAAAGTAAAAATAAAAACTTCCAAACTTCAATTCCATGCGGGGGCAATTGGAGCAGTATCTCTTGTTATTTCTGAATTGTTTGCATATCCTGGACTTTAATTATAATGAGGTGTTGACATGGGAAAATTAAAAGCAATTATTATAGGGCCAGGGAATATTTTTAATAAAGCCTATTTGCCTTTCATATTTAATTTAGATGAACTAAATATATTAGGTATTGTTGGAAGAAACAAAGAAAAGCTCCAAAAATATAAAGAAAGATATGGTTGTGATGTTTACACAGAAATAGACGTTGTGATAAAACAAAAGCCAGATTGTGCTTTTGTACATGCGTCTACAGATAGCCATTATGAAATAGTAAAAGAACTACTAAAAAGCGGTATTCACGTATATGTTGATAAGCCTATAACTGAAGAGATAGACAAGACAAAAGAACTTATAGATTTGGCTATGGACAAATCTATAATTTTGAAGGTAGGTTTTAACAGAAGATATGCGCCTATGTATCAAAAAGCCTTAGCTTTGTTTGAAGGCTTAAAACCTGAATTGTGCATTATGGTGAAAAATAGGAATAATGACATCAAAAATAGTGTTAAGTTTACACTTTATGACGATTTCATTCATATAATAGACACTTTATGCTATATAGTTAAAGATGTTGATGACATAGATGTAAATATTTCAAAAGAAAGAGATTCATTAAAATCCATAGAAGTAGTATTAAAATCTAATAGTTCTACAGCGATAGGAGTCATGCATAGAAATGGTGGAAAAGATTATGAAAGGTTAGAGATACACGGGCATGGCAAAAGTGCAGTTGTGGAAGATATGGAAAGTATAAGAATAATGGAAAATGGCAAAATATATGTGCATAATTTTGAAAGCTGGGATACTATATCTTATAGAAGAGGTTTTGAGACTGCTGTAAAAAGCTTTTTAAAGAACGTATTAGAAGGGAATTATGCAAATGACGAATTAAAATGTACTTTAAAATCTCACGAGATTATAGAGGAAATATTAAAAAAGACAGTATAAAATCAGGGCACAAAAAGCCCTGATTTTATAAATAATTAAATCATGTGAAAAGTTATAAAAAATTTTTATTTTTATTATTGACAAAATGTCATTTTTATTTTATTATATAGTTAAGCGTTTTACTAAAACGTTAAACTAAAAATAATATTAGGTGATGAATTTATGGCTGTAACAATAAAAGATATTGCAAAACTAGCGAATGTATCAATTACAACAGTATCAAGAGTCATAAACAATAAAAGTGAAGGGGTTAGTGAAGAAACTAGGAATAAGATTCTGCAATTAGTAAAAGAATTGGGTTATCAACCTAATGCAATAGCACGAGGCTTAGTCACTAAAAAAACTAAAACTATCGGCCTTATAATTCCTGATATTTCCAACCCATTCTTTCCTGATATTGCCCGTGGTGTAGAGGATAGTGCTCACATTTACGGTTACAATGTCTTCTTGTGCAATACAGATGACAATTTGGAGAAAGAAAGCGAGTATATAAATGCACTAAAAGAAAAATATGTCGATGGTATAATATTTACCAGCAGTTCTATTCCTAAACATGAACATATTACAGACCTTATAAAAAGTGGTATTCCAGTTGTCATAATGGATAGGCGCATTGATTCTGAAGATATTTATGGTGTGTTTCTTGATAACTACGAAGGTGGTTACATTGCGACAAAACATCTCATAGATTTAGGGCATAAAAAAATTGGTTGTATAACAGGACCGCTTTATACAAAAAGTGCCAAGGAAAGACTAGAAGGGTATAAAAAAGCATTATTAGAAAATGGTATGGATGTGGATGAGACGCTGATATTTGAAGGAGATTATAAGATAAACAGTGGAATAATTGGAACTGAAAAGTTGTTAGGTAATAATAAAAATGTTACAGCTATTTTTGCATGCAATGATTTAATGGCATATGGAGCGTACAAAACAATACGTTCATATGGGTACAAGATACCAGATGATATTTCAATAGTAGGGTTTGATGATATACAACTTTCACAAATATTAGAGCCCCAATTAACTACTATACGGCAGCCTGCATATGACATGGGACTTACTGCTACTCGAATGTTAATAAAACTCATAGAAGGGAAAAAGTTAAAGAAAAAAATTATTAATTTTAGACCCCAGTTGATAATACGCCAAAGCACAAAAAATATTGGCTAAAGGTGGTAAAAAGATGGAGAAGATAGTTGTTGTTGGAAGTATTAATATGGACGTTGTGATACGAGTTCCGCATATTCCTGTAGTTGGTGAGACAGTTATTGCTTATGATTTGAAAAATTACGGCGGTGGTAAAGGCGCAAATCAAGCGGTATCAATTGCAAGGTTGGGTGGAACGGTCTTTATGATCGGCAGAGTTGGAAATGATGAATATGGTAAGAAATTATATGAGGGTTTAAAAATTGATAGCATAGATGTTAAAGGGATAGAATTTGATTACGAAATACCGACGGGTACAGCTTATATTAATGTGAGTGGAAGAGGAGAAAACAACATAGTTGTGTATCAGGGAGCAAATAAAAGGCTTAATATAGAGCAAATAGAAAAACACGAAGATATTTTTGATGGTGCAAAAATGTGTGTAATTCAGTTAGAAATACCAGTTGAGACAGTAGAGTTTGTAGTGGATTTATGTTACCGGAAAGGTATAAAAGTCATATTAAATCCTGCACCAGCATGTGAATTGCCTGATACACTCTTAGAAAAGGTTTATATTTTAACTCCAAATGAAACAGAATTAGCTCTTTTATCCAGAAGTAAAATAGAAACAATTGCAGATATAAAAAAGGCCTCAAAATATTTGTTGGACAAAGGGGTTCAAAACGTTATAACAACTATTGGAGAAAAAGGAAGCTTTTTTATCAATAAGGATACAGAAAAACTATTTGATGCGATCAAAGTTACTGCTGTTGATACAACAGCAGCAGGTGATTCATTTACAGGAGCATTAGCAGTGGCATTAAGTGAAGGGAAGAACATTGAAAGTGCAATAGAATTTGCTACATACGTAGCAGCATTAACGGTTACTAAAGAAGGTGCTCAGTCATCCTTGCCTTATAGAGATGAAGTAGAAAAATTTATTAAAGAAAGGGGTTATAACAAATGAAAAAGACAGATTTGTTAAATAGTGAAATTTCAGAAGTTGTTGCAAGATTAGGGCATACAGATTTGTTGGTAATTGCTGATAGTGGATTACCTATACCAGATGGTGTTAAAAGAATTGATATTGCTTTAACAAAAGGGATACCGAGTTTTAAAGATACATTAAATACGGTACTTACTGAGTTGGGAGTAGAAAAAGCATATATTGCGAAAGAAATGATAGATAAAAATAACGATTTATACCTATACCTTCTCGAGCTATTTGGAGAAAAGCTAATACTTATTAGCCATGAAGATTTAAAGGCAATGTCAAAAAACGCTAAAGCTATTATTAGGACTGGTGAATATAAGCCATATGCAAATATTATTTTAGAGTCAGGTGTGGAATTTTAACAATCCAAAGGGGGAATAATTTTTGGAACCCGTTTTAGAGATGAGGAATATAACAAAAAAGTTTGGCAATGTTAAAGTTCTGGATAATGTAAGCTTAACCCTTCATAAAGGTCATGTCTTAGCTTTATTAGGTGAAAATGGGGCAGGAAAGTCAACTTTGATGAAAATTCTCTGCGGTATTTATGAGAAAGATGAAGGAAGTATTTATATAAAAGGGGAAGAAGTAAATATAAGAAATGTCAAAGATGCTGAAAAATATGGCATTGTTATGATTCATCAAGAGCTCAATCTTATACCATCACTTAGTGTTGCTGAAAATATTTTTTTAGGGAGGGAATATCTAAAATCATTTAACGCTATAGATTGGAAAAAAATAAAGCAAGAAGCTGCTAAAAAGCTTAGCGAATTGGGTATGAATATAAACGTTAATAGACTGGTAAAGTACTTGAGTGTTGGAGAACAACAAATGGTTGAAATAGCAAGAAGTTTATTGATGGATGCTGAGATATTAGTAATGGATGAACCAACTGCTGCTTTGACAGAGGCAGAGACAAAGAAATTATTTGAGGTCATAAGATCGCTTAAATCAGAAGGCCGAACTATTATTTATATATCTCACAGAATGAATGAAATTTTTGAAATCTGTGATGACTATATTGTTTTAAGAGATGGACGCTTCATTTCTCAAGGCAAAATTAACGAAGTTACACGTGATGAGTTAGTTACAATGATGGTTGGAAGAGAACTAAAAGAACAATATCCTCGTGAATCTGTTCCGCTGGGAGAGGAAATATTGCGAGTAGAAAATCTTAGTGTGAAGGGTTTATTTGAAAATATTAATTTCACAGTCAGGAAAGGTGAAGTAGTAGGTTTTGCCGGTTTGATAGGTGCAGGAAGAACCGAAGTGGCCAAAACAATATTTGGTTTTTATAAGAAAACCTCAGGTAAAATTTATCTTGAAAATGAGGAGCTAAAGATAAATAATCCAAAAGATGCTATTGATAATGGAATAATATATTTATCTGAAGATAGAAAAAATGATGGTTTGATATTAAAGCATACTTTAAAAGAAAATATGACGCTTTCGGCATTAAAAAGTATTTCTGATTATATAGGTACTATTTACTATTCTAAAGAGAAATATTTAGTAAGCCAAATGATTGAAAAATTAAACATTAAGACCTCTTCAATAAATCAAAAAATATCTAAACTGAGTGGAGGAAACCAACAAAAAATTGCTATTGCCAAATGTTTATTGACAAATCCTAAATTAATAATTCTTGATGAACCAACTCGAGGCATTGATGTTGGAGCAAAAAATGAAATATATAAATTGATTAATAATTTAAAAAAGCAAGGTATTGGTATAATTTTAATATCTTCAGAATTGCCAGAGGTTTTGAATATTAGCGATAGAATTATTGTAATGCATGAAGGAAGGATAACAGGCGAAATACTTCATGAAGAAGCGACAGAAGAAAAGGTAATGTTAAAAGCTGTAGGAGGGGAATGAGTTGAATTTACCGGAAGAAAAAGTAACAAATATAAATATTAGCGAATTTTTACTCAAAGCAAAATCTTTGATAGGTTTAGTAGGGTTAATCGTTGTATTTTCAATATTATCACCAAGATTTTTAGATTATTATAATCTTACAAATGTTTTAAGACAGACTTCCCTAAATGCAATAATGGCTGTGGGTATGACGTTTGTAATATTAACAGGTGGAATAGACTTATCTGTAGGTTCTATATTAGCCTTTTCAAGCGCAATTACAGCTGGCATGTTAAAAGACGGTTTTCCATTAATTATAGCGGTATTAGCAGGTTTAATAATAGGTACCGGTTTAGGATTTTTTAATGGTTTTGTCATAATTAGATGGAATATACCACCCTTTATTGCGACATTTGCCATGATGACAATAGCAAGAGGTCTAACACTTGTATATACCAATGGACAACCAATAACGGGTTTAGGTGCGGCTTTTGGTTATATTGGCAACGGTTATATTGGGCCGATACCTGTACCAATAATTCTTACGGTTCTTATCTTTGCGGTAGGTTATTACATTTTAAAGAATAATAGACTTGGAAGATATGTTTATGCTACAGGGGGCAATATACAGGCTGCTAAATTGGCTGGTATTAATACTAACAATATAATTCTATTTGTGTATTCTTTAAGTGGCTTTTTAGCAGCAATAAGTGGTTTAATAATTACTTCAAGGTTAAATTCTGCAGCTCCAACAGCAGGGCAGGGTGCTGAACTTGATGCCATAGCTGCGGTTGTACTTGGAGGTACAAGTTTATCAGGTGGCGAAGGGGGAGTAATAGGTACTCTGATAGGTGCTTTGATAATAGGCATTTTAAATAATGGCTTAAATTTACTTAACGTTTCGCCTTTTTATCAGCTTATAGCTAAAGGTGCAGTAATATTACTTGCTATAGCATTAGACAAGAAAGAAAGTAAATAAAGGGGGTGTTTTAGAAAGACTTTAATTTAAAAACAAAAAATTTTAAAAATTAAAAATTTAATTAAGAGGGGAGAGTTTAATTATGAGAAAATCAAAAATTTTGTTCCTTTTATTAACATTTATTTTAACTGTTGTGTTAATTGCTGGATGCAGTACAGGTAATACCAACAATACTTCAAATGCTAAAGGAGAAAAGACAATAGGTTTAGTTATATCGACGCTTAATAACCCGTTTTTTGTAACATTAAAAAATGGTGCAGAAGCCAAAGCAAAAGAATTAGGTTATAAATTGATAGTAGAAGATTCACAAAATGACTCTTCAAAAGAACTTTCTAATGTAGAAGATTTAATTCAACAAAAAGTAGACGTTTTGCTTATAAATCCTGTAGATAGCGATGCTGTAGTTAATGCGATAAAAGAAGCAAATAGCAAAAATATACCGGTTATTACTTTGGACAGGTCTGCAAATGGTGGAGATGTTATTTGTCACATAGCTTCAGATAACGTAAAAGGTGGAGAAATGGCAGCAGAGTTTATTGCAAAGGCACTTCATGGTAAAGGAAATGTGGTGGAACTTGAAGGTATACCAGGTACTTCTGCTGCCAGAGATAGAGGCAAAGGATTTGACGAAGCTATTGCTAAGTATCCAGATATAAAAATTGTAGCAAAACAAGCTGCTGATTTTGATCGTTCAAAAGGTTTATCAGTAATGGAAAATATCCTTCAAGCCCAACCTAAAATTGATGCAGTATTTGCCCAAAATGATGAAATGGCATTAGGTGCAATAAAAGCAATAGAGAGTGCAAATAGGCAAGGAATTTTAGTAGTTGGATTCGATGGGACAGATGATGCGTTGAAAGCTATAAAAAATGGCAAAATGGCTGCAACGATTGCTCAGCAACCAGCTTTAATAGGTTCTCTTGGAGTAGAAATGGCTGACAAATATCTAAAAGGTGAAAAGATAGAAAAATTTATACCAGCTGAGCTTAAACTTATAACGAAGTGATATGATATCAATACAGATAAGGAAAGGGGAAAAACGAACGCGAATCTCAAAAGCCTGCCTTGTGTTGGGCAGGCTTTTTTGTCAATATAAGAAAATAGTAACATGTAAATGATGGAACATAGACTTTAAATAAAATAATGGCATAATATTATAAATACAAGATAAAAAATAGTAGGTAGTGATTATAATGAATAAAATAGATTATCTTATAAAGGAAATAAAGTCACTTCCCCGCAAAGGATTGGCTAAAACCTGAGGAGGACGAGATATAGCAGAACTTATAAAAGGCGATGTGGTGTAAAAGTTTTAAAACATTTTATGAAACTTAATTACAGAGTCATAAAAAATACTTGAAATATTATTTCATAAGTAGTATAATATAAACTAAAAAGGAGTGTAAACATTAACATGCCAGGAGATATAGAGAAAATTAGAGCAGTTATTAATAATTTAAAACCATCAGAAAGAAAAATTGCTGAGTATATAATTGAAAATGCTGATAAGATTTCAGATTTATCCGTAGCTGAACTTGCAAAAAACAGCAATACCAGTGAAGCAAGTGTTGTGAGATTTTGCAAAAGTCTCGGATACAAAGGATATCAAGATTTAAAAATAAAAATTGCTGCAGACTACACATATAAGACAAAAAGTATTCAAGGTTTTGTTAATATAGATGATGATATTAATACCATAATTGTGAAAATATCTAAAAATAATATGGACTCAATAGAAAAAACAATGGATATGTTAGATAGAAACGAAGTAGAAAGAGCTATTATTTCTATTTTACATGCCAATAAAATAGACATTTATGGAGTTGGAGCATCTGCTATTGTTGCACAAGATATGTTGCAAAAATTTATGAGGATAAATAAATCTTGTACGGCATACAGTGATTCTCACATGCAACTTGCATCTGCGGCTAATCTTCGCCAAGGAGATGTGGCAATTGGTATTTCGTATTCAGGTCAAACAGCAGATACTGTTGACGCTTTAAGGATAGCTAAAAATTCGGGTGCTACAACAATTTGTATAACAAGGTTTGGTAATTCACCTATAACAGAAGTTTCAGATATAAAACTTTTTGTATATTCTACGGAAGCAATCTTTAGAAGTGGTGCAATGGCATCAAGGATGGCACAACTTAATGTAGTAGATATATTGTTTTCTATAATAGCCTGCAGGAAATACGATGAGGTAATAAAATATTTAGAAAATACAAGTGAAGCGGTCTCATCAAGAAAATACTGAAGGAGAGGTTTGTATGTTTAATATATTTAAAAAAAAGACTGATAAACTATTAATTAAAGCACCTGTTGATGGAGATGTGGTAGAAATAGTAGATGTTCCAGATGAAGTATTTGCTCAAAAACTTATAGGAGATGGTGTTGCTGTGATACCTGAAGCTGATATATTTGTTTCTCCTGTTGATGGTATTGTAACAGCTGTCTTCCCTACAAAACATGCAATAGGTATTAGGACAAAAGAAGGAATTGAGGTAATGATTCATGTAGGAATTGATACTGTAAAACTAAATGGTGAAGGATTTGTTACGTTTGTAACTGAAGGTGATAAAGTAAAAGTTGGCGATAAACTATTAAAGGTAGAAAGAACTTTAATAAAATCAAAAGCTAAATCACTCGTTTCCCCTATAGTAGTAACTAATATGGATAGGATAAAAGAATTCAAAAAAATGACAGGTAAAGCGACTGCTGGGCAGACCGTTGTAATTGAGGCGGTTATTTAATTTGGTTCAATGTGAAATAAATTTTCATAAATAATTCATATTTATGAAAGAATACAACATATAAGGAGGTGGGAGGTAAGTATATAGATTCATATGTTTAATTATCATTACCATTTAAATACTAAATTGAAGATAGGGGGATTAAGAATGTCAAGAGAAAAAGAAATAGCACAAGGAATTATTAAAGAGTTGGGCGGAAAAGAAAATGTCATATCAATCACGAATTGTATGACAAGATTGAGAGTGCTTGTCAAAGATTATGACAAGGTTAACAGAGAAGCTTTAGGGAAAATTGACGGTGTTATTAAAGTCAATGAAGAGGGTGGAGAGTTACAAGTTATTGTAGGACCTGGCCTTGCTAACAAGGTAGAAAGTGAGGCATCAAAAATACTAGGTGGTACTAAAGTTGGAAAAGCAGAAGAAGTTAAAGCAGCAATTAGTGCCAAAAACCAAACACCTTTTAAACTTCTCTTGAGAAGAATTGCTAGTATATTTATTCCTTTGATTCCAGGTTTAATTGGTGGTGGTTTAATACTTGGCATTACCAATGTTGCGACAAAATTTAATTGGATTGCGGACAAAAATTTATTGGCTATGTTAAGTTTGTTAGGCAGTACTATTTTTACCTATATGGGTATTATGGTAGGTATGAATACTGCTAAAGAATTTGGAGGTTCTCCTACAATTGGAGGTATTCTTGCTGGTATTATTTATAATCCTGCATTAGCTAATATTACAATTGGAGGGAAAGCTTTAGTCGTAGGTAGAGGCGGAATTATTTCTGTTTTAATTGCAGCAGCGTTTGCAAGTTGGCTTGAGAAAAACATTAGGAAAAGAATGCCTAACAGTATAGAATTGCTTGCAACTCCTTTGCTTACAATTTTGATAGCAGGTTTTGCAACTTTATATGTACTACAACCTTTAGGCGGATATATAGCTGATGGTATTGGCAAAGCAGTAACTGTTGCTATTGCAGGAAAAGCTGGTGTATTTACAGGATTTATACTTGCTGGTACATTTTTACCATTAGTTATGACAGGTTTGCATCAGGGTTTGACACCTATCCATGTGCAATTAATTGAGTCGACAGGAGTTACTATATTACTTCCTATTTTAGCGATGGCGGGAGCAGGTCAAGTTGGAGCTGCATTAGCAGTATATGTGAAGACCAAGAGCAAACAACTTAAAAAAATTATAGAAGGTTCAATACTTGTCGGTATTCTCGGCATTGGAGAGCCATTGATTTACGGTGTTACTTTACCACTTGGTAGGCCTTTTATAGGGGCATGTATAGGAGGTGCTTTTGGAGGAGCATTTGAGGCTCTAAACGTAGTTGGTGCAAGAGGGTTAGGTATATCTGGTATACCTTTGGCTGCTCTTATTGAGCCAAATAAAATTATTTATTATGTTTTAGGATTATTGATATCGTATACTGCAGGATTTATAGCTACCTATCTATTAGGATTTGAAGATCCAGTTGATGAAGAAATAGATAATTCACAACCATTTACTTTTAATGTTTGATACAATTAAAAAGGGGCGTTTTGCCCCTTTTTAGAAGGAGATGATGAGGTGGCTGTTGGTATTTCGGTTTATACTACAGAAGACTTTCCACATCAAAAGAACAAAGAATATATAAAAATGGCAAAAGACAATGGGATAAATATGGTTTTTACGTCGATGCATATGCCTGAGGTTGAATATGATAAAAAATTAAATGAGTTTGAAAATTTAATTAAATATATTAAATTACTAGATATGAAATTAACTATTGATATTTCGCCTGTAACAATGAATATATTAAATTCCTCAATAACAGATTTAAAACCTTTTTATGATTTGGGAGTAGATTGTTTAAGACTTGATTATGGTTTTACTGCAGAGGAAATAGCTGAAATGACAAACAACAAATACGGAATTAAAATAGAGTTAAATGCCAGCACAATAACAAAAGAAGAAATAGAAAATTTGATAAGGTTAAAAGCTAACATAGGTAATTTGACAACTTGCCACAATTATTATCCCAAACCATATACAGGCCTTTCATATAAGTTTTTTAAAGAAAAGACAATGATGATAAAAAATTACGGACTTAAGGTATCGGCATTTATTCCTTCTTTGGAAGGTAGGAGAGGGCCAATATATGAGGGATTGCCGACGCTTGAAATGCATAGAAACATAAAACCTTACACAGCAGCGAGACATTTAATTTATTCTGGATTGATAGATGACATATATTTTGGGGATGCATATGCATCTATAAATGAAATAAGAGATGTTATCTCAATAAATAAAGATGTGATTGAATTAAATATCAATCTTATTATGGATATAACAGATTATGAGAAAGACATAATTTTTGCTGGTATTCATACAAATAGGTCTGATGCTTCTGAATACATTATAAGATCAGAGGAGTCCAGGGGTTATGCAAAGATAGGGAAAGCAATAAAGCCGTATAATTGCATTGAAAGAAAGAAATACAGTGTTACAATTGATAATTACGGTTTTAAAAGATATTCGGGAGAGCTTAATATTTGTTTGATTGATATGCCTCAAGATGAAAGAGTAAATGTGGTAGGACATATACCTGAAGAAGAACATATATTGGTAGATTTAATTAGACCGGGGACAAAATTTAAATTTAGAAAGGGCTGATACAATGGATTTAGATAAACTTATAACGGAAGGAAGAAACCCTGATACACTTGATATTGATAGATTAAGTACAGAAGATATGTTAAAAAAAATAAATAATGAAGATAAAAAAGTTCCAATAGCTGTTGAAAAAGAAATACCTAATATAGCAAAAGCTGTTGATATTATAGCAGAAAAATTAAAACAAGGAGGAAGGCTTATATACATTGGTGCTGGTACAAGTGGAAGGCTTGGAATTCTCGATGCATCCGAATGTCCACCAACTTTTGGAGTAGATCCAGAAATGGTGCAAGGGATTATTGCAGGTGGAGATGTTGCAATAAGAAGGTCAGTAGAAGATGCGGAGGATAAAGAAGACCTTGGTAAAGAAGATTTAAAGAAAAAGAATTTGTCAAGTAAGGATGTTGTAGTAGGTATTGCAGCTAGTGGCCGAACGCCTTATGTTTTAGGAGCGCTTAGATATGCTAAAGAGGTTGGCGCACATACAATAGGGATATCCTGCAATCCGGATAGTGAGATGAAAAAAATAGTTGATATAATGATAGCGCCTGTTGTAGGGCCAGAAGTAATTATGGGTTCTACCAGAATGAAAGCGGGAACTGCACAAAAATTAGTATTAAATATGCTATCTACAGGTGCTATGATAAAACTTGGTAAAGTTTACAGCAATTTAATGGTGGATGTAAAAGCTACAAATGAAAAATTAATTAACAGAGCAAAACGCATTGTAAAATTAGCAACGGATGCAGATGAAAAAGTAATTGAAAATATACTTAATGAAACTAATTATAATGTTAAATTAACAATTTTAATGATATTAACAGGACTTAACCAAAATAAAGCAAAAGAACTTTTAGATAGGTCTAATGGTTATATTGCAAAGGCATTAATGCTTAATGAAAATAAGTCTTAAGAATAAATTTGAAGAGAAATTGAATTTATTAGGAAGTTTTATCTAAACTGAAAGGCGGATTAGTTTCCGCCTTTTATAAAAAATTTTTCGAAATCATATTGACACCGATGAATAAAAATGCTATATTATAAATGTACAAAATATTGTATATTGTCCGGGTGATTGAATGATTAAGGATCTATTAACTAAAAATGGGATTGCCGTTACGATGTTGGCACGAGAAATGCTTTCTTTAAAATGTGGAGATAGAATTGAAACGATAGGAGAATACGCCAAAAAATTTGACCTCGGGCGTGGGACAATACAAACTGCTTTAAAGTATTTAGAAGATAATGAAGCAATTGAATTAGAGCCACGAGGGCATTTAGGTACGTATATAAACACTATTGACTACAAAAAATTATGGGAATATGCGGGACTTACTATTGTTTCAGGGGTAATGCCTCTTCCGTATTCAAAAAGATATGAAGGGTTAGCTACAGGTTTATATAAAGTATTTGAAAAGGGGAAAATACCTTTTAATATGGCATATATGAGAGGAAGCGAAAGAAGGTTAGAGGCATTATTGAATGGAAAATATGATTTTGCCATAATGTCGATGTTGGCAGCAAAATTGTATATTGAATCTGGTAAAAATTTAAAAATAGTAGTCGATTTTGGACCAAATACGAACGTAAGTACTCATCGTATAATATTTTCAAATAATGCGAAAAATGCGATTGAAGATGGAATGAAGATTGCTATAGATCCAACTTCATTAGACCAATTTATATTGACTTACTATGAATGTGAGGGAAAGAATGTAGAGTTTATAGAATTACCATATAATCAAATTATACCTCATATAATGGAAGGAAAAATAGATGCAGCTGTATGGAACTATGATGAAATAGTTGACAGAGGACTATCTATTAAAAATGAACCGCTTAAAAGCGAAAAATCGAAAAAAATTAGTGAAGATAATACACGTGCTGTTTTAGTAGTTAAAAAAATAGATAATTGGGGTGTTGATAAAATAATAAATAGAATTGTTGATAAAGAAGAAGTTATAAAGATTCAGGAACAAGTGTTGTTGAATAAAATATTTCCAGAATATTGATTTATAATTATTCATATATTATCTTTGGAAGAGTTTAAAAATAACTTTATATCACAGTACAAAATACTGTATAATGTTTGGAGGGATTTAAGTGAAGGATAATGTTTTAAATAGAATAGATTTGTTAGTACAAGGTAGTGTGATCGATTTTGATACTGGAGAAGCTATCAAAAAAATTGATGAGGAATTAAGAGTAAATTATGAAATTTGCACTGAGGATGAACACTATGAGATGTTTATAACCCATTTAGCAATGTCTATAAAAAGATTAAAAGAAAAAGAAAAATTGGAGTCTACAATAGATGACGAACTTTTTAACGAAGTTAAAAATTCTCCTAATTACTATAGAGCACTTGGTATTTTGCAAAATATAGAAGATAGGATAGAAATAAAATTACCCGAATCCGAAAAAAGATTTGTGTTATTACATTTGTGTAATCTTTTAGAAAGGGGTAAAAGTACATGATAAGATTTGTTGTAGGTGGAGCTGTTGATAAGCAAAAAGTTGCTCAAATGATAAAGGAGATAGGAGGTGATAAAGTAAGTGTTGAAATAAAATCAGATATTGAAGCTGCAATGGCTGTGAAAAATGGAAAGGCAGATTACTATGTTGGTGCTTGTGCAACAGGAGGTGGTGGTGCTTTAGCTATGGCAATGGCTATATTAACAGCTCAAAAATGTGTAACTATCTCTATGCCTGGTAAGCCACCACAGGAAGCCGACGTAAAAAAAGCAGTAGCTGAAGGGAAAGTAGCGTTTGGATTTACTAATGACCATATTGAAAAGGCGGTACCTTACATTGTAAGCGCAATTTTAGAAAAATAGGGATTGGAGGATAAAAAATGAAGATAGTGTTAATTGCTTTAATTGGTGCTTTGGCAGCAATTCTTGCGAATGGTGGTATTGCTGTATTTAATGATGGGCTAAGACCTATAATGCCTGAATATCTAGAAGGTAGAATGAAAAAAGCAGAATTGGCTGCAACGAGTTTTGCTTTATCTTTTGGACTCGTAATCGGTTTTGGAATACCAATTTCAATTGGTGCTACCATATTACTTGTTCATAGTATTTTACTCGGGACAGATATTATAGGAACATGGTCACCAAAAGGTAAAATAGGATATGCTGTTGCTGGAACAATAGGAGCTCTGTGGGGAATAGGACTATTGGTAGGATTGCAATGGATTGTAAATGTATTCAAAAAATTACCTGTTAATGTTTTTAATTCAATGGGACAAATAGGTACACCTGTAATATTTGCTTTTGCAGCATTTCCTGCATTAGCAGTTGCATACCAATATGGTGTTAAAAATGGGCTTATTACTTTAACAATATCGGCATTAGTTAGAGCTGTAGTAGCAAGATTTTCTCCAATAGTTATTGGAACAAGCAAAATAGCTTTGAATCCAGAAGGTATGGCATTAGTTACTGGAATGATAGTTTTACTTATCTATGCTATGAGAGAAAGGAAAGAAGAAAATTCAACAAATATTGCTGCTTTATTTACTGAAAGAGTAGACAGGATAAAAAAGAATGTTTGGGTACTTGCTATAATGGGTGCTCTTGTAGCGGCAGCCACGTCTTTGCATATTTTAGCAGGCGATCCAATTTCTCTATCATTGGTTTCTAAAGGTAATTATACAGATGCTGCTTTAGTTGCATTAGCGAGAGCAATTGGTTTTGTACCTTTAGTTGCAACTACTGCTATTGCTACCGGTGTATATGGTCCTGTTGGGATGACTTTTATATTCGCAGCAGCTTTATTTGCGAACAATCCACTGCTTGCAGCAATACTAGGATTTGTAATAATTTTTGCGGAAGTTTACCTGCTGGGAGGTATAGCGGCATTTTTGGATAAATTCCCAGGGATTAAAAAGTCTTCAGATAACATTAGGACAGCGATGGGACAATTATTGGAAGTGGCATTGTTAGTTGGCGGTGCGAATGCGTCTAATATGGCGTTGCCTGGATTAGGGATATTTATTGTAATTGGGTTATACCTTTTAAATGAAATTGCAGGAAGACCTATTGTGAGAATGGCAGTTGGACCCATTGCAGCAATATTAGTTGGTATTCTTGCTAACATATTGGCGGTTTTTGGACTGTATGTTCCACCGGTTAAATAAAGAGGGGAATTTCCCCTCTTCCATATAATAAATTTATTAGGGTGAATGTTATATATGAATGATAAAATAGTTATGCAAAAAATAAATGAGATGGCAAGACTCGCATATGCGATAAATATAGCACGTGATAATTTAGCTTATTCTGTTAGATATATTAATTATAAGGCAATAAAAAAAGCTGTAGAAGCGTTAAAAGTATATGATAAATTATACTTTTATGGAATAAAAAATACATCACAAATTAAACGCGAATATTTGCAAAAATTATCTAATGTTGGAAATTATATATGGCTTACAGTTGATGAGATGTCAAAAGGCGGTAGAGCAATTGATATTGAGAGAATAAACCCTGTTACTGGCAGGCCGATGACAGGCTCTACAAGTGCTGGTTGTATCAATGTGTTATTAGGAATAAATGATTTTGCTATTGGCACTGATGGTGGTGGTTCTGTGTTGGGGCCTGCGATGTCCTGTAATTTGTATTCTATCATGGCAAAAGGATTAGGTCTTGAAGGTAAAAAATTAAAAAAATCAACAGATGGTATAAATTTCATACCTGGTATTGGAATAATTGCAAAAGATTTATTCGTATGCAAAGATGTATTGAGTAACCTAATAGATTTGGATGATACAATAGATTTTCGTAATTTAAAAGTTGGAATTCCACGAAAAAGCGATATAAACCTTCCGGTTATTGGTGACGTCCGTGAAGATTTATATAATATTGAAAGAGTTTTATCAAAAGAGGGCATTACAGTAATTGATATTGATTTGAAGGATGTATTAAAAAGAGAAGATGCCATATATAAGCTTAATAAAGCTTTTGAAGAGGTAGACATAGTGATAACAAAAGAAGGGCCTATTGATATTTTTGGTTTAGGGGATTCAGTTTTAGGTACTATGGGATATGTCGGAAGTTATATTCAAAATAGTTCAGGAAAATATTTGATAAAAGTTGCTAACATGGTAAATACTACAGCTCTTACAATACCATCAGAGAATTTAGGTGTAGGGATTTTAATAATGGCGAAAAAAGGAAATAAATATGGTACAGGTGCTATTAAGCTGGCAGAGATAGTTGATAGCAATATTAGCCATCCAAAACTATTTTATGAATATTTTAATACTAAAGAATATGATGATATTTTATTTGAGGTGAATTAAATGATTTTAGATAATAATACTGGTTTTAAAGATATAGGTTATACTCTTATACATGAACATTTGACTATTGATTTATCAAGACTCAAAGAAGATGATGATGCCAAACTTGATGATGTAGATAGCTTAATTGAAGATTTAAAAGAACTCAAAAAAAGTGGCATAGATACTATCGTTGATGTTACAAACATAGGTATGGGTCGAGATATTGAAAGAATCAAGTATATTTCTGATATTTCAAATATGAATGTGATTTTATCTACTGGATTTTATAAAGAACCTTTTTTGCCGGAAATAGTTTATAAGAGTTCTGTCGAAGAATTGGCTGATATATTTATTGATGAAATTATTAATGGAATCGATGGTACAAATTATAAAGCATCTGTGATAGGCGAGATAGGTACAAGTAAAGAAGAAATAAAAGAAGTAGAAAGAAAAATTTTTGAAGCTGCTGCAATTGCACATAATGAAACCGGAGTACCGATAATAACTCATACAACGTTAGGTCTTCTAGGATTAGAACAAATTAAAATTTTTAAAAATATGAAAGTAAATTTAGAAAAAGTAGTTATAGGGCATATTGATTTAAACATTGATATGGATTATTATTTAACTTTACTTGATAATGGATGTTATCTTGCTTTTGACACAATTGGTAAAACTAATTATCAACCAGATGAGTTAAGAGCAATATCTATAAAGAAACTAATTGACAAAGGATTTATTAACAAAATTCTTCTCTCATTGGATATTTCAAGAAAATCTTATCTAAAAAATTATGGTGGTTTTGGCCATTCATATATAGTAGAAAAATTTATTCCTCTTTTAAAAAACAATGGGTTAACAGAAGAAGATATAAAAACTATATTATACAGAAATCCATTGGACTTGATTGGAGGATAAAAAATGATTACGTATCCTATTAAACAGATTAGCTTAGAGGAAGCAATTAATTTGCAGTTTAAATTGGTAGATATCATCCAATCAGTTTTTCGAGGACATGAATTACTCGAAGCTGGTGATTATGGTGTATCATTAGAGCTTGGACGACCTAAAACCACCGCGAAAGTTGAGAGAGTTCTTGCTAAATTTTTTGATGCAGAAGACTCTGCTTTAGTGAGAGGTGCTGGGACGGGGGCTATGAGACTCGTTTTTAATAGCTTATTAAAACCTCTTAATACATTACTTGTGCATGACGCACCTATATATCCTACAACACAAAACCTTATAGATATGATGGGCCTTAAGCTTTTAAAAGTAAACATGAATGATTTAGATTCATTTGAGATATTAAAAAACACAAAAGTTGATGCTGTGTTAATACAACATTCAAGGCAAAAACCTGATGACAGCTATGAGCTCGAAAAAGTAATAAAAGCTATTAAAGATATAACTGATGTTCCTATTATTACTGATGAAAATTATGTAGTTATGAAAGCTCCATATATAGGTGTTCAGTTGGGAGCAGATGTTTCAGTATTTTCTATGTTTAAATTGTTGGCACCGGAAGGAATTGGATGTGTAGTAGGCAAGAAATATATTATAGACGAAATTCGAAAATTAACTTATTCAGGTGGGAGCCAAGTGCAAGGACCTGAGGCAATGGAAGCTTTAAGGTCACTTGTATATACACCTGTTTCATTAGCTATCCAAGCAATGCAGGTTGATGAAATAGTAAATAGGCTTAACACTGGAGAAATAAAAGGGGTAAAAAAGGCATATGTAGCAAATGCGCAATCAAGAGTTGTATTAGTAGAATTTGAAGAACCAATTGCGGCAAAAGTATTAAAGTACGCTGAAGAAATGGGAGCAGTGCCTTATCCTGTAGGTTCTGAATCAAGATATGAAATTGGTGCTATGTTTTACAGAGTTTCAGGAACTTTTATTGAAAATAATCCAGATATAAAAAATTATGTAATTCGCATTAATCCAATGAGGGCAGGTGCTGATACTGTTATTAGAATTTTAAAAGAAGCTGTAAAAAAGAGTTTGACTTAGGAGATGAGGCAATGTTTCTTAATATGGTTATTGAAAGAAATCCACAACTTATTATAGAAGTTACCAAATTACACAGAGACGGTGTTATTGAACCAAATACTTATGTGCTAGATGTTGATAGTATTTATGAGAATGCAAGATTAATTAAAGAAACTGCTGATAAATATAATATTAGCTTATATTATATGACAAAACAGTTTGGAAGAAATCCTATTATTTCAAAAATCATTGAAAAGGCGGGAATTGATAAAGCAGTAGCTGTAGATTTTGATGAGGCAAGGGTATTGTTTGATAATAGTCTTAAAATAGGGCATATAGGACATTTAGTACAAGTCCCAAAAAATGACATTAAATTATCTTTACTCATGAAACCAGAAGTTATAACATGTTTTTCATATGAAAAAGCAAAAGAAATATCAGATAACGCAAAAGAGCTTGGAATTACGCAAGATATATTATTAAGAGTGATAGATGAAAATGATGTAATATATCCGGGTCAAGAAGGAGGTATATATCTTGGAAAGTTAAAAGAAATAGTTCATCATATATTAAAATTGAAGAATATAAAAATTACTGGTATTACATCTTTTCCATGTTTTCTTTATGATTATGAGAAGAAAGAAATTACACCAACGCACAATGTATATACACTCTTAAAAGCAAAAGAAATATTGAATGAAATGGGGCTTAAAATCTGGCAAGTAAATGGGCCCAGTGCTACATGCCATAATTCAATACCGCTTTTAAATAAGTATGGTATTACTCATGGAGAGCCGGGGCATGCTTTATTGGGGACGACTCCTTTACATGCATATACAAAACAGCCTGAAAAGCCAGCTATAGTATATGTGTCAGAAATATCTCATGTAAATAATGGGAAAGCTTATTGCTATGGTGGTGGATTTTATCCGAGGTCAAATGTTAAATATGCGTTAGTATCAAATAATCCTGAAGATATTTTAGATAGAATATTTGATGTTGAAGAATTACCACCGGAATCAATAGACTATTATGGAAGTATATTTTTAAACAATAGAAAGGTTAACGTCGGGGACACTGTAATATATTCATTTAGAACACAAATATTTGTAACAAGAGCAAAAGTGGCTCTTCTTGAAGGGTTATCTTCAGGGAAACCAAAATTAACATATATATTTGATTCAAAAGGTAATCTTTTAAAGGATTTAAGAAAGAAGGATAATAAATGAGAGCCATAATTCTTGTAATAGATAGTCTTGGGGTTGGTGAAATGGCTGATGTCCCTGAGGTACGTCCGCAAGATATGGGAGCAAATACTTTAAAACATGTTTCTGAATATAATGATAATTACAGATTAAATAATTTAGAATTAATGGGAGCAGGTTTTGTGGTTGAGAGTAAAAATATAAAAAAAGTTAGCAATCCTATTGCAAGCTATGGGTGTTCAAATTTAGAACATGAAGGAGCAGATACTTTTCAAGGGCATCAAGAGATTGTTGGTTCAAAGCCTAGAAAAGCTTTGGTACAGCCTTTTAAAGAGTGTATGGACAAAGTAAAAACTGAGTTAGAGAAAGCAGGCTTTGATGTTACTATACCAGATTCTAAACACCCATTTTTATTGGTAAATGGTGTTGTAACAATAGCAGACAATATTGAAGCGGATATAGGTTTAAACTACAATGTTACTGCTCCTTTGGATTATATTTCATTTGAAGAAGAATTGAAAATCGGACAAATAGTAAGAGATAACGTTAAAGTTGGAAGAGTTATCGTATTGGGAGGAAAAGGGATCACAATAAATGATATATTAAATGCGGTAGAAGAAAAATCGGATAATATCGTTGGAATAAACTGTACAAAAGCTGGTGTGTATAATAAAGGTTATATGGTGAGACATCTTGGATATGGAATAGACCCAAATGTCCAAGTGACAACTATTTTGAAGAAGCATGGTTTTGATGTATCTCTTATTGGAAAGGCTGCAGATGTTATAAACTGTGATGGTGCAGATTATAATCCATGTGTTGATACAGAAACTGTATTAAGTATATTATTGAATAAGTTAGACAACATATCTGATGGTTTAATAATGGCAAATGTACAAGAAACAGACCTTGCAGGGCATTCACAGGATGTAGAAAAATACGCCGAAAAATTAAAACTTGTAGATGATTATCTACCTAAAATTATTGATAAAATGAAGGGGGATGATATTTTATTTATAACTGGTGATCACGGTAATGACCCCACAATAGGGCATAATCATCACACAAGAGAAAAAGCGCTTCTATTGGTTTACGGTAAAAAATTAAGACCGGTAAAGTTAGGGGAAAGAAAGACTTTATCAGATATAGGAGCTACTATAGCAGATTATTTTGATGTTGAAAAACCAAAAAATGGAGAGAGTTTTTTAAATATGATGAAATAAGGAGATGTTTAAGGAGATGTTCTATCTCCTTATTTCTATATTATTATTTCACTTGAAGGGAGAAGTTTATATGAGAATAATAGTTCCAATAAAACAAGTACCTGAGACGAGCAATGTAAAAATGGATCCAAAAACAGGTACCATGATAAGAGAAGGAGTAGAAAGTATAGTAAATCCCCTCGATTTATATGCTATTGAAACAGCGATAAGGCTAAAGGAAAAATACGGAGGAAAGATAATTGTTATATCAATGGGACCTGAAAAAGCGGTGGAGGCAATAAAAGAAGCAATTGCAATGGGATAGCATATGGAGATGATGAGAGTAATTAAAAAAGCACTTGACCCAAATCTAATACTTAATCCAGGGAAAATTATATAGAGATAACATACGTGATAAATTTAAGAAAACCATAATTTTTGTGATATAATCAAATATAGAAGATTATATGAAATTACTAAAAGGAGTTGTTTTCAAATGAAAAGTATTCTATTAAAGCATGGTGAGATATATACTGAGAAGGAAATAATATACAATGGAGATGTATTAATATCAGAAGGTAAAATTGTAGAGATTGGTAAGGGTTTATATAATGTTGATGCAGAAGTAATTGATTTAAAAGGGAAAAAGGTGGTGCCTGGATTTATTGATATACACATACACGGTGGTGTTGGACATGACACAATGGATGCTACTTATGAAGCATTAAATGCTATTTCAGTTCACCTTGCAAGGCATGGGGTTACATCTTTTTGTGCTACTACCATGACAATGGATATACCCTATATTTTAGATGCTCTCAGAAACATACATGAGACAATGAGAAAGGGTACAGAAGGTGCGCAAGTTTTAGGCGCATATGTGGAAGGACCATTTATAAGCAAAGAACACAAAGGGGCACAGGATGAGAGATACATCTTAGAACCAAACATAGACATAATGGACAAATTTATTGAGGCTTCAAGTGGTAATATAAAAGTGATAGCAGTGGCGCCTGAAAATGATAAAAATGGGGAGTTTATAGAATACGTAACTAAAAAGAACATAAAGGTATCGCTAGGACATACAAACGCTACTTATGAAGAGATGAAAAATGGAGTCGACCATGGAGCAAATATAGCAGTCCATGCTTACAATGCCATGAAGGGTCTTCATCACAGAGAACCTGGTGCTTTAGGAGAAGTTTTTTTGGATGACAGATTATACAGTGAGTTGATATGCGACTTTATACATTCACATCCTGCGGCAGTAAAAATACTTTTAAAAATAAAAGGGACAGATAGAGTAGTATTAATTTCTGATGCTATGGCAGCTTGTGGTTTAGGAGATGGAGAATACAGTCTTGGAGGGCAAAAAGTTTATGTAAAAAATGGAGAGGCAAGACTTGAGAATGGCACTTTGGCAGGAAGTACTTTGACATTGGATAAAGCTGTAACAAATATAACGTCTCTTGGAATACCACTTTTTGAAGCTTGCAAGATGGTTTCAGAAAACCCTTCAAAAGTAATTGGCATAGCTGACAGAAAAGGCAGTATAGCTATAGGAAAAGATGCTGATATAACCATTCTAAACAGTGATTTAACTGTAGATATGACAATGGTTAATGGGAAAATTGTGTATAAAGTAGCAAATAATAACCGCTGATTAGGTGTCAGCGGCTATTATTTTTAGCTACAATATCCTTTCAGCGAAGTGTTTTATTCTTTCAAGTGCTCTTGCTATTTTATCTATAGAATATGCGTATGATACACGAATAAATCCTTCACCGCTTGGGCCAAATGCGTCTCCTGGTACTACAGCTACTTTTTCTTCTTTTAAGAGTTTTTCACAAAATTCCTGTGAAGTCATACCCGTCTTTTTTATTGACGGGAAAATATAGAAAGCTCCTTTTGGCTCAAAGCAGTCAAAACCTATTTCGCGAAATCCGTTTACAATAAATTTCCTTCTCTTATCATATGTTTCTCTCATTTTTACTATGTCTTCTTCACATTGATATATACCCTTTATAGCTGCATATTGTGCTGTTATTGGAGCGCATATAGTTGTGTACTGATGGATTTTATTCATCGCTTCAATGAATCCGTGTTCTGCTGCAATATATCCAAGTCTCCAACCTGTCATGGCAAAAGCTTTAGAAAAACCGTTTATAAGTATTGTCCTTTCTTTCATGCCCGGAAGTGAGGCTATGCTTACGTGTCTTCCTTCATAAGTCAATTCACTATATATTTCATCAGAAATTACTATTAAATCATGCTCGATTATTATGTTTACAATTTCTTCTAATTCTTCTTTTTTCATGATAGCACCTGTAGGGTTATTGGGGTAAGGAAGAATTAATACCTTTGTTTTTGGGGTTATTTTTGATTTTAGGTCATCAGGGGTTATTATAAAATTATTTTTTTCATCAGTAGGAACAAATACAGGGATGCCTCTTGTCAAAGTTACACATGGTGCGTATGATACGTAACTTGGTTCAGGTACTAAAACCTCGTCACCGTCATTTAAAAGAGCTCGCAGAGCAAGGTCAATGGCTTCACTAGCACCAATAGTTACCATTATTTCTTTTTCAGGGTCATAGGTTAAATTATAATGGGTCTTTAAAAAATAGGATATGGCGATTCTAAGTTCGGGCAAGCCTAAGTTTGAGGTGTATGTTGTGCTACCTCTATCTAGTGCGTCAATGCCTTCTTTTCTTATTTCCCATGGAGTTACAAAATCTGGTTCGCCAACTCCCAGTGATATTATGTCTTTTGAATTTGTCACAAGGTCAAAAAATTTTCTAATTCCGGACGGTGGTATGCTTTTTACTACATTAGATATATATTTGTCTGTGTTCATGGTGTTACCACCAGTCTTTTGTCATTTTGTCCTTCTTCGTAAAAAACGCCGTCCTTTTTATATCTTTTTAATACAAAATGGGTTGTAGTGCTTAAGACTCCTTCAATAGGTGCAAGCCTTTCAGCTACAAATAATGCTATTTCTTTCATGGTTTTGCCTTCTACTTCCACAGAAAGGTCATAGGTTCCGGAAATTAAGGAAACTGATTTTACTTCTTCGTACTGGCATATTCTGTGGGCTACTTTGTTAAATCCATGTCCTTGCTGGGGTGCTACTCTCACATCTATAAGGGCAGTTATAACTTCCCGGTCGGTCTTTTCCCAATCCACTAAAGTAGTGTATTTTAATAACACTTTTTTGTCCTCAAGACTTTTTATTGTATTTTTGACTTCTTCTTCACTAAGCCCTGTAATTGTTGCAATTTGTTTTTCTGTAAGACGACTGTTTTCGCACAAAAGGTCAATGATTTCCATAGATTTATCCATATTTCATCCACCCTCCTAAAAAGATATTTTATGCACATTATAATACAAAGATAGGTGTAATTCAATAATTTAATAAATTGAAGCATAAAATTTTAAATAAAAACGTTTGAAATTGAAGTAATACAAGATTGTTGGGTTGACAGATACATGTAAAGAATGCTACAATTTTTATAGGGATATTGATAATTATTTTCAATTATGGAGGCTGCATATAAATGGGAGAAAATACTATTATAAATCTTATAGAATTAAAGGAAAATCATGAAGGAGAGATTGTATTAATAAAAGCAGGAAGAGCAGCTACGCAAAGGTTAAATGAAATGGGACTTGTACCAGGGACAAAAGTTAAGCTGGTTAGAAAAGGTCCTTTAAGGGGCCCTGTGGAATTGGAGGTCAGGAATTCTCACCTTGTGATTGGATATGGTCTTGCTTCAAAAATATATGTAAAAATCGTCTGACAGAAAGGGCGATATGCGATGAAAAAAGAAATAATTATAGCCTTAGCAGGAAATGCTAATGTGGGTAAAAGTGTCATATTTAATCAATTAACAGGATTGACACAGATAATTGGCAACTGGCCAGGAAAAACAGTCGAGAGGGCAGAAGGGGTACTGCGGTTTAAAGGACGAACTATAAAAATTGTTGACCTTCCTGGTATTTATTCACTTTCTGCTTATTCTCAAGAGGAAATTGTTTCCCGTGAGTTTATAGCTTTTGAAAAACCGGATGTTGTAATAAACGTGGTGGATGCTTCTAATCTTGAGAGAAATTTGTTTTTTACAGTGCAACTTTTAGAGCTTCATGTGCCTATGGTTATGGCTTTAAACCAAGTGGATTATGCCCTTAAAAAGGGTATAGATATAGATGTAAAGAAGTTAGAAGAGCTTTTAGGTATTCCAGTTGTAGAAACTGTTGCTACAAAAGGCAAAGGGCTTCAGGAATTAATAAATAAAGTTTTAGAAGTTGTGGATTCGCATAAAGAAGTGGATGTAAAAGGGTATGATATAAAAGAGGAAAAAGTTCTCAAATACAGAAATGAAGTAAGTGAATCTGTAATGAAAATTTACAACATCCTTTTGAAACACAATGTAGACCTTATAAATTTGTTTCATCCTTTGTGGATTTCACTAAAACTGATAGAAGAGGATAGCGATATAGTAGAAAAGTTAAAAAAAGAGCCTAATGGAGAAAAAGCTTATGAAGAAATTCAAAAAGAATTAGAAGGTTTAAAGGCGAAGACAGATAGTCCTCTTGCAACTTTAGTTACAGCAGACAGATATGATATTGCTTCTTTTATCGCAAGCCAAACTGTATCAGAGATTCACCATAGAATTACTTGGACTGATTTAATTGACAATATAGCTCTTCATAAGATATGGGGCTATATATCAATGTTCATTATTGTATTTATATCTTTTTATGGAATATTTAAATTTGGAGAGTATTTCTCAGGTGTGCTGGAGGACTTTTTTGACGGTTTTAAGCCTTTAGTGTACAATTTGAATATTCCAAATATGTATAAAGATTTTCTCTGGAATGGGCTTGCTGAAGGGATTATTTCTGCTATAACTATAGTGCTTCCCTATATATTTCCTTTTTATGTGTTTTTATCAATACTTGAAAACACTGGTTATCTTGCAAGAATTGCATTTTTAATGGATGAGGTTATGCACAAAGTTGGGCTTCACGGTAAAGCTCTTATTCCAGTATTGATGGGGTTTGGGTGCAATGTCCCTGCAGTATTAGGCACCAAAATTTTAGAAACGGATAGAGAAATATTTATTGCGTCTTTTATGTCCACTCTTGTGCCTTGTTCCGCAAGAATTGTAATAATTTTGGGAACAATAGGGGTCTTCATGGGGCCACAATACGCACTCGCTGTTTTTGCCTTAGACGTTTTGGTAGTTTATATAGCGGCGTATTTTTCAAATAAAATAGCGCCTGGAAAGCCTTATGATTTGATAATGGAACTTCCTGGCTACAGAATGCCTGCTTTAAAGCCTAC
This sequence comes from Thermoanaerobacter sp. YS13, assembly GCF_000806225.2. Classification (NCBI taxonomy): domain Bacteria; kingdom Bacillati; phylum Bacillota; class Clostridia; order Thermoanaerobacterales; family Thermoanaerobacteraceae; genus Thermoanaerobacter; species Thermoanaerobacter sp. YS13. The sequence continues at coordinate 208,691 of NZ_JOOI01000002.1, read as the reverse complement.
ATTGAAGCAGATATGGTTTAGAATAAAAGACTTTTTGTATGTAGCTCTTCCAATAATTGTAGTTGGCAGCTTGGCTCTGGAAATATTGAAGTACTCTGGCATATTTAAATATGTGACTTATATAATGGATCCTATTGTTGTAAAATGGTTGGGATTGCCGTCAATAGTTGGGATAGTATTGATTTTTGGGATACTCAGAAAAGAATTGACACTTATAATGCTTTTAACACTGTCTGGGACAAGTCACATAACACAGATTTTGACGCCGCGGCAGATGATTGTCTTTGGTGTTGTTACAATGCTTTATATTCCTTGTCTTGCTACAATTGCGGCATTAAAAAGGACAATTGGCTGGAGAAAGACATGGTGGGTAGTTTTTGTTAATATTTTTATTGCAATACTAATAGGAGGAATATTAAATCGAATTCTTACTTTTGTATAAGTGTGGTATAATGTGAATAGGTGATAAAATTATGCCTTATATAATGCCTCAAAAAGAAAAAAGATTAAAAGTGTTGAGAGATGAGTTAGAAAAAGCTATTTATTCTATTATATCTTTAAATCCCGAAAAAGTGGTATTATTTGGTTCATTGGAAAGAGAAGATGTACATTTAAGAAGCGATATAGACCTATTGATAATTTGGAAGACTGACCTGCCGTTTTTGGAAAGATTGCAAGTGTTTTATGATGCTATAAATCCAAATGTTGCAATGGATATATTGGTTTATACTCCTGAAGAAATTGAAAAATTATATAGGAAAAATAAATTTATAGCAAAAGTATTAGATGAAGGGCGTGTATTATATGAAAAGAAGCAATGAAGAAGAAGCCAAGAGATGTGAAGGGGGTTCATTAGATAAGTATTATATTCCGACACGTTATCCAAATGGGCTCCCCGGTGGAATTCCTTCAGAGGCTTTTATAGAAGAGGATGCTATTTCAGCTATTAATAAGGCAACAAAAATAATAAAGTTTGTAGAAGAGAAAGTAGAGTAGTGATAAAACCTACTCTACATTTGTTTCATTGCTTTTTATGCCATGAATTATCACATTATTAAAACAAGAAATATGACGAAAATAATGCAGAAAAAATAGGGTAAATAAGATAAAAATTTTCCCCCCATTAAGGGGGGCTCTTTAAATAAGATTAACTTTAAGCAGTAACTCCTCGTCTTTAAGAATTTCATCGGTTTTGCCTATTGTTTCTATTGTGTGATTTTCGTTTAGCACTATTACCCTGTCTGAAAGTGTTGCTGCCATATCAAGGTCATGTGTTGCGATTACTATGGTGGTACCATTTTTGTTTAATTCTTCTAATTTTCCCAAAAGCCATCTTTTTGATCGTGGGTCAAGGCCATTTGTAGGTTCGTCAAGAAGCAAAACTTCAGGATTTATCACCATAACTGACGCTAATGCGACTTTTTTCTTTTCTCCGCCGCTTAATCTGTGAGGGGGTCTATCTTTTAATTTTTCGAGTTCAAAAGAAATAAGAGTTTCTTCCACTATTTTTTGGACTTCGTCTTTCTCTAAGCTCATTTGAAGTGGTGCAAAGGCTACTTCATCAAAAACAGTAGTGTTAAAAAGTTGTACATCAGAATCCTGAAACACAAAGCCTACTTTTTTTCTAAATTCATATTCGTCAAAAGTTTTTTTATCCCCCAGCAATTTGCCAAATGTCCATATTTTACCTTTGTCCGGATAAATTAAATTGTCCATCAATTTTAAAAGAGTGGATTTTCCACTGCCATTTGCACCGAGAAGAACTAATTTTTCTCCTTTTTTTACTTCAAAACTTATGTCAATTAAAGCAGGAACTGATTTATTGTAAGAGTAGTAGACATTTTTTAATTCAAATACTGTGCTCATTTGGTCCTCCTTATGGGTGGATATACCACAAGATGGATAAAAAAGTTATATTAAAACCTATCCATATATAATCATAAAAAGTTATTTTAAAAGTAGTTATTGTTTTGTATTCTCCTTTGTAACCCCGCGAAACCATAGCATTGTAAACATCATCACTCAGTTGTTGAGACCTTATCAAAACATTTGCCATAGCAGAAGCGACAAATTTTCTTCCTTCACTACTATCACTTTTCCCGACATTTCTGCTTTTTCTTGCGAGGAACATGTTTATAGCAATTTCTAAAAGCAAAAAGATATAACGTAAGGCCATTTCAAGTGTAGCAGTAAAAATGCGGGGAATCTTAAAAGTTCTCAATGCTTTTAAGATTTCTACCCATTTTGTTGATAGAGCTAATATATACACAAAAGATAAAGATATAAATGACCTCATCATAAAAACAATGGCACTTTTTAATCCTTCTTTTGTTATATAAAAATTTTTTGTGAAATATACTAAAGGCTGCCCTTCTTTTACTACATTAAAAAGTGAAGGTATCAGGACAATACCTGTAAAAAATATTGAGACTGCTGATACCCTCACAATATATGTTTTTAAAGGAATTTTAGAAAAATAAGCCAACAAAAGTGTATAAATAAGAAATATGGTCATAAAAGGTATTGTCTTTCCAAAATTAACTATAATGAGTAATACAAAAAGAGAAATAAGTTTTATCCTCGTATCAAGAGACTGCATAATACCTTTCTTAACAGAAATTGCATCAGAATAAAACATGTCTTCAAATACACTTTGTATACTTAAGATTGTCTTTTCTAAAAAGTTATCCATTTTTTTTCTGGGGTTTTCCCATAATCCTCCCTAATATTGCAAATATCAATACAATAGCTGCAATTCCTACAACTGCTGAAAAAATATAACCTAAAGCTTGTTGAAAGAAATTAGCATCAAATCCTGGTATACTGTAATCGGGTAATATTGCTTTTATAACTTCTGAAAATCGGTTCATTCCCTCAGGTATATATCCTATCATGCTCTTTATTTCATCTAAGCCCCATTCTCCCCATGCTGAACCAGGAGCTAAAAGTCCGAGAGGAGTGAGAAGTATTATAACTATAGCTGCAATGTAGAACTTTTTCATCTATTATCACCTCTAAGCCTATATGAGAATTTATATAATATATTTTCTTCGTCTACTTTTTGTAAATAATATACTACAAGACCTGTTATAACAGCTTCTACAATACCAGCTACTGTAAGATGAGCAAACATCATTGCAGGTATTGCTACGTTTAATCCATAAGGAAAATATAGGGGTGTTCCATTTGCTGTATGAAAAAGCAATGGCTGAAGCCCAAGTTCTATTGCTGTAGCAAGAGCTGCAGCATTTATTCCTACATATCCCCCTATAGCAGATGATAAAATCTTATTTAGTTTGAGAGATAACATGAGCCTGTAAATTCCATATCCCACAAAAGGAGCTATAAATGCCATATTAAAGCTGTTTGCTCCAAGAGCTAAAATTCCTCCATCGCCAAAAAGCAATGCTTGAATAAATAAGGCTATCGTAAGAGATATACTTGCTGCCCAAGGCCCTAAAGTTATAGCAAGTAGAGTTGCGCCAATTGCGTGGGCAGTTGTACCTCCTGGTATTGGTACGTTAAACATCATTATTGTAAAGGCAAAAGCTGACCCTATTGCCATAGCAGGAACATCCTTTTTGTCAAAACTTTTGTTGACTTTTTTTGCTGCAACTGTCAACACTGGTACCATAGCAGCACCCATAACGGCACAGGTTTGGGGACTTATATATCCCTCTGGTATGTGCATAAAATTACCCCCTTTATTTATAAATTTTCCCCTGTTGTTGTCGTTACTAATTTTCCATGTTTTACCCCTTTTGTGCTTATTATTTCATCTGCAATTTTTGTAATTTCCTTTGCGGTACCTTTTACTACCATTATTTCGAGGCAGTTGTGCTTATCAAGGTGTACGTGCATTGTTGAGATTATGTTTTGATAGTGCTTATGTTGTATGTCTGTCAGTTTGTCACTTATTTCTCTCACTTCATGATTAAAAACATATGTAATTGTTCCAATAGTTTCCACATCTTCTGCTTCCCACTGATTTTCCACTATAAAATCTCTTATCAAATCTCTTATGGCTTCGGATCTGTTGTTGTAGTTTTTTCTCTTTATAAGCTCGTCAAATTGATAAAGAAGTTTTGATTCCATTGAAACTCCAAAACGTATTATTTCTTCCAGACCTATCACTCCCCTAAAATGGTGTCATCTTCTTAAAAATAATAGCACTATTTTATGGCGGAGTCAATTCAAAAAATTAATTTTAGTTTAATTTTCAATTAATATTGCTTTAATGTTTAGGTTATAAAATGAACTTGAAAGTTGATGGTAGACCATCAACTAAAATAAAAGAAAGGGTGGTTCAAATGAACAAAAAATTAATGACTTATGTTGTTACGGGGGCAATGGCTATAGGATTACTAGGAGGAGCATCTTATCAAGGAATTGCTAAGGCTCAAACAAATGCTCCCGCTCCTTCAGCTGTGACGTCTACTGTTACTACACAATCTGACCAACAAAACATAAACGAACAGCAACCAATGTATCAAGGCACAATTAAAGTTGCAAATTCTCAAGACAATGCAATAGACAATGAAAAGAATCTAAAAGACAGCGAGGCTCAGGATAATGCACAATTAGCTTCTCTTGCTAAGATAACTCCAGATCAAGCAAAGGCAGCAGCATTGAAGGTTGTACCAGGTACAGTGACAAAAGTAAATCTTGACAACGAAAATGGATATCTTGTATACAGCGTGGAAATAAAGACAAATACAGGTTTAGTTGATGTAAAAGTTGATGCAGGGAATGGTGCAGTATTAGCGCAAGAGAAAGGTCAAGACAATGAAAAATCTAAAGAAAAGGTTAGTGAAGGCGAAAAAACAAATGCTCCTGACAACGACACTGTACAACTTGAACAACAAGGAGAAAACTAAATAAATCTAAGAAAGGAGGCGTTTTGCCTCTTTTCTTAGTTGAATATGTTAACGATTTAATATATAATGGAACATAAAAGGGGAGTAGCTTGCCACACATTGTGGTTTGACCTGTCGTCAGCACGAGAGATTTTCTCCGGCAGGTCAAAAACTCCATTCGGAGTTTGAGCAAGACCTTTATAGTGTTTACCACTATAAGGGTCTTTTTGTTTATATTGACAAAAGAAGGGAGTATATATACAATGAATACTTTTATAGAAGGTATATTAAATCTAACATTAGGTCATATTATAATGTTTATCATTGGAGGTATTCTCATATATCTTGCAATAAAAAAAGAATACGAACCAATGTTACTTTTGCCTATAGGATTTGGTATAATACTTGCGAATATCCCGCTTTCATCTGCTATAGGTGAAAATGGTTTTCTTACAATTCTATACAATGCTGGAATAAGTACAGAACTTTTTCCTATTCTCATTTTTATTGCAGTTGGGGCAATGATAGATTTTTCACCACTTCTTAAGCAACCTTTCATGATATTTTTTGGCGCAGCAGCACAGTTAGGAATATTTTTAACTATAATTTTTGCTTACATATTGGGGTTTGATTTAAAAGAAGCAGCTTCTATAGGTATAATTGGCGCTGCAGATGGACCTACATCTATTTATGTAGCTAATTTGTTTGCACCAAAGCTTTTAGGGCCTATATCAGTTGCAGCTTATTCCTATATGGCCTTAGTTCCAATAATCCAGCCCCCCGTGATAAGGATGCTGACTACTACGGAAGAACGAAAAATTAGAATGGATTTGCGCATGAATAAAGTTTCAAAAACAGCTAAGATACTTTTTCCAATAGCAGTGACATTTGTTGCAGGAGTTTTAGTACCAAGTAGTGTTCCTCTTGTAGGTTCTTTGATGTTTGGTAACCTCATAAGAGAAAGTGGGGTAGTAGAACGGCTTTCAAAAGCTGCACAAAATGAACTTGCCAATCTTGTGACACTTTTACTTGGGATAACAATAGGTTCTACTATGACTGCCGACAAATTTTTGACACCTACAACTCTTTTGATATTTGGAATGGGACTTATGGCCTTTATATTTGATACAGCAGGAGGAGTATTGTTTGCAAAGTTTTTAAATTTGTTTTTAAAAAATAAAGTCAATCCAATGGTAGGAGCTGCTGGAATCTCAGCCTTTCCAATGTCATCTCGTGTGATACAGAAAATAGCCCAAAAAGAAGACCCTACAAATTTTATTTTAATGGAGGCTGTAGGAGCAAATGTTGCAGGTCAGTTAGGTTCTATCATAGCAGGAGGTATTGTAATAGCACTTGTAAGTTCTGTTATGTAATTGAAAGTTATGCAATTAAAACTGTAGAGTTTGGATTATAGGGAAGAGGTTTTTAGATACTTTCATTAGAGGAGCTAAAATTTGAAAGAGGTGAACAAAATGGACTTACTTAATGTATTTAAAATTGCTATTGTGGGAATAGGAATGACTTTTTTGATGTTAGTAATATTTTTTGTGTTGATTAAAGTTTTAGTGAAAATATTTAAACCGGAAAATATTAAAAAAGGAGAATAAGAGAAAGGACAGCCTGTTCAGTTGAGTGCCGGGAAACTTAGCGAGGCCGAAAGACGAAAATTATTTACCTACTAATTTTTTGATTATATACTCCTTGTGATATAATAAAATTGTAAAGTTGTTACTGCATGGAGGTTTTGGTGATGCCACTTAATGTAGTACTTGTTGAACCTGAAATACCACAAAACACAGGGAATATTGCAAGAACTTGTGTGCTTACAGGCAGCAGGCTTCATCTTGTAAAACCTTTAGGTTTCAGTATAGACGAAAAATACGTAAAAAGAGCTGGCTTAGATTACTGGCCTCTTTTAGACCTTACTGTTTACGATAATCTCGAACAATTTCTTAAACAAAACAAAGGTAAAAAGTTTTATCTTGCTACCACAAAGGCTAAAAAGTATTATCATGAAGTAAAATATAAAGACAATTCTTATATACTTTTTGGCAAAGAGACTGCAGGACTTCCTAAGTGGTTGATTGAAAAATACTACGAAGACTGTATACGGATACCAATGCATGAAGTGATATCTACAAGGTCTTTAAATTTGTCCAACTCTGTAGCTATAGTACTATATGAGGCCTTGAGACAACTGGGTTTTCCTAATATGAAATAAAAAAATTGAGGGATGATTATGAAGAGGAAGATTATCCATGTTGACTTGGATGCTTTTTTTGCATCTGTAGAACAACATGATAATCCAGAATATAGAGGAAAACCTGTTATTGTAGGTGGTTTATCGGAACGAGGAGTAGTTTCAACTTGCTCCTATGAGGCAAGAAAGTACGGAATACATTCTGCAATGCCGATGTATATGGCGAAGAAGCTATGTCCACACGGTATTTTTCTTTCTGTAAGGAGAAAAAGATATGAAGAGGTTTCAGCTCAAATTTTTGACATCCTGTACAGTATAACTCCTTTAGTCGAACCTGTGTCTATTGATGAAGCCTATCTTGATGTTACAGATATTGACAAAAATCCAGAGATTATTGCCCTGGAAATAAAAAAGAAAGTGAAAGAGACGACGGGACTTACCATTTCTGCAGGAGTTTCCTATAACAAATTTCTTGCAAAGCTTGCTTCTGATTGGAATAAGCCAGATGGATTTATGGTCATAACAGAAGACATGATTCCCGACATTTTAAAACCACTTTCCGTTTCCAAAGTTTATGGGATAGGAGAAAAATCAGAAGGAAAACTTAAATCTATGGGAATAAATACAATTGGTGACCTTTTAAAATTGTCACAGGAGAATCTTGTCGAAATTTTTGGTAGGGTAGGTGTGGAAATATATTTAAGAATTCGTGGCATTGATGAGAGGCCTGTTGAAACTATGAGAGAGATTAAGTCTATAGGGAAGGAAAAAACACTGGAAAAGGATACAAAGGACAAAAAGCTTTTGCTTCGATATGCGAAATTATTTTCCGACATAATCGCAGAAGAATTGTTTAGAGAGAGGCTTTATGCCAGAACAGTTACTGTTAAGATAAAAACATCAAATTTTGCTATTCACACCAAAAGCAAAACTTTAAATAAATATATACGATTAAGTGAGGACATATATAATGTAGCCTACGAAATTATTGAAAGTCTAAAATTAGACCAATATATAAGGCTTATTGGTCTATCTGTTTCTAATTTGAGCGCAGTAAAGTATGAACAATTGTCCTTTTTGGATAAAAATGTTGTCAAATCTATTAAGGCAGAAAACGTAGTCAGAGAAATAAATAAAAAAATAGGACAGGAGATAGTGAAAAAAGCAAGTGAACTTCTAAATGAGGGAACGAAGCAACGGAGGGATTAGATTGGAAGCAAAAGAGAGGCATAAGCGCAGTGTTGCTAAAGAAATTGTGGAATTGGCTTGGCCTTCTATAACAGAACAAATGCTTATAATGGCAGTTGGAATGGTGTCAACTATATTTGTAGGACGTGTTGGAACAAATGCGATTGCGGCTGTTGGGATGATTAACTCCCTTATTTTTTTCTTTCAAGCTATTTTTGCAGGCCTTGCCACTGGTTCTACAGTAATTGTAGCAAGGCTCATTGGTGAAGAAAACGAGGAAGGGGCTCGCCTTGCAGTTATGCAGTCACTTATTATGAGTATTGCTATTTTTATAGGACTCACTACTTTGGGATATATTTTTGCAGTACCTACTATTAAAACCTTCTTTGGAAGTGTATCCACTGATGTTTTTAAATTGGCTTTAATGTACTATAGAATAGTGCTTTTTGGGTTACCTTTTGTGATAATTGACATCATCATAGGCGGGGCTTTAAGAGGTGCAGGGGATACAAAAACCCCAATGTACATAACTGCTACAGTAAATGTGATAAATCTTTTGTTAAATAGCACACTAGTATTTGGAGTGACTTATCACGGTAGATATTTAATACCTTCTTTAGGAGTAAAAGGTTCTGCACTTTCTGCTACAATTTCAAGAATAATAGGAGGTTTTTTGCAATTATACATTTTATATTTTGGCAAAAGGCGAATTAATCTTGATATAAAAGAAAAGATTCGACTTGACTTTAACATGATGATGAGGATTATACGAGTAGGAATACCAGCTTCTTTAGAGCAGGTAATAATGCAAGGTGGTTTCCTTGTAATGCAAGTTATCGTTTCCACAATGGGGACTATTGCAATTGCTGTATATCAAATAGGTATGAATGCTAATAGTCTTGCTTTTATGCCTATATTTGGATTTTCAATAGCGGCAACCAGTTTAGTGGGACGGAGTCTTGGTGCAAAACATTTTATGTTAGCGGAAATATACGCAAAAGTTTCAAGAAACATTGCTGTTGTTGTAATTTCTGTCATAGGTGTTTTTATGTTTATATTTTCAAAGCAGCTTGCAGCGCTTTATACTACTGATCCTATTGTAATAAAAATAGCTTCTGATATTATAAAGATTTTTGCTGTTGTGGAACCTTTGCTTGCTATATTAAATGTCATGGCAGGAGTATTAAGGGCTGCAGGCGATATTCCTTATATTGTTCTCACGGCTTTTATTGGATTATGGCTCTTTAGAGTTACTATTGGATATATTCTTGGTAAAGTGCTTGGTATGGGAGTATATGGAATATGGATTGGTATATGTACCGACTTTGTTGTAAGGTCAGTAATGTATAGTTATAGATTTAAAGCCGGTAGATGGAAATATATTAAAGTATAAAATATAATAATGTATTAAAAATTTCTAAAATTGATTATAACCACGGAACGAGTAAAATACAAAAAAGGACAAATTTCTTAGTTTTACTTGAGAGTTTGTACTTTTTAATATTGTTTTTTTGCTGATAAAAGTTTATAATGTAGTTGATGATAACATTGGGAGGAGAGAGTAATTGAAGTGGACTGAATCTTTATCAGTTGGAAATGAACTCATTGACAGTCAACATAAAGAGTTAATAAAAAAAGTAAATGATGTTCTGGAAGCTTGCAATCAGAAAAAAGGAAAAGAAAAAATTGAAGAAGTGATGAAATTTTTAAAAGATTATACCATAGAACATTTTAGCGCTGAAGAAGACCTCATGAAAAAATATCAATACCCTTCCTATGAAGAACACAAAAAAATTCATGAAGATTTCATTAAAAAAGTAGAAGAATTGGACGAAAAAATAAAGAAAGAGGGCATAAATTTATCAATTATAATGCTTGTCAATAAAACGTTGGTGGATTGGCTTATAAATCACATAAGCAAAGAGGACAAAAAGGTAGGAGAACACATAAGAAAAGCAAAGGGGGATTTTTTAAAATGAAGTGGACAGAGTCTTTGTCTGTAGGGAATGACTATATTGATGAACAGCATAAAGAGTGGATAAGAAGAATCAATGACCTTTTAGAAGCATACAATCAAAAAAGAGGCAAGGAAAAAGTTGAGGAAGCAATGGAATTTGTAAAAGAGTACACTGTAACGCATTTTAGCGCCGAACAAGAGCTGATGAGAAAGTATAAATATCCTGAGTATGAAATACATAAACAAATTCATGACAATTTTATTAAAGAAGTCAATGAACTAGATGAAAAAATAAAAAAAGAAGGTCCTACGCTCACTAATTTGATGACTGTTAATAGGACTTTAGTAGATTGGGTGCTAAATCATATAAGCAAAGTAGATAAAAAATTAGGAGAGTACATAAAAAGTCAAATGTAAATAAGCCTGTAAATGCAAGCTACTGTAGACAAACTTTCGAAAATAGGATATTTTGCAATCGGTACGACTTGTGACAAAGCGGCAACAAAACTTAGCAAGACCGAGGGTGAAGGCAGGGCCGAAGCCAAGGATGGTGGAGGCGGGCACTAAGACAAGGATGTCGAATGTGCCCGGTACCCTGCCGGAGCCTGAAGGTCGAGTTTAGTTTTGTCGCTTTGGAACATCGGAGTGACGATGCAAAATATCCTATTTAAAAATTTTTGACTTTGTCAACAAGCTGGAGCCTGTAAATACAGGCTATTTTTTAATCATAGGTTATGTGGTAAAATATTTTTAAATCTAAAAATTTGAGGGGGTTTTATTGTGAGGCTTGTGAGAATAGATAAAGTGTTGAATGAATATGGAATAATTGAAGGGGATAAAGTTATTGCATTGGGAAGTGAAGGCTTTTATTATTACAACTTGGAGGAAGTAAAGCTTTTGCCTCCTTGCCTGCCTACAAAAGCTATATGTGTAGGGTTAAATTATAGGGATCATATAGAGGAAATGGGGGACAAGGAGCCAGAGGAACCGACATTATTCATAAAACCTTCAACAGCAGTTATTGGGCCTGATGATTTTATAGTCCTTCCAGAGATGTCCGAAAGGGTTGACTATGAGGGGGAACTGGCTGTTGTCATAGGCAAAAGAGCGAAAAATGTGTCTTTAAAAGATGCGTTAGATTATGTCCTTGGCTATACGATAGCTAACGATGTAACAGCAAGAGATTTGCAGGCAAAAGATGGCCAATGGACAAGAGCGAAGTCTTTTGATACCTTTTTGCCCATAGGCCCTTGGATTGTGACAGACTTAGACCCATCTTCTTTGGACATAACTACATATGTAAATGATGAAGTAAAGCAGAAAAGTAACACCAGACATCTCATATTTGGTGTTCCAAGACTTGTGAGTTTTATATCTCACATAATGACGCTAAATCCTGGCGATGTCATATTGACGGGAACACCCTCTGGCGTTGGTCCTTTAAAACCTGGAGACGTTGTAACTATTGAAATAGAGGGAATAGGTAAATTAACAAATAGAGTAAAATAAAATCAGACTACAAAATGAATGATAAAATATATAACTAAACCAATTAAAGATAGAGGAATTCCTATCAAAGCCCATTCACGGCTTTTTATATTTAGCTTTCCTGCTGATATGATATTAGGTATGTTTCCCGGAATCAACATTCCGCCACTTATTAAAAGACCCATCAATATTGCTTGGATTTGTTCTGTTGTCATGTGAGGAGAAATTTCGGCTGCTGCCAATGTTGCGTTGTCAAGAACTGCAGATAGCATGTTTATCCAGTATAAAAGTCGGCTATCAAGATGAATTATATAATTATCAATAATAGGTTTGAATCCTGCACCTAAAAGTTCCAATGCCAGAATAAAAACAAAAATTTTAAATGGTTGAATAAAGATAAATTGAAATCTTTCAATTTTTTTAATTTCTTCCGCTTCTTCCACATAATTTTCTTCTATAATGAGACTACTTTTCTCTAATTTATCGATATAGAGTAAACCTAAAAAGCCCAAAGCCAATACAGCTGGTATAATGTAAATGCCTAAGGTAGCAAAAAGGTAAAGGAAGTTTTCATTTAATTTTGAGGTTACTATTGTGGCTAAAGGCTCGCCAATTGGTGTTAGTGCAGCACCAATGCCTATTGAAAGAGAAGCAATGACAGTAATCACCACTTTGTCTTTGTGCTTTAAGGGCAACAAGTGAATTATTTCCACTAATATTATTGAGGCTATTATGGCTGTGATTATACTGGCTGTCAATCCGAGGATGACAATTACCAAAAATATAAATATTCCCAGTGGAATATGAGTTACTACTGTTCCTATAAATCTTTTAAATTTATCTTTAAATATCTCAAATAAAAGTCCTGATAAAAATACGGCTGCTGTTATTAAATACAAAAGATGATTTTTAAATATGTGAGCTATCAGGTCATAAGAAAATACTCCTGATACAAATGCTGCGGCAACCCCCATTGAAAAAAGAAAATATTCGATGTTGTGTTCTATATGCCTATTTACAAGAGGCAAAATTAGGATCATTAATAATATTAGTAAGAGTGCAACAATAACCACAATCCATCCTCCTTTTATATTATTATTTGTATTATTTTGTAAAATAAAAGGTGGGAAAACTCACCTTTAAGATGAGCTTCCCACCCAAGAAGCCGAAAATTCTTGAACAAGTCATAAGACTTGCCAACCGTAAAAACTTTATTTACTTTATTAAAATTATAACATAGAGGTATTTACATAAGCAACAGAGATGATATAAATTAGCTCAGTACAGTGATTAAAAATATTCCGTATAATACTCCTCCAACCATCAGCATAAAAGGATTAACTGACTTTCTCATATTTATCCACATTAAATTTAAAATAGCTGAAGTTAAAGCTAACATGGCACTTAAAAAAGCTATTCCTGTGATGTTCCATGGCGTAAACAGTATACCAACAGTAACTGGTATGGAAGACTGAAACACCATTGCACCTGTTATATTTCCAAGTGCAAGAGTGTCTTTTTTTTGTCCTACCCACACAATAGAATTAAGCTTTTCAGGCAGTTCTGTTGCAATAGGCGTTATGACAATTGAGAGTATTAAAGGTGAAATTCCCATCATGTGAGACAAATCTTTTACATATCCTACAAACAAATGAGCGCCAAAAATTATTCCTAAAAGAGATAGAATTAATTGACTGGTTATCCAAAGTAAATTAGTTTTTACTCCTAAAAACTTTGAAAAGTATAGAGTTCCTATATTTTCATCTAATTGCTGGTCGTCTGAAAAAGTACGTTTTACATAAAAAGCATATGCTAAAAGTACCAATATAACTGCGAATATTCTAATTTCGTTAAATTGATTAAAGACAGAAGCAAAAATTGCTATTGTATATATGATGATAAAATATGTTAAATCTCTTTGAAACACTTTTTTATTTGCATTCATTTTCAACTTTCTTTTTCCAAAAAGAGAATAGATTATGACGGCAGCACCTGTTATCAAAAATCCTAAAGTAGAAAGCATAAAAGGAGCTCCTAAAATAGCACCTGTGGCTATTTGACTTGCCTCTCTTCCTCCATAAAAAAGTATAGCAATAATTGGTATAATTGTTTCGGGAAGTGCTGTCCCTACAGCAGCTAAAATACTTCCCACAACGCCCTGACTTAAGTTTAACTTTTTTCCAAACCATTCTACTGAGTTTGTGAATAAGATACAGGAAAGAAGTATAAAGGCAAGGCTAAAAAGCAACATCACGATATCTTGTGTCAACTTCTACAACTCCTTTTTGAGTAGTGTTTTAGGCCATTTACAGTAATGTATTGTACCACAAAACAAGAATATAATTCAATAGTTTGAGTCTCTTCACCAAACATCAATAATGTGGTAACATTTATATTAGATGTCCTTTCTTTCACTTAAAGGAGTGAGCGATATGAGCGTAAGGTTTATATATGGTAGAGCAGGTACAGGCAAGACTGCCTTTTGCCTTAATGATATAAAGAGAAAATTAAATGATGGAAAATCTCACCCTCTTATACTACTTGTTCCCGAACAATTTACCTTTGAGGCAGAAAAATATCTTTTAAATACAATTAAAAAAGATGAAAAGATAAGGGCACAAGTTTTGAGTTTTAAGACTTTGGCAAATAGAGTATTTACAGAAGTTGGAGGACTCACTCGTCAGCACATGAAATCCTGCGGAAGATCAATGCTTATTTATAAAATAATAGAAGACATACAAAAAGACCTTAAGGTTTATTCTAAAGCCTCCAGGCAGCAGGGTTTTATCAAAAAAGTTTCACAAGTTATAACAGAGCTTAAAAGATTTGAAGTGGCTCCTGAAAAGCTATTAGAGATAACTGAAACAATAGATAATTTAGGATTAAGAGAAAAACTAAAAGACATAAGTTTAATATATTCTAAATTTGAAGAGAGTTTACACCAAAATTATATAGACCAAGAGGATGAGTTGACTCTTTTGGCAGAGAAAATCGAATATTCTTCTCAATTTGAAGGAGCGGAATTTTGGATAGACGGCTTTACGGGTTTTACGCCAAAGCAGTATAGGGTGATAGAAAAGCTTTTAAAGAAAGCTTCAAGAGTAAATGTCACCCTCTGTATGGATACATCACACAACTTATATGAAATTGATACTACAGACCTTTTTTACACTACTAAAAAGACAGAAGATAAACTTTTAGAAATATGCCAAAGAAATAAAATATCTTATGAAAAACCGATAGACTTAAATGGGAAAATACCTGAAAGATTTAGAGAAAGTGAAGAGCTAAGTTTTTTGGAAAAACATCTTTTTTCCTATCCTTACGAAGTATATCCCAGTAAGACAAAGGACATAACTCTTTTTAAAGCTGTCAACGTATATAGTGAGGTTGAAGAAACTGCGAGAGATATCATAAGGCTCGTGAGAGATGAGGGGTTTAGGTATTCTGACATTGTGGTAGCTACTCGCGATTTAAATAGATATCATAAACTCATAAAAGCTATATTTTCTCAATATGGAATTCCCTATTTTATAGACATAAAGATGGAAATAAAAAACAATCCCATCATCGTTTTTATAACCTCCCTTTTTGATATTCATTTAAAAAGATGGTCTTATGAATCTGTTTTTAGATACCTAAAGACAGGTTTTACAGATTTAGAAAAAGAGGACATAAACCTTATTGAGAATTATGTTTTAGCTAACGGTATAAAGGGAGATAAATGGAAAGAGGAAATTTGGAATTACAGGTTAAATTACAGATTTGATAGACTTTCAATAGAGGAAGATGAAAAAGAGATAATAGAGAGAGTGAATGAAATAAAAAGAAAAATCGCAACTCCCTTACAGGATTTTTATAAAAAATTTTCTAAATCAAAGAATATTAAAGAAGCTTGTGGCACTGTGTATGACTTTTTAGTTGAAATGAAATTGTCTCAAAAGATTCAAAAATTGATTGAAAAGTTTAAACAAGAGAAGGAATTTGACACGGCAAATCAATACGCACAGGTTTGGGATATTGTTGTAGATGTTTTAGACCAAATGGTAGAAGTGATGGGGGAGGAAAAAGTTACAGTAGAACAGTTTGCGAAGATACTCAGCATAGGATTTGATGAATATCAAATTGGAAGTATTCCTCCTACTCTTGATGAAGTTTTGGTTACCAGTGTTGATAGGATGAAAAGTCACAATGCAAAAGCCCTTTACATAATCGGCGTAAATGATGGTATATTTCCTGCTGCTCTTTTTGAGGAAGGAATTTTGACAGATGGGGATAGGGAAATTTTAGCTTCCTACAATGTGGAGTTAGACAGAGATACAAAGACTAAAATATTTGAAGAGCAATTTTTAGTCTACACTGCTCTGACTTCCACAAGTAAATTTTTAAGGATAAGCTATCCCATTGCTGACCATGAAGGGAAAAGCTTAAGACCCTCTATAATAATTTCCCGCTTGAAAAAGATTTTTCCTAAAATAAAGCAGTTTAGCAACGTGGTAGAGATAGATACGGAAGAAGAAAATTTAAATCGCGTATCAACACCTTTACCTACTTTTAATGAAATGGTAAGTGCGATTAAGAAATGGGATGTGACAAATAAAATGCATCCTCTGTGGTTGGATGTGTATAAATGGTATGCTAAAAATGAATCATGGAAGCCGAAATTGACAAGGGCTTTAGAAGGACTTTATTACACTAATCAGGTTGAAAAAGTACCTGCCCACAAGGTAAAAAAGTTGTATGGGGATGAAATGTATTTTAGTGTATCCAGACTTGAAAAATACGCAGCTTGTCCTTTTGCTTATTTTGTCCAATACGGGCTTAAAGCAAGGGAAAGAAAAATATATAGTTTCGAGCCTCCTGATTTAGGGACTTTTATGCACAATGTCCTTGACAGATTTTCAAAGGCATTGGAGGAAGAAGGACTTACTTGGCAGGATATTGACAGAGAGTGGTGCGATGAGGCTGTGGCTATTATTGTGGATGACATGATACAAAAAATACCAGGATATATTTTAAACAGCAGTCCCAGATACAAATATCTTGCTGAAAGGTTAAAAAGAGTGCTTTCTAATGCGGTATGGGTAGTATCTGAGCATATAAAGAGAAGTTCTTTTGTGCCTTTAGACCATGAGGTTGCTTTTGGTGATAACCAAAAGTATCCTCCTATAAAGATTGTACTATCAAATGGTGAGGAGATAAATCTCATAGGGAGGATAGACAGGGTTGATATATTTGAAAAAGAGGATGAAGCCTATATAAGGATAATAGATTACAAGTCTGGCAACAAAACTTTAGACCTTTCAGATGTGTTTTATGGTTTAGAACTTCAGCTTTTGATATATTTAGATGCTATATTAGAAAGTGCAATAAAAGAAAACACAAATTTAAATCCGGCTGGGATATTCTACTTTAAAATAGATGACCCGATTATAAAGGCAGATAAAGATATATCAGATGAAGAGTTGCAAATGCAAATTTTTAAAAAGTTGAGATTGGAAGGGCTTGTTTTAAATGATGCTCAAATCATAAAAGAGATGGACAAATCAATTGAAGGTACTTCTTATATAATTCCAGCAGCAATCAATAAAGACGGGAGTGTAGGCAAAAACACCAAAGGAGCTACAAAAGAGCAGTTTGAATTGTTGAGAAAACACGTCAAAAAAACTATACAGCGTTTGACCGAACAGATGCTAGAAGGAGATATTTCAATTTCTCCCTATAAAAAAGATAAAGAGACTCCTTGTAAATACTGTCCTTACGCTTCTGTCTGTCAATTTGAAACGAATTTTAAAGGGAATGAGTACAGGGTTATAAAGAGTAAAGATGTTGAGGAGATATGGAGTATATTGGAACAGGAAGTGAAGTCAGATGGAAACCAAATGGACTTATGAACAACAGCTGGCTATAAATACAAGGGGCAGTAATCTCTTAGTGGCAGCAGGTGCAGGCTCTGGCAAAACGGCTGTCTTAGTTGAAAGAATCATAAAACTTGTCACGGATGACAAAAATCCTGTAGATATTGATAAACTTTTAGTTGTTACTTTTACATATGCTGCTGCCTCTGAAATGAGAGAAAGGATAGCAGAAGCGT
This sequence comes from Thermoanaerobacter sp. YS13, assembly GCF_000806225.2. Taxonomy (NCBI): domain Bacteria; kingdom Bacillati; phylum Bacillota; class Clostridia; order Thermoanaerobacterales; family Thermoanaerobacteraceae; genus Thermoanaerobacter; species Thermoanaerobacter sp. YS13. The sequence continues at coordinate 190,908 of NZ_JOOI01000002.1, read as the reverse complement.
TGATTTCTAAGTTAGACCAAAATCCCGAAGACAGGCGGCTTAGCAATCAGCTAACATTACTTAACAAAGCTACAATCACCACAATTCACTCCTTCTGCTTGGAAGTAGTGAGAAATAACTTTTTTCTCATAGATTTAGACCCTAACTTTAGAATAGGGGATGATACAGAAACTTTACTTTTAAAATTAGAGGCGGTAGAGGAGCTTTTTGAGGAATTATATCAAAAAGAGGATAATGAAGATTTTTTGACATTGGTTGAAAGTTATGGAGGCACAAGGGACGATAAACCCCTTGTAGATATTCTTTTAAAATTGTACGATTTTGTAAAATCACTTCCCTGGCCTGAAAAATGGCTTAGAGATGTGTTGTTAAGCTTTGAAGTTAAAGAGGATTTTAATTTTGAAAATTCACAATGGGCTGCAGTCATCTTAGACAGTTTAAAAGTAGAAATGTCAGGGCTTTTAAATGGAATGTATGTGGCAATTGCTAAACTTCATAGTGAAAATAGGCTACAAAGCTATCTTGATAATTTTGAAATAGAGGCGGAAAGCTTGGGAAAACTTCTAGACTGTGAAAATTGGGATGAATTTAAAGAACAGATAAATGCTATAGAGTTTAATAGACTTCCCAGAGCAGGTAAAGAGATAGACCCTAAAGTAAAAGATGAAGTGACAAAAATAAGAAATGAGGTTAAAGCTAAAATTAAGGAGATAAGAAATAAGTTTTTTTCAGATGACATAGAAAAAATTGAAGAAGAAATTAAAGCTTTGTACCCTAACATGAAGGCTTTAGTGGATTTGATTTTACTTTTTGATAAAAAATATACTGATAAAAAAAGGGAAAAAGGCATTATAGACTTTAATGACATTGAACATTTTGCACTGCAAATTTTGACAGAAGTCGATGAAAACGGGAATGTGAAGCCTTCAGAGGCAGCTTTGATGTATAGAGAAAAATTCCAAGAAATTTTTGTGGATGAATATCAAGATTCTAATTTAATACAGGAAGTTATACTAAGCACTATAGCCCGAGAAGACACACCTAACAGGTTTATGGTAGGAGATGTAAAACAGAGCATATACAGGTTTAGGCAGGCAAATCCTTATATATTTTTTGAAAAGTACAATACTTATTCTTCAAAAGAGGAAGATAAAAATAAAAAGATACTGCTTTATAAAAATTTCAGAAGCAGACCCCAAATCATAGATGTGGTAAATTTCATTTTCAAAAAGATAATGTCTAAGAATGTAGGTGAGATAGATTATACAGAGGAAGAAAAGTTAAATTGTGGAGCAGATTTTGGAACACCTCTTCTTGATGCCATTGTAGGTGGACCTGTGGAAATACATTTGATAGAGAAAAATGATGAAACTCCTGAAGAGGAAGAATTAGAGGTTTATGGGGAAGAAGAGGAAGAGATTATTGACAACATACAAGTAGAAGCAAGGGTGGTAGCTCAAAGGATAAAGGAATTAGTTACACAAAATGAGAAAAATACCTTTATGGTTTATGATAAAAACCTCAAAAATTATAGGCCTGTGGAGTATAGGGATATAGTAATACTTTTGAGGGCTACAGAAAGATGGGCACCTGTATTTTTAGAAGAATTTATAAATGCCGGTATTCCTGCTTTTGCGGACACAGGAACGGGATACTTTGAAACAACGGAGATAAAGACTATAATATCCCTCCTTCAGGTGATAGACAACCCAATGCAAGATATTCCATTGTTGGCAGTTTTGAGGTCTCCTATTTTTTCCTTTACCCCAGAAGAATTAATTGACATAAGGTTAGAAGAGCCTAATAGAGCTATATATGAAGCACTTAAAAAGGTATCACAAAGGGAGGATGAATTAGGGCAAAAAGCTAAAAGTTTCTTAGAATCATTGAAAAAGTGGCAAGAGAAAGCCATTTATATACCGGTGGATGAGTTTTTGTGGTATTTATATCAAGACACTGGTTATTATGCTTATGTAGGGGCAATGCCTCAAGGAGCGCAGAGGCAGGCAAACTTGAGGATTTTGTTTGAAAGGGCAAAGCAGTACGAGGAAACAAGTTTTAAAGGGCTGTTTAACTTTATCAATTTTATAAACCGCCTCAAAGTCAGCAGTGGCGATATGGGAAGTGCTAAAATAGTAGGAGAAAATGAAAATGTAGTCAGGATAATGAGTATACACAAAAGTAAAGGTCTTGAATTCCCGGTAGTCATAGTGGCAGGGTTAGGTAAACAGTTTAATTTAAAGGATTTAAGTCAAAGCGTATTGTACCATCATTTATTAGGATTGGGCCCTGAGTTTGTGGACTTCAAGAGAAGAATTTCTTATCCCAGCATTGTGAAAGAGGCAATAAAAAACAAAATAAAGTTAGAAAGCCTTTCTGAAGAGATGAGAGTTTTGTACGTTGCTTTGACAAGAGCGAAAGAAAAGTTAATACTTGTAGGAAGCATTAGAGATATAAAGAAGAATGTGAGGAAATGGGCAAATGCAGCAGTTTTGCAAGATAAGGTTTCTGAATATGATATTTTAAATGGCAAAAGCTACATGGATTGGATTGGTTCAGCTGTTATAAGACACAAAGACTTAGAACCTTTACGTGAGTTTGCAGGCGTTTATCTTTCTGCAGAACAAGATGCTTCAAAATGGGAAATAAAATTATGGAGTAAAAAGGATGTGCTTTTAGGAAAAGAGAAAAATGACAAAATAGATGTGGTGGAAAGACTAAAAGATTTAGACTTGGATGCCCACTACAGCGAGTTTTACGAAGAAGTTGAAAGAAGGTTAAGCTATGTATATCCCTACGAAAAAGCCTGTTACCTACCTGCCAAGCTTTCTGTAACTGAGGTTAAGCGTATTCTAAATGCAGAAATAGTTGACGAAGATACCACATCTATTTTTGAGAGAGAAGTTTTAAAAACACCTGTATTTTTAGAAAAGAAAAAAGGATTAACTGCAGTTGAGAAAGGTATAGCTATGCACCTTGTCATGCAAAAACTTGATTTAAATAAGTACTTATCTTTGGATGGCATTAAAGAACAGGTAAAAGATATGGTAGATAGAGAGATATTAACGGAGGAACAGGCAAAAGAAGTGGATATACAGAAAATTGAAGGATTTTTTAAAACCTCTCTTGGGGAAAGGATGCTAAGTTCAAAAAATGTAAAAAGAGAAGTGCCTTTTCACATTAAATTGAGCAGCAGGGAGATTTACAAAGATTTGCCTGAAGAATACGAAAATGAGTTTATACAGGTGCAGGGAATTATTGACTGTTTCTTTGAAGAAGAGGATGGTTTAGTTTTAATAGATTATAAAACAGACTATGTTCAGGAAGGCAAAGTAGAAGAAATTAAAGAAAAATATAGAGTTCAGATAGAACTGTATTCAAAGGCATTAGAGAATATTACAGGCAAAAAGGTAAAAGAAAAATACATTTATCTATTTTTCAATGGGAACATTTTGGAGTATTAAGGGTGATAAAATGAGGATTTTACATACTTCAGACTGGCATTTGGGGAAAAATCTTGAAAATTTTTCGAGGCTTGCTGAACAGGAGAAATTTTTAGAGGATTTTGTGCAGATGGTGGAGGAAAATAATGTAGACCTGGTCATAATTGCCGGGGATATATACGATTCTTCAAACCCTCCTGCAAGGGCGGAAATGCTTTTTTACACAACTTTAAAAAAACTTTCCAACGGGGAAAGAGTGATTTTGGTTATAGCAGGGAATCATGACAATCCTGAAAGGCTTTCTGCTGCAAGCCCTCTTGCTTATGAGCACGGAGTGATACTTTTAGGTACTCCTAAAAGTATTGCTCCTAAAGGAGATTTTGGAAAGTTTAAAATTTTAGATTCGGGAGAAGGTTTTTTAGAAATTGAGATAAAAGGTCAAAAAGCTGTAATTATAGCTCTTCCTTATCCCAGTGAAAAAAGGCTAAATGAAATTTTTACTCAAGAATTGGAGGAAGAGAAAAGGCAGAAAAGTTACTCTGAAAGAGTTGGTGAAATTTTTAATGACCTTTCGAAAAAATACAGAGAAGACACTATAAACATTGCGGTATCTCATATTTTTGTTGCAGGAGGAGAGGAGTCAGGTTCAGAAAGGCCTATTCAGTTAGGAGGAAGTTTTACAGTAGAAATTTCTCACCTACCACAAAAGGCGCAATACATAGCTCTCGGACACCTTCACAAACCCCAGAGAATTTCTTCTACTCTTCCTGCTTATTATTCTGGTTCCCCACTTCAGTATAGCAAAAGTGAGATGAACCATTCTAAATGTGCTTATTTAGTAGATTTAAAGGTAGGAGAACCTGTGACTGTGAAGGAAATATATTTTAAAAATTACAAGCCTATTGAAGTGTTTAGGTGTAATGGTATAGAGGAAGCTTTAGAGATTTGCAATGAATATAGGGATAAAGATATATGGGCATATTTCGAGATTAAAACTGAGTCTTTCCTGCCTTCTTCAAAGATAAAAGAAATGAAGAGCATATTACCGGATATAGTTGAAATAAAGCCAATTTTGCCAGAGGATGAGATGGAAATTGAAGACTATGAGATAGATGATAAAAGTGTAAAGGAACTTTTTGAAGAATTTTATTTAAAGGAAAACAAAGTTCCTCCAACAGAGGAGGTTTTAGAACTTTTTATGAGTATAGTAAAGGAAGAGGATGAGGAAGATGAGACCTCTGAAGCTTAAAATTGCTGGGCTTAATAGTTTTGTAGAAGAACAAATTATTGATTTTGAAGTCCTAACAGAAAAAGGACTTTTTGGCATATTTGGTCCCACAGGAAGTGGAAAATCCACTATTATAGATGCAATTACTCTTTCAATGTACGGGAAAATTCCCAGAAATAGCAGGGATTTTATAAATACTCAATCTACATCTATGTCTTTGACATACCAGTTTGAAATAGGTGTTGATGGGGCAAGAAAAAGGTATATAGTTGAGAGAAATGTAAAAAGGGACGAAAAAAGCGGTGGTTATAAAACTACATTAGCAAGACTGCGGGAGATAGGGGAAAGTGGAGAAAGAGTTTTGGCAGAAAAAGATAGGGAAGTTCAGCAAAAAATAGTGGATTTAATTGGACTTACAGCGGAGGATTTTACTCGTTCTGTAGTGCTGCCACAAGGGAAATTTAGTGAATTTTTAAAGCTAACAGGCAAAGAAAGAAGGGACATGTTAGAGAGGATTTTTGGCTTAGAAAAGTATGGAAGCAGATTGCTTATTAAAATAAGAGATGTAAAGAGAGAAAAAAATAATTCCTTGAATGAGGTAATTGCGAAGTTGAGTCAGCACGAAGGTGTTACTAAAGAAGCATTGGAAGATTTAAAGAAAAAGTTTGAGATTTTAAAAGAAGAAGAGAAAACTTTAAAAGAACAAAAGGATAAATTAGATAAAGAAAGGGAAAAACTTAAAGGGGTATGGGAAAAACAGCAGGAGTTAAATGAATTTTTGCAGAAGAAGGAACTCTTAGACCGTAAGTTAAAAGAAATAGAAGATAAAAAGGAAAAGTTAAAAAAAGCGGAAAAGGCATTATCAGTAAAACCGTATATAGACTCTTTAGTGGAGACAGAGAAAAAACTCATTTTAAATCAAAAGGATGTGGAAAAGTATTCTAAAGAGTTGGAGGAGGCTTTACAATTACTTGAGAAGGTAGAAAAAGAATATGAGGCTTCATTAAAAGAAAAGGAAGAAAAAATTCCTCTCATAATTGAAAAGGAAGAAAGGCTTAAAAGGGCTTTTAAACTGAGAGATGAGATAAAAAAGATTAATAGTGAAAGGGAGAAACTTGTAAAGGAGTATAAAGATTTAAAAAAACAGATAGATGGGATAGAAAGAGAAATAAAAGCCCTGTCCGATTCTATAGATATAGCAAAAAAAAGCTTAAGTGAGAAGGAAAAAAGAATTAATGAAATTAAAGTTGATTCGAATAAAAGGGAAAAAATTTTTGCTGCTTTTGAGATTCAGAAAGAGTTTGAAAGAAAAGATAAAGAGAAAAAAGAAAAGGAGAAAAGAATTTTAGAATTAAAAGAGCTAATAGGTAAGCAACAGAAAGATATTGAAAAAATAGATAATTTATTGAAACGAAAAGAAAAAGAAATACAAGAGGTTGACAATAATATAAAAAACCTTGAAATGCAAAAGCCTCCCACAAATGAAGACCTTCTTAACCTGCAAAAAAGTTTAGAAAGAAAAAGAGTAGAAATTTTAGAATTGAAAGAAAAAGAAAAGTTAAAAAATGAGGCGGAAAATAATTTAAAAGAAATTTTAAAAATAAAAGAAGAAATAAATGATGAGATAAAAGAGATTGAAGAGAAATTAAAAAATAAAAATAATAGTTTGGAAGAAGTAAAAAAAGATATAGAGGAACTTGTAAAAAACAACATGGCAGGTGAACTGGCAGAGGGATTAAAAGAAGGTGTTCCCTGTCCTGTCTGTGGTTCGATTCATCATGTAAGATTGGCACAAAAGGTAGAGGAAGACTTAATAAAAGAGAAGCAGGAAATAAAGGCAAACTTAGAAAAGGATATAATGGACTATCAAAGTAAGCTTTTTAAGTTAAAAGGTGAATTATCAGGAATAGAAGTCAAAGAAGAGATGTATAAAAAAGAATATGATAAACTGTGGGATATATTAAAGGACATTAATCTTTTAAAATTAGAAGAAGAATTAAGTAAGATGGAGTCTTTATTTATACAGGGGAAAGAAAAATTAGAAAAATGGAATAAGAGTAAGGAAGGATTAGAGACTTTAATTAAAAAATTAAAGGAGGAAAAAGCAAGTTTAGATGTAGAACATACAAGATTAAAAGAAAGTATAAATAAAGATATTAGCCTTTTGAAAGAGTTTGAGTCTTCTCTTGAGGCTATTAGTATAACTTACAGTGAATTAGAAGGTCAGTTAAGAATATCAAGGGAAGAATTGGGGGTTTCAGATTTTAAAGAAAAAGTGGAGGAAATAAATCAAAAAGAGAGGGAAATAGAAGGGCTGAGGAATGAAATAGAGAATTTTAAAAATACGATTGAAGAATTGACAAATAAAAAGGAAATCCTTGCAAACAATCTCAATACTCTTTCAATAAGGAAAGGCCAGATAGAGGAAATAGGTAAGGAAAAAAGTAAAAACCTTCGGGAGATGCAGCAGGAGTTTGATTCTTTATCAGAAGGTAGAGACATAGAAGAATATTTAAAAGAAATTCAGTATAATAAAGAAAAAATTATAAAAATGGAGAGCGTTTTAAAAGAAACTTTAGAAAAGGCAAGAAAGGATAAACAAAATATAGAGAGTAAAAAGATATCTGCCCTTGAGAGTCGGGACCTTTTAAATAATATGTTTAGGGAACAAAGTGAAAAATTAGAAAATGCTCTATTAGAAAAGGGATTTAAGGATAAAAAAGAGGCTTTGGAGTATTTATTAGACAGTGAAAATATTAAAAAAATTGAGGAAGAAATTAAGAATTTTGAAAATGAATATGTATCTGTAAACAAAAGTATAGACAGGCTGAAGGAAGTTTTAAAAGGGCAGAAAATTAATGAAGAAGAATGGAATCAATTAGAAGAAAGCATTAAAGGTTTGGAACAGGTCTTAAACGAAAAAAGGAAGCAAATAGGTGCTACAGAAAAGGCTATTTCAGATATGCAAGAAAATTTGCAAAAAGTAGAAGAATTTACAAAACAGAAAAAGAAATTAGAGCGTGTAGTGGATATATTAAGTGAATTGGACAATCTTTTTCAGGGAAATAAATTTGTAGATTTCATCGCCTCAAAACAGCTAAAATATATAACTTTTACTGCTTCAAAAAGACTTAAAGAAATAAGTAGAGGTAGGTATGCATTAGAGATTGATTCAGAAAATAATTTTGTAATGAGAGATGACTTCAATGGCGGAGTAAGGAGGTCTGTAGACACTTTATCTGGCGGTGAAACTTTTTTGACATCCCTTTCTTTGGCTTTGGCTCTTTCTTCTCATATACAATTAAAGGGAAGAGCCCCTTTAGAATTTTTTTTCTTAGATGAAGGTTTTGGAAGTCTTGACGCGGAACTTTTGGATATAGTGATGACCTCTTTAGAAAGGCTTAAAAAAGACAAAATGGTAGTGGGCATAATAAGCCATGTAGAAGAATTAAAAGACAGGGTACCTGTAAAACTGATTGTTACACCGCCTGCCGCTTCTGGAGAAGGGAGTAAGGTGAGGATAGAATATACATAGAGAGAAGGGGCAACCTTCTCTAATTTGTATTTTTATTATGTTTTCATGTTATTAATGTAAATTATATGATAAAATATAAAGTAGAAAACTAATTAAATGGTGGTGTAATTGTATGGCTAAATCAATTTCAGATATACAAAAAATTAATAAAATTATAATTCCTCTTGATACTATAAAATTAATAATTGAAAGATTAGGTGATGATTTAATTTGGGATTATGATGAAATAAAAGGTGAATTGATAATTATGAAACGTCCAACTTCTTATGTTGACGCATTAGCTGGCTTGGGTGCAGATATGTGGAAAGAAGCAGGGGGAACAGAATATATTAAAAAAATCAGAGATGAATGGGATAGATAATGGAGAGGTTAAATAACAAATATCTAGCTTTAGATGTTAATCTTTTTATTTATTTAATGGAAAAAAGTCAGATATATTTTCCTCCTGCAAAAATAATTTTTGAAAAAATTCAGAAGGGTCAATCATTTGGAGTTACTTCGTCATTAATTTATACGGAAATATTATCTAAACCATTACAAGAAAAAAATCAATTATTAGCAGATATGTACCGTGTTTTTCTTGCTACTTTTCCTAATTTAAAAATAAAGGATGTTGATAAAAATGTTGCAATAATAGCAGCCGAATTAAGGGCTAAACATAAATTAAAAACACCCGATGCCATATATATAGCATCAGGTATTATAGAAAAAGCTGATTTTTTTGTAACTAATGACTTAAGATTAAAGGTAGTTAATGAAATAGAAGTAATAACTTTGGATGAATTATTATAATTATGCTTTTTTATAACTGTCTTACAATTTTCTCAATTGCATCAAGAGTTTTTTCAATATCTTTTTTACTTATGTAATAATGAGTTACAAATCTTACTGCAAAATCATTTCCGCCGTTTATTAAAATTCCGTACTCTTTTAGTTTTAAAGATAGTTCCTTACCTGTCATTCCTGTGCCTGAAATGTCTGTCATTACAATATTAGTCTGCACTGTTTCTAGGTCGAGATTTATTCCCGGTATATCTTTTAGTCCTTCTGCTAAAAATCTTGCATTATCATGGTCTTCCTGTAGCCTTTTTGTCATTTTTTCAAGGGCTACAATGCCAGCAGCAGCGATAAAGCCAGCTTGTCTCATTCCACCACCTAACATTTTGCGGTATTTTCTTGCTTTTTCAATGAAATCTTTTGTGCCGACGACTACCGACCCAATAGGGGCGCATAAGCCTTTGGAGAGACAAAACATTACACTATCGGCGTATTTGGCTATTTCTCTTACATCTACTTTAAGATAAGTAGCAGCATTGAATATTCTTGCTCCATCTAAATGAACGGGTATATTGTGATTTTTAGCTATTTCGTAAATTTCCTTCATGATTTCAATTGGGGTTACAGTGCCTCCAGCTCTATTGTGAGTATTTTCAAGGCAGATAAGACTTGTGACGGGGTAATGTATGTCCTTTGGCCTTATGGCCTTTTCAACATCTTCAGGATTTAATACACCTTTATTACTTTTAAGGGCTTTTGTTTGAACACCTGAGAGATAACCTATTCCTCCAACTTCATAGGTTATTATATGACAGTTTTCTTCAACAATGATTTCTTCTCCGGGATGAGTATGTGTCATTACTGATACTTGATTACCTTGAGTTCCGCTTGTTACAAGTAATGCTGCTTCTTTTCCCAGCATCTCTGCTGCCATTTCTTCAAGTTTTCTTACAGTAGGGTCTTCGCCGTAGACGTCATCACCTACTTCAGCCTTGTACATGGCTTCCCTCATTTCTTCAGTGGGTACTGTTACAGTGTCACTTCTTAAATCAATATATTGCATTTGTAATCCCCTCTCGCCAATATGATTCATAAAAACTTCTTTTGTTCTTATTATACCATATAATACCTGAAATTTTTAATAATTTACTCTTATTTATAGTATGGTATCAAAATATTTTAAACAAAGAAATTTAGTATAGGAATAAAACGTTTAACATGATAAAATATATATGTATGGTAGACATTAAATTAAAAGGTGGGAGAGTTGATATGAAATACAATTTTGATGAAATAGTAGATAGGAGAAATACAGATTCAATTAAATGGGGGAATTTAAAACAGACTTTTGGTGAGGAAGACCTTTTGCCAATGTGGGTTGCGGATATGGATTTTAAAGCCCCTATTGAAGTTATAGAAGCATTTAAGGAAAGAGTCCAACATGGAGTATTTGGATATACATGGATACAAGATTCTTTTTACGATGCGATTATAAATTGGGTCAAAAGAAGGTTTAATTGGGATATAAAAAAAGAATGGATTTTATTTATTCCTGGAGTGATTCCAGGGCTTAGTATTGGAGTTAGAGAATTGACAAATGCAGGAGAAAAAGTTTTAATACAGCCGCCAGTATATCCACCATTTTATGAAGTTATCAACAATAATAACAGAGTTATAAATAAAAATCCTTTAAAACATAATGGGAAAAAGTTTGTTATGGATTATGAAGATTTGGAAAAGGAAATAGATGAAGAAACAAAATTAATGATACTTTGCAATCCTCATAATCCTGTCGGAAGGGCGTGGACAAAAGAAGAACTTGAAATATTAGGACATATATGTGTCAAAAATGATTTAACAATTGTATGCGATGAGATACACAGTGATTTTATTCTAAAAGGTTATAAACATACACCTCTTGCGACAATTTCCAAAGAATTAGAACAAAGGACTATAACTCTTATGGCTCCCAGCAAAACTTTTAATATTCCGGGACTTGCTACAGCATTTGCCATCATTCCAAATCCAGACTTAAGAAATAAATATCAAAAGGCTATTAAGGCCTTAAGAATAGATAATATAACTATTTTTGGAGCTTTGGGATTAGAGACGGCATATAATAAAGGGGAAGAATGGTTGGAAGAGTTACTAAAATATATTGAATATAATGTAGATTTTGCTATAGATTATATCCATAAGAATATACCTGAGGTGGAAGTAGATAGACCAGAAGGCACGTACTTACTTTGGCTTAATTTTAAAAAATTAAATAAAACTTCTGATGAGATATACAAAGCTTTAATAGAAGTAGGTAAAGTAGCATTAAATGATGGAAGGCAATACGGAGAAGAAGGAGATGGATTTTTTAGGCTTAATGTAGGTTGTCCAAAGGCTACGTTAGAAGAAGGTTTAAAAAGAATAGAAAAAGCAGTAAAAAGCTTATAAATTTAAGCGGGTTTATTAAAAAACCCTGCTTTTAGACTGTAGACAAACTTTGCAAAATATCCTATTTTAAAAATTTTTTTGACTTTGTCAACAAACTAAAGCGGGCCTATTAAAAGACCCGCTTTGTCGAAAAGAAGGGATATTTTATGAGTGACTTTATTTCAAAGGCTTGTATACAAACCACCAGTCAAAAGCATCAATTTCTTTTGATTTAATCTTTTCTTTTCTTTCATTTGCAGAAGCTTCATCAGTGGATGGTGGGACTATTACATGGTCTTTAATTAAGTAGTTATTTGGCCATTTTTCAGGGAGTGCCACGCCGTATTGGTCTGCTGTTTGCAATGCTTTTAATGCTCTTAATATTTCATCTACATTTCTTCCAACTTCTTGTGGATAATACATTATAAGTCTTATTGTTCCTTTGTCGTCTACTATAAATACTGCTCTTACAGTATTGGTACCTTTGCCTGGATGAATCATTCCTAATTGATTAGAGACTTTTCCTAAGTCATCAGCTATAACTGGGAAAGGAATAGCTATGTTTGTGTTGTCCTTTATCCACTCTACCCATTTTATGTGGGAGAAAACTTGGTCAACTGATAGACCTATTAATTCAGTGTTTAATTCTTTAAAGTCATTGGCTTTCCTTGCGAATTCTACAAATTCTGTTGTGCAAACTGGCGTAAAATCTGCTGGATGGCTAAAAAGCACAAACCATTTTCCTGCATAGTCTTCAGGGAGTCTCTTCACTCCGTGAGTTGTCATTACCTCCATTGATGGAAATTTTTCTCCTAATAATTTCATTCTAATTTCCTCCATTTTACTTTTCCTCCTTATTTTTTATTTTTTTCATTGCATTTTTTACATATGCCGTAGACATTTATGTCAACATTTCTAATTACAAAGCCTTTTAATTCTTCTACAGCTATAATTTTTTCCGATACTGGAAAATCATAAACATTTCCACATATCTCACACCTAAAATGCCCGTGAAAGTAAGTGTTTATATCATATCGCAGTTCTTTTTCCTTCAAGGACAAGGCATTTACAACACCTTTTTTCATAAACAATTCTAGTGTGTTGTAAACACTTGTCTTTGAAAGGGTAGGGATATCGTTTATTAGAGATTGATAGATGTCATCAGCTGTGGGATGTATTCTATTGTTCAATAAATACTCTAATACCTTTATCCTTATAGTAGAGGGCTTTATGTCATGTCGTTTTAAATAATCTCTTAACTCCACAATTGTATAAGTCATTTTCATTTACTTCTTTCTCACAATTATTTTGCTGTATAATAGCATCTTTTAGGAGATATTATTAAATCCTCTTTTTTTAGCTCTTTTATGATTTTATCTACTTCTTTTTTGTCTAAATTAGCTTTTTGTGCAATATCTCCTGGTCTTAGAGGATCAGAGGATTCTTTTAAAGTTTTTAGTACTAATTCTTTTACTTCCATTTATCCCACCTCATTTGTATCAAATTTAATTTTGTATTAAGTACAATTTTATTATAATATCAATTTTTATTTTTGTCAACAATTTTTTGTTTTATTTTTTCCTTCATGAGGAGAAATTATTAAAAAATGAAGCAGTAATCTTCAAAAAAACATTGACAATTTTAAAGGAAAAGTATATTATAATAATAGAATGCATTCGGTTGCATAAAAGTTCTTGACATTTCTCCCCGATTTGATTAATTTTCAAAATTAATCAAATTCTTTTTTTAATGTATGATGCATCCGATTGCATTTACTAAAAAGAATAGGAGAGGTCTTATAAAATGTCCGAAATAAGATATGACCTTATAAGTGGTAAAATGGTAGTTATAGCTACAGAGCGAAGTAAAAGACCTCATGATTTTAACATAACTCATGGGGAAAAGAAAAATAATAATAATTGTCCTTTTTGCCCCGGAAATGAAGAGATGACTCCTCCTACTTTAGTTGAAATTAAAGATGAAAAAGGGAATTGGTTAGTGAGAGGTTTTGAAAATAAATTTGCAGCTGTGAATAGAGATTTAAAAAGTTTTGAGGTGCCATCCCTTTATAAAGCGGAATATGGCTATGGTGTAGCAGAAGTGATAGTAGAGTCACCAGAACACGATGTAACTTTTGGAAGTTTATCTTTAGGGCAAATGCAAAAAGTTTTTATGGCAATAATTGAGCGTTATAAAAAAATTGCTCAAGACGATAAAATAAAATACATTCAGGTGTTCAAAAATTTTGGAGCAAGAGGAGGAGCTTCCTTAGAACACGGGCACTGGCAGATTATAGCTGTTTCTTTTGTTCCAGATGTAGTAGAGAAAGAGGTAACAGGTACACAAGAATATATTAAGAAGCAAGGCAAATGTCCTTATTGTGAAATTATCAAATATGAAAAAGAAGAAGGTAAAAGGATAATAGGTGAAAATGAGAATTTCATTGTTATTGCTCCTTATGCATCTCAATATCCTTATGAGTCATGGATAATACCAAAAGAGCATCAGGAGCGATTTGAAGAGTTAAAAGAAGAAAATATTGAAAATTTAACCGAAATTTTAAAGCATCTTATAGAAAAGTACGAGAGAGAATTTAACTTTCCGCCATATAATATTGTAATTCACACATTACCAATTTCTGATATAAGAAATTACCATTGGCATATTGAAATTGCTCCAAGGCTTACTGTGGCAGCGGGTTTCGAGTTAGGGACGGGAGTTTATATAAATCCTGTGCCACCAGAATTGACGGCATCAGTTTTAAAAATAGATTGAGATTCTATTGAAAGAAGTGGTCAAATGTATATTGGTGAGACCTTCAACTTTGAAAATATACCTACAAAAATGAAAGATATAATTAAAAATATAGATAAAGATAATTTTAAAAAGTTTAGATGGTTTCAGGAGAAGGCTTATAATATTTTAGATATATTTTTATTTGATTATGCAATGTTGTCTAAAAAGGAAGCGGAGATTATAATTGCAGCTATTATAGCTTTTGTGGTGAAAGCTCCAACGAGTAATAAGGAGATTACTTTGCTTTATTATGTGCCTTTAATTATAACTCCTTATTTTAGGAATAATGATTTAATAGATATTATCGAGAGTCCAAATTTAAAAGTTTTTATATATGATGGAATTGACGATATAAATTATGTTAAGTTTTTAAATAAAGTGTTAAGTGAAGAAACAGTTATAAAATTTGAGTCTGGTGCCCAATTAATTCCTTATAATCTTAAAAAAGACGATATATACAGTTCAAGAAGGCTGAGCAATAAGTCAAGTAATAGTTTAACATTTTTACAAAAAGATGAAATAATAAAGACTTATAGAAAATTTGTAAAAGGAATTAATCCTGACCTTGAAATGACTTTTGAACTTAAAAATGCAGGTTTTGGAAATGTTCAAGATATAAGAGGTTATTTTTTATATGAAGATAGGAACAAAGAAAGGTATACTGTTGCTATAATAGTGGAACACATTAAAAATATGGGAGACATGTGGCAATATACGCAAGAGTATTTGTCTTCTGTAATTTCTACTTTATCAGATTATGATGAAATTGAAGAAAGTTACGTAGAAGAATACTTAAGCAATTACATTGAAGAGGTAAGAGAGATAGCAAGGATAATTGCCGATATGCATATTAAATTGTCTTATATTGATAAAGAAGATTTTGCTAAAAGGAATGTGGAAATATCAGATGTTGAAGAAGTGTTGAAAAGCATAAAAAATAATTTCGCTAAACTTTTAAATTTTGTAAAATTGTCTACTTTTGATGAACAAATAACTTCAATGATAGAAGAGATTATAAAGCAACAAGAGTTTTTAATGAGCAAATTAGAAGAATTTAAAGATACTGCTGTTTTTGGCAAATATATAAGATGCCATGGAGACCTACACTTAGAGCAAATTTTAAAGACCGAAGAGGGCTATGTGATAATAGATTTTGAAGGAGAACCGACAAAACCTATTGAGATGAGAAGAAAAAAAATATCTCCCTTAAAAGATGTGGCAGGCATGGTACGTTCTTTTAGTTATGCTGCTTATGCTGCTTATTTTAATTATCTTAATGCAAAAGGTAAGTTGCAGGATGAAAAAATAGAAAAAGTGCTGTCAGTGTGGGAAAAAGCTGTCACGGAGACTTTTATAGAGAACTATTTGGAATTGGTGGTAAGGGAAGCACCAGACATTATACCAGAGGGTGAAAATTTCGATAAGGCTTTAGCTATTTTTAAATTAGACAAAGCTCTTTTTGAGGGAATTTATGAGGTAAATAATAGACCTTCTTGGTTTAGAATACCTTTAAAAGGCATTTTAGGATGTATTGAGGATTTAAAATTAGAAAAATACGGATCGGAGGTAAATTATGGATAAGTTAAAAGTTACGATGTTTACAAATGAATACCCTCCTAATATTTACGGTGGAGCTGGCGTTCATGTAGATTATCTTGTCAAGGAATTGTCTAAACTGATGGAAGTAGACGTGAGATGCTTTGGTGAGCAAAATTATACGGCTGATAATCTAAAAGTCCGTGGATATAAAGAGTGGGATAAGTTAAAGGAAAATTCAGATCCAAGATATCATAAAATTTTAGGGCCTTTTTCCATTGATTTGGCAATGGTGAAGGATGATATAAACTCAGATATTTTGCACTGCCATACCTGGTATACTTTCATGGCGGGTTTTTTAGCTAAAAAATTGTATGATAAACCCCTTGTAGTTACAGTTCACAGCCTTGAGCCTTTAAGGCCATGGAAAGAGGAACAGTTAGGTAATGGATATAAATTAAGTTCTTGGATGGAAAGAACAGGGATTGAAGCCGCCGATAGGGTTATAGCAGTATCACAAGGTTCGAAAGAAGATATATTGAAGTATTACAATATTTCAGAGGAAAAAGTTGAAGTTATATATAACGGCATAGATTTAAACCAATACCAGAAAACAGATAGAAATATTGCTCGCAAAAAATATGGAATTGAGGGTAAATACATTCTCTTTGTAGGAAGAATATCAAGGCAAAAGGGCATTACTCATTTAATAGATGCAGTAAAGTATCTACCTAAGGATATAAAGGTTGTACTATGTGCTAGTTCTCCAGATACACAAGAGGTTTTAGAAGAAGTAGAGCAAAAAGTTAAACTTTACGACAATATTATTTGGATAAATAGAATGGTGGGAAAAGAAGAAATTATAGAGTTATACAGCAATGCGGAAGTTTTTGCATGTCCTTCTATTTATGAGCCTTTTGGCATAATAAACTTAGAAGCAATGGCTTGTAAAACTCCTGTTGTGGCAAGTGCTACAGGAGGAATTAAAGAGGTTGTAGTTCATGAAGAGACAGGATTCCTTGTAGAACCAGGAAATCCTGAAGAATTAGCAAAATATATAAACATACTTTTAAATAACAAAGATTTAGCTATAAAATTTGGAGAAAATGGGAGAAAACGTGTTGAAGAGATGTTTAGTTGGGAAAGCATTGCTAAAAAGACTTATGAGATGTACAAGGATGCAATAGAGAAATATAAAAAATAAATGCACTAAGGCAGGGGTGACAATTGCCCTGCTTTGTTTTTTTGTGTTATAATAAACTTAAAAAAATAATGGATGGTGTGACGATGGAAGGACAATCTTTTCTTTATAATGCGATAATAAATTATGGATATATAGCGCTTTTTATAGGGCTTATGATTGAAGGAACTGGAATGCCGGGACCAGTGGAAATATTATTTTTTGCTGCTGCGTATTTAGTTACAAAAGGGGATATGAATCTTTTTTATGTTATAGTCATCGCTGCATTAGGTAACGTAACAGGAAATGTAATAGCTTATTTGGTAGGCTATTATAAAGGTAGGCCTGTTGTTGAAAAATATGGCAAATATTTAAAAATAACAGTAAAGGACCTTGAAGCTATGGATAAATGGTTTGCTAAATATGGAGGATTTACGGTTTTATTAGGTAGGTTAATAGGACTTCCGCGGACCCCGGCTATTTGGGCTTCAGGAATAACCCGTATGAATTTTACTGTGTATGTGGTATTTTCTGCTGTTGCTGATTTTATATGGTCTACTTTCTGGGCAGGAGTGTCTTATCTTGCTGCTATGCAATTGATTAGAATAGACTTTTTTACGAAAAGTCAACCACCTTGGGTATATTTTGCTTCTACAGTAGGTTTCATGATATTTTTATATGTAGTTTGGAGGGTAGTGCTTTGGATGAAAGAAAAGTATTTAACGTAACTATTGAAAAGATAACAAGTGTTTCTGACCTTTTAGATATAGAGGATATATGGCATGAATTAGAGGATGTGGCGGAAATTTATCCTTTCAATACTTTTGAATGGGTATTAAACTGGTGGAAATATTTTGGCTATGGTAAAAGACTGTGGATATTGCTCTTTTATGAAGGAAATACACCTATTGGTATTGCACCTTTTATGATGACATATTTTGAAAATGGGCTTTTGGCAAGAAGGATAAAGTTTATAGGTTCTAATAACAGCGATTATCTTGATTTTATTGTGAGAAAAGGTTATGAAAATCAATTTTATATGAGTTTAGTGAATTTTTTAGAAAGATATATAGATGCTTTTACAGTTTTGGATTTGGAACATATTCCTGAAAAGAGTGAGTTTTTTCCCTATCTAATGGGAAGTGACCTTTATTATGATTATGATGTGCAAGATGTATGTCCCTATGTGGAGTTACCTCAAAGTTGGGAAGAATATTTAAATAATTTAGATGGAAAATTTAGACGAAATCTCAATTATGAAACGAGAAGATTTTTTAAGGAATACGATGGAAGTTTTTCAATTGTGAAGAATATAGAATCAATAGATAGAGCAATGGATAATTTAATAATTCTTCATCAAAGGCAATGGAGGCAAAAGCACATGCCTGGTGTTTTTTATTCTAAGAGGATAAGGGAGTTCCACAAAGATATGGCAAAAGACATGCTATTAAAAGGAGAATTGAGTCTTTTTGAATTAAAAGACGGAGGAAAAACCGTTGCTAGTCTTTTAAGTTATCATGTAGGGGATAAAAGGTATTATTATATAAGCGGTTATGATTTGGATTATAGCAAAAGAAGTGTTGGTACTATAATTTTAGGTCTTGCTATAAAGCAATCCATTGAAGAAGGAGATAGAATATTTGATTTTTTAAGAGGAGATGAAAAGTACAAAAAAAACTGGACTTCTTTAAAAAAGCGAAATATACGATTTGTGGCGGCAAGGCCTACAATGGCAGGTAAATTTTTTTGCTACTACATAATTGCGGAAAACAAAATTATGAAAAAAATTAAAGACAGGTTTAGTGAATAAAACCTGTCTTTAATATATTAAGTAGGTAAGAGGGTTTAAGGAGTCACAGGTTTAGCGTAAAAGAATTTAATAGGGTCACTGTATTTAGGCACTACTATTTTATCAGAAGTTTGTATATCTACTTTGATACCATAAAATCTTAAAGTATCTACTATTCCGCCTTTTAGATTAAGGGCTGCTTGTAATGTGTCAGGGTCTCCTATTGCTTTTATTACGTAAGGAGGAGCGTACCTCGTAGAGTTTATGTTTATTGTGGGACCTACACATCGTATTTCAGATGTTGCAATTATTCTTTGGTCATTTATAGCTATTGCTTCAGCTCCACCCGCTTTCAATTCATTTACAATACTTAATAAATCTTCATCATGGACTAAGTACAAATTAGGGTCTTCACCGTTTCGAGGCTGTAAGTCGCTATCATTTACCGTTACTATAACTCCAGGGCCTATCATATCTGTAAGGCCTGCTAAAATTTTATATTTTTCAACATCCTGCTGTAGATTTTTTAAAGCAGCATCATTTTTTGATGCAGCATCTTCGTACTCTTTAAATCTTTTAGTGAGCTCTTCTAATTGCTGTTCTAGATTATCCTTTTCTTCTTGAGCTTTTTTGAGCTGCTGAGTAAGTTCTTCTGATCTTGCATAATTTGTAGCTGAAATAGAGGTAAGAGGTCTATTACCGCCTTGTACAGTTTTAAATTGCATAGAAATCATGAGCCCCATTGCAATAAATACAAGCATCAAAGATAAAGTTTGCAATGTTTTTCCTTTCAATTTCTCCACATCCTTTCTCTATATAAAAAGACGCATTCATCTTTCTTTTGGTTTCACCTTATATACATTTCTATAAATAACTGTAACACTCTATAAATACTATAACACGGAAAATATTAAAATTTATTAAGAAATTATTAAGTTTTTATTACAAAAAGGTTACAAAAAACTCTGATACTTTTTTATATCAGAGTTTCAGGGGAGTCTTCTTTTATTGCGTTTTCTATGGAGTTTTTAAGAAATAATATTTCCTCTAATTCTTTATTGTATTTATCTATTTTAAACATGGTGCTTTTGTATATGCGTATATCTTCTTCGTTTTTTTGTATACATTTTTTAAGAGAGCTTTTTACGGTTTCAAAAAGCGCATCATAAGTGATGTAATTATGTATTTCAAGGTCGGAGATTGGAACTGCGATTAATTCTTCACTTTCTATTTTATAGTGATAAAAAATGTTGTCGGGCTTTAAAACTATTTTTTCATCTATGCTTTTATCGTAGATTATTATACCTTCTCCTATTTCAAAGGTTTTTCCGCTATAACTTCTAAATTTTATATTTTCGACTCCTATGTATTTTTTTATTGCCAAAAGTATACTCTTTATTTCTGATATAGACTTTTCAAGCACTTCTTGCATTTTTTTGCTTGCTATTTCTTTATCTTTTTCGCTTTTTATGAGTTCTTCCATCAAAGATTTTATTTCTTGTATATCTCCCATAGAATATCACCTCTTTCTTAATATTCCACAGAGAACTTATTTTAAACGTTGAATACATTAAATTATTAGAGGGAAAAATAGACTTGACTATTTTTTGAAATTTGATAAACTTTTATTAACAGATAATTAATATTGAAAAGGAGAAGATATTATGAGCAAAATATCTGTAATAGGCTCTGGATTTGTCGGTGCTACTACTGCGTACACACTGGCTTTGAGTGGGATTGCCAAAACTATTGTATTAATAGATATTAATAAAGACAAAGCGGAAGGTGATGCTCTTGATATAAGCCACGGGGTACCATTTATTAGTCCAGTTGAAGTGTATGCGGGTGATTATGGTGATGCTGCAGGTTCTGACATAATAATTATTACAGCGGGAGCAGCACAAAAGCCTGGAGAAACCAGACTTGACTTAGTGAAGAGAAATACGATGATTTTTAAAGATATAGTGGCAAAACTTATTAAAGTAAATGACACAGCAATATATCTTATAGTTACAAATCCTGTAGATATTCTTACATACGTTACCTATAAAATATCTGGATTGCCATACGGAAGAGTATTGGGGTCTGGCACAGTTCTCGACAGTGCGAGATTTAGATATCTTTTAAGCAAACATTGTAACATAGATCCGAGAAATATACACGGATATATAATTGGGGAACATGGTGATTCTGAGCTTGCAGCTTGGAGCATTACGAACATAGCAGGTATACCAATTGATAATTATTGCAATTTATGTGGAAAAGCATGTGAAAAAAATTTTAGAGAGGAGATTTTTAATAATGTTGTAAGAGCTGCCTATACGATAATAGAAAAAAAGGGTGCGACATATTATGCGGTTGCTCTCGCAGTAAGAAGAATCGTAGAAGCTATTTTCAGAGATGAAAATTCCATTTTAACTGTGTCATCTCCGCTAACCGGCCAATATGGTGTTACAAATGTGGCTTTGAGCCTTCCCACCGTTGTTGGACGAAATGGAATTGTTAATATACTTGAATTACCACTTTCACAGGAAGAAATTACTGCTTTTAGACGATCAGCCGAAATTATCAAAAGTGTAATACAAGAGCTTGATATATAAGAGGGGAAACCCTCTTTTTTTGTATATAAAAAGTTACAGCGTGAAAATATATAATTAAATAATAATTTTTTAGGGTGTGATAGTTGTGCAGAAAATAACTCAGCAGGAAATCATTTTAAGTTCCTTTGTTGAAGCACAAAATTTAGAAAAGATACTGTTGGATAAAGTAAGAGAATATGGGAAACAATCAGTGGACAATCAAAAAAAAGCATTGCTAAAGCAAATTGAAATAATGATAAAAAATCATAAAGAAGACATACAAAAGGCACAAAAGGCTATGCATATTAGTTCTCTTGTCAAAAAAAATATTTCTCAAGAACCTTTAGACATGCTTCAAGATTTATTAAAAAATTTAGTTAATATTCAGGCCTTCTATAATGAAACTGTTGTGAATATTACTAATCCTTACGTTAGGCAGTTGTTTACTCAAATGAGGGATGATGTTATGAGATTTATTTCTATTCTTCAAATGGAAATTGAAAGTCTGGAGTCGAAACCTTCTATTCCAAATAACACAGTTTTAAATACACCGGAGATGAGTTAACATGAAAGTGGCCATTATCGGGGCTGGAGTTTCAGGGCTGACTGCGGCAATTACTTTTCAAAGGTATGGCATCACACCGGATATTTTTGAAAAAAAGTGCAAAATAGGCGAATTATTTAACCATGTTGCCGGATTGTTGAAAGTAATAAATAGGCCTATAAAGGATCCACTTCATCATCTTAAAAATGTTTATGGAATAGAGGTTAAACCAATTAACATAATTGACAAAATAGTTATGAATGGGCCAACTGTAACAGCTTCTGTTACAGGAAGTAATCTTGGGTACATGATTTTAAGAGGGCAGGATGCAGACTCTCTTGAAAATCAATTGTATAATAAATTAGAAATACCAGTTAATTTCAATATAGAAGCTGATTACAAAAAGTTAAAAAATGATTACGATTACATTATTATTGCTACGGGAAATTCGCAAATTCCAAAAGAATTGGGTTGCTGTCAAGAGTTGGTGACAGCTTGGGTGAGGGTAGCAAATGTTTTAGGGAATTTTGACCCGAAAACTCTTATAATGTGGATAAATACTCTTTATACTAAAAGTGGTTATGTATATCTCATGCCTTATAATGAAAAAAGAGCTGTCTTAGCTATGGTATTGCCTTATATTTCAAAAGAAGAGTTGCAGTATTATTGGGATACATTTCTAAAAGTAGAAAAGATGAATGTGGATATTGTAAATATGGTGGATTTAGAGAAAACTTCGGGTAATTGTTTTCCACATCAATATGAAAATCTGTTTTTTGTTGGGAATGCAGGAGGAGCTATAGAGCCTTTTTTAGGTTTTGGGACTTTTAACTCTATTGTAAGTGGAGCTATAGCAGCAAAAAGTATAGCTGAAGGAGTCGATTTTAAAAAAGAAATAAGCTTTTTGTCTGAGGCAAATATAAAGATGTTAGAATTTAGAAAAGCTTTAGACCTTATGGACAATGATAAGTTGGATAAGTTTATAAAAATTCTTACTTTTCCTCCTGTGAAAAAACTTATTTACAATACTAATTTCAATGCTATAAAATATGGCTCTATTTTTATGAAATATACAATAAATAAAATGAACAATAAACCTTATGAACATAGAAAGAAGGTATAAAAATGAAAGTGGCAATAATTGGAGCAGGAGTGGCAGGTCTATGTTGTGCATATACTCTTGAGAAATTAGGTATACCTTGTGATATTTACGAAAGAAAACATACAATTGGAAGCCTGTATTCTTACGGAGAATTGTTATTGCAGATTGTACATAGACCTTATAAGGATCCTCTTAAGTTTATAGCTAAAGAGTTTGGAATTTTAGTTGAGCCTTTGACTGAAGTAAAAAAGATAGTTATCAAATCTCCAAAGAGGGAAGCTTTCATTGAAGGTAAAAAACTTGGATATATTGTAAAAAAAGGGCAAGAACAGGAGAGCATAGAAAACCAATTAGCAAAAAGAATAAATGCAAAGATAAATTTTAATGTTAATGCGGATTATAGGGAATTAGCCAAATCTTATAATTATGTGGTAGTTGCTACAGGAAATAGTATGATAGCAAAACAACTTACAAAAGTTAAAAATGTAGTTTCTTCAAGGATTAAAGGAGGAATTGCTTTAGGAGATTTTGAGCCTCATACTGTGTACTTATGGCTTAACACTCTATATGCAAGGTCAGGTTTTGGCTATCTTGTACCTCTTAGTAAAAATAAAGCCTCAATAATTCTTGTGGCTACTTATACACAAAAAGAAGAGATTGAAAATATGTGGCATACATTTTTGTATCAAGAAAAATTAAATTATGAGATGATAGAAACTTTTGAAACGCAATTGGACATCAGTATAACAGATAAACATCAAATAGACAATATGTATCTAATAGGAAATGCAGGGGGATTTTTAGACCCTTTTTTAGGATTTGGACTTTTAAACGCAGTGGAGAGTGCAGTCTATGCGGGAGAATCAATAAAACATGGTGAAGATTATGAGAAAAAAGTAAAAAAAATAACAGATAGAGTTGATAAACTTGTAGATTTTAGGAAGATGATGGATAGGATAAAAAATGAAGACTATGATAGGGTAGTAAAAGTGATTGGGAATCCTATAGTTAAAAGAGTGATGTACAAAACTAATTTAGATGTCATAAAATATTTATATTTTCTTATGAAAATAACAAACAGGACCCAGTGATTAAACTGGGCCTTAAATATTCCACAATTGAAGTCCTGTTGTTTCATCATAAAATCTTTCCAAATTATTGTCACCGTAATCTGTTATTACGAATTCTGCAGCAAATATTATTGTCCCTTCCATTAAATGACCGCCAAAAGCGTTTCCGTTTTTATCTGCTAATGTTATGTGGACATGAGCAAAGGGTTTGCCATCTTTTACTGAAATATTTCCTGTGGCATTTAGTATTTCCATGTGCTCGTCTTTTGATATGTATATGTAGTTTTTGCTTTGTACATCATAGTAGCCAAATACTGCTTTTGATACAGCACCTATTATGCGTATTTCACCAGAACGTATATTTTCACTGGCGATGACTTTATTAATTTCTTCTAAAAGGTCTTTACCATATGGAAATCTTCCCATGAACCTTCTTTCAATTAATACACTTTTATATCCCATAAAACCACATCCTTTTAATTTTCATTTTTTACACTATAATTATATCACAAAAAACTTGTTTCAACATGGCATTTGCATAGTACAAAATTTTGACCCATGACTGGTTGTTACAAAAAGTTGTAATATGAACTTAAGAATAGTATAATTAATTATTAAGAAGGAAAGATTGGTAAGGTAAGTTAAGGCATAGAAATTAAAACTTGTAAGGAGAAAGATGTATGAGACCTTATGAAAAAGAAATACAAAGCATAAAAAATCAGATAATTCAAAAATATAAGCCAGAGGATATATACCTTTTTGGTTCATGTGCGAGAGGTATAATAACTAAAAGAAGTGACATAGATATATGTGTGATTATTGCTACGGATAATAAAAGAAAACTCATTCAGCAAATGCTCATAGAACTTGATTACACCGTTGACATAGATATAATAGTTTATACTCCGGAAGAATGGAAAAAGTACAAAAATGACCCTTCAACTTTTGCTTATTTGATTAAATCAAAAGGAGTGAGTTTGCTTGGTTGATTCTAAAAAAATTGAAGACTGGTTTAATATGGCTAAGAAAGATTTTAATGGTGCAAAAATTTTGTATGAACATGGTGGCGATTATTATCTTATATGCTTTCACTGTCAACAAACTATAGAAAAATATTTAAAGGGTTATTTAATATCAAAAACGGGTGTAATTAATGAAGGACATAGTTTGGTAAAACTTTGTAAAGAAGCACAAAAATATAATGAGAATTTCAAAAATTTTCTTAAGGATTGTGCATTAGTAAACTCATATTACATTGAAACAAGATATCCTGCTGAAGAACCTCTTTATGTGGAGGAAGAAGAGGTTTTGGAATGCATGAGAATAACAGAAGAAATTATGAATTTTATAGATAAATTAGTACAAGAAAAGAACTAAAAAGGCGGTTTTCCCGCCTTTTTTATCATCTAAATAGAGCCACAAAGACAAGGGTTATTGTGCTTATGAGCTTTATGAGAACGTGCAGTGAAGGACCAGCTGTATCTTTAAATGGATCACCTACAGTGTCTCCTACCACTCCAGCTTTATGAGCTTCAGACTTTTTACCACCGTAATTGCCAAGTTCTATAAATTTCTTTGCATTATCCCAAGCACCGCCGCCGTTGTTTAAGAATAAAGCCAGTATTACACCAGAAATAGTACCTATCATTAAGAAAGCTGCTGCAGCTTCCTTACCAAGGATTACACCTACTAATATCGGTGTTACTACTACGATAAGTCCTGGAATTACCATTTCTTTTAAAGCACCTTTAGTTACAATATCTACTGTTTTAGCATAGTCTGGCTTTGTTGTACCTTCCATGATGCCGGGAATTTCCCTAAACTGTCTCCTAACTTCCAGAATAACATATTGTGCAGCTCTACCAACAGCTCTTATTGCAGTTGAACTAAAGAGATATACAATCATTGCTCCTATAAATGCTCCTATGAAAACTTCGGGTTTTCCTATATCTACAGCAAACCAAGAATCAATAGGTTTACCCAGTATCTTTTTGACTTCGTCCAAATATGCAGAGAAAAGCAAGAAAGTTGCAAGAGCGGCTGAACCTACTGCGTATCCTTTTGTTAAAGCTTTTGTAGTGTTCCCACAAGCGTCTAACCTGTCTGTCACATGTCTTACTGACTCTGGTGCTCCTGACATTTCAGTAATTCCACCAGCATTATCAGTAATAGGTCCAAATGTATCCATTGCAAGTATATAGGCGGTTGTAGACAGCATGCCCATTGTTGCAATAGCTGTGCCGTAAAGTCCAGAAGTCCCTATATGAGGAAGTGCTAATTCACCAAGTTTATAAGCTATAAATATTGCTGCAGATATAAATATAACTGGAAGGGCAGTAGATTCCATACCGACAGAAATACCTGTAATTATGTTTGTAGCAGCTCCCGTTGTTGAAGCTTTAGCAATTTCCTGTACAGGACGTTTATTTACAGAAGTATAATAGTCTGTCAAGAATACAAAGATGTAACTTAGTACAACACCTGTTACTACTGCACCATACAGTAACCAATAATTAACTTCACTGCCATTAGGCAAATGTCCAGAAAGCATTATTTTTACTGCAAAGAAAAGAGCGATTAAATTTACAACGGTAGTGACAAAGTAACCTTTATTTAAAGCTATCATTGGGTCTTTTGATTCATCTTTTGTATTGACGAAAAAAATACCTATGATAGAGGCAATTATACCTATTGCACGGGCTACTAATGGGAATAGTATTCCTTTCCAACCAAAAACGGGATAAAGGCCTACTCCTAATATCATAGCGCCAATATTTTCAGCAGCAGTTGATTCGAAGAGGTCAGCTCCTCTTCCTGCACAGTCTCCTACATTATCTCCCACAAGGTCAGCTATAACTGCGGGATTTCTTGGGTCATCTTCTGGAATTCCCGCTTCTACTTTACCCACAAGGTCGGCCCCTACATCAGCAGCTTTGGTATATATACCACCGCCTAGCTGGGCAAACAATGCTACGAAAGAAGCACCAAAACCAAAACCGACGATTAGAGAGGGAGCTTCTTTTATCAAGTCTTCTTGACCTGACAAACCACCATATGCCAAAAACAAGGTAGCAACCCCAAAGAGGGACAAGGCGGTTACAGCCAAACCTGTCACAGCTCCTCCTTTTAAAGCAATTTGCAGAGCCCTGTTAAGGCCAGATTTTGCACCAGCCGCGGCTCTTACGTTCGAATTTACTGCCATATACATTCCAATGTAACCCGACAGTGCTGAACAAAAGGCACCTGTAATAAAGGCGAGTCCTACATGCCATGCAAAACTTAACGCAGTACTTGTTCCTTCAGATAAATGTCCATAATAATTAGCTACAATAATTATTACAGCTACAATTAATGCTAAAAATGCAATTGTTTTATATTGTCTGTTTAAAAAAGCCATAGCTCCTTCTTTTATAGCGTCTGAAATTTGTTGCATTTTTTCATTGCCTTTATTTTGTGCAAATATAAATTTAACTAAACCAATTATAACGAGGGCTGCAATAATTATAACCCCGTAAATTAAAACAAGATAGGAACCCAATTTGTATCATCCCTTTCTTTGTATTTTTACTACTATTCATTAACTATTTCGACAAACTTTTAAAAATTCCTTCAATTATTTTTGAAATGTTTCTAAATTGAACGATATAACTGAAATTAATTGAAAGTACAAAAATCGCAAATAAATAAAACATGTTATTGAAAAAATATATATAATAATTTAAAATATAAGCATAATTAGTATAACATTATTAATAAAATATATTATACTAATCCAAAAAAAGGAGGAATTAATTTGTCAAAAATAACTTTAACTGTGATTAAAGCAGATGTTGGTGGTTTTGTAGGGCATACAGATGTACATCCCGAGCTTCTTGAGATTGCTAAGAAACATTTAAAAGAAAAAGGAAAAATGCTCATTGACTTTCATGTGACTAGAGTAGGAGATGACATTGAACTTATAATGACCCATAGAGAAGGAGTAGATAACGAGGAAGTTCATAAACTTGCATGGGATGCACTTTGGAGATGCAGTGAGAAAGCTAAAGAACTTAAATTGTACGGTGCAGGACAAGATTTGTTGAAAGATTCATTTTCAGGTAATATAAAGGGGTTAGGACCGGGAATTGCAGAAATGGAATTTGAAGAAAGAAAAAGTGAGCCTGTCATAATTTTTATGGCTGATAAAACAGAGCCAGGAGCATGGAATTTACCCCTTTACAAGATGTTTGCAGATCCTTTTAATACAGTAGGACTTGTGATTGACCCTAATATGCATCAAGGATTTAAATTTGAGGTTTATGATATGATTGGGCACAAAAAAATAATATTTGAAACTCCTCATGAAATTTATGATATGCTGGTCTTTATTGGAGCGACAGGACGATATTGCATACGAAAAGTGTATACAAAAAACAATGAAATTGCAGCAGTGTCTTCTACTCAAAGAATGAATTTTATGGCGGGAAAGTATATAGGAAAGGATGACCCTGTACTTATTGTGAGATGCCAGAATGGTCTTCCAGCAGTAGGTGAAGCGTTGGAACCTTTTGCTAATTCCTATCTTGTTGCTGGTTGGATGAGGGGGTCTCATAATGGCCCTATGATACCTGTTTCATTGGAAGATGCTGTGCCTACCAGATTTGATGGGCCTCCAAGAGTATGCGCACTTGGCTTTCAATTAGCAGAGGGTAAGCTTATTGGCCCACAGGACTTCTTTAAAGATGTTGCTTTTGACAATGCAAGGGAAAAAGCGTTAGAAATGGCCGATTATATAAGAAAGATGGGACCCTTTGAGCCTCACAGGTTGCCTTTAGAGGAGTTGGAATACACTACCCTCCCTCATGTTGTTGAAAAACTTCAAGGGAGATGGGAGGAAGAATGAGGTGCAAATTGCGCCTCATTCTTCCATTTTTTCAAGAAAAGATTTTTGAAAAGTTTATCGAATAAATATAAAAGATTGGACAATTTTTATGTGACAACTATTTAATAATTTTGAATTGATATATACTTGTTAATGTTTTATTATTATTGTAAGGGATATGGAGGGAGGTAGTAGTGATTTTTATGAAAACGTTAAATGAGAAGTTTTTTAAGTTAATGGACAAGGTCATTTTAATTTTGGTCATTTTGATAGCAGCATTAAGCATTTTTTTATATAAGCTTCAAAAGGTAGAAGAGCCCATTTTTGCAAAAACGCCTCAATATCACTTTTATATGGTAGCTCAAAATTCTGTAGATCCTTTTTGGAAAGAAGTAAAAATTGGTGCCATGGATGCTGCAAAACGTTACAATGTTGCAATTGAATTTAATGCTCCTAAATTTAATAACATCCAAGAGGAACTTCAGTATTTGGATATTTCTATACTCTCTAAAGTTGATGGCATAATAACTCATGTTTCAAACAGTAAAGAATTTGTAGACTTGATTGAAGAGGCCTATAAAGAAGGGATACCAGTAGTTACTATAGAAAATGACGCAAAAGATAGCAAAAGACAGGCTTTTATAGGTACTAACAGTTTTCAGCTAGGTGAAGAAGCCGGAAAGCTTATGATTAAAGCCACCAAGGGAAAAGCCAACATTGCTATAATTGTTAGCAATGATTATCAATTGGACACTGTAAATCAAAATTTGAAAATCAATGGTTTTTTAGATGCCATAAAAGATTATCCTCAAATGAAAGTAGTAAAAGTTTACACTTCAAAATTAGGTACTTTAAGTGCAGAAGAAATTACTCAGTCAATTATAAGCAGTAAGCAAAACATAGATGCAATTTATACTACAGATTCTGTGGATACTATTGGTACTGCACAAGTAATAGTTGATTTTAACAAGGTGGGAGACATAGCGATTGTAGGATATGGAGATACAGCGGATATTTTAAGGTATATCGACAAGGGAATAATATACGGTACAGTTATGAGTGACCCTTACAGAATAGGATATGAAAGTGTAAAATCTATGGTGGAAATTAAAGAAAAAAATAATGTTTCTACATTTGTTGATATAGGAGTAAATGTTATTACCAAGGACAATGTCAAAGAATATTTCAAAAGAATACAATCAATAGAATAAGGTGATGGCATGAAAAAAGATATGTGGAGATTTACGGGCATAAGGCGAAAATTGATAGTTTATTACCTCATAATTACTATTTTAATGGGTATCACAAGTTTTTATTCGTATTATAATGCAAAGTCAGTTATAAATCGTTTAAAATCAATTTTTGTGGATTATATATACCTTAACAATTTAAATACAGATGTAAACATGTTGGAAACAGAAGTGGAGAAGTACTTATCTACCAAATCGTCAGACGCCCTTTTAAATTATTATACCCTCTATAACAAACTTCAAGAGCAAGCCTCCGCTATTTTAAATGAAAAAAACTATGACCAGGATGGTTTAATGTTAAAGGATATAGGGAATATGATTGAAAGCCTTTTGAATGAAACTGACGCAGCAATAAATGCTAAAAGAGGCAGGATAAGCAGCGAGTACATTGCACATTTTACGAGGTCCAATAAAATAAGTGAATATATAAAACTTTACATTAATAATCTTCTTAACAGTAAATTGCAAGAGGGTTCTTTAAAATATGCATCTATAACAAAAAACATGGAGTTTATAAGTTATTTGAATATGTTTTTGATAATAGGTTCTATTCTTTTTAACATATTTTTTGCAATATTTTTTACCTATCGAATTACAAAACCTCTTATAGACCTTTCCCATTTGGCAGTGAGAGTTTCAAAAGGAGATTTTGATGTAAGACCGCTTTCTATAAAGACAAACGATGAGATAAATATACTTGCAGAAGCTTTTAATAAGATGGTAGTAAGCATAAAAAATTATATAGGAGAAATCAAAAATCAGGCAGAAGTAGAGAAAAAATTAAAAGAACAAGAGATGCAAAATCTCAAAATGAGAAATATTTTAAAAGAGGCAGAACTTAAGGCTTTGCAGTCCCAAATAAATCCACATTTTCTCTTTAATACCCTAAATGCAGCTGCACAATTAGCGATGATGGAAGGGGCAGATAAATCTTCGGAGTTTATAGAAAACGTTGCAAACCTATTTAGATATAATCTAAAAAAATTGGATACTACAGTTACTTTGCAGGACGAGATAAACAATGTAAAGACATATATGTACATTTTGAAAACGAGATTTGGCGACAGAGTAGATTTTAAAGTAGATGTAGACGAAGGGGTTTTAGATGTAGAAATGCCTTGTACAATAATTCAGCCTGTAGTTGAAAATGCATTTATTCACGGATTAGAAGATATAGAAAAAAGAGGTTTTATTAAACTTACGGTAAAGAAGGATAATGATAAAGTTTTAATAGAGGTTATTGACAATGGGATAGGAATGAGTGAAGAAAAAGTAAGGGCAATATTATCAGCAGACAATGAGGATTTATCTAAAAGGCATGTTACGGGAATTGGCATGCACAATATCATAAACAGACTAAGACTTTTTTATAACACTTCTGCTATAGAAGATGTAATTGAGATAGATAGCAAAATAGGAGAAGGAACAAAAGTTACTTTAAAAATTCCTTTAATGAAGGGTGATAAAGAAAATGATTAAATTGTTTATTGCGGATGATGAGCAAATAGTTATAGATTCAATTAAATTTATCATAGAAAAGAATGATGTAAAAGCTGATATAATTGGTTTTGCCAAATCTGGAAGAGAAGCCATTGAAAAAGTGGAAATTTTAAAGCCTGATGTAGTTTTTATGGATATAAAGATGCCAGGAATAGATGGAATTGAAGCCATAAAGCAAATTAAAGAAAGGCATAAGGATATAATTTTTGTTATTATTACCGCTTATGAGTATTTTAATTATGCGAAAGAGGCAATAGACCTTGGAGTGTTAGATTATCTTTTAAAGCCTCTTAATAGAAATAAAGTCGTAGAAACTATAAAGAAAGCTATTGAGGTGATTGAAAAAAGAAGAGAGGCAATGTTAAAAGAGTTAGAGTTAAAGGAAAAACTCAATAAGATTATTCCTTATTTGGAAGGGCAATTTTTGTATACTACTCTTTTTAGTGGTATAACCTATGATGACTTACCCCTTTATGAAGATATATTTGGAATAGAATTAAAGCGTGGTTATGCGATGATAGTGACAGTGGAGGATTTTGGTAAAAATATCAAAGATCAAAGTCTAAAATTGAGCATAGAAAAACAAAATTTTTATGATTATTTTAAACCAATTGTAAAGAATATTAAAAAATGTTTGGTAGGGCCATACTTTATTGACAAATTGTTTGTGTATTTTCCTGTGGAGGGGGGAAATTCATTTGAGATTAAAAATAATTCTATAGAAACAGCGCAGAAAATAATAGAGGCTATAAACCAAAAAGTGAAAATTCCTTACAGAATTGGAATAGGTAGAGTTTACAGTTTCGATAATATTTTAAAGTCTTATTATGAAGCAGAAATGGCATTAAAAATGGCAAAAAATGAACTGATTGTACATTTTGATGATATTGCAATGCCACAAAATAAATTTAAGCCTTATCCTATTAATAAAGAAAGACTTTTTATTGATAGACTTATGACTGGAGACCTTCAAGGTTCTTTTAGCATATTTAATGAAATTTACGAGTGGATGGTTTTAGAATACCAAGAGGATGTAGATAAAATAAAGTCAAAACTTATAGAAATAATCGGTGTTATTAAAAGAAATCTTTCTTATTATTCTGAGGAGGAAAACTTTATTGAAAACCGAGAGTTGGAAGAAATTTTGAAAATAAACGATGTTGACAAAATAAAGTTTATATTTATCAATACTCTGAAAAATCTATTCGACAGCATAAAAACTATCAACAAAGAAAAAATGGATACCTTTATGGCCAAAATAATTAGATTTATAGAGGACAATTTCAATAAAGACATTACACTGGATGATGTTGCAAAAGAAGTAAATATGAGTTACCACTATTTTAGTAAATTTTTCAAAGATCAAACTGGAAAAAATTTTATCGATTACTTGACAAATTTGAGAGTAACTAAAGCTAAAGAACTATTAGAGGATGAAACTGTAAGCATAAAAGAAGTGTGCTATAAGGTTGGCTACAGCGATCCAAATTATTTTAGCAAGATATTTAAAAAAGCTACAGGGATGACGCCTACAGAGTACAGATTGGCTATTTACAAAAAAGGGGGTGTGATTGGTGGAGAGTAAAAATGTAATCAAAGTGATAGTAGCAATTGTCCTTATGATTATTTTAGGTGTTTTAGTTTTTTTGACTGTTAAGCATGTAGTAGCATATAGAGAGGTAAAGAATCTACACTCTAACCTAGATAAAAAAGAACATAAAATTAAAATTGGTTTTTCTCTTGGTACCTTAAAAGAAGAAAGATGGATTAAAGATCGAGATATAGTAATGGCAAAGTTGCGGGAATTGGGGGCAGAGGTTTTAGTGCAAAACGCTAATAATGATGACCAAGACCAATTAAAACAGGTGAGATACCTTTTGGACCAAAAAATTGACGTACTTATCATTGTTCCAAATGACCTTGAAAAAGCCTCTTATGCGGTATCATTGGCACAAAAAGAAGGAGTAAAAGTGATATCCTATGACAGGCTTGTTACAAAATCAAATGTAGACCTTTATATATCCTTTGACAACGTAAAAGTTGGGAAACTGATGGCGGAATATTTAGTGAAAAAAGTGCCAAGAGGGAATTATCTTATAATAAACGGTGCTACGACGGATAACAACACAAAAATGATAAAAGAAGGATATGACAGTGTTCTAAAGCCCAGAATTGAAAGTGGAGACATAAAAATTGTAAAAGAAGACTGGGCACCTAATTGGATGACGGAATATGCTTTTAATTCTACTGATGAACTGCTGCAAAAGGGTGTGAAAATTGATGCCGTAATAGCAGGGGATGATGCTTTAGCGGGAGGAATTATAGAGGCTTTATCAGAGCACAGATTAGCGGGAAAAGTATTGGTTGCAGCTCAGGATGCTGACCTTGCTGCATGTCAAAGGATAGTGGAAGGAACTCAGGCTATGACAGTGTACAAACCAATTGATAAATTGGCAGAAGCCACCGCAAAAATGGCTATGAAACTTGCAAAGGGAGAAAAATTAAACGTGAAAAATACCATATATGACGGGAAATATTACGTTCCTTATTATGTTCTTGAACCAATTGCTGTTGATAAAACTAATATAGATGATACTGTAATAAAAGACGGTTTTCACAATCGCGATGAAGTATACAGAAATGTATCTAAATGATTATTCAGGCTTTAAGCCTGTATTTTTTTGTCTTAAAAAAATACAGATTGATAAGTTAAAAAATTTAAATCGCCAAAAAAGTAAAGGATAACAAAAAAAGTTCCAGAGGCATTTTGGGTGTGAAGGTAGAATTAATATTATTGTTAAAAAATAAATTGCTAAAATAAAATTTTAGAAAGGAGAGATAATGTACAATGAGTAACAAACGCAGACTTGTAGTGGTAGTAATAGCATTACTGTTGTTAGTATCTGCTTTTCTTGGTGGTTGTGGTTCTTCAAAGCAAACTTCTAATTCGTCTTCTTCACCTTCCTCAAAGCAGACTTCTGAAAAAAAATTAGCTGTTGGTATTGTGTTACCAACAAAAGATGAGCCAAGATGGATTCAGGACGAGACTCGTTTTCAGGATGCATTAAAAAATACTCCTTATTCTGCTGAAATTCTTTTCAGCCAAGGCGATCCTGCTAAGGAGAAGGCCAATGTAGAAACTTTGATAAGTAAAGGTATAAAGGTACTTATCCTATGTCCTCAAGATGCAAATGCAGCAGCAGCTTCTGCAGAGGAGGCTAAAAAAGCAGGTGTAAAGGTTATATCTTATGACAGATTAATACTTAACACAGATGCAGTAGATTATTATGTCACTTTTGATAGTGTACAGGTAGGTAAAGAACAAGGACAATATTTAGTTGATCATGCAACAGGTAAAGGCAATCCTTTATATCTCTATGCTGGTGCTTTATCTGATAACAACTCTTTCTTATTCTTCCAAGGAGCATGGGAAGTTTTACAGCCAAAGATCGCTGATGGCACTTTTGTAATTGCAAATTCTGACAAAGCAGTTGCATTAAAAGATAAAAAAGATTTAACTCGTGATGAAATGGCAAGTATTATAGGACAAATTACTACAAATTGGGATTTCAATACTGCTAAAAACCTTGCTCAAGCAAACCTTGCTAAGGCGCCAAAAAATTTAAAGGGTAATGTATTTATACTTGCTCCTAATGACGGTACCGCAAGGTCAATAGCAGATACTTTTAAAGCAGATCCGGAAATTAAAAGTTATGTAATTACTGGACAAGATGCTGAAAAACCATCTATTCAATACATTATTGATGGCAAACAATCTATGACTGTCTTCAAAGATGTTAGGATTCTTGTCAAGGATGCAATAAATGCTGCTTTGACATATTTAGACGGGAAAACACCAGAATCTACAAAAACTTATAATAATGGTGTAAAAGAGGTTCCTTCTAAACCATCTCCTGTACAAGTAGTAGATAAGAATAATGTAAAACAAGCCTTAATAGATTCTGGATATTACAAAGAAAGCGATTTTACTTGG
This sequence comes from Thermoanaerobacter sp. YS13, assembly GCF_000806225.2. Taxonomy (NCBI): domain Bacteria; kingdom Bacillati; phylum Bacillota; class Clostridia; order Thermoanaerobacterales; family Thermoanaerobacteraceae; genus Thermoanaerobacter; species Thermoanaerobacter sp. YS13. The sequence continues at coordinate 155,300 of NZ_JOOI01000002.1, read as the reverse complement.
CCTAAATAATTGTTGGAGGTGTAAAGAATGGGTACCCCGCTTATAGAGCTTGTAAACGTGAGTAAAAGTTTTTCAGGTGTACAGGTATTATTTGGTGTAAATTTTAAAGTTCAACCAGGGGAGATACATTGTTTAGTTGGAGAAAATGGAGCCGGCAAAAGCACTTTAATGAAAATCTTAAGCGGGGTATACCCTTATGGTGAATACGAAGGAGAGATAAGACTTGAGGGATACCCTGTAAGATTTTTTAGCATAAAAGACAGTGAAAAAGCCGGAATTTCCATTATCCATCAAGAACTTTCTTTAGTTCCAGAGATGACAGTATATGAGAATATCTTTTTAGGAAATGAAATTAAAAAGGGAAGTATAGTAGATACTTTTGAGGAAATAGAAAGAGCACGACAACTTTTATTAAAAGTCAAAGGTGAAAATATTAATCCTACTGCAAAGGCTAAGGACCTTAGTGTAAGTATGCAGCAGCTTGTTGAAATAGCAAAAGCGCTTTCAAAAAATCCCAAAATGTTAATTCTGGATGAGCCAACTTCTGCTTTAAGCGAAACTGAAAGTGAAAATCTCCTTATTCTTTTGAAAGAACTTAAAGAACAAGGAGTTACAATTATTCTTATAAGTCATAGATTAAAAGAAGTTTTGAAAGTGGCGGATTCTATAACTGTTTTACGAGATGGGCAAACAGTAGCTTATTTTAATTGCAAAACTGAAGAAGTAGATGAAAAAAAGATAATAAAGCATATGGTTGGAAGAGAGATTACAAATCTTTATCCAATGCCTATAGCCAAACCTCTAGATGAACCTATAATGGAAATTAAAAAATGGAATGTAGTTGAACCCAGTACAGGCCGCTATTTAGTAAAAGATGCAAACATTGTATTAAAAAAAGGAGAAATAGTAGGGTTATTTGGATTAGTTGGTGCTGGACGTACAGAATTTGGACTTAGCCTTTTTGGGAATCCATATGGCTACATTGTTTCTGGAGATATAATATTAAAAGGCAGAAAAGTAAAATTTAAAACTCCGGAAGACGCAATTAAGCAGGGAGTGCTTTATTTAACGGAGGATCGAAAAGAAAAAGGGCTGATTTTGATAAACAGCATAAAGGAAAATATAAGTTTGGCGAATTTAAAAGCTTTGAAAAAAGGAATTACAGTTGATGAATCAAAAGAGATAGAAATAGCCCAAGGTTTTCAGAAAAGACTTAATATAAAAGCTCGTAATGTTGAAGTTAATGTTTCTACTTTGAGCGGAGGGACTCAGCAAAAAGTTTTGGTAGCTAAAGGCCTTTTTGCTGAACCAGATGTCATTATTTTGGATGAACCTACAAGAGGTATAGATGTTGGCGCAAAATATGAAATATACACCTTAATAAGAGAATTAGCAAGTGAAGGCAAAGCCATTCTCCTTATATCCTCTGAATTACCGGAAATATTGGGAATGAGTGATAGAATATATATAATGAGCAAAGGTAAAATTACAGGGGAACTGAAATCAGAAGAAGCCAATCAAGAAATCGTAATGGCTTATGCCGTGAGCTAAAGGAGGGTTTAAGATTGAAGGAATTTATTCGCCATTTAAAGGAATTTTTGAGAGAGCATGTAAGAGACTATGCTATGTTTATAGCACTTCTTGCAATAATGGCTGTTTTTGCGGCCCTCTCTGGCGGCGATTTTTTATCACCTGTAAATATTAGTAATCTTGTGGACCAGACGGGATATATAGCTGTTCTTGCAATTGGAGAAACTTTAATTATTGTTATACGACATATTGACCTTTCTGTAGGATTTTTGTCTGGATTTTTAGGAGCAATTGCAGCTATATTGATGCAATTTTATCACTTTTCTGCTTTATCAGCTATTATAATAGTGTTAGTATTGGGAACATTGGCTGGATTACTAAACGGTTCACTAGTTGCTTACTTAAGGATCCCAGCTTTTGTTGCTACTTTAGCAGGTTGGCTAGTATATCGTGGTGCTCTTTTGCTGGCTACAAAATCGTCTGGAACCATTATAATTACCAATAAAACTTTTAATGCTATAGGCAACGGTTTTATTCCAGACTTGCCTTTTATAAATAATATTTTACCTAATTATCATAAACTTACCTTGCTAGTGGGTATTGTAACAGCAGTGCTAATTGTTTATTTTTCTCTTAAGAATAGAGCACAACAAATTAAAAGAGGATTCGATGTACTTCCAATCGATATTTTTCTTATCGAATTGCTTTTTATTGATGCTTTATTGTTATATATAACTTTTACTTTAGCAGCTCATCACAGAGGAATTTCATGGACCTTTGTAATTATGATAATTACCACAATTATTTATAGTTTTATTACTAATAGAACCGTTTTGGGAAGACATATTTATGCGGTAGGTGGTAATCCAGAAGCGGCTGCTTTAAGTGGAATTAATGTAAAAAAAATTACGCTTATTGTCTTTGCTTCGATGGGTTTTCTTTCAGGTTTATCAGGAATATTGTTTGCTTCCAGACTTCAATCAGCTACAACTACTGCTGGTACTCTTTTTGAACTTTATGCTATTGCTGGAGCTTTCATAGGTGGAGTATCTGCGGGAGGCGGAGTGGGGAAAGTAATCAACTCATTGATTGGAGCATTTGTTATGTCAACTTTGACTAATGGAATGAATCTTCTAGGAGTGGATATTTCGCTTCAGTATATAATTCTTGGAATAGTTTTGGCTGGCGCTGTCATATTTGATGTGGCAACTCGCAGCAAGGGAAGATAAAAAAGACGGGTAAAACCCGTCTTTTTTATCCCCCGTTTTTTCAATGGTTCCCCTCTATTTGCTCCACTTTAAAACAGGATTTCTTGCAGCTAGTACCTCATCAACCCTTCTTACAGGCGTGTTGTGTGGAGCTTCTTTTAAAAGTTGTGGATTTTCTTTTGCTTCCTCTGATATTTTAATCATCGCTTCAATAAAAGCGTCTAATGTTTCTTTACTTTCTGTTTCAGTAGGCTCTATCATTATAGCTTCATCAACAATTAATGGGAAATATATTGTAGGCGGATGGAAACCGTAGTCTATAAGTCTTTTAGCTACATCTAATGTTCTGATATCATTGACTTTTTCTAAGAGACCAGCTAAAACAAATTCATGCATGCATACTTTGTCAACAGCTACTTTATAGTGATTTTTAAGTTTTTCTTTAAGATAATTAGCATTTAAGACGGCCATTTCGCTGGCTCTCTTAAGTCCTTCAGCTCCCATGGTCAAAATATAGGAATAAGCCTTTATAAGCACGTTGAAATTACCATAAAAGCTTCTCACTTTTCCAATAGAAAGCGGCCTATCATAGTTTAAGCTATATATGCCTTCCTTAAACTCTATTACGGGCACTGGCAAAAAGTCGGCAAGCTCTTTTTTGACACCTACAGGTCCTGCGCCAGGTCCTCCACCACCATGAGGTGTAGAAAATGTTTTATGAAGATTTAAATGCACAACGTCAAATCCCATGTCTCCAGGACGTGTAATTCCCATTATAGCATTTAGATTTGCACCGTCGTAATATAGAAGTCCTCCTGCTTCATGTACTAGTCTTGCGATTTCTACTATATTTTCTTCAAAAAGCCCCAAAGTACTAGGGTTTGTCAGCATAAGTCCTGCTACTTCATCATTTAAAACAGCCTTTAAGGCTTCTAAATCTATAGCCCCTTCTTTGTTGGATTTAATTTCAATAACGTCAAAACCTGCAACTGTTGCACTGGCGGGGTTAGTACCATGAGCAGAGTCTGGCACGATTATTTTTTTACGTTTTTTGTCATTTCTGTGCTCGTGATAGGCCTTAATTATCATGAGTCCCGTCAATTCTCCGTGGGCACCTGCAGCAGGCTGTAATGAAAATTTGTCCATTCCAGTTATTTCAGAGAGCATATTTTCTAATTCATACATGAGTTTCAAAGCGCCCTGTACAGTTTCTACTGGTTGATAGGGATGTAGAGCTGTAAAACTGACAAGGGATGCCATGTCTTCATTTATTTTAGGATTGTACTTCATAGTACAAGAACCTAATGGATAAAAACCCGTATCGACGCCGTAGTTTTTATTTGATAAAAGGGTATAATGCCTTATTATGTCTACTTCACTTACTTCGGGAAGCTCTATTTCTTCTTTTCTCATCATTTGTTGCGGAAGTATGTCTTCTAAAGGTTTTTCTTCTACATCCAACTTGGGGAGGGTGTAGGCTTTTCTTCCTTTATTTGACAATTCAAATATCAATTTATTGTACTCTTTCATTCTATCACCTCCAGCAGAGCTTTTAACTCATCAATTTCTTCTTTCGTCCTTTTTTCTGTAAAGGCTAGTAACATTGTATTTTTGTATTTGTCGTAATCTCTGTGGAGGTTGTATCCGCCTAATATGCCCTTTTCTAAAAGTTTTTTGTTAATTAAGTCTACATCTACATCAGTCTTTAATGCAAATTCCATAAAGAAGGGCTTGTTAAAAGCAGGTTTATATTTTCCTGATGCGGTAAGCACTGAAAAAGCATAATGAGCTTTTTGAGTACATTGATAAGCCACTTCTTTTATACCTTTTTTGCCCATAGTTGCTAGATATACTGCAGCAGTCAAAGCATTTAATGAGTGATTGGAGCAAATATTTGAAGTTGCCTTTTCTCTTCTTATGTGTTGTTCTCTTGCTTGCAAAGTAAGCACAAAAGCACGTCTACCATCTACATCTTTTGTCTGGCCTACTATTCTTCCTGGCATTTTCCGCACAAGCTTTTGCGTTGTAGCTAAAAAACCAAGATAAGGACCACCAAAATTTAATCCATTGCCAAGAGACTGACCGTCTCCTACAGCTATATCTGCGCTAATTTCTCCTGGCGATTTAAGTATGCCGAGAGGTATTGGATGTACGTAAGTAATGAGCATTGCTTTATTTTCATGTGTTATTTTCTCAATTTCTTGCAGATCTTCGATGATTCCCATGAAATTAGGATACTGTACAATTACTGCCGCGGTGTTAGTCCCAATTTCCGCTTTTAATTTTTCTAAATCTGTTACTCCTTCATTATCGTCTATTTCAATTACTTGTATATCTCTAAAATGCATATAAGTTTTTAAAACTTTTCGCGTTTCTGGATTTACAGTTTTTGAAACTAATATGGTTTTTCTTTTTGTATTTTCACATGCCATAATTGCAGCTTCTGCACAGGCAGTTGCACCATCATACATTGAAGCATTTGTGACTCCCATTCCTGTGAGGTTTGTAATCATTGTCTGGTACTCAAATATAGCCTGTAAAGTTCCTTGACTTATTTCTGGCTGGTAAGGAGTATATGCCGTGTAAAATTCAGAACGGGATATTATATGCTTTACAACAGAAGGAATATAATGGTCATATACTCCAGCGCCTAAAAAACTTGTCAGCTCTTCAAGGCTTTTATTTTCTTTGGCGTATTTCTTTATGTGAGCTGTAAGTTCTATTTCTGACATTGGAGTTCCAAGATTTAAAGGCTTTTTTAAGAGAACTTCTTGAGGTATGTTTTCAAATAGCTCTTCTATAGAATTTTTTCCTATTGTTTTAAGCATTTCTTTTTCGTCATTGGAGGAGGTGGGAAGGTAGGGAAACATATTCTCACTCCTCATCTAAAAATTTTTTATATTCTTCGGCTGTCATCAAATTATCAAGCTGTGACTTGTCTTTGAGTTCTACTAATGCCATCCAACTGCCATAGGGGTCATTGTTTACTAAAGAGGGGTCATCAACAATAGCATTGTTTACTTCAAGCACTTTTCCATCTACAGGTGTGTAAACATCGGAAGCAGCTTTTACAGATTCTACAACTCCAAGTACATCGCCAGCAGAGAGTTCTGCGCCTACTTCTGGAAGCTCAACGTATACTATGTTTCCTAAGGAATGCTGTGCATAGTCAGTTATTCCTATGTATGCTTTATCTCCTTCTACTTTGACCCATTCATGGTCTTTTGAATAATACAAGCCTTCTAAAACTTCCATACCAAATACCTCCTATTTTTTATAATTTTTCTTGTAAAAGTTTTTGCTTATGATTAAAGCCTTAAGTGGCTTATTTCTTATCACAATTTCAATTTGATTCCCTAATTGTGCATGTTTAGAATCAATCAATGCAAGGCCTATATTTTTCTTTAGTGTAGGAGAGAAATACCCTGTTGTTACATAACCTATTTTTTGATTGTCAGCGCGAACTTCATAGCCGTGTCTTGGGATTCCATTGTCTATCATTTCAAATCCCACGATTTTACGCTTAAGCCCTTCTTCTTTTTGCTTTAATAGAGCATCTTTTCCGATAAAGTTGCCCTTGTCAAATTTGACGAAAAACTCAAAACCTGCTTCTAAAGGAGTTATTTCTTCTGAAAGTTCATTTCCGTATAGAGGCAAACCTGCTTCAAATCTCAAAGTATCTCTTGCACCTAATCCTGCCGGTTTAAGTCCATATTCTTTTCCAACTTCAATTATTTTTTCCCACAATTCTACTGCGTATTTATTAGGCATGTAAATTTCAAAGCCATCTTCACCGGTATATCCTGTTCTTGATACTAGGCATTCAATCCCAGCTATTTTTACATTGTCTTTAAAGTAGAAAAATTTAATTTCTGAAAGATCAGTATCTGTAAGTTTTTGAAGTATTTCTTCTGCTTTTGGACCTTGTATTGCAAGCTCCGAAATTTCATCTGAAATGTTATTTATCTCTACCTCATATACTCCTTTGTTATCCTTCATCCATTTATAATCCTTTTCTATATTAGCCGCATTTACAACCAAGTAGAAGTGTTCATCAGAATATTTGTAGACTAATAAGTCATCTACAACGCCACCATTGTAATTGCACATAAAAGTATAAAGGACTTGATTGTCTTTTAGTTTTGACAGATCATTTGTTATGAGATTTTGCAAAAAGTTAAAAGCTTCTCTTCCTTTTACAGTAATTTCTCCCATGTGAGAAACATCAAAGAGCCCTGCCGCATTTCTCACTGCTTCGTGTTCAGAGATTATACTTTCAAATTGAACAGGGAGAGCCCATCCTGCAAAGTCAATGATTTTTCCATTATATTTTTTGTAAAGGTCAAAAAGAGGTGTTTTTTTGAGGTTATCCAAACATACCACACCCTTTCATAAAATTTAAAAGAGGAGTTATGATGAGCACAATTAAAACACAACAAGAGAATATGCCATGCCATCACAACTCCTCTGTTTTTTAACCTGAGAGCTTCTACTTAAAGTATTGCTCCTTCGGTGCTCTTCCGAGCTTTCCAGAGGTCTATCCGATAGCGATACTTTTGCCTGAGAGCTTCTATAAAGGCTTGGCGGGCCTTTATATTTCCCCTTCGGCTATCTTTTTACAAAGATATCTCTCGCTATCATCATCTAGAACAGTATTAAATTTTTTTAAAATATGCTATACTTTTATTATATTATATTCCATTAAATAGTCAATAATCAAAACGAGGAGAGGTGGTTATGTTATATATTTACAATAAGAACACAAATCCCTATTTTAATTTAGCAGCTGAAGAATACGTTTTAAAAGAATTTCAAGAAGAATGTTTCATGCTGTGGAGGAATGAACCTAGCATTATAGTAGGAAAAAATCAAAATACATTAGCGGAAATAAATTTAGATTATGTGAGACAACATAAAATTCCGGTTGTCAGAAGATTATCAGGAGGAGGAGCGGTTTTTCACGACCTCGGCAATTTAAATTTTACTTTTATAGTAAATGAGGATGTCAGTAGTTTCAGCGATTTTAAAAGATTTACACAGCCAATTATAGATGTGCTTAGAAAACTTTCTGTTAATGCTGAGTTTTCAGGGAGAAATGACATAACAATTGACGGCAAAAAAATTTCAGGAAATGCGCAATATTATTACAAAACTAGAATATTACACCATGGAACACTTTTGTTTTCTTCCAGCATTACAGATTTGTCAGCGGCACTGAAAGTACGACCTGTAAAATTTGAAGATAAAGGTGTAAAATCTGTGTCTAAAAGAGTCACAAACATAAGTGAGCATTTGAAAGAGCCTTTTACGATAGAACAATTTATAGACCTCATTATGAATCACATTAGAGAACAAACCGCTGAAAGTGAAATGTATGAATTTACATCGGAAGACATACAAAAAATAGAGAAATTGGTCAGGGAAAAATATAGCACATGGGAATGGAATTTTGGAACATCGCCAGATTACAGTTTTAAAAATGAGAAAAAATTTACTGGTGGCACTGTAGAGGTAAATTTAAATGTAGAAAAAGGAATAATAAAAGATATAAAAATTTACGGAGACTTTTTTGGGAAATACGATGTTTCAGAGGTAGAAAACCTTTTAAAAGGAGTAAAGCATTCAGAAGAGGAAATAAAAAAAGTACTTTCAAATATTGATATAAACGATTATTTTGCCAACATAACTGTTGACAATTTAATAGAAGTGATGTTTTGATAAAAAATACTTTTAAATTGTTGAATTTTTAACTAAAAAGTGATAAGATATATGTAAAAGAAATTGTTAAATAATTATCGTTTTTATTTTATCAAAATTACCCCTTCCCTAATGGGGAGGCTCATACAGAAAATATGATTTATAAATGATTGATGAAATAGAAAGAATTGGAGGCATATTTAGATGGATATAGAAATAAAAGTACCTGCTTTCTCAGATACGATGAAAAGTGGGCGAATTACAAAATGGTACGTAGAAGAAGGACAATACGTGGAGAAAGACTCTTGTCTATGTGATATAGCAGTAAATAAAGTAAATTTTGAAGTGTACAGTAATTATGAAGGCATTATTTCAAAAATTGTTTGTCCTGCTGGAACTACAGTTGAACCAGGAGATGTCATTGCAATTATTGCACACTCTGAAGAAGTAAAGCCTTCTTCTACACAAAAAGAAATTAAACAGGAATACGGATACAAAGAATATGATTTAGCTGTCATAGGGGCAGGTCCTGGAGGATATGTTGCTGCTATTAAAGCTGCTAAAAAAGGTGCAAAAGTAGCCTTATTTGAAAAAGATAAATTAGGTGGTACCTGTTTAAATAGAGGCTGTATACCAACAAAAGCCTATGCAAGAATTGCCGAAGTGTATGACATTTTAAACAGAGCTTTTGAATTTGGATTTGACATAAAAATAAACTCTTTTGATTACACTCAAGTTGTAAAGAGAAAAGATGGTATTGTAGGAGAGCTTGTTGAAGGCATTAATGCTTTGCTTAAAGCTAATGGAGTAGATGTTTTTAATGCTGAAGCAAAAGTTGACAAAGAAAAGAATGTACTATTTGGAGAAAACAAAATCAAAGCGAAAAACATTATTATTGCAACTGGGTCATCACCGGCTGAACTTCCTATTGAAGGCATTAATTCTAAAAATGTCATGAATAGTGATACTATTCTTGAAATGACCTCTTTGCCACAAAGTTTATGCATTATAGGCGGCGGAGTAATAGGCATGGAATTTGCCTTTATAATGAATCAATTTGGAGTGAAAGTGTCAGTTGTTGAAATGATGCCTAATATACTTCCTACACTTGATAAAAAGATAAGCTCATCTATAAAATTCGCTGCACAAAAAAGAGGAATCAAGATATATACTTCTTCAACGGTTGAGAGAATAGACGAAGAAGAAGGCGGCGGAAGTATAGTAACAATAAAGAGTGGAGAGAATATAAAACGCATATACGCAGACAAAGTATTTGTGTCAATAGGAAGAAAATTAAACACAGATATTGGACCGATTGCAGAACTATTAGAATTTGAAGGAAAAGCTATTAAAATTGATGAGCACATGAAGACAAATATAGAAGGAGTTTATGCAGTAGGTGATGTCACAGGCAAGATGATGTTAGCCCATGTGGCTTCTGCACAAGGGGAAGTAGCAGTTGACAACATTTTTGGCGAATCAAACACATTAGATTATATGAAAATACCTGCTGCAGTATTTACAGAGCCAGAGATTGGATATTTTGGATACACAGAAGACCAAGCAAAAGAAAAATTTAAAGAAATAAAGGTAGGAAGATTTGATTTTAAGTTTAATGGAAGAGCAAAAACTTATGGAGAAACGGATGGATTTGCAAAGATAATCTCAAATGAAAATGACGAAGTAGTTGGCGCATGGGTAATAGGCAGTGGAGCTTCTGAACTTATACACATACTTTCGACTGCTTGTCAGGCGGGAGCAAAAGTAGAAGACCTGAAAAAAGCAGTTTATGCTCATCCCACTAAAAGTGAAACCATTATGGAAGCTGTGAAGGACATCTTTGGTGAGTCTGTACACAAAGTGTAATTTTAACGTCATTTATCTATATGCTTTTGAAGCTCTTATAGAGCTTTCGAAATACATAAAATTTGAAAAATAAAAGGAGGAGTTTAAAATGGCAGTTGAAACTTTTAAAGCGGTTTCAAGAAAATTACCAGAAGGTTTAGCAGTTGAAAGCGAGGTAAGAGGCTTTAAAATAATCTTAGATGAACCTAAAGAGCTAGGTGGCACGAATAAAGGGATGAATCCTGTAGAGGCTTTACTTTGCGCTTTAGGTTCTTGCCAGACAATTGTGGCATCAGCTTTTGCAAAAGCGAAAGGTATAGACCTACAAGGCTTTTGGGTAGAATTAGAAGGAGACCTTGATACAGACGGATTTATGGGAAAAGCTGATGTAAGGCCGGGTTTCCAAGAAATAAGATTTAAAATGCATATAAAGACAGATGCTCCAAAAGAAAAAGTAGAAGAATTTGCAAAGTTTATAGAAAATACCTGCCCAGTAGGAGATTCTTTAGCAAATCCAGTAAAATTAGTTTTGTCAGATGTGATTGTTGAATAATAATAAAAAACACTCCACCTTTTTGCGGTGGAGTGTTTTTTATATAGAGGATTTTTAAGATTTTTGTAGAACTATAATAATAAAACTATTGTTTTAGGGGGATTAGAGATGAACTTTGAAGACAGAGTGGCAAAAAGAGCGAAGTCCATAGAAATATCTACCATAAGATATTTCTTTAACATGGCACGAGAGGTGCCGGGAGCAATATCCCTTGCTATTGGAGAACCAGATTTTGTAACGCCATTCCACATAAGAGAGGCAGCAAAAAAAGCCCTCGATGAAGGCAAAACAGGATATACTGTAAATCCTGGACTTATTGAATTGAGGCAAGAAATTTCGAATTATCTTAAGAGGAGGTATAACCTTTCTTACAATCCGGAAACTGAAATTTTAGTTACAATTGGGGCTACAGAAGCTATATACGTCGCTTTAAATACTTTGGTAGAAGAAGGAGACGAAGTATTAATTCCAGAACCTTCATTTGTGGCATACCATCCTTGTACAATTCTTGCAGGTGCTAAATCTGTTTTTGTGCCAACATATGAAGAGGATGATTTTGTATTAAGGGCAGATGTTTTAGAAAAGTACATTACGGACAAATCAAAAGTGTTAATTCTTCCTTATCCTAATAATCCAACTGGCGCGGTAATGCCAAAAGAAGCGATGGAAAAGATAGCTGAAGTGGTTAAAAAATATGACCTTATTGTGGTTACTGATGAAATTTATGCTGAGCTAATATATAGTGGTTTTGAACACGTAAGCTTTGCTTCTTTAAAAGACATGTGGGAAAGAACAGTTACTATAAATGGTTTCTCGAAGTCATATGCGATGACAGGATGGCGTCTCGGATATATAGCTGCACCGGAATATTTTGTGAAACACATGACCAAAATACACCAATACGGCGTGACAGCAGCAGCTACAATGTGCCAGTATGCCGGAGTTGAGGCTATAAAAAATGGGGATGAAGATATTTTAAGAATGAGAGAAGAGTATGACAGGAGAAGAAAGTATTTACTTCAAAGTGTGAGAGAAATGGGACTTTCCTGTTTTGAACCTAAAGGTGCTTTTTATATATTCCCATCAATAAAAAAGACAGGTCTTACGTCGACAGAATTTGCTAGAAGACTCCTTTACGAAGCAAAAGTTGCGGTTGTTCCGGGAAATGCTTTTGGAGAAAATGGTGAAGGATATGTTCGTATGGCTTATGCAACCTCTATGGAAAACCTAGAAGAAGCAGTAAAAAGAATGAAAGAATTTATGTCAAAGTTTTAAAAATAAACTGCGGAAGATGAATAACTTACCTTCCGCAGTTTATTTTTTTGTTATTTTATTAGTTTATTTTTGCCACATTTACATTGCAAAATGTTAAGCTTTTCATTATCATATAAATAGAATATAATTTAAATTGAAAGAGGTGATAATTATCACACTCAATGAAAGAAGTAAACAAATTCTTATGAAACTTATTAATTCTAATGAGCCTATTAAAATTTCTGACCTCGCAAAAATATTCAATGTAAGCAGCAGAACTATAAGATATGACCTTGATACAATTGATGAATTTTTAAAATACAACAGTTTGCCACAATTGATACGCAAACCAAATGTAGGTGTGAAATTTTCTGAACTATTGGAATACAAAAACAAGGTTTTATCTCTCTTTGATAATCTTACACCCTATTACTACAACTTATCGCAACAAGAAAGGGTAAATATTATCTTAAGTGAACTTATACAGCAAAGAGATTATATAACTATAAATAACCTGGCGGATAAACTAATGGTTTCAAGAAGTACCGTTATAAATGACCTAAAAAACGTAAGAAAGTGGCTTATAGAACATGGACTTCAGTTGAAGTCTGCACCGAAATATGGAATCAAAGTTGTGGGGGATGAAAAACAATTACGACGAGCTGCTATAGAACTTCTGACAGAGGCAATTGACATTGATAAGGCGCTGGATATTGTAAAATCTCCAATTTATATCCGTTCTAGTGTGGGAATTGACAAACAAATTACTAAGCTATTTGAAGATATAGACATACCTTATATCGAGAATTGCATACAAATAGCAGAGAAGGAACTGGAAACGGTTTTTTCTGATGCTGCATTTTCTGGCCTTGTAATCCACATAGCAATAGCAATTAAAAGGATACAACTTGGGAAAGACATAATTATGCCAAAAGAAGAATTAAAAGCTTTGGAAATTACAAAGGAATTTGCTGTGGCATCAAATATTGCAAAAATGTTGGAAGACCATTTTAAAGTTTCTATTCCTCTTGATGAAATCGGGTATATTACTGTTCATCTTCTTGGAAGTAATGTTTCAAAAACACGTCCTTATCCTAATGAAAACTGGGTTGAGTACCAGTTATTGACTGAAAAAATTATTATAAATGTCACCAACAAAATACACCAAGATTTGTCAGAAGATAGGCAGCTTTTTGAAGGGCTTTTAGACCATTTAAGGCCTACAGTATACCGGTTAAAACACGGACTTAAATTAAAAAATCCTATTTTAGATGAGATTAAAGCAAATTATAAAGAATTGTTTGAGATAGTCAAGGAAAGTTTAAAACCTTTAGAAGATTATACAGGCAAAGCATTAAACGACGAAGAAATAGGTTATTTTACAATACATTTTGGTGCTGCAATTGAAAGATTAAAAGTAACATCAGCCACTAAGCCTAATATCCTCGTGGTATGTGGTACAGGAATAGGTACAGCGAAACTTCTTTCTTCTAGATTACAATCAGTTTTTGATGTAAATATAGTAGATACTGTTGCATACCATCAGGTAAAAGAAATTTTAAGAGAAAAAGATGTAGATTTAATAGTGTCTACTGTTCCAATCCAATATGAAGGAATTAAAACTATTGAAGTGAATCCCCTTCTTACAGAAAAAGACATAGAATTATTAAAAGACCTTGTTATTAAACCTAAGGTGCAAGGGACAGTTATTGATGATTTAATAAAAATAATAGAAAAACATTGTGTGATAGAAAGTCGTGAAAAATTAATAGAAGATTTATCAAAATTTTTAAATGTAGCATCATATGAAAATACGAGAGGAGTTGCAAAACCCGTGTTAAAAGACCTTTTGACTAAGGATACTATAAAACTAAATGTTGAGGCAAAAGATTGGGAGGAAGCAGTGAAGATAGGAGGTGAGTTGCTAGTTAAAAATGGTTTTGTTGAGCCTCAATACGTTGAGGCAATGATAAAAACTGTAAAAGAAATGGGACCTTACATTGTAATTGCACCAGGTATAGCAATGCCCCATGCAAGACCTGAAGCAGGAGCAAGAAAAATAGGTATGAGTTTAATCACACTAAAAAATCCTGTTAACTTTGGGAACAAAGAAAATGATCCAGTAAAAATTGTAGTTTCTCTCTGTGCAATTGATCATTCTTCACACCTTAAAGCATTATCCGAACTGGTAGAACTTTTGGGGGATGAGGAATTTGTGTCTATCTTAACAAAAGCCCAGAGAAAGGAGGAGGTTTTGGGATATATTGAGGAATATAGAAAAGGAGGAGAGAAAATTGTTTGATGCAAGAGAGGCTATAAAAAAGAGAATAAAAGTCTTAAATTATATGGACGATGAAATGATAGCTAAGATACATTTAATTAGCTCGGAAATAGTAGAATGTATTAAAAATGGAAACAAAGTTTTAACATGTGGCAATGGCGGAAGTGCTGCTAATGCACAACATATTATAGGAGACATAGTTGGTAGATTTAAGAGAGAGAGGAGGGGATTTGCGGGGATAGCTTTAACTGTAGATACAAGTACTTTAACAGCAATAGGGAATGATTATGATTATAGTGTAGTTTTTGAAAGACAAGTAGAAGGAATAGGTAAAGGAGGAGATATACTTATTGCGCTTAGTTCAAGTGGAAATTCACTAAATGTTATAAAAGCGGTCGAGAAAGCAAAAAAAATTGGTATTAAAACGATAGGTCTGCTAGGAAATAATGGAGGGAAAGTAGGGAAATTAGTAGATATAAGTATTACAATACCTGAGAAAGAGTCTGATCTCTGTGAAGAATTTGCTATGACTCTTAGTCATATAATATTGGAAGAAGCTGAGGCAAAATTGTGTGAGCTGATTGATAAAGGAGTGATGGTATGAATATTGTAACGGTTTGTGGCATGGGATTTGGTACTAGTTTAATTCTTAAGATGGCGGTTGATGAAATTTTAAAGAAAAATGGAATTACTGCTAATGTAGAAGCATGTGACCTGGGTTCTGTAAAAGGAAAAATAGCAGATTTAGTTGTTTCCACTTCTGAATTAGAACCAGAGTTAAAGAAGTTAAATTTTAATGTAGTATTTGTAAAAAATGCAATTGATAAAAAAGACATTGAAGAAAAAGTGTTGGAAGCAATAAAAAAATTAAAATAAAGGAGGATAAATATGGAATTTATAGTTAGCTTATTTAGTCAGCCATCCATAATGGTTGGTATAATGGCTCTAATAGGTTTAATTGCTCTAAAAAAATCTGTGCAAGAAATTATTAATGGCACTCTAAAAACAATAATTGGTTTTATTATTTTACAAATTGGTGCTGGAGCAATTGTTAGTTCACTTAATGTATTAGGGCCATTGTTCCAGAATGCTTTCCATTTACAAGGAGTTATTCCGACAAACGAAGCGGTAATTGGACTAGCGCAAAAAATGTTTGGAACAGAAATGGCTTTAATGATGGCATTTGGTTTTTTGGTAAATCTAATTATAGCACGACTTACACCTCTTAAGTATGTATTTTTAACAGGACATCATATATTATTTATGTCTGGTCTTTTGGCTGCAGTATTGAGCACAGCTGGTTTTAGAGGAACTGAATTGGTCATAGTTGGTTCACTAATCTTAGGTTCTACAATGGTTCTTACACCAGCAGTTGTACAACCATATTATAGAAAAGTTACGGGAAACGATAGCGTTGCAATGGGTCATTATAATGCTTTAACATATTTTCTTTCTGCATATATTAGTGGATTAGTAGGAGATAAGAAGAGATCAACAGAAGATATTAAAGTACCACAAGGATTAAGTTTTTTCAAAGATAACACTATTTCAACAGCTATAATTATGATGATAATTTTCTTAGTAACACTATACTCCGCAGATAGGAAACTAGTTTTAGAAACATCTGGTGGACAAAATATTTTTATATTCGCTATTACTCAAGCATTAACATTTACAGCAGGTTTTGTAGTTGTTCTTCAAGGTGTTAGAATGATGCTTGCCGAAATTGTGCCTGCCTTTAAAGGTATTGCAGAAAAGATAGTTCCAGATGCAATACCAGCCCTTGACTGCCCAGTAATTTTCCCATTTGCTCCTAACGCAGTAATTGTTGGTTTCTTATCATCTCTTGTAGGTGGAATAGTAATGTTCCTTATATTACCTTATATGGGATTACCGGTTATTATTCCTGGTTTGATACCGTTGTTTTTTGTAGGTGCAGCTGCTGGAGTACTGTCTAATGCCGCAGGAGGTTTAAGAGGTACGATTATAGGAGGTTTTGTAAATGGCTTAATTCTGACTTTTCTTCCTGCAATTTTACTACCAGTAATGGGACAGCTTGGATTTGCAAATACAACTTTTGGAGATGCTGATTTTGCGGTAACAGGAATTGTTGTAGGATATGCAGCAAAGTTCTTTAATAAAACTGGTGTATATATTTTGATTGGCTTGTTGTTATTACTCTTTATTATAGTTTCCCTTGTTGCTAAACCTAAAAAAGTAGAAAAAGCGGAGTAAAGATTAAAAGAAAAAACAATTTAATGAAATTGACCAAGGAAGTATTCCTTGGTCAATTTTCAATAAAGGAGGGAAGTGTTTTTGTGAGTAAAAATGAAAATTTAAAAAAAATAGCAAAAGAAATACGACTAAACATAATTAATATGGTTTCAGAAGCAACTCATGGACATCCGGGGGGATCTTTATCTTGCGTAGATATTTTGACAATATTGTATTTTAGTAAAATGAATATAAAGCCTGAAGATCCTGAGTGGGAAGACAGAGATAGATTTGTACTTTCAAAAGGTCACGCAGCTCCTGCCCTTTATGCTACTCTTGCTAAAAAGGGTTATTTTTCAGAAAATCTCTTATCTACTTTAGATAAGCTTGGCTCAATACTTCAGGGGCATCCCGATATGAAATCCACACCGGGACTTGATATGACCACAGGGTCATTAGGGCAAGGACTTTCTGCTGCAAATGGAATGGCATTAGCAGGTAAATTAGATAAAAAAGGCTATAGAGTCTATGTAATATTAGGAGATGGAGAATTACAAGAAGGGCAAATATGGGAAGCAGCTATGACAGCAGCACATTACAAACTCGACAACTTGACTGCAATACTTGACTTTAACGGCTTACAAATAGATGGCCCAAACAGAGAAGTAAAAAACATAGAACCAGTTGCAGATAAATTCAAAGCTTTTGGATGGCACGTAATAGAAATAGACGGCCACGACTTTGACCAAATAGACAGGGCCATAGAAGAAGCAAAAGCTACAAAAGGAAGACCTACATTGATAATAGCTCATACGATAAAAGGGAAAGGTGTATCCTTTATGGAGAATCAAGTAGGATGGCATGCAGGTATTATTAATGAAGAACTAAGAAAAAGAGCCATTGAAGAGCTTACAGTGGGTTAAATGTGATGATAGTAAAAAATTAAAAAAAATTAATGGCTTAAAAAATATAAAAGATTATAAAATGAAAAAAGGGGGCTATGGTTTTGAATGATTTACTTATAGCAGCGAAAAAGAATAAGTATGCTATTGGAGGCTTTAATTTTAATTTTTATGATGATGCATTAGGCATAGTTTTAGGAGCATATGAATTGAGTTCTCCTGTATTTTTGATGGCTAGTGAGGGAACAGTTAAATTTTTAGGATTTAAAAAAATAGTTAATTATCTAAAACAGCTAAAAGAAGATTTTAATATTCCTATTGTTTTACATCTTGATCATGGTAAAAATATAGAAATAATAAAAGAGTGTATAAAAAATGGATTTGATTCTATAATGTACGATGGCTCACTGCTTGATTTTGAAAATAATATTAAAAATACCAGAATGATAGCTGAATTATGTCATGACAGAGGAATACCATTAGAAGGTGAATTGGGCAGAATATTAGGAATAGAAGAGAATGTTGAAAATATTGATGATGCATTAACCGATCCGGATAGTGTAATGGAATTCATAGAAAGGAGTAAAGTAGACTCTTTGGCAATAGCTATTGGGAATGCACATGGATTATATAAAGGTAAACCTAAGTTAGATTTTGAGAGACTCTCAAAGATTAATGATATTTCTTCAGTGCCTTTAGTTTTACATGGAGGGACGGGTATACCTTTAGAAGATATAAAAAAAGCTATAAAATTAGGTATAAGTAAAATAAATATCGGAACTGAAATAAAGATAACATATTTTAAAACTATAAAAACATATATTGAAACTATTAATAAAAATGATGTAAGACGTTTAATTTCTACTATTCAGAATGATGTCGAAGAACTTGTAAAACAATATATTGAGATATTTGGTAGTTCTAATAGGGTATGATTATCAATATCTCCGAGGCGAATTTCATGAAAATAGGTGTACTAATTACAAAACAAGCCGTTGAATAATTAAAAAATGATTATGGGGAAATGGTTTACTATGCATTGGGTAAAATTGAGGATTGTGCTTTATAATTATTACCAAAAAGTTTCCTTGTTTTTCACATTCCATTTCATTATTTTCTCCCTTTGTGTTATAATTTTCTAAAGGACATTTTTATTAATGTGTTTTGACATAAGATAACTTCACATATGGAAACACGATAAAAGACTTTTGGGGGAGTGATTTTATGGAAAACTTTGTTTTTTCAAGCCCTACAAAGATTATTTTTGGTAAGGGAACAGAACATCAAGTGGGTGAAGAGGTAAAAAAGTATAGCAGCAAAGTATTATTTTGCTATGGTGGAGGAAGCATAAAAAAATCTGGCTTATATGATAAAGTTATAAATTCTTTAAAAGAAGCTGGAGTTGAGTTTATAGAGCTATCAGGTGTAAAGCCTAATCCAAGGCTCAGCCTTGTGCAGGAAGGAATAAAATTATGCCGAGAAAATAATATCGATTTTATTTTAGCTGTTGGCGGAGGAAGCGTTATTGACACTGCAAAGGCTATTGCAATGGGAGTACCTTATGATGGCAATGTGTGGGACTTTTTTGTAGGAAAAGCAAAGCTTAAAAGGGCCTTACCTGTAGGTGTCATTTTAACTATTCCTGCAACAGGAAGTGAAGCAAGCGATGCTACAGTTATTACAAATGAAGACGGATGGTATAAAATGGGATTTCATCATGAGATGCTTAGACCTAAATTTGCAATTATGGACCCAGAGCTTACATATACTCTTCCTGCTTATCAAACAGCCTGTGGTGTTGCGGATATTATGGCCCACGTAATGGAAAGATATTTTACAAATGTGAAAAATGTTGATTTGACTGATAGGCTATGTGAGGCTACTTTAAAAACGGTTATAAACAATGTTCGTATCGTGCTAAGAGACCCAACAAATTACAATGCAAGAGCAGAAATTATGTGGGCAGGTACGATCGCACACAATGATTTACTAAGTACAGGAAGGATAGGAGATTGGGCTTCCCATAAAATTGAACATGAATTAAGTGCTATTTACGATATTGTCCATGGAGCAGGACTTGCAATTATTTTCCCGGCATGGATGAAGTACGTATACAAGCATGATATAAATCGCTTTGTACAATTTGCTTTAAGAGTATGGGATGTGGACATACCTTATGAAAACCTCGAAGAGGTAGCATTGGAAGGTATAAGACGAATGACAGAATTTTTTAAAGAGATTGGTCTTCCTGTTACGCTCAAAGAAGCAGGTATTTCTGAAGACAGATTTGAGGAGATGGCTAATAAATGTACAGACAATGGTAATAAAAAAATTGGCAATTTTGTAGAACTAGGGAAGGAAGATGTTATCAATATATATAACTTAGCAAAGTAAGATTTCTGAAGGTCAGTCATTCTTGACTGACTTTTTTAATGGGATTTTATATTTTATAATTAGTTAATAATTTGTTACAAATTGGACATAAAAAATTGATATGATTTGTGATATAATCAATATGACACAGTAGAAACTAGTAATTTTAATATGGGGGATCAATATGGATAATAACGCAAATTTAAAGCGCAGTGAAAGAAAAAGGCATAAAGAAAAAGGGAAAAATAAAAGTACAGCAAGAAGTATTTTGAAATTTATAATATATGCCGTTATAATCTTAGTGTTTGCAGGGATGGGGGTAATTGGCGGAAAAGTTTTAGCTATAATTAAAAATACTCCTCCGATTTCGCAAGAGGCTTTGACAGCGCAAAGCCAATCCTCCATTGTATATGCAAAGGACAGCAATGGTCAGTGGCAAAGAGTAGCAATACTTCATGGTGCTGATAATAGGCTATGGGTTCCTATAGAGAAAATACCTAAAGATTTGCAAAATGCTTTTGTGGCTATAGAAGATCAAAGGTTTTATAAAAATAATTTAGGGATTGACCCCATAAGAATTATTGGAGCACTCATTGCCGATATTAAAGCAGGGGGTAAGCCTGTTGAAGGCGCAAGTACTATAACGCAACAGCTTGTAAAGAATACTATGCTTTCTAGTGAAAAGACGCTTACCAGAAAAATACAAGAGGCTGTACTTGCGTGGAGATTAGAGCAAAAGTATACAAAAGATCAAATACTTGAAGCATACCTTAATACAATATATCTTGGAGGACCTAATGTAAATGCTTATGGGGTTCAGGCGGCAGCTTTGGCTTACTTTGGCAAAGATGTAAGCCAGTTAGACTTAGCAGAATGTGCTATGATTGCCGGTATTACGAATAATCCTTCTTTATATTCACCTTATGCCAATTTAGAAGCTGCTACAGAAAGGCAGCACCTTGTTTTAAAAGAAATGCTTAAACAGGGATATATTACTAAAGAACAATACGATAAAGCAATAACAGAAAAATTGGTGTTCAAAAAGACAAATTTTACCACATATGACCATAAATATTTTATAGACCAAGTCATAAATGATGTAGCTGATGAATTGTCTAAAAAACTCAATATCTCTCATGACGAAGCAATAAACAAAATATATAATGGCGGACTCAGAATTTATTCGACAATGGATTTGAGAATACAAAATTATATTGAAGAGGCTTTTAAAAACCCAGAACTTTTTCCTATGAATTCAAAGATTAAAGACGAAGTTCAGGGTGCAATGGTTGTAATGGATTGGAGAACAGGAGAAGTTAAGGGACTTGTTGGGGGACGTGATACTTCTAATATAGTTAGAGGATTCAATAGGGCAACTCAAGCTTATAGACAACCGGGCTCTTCAATAAAACCTCTTACGGTTTATGGACCGGCTTTGGAAACTGGGCTGACAGCAGCGACAGTTGTTGATGATGTTCCCACAACTTTTGGCAATTGGACTCCTCATAATTACGAAAGTTCTACTTATAGGGGACTTGTAACGTTGAGAGAAGCTTTGACTTATTCATTAAACATCCCTGCTGTCAAAGTCGTTGATAGGGTAGGTATAGCTACTTCTGCAAACTATGGTAAAAAATTTGGACTTGATATAACCAAGAACGATATGTATTTGCCCGCTCTTGCTCTTGGGGGCCTTTACAAGGGAGTTACGCCTCTTCAAGAAGCTGCTGCTTATGGTGCAATTGCAAATGGAGGAGTTTATACAACACCCATTACTTTTACTAAAGTTACAGATTCTGAGGGGAATTTGATTTTGGAAAATAAACCGTTAAGACATGTAGTTTTAAGTGAGCAAAATGCCTATATATTAACGAGCATGATGGAAGACGTTGTAAAATACGGTACAGGTACTCGTGCGAGACTTCCTAATATGCCTGTTGCTGGTAAAACTGGTACTACTGACAATTACAGTAATGCATGGTTTTCAGGTTTTACTCCTTATTATGTTGCTACTGTGTGGATGGGCTATGATAATAATTCTATATCATTATACGATAGCAGAACGGGTACTAGGGTAGTAGGTGGTAGTTACCCTGCTCAGTTGTGGAAGATGGTGATGCTTCAAATACACAAAGATTTACCTTATAAAGATTTTGTAAGACCACCGAGAATTATTTCTGTCACAGTATGCAAGGATTCAGGGGAACTTCCTACAGATTTGTGCCATTTGGATCCTAGAGGTGATAGAACCTATACTGAAATTTTTGCACAGGGTACACAGCCTACCACTTATTGTACTGTTCATGTTACAGCAAAAATAAATTCTCGAAATGGGAAACTTGCAACTGCTTTAACGCCTCCTGACCTTGTAAAAGATGCTGTATTTATAGATCCACCTGGAAGAACACCAGAACAAAATGCAGTAGCAGCTGATGGCAAGTATGTAGTACCGACGCAATATGATGATACTACTTCAATATTGCCAGGAAATAATGAACCAAACAATGCTCCTAATACTCCATCGGATGTGGTGCCACCGCCTTCCAACAATGGCACTACTCAACTCCCTCCTGCGGGAGAACCGACTACACCTACAAACAATAATGGCTCTACGCCGCAAAATCCAAATAACGGAGTGCAAAGTCTGACCAATCCGATACCTCCAACAAACGGCAATAAAAACCCGTAATTTTAAAAAGCATACTCGAAAGGCTAGCTTTCGAGTATGCTTTTTTTATAAAATGTGCTATTATTAAGGTAATGGATGGTTGGAGGGGTCAATTTGAAAAAAATTATTTTTTTAATAATCATTTTAGTGATAATTTTATCAGGATGTAGTGATTTAAAAACGCCAGGGGAAGCTATAAAGCCTCCTAAAAATAATATGGCAACTGTCATTTCACAGAATGGAAATTTGCCCCTTTGGATAATTCGAAGCAATGGAGAGAGGTTTTTTGATACGGGTTTTATATCCAATGACAAAATTGTTACTTTGGTTTACAAAGATGGTGGCATATATTTAAGAACATATAAAAAAAGTGAAATAATTAAAGAAAAGTTTTTAGGTACAAAAGCAGATTACAGAATATTAGATAGGGCTCTAGATAGATTTGTTGTTAAAAAAGGAGAGACGGAAATAACACTTTATGACGATAAACTAAATACAATTTTAAATTTAGAGGTAGACGTTCAAAAAGATGCCTATCAAAAAAATGTATTAGATGCTATATTGTCTCCTGATGGGAATGTTCTTGTTATTTCAAATGTACATTATAAAGGCAATTATCCGGTTAATGGGGAATTTATTTTATTTAACAAGGGGAAGATTGTTAAAAAGATAGATAAGGTAATACCACAACTTGCAAATTTTAGTGATGATAGTAGTAAGTTTTTGTTTGTTGACTTAAATAGTGAAAATAAAGCCAATAATACTTTTTTATATAATCGAGAAGGGAATCTGATAAAAGGGATGAAAATGCCCATTTATTCTTCAACAATGAGGGAAAATTTAAATATAGCAAAAGTTTCGGCCGCATTATCTGGCGATGGAAATGCAACTTTGTTTTCTAATTATTATGGTGATGGGCTATATATAGAAAAATTAAATGAGAATAAGATAAAAATTCCGATGGCAACAGAACGATTTTACACTAATAAAAATGCGACCAAATTTGTCATAGGCAATTATGGAGTTTCTAAGATTTATGATGGTTATGGAAAACTTTTAGATTATATTGTAGTGAACTATGGGCTTATAAATGATGTACATTTTGAAGGTAACAATACTTTCTTTGCGGTAAATGGAACGACAGTTCCTAATTCAAAGAGTAAAGATTACATAGGTGTTATGGATGAAAGCGGAAATATGGTGTGGGCTGCAAAAGTTTATGATACTGTGGCTATGCTTAGATTTTCTCCAGATGGTAAAAGAATTATGGCACAGTCATCAAGATTTATATCAGTGTATGACTATCACAATGGTAAAGTAGATGTCATACCTCGTCCTATAAATGGCAAATACCCCGAATCTATTTGGAAAAAACTATTAAATGAAGATATTGATGTAGAAAATGCCTTTATTTTTACAGATGAACTGGGAAATATTTATGCTGCAAAAAATAGAACTTTGACAAAAGCAACAAAGAATGGTAATAAGTTTTGGGTTGTAGATACAAGCAAGCCGATTAAATTTTTCGCTTTGTCTCAAAATGGGGAAATGATCGCTTTAGCTGTAGAAGATGACAAAGGTAGTGAAATTATAGTTTACAATAAGTCTGGAATGGTGATATCTCACAAATATATAAGAAATGGGCATCAAATCACTTCAATTGCAGTATCCCCTGATGGAAAATATTTTTCTTATGCTGTATCCACTCCTGAATATGAGGAATATGGGTCATTTATAGACTTATTTAATGATAAAGGGTACATGATATGGGAACAAAAAATTAAATCAATACATGTTTATAATTTGGATATAAATAATAATGTGGTTACTGCATGTTTTAATGACGGTAAATTTACAGGATATTTAGCTTTAGATTTTAATGGCAAAATGCTTTATAATAAAGATATGAAAAACAATATGCCTTTTATAAAAAGTTCGAGAGATGGCCAAATATTTTTTATAAGGAGCTTAGATGATGAATTTGCGTTTTATAATAGAGAAGGTACGCCCGTAAGTGAGAGTTATACCAACAAGGGTATTATACAAGATGTATTAATGTCTGAGGATGGTAAAATTGCAGTATTGATATCTTACAGTGAAGATTATAAAAAGTACGATATTACTTTTTTCAATAATTTTAAAGCCATAAAAAATATAACTTCAGATTGGGGTATTACAAAAGCAGTCATGACACCTGATGGAAAGTACGTTGTAATTCTATCGCGGGAATACAGTAATATAATGAATAATGCTAATAAATTGACCATGTATGACAGTGAAGGGAATATGTTATATACCTATTATCATAAGAGTGGTATTTATGATATTTCGATTACAGATGACGGTACGAATTTGTACTTATATTGTGCAGACGGTTATGTATACAGATATCGCAATAAATAGTATTTTGTTGAAAGGGGGCTTTTAATTTGAAAAGCATTGATTATTTAAAAGAATTAACTAAGTTTGAGCACAGGGGCTCTGCGACAAAAAATGAAAGGCAAGCCGCAGAATATATTTTACAACAATTAAAGAGGATGGGGTATAAAGTTGAGAAGCAGACTTTTAAAACTACAAGAGACAATCTATATATGCTTCCTTTACAAGTGGGTATTTTGCTATTTATTTGCGGTTTTTTCTCATTGAAGTACGGCGGACCTTTAGAAATAGCAGTACTTTTACTCAGTTTATTTGCGATAAGCCTTTTGTTATTAGAAGTAAGTGGTAAGCCAGTTGAAACAAGTATAATGCCAAGGTTTTTATCTCAAAATGTTTTTACAAGTTTTGATGAAAGCCGCAGCAAAAGAATAATTGTATCAGCTCATTATGATACGCAAAGAGGCAGTATAATGTTTCATCCCAAGGTTGTAGATAATCTCAATTTAATTTACAATATTTCATATGTGGGTTTTGGGCTTATACCAATTGGAATTTTGTTTAATATTTTCAATTTAAAAGTTATAGCTTCTGCAATATTGTATATTGGACTTGTTATTGTTTTTACTGATATAGTTTTTATGGCTATATGTGAAGTAACAGGCAGGTACACACAAGGGGCAAATGATAATGGCACAGGGGTAGCTTTAACTTTAGCATTGGCAGAGTATTATATAAACCATAAAGACAAATTTCCAGATAATGTTGATGTGATATTTTTATTTACTGGCAGTGAAGAAACAGGAGAAAGAGGGATGAAAAATTTTATAAGAGAATACCGTAAAAAACTTTCTAAAGAGACCAAATTCATCATACTTGATAATCTTGGAACTGGTAAAGTTACATACCTTGAGGGAGAAGGAATGATACTTTATAAAGAAGCTGGGAAAATGTTACTTGATATAGCAGAGAAGATGGCAAAAGTTCATGCTGGAAAAGTTCAAAAAATGAAAAATTTGCTCCTCCCTACAGATGCTCTTCCAGCAATGGCCGCTGGATTTGATGCAATATCGTTTCTTGGAAAAGATGAAAATGGAAGACTAGGTAACTACCATTGGCATACAGATACAATAGAAAATGTTGACACACAACTATTAAGTTATGAAGAAGAGTTTTTTAAAGAGTATTTAGTTAAAGTAGCAGAAATATTAAATTGACAAAAATTTAACTTGACTATATTTGAAAAATCGAATATAATTTATATGAAAGGGTGAAAAGAAGTGGAAGCTGACGTATATAATAAAGCTGCCGAATACTTTAAAGCATTATCACATCCTACAAGAATAAAAATAATAGAGCTTTTAAGCAAAAAAGAAATGTGCGTATGTCAGATGATGGCAGCACTAAATTTAGACCAATCCCATGTATCAAGGCATTTAATGGTATTAAGAGCAAATAAAATGGTAAAAACGAGAAGAGAAGGTACTATAATTTTTTATTCTTTAACAGATGAAAATATCATAAACATTATCGAGAAAGTGAAAAATATCTTTCTTGTCACAAAATAAATTTTTTTACTTGCTATATTCGAATATTCGAATATAAAAATATATGAGGGGGGTTAATATAAATGATAATTGCTTTTGCATCAAAAAACCATCTTGGCTTAAATAGCGATATAGGAAGTAATATTGTTTCATCAGAGTATTTTACTGTTGCAGAAATTGAAAATGGAAAATTAAAGAAAGTCAAAAACGTAGAAAATCCCTTTTTTAAAGAAGAGGAAATAAATGCACAAAAATTTGTTGATTTTATCAAAAATACCAATGCACAAAAAATCGTAATTTCAGTTGTAGATAATGCTGACATAGAAAATGAGCTCTTATTAAATGATATAGAAGTTATAAAGAATGTAAATGGAAGGATAGCTGATATATTGAAAGAGCTTTAAACGCTGGAGAGGAGGTGAAATATGTGGCAAAGAATTGGTATCCTATAATAGATAAAGATAAATGCATTCAGTGTTATCAATGTGTGAACTTTTGTCCACACGACGTTTATACCATTGGTGACGATGGGTATCCGGCTGTTGTAAATCCAGACAACTGCGTGGAATTTTGCCGTGGATGTTCAAAAATTTGTGATAATGAAGCTATAACATATTTTGGAGATAGGAGGTAATTTTTATGAGTAAAAAAGGATTACTTTTATGTGTCTGCCAAGGCACATGTCCATCATTTCAAGAGATGGATACATTTGAAGTTTTGAACACTCTAAGAAGAGAGGGTATTTTTGAATGGGTAGGATTACATCCTCAACTTTGTGCAGATGATGGAGATAGGTATTTAAGGGAATTATTAAGAGGAGCTCAAATAGATGAACTTTATGTTGCTGCCTGTGATCCTACAATGCAGAGAAAAATGTACAGAGATGCTTTTGATGACGTAGGATTTCCTAGAGATAAGCATATTGGAATCGAGATAAGAAACATGAATACACAGCAGGTTATTGAGGAAATAAAGAAAGCTGTTGCTCAAAGAGAACAATCTCAAAGTAAATAGTTTGTCTAAAAAGGCTTCGATTGTTGCTAATGCTGTAAAAAAAATATTTAGCAACAATCGAAGTCATACTTTTTAGGGAAAGTTATAAAGTATTTATCTACTTAGTTGTTGACATATGTTAATTATGCTGATATAATATATTCGTTAATTCGAATATATTAATGGAGGAGCGATCAATGGAACACAGAATATGCTTTAACTGCATTATAAGACACTTTTCACCGGCATGGTATGCATCCGTTATGGGTACTGGTGGATTTGCTAATGTTCTCTATTTGTTAAGTGCAGAAATGCCTTTTTTAAAACCAGTAGCTGTAGCACTTTTCTTTTTAAATATATTTTTGTTTTTAATATTTATAATTCCGTGGGTAGGAAGATGGTTTTTACATTTTGATAAATTAATAGAGGATTTAAAGCATCCTGTTATGTCTAACTTTTTTGTTACTATGCCTGTAGGAGGTTTAATTCTTGGAACAAACTTTTTTATGATAGGCAAGGAATATTTTAGCATGGCATTTATTGTAACATTGAGCACAATTTTGTGGATATATGGTGTAGCTCTTGCCTTAATTTTTGGAGTTTTTGTAACATACAATATGATGATAACAGAGGGTATAGGTCCTGAGCTTACAAATTACTCATGGTATATAACTCCTGTTGCAAGTATTGTAGTGCCTTTATTAGGGAATCTTTTAGTTAAGGCTTATGCTGCTAAAAATATGGAATTGGCAAAATTAATAAATATTACAGATATAGTTTTTTATGGAATTGGATTAATGCTCTTTGTTATACTTAGTAGTATTATTTTGAATAGATTTATAAATCATGCAATGCCGCATGCCATGGCAACGCCAACTTTCTGGATTATACTTGGTCCTATTGGTGTAGGAACTGTAAGTTTGATGGGTATTGCTGACGCTTCGAAGGAAATAGGGTTAATTTTGGTGGCAGATTCTTTAAAGATGCTTTCACTAATTTTATGGGGTTTTGGACTTTGGGCATTTGTGCTTACTGTTATAATAACAATTAAATATCTTATGGAAGGTGGAATACCTTTTTCACTTTCGTGGTGGGCATTTATATTTCCACTGTCAGCATATACTTTGTCAGCTTTTAGTGTATTTATGTATACAAAAATACAGCTTATATATTGGTATACAGTATTATTAGCAATTTTACTTGCTATATTGTGGATAAGCACTTTTATAAAGTCTTTGATTGGAACGCTTAATGGTACCCTATTGGTTCCACCAGAAAGTAATAAAAAATAGTTGGATATTTTGGCCAGTAGGCCAAAATATTTTAACTTAAATATTTGATAAATCGAATATTTAAAAGTTCTTTTTAAGCTAAAAGGAGTGTAAGAAATGGTTAATCTTAAAAAATTGCAAAGCCATCTCAATAATTGGATGCTTGTTTATACATTGATATTAATGATTGCTGGTGTATGGGTAGGCTATGGGCATAGCGCTACTTTATGGGTAAAAGCAAATCAGCAGTTTTTAACTCTTTTAAATACTATTGCAGTTTTCTTTATCATCTATCCTATGATGGTAAATGTTAAACTTGAATTGCTTTTAAAGTCAATGAAAAATTGGAAGGCATTGTTATTAAGTTTGATATATAACTTTGCTTGGGCGCCGATTTTTGGATATTTTATTGCAACATATATGATTAAAGATCCTGCTTTGTCAATTGGATTTTTATTGGTTATGGTGGTTCCTTGTTCAAGTATGAGCATTACTTATACAGGCCTTGCTGAAGAAGATGTTGAATTAAGCACTATGATTGTGGCTTTAAGTTTTATTGCGGCAATTTTTGCAGTTCCATTTTGGATGAGGATTTTTGCTTCTCATACGAATGTTCCTGTACCGACAGGTCAACTACTTATGTCTATATTAGAAGTTCTTATTTTGCCAATGGTGTTAGGTTATTTAACAAGGACTTTGGTAGTGAGAGCTTTTGGAGAAGAGAAATTTAAAAATATACAACCAATTTTTCCATCTATATCTATAATTTCAATGTACATTTTAATTTTCTTGATATTCTTTAGTAAAGCTGGTATGGTTGTTGATAAAATAGGATTAATATTGTTTTTGCTTGTTCCAAATGCTATCTTTATTGCAGTTACACTGATATTTGTTACATGGCTTAATAAAGTATTGCACTTTTCGTATAAAGAACATATGGCAATTGTATTTGCTAGTACAGGGAAAAATAATGGGACTGCTGTTGCACTAGCTACTGCCGCTTTTTCTCCTATGGTTGCTATACCAGCAGCTACTATGCCTATCTTTCAGATTATTTTACTGATTTTATATCTTAAATTAGGGCCTTGGATAAAGAAGTATTATGAACCCGTAAATAAAAGAATCTCAGAAGAATAATCAATTATTACTTATAACATGGATATGCTAAATTATTCTAGATATTTAAGATATAAACTTGCATAATATTAAAATATATAAAAAACATACAAAAGAAAGGAAGGATAATTATGAGAGAGTTAAAGTATGATGTGGTAGTGATAGGTGGTGGCCCTGGTGGTACACCAGGAGCGAATATGTTAGCTAAAAAAGGACTAAAGGTGGCACTTGTAGAAAAAGGAGTAGGCCTTGGTGGAACATGTTTGTTTGAAGGGTGTATTCCTTCAAAAATTTATATTGAAACTGCCACAAGATATTCAGAAATAAAAAATTCAAGCAAATTTGGAATAACATTATCTTATGATAATATCAGTGTGGATTTTGGTGCTCTGAAAGAGAGGAAAGAAGCGATATTGAAAGCGAGAGTCGAAAGAGCAGAAAAAATTGCTAAAATGAATAAACTTGATATCTACTATGGGGTGGCACAGATTACGGATAAAAATTCTGTAGAAGTTGATACGAGAGACGGAAAAGTAAAATTATTATTTGACAAACTTATTATAGCAACTGGCTCTGAGACAGTTAAACCTCCTATTTCAGGAATTAATTTGCCTGGTGTTATTTTTAGCGAAGATATATTTAAACTGGAAGCTAAGCCTGATTCAATTGCTATTATAGGGGGAGGATATATAGGGGTTGAGATAGCTTCCATGTTTGCAAGATTAGATACAAAGGTAATCATTATTGAAGCATTACCAAGGATTCTTGCAACTGAGGATGTTTCAATAAGCGAGGCGGTTACAGAAGGATTGAAAAATGTTAATGTAGATATGTATACAGATGCGAAAGTTTCTGTTATTGAAAAAGAAGGAGGACTGCTGAAAGTAAATTATAAACAAAATGGTGAAGATAAAACTGTTCAGGCTGAAAAAGTTCTTGTTGCTGTTGGAAGAAGACCACGTACAAAAGAATTAAATCTCGATGTGCTAAATATTAAGTTGGGAAATCATGGAGAGATTCCGGTAAATGAATACATGCAAACGGAAAATATAAACGTATATGCTACAGGGGATGTAAATGGCAGAATAATGCTTGCACATGCAGCAACGAGAGAGTCTATTATTGCGGCAAAAGCGATACTGGGAGAAAAAGTGCCCATGACATATAATGCAATTCCACATGCGATATTTTCTGAACCAGAAGCTGCAAGTGTTGGTATTGATACAACAAAGGCTCATGAACTTGGTTATAAAGTTGTGCGATATTCTTATGCTGAAGATGCTAGAGCTCTTATTGTAGGAGATAAAAAAGGATTTGTTCAAATAATTGCCGATCCCAAGACACATAAATTATATGGAATGCAGATAGTTGGCAAAGGGGCAGGAGAGTTGATTGCAGAAGCAACGCAAGTTATCAGAATGAACGGAAAAGTTGAAGATATTACGGCAACCATACACACACATCCAACATTAAGCGAAATAATAGCAGAAGCAGCAGAAAAAGCGTTAAGTAGCTTTTAATGTTTTTCTAGTAAATATTATTTCTATAAAAGAATGCCGTCAAACAAGTTGAAAAATTGGTATAAAATGTTAAAATACACGAAAAGGGTGAGGAGATGAATATTTTATATATTTCCGGAAGTCCACGGAAAAAGAGCAACACTGACATTCTTTTAAAATTGACCATGTCAATTACGGGAGGAGAATTTATAAAACTTATAGAGTATAATATAAAGCCATGTCTGGCTTGTTGGGCCTGCCAAAAGGATGGGGAGTGCCCTATAGAAGATGAGATGACAGAAAAACTTATACCAATGCTTTTAAAAAGTGATGCAATTGTAATAGGAAGTCCAGTTTTTTTTAACAACATTTCTGCTCAACTTAAGGCTTTTATAGATAGAACTTGGTGTATAAAAGGACAGTTAAGAAACAAAATTGGCGGTGCTATTGTAGTGGGTAGAAAATATGGGGAAGAAAGTGCTATAACGGCTATAAATGCGTTTTTCCTTAAGCATGATATGATTCCTGCTAATAGAGGCGTTTGTGGCATTGCTTATAGAGAAAGAGAAATTTTAAATGATATGGAAGCAATAGAGGCGACGAAAAGATTGGGAAAGCGTATATTAGAACTTGGAGAAATATTAGGAATTAAATAGCAAGGTATATTTTGTTTTTTGCTTAAATATGTTATAATATGTATGCAAGCAATTACTTGCATACATATTGTGAGGTGTTTTAATGGGCGATTCGGTGAAGGAAAAGATAGTTATGTCTACTTTAAAACTAATTTCTGAAAAAGGATATAAGTCTACAACTACAAGGAATATTGCAGAAGAAGCTGGTGTAAATGAAGTTACAATTTTCAGATGTTTTGGAAGCAAAAAAGATATAGTGCTTTATGCATTAAAAGAGCTGGAATTATTAAAGCCTGTAGATGAAAGAATATTAGACAATTGTACTGGTAATTTAAAAGAAGACCTACTCATGTTGGCTCATGAATATCATAAAAATTTTACAGAAGAAAAAGCGAAAATCATGATAGGTTTGAGAAGTCCAGAAATTTTCGAAGAGGTAAAAGAATATATGATCAGGATTCCAAAAGGCTTTAAAGAAGTTTTGATGAAGTATTTTGAAAAAATGTATGAGAAGGGATTATTAAATACTGATGATTTTGAACTTTTGGCCTTTGCTTTTATATCATTGAATTTTGGTTTTGTTTTAATGAATGCCTCCTATGGTAACAAGCTAATTGGCTTTAGCGATAGAGAATTTGTTAAAAAAAGCATAGAAATTTTTGTAAAAGCAATAGAAAAAAAGTGATTGAAGTAGTGTAAAATATAATATATGATGTACTTGGAGGAGAGGAGAGCAAATAATGAAAATAGGTATTCCAAAAGCTTTAATGTATTATTTTTATTATCCATTCTGGAAAACTCTTTTCGAAAGCCTTGGTTTTGAAGTGGTCACCTCTGACGATACTTCAAAAAGTATTTTAGACATAGGGGTAAAAGAAGCAGTTGCGGAAATATGTGTACCTATGAAGGTATATACAGGGCATGTTTTAAATTTGCTGGATAAGAGTGTTGATTACATATATATTCCTAGGTTTGTAAGCTTAAGGAAAGGTATATTTATGTGCCCTAAATTTATGGGGTTGCCTGACATGATAAAGGGTCTTTTTGATGGCATTGAGAATAAAATTTTGACTCATAACATAGTGTCAAAAAGTACTGACATATCAGAGTTTCACAATTACACAGTTTTTATCGATAAATTGGGTGTGAGTAGAAAAGATTTAAAAAATGCTTTAAAGAAAGCACGAGATAAATGGCTTGAGTTTAGAACTTTGAATAGGCAAGGATATGATATAAATGAGCTTTTGACGAGTGATGAACCAAAAAAATATGATGGTGATATTACAATAGGTCTAATTGGTTATGTATATAATGTTTATGATAGATTTGTCAATATGGACTTGCTTAATGTTTTTCGCAAGCTCAATATAAAAGTTGTGACCTTTGATATGATGGAAGAAAAGATAATACAACGTCAATTGAAAAAATTTAAAAAAAATATGTTTTGGGAGTTTAGCAATATGCTCTTAGGTACGGCTTATGAGTTTATGGAAAGAGATGACATTGATGGCATTATTCATATTACTGCCTTTGGATGCGGTCCTGACTCAATTCTTGAGCCTTTTTTAACTATAGATTCTGAAAAGTACAAAAAACCTTTTATGACTTTAAGAATTGATGAACAAACTGGTGAAAGCCACGTAATTACACGAGTTGAGGCATTTACGGACCTTATAAGGATTAAAAAATATAAAGCTGAAAAATCGGTGGAAGGCGTGATTTAAGTGAGGATAACATTCCCTTATATGGGTTCTCCTTATATGTATGAAAAACTTTTTACATTATTAGGGCATGAAGTGATAACTCCCCCGAAGCCTTCACAAAAAACTGTAGATTATGGCGTAAAATATAGCCCTGAATTTGCTTGTTTTCCTTTAAAGGTTATTTTAGGGACTTATCTTGAGGCTTTAGAATTAGGAGCGGATACTATAGTGACTTCTGGTGGGAATGGTCCCTGTAGGGCTGGTTACTATGGAGAGGCTCAGAAAAAAATACTTCAAAACATGGGTTATGATGTAGAATTTATAATATTTGATGAGCCGAAAAGAGATTTGAAAACTTTTTTGGGAAATGTAAAAAAGATAAAAGGAAATAATTCATGGCAGCAGGTTATTAAAACTGTAAAAACTGTATATGACATGGCAAAATCGATGGATAAAGTAGAGAAAATCGTAGAGACCAAGAGAGCTTATGAGTGTAATAAGGGAGAGTTTACTAAGGCATGGCATGAGATTACAGAAGAATATAGGAAAATAGAATCTTCTGAAGATGTAAAGAGGGTAGAAAAAAAGGCGATCGAGAGGTTAAATAGTATAAAGATTTGTGAAGTACCGGAAGAAGAAAAAATAAGGATTGGAATAGTAGGAGAAATATATGTTGTAATGGAGCCTTCAATAAATGGTAATATAGAAGAAGTTTTAAATGCTTATGGTGCAGAAGTGGAAAGGTCTCATTACATTTCCGAATGGATTGACTTTAATTTAATACCTTTGCCTTCTTACAAAGAGAAAGAACATCAAATATTGAAAAAAGGTGATAAATACATAGAGATAATAATTGGTGGGCATGCCAAACAGTCTGTGGGTGCAATAATTGATTTTATGGAAAGAGGATTTGATGGAGTTGTTCATTTAAAACCCTTTGGATGTTTACCAGAACTTGTTTCTCAAAGTGTGATAGATAAAATAATGAGAGAATATGACTATCCAATTTTGTCACTTTCTGTAGATGAACAAATGGCTATTGCCAATGTATTAACGAGAATAGAAGCTTTTTTAGATGTTATAAAACTAAAAAAACACAGAAAAAGGATAGCGAGGTAGACAAAAGTGGAGAAAATATATATTGGTGTTGATGTAGGATCAGTAAGTATAAAGGTTGTAGCCATTGATGAAAATAATGAGGTATTATTCAATTCGTACGTAAGAAATGTTGGGCAACCAATTGATACTGTAAAGGATGAACTAGCCAAATTACACAATGAATTGGCAACTAAAGAAATAGGTGGGGTTGGCGTAACGGGAAGTGGCAGACAGCTTCTTGGATACGTTCTTGGTGCAGATGTAATAAAAAATGAGATTACGGCCCATGCTACTGCTACATTACACTTTCATCCAGATGCTAGTACTATTTTTGAAATTGGCGGACAGGACTCAAAACTTATTATTATAAATGATGGTACGATAGCTGACTTTGCTATGAATACGGTTTGTGCTGCTGGTACAGGGTCATTTCTTGACCATCAGGCACAAAGACTGGGTATAAAGATTGAAGAATTTGGTGAAATTGCATTGACTGCAAAGCGAGATGTGAGAATTGCAGGTAGATGCACAGTCTTTGCAGAATCTGATATGATATCGAAACAGCAATACGGGTTTAGTAAAGCTGAAATATTAAAAGGTCTTTCTAAGGCCTTAGTGAGAAATTATATGAACAATCTTGTAAGAGGAAGAAAATTAAAACCGGTTTTTGTATTCCAAGGCGGTGTGGCGGCAAATATTGCGATAAAAAAGGCATTTGAAGAAGAAGTAGGACATGAGGTAATTGTGCCAAAGTATTATGACATCATGGGAGCAATAGGAATAGCGATGTTGGCAAAAGATGAAATGAAACGGACAGGCAATTCTACTAAATTTAAAGGGTTTGAGGTTTCAGAGGAGAAGTTTGAAACGACGAGCTTTATTTGCAAAGCTTGTCCTAACGAATGTGAAATAATACAAATTAAAGCAAACGGCAAAGTAATAGCGATGACAGGAGATAGATGTGGAAGGTATTCAAATTCTGTCATATAAGCATAAGGAGGCTTAGATATGGCCCATCATCATGATCATGGTGAGATAAGCAAAAAGAACTTAGTTATTGCGATGATACTAAATTTTGTGATAACAATAGGCGAAATAATAGGAGGTATATTGTCAGGCAGTTTATCTCTTATATCAGATGCACTTCACAATTTTAGTGATGGAATCTCAATAATTGTAAGTTACATTGCAATAAAAATATCTAAAAAAGAGAACAATGAAAAAATGACATTTGGCTATAAAAGGGCAGAGATACTTGCAGCGCTATTTAATTCGGTGGTTTTGGTAGTTATATCTTTATATCTTTTTAAAGAAGCATATATAAAATTTTTTAAACCGGAACCGATTGATGGTGTTTTAATGATAGTAGTTGCTATTATAGGACTTGCGGCAAATACGTTATCAGTGTTTTTACTGAAGGAAAATGCTCAAAAAAATTTAAATATAAAATCGACATATATACATCTGCTTTCTGATGCTTTGTCATCGCTTGGGGTAGTTATTGGAGGTATATTTATCTATGCATACAATGCTTACTGGATTGATCCGCTGCTAACAGTTTTAATAGGAGCTTATATAATAAAAGAAAGCTTTGAAATAATAGATGAAACAATAGGAATATTGATGCAAAAAACACCCGAAAATATAAATCTTGACATCATAAAAAAGGAAATTGAGAAACTTCCAGACGTAAAAAATATACACCATGTACACGTGTGGCAAACTAATGATAAAGATATACATTTTGAGTGTCATGTCAACACAAAAGATGATATTAAATTAAGCCAAGCGAAAATATTAATGGATCAGATTGAAACTATTCTTGATGAAACTTTTGGTATACACCATGTTACTTTGCAGATGGAATATGAATGTTGTGAGAATGTTGGGCTTATAAATAAAAAGGGTTAGTAATATAAAAAGCCTCCGAATTAGTTTACCAAACAAGGGGAGAATAAAACCTTCTCCCCTTGTTAGACTGTAGACAAACTTTCGAAAATAGGATATTTTGCATAAGGAACGACTTGTGACAAAGCGGCAACAAAACTTAGCAAGACCAAGGGTGGAGGCAGGGCCGAAGCCACGGATGGCGGAGGCGGGCACTAAGACAAGGATGTCGAATGTGCCCGGTACCCTGCCGGAACCTGAAGGTCGAGCTTTAGTTTTGTCGCTTTGGAACATCGGAGTGACGATGCAAAATATCCTATTTAAAAATTTTTGACTTTGTCAACAA
Source organism: Thermoanaerobacter sp. YS13 (assembly GCF_000806225.2). Lineage (NCBI taxonomy): Bacteria > Bacillati > Bacillota > Clostridia > Thermoanaerobacterales > Thermoanaerobacteraceae > Thermoanaerobacter > Thermoanaerobacter sp. YS13. The sequence goes on along the minus strand of NZ_JOOI01000002.1, from coordinate 118,304 downwards.
ACTGACAATGGGAGAAGAAAACCGTCTTCCCTTGTTTTTATTATTGCTCTTTCGCTTTTTTGAAGTAATTTTCAAGTAATGCAATTACTATAATTCCTAGCGTACCTCCTATTAAAGCTGTTATAAGCTGTGGAGTTGTAAAAGCCTGTACAATTTTCAGAGGAACTTTTACATTAAAAAGCTGCATTATATATTTTACTGATAAAGCAAGCCATATAAACTTAACTACAGCACCTACTATCATTCCTATTACTTTGTTTTTCTGTGTGGAAAAAAGTATCACATATAATCCGTTACCTATCATTATGAAAGGAATCATTAAAGGAAATCCCATTATGCCTACTAAAAATGCAATTACCGGTGTTAAAAGTCCTATTGTCACTCCTGACCACATTCCTACAGTTCCAGCTGCGATTAAAAGCATTGCATTAATGATAGAACCTGTTATAAGTTGGGGCATTTTTAAAAACTGAAATATTAGAGTGATGGCGAGTAAAATAGCAGTTCTTGTGATGAATTTTGTATCCATAGAATCGCCTCCTTTCCTCTTATTGTCAATTATATTTTATTACTTTAGCAAAAGAATGTCAAATAAATATCAAAGCTGGAAAGAAATTTTTAGTTTTGTTGACTTTCGCACAAAGAAAGGATACAATTTAAATATAAATGTAACAGTTGTTACAATAGAGGTGATTTATGTGAATGAAATAGAATTTAAAGAGGTAAGTTACAGTAGTTTTGGAAAAGAGATATTAAAAAACATTTCTGTAAAGTTTGAAGGTGGAGCAATACATACTATTGTCGGCCCTTCTGGAGCTGGAAAATCGACTTTGATTAAACTGATAAACCGATTGATAGAACCAACCCATGGCAGTATTTTAATAGACGACGTGGATATTAAAACAATAGATGTGATAGACTTAAGAAGGAGAATTGGAATGGTTTTTCAGCAACCTCATCTTTTTGAAGGAACAGTTAAAGAGAATATTGAGTATGGACCAATGCTTAAAGGCGAAAAAAATATCCATGTGGAGTATTATTTGAGCATTGTAGGATTGAATAGTGAGTATGCTACAAGGGATGTGAAAAATTTATCAGGAGGGGAACAGCAAAGAGTTTCTATAGCTAGAACTCTTGCAAATAATCCTGAAACTCTTTTACTTGATGAACCCACTTCAGCCCTTGACCCTACTTCAACAGAAATAGTAGAGAAATTGATATTTTACCTAAAAGAAAAAATGAACTTGACGATTATTTGGATAACTCACAACATGGAACAGGCTAAGCGCATTGGAGATTACACAGCACTGCTTAACAAAGGGCAATTAATAGAATATGCTAAAACTTATGATTTTTTTACAAATCCCCAAAATGAAATTACAAAATTGTTTATACAAGGCAAGTTAAAGGAGGAAGTTAAATGAGTGTATTGTCTTTGACATTGGCGTCAAGTCTTGTGCTAATATCAATTTTTGTTTCTTATTACCAAAAGCTGGGGATTGAAAAGGAAATAGTCATAGGTACTATAAGAGCGGTTGTGCAGCTTACAATAGTGGGATACATTTTACACTATATATTTGCTGCAAACAGTGCTTTATTTACCTTGGCTATGGTGACTTTAATGATAGTAGTTGCTGGAAATAATGCTTCAAAAAGAGGAAAGGGAATACCGAATGTTTTTTATTTTATCACTTTTTCAATTGCTTTAAGTGCCGCGATTACAATTTCTTTACTTATTTTGTTTGGAAATATTCATTTTAGGCCACAGGAAGTTATACCTGTATCAGGAATGATAATAGGAAATTCAATGGTAGCCTCAGGACTTGCTGTTTCAAGGCTAAAAGACGAGATAAAAAATAGGTCAGAGGAGATAGAAGCGTATTTGTCACTTGGTGCAACTTCAAGACAAGCGGCTCAAAAGGTGATAAAGACAGCGATAAAGACTGGGATGATTCCAACAGTTGACAGCATGAAAACTCTAGGCATCGTGCAACTTCCGGGGATGATGACAGGTCTCATATTGGGAGGAGTGGACCCTATTGAGGCAGTTAAGTACCAGATAATGGTTACTTTTATGTTGGCATCAACAGTAGCGATTTCATGTTTTGCGGTGACTTTTTTAACATACAGGGCATTTTTTACAAAACAACATCAGTTAAGGCAGGCTTTTTAGCCTGCCTTAAAATTATGGTATTAAAACCTCATCTTTATAAGGGTCATATACGTAGTACAAAAACCCTTCTTTTAGTGAAATTTGAAATATAAGTTTATCTTGCTGCCAGAATTGAGGCGATATTTCCTCTATTTTTGTATTTTCAAATCTTAACCTCAAATCTTCTCTTTTCCCTGTCTTGAGATTGTACACGTAAGCATTTGACTGTTGTGAGGTATTGTTGTAAGCGAGTACTGCAAGATATTTTCCACTGGAATCTACTTTAATATCTGGTATAATTGTATTTTCAAGAGAATCTATTAGTTTAAATTCTTTTTTTGATATATCATAGCTTATTATCCGGGTTTGAGACCTATCATCGGTTTGCATTGTGAAAAATATAGTATTAGTTTTTGGGCTGTAAGTCAAAGTAGCAGCATTGAAATTGTCTGGCAAAATTTCTTTGGGGATTTCTCCTTTGTCAAATAGCTTTGTCTCAACATTGTTTTCTATTTTATAAAAGGTTCCTTTTTTTTCAATAAACTCTATAGTTCCTAAATCTTTTATGCTGTCGATTATATAGCCATTGCTGTCAGGAGACAGATAGTAACGGGATTTATTTAAAGAGCAATATCCATTCATAATATATCCATAGGTTAAAGAAGCATCTACATAAGGTGTACTGCCTTCTGTGCCTGAACCTAATATTTCATAGGCTACAGGGTGGGGGTTTGATACAGTCATTATCTGAGGAGGATTTTTCATCAGCACCCTTGCAAAATCTTCATCCCTTACTATTATAGCTTGCAAAAATTTTTTTACTACTTCCTCAGGTGTTAATGTTTCTGTACCCAGTTCAATTTTCATAAGCTGCATTACATTTCCTCTTCTATCCTCATTTAGGTTTTTCAAGACGAAGATGCTTTTTGAATCACTACTCCACACAGGCCAGTAATAAGTGTATAGAGTACTCGTTACGTAGTTTTGAATTTCTTCTTTAGGCATTCCTGGGGGTATACTCTTTGGCACGTTTAGTGTAATTTGCTTTTTGGTTGTTAAAGAGGAAGCATCTGCTATCCAAATGTTGCTAATACTTACCGTTACGTTTATATCTTCTATTTTTTCTTCTTTGAGCTCATTTTTTTCATAAGCGATATAGTACCCATTTGGCGATACGGAAGGCCTTTTGCCTTCGTCAATTATTTTTTCGCTGTTGTCTTTTAAATTTTTATAGATTATCTTACTATCCCTTTCGAAAACTATAGCATCAGCATTTTTTACAAAAGATCCACAGCATCCCTCGGCTAGTTTAGTAACTTTTGAATTTTTTAAATCTACAGCGTTTATGTTGCTTTCTTTTACTTCAAAGCCGTGGGTTTCTCTAGGTATAATTACTTGTTCAGTGTAAATTATTTTATTTCCATCTGGTGAAAAGGTCGCGTCGCTATAGTAGGTATCTGAATTCTTGCTTTCAATTATTTTATTTTCTTTTCCATCCTTCAAATCTTTTACATAAATTGCACTTTTACCGACAGATGTTCTCGTTACAAACACCAATTTTGTCCCATCTGGTGAGACAGCCACTTCGCTGGCGGGTTTGTCAATTACTTTTTTAAAGCCTTTGCTGTCGTATTTATAAATTCCCTCTTCATGCAAAGGTACATATATGGTCCCGTTATATTCTGCTATTTTGCCAGCATTCATTTTTCCTAAAGTTATGAAAGAAATTTGATTTATTATCTTTAATTCTTCTGCATTTACTTTTGTTATTAGGTTGTCTTGCAGGTGTTTGATGCCGAAAGAAAAAACCATTAAAAGTATTGCTGCAGCTGCTACGATTACTACACCTCTCTTTTTCCATCTGTTTCTTTTAAATCTTTTTTTAAGAGATTCTTTAAGCTGATAATTTACAGGAATTAAGTCTTTTAATTTATTGAGGTTTTCTTCTATTCTTTTTTCGTCCATTTTCATCCCTCCAAACATTTTGCTACAAGATTTTTTAATTTTTGAATAATCCTATAAGCCTTCATTTTGACTGCTTCCTCAGTTTTTTCAATTGTTTGAGATATTTCCTTATGAGTCATGCCGGCAAAATATTTCAGGTTTATAATTTCTATTTCTTCTTTTGGCAAGGCGTAAATTGACTTTTTAAGACAATTTAATTCTACTTCCTTTTCAAATTTGTCCTCAAATACATCGGTATAAGAATATTCCATGATGAGTTCTTCTGATACCAGGTTTTTCCTTGTTCTGTAATAGTCTGTTACAGTATTTCGAGCTATAGAAAAAATCCATGCCTTTGGGTTTGATTTTACTGTATTATACTTTTCGAAGGCTTTTTGAAAAATTTCACTTACAATGTCATCTGCATCCCATTTGTTGCCGACTTTAAAGTATACGTACTGGTACACATCGTCAAAGTTTTTCTCATAAAATTCAATAAAACTTTCTGGCACAAATTTGGCCTCCCTTCTCGCCCCTTATTAGTACCTTTCACTTTTATAGACGAAAATCTTAACAAAAGGTAACAATACCCTTGCATTTATTTTAGTTTTATAATAAAATAATGTACAAATCAATGAAAAATGCGATGAAGCGGAGCAGTAGGCATTGTAAGCTTTAAGAGAGCCGTTGGTGGGTGTAAAACGGTAGCCTAAGATGCCGAAACTCGCCAGGGAGCAGGCATACTAAATTGTAGTAGGTATGCACGGTTACCGCCGTTACAGGTTTGAGAGGGCGCTTTTGCGCCAAAAAGAGTGGTACCACGGAAGAGTAGCTCTTTCGTCTCTTATGAGATGAAGGGCTTTTTTTAATAAAATTAAAATTAAGTTAGAGGTGAAATATATGGCGTATTCTGTTGAAGTCGATAGAAAGTGGCAAAGAAAATGGGAAGAAACAAAGTTATACAAGTTTAATCCTGAAAATGTGGACAAAAAACTTTACTGTTTAGAGATGTTTTCTTATCCATCAGGTGCTAAACTTCACGTAGGGCACTGGTACAATTATGGTCCTACAGATTCATGGGCAAGACTTAAAAGGATGCAGGGATATGAAGTTTTTCATCCAATGGGGTTTGATGCTTTTGGTCTTCCTGCAGAAAATTATGCAATAAAGACAGGAATACATCCTTATGATTCAACTATGGAAAATATAAGAACGATGGAAAAGCAGTTAAGAGAAATGGGGGCAACTTTTGATTGGGACTATGAAGTAATAACTTGCTTGCCGGACTATTATAAATGGACACAGTGGATTTTCCTTAAGCTTTTTGAGGCAGGCCTTGCCTATAGAAAGAAAGCTCCAGTGAATTGGTGCCCAAGCTGTCAAACTGTTCTTGCAAACGAGCAAGTTATAGATGGAAAATGTGAAAGGTGCGGTACTGAAGTTACAAAGAAAGATTTGACTCAGTGGTTTTTCAAGATAACTGCTTATGCAGAAGAACTCCTTGAAAAACTGGATGAACTTGATTGGCCTGAAAAGACAAAAATAATGCAGAGAAATTGGATTGGAAAGTCGGATGGAGCAGAGATAGAATTTAAAGTTGACGGCAAAGACCTGACATTTAAGGTGTTTACAACAAGGGCTGATACGTTATATGGAGCAACGTATGTAGTTATCGCTCCAGAACATGAGATTGTGGATTTAATTACTACAGATGAATATAAACAAGCTGTTGAGGAGTATAAAGAATACGCGAGAAAACAAAGTGAAATTGAAAGGTTGTCTACTGAAAAAGAAAAGACAGGAGTATTTACAGGAGCATACGCGATTCATCCTCTAACGGGAGAGAAACTCCCTATTTGGATAGCAGACTATGTCCTTGCAACATATGGAACAGGTTGTGTCATGGCTGTTCCTGCCCATGATGAAAGAGATTATGAATTTGCAACAAAATACAACCTTCCTATAAAAAGAGTGATAAAAGGAATTGGAGATGTGGACGACAGTCTACCCTTTGTTGAGTATGGAGTGCTTATAGACAGTGGAGAATTTACAGGTATAAAATCAGAAGAGGCAAGGATAAAGATTGTAGAGAAATTGCAACAAGAAGGTAGAGCTTCTTTTAAGGTTAATTACAGATTGAGAGACTGGCTTGTTTCAAGGCAGAGATACTGGGGGGCTCCAATACCTGTAATTCACTGTGAACGCTGTGGCATAGTCCCTGTCCCAGAAGAAGATTTACCAGTATTACTCCCTTATGATGTGGAATTTGCTCCAACAGGTGAGTCTCCACTTAAAAAGCATGAAGGCTTTATGAACGTTACTTGTCCAAAATGTGGAGGCAAAGCGTTAAGAGACCCCGATACCCTTGACACTTTTGTAGATTCTTCCTGGTACTTTTTGAGATATCCCGACAACAAAAACGACAAAGAGCCTTTCAATAAAGAATGGATAAATAAAATGTTGCCTGTTGACAAGTATGTAGGTGGAGCAGAGCATGCGACAATGCATCTTTTGTACGCAAGGTTTGTCACAAAAGCTTTAAGAGACTTGGGATATCTTGACTTTGATGAACCTTTTAAATCATTAGTGCATCAAGGCACAATATTGGGCCCTGATGGAAGCAGAATGAGTAAATCTAAAGGAAATGTCATTTCGCCTGACGAATACATTAAAGAATATGGTTCTGATGTATTCAGGCTTTACCTTATGTTTGGATTTGCTTATTCTGAAGGTGGGCCGTGGAATGATGATGGTATTAAGGCTATTGCTCGATTTGTCAACAGAGTGGAAAGATTCATAGAGAAGTTCGTTGAAATAAGAAATAATTCCAGTAAAACTAAAGATGAAATGGGAGAAGAAGAAAAAGAATTAAACTATATAAGACATTATACTATAAAAAGTGTCACAGAAGATGCGGACAAATTTCAGTTTAATACTGCAATAGCGAGGATAATGGAACTGGTAAATGCCCTTTATAAATATGAGGTAGATGTGGAAGTTAAAAATATCAAGTTTTATGAAGAAGTGGTGGCAGATTTAATAAAACTTTTGGCGCCATTTGCTCCTCACTTTTCTGAAGAAATGTGGGGAAAACTTGGGTATGAATATTCTGTTTTCAATCAGAAATGGCCTGAGTGGGATGAAAAAGCTCTACAAAGAGATGTTGTAGAGATAGCTGTCCAGGTAAACGGCAAGCTAAGAGGAAGGCTTGAAGTTCCTTCAAATGCTACTGACGAAGAAGTAGAAAAGCTTGCTCTTTCAGATAAAAATGTAAAAGCATATGTGGATGGAAAAGAGATAAAGAAGGTTATAGTTGTCAAAAACAGGCTTGTAAATATTGTTGTGAAATAAACTAAAGCAGGAGGTATGCTCCTGCTTCAGTTTGTTGACAAAGTCAAAAAATTTTAAAATAGGATATTTTGCATCGTCACTCCGATGTTCCAAAGCGACAAAACTAAACTCGACCTTCGGGTTCCGGCAGGGTACCGGGCACATTCGACATCCCTGTCTTAGTGCCCGCCTCCGCCATCCGTGGCTACGGCCCTGCCTCCACCCTCGGTCTTGTTAAGTTTTGTTGACGCTTTGTCACAAGTCGCACCGATTGCAAAATATCCTATTTTCGAAAGTTTGTCTACAGTCTGAAGCAGGAGGTATGCTCCTGCTTTTAAATAAATATTTTTAGTGATGGTGAGGGAGTAAATTATGATAGTAGATAGTGATGTTAAAAAGAGTATAAATGGAGTTAAAAGTGCACTACCTATTGTGTTAGGATATTTGCCAATAGGTTTTGCTTATGGACTAGTTGGCGTGAAAAGCGGTTTTACTATTTCACAAGTGATGGCATTGTCTCTTTTTGTATATGCGGGTTCAGCACAATTTATTGGTATAAGTTTGCTTAGTGCAGGAACAAGTATCGTTACATTGGTATCTACAATATTTATAGTGAATTTGAGGCACTTTTTATATAGTACATCACTATCGCAGTATATGAAACACATATCGAGGAAACATATACCAATATTATCTTTTTTTATTACTGATGAGACATATGCTGTTGCGATTACAGATTTGCAAAGTAACTCTGAATACACTGAAGGTTATTTCTACCAACTATTTTTAACCTCCTATACAGCCTGGGTATTTTCTTCATTTTTAGGTGCTGTATCAGGAAGTTTAATAGGAGGCTCTATAAACGTAGGGCTTGATTTTGCGCTTCCCGCAATGTATATTGCATTGCTACTTATGCAAATATCAGGGTATAAAAAAGTTTTTATAAGTATATTTTCGGGTTTGCTGTCTATAACTTTGATGTTTATATTACCAGGAAATACAAATGTCATTGTAGCTGCATTAATAGGTGCAGGAATGGGGGTATTGCTTGACAAATGGGTACGAAATTTATAATAAGTGTTATTGGGATGTTTTTGGTTACATATATTCCACGATTTATGCCTGTTTATGGCTTAACTAAAATAGAACTTCCTCAGGCTGTAAAGTCATTTCTTGAGTATGTGCCTGTGGCAGTTCTTTCAGCTCTTTTATTTCCAGTAATTTTTATTAAAGATGAAAAATTATATTTAGATTTATCAAATGTATATTTACTTTCAGCAATACCGACATTTATAGCTGCATATTTTACGAGGAAGCTATTTACACCTGTTGTTGTTGGTATTGTTAGCTATGTGATTTTATCATATATTATTAAGTAGATTGGTATGATTTCTGGATAATACATATTATTGTTAAAAAATTTGGTTGTATGATATAATATTTACGAAAGATGAGCTAGAGGTGTTTTTTATGAATGAGACTGAGAACATTATTAATGAGATAAAAGAGAAGTTAATTGATACTATCAACCCAAAGGCTATCATTCTTTTCGGTTCCACAGCAAAGAATGATAATGATGAAAATTCTGACATTGATTTGCTGATTATATGGGATGGAGTAGAAGATTTAAATAATGTTCAACGACGTATTAAACTAAGAGAGATAATTGGATTTGTTAATAAACCATTGGATATTTTGACATATACTAGTGATGAATTAAAGCAGGTAATAAAAGATGATAGGTCTTTTACTGCAACTATAATAAAGGAAGGAAAGATTATATATGGCGGATTCAACTGATTATAAAAAATGGCTGAAAAGAGCAGAACAAGATTATAAAATTGCTGAAACAATAAAAGAAGAAGGAATAGAAGGACTGGAAGATTCTTTTTGTTATATTTGTCATCAGTCTGCTGAAAAATTACTAAAAGCCTTTTTGTTATATAATTCTGATTTTGTACCCAAAACGCACGATTTGGTTTTTTTGTTAGGTAAATGTAAAACATATGATGCTACATTGGAAAAATTTTTTGATAAAATTAACATATTAAATGAATATGCTGTTTCTGCACGATATCCTATTGATTTTGACACTTTAAGAACTGTTGAAGAAGCTAAAGAAGCTTTTCAAATAGTGAGTAGTTTGAGGGAAGAAATATTAAGAAAATTGAAATGAAACTGCTTTTTAAAATAAGCAGTTTTTTTATTTGCATTTTTATGATATAATATACTTGCAAATGTTTGATAAACAAATAATTGTTTAGGAGTGTATTGATGTGGCATTGACACAGAGGGAAAAAGAGATATTGAGATTTATAAAGAAAAATCCAATGATTTCTCAAGAAGAATTAGCACAGCTTATGGGTATTAGCAGGTCAGCTGTTGCAGGGCACATAGCAAACCTCATGAAAAAGGGCTTTATATTAGGAAGAGGCTATGTGGTGAGGGACTTTAAAGGTATTACTGTAATTGGAGGAGCAAATATAGATATAAAAGGTAAACCCTATTCAGAGCTTAAGCAGCATACTTCAAATCCGGGACACATAAACATAGCACCTGGCGGTGTAGGAAGAAATATTGCTCACAACCTTGCACAGCTTAGCTTACCTGTTACACTTTTGAGCGTTGTGGGTAATGATGATGAAGGAAGAAGGCTTCTTGAGGAGACAAGGCAAGCAGGGGTAAATGTTGAACAGATTGTAATTTCAAATACAAGGCGTACAGGTATATATCTTGCCATTCTTAATGCAATTGGTGATATGGATGTGGCTCTTTCGGGAATGGACATTTTAGAAGAGTTAAATATACAATATCTTGAGTCCAAGATGGAAGTTATAAAAAATAGTGAGATTGTAGTTTTTGATACAAATATTCCCAGAGACAGCATTAAATATATTGTGGAGCTTTGCTACAATCACAATATTCCTGTAGTGGCAGAGCCCGTTTCCATCGACAAAGCAAAAAAATTAATAGGTGTACTTGACAAAATAGATTATGTAACTCCAAATAAAGAAGAACTTGAATCGATAACTTCAGCTAAAATAGCAAATGATGAGGATATGAAAAAAGCAGTTAAATATTTAAGACAAAAAGGTGTCAAAAATGTCATAGTAACTTTAGGAGAAAGAGGGGTATATATTTCTTCAGAAGAAGTTGAAAAATTTATAGAACCATATCAAGCCGAAATTGTTGATGCTACAGGTGCAGGAGATGCTTTGACGGCTGGCTTGGTCTATGGTATTTTTAATGGCTATCCTCTGGATGTATCGGCAAAACTTGGTCTTGCTGCGGCATCTCTTACAATATCCTCACCTTATACAGTAAATCCATTTTTAAATGAAAATCAATTAAAAAATATAGTAAAGGAGATTGTAAAATGAATAAGTTTATTGATTTGTCAAAAGAAGTTAAAGAAGCAATGGAAGAAAGGAAGCCTGTTGTTGCCCTTGAGTCCACTATAATATCTCACGGAATGCCTTATCCTGAAAATATTGAGACGGCTAAAACTTTGGAGAATATTGTAAGAGAACATGGAGCTATACCTGCTACAATTGCCATTATAAATGGAAGAATAAAAATTGGATTAAGCGAAGAAGAACTCGAATTTATGGGAACTTCAAAAGAAATATTAAAAGCTAGCAGAAGAGATTTACCCGTAGTTTTAGCAAAAGGACTTAGTGCAGCCACTACAGTTTCCGCAACAATGATTTGTGCAATTCTTGCAGGCATAAAAGTGTTTGTTACAGGAGGTATAGGAGGTGTCCACAGAGGAGCAGAACAAACATTTGATATATCAGCTGATTTACAAGAACTTGCAAATACAGACGTAGCAGTTGTATGCGCAGGTGCAAAGGCAATACTTGACCTCCCACGTACTCTTGAATACCTTGAAACCTTTGGGGTTCCTGTGGTAGGGTTTAAAACTTCAGAGTTTCCAGCTTTTTATACAAGAGAAAGCGGACTTAAAGTTGATTATAAAGTTGATGACGAAATAGAGGCTGCAAAAATTATAAAGACAAAATGGGATTTAGGCCTCAAAGGTGGGGCTTTAATTGCAAATCCTATTCCAGAAGAATATGCCTTGGATAAAGCTTATATAGATAAAGCAATAGAAGATGCTCTTTATGAGGCAGAAAAACGCAATATAAAAGGTAAAGAAATAACACCTTTTTTGTTGGATAAAATAAAAGATTTGACACAAGGTGAAAGCTTAAAAGCTAATATTGAACTTGTCAAAAATAATGCCCATGTAGGTGCGAAAATTGCCATTGAATTAAATAAATTGTATAAAGAGGCGTAATCCGCCTCTTATACCTACTTTTTGTCGTTGTCGTGTACTTCATCTATTATTTCTTCTCTCATGTTTTGTATACTTGTGAGCCTATTTTTGTTTTTCTGTTTAATCCTTTCTATTTCTTCAGGAGGAAGTTCTTCTGCGTGTAATTTTAGGTAATCTTCTGCTTCTCTATAATTTTCTATAGTATCGTGTATCATCTGTTGCAATTTCTCTACATTATCTGAGCGGTCATCCGGCTTTGGAGGTTTTGTGTATTTATCATTTTCCTTTGCCATAACATCACCCCAATTTTAAAATTTCTCATATTTATTTTGTTCATAAAGAATATTTATATGTATTGTAGAAAAGCATGTTTTTAAGTGCAGAAAATTTTAAAACATGCTTTTTGTGTTTTTTGAAATTTGAAGTACATGTAAATAACTTGTATAATTGTGTTAAGTATTTGTGCGTAAAATAAAAGTTAAATATATACTTTTTTACTTGAGGTGATGTCATGGATTTTTATTCTATCACAATCATAGTAATATTTTTTTATATATTTGTAACTGGTTTTCACGACGAAGGAAATCTTGTTGCTACTATTATATTTTCAAGGTCTATAGATGCAAAAAAAGCTTTTATTCTTGCAGCTGTTGCACAATTTTTGGGTACAGCAATAATAAGTACTAATGTCAGTCAAACAATGGCAAAGGATATTATAAAATATGAGTATTTATTTAAAAGCGGTTCCACTATTAGTTTATTGATATTATCCGGTTTAATAGGTGCCATGACATGGAACTTTATCACTTGGTATTTTGGAATACCTTCTAGTTCTTCTCACGCGTTAATTGGCGGAATGTTGGGACCTTTTGTCTTAGAATATGGTTATAACTCAATAAATGTACAAGGTATACTATTTAGAGCTATTCTTCCGTTGTTTCTGTCTCCTATAATAGGATTTGTTACGGGATATTTAGTAACGTTTTTTTTATCAGAAATATTGAAAAATCAAACACCGGAAGCGAATAACGTGCTTAAAAAACTGCAATATTTTACTCTCTTTTTTCTTAATGCAGGACAGGGGTCAAATGATGCCCAAAAAGGAATGGGTTTAATCGTTATTTTAATGATGATAAAGGGACAAACTCATAATTTTGAAGTACCTTTTAACATAAAATACATGGCAGCTTTAATGATTTCTTTAGGACTTATATTAGGAGGATTTAGGATGATCAAAAGTGTAGGAACAAGAATATACAGAATAAAGCCTTTTCATTCCTTTAATGCACAGCTTTCTTCCCTTTTAGTTGTAAGTATAGCATCAATCATTGGTGCACCAATCAGTGGGACACAGTTAATTAACTCTTCGATTTTAGGTATTGGGGCGAAAGAAAGGCCTACTGCTGTCAGATGGCAGTTTGCCAGGGGAATGATTATGGCGTGGTTCATAACAATTCCCGTTTCTTTTATAATCTCTTATTTAATTTACGGTTTGACTAAACTTTTATGAGGGAGGTGAAAAGAGTGAATGTATTTAAATGGTTATTTTCTAAAGAAATAGATTTCTATAAATTACTAGAAGAACAGTCAAAATTAACTCTTGAAGGAGTTTGCGCTCTTGAGAAATACATGACAACAGGTAATATCGAAGATGGACATGAAGTAAATAAAATAGAGAAAGAAGCTGACAGAAAAAGACAGGAGCTAATAGATGAACTTGATAAGACCTTTATTACTCCCTTTGACAGAGAAGATATTTTTCAGCTGTCAAAAGCTATTGATGACATATTAGATTATGCTGATACAACAGTTAAAGAGATGGAAATATATAATTTACAACCTACATCAGAATTGCAGGAAATTGTTACTGTTATAAAATTTAGTACTGACCTTATCCACAAATCAGTGTGCAATCTTAATAAAAATAAAAAAGAAGGTATGAAACAGGCATTAAAAGCTAAAAAATATGAAAATGAAGTGGAGAATTTATATAGAAAAAATTTAGCGAAACTGTTTGAAGAAGAAGATGTAAAATATATTTTAAAAATGAGGGAAATTTTCAGACATTTAAGCAACTGTGCAGACAAAATAGACCTTGCAGGGGATATATTAGGGCATATTTATGTAAAGATGATGTAGAAGCTGTAATTGCTTTTATAAAGGAGTCCTGCGGGTTCTTTTTATTATTTATATAGAAAAATTCCTTAAAATCTTAATAATGATTATGTGTTTTAAAGTGTATTATTTTTTGTCTTTTATGATAAAATGTATCATAAAGGGGGCGAAGAATGTGAAAAGAATTGATAAAGTTTATAACTGTTTGAAGGAATTGTGCAATAAGCAATTGGCTGAAAAAGGAGAAGTGGTTGGAGTTTCAGCTATTGAGATTGCACATGCTCTTAATATACAAAGAACAAATGCTTCCAGCGATTTAAATACCCTTTTTAGAGAAGGAAAAGTTATAAAAGTTGAAGGTAAACCAGTTTTGTATAAGGTTAAAGAACTTGATATGGTTTCTGATGAAAGCGATATGGTAGTGAAAGACGTATTTGACAGCATAATAGGAGCTAATTTAAGCCTTAAAAATGCTGTACAGCAAGCAAAAGCTGCTATAATTTACCCACCTAATGGCCTTCATACGCTTTTGCTTGGGGAAACGGGTACTGGCAAATCCATGTTTGCAGAAGTCATGTATAGTTTTGCAAAAGAAATTGGGAGAATAAAAAGAAACGCTCCTTTTGTGACTTTTAACTGTGCTGACTATGCTAATAATCCACAACTTTTAATGTCACAACTGTTTGGAGTGAAAAAAGGAGCGTATACAGGTGCCGATAAGGATAGAATGGGCTTTGTTGAGAAAGCAGATGGTGGCATACTTTTTCTTGATGAAGTCCATAGACTTCCACCAGAAGGACAAGAGATGCTTTTTTATCTGATTGATAAAGGGCTTTATAGACGACTTGGAGAATCTGAAACACAACATAAAGCGAATGTTTTAATAATATGCGCTACAACAGAGAACATTGAGTCTACTCTTCTTAGGACTTTTATAAGGCGGATACCAATGGTGATTAAATTGCCGGCTTTAGCAGATAGAACATATGAGGAAAGATTTGAACTTATTAAAAGTTTTTTTAGAGAAGAAGCAGCAATTTTTATTAACACTGATATTATGATAACTTCAAATGCTCTAAAAGCTCTTTTGCTTTATGAGTGTCCTAATAATATAGGTCAACTGAAAAGTGATATAAAACTTTCAATTGCAAAGGCTTATCTTGGATACATGATGAAAAGAGATAAAGGAGTATGCGTGCATACTGAAGATTTACCTGAGTATGTTAGAAGAGGATTGTTTAGGTATAAAGAGTCAAAAGATGAGATTGATAAATTTATGACAGGAGATATAATAAAGTTTTCATCCGATAATGCTACTCCTGTTATCCAACAGAATAATCAGATATTCAACTTTTATGAGGCGCTAGAAGAAAAAAGGAAAGCTTTGGAGCAAAAAGGACTTAACGAAAGTGATATAAAACTCATCATGAGTATTGATATAGAGACATATTTGAAAAGGTATCTCTTAAATCTGGATAAAAATAATTTGGAGGAATTGTATAAAGTAGTGGATAAAAAGATTGTCGATATGGTAAACGATTTTTTGAATTACGCTAGTAAAAGACTCAATAGACAGTTCAGTGATAAAACCTTATACGGCCTTTCTATGCATGTAGCCAGTTCTGTTGAAAGAATATTAAGTGGCAAAGACATTGTAAATCATCAGCTGGAAAATATAAAGAAGGTGTATGAAAAAGAATTTGAAGTGGCAAAGGTTTTGAGAGAAAGAGTCCAAAAAGAGTTTAACATAAAAGTACCTGATGATGAAGTGGGTTTTGTTACAATGTTTTTATGTCTTGAGGAGGAAACAAAAGAAAAAGACGAAAGGGTAGGTATTATTGTTGCAATGCATGGAGAAGCCGCTGCTACTTCCATTGCGGAGGTTTCCAATAGACTTTTAGGTGAAAATTATGTAATTGGATACAATATGCCGCTTGATCAAAAACCAGAAGTTGCGTTAAATAATTTAACTAATATTGTAAAGAGAGCTGACAAAGGAAGAGGCGTTTTACTCCTTGTCGACATGGGGTCATTAGTGTTATTTGGTGACATGATATACGAAAAGACAGGAATACCCGTCAAAACAATTGAAATGGTTTCTACTCCTATGGTTTTAGAGGCAGCAAGAAAGGCAATCCTTAACGCATCTTTAGAGGAAGTGTATGATGCAGTTGTCAATTTTAGTCCTTATGTGGGAAAAATCTATAAAGACAGCGTTAAATTTGAAGATTCTCTTAAAAAGAATGTTATCATAACTGCTTGTATAACTGGTGAAGGGACAGCAGTTAAACTTAAATCAATACTTGAAAAAAACCTTGACTTAAAAGAGAAAGATATTCATGTTATTCCAATTGAAATTGAAAATAAAAGAGAATTTAGAAGAAAACTACTCAACATCAAAGAAGAAAAAAATATTTTAGCTGTTGTAAGTGCTATAAATCCAGAGGATGATTCTATATTGTATATTTCTACCTCAGATGTGTTTGATAATGATAAATTATCTGTATTGAAAAATAAAATTGAAGCTCTTTCGCAAATTGAGGTAATTGATAACATGAAGGAGGTCATAAGAGAAAATATAAAGATAGATTCAGAAAAGTATATATCTTCTTTTAAAAGATTTTACGCAGCTTTAATAAGAGAAGGAGTAAATTTAAATGAAGATATTACAATAGGATTAATACTTCATCTTGCTTGTGTAATTGAGCGTATATTACAAGGGAAACAATTAATACACATTAAGGATACACAAGAATACATTAAGAATTATCCAAAAGAGTTTGATATTATAAAAAAAGTTATAAGGATTATCGAACAAGGATGTAGTGTAAAAATTTCAGACGAAGAATGTGTAAATATGATGAAAATAATCTATTCACTTTAATACACATATGTGTATTGAATACGTTTTTAAACGATACACATTGAAACGGGTTTGATATGATATCATCATTCAAGGCGGAAAAGCAAGAGTCCGCGGGGCAAGTGCTATTTGGCATGACTTCTGCATAAAATATAGTGCAAAAATTTAAAAAAGGAGTTGGTCTAATGGATGCATTTATTAATTTTCTTGACAGATATTTTATGCCTGTAGCAGGTAGACTTGCTGAACAAAGACACTTAAAATCGATTCGTGACGGAATAGTTGCAACAATGCCATTACTTCTCATTGGGTCATTCTTCTTAATTATAGCTTTTCCGCCTATACCTGCTCTTGAAGCCCTTGTTAAACCTTATGTCAATGATTTGTTAAAAATAGTCAATGCAACATTTGGGATAATTGCTATGGTTGCATCTTTTACAATAGCTTATTCACTGGCAGGAACATATAAAATAGATCCTGTAGCTTCTGGAGTATTGAGTTTGTCGACTTTTATGTTGTCAGTACCTTTAACACAAGATGGTAACATTCCTCTGAGTTGGATGGGAAGCCAAGGGTTGTTTGTTGCAATGATCATAGCAATTTTTACAGTAGAAGTCCAAAGGAAATTTGTAGAGAAAAATTTGATTATTCGTATGCCTGAAGGAGTTCCACCCTCTGTCGGTAGAGCTTTTGCGGCATTGATTCCTGGTGCTGTAATTATTACCTCTATTTGGATAATACACATGATACTAATTAAAACAATCCATTTAACAATACCGGAAGCTATTAATAAATTAATTGCTATACCTCTTATGAAGCTGGGTTCTACACTTCCTGCGGTAATACTTGCCATATTAGCAATTCAATTCTTGTGGAGCGTAGGTATTCATGGAGCTGCATTAGTAGGAGGAATTTTGGGACCGATATGGCTTACTTTTACTCAACAAAATTCAGCTGCTAAAATTGCTGGAGAAAAAATCTTGCCTAATATTGTATGTCAACAATTTTTTGATATATTCATTTATATAGGTGGTTCTGGAACAACTCTTGCGTTGGCTTTGCTCTTACTATTTGCAACAAAATCAGAACAATTAAAAGCAGTAGGTAAGGCTGCTATTGGACCTGGTATATTCAATATAAATGAACCTATAACATTTGGTATGCCAATAGTTATGAATCCAGTCATGATTGTGCCGTTTATATTAGCTCCTATTTCTGCAGGACTTATCACATACATAGCGATGGCGTTGAATTTAGTGGCAAGACCTTATGCTTTAATTCCTTGGACGACTCCTGTATTAATTAGTGGTTTCTTAACAACGGGAGATTGGAAAGCTATTATTTTACAGATTATAAATTTTGCTGTAGCTGGAGCAATTTATTATCCTTTCTTGAAACTATGGGACAATAAGAAATATGAAGAAGAGCAGCAATTGAAAAAAGAAGAAGAAAAATTAGCTGAGACGAAGGCATAATGATATATCCTGAGAGGCGTTGCCTCTCAGGATATATATTCCATAAAAAGGAGTGGTACAGATGAAATATCTAATTGTAAATGCTGATGATTTTGGGCTGACAAAAGGAGTTAATAAAGGAGTTGTTGAATGCTATAAAAACGGTATTTTAAGAAGTACTTCTATAATGTGTAATATGCCTTATGCTAATGAAGCTTTACAAATAAAAGAATTATGTCCAGATTTGGGTTTTGGAATACACATAACTCTAGATGCTGGTAAACCGTTGAGTAGTGCTGGAAAAGTAAATACCTTGATAGATGAAAGAGGGTATTTTAAAAGAGGCTTTCCACATTCTTTAGATGATGCTGATGTGGATCAAATCAGAACAGAAATAGAAGAGCAGATTAAAAAAGCTTTTTCTTTAGGGGTTTCTATCACTCATATGGATAGCCATCATCATGTGCAAAGTCATCCCAAGGTAATAGATGTATTTATAGAAATGGCTCACAAATATAACTTACCTGTACGATCTACTCCATTGGATAGGGAAATAATTATTAAAGCTGGTTTAAAAACAGTTGATAATTTTATTTATAATTTCTATGATGAAGGTGTTAAAAAAGAAAATTTATTGTCTATATTAGGTAGTATAGAGGAAGGTATAACAGAAATAATGAGCCATCCAGCGTATGTAGACAACGAATTAATGAATATTTCGTCTTATAATACAAAAAGAGAAATTGAAAGAACAATATTGACTGATAAAGATGTTTTACAATTTATTCTGAATAATAACATTTTATTAGTTAACTATTCGATATTAAAATAAGTTTAAACTAAAAGGAGGGTATATACAATGAGGATTCTATTAATCTGTGGTGCGGGTATGTCAACAAGTTTGTTAGTTGAAAAGATGAAAAAAGAGGGAGAAAAAAGAGGGATGAAAGACTTATACATTTTTGCAGAAGCAGCAGATAATTTAGAAAAAGTAATAGATGATTACGATGTTATATTATTAGGTCCTCAAATTAGGTATAAAGAAAAGTATGTTTCAGAACTTGCAAAAGAGAAAAACAAAGTATATAGAGTAATTCCACCAAACATATATGGGATGATAGATGGAGCCAAAACATTGGATTTAGCAATTGAGGCGCTGAAAAACAAATAAAGTTTAGGAGGCAGAAAAATGGATCTTGAACAAATTGTTTTTACTATCATATCTCATGCAGGGAATGCACGAAGCAATTCTTTTGAAGCATTAAAGCATGCGCGTGAGGGTAATTTTGAGGAGGCCGAAAAGTGGTTAAATAAAGCAAGTGAAGAGCTTTTAGAAGCTCATCACGTTCAAACGGATATGATACACAAAGAAGCGGCGGGAGAAAAACAGGAAGTTACACTTCTTTTAGTACATGCAGAAGACCATCTTATGAATGCAATTCTTGCAAAGGAATTGATAACGGAAATGATTGACTTGTATAAAGTTATTTATCAAACAAAGGGGGCAACTTTTAATGTTTAAAAAGGATTTGAAAATTGCTGTAATTGGAGGGGGTTCTAGTTATACCCCCGAACTTATCGAGGGCTTTATCAAGAGGTATAATGAACTACCAGTTAAAGACTTATATTTAGTAGATATAGAAGAAGGGAAAGAAAAACTTGAAATTGTTGGTGGCCTTGCAAAAAGGATGGTAGAAAAAGCCGGCATAGGGATAAACATTCATCTGACTCTGGACAGGCGTGAAGCCATAAAAGGTGCAGATTTTGTCGTTACTCAGTTTAGAGTAGGAGGAATAGATGCCAGAATCCGAGATGAAAAAATTCCTCTAAAGTATGATGTTATAGGTCAGGAAACAACTGGACCCGGTGGTTTTGCAAAAGCCCAGAGGACAATACCCGTTATACTGGATATATGCAGAGATATAGAAGAACTTGCGCCGAACGCATGGCTTATTAACTTTACGAATCCTTCAGGAGTTATAACAGAAACGGTTTTAAAACATACAAATGTAAAAGCTATTGGCTTATGCAATGTACCGATAGGCATGGTATATGGTGTTGCGCAACTTTTGAATGTTGATCCAACGAGAATTTATATAAATTTTGCTGGTTTGAATCATTTAGTATGGGGTACTCATGTATATTTAGATGGTATAGAAAAAACTGATAAACTAATTGATACTTATGCTACTGCAAAATCTTTAACAATGAAGAATATTCCTGAATTACCTTGGGATCCTGAATTTATAAAATCACTTGGTATGTATCCTTGTCCATATCACAGATATTATTATTTGACTGACCAAATGCTTGAGGAACAAAAAAGAGAAGTTGCCACAGTAGGTACAAGAGGAGAAGTTGTTAAAAAATTAGAGCAAGAATTATTTGAATTATATAAAGATCCAAATTTAAATATAAAACCGCCGCAATTAGAAAAAAGGGGAGGAGCTCATTATTCTGATGCTGCTTGCTCCCTGATAAGTTCAATATATAATGACAAAAAAGACATACATGTGGTCAATGTGAGAAACAATGGTACAATCGCAGATTTGCCAGATAATGTGGTGATAGAAACAAATGCAATAATAGATAGAAATGGGGCTCATCCGATAAATATTGGACATGTGCCAGCGAAAATAAGGGGTTTAATGCAAGCAGTAAAAGCCTATGAAGAACTTACTATAGAAGCAGGGGTAAAAGGGGACTATTATACAGCTTTACAGGCGTTGACAATTCATCCATTAGTACCTTCTGCGACTGTTGCTAAAAAAATTCTTGATGATATACTTGAGCAAAATAAAGAATATCTGCCACAGTATAAATAGAAATATTGCTGATTTTACAAAATAATTTTTTCCGTTAAATTACTTTTTCCTTTTTAAATAATATTTTGGATTATCTTGCGCAAGGAGGAAAATAATTATGGCTAAAGAATATAAATTTCCTGAAGGATTCTGGTGGGGGTCTGCAACGTCAGCAGTACAAATAGAGGGAGCTGCATATGAAGATGGAAAGGGAATGAATGTATGGGATTATTGGTATAAAAAAGAGCCAAATCGCTTTTTCGATAGAGTAGGTCCAGATTTGACATCTGATTTTTACCACAGATACAAAGACGATATAAAACTGATGAAAGAACTTGGACATAACTCTTTTAGATTTTCTATTTCATGGTCGCGATTGATACCTGGTGGTGTTGGTGAAGTCAATAAAAAAGCCGTAGAGTTTTATAACAATGTCATTGATGAGCTTATAAAAAATGATATAGCACCGTTTGTTACGCTATTTCACTTTGACATGCCTATAGAAATGCAAAATATAGGAGGTTTTGAAAATAGACAAGTAGTAGAATATTTTGCTGAATATGCTAAAACATGTTTTGAGTTGTTTGGAGATAGAGTCAAAAGGTGGATTACATTTAATGAACCAATAGTTCCTGTATTAGGTGGGTATTTGTATAATTTCCATTATCCAGATATAGTAGACTTCAAAAGAGCGTTACAATTTGCATATGGCACAGTATTGGCAAGTGCGAGGGCAATAGAGGAATTTAAAAAGTTACAAATAGAAGGAGCTAAAATAGGTATTGTTTTAAACTTAAGCCCTGTATATCCTAGGAGCAGCCATCCAGCGGATTTAAAAGCCGCAGAGATTGCAGATTTATTCCATAATAGAAGTTTTTTAGATCCATCTGTCAAAGGAGAATATCCTAAAGAACTTATTGAACTTTTAAAATCATACAATCATCTGCCAGAGTATTTGGATAACGACTTAGAATTAATTAAAAATAACACTGTGGAATATTTAGGAGTAAATTATTATCAACCAATTAGAGTTAAAGCTAAGGAAAATATGCCAAATCCATATGGAGTATTTACACCTAATTGGTTTTATGATGAGTATATTATGCCAGGAAGAAGAATGAATCCTTATAGAGGATGGGAGATATATGAAAGAGGAATATATGACATAATGATAAATTTAAGAGATAATTATGGCAATATAGAGTCTTTTATTTCGGAAAATGGAATGGGAGTTGAAGGAGAAGAGCGTTTTACAAAAGATGGAATTATCCAAGATGATTACAGGATAGAGTTTATAAAAGAACATTTGAAGTGGCTCCATAAAGCAATTGAAGAGGGATGCAATGTCAAAGGATATCATTTATGGACTTTTATGGACAACTGGTCTTTCTTAAATGCTTATAAAAACCGTTACGGTCTTGTATCTGTCGATCTAAAAACACAAAAAAGAACTATAAAGAAAAGTGGATATTGGTATAAAGAATTGTCCGAAAACAATGGATTTGTTGATTAATCATAACCGGCTTTTCGCCGGTTATTTTATTTTCAATTTTGTCAAAGAAAACGAATGACAAAACTGATTTTCTTTAAATTGCATAAATGCATATAGGGGTTTACAATAATTATAGAAGAATAAATGCAAGAAGGAGGTAAAATTTATGCAAAACACTAATGCTTTCATAACTGGCGGCGGAAGTGTAAAAGCGAAGTTGCAAAGGCTTGGTGGCTTCTTGGCTGGCATGGTAATACCTAACATTGGTGCTTTCATAGCATGGGGACTTATTACTGCTTTCTTTATTCCAACAGGGTGGATTCCAAATGAACATTTGGCTAAACTTGTTGGACCTATGATAACGTATCTTTTACCAATTTTAATTGGCTATACTGGTGGTAGGCTTGTATACGATATAAGAGGTGGAGTAGTTGGTGCTATTGCAACAGCAGGTATTATAATCGGTTCATCTATACCGATGTTTCTTGGTGCTATGCTGATGGGTCCTTTGGGAGGCTATGTCATTAAAAAATTTGACGAGATTGTAGAGGGGAAAATCCCAGCAGGTTTTGAAATGCTTGTCAACAATTTCTCAGCAGGCATTTTAGGTGGTTTATTAGCAATTTTAGCATTTCTTTTCATTGAACCAGTGGTAAATGGAATTTCAGTAGGATTAGGTGCAGCAGCTCAATGGGTTACAAACAAAGGCTTATTACCTTTAATAGCAATTTTTATAGAACCAGGGAAGATATTGTTTTTAAATAACGCTATTAACCATGGTATATTAGCTCCTCTTGGAGTAGCACAAGTTAAAGAACTTGGAAAGTCAATATTCTTCTTGCTAGAGACAGATCCAGGTCCAGGTTTGGGGGTTTTACTGGCATATTGGTTCTTTGGAAAAGGCGATGCAAAACAATCAGCTCCAGGTGCTATCATAATACACTTCTTTGGCGGAATACATGAAATATATTTCCCCTATGTTTTAATGAATCCATCACTACTCTTGGCAGTTATAGGCGGTGGAATGGCTGCAGATGCGACATTTGTTTTGACAAAAGCGGGCTTGGTAGCTACACCTTCACCTGGTAGTATATTTGCAGAAATAGCTATGGCACCAAAAGGCGGATTACTTCCTGTACTTGCAGGTATTACAGTTGGAGCAGTTGTATCTTTCCTTATAGCATCAGTGATTGTTAAGAGAGCTAGTGAAGAGAGTATGTCTGCCGAAAGTATGACATTTGCACGTTCAGTAGTCAGTGGACTTAAAGCGCAAAGCAAAGGACAAAAAGTTGAAGAAATAAAGCCAAATGTACAAAAAATAGAAGGTATGCCTAAAATGATTGTTTTTGCTTGCGATGCTGGTATGGGTTCGTCAGCGATGGGAGAAACTATTTTAAAGAAAAAATTAAAAGAAGCAGGATTGGATATTGTAGTTAAGCATTCTGCTGTAAATCAAATACCAAAAGAGGCCGATGTTGTATTTACACAGGAAAACCTTGCAGAAAGAGCTTCTCAAGTTGTGCCAAATGCTAAAATTGTAACGGTCAAAAACTTTTTAGACAATACAGTCTATGATGAATTTGTAAAGAACCTTAAAAAATAAAATAAAAATTTATGGTGAAGGGTATGGAAGATCTAACTGTAAGACAAAAATTTATATTAAAAACTTTGATAGAGAAAGGTCCTTCTAATATAGAGGACCTTTCCAAGCTTATGGATGTAAGTGGAAGAACTATTATGAGAGAAATAGCCTCTATAAACAATAATTTAAAAAAATATAAAGCTGTTATTATAGAGGACAATGGACAAATCA
Source organism: Thermoanaerobacter sp. YS13 (assembly GCF_000806225.2). Lineage (NCBI taxonomy): Bacteria > Bacillati > Bacillota > Clostridia > Thermoanaerobacterales > Thermoanaerobacteraceae > Thermoanaerobacter > Thermoanaerobacter sp. YS13. Next base: position 94,058 of record NZ_JOOI01000002.1, on the reverse strand, counting down.
TATTAAAAGGAGAGGAAGAAGCGTTAGATAAAATCCATGCTTCTTTAGGCGCCATTCCTCTCCAATGGCTTTTAACTCCAGAGCAAAGGCAAATATTGATGACAATACAATTGTTACTTTCAGAGGAACCCATAAAAGCTGCTTATTTTAGTTATCAATTTAATGTTGTAGAAGGAACTATAAGTCTCTATCTAGACAAAATAGAGGAATGGCTGAAAATGAGAAACTTATCTCTTATCAGAAGAAGAGGTTATGGGATTAAAGTAGAAGGAAGTGAATTAGATAAAAGAAATGCAATTGTGGAGCTGTTTTATAACTATAAACCCATAGAAGAACTTTTAGCTTTTGTCTATAATGATGAAAAAGACAAATATGTATACACATTTTTTAGTACAGTTTTTGACAATGAGTTAGTTCAATTAGTGAAAAGAATTGCACAACAAATTAAGAATGTTATACATGGTAACTTATCTGACTTAAATTACTTTGGGATGTTTGTACATTTACTTGTTTCTATTTACAGAACAAAAATAGACAAGCCAATACAGCTTAACGATGAATTTGTAAAAGACATTTTACTTTCTAATGAATTTATTTTCATGAAAGATGTAGAGAAAATATTGAAAGAAAATGAAGTATATTTGCCAGATACTGAATTGGCATATTTGGCTCTTCATTTAAGTCCCAAAAAATACGTCTATAAACAAAATAGATTTGAAGAACTTGGTATTTCCTTACAAGATTTATCAAAAGAGGTTGTGGAAGAAGTTTCTCGGCTTTTAAATATAAAGATAAATTATGACGAACAACTTATTGTAGGGCTGTCACAGCACTTTGAACCTGCTCTTTATAGATTGACAATGGGACTTCAGACTACCAATCCATTAGTAGAAGAAATTAAAAATTATTATGGTGATTTGTTTAAAGCAGTAAATAAAGCTTGCAAGTTAATTTTTTCTAAATATAATCTCATGATACCGGCAGAAGAGATTGGATATATCACAATGCATATTGGAGCTGCAATTGAAAGACAGCAAGCTTTATCAAAAAAATTAAGAGTTTTTATTATATGTCCAAATGGGATTGGCACGGCGAGAATATTATCAGCTAAATTAAAAACTCTTTTTAGAGAAGTTGATGCTATTGACATTGGGGCAATATGGGAGTATAAGAAAAAAGGTAATAACTATGACCTAATAATTTCTACAGTAAAGCTTGAAGATTTAAAAGATAATGTAATTGTGGTATCGCCTTTTTTGCCAGAAGAAGATATTAAAAAGGTAGAAGAGTTTATAGAGAAATATGTAGTCAAGAAAGAAAGAGAATTGACAGGGAATTTGACGACGGTGGAGAGAAGACGAAATTTTGAAATAGCAGATGAAATACTTCGAAATTTGCAATTAAAATACGTGGAAACAAAAACTATTGCAGATTTAATAAAATTCATAGCAAAGGATTTATATGATTTAATGCTTACTGAAGATGCAAAAGAAATAGAAGAGCTAATCTTTAAAAGGGAAGCCATGGGCAATGTTGTCATACCAACCACCCACATTGCTTTAATTCATACAAGAAGTGACAAAATGGTAATGCCTTTTGTCGGTGTGTATAAACTAAAAACTCCATTAAAGATGAAAAGTGCTGGTTTTTCTTATGAAGAAGTAGATACTTTTCTTGTGATGTTAGCAAGGAAAACAGAAAGCAGTGAAATATTAGAGATGTTAGGTAAAATAAGTATTTCGCTTATAGAGGATAAAGCCTTTAATGAAATATTGAGGCTTGGTGATATCAAAGATATTAGAAATAGCTTAGTTACAATACTAAATGATACACAGGAGGCTTTGGAGGATGAATAAAGAAATACTAAACGAAAATAATATTGTATTAGATGTGCCATCAGAGTCTAAAATACAAGCTATTGAAAGAGTAGGGAATTTGCTTTTTAAAAATGGCTATGTTGAAAAAGAATATATAGAAGGTATGAAGAAAAGAGAAGAAGATGTAACGACTTATATAGGTAATGGTATTGCTATTCCTCACGGTGTTTCTGAGTATGTAAAATATATAAAAAAATCTGGAATAGTTATAGCGCAATATCCTAAAGGAGTAGATTTTGGAGATGGAAATATTGCCTATATTGTCATAGGAATTGCAGGCAAGGGAGATGAACATTTAGAGATATTATCAAAAATAGCGCTTACCTGCCAGTATGAAGAAAATGTCGAGAAATTGAAGAAGGCAAGGACAAAACAGGAAATAATAGAAATACTTCAAAAAGGTGATGAATAACATGTTAAAAGCGGTTCATTTTGGAGCAGGGAATATAGGTAGAGGATTTATTGGATATTTGTTATATAAGTCTGGATATGAAATAACTTTTGTTGATATATCAAAAGAATTAGTAGAAAGCATAAATAATTATAAAAGATATAATGTGATTATTTTAAAAGATAATGTGGAAAAGGAAGAAGTAAAAGATATCAAAGCTATTCATATCGAAGATGAAGAAAATCTATCTAAAGCTATTGTAGATGCAGATATAATTACGACTTCAGTAGGAGCTAATAATCTTAAGGGCATAGGGGAAAAATTAAGAAATTATTTAAATGTAAGAAAAGCTAACATTGATAAACCTTTGAATATAATGGCATGCGAAAATGTACTGTTTGCAACAAATATACTAAAAAATAGTATATTAGAAAAGGGTGATAAAGATTTTATTGAGTACGTAAATCAAAAAATTGGTTTTCCTAATACGGCTGTGGACAGGATAGTACCGAATGTAGATATAAAGAAAGAACTGCCAATAGATGTAGCAGTGGAAGATTTTTATGAATGGGATATTGAGAAAAAAGCAATTATTGGGGATTTAAATATCAAAGGGGCGGAACTGGTTGATGACCTTGAACCTTATATAGAGAGAAAATTATTTTTATTAAATGGAGCCCATGCTACCACTGCATATTTAGGATATTTAAAAGGGTATAAATATATACATGAAGCGATTGAGGATGATTTTATAAGAAATGTGGTGTCTGGAATGCAAGAAGAAGCTTCTCTTGCGCTTTCTAAAAAGCACAATATAAAAATTGATAATTTAAGAGAATATTCAATTAAGGTAATAAAAAGGTTTAAAAACCCCTATTTAGAAGACGAAGTTGTAAGAGTAGGAAGAGAACCTACAAGGAAATTGTCTGTAAATGACCGGTTAATGATGCCTGCCAAACTTTGTTATGAAAATGGAGTTATGCCCAAATTTATACTATACGGTATAGCTGCAGGGTTTTTGTTTGATTATAAAGAGGACCCTCAAGCTTGTAAAATTCAAGATGACATTAAAAATTTCGGCTTAGAAAAAACAATAAGCAAAATTACAGGTTTAGAAGAAAATAGTGATTTATTACATGAAATTGTAAAGAAGTATAAAGAATTAAAAGAAACTTTTAAAAAAAGATGATATAGATTGGATTCTATATCGTCTTTTTTACTTTTTTCTTTTGTAATGAAAGCTATCGTTATAAATTTAAAAATGTTTACAATACTAAGTAAACGTATAAAATAAAGAGCAAATGGAAGTAAAGTTGAAAATAAACATGTAATATTGTCCTAAATCGTTATTGAAGGTCAAAAAAGTGTTTTATATAATTATATTAAGACTTGTCTGACATCTGATGTATGATGTAATTTACACAAAATTAATAATAGTTTAACTTCTATTTAACACTCCTCTGGTATACTTAAAATGTCTAGAATTTTTCCTGCAATTCTTATGGAGGTGATCATTGAAAATCTATTTGTTTTCTAAGAAAAATATGAGTAAAAGGAGGATGTAAATGTTTAGGTCAAGGTCAAGGATATTTGCAATATTTATTGCAGCAATAATGGTATTTAGTATGTTTTTCTCTGCAATACCGCAGATAGCCTTTGCTGCAACGTCAAAAACATTTGACTTTATTGAAGTCACCGATTTTCACGGTTATTTACAAAATGACGGTAAATTAAGTGATGGGACAATTTATAAGCAGCAAATAGCAGGTGTTTTGGCAAAACAAATTAAAGATATAAAAGCTCAAAATCCTGACAGAACAGTAATTTTATCGGGCGGAGATATGTTTCAAGGAACACCGCTTTCCAACGTCTTAAAAGGACGACCAGTCATTGACATGATGAAAAACCTTGGTTTTGAAGCGATGACTTTGGGAAATCATGAATATGACTGGGGCATTAATTCAGTGATTGACACGCAAAATGCTACATTGAAAGATTCAACAATTCCCGTTCTTGGAGCAAATGTGTATGATAAAACAACTGGGAAGCTTGCGAGTTATGTAAAGCCCTATGTAATGATTGAGAAAGATGGGGTTAAAATTGGTATAATTGGAATTGTAGATAACAAAGAATTTCCAAATATAATAATGCCTGCATATATACAAAATGTAGATTTTAGAGATCCTGTACCTATTGTGAATGACCTAGCTAAGCAGCTGAGGAGCCAAGGCGCGCAAATAGTTGTTGTACTGGCACATATGGGTGCATCTCAGGATAAATCAGGCAATGTAACAGGCAATCTTATAGATTTCGCAAAACAAGTTAAGGGCGTAGATGCCATATTTGGCGGACATACCCATACAATTGTTACTACCAGAATAAATGGGATACCAGTAGGTGTTGCTGGAAATTATGGGAAAGGGTTTATTGATCTAAAGATAACAGTAAATGATGACGGTACTATTACAACAGGTGACATGCAATATATTGATATTACAAGTTTGTATTCTACACAAAATCCTGTAGTAGATCCTGATGTACAAGCCATTGTTGATAAAGCTTCTAAAGATGTGGGACCTATATTTAACGAAGTTATAGGTCAAGCTGCAATAGATTTGACAAGGACTCAAAGTGCACAACCTTATGGAGATTCTCTCTTAGGTAACTGGGCAGCACAAGTGACAAAGGATGCAGTAGGAGCAGATTTTGGTTTTGCTAATAATGGTGGGCTTAGGAGAGATATTCCAAAGGGCGATATAACTGTTGGAATGATGTATCAGTTGATGCCTTTTGACAACACAATAGTTACAATGAAAATGACAGGTGCGCAAGTAAAAACTATCCTTGAACAGGCTGTTCAAGATGGAGGAAAAGGCATACAAGTTGCGGGACTTTCTTTTAAATATGACCCAACGAGACCTTCAATGCACAGAGTATTTGACATGAAAAAATCCGACGGAACACCAATAGCAATGGATAAGACTTATCTTGTTGCTACAAATAATTTCATGGGCACTGGCGGAGATGGTTTTAAAGGTTTTACAGACCCAGATGTTGTAAAAACCTATGTTGACACATATAAACTTGTAAGAGATGCATTCATAGATGCAGTTAAAGCGCAAAAAGTTGTTACTTCAAAAATAGATAATAGAATTGCACCTGGTACAAATAACAGTATATTAGTAACAGTACTTGCTACATCAGATATACATGGCAATATATTCCCATGGGACTACAACACTGCAAAACCTGCGAATAGAGGTCTTGCCAAAGTATCTACTTATGTAAAACAAATAAGAGAACAATATCCATATGTAGCATTAGTTGATAATGGAGATACAATTCAAGGAACGCCACTTTCTTACTACTATGACAAAATAGATACTAAAGCAGAGTATCCACTGGCAAAAGTAATGGGAGCAATGAAATATGATACTTGGACATTGGGCAACCATGAATACAATTATGGACTTGACGTCTTAAATAGGGTCATAAAAGACATGAGAAGTGAAGGTATCCATGTACTTTCAGCAAATACTTACAAAGATGACGGAACAAACTTTGTTGACCCTTACTATATTAAGACATTTGATACGCCACAAGGACCTGTAAAAGTGGGTATATTAGGCCTTACAACCAAAACTATACCATCATGGGAAGATAAAGACCACTATGCAGGATTACACTTTAATGACCTTGTAGAGGAAGCAAATAAGTGGGTGCCTAAGTTAAGAGCAGCAGGAGCAGAGATTGTAGTTGTTACTATGCATTCAGGCGAAGAAAAGCCGACAGATGTGATACCAGAAAACCAAGTTATTGCTGTAGCAACGAAGGTAAATGGCATTGATGCAATAGTTGCAGGACATACTCATATTAATATACCAGAACACGATTATAAAAACCCTGCAGGAAATACTGTTATAGTAACACAACCTGGCAAATGGGGTGAATATGTATCACAGATATACTTTGACATTACCAAGAATGCAGAAGGTAAATGGGTAATTGATGATAAATGGAGTACAACCATAAAAATGGACGATTCTATACAGGCAGATCCTGACATCATTAAACTGGCACAACCATATCAAGATGCAACGCTTAAATATATAGGAACAAAAATCGGTGTTGCAACAGGTGATTTCTTAGGTACTGATCAAACAATAAAAGAGACCGCTATAATGGACCTTATCAATAAAGTTCAAAAATATTATGCCAAAACTGATCTATCAATTGCTGCACCACTTAGCAGTTCAGCAAAGATATTGAAAGGTGATGTAACAATTCAGGACATCATGGGTGTATATGTATATGAAAACTACTTGTATGGAATAAAGATGACAGGAAAACAATTAAAAGACTGGATGGAATGGTCAGCAAGGTATTACAAACAAGTTTCCTCGCCAAATGATCCTATAACAAAAGATCCTACTTTAAATATACCTGATTACAATCTTGATCAACTATACGGCGCAAGTTATGTAATAGATTTAACACAACCAGCAGGGCATAGAATTAAGAATCTCAAAGTCAATGGCAAACTTGTAAAAGATGACGATGTATTCACAGTAGCAATAAACAACTATAGGTTTAACGGCGGCGGTGGATTTATGCAAGCTGCTGGAATAACAAATCCAGAAATCGTATTTGATTCCGCAAAAGCTTATGGCGACGACGGACAGGTAAGGAATTTGATGATCAGATATATTCAGGAGCATGGTACAATTACACCAACCGTTGAAAATTACTGGTATGTATCAACTACTCCTGTGGCAGAAGAAACACAATCACCAGTAACACAACCAACGCCTGCTCCAACTCCGCAACCACAACCTGCACCACAACCTGTATACAACTATGGCATTGTAACTGCATCAGCGCTTAACGTGAGGGCCGGCGCAAGCACTTCAGACAAAATTTTAGGAGTACTTCCTGCCGGAAAAGTTGTGACATTGCTCGAAGAAGTCAACGGATGGTACAAGATTGACTACAATGGCAAGACAGGATACATCTATGGCAAATACGTTGCTGCAACGCCAAATCCGTCAAATGTAACTGTTTTGAAAGCTGTAAAAGTCACTGCTAAGAGCGGATTAAATGTAAGAGTAGGGAATTCTATAAATGCAAAGAAAATAGGAGCAGTACCATATGGTACAGAACTAAAAGTAGTTGGAGAATATAATGGATGGTATCAGATACAGTATAATGGCGGATTTGGATATGTATACGCAAAATATACAAAATAGGAGCTAAAGAAGAGAAAAGCTGTGGGAAACCGCAGCTTTTCTCTTTTGCAAAAACTGTTGGAGAAAAGAAAATATGTGATAAAATATTTAGGTAAGTGGATTATATACAGGAGATTTACAGCGAAAGGATGAAATAAGTTTGAAAATAGGCGATGTAGTTTTAAAAAATAATGTATTTTTATCTCCTATGGCGGGGGTTACAGATAAGCCTTTTAGATTGATTTGCCAAGAAATGGGTTGTGGCCTTGCGTACACAGAAATGGTTAGTGCCAAAGGCCTTTATTATGGCAGTGAAAATACAAAAGTGTTGACAGATATTGATGAGGAAAAGAAGGTGGCTCTTCAAATATTTGGCTCTGACCCAGATATTATGGGAGAAATAGCAAGGAGGCTAAACGACAGTAAAGCTTTAATTCTCGATATAAACATGGGATGTCCTACCCCTAAAATAGTTAAAAATGGTGATGGAGCGGCACTTATGCTGAAACCAGAATTAGCAGAAAAAGTAATGGAATCTGTTGTAAAAGCATCAAATAAACCTGTGACAGTTAAAATAAGAAAAGGGTGGGATGATAATCACGTAAATGCAGTAGAGATAGCACAAATTGCTGAAAAGGTTGGTGTTAAAGCAGTAGCAGTACATGGAAGGACGAGAGAACAATTTTATTCTGGAAAAGCTGACTGGAGTATAATAAAAAAAGTTAAAGAAAGTGTAAAAATACCTGTTATGGGCAATGGTGATATATTTACACCAGAAGATGCAAAAAGAATGTTTGAGGAAACGGGATGCGATGCAATTTTAATAGGACGAGGGGCGCAGGGGAATCCCTGGATATTTAAAAGAACGGTACATTTTTTAAATACCGGAGAATTACTTCCTGAGCCGACAATACAAGAAAAAATAGAAGTGATTATCAGGCATTTGGAAATGATGATAGAATACAAAGGTGAACGTACAGGTATTCTTGAAATGAGAAAACATATCGCTTGGTATTTAAAGGGATTATATGGGAGTGCCAAACTCAGGGAAGCAGTATTTAAAATGGAAAAGTATAAAGAAATAAAAGAATTTTTGTTAAATATAGCGAGGATGAGTCCTGCTGAATTGCAGGACTCTTAAGAGTTATTTTAAATTGTCGGGCAGTGTTTGCCTCATAGGAATATTTTGACGGTTTAAGAGGTTTTCGACTAATTCAGGAAATTCCTCTGCTGGTATGCCAGCTCCCATTTCTGCAGGGTCATGAAAAGCATGAGCTCTTGCTCCACCACAAAGGAGTGAAAAGTTCATTTTCCTATTTAATAAAGGAGAGACTGTCATTTCAGAGCATACCCCACATGTGCCAAGCAAATCTATATTTAATCTTCCGCCTTTTTTCATCAGATATGGTCCTTCAAGAGAAAGAATTTGTGCAGGTAATCCAAAAACAAGGACTACTTGAGGCTCTGCTGGAGCTTTTGAAAGTTTAAATATAATAACTTCAGAAATACTTCCAGGTTCGAGATGGGGGATCATTTGCCTTGTTATTTTTGACGTTTCAAGGGAGTAAAATCTTCTTAAAAGAAAATCTCTTTCTCCATTTTTAATTGATTGCGGCAATTCACATAGTCCAAGGTTAGCAGCTCCTGCAGCGCACAAAAAATCTTCAGCATTCAATCTTAAGATGTCTGGTGGTTGTGGAAGTCCGGAGTAATTAGTAGAGCCTCTCACTGTTTCTACTGCTTGACAGTAAGTTAATTTTCCAATAGGTCTTGGAATAGTCTCAAAAAATTTTTCATACCTTTCACTGTGATGGGCAGGAACTAGATATATTCCAACTGGTTCATATTTCAATTTTAACTTCTTTACTATTTTTGAAGTTAAGTCTTGCCAATCATGTTTTGGTTTTATCAATTGTTCTTCTAACAGTGGACCTGCCATAATTTTCACCTCCTATTGTTTCCCATAGATGTATATTGCATTTGTAGGGCATATTTCGATGCAAGAAAGACACAATATGCATCTTTCTGGATAAATTACTGAAGATTTGTATTCTCTATTGGGGTTAGTTTCGTTTTCTCTTTTTGTCAAATTATATACGTCTTCTGGACATACTTCTACACACCGTCTACAACCAATACATTTTTTGTCATCAATCGTTATTTCAGCGCCAGGTCTAAAGAGAGAGAAGTTTGACATTTTATCACCTCAAATTTTATAAAGCTTACAGCTAAATTTTAAGCTTTTTTAACAGATAATTCAAGCGTGTAATATATCAATTTTTCTTATATTTCATATAGGTGTTTTTAGATACAACAAAATGTTGAAAAATCTTTACCTCTAAATTCCACTAAAGTTATAAGTGACAAAAGATAAAAGTGATGATATTATGAAAAAGAGGGGTATTTTTAATGTTGAGGTGGTAACGTTGTCAATTGAATATATTATAGCACTTTGCGGTATAGGATTTGCAGCTGCTTTTATTGATTCTATAGCGGGTGGGGGCGGTATAATAAGTCTTCCAGGGCTTTTAGTACTTGGAGTACCTCCGGCTTTTGCTCTTGGAACGAATAAATTTGCCGCTTCTTGTGCTTCTTTTACCAGTTCTTTGACTTTTATAAAGTATAGAGTGTATGATGGGGATTTGTTGAAATATTTGATATTTGGAACTTTGCTGGGGGCAATTCTTGGTGTTAAAACTGTGCTTCTTTTGGATAGTTCACAATTGAGGATAATTATAATTGCTTTAATGGTTTTTGTAGCAGTATATACATTGTTTATGAAAAATATAGGCAGTGAAAATAAATTTGAAGGTGTTACTAAGAAAAACTTAGCAATAGGGCTTATAATTTCCTTACTTTTAGGCTTTTATGATGGTTTTTTTGGGCCAGGAGTAGGTTCCTTTTACATATTTTTGTTCATAACTCTTTTAAAGTATGATTTTAAAATAAGTGCTGGCAATGCAAAAATACTAAATTTTGTAAGTAATATAACTTCCTTAGTTATGTTCGCATTAAATGGCAAAATTTTATATTCAATTGCGATCCCCATGGCGTTGGCAATGATACTTGGTGCGAGATTGGGAACTAAACTGGCTATAAAAAATGGAGCACGGCTTATAAAGCCTATATTGGTGTCAGTAACTTTCTTATATGCAATGAAAATGATTTTTGATGTAATAAAACATTAAACTAAGACATGCACAAATGATTTAAAGAAACCACATATATGTATCATAGGGAGATGATGCATATATGATGGGGGACAAAATAGAGAAAAAATATGGAGGAATTGATGTTATAGAATTTTATCATAAAGAGAAAATTAAAAAGAAAAAGACAATACCTAAAGAGGCTTTTTATGACAGATTTCTAAAAATTGGAGACCTTATAATGATATCAAAACCTTATGAAGAGAAATTGAAGGCAAAAAAATATAAAATCAGCCTATATGAACTTTTAAAAGACGTAGATTATGAAGAAGTATTTGGAATAAACATCCCTACCAAAAGAAAAAAAGAGAGCTATCATAACAATCTCTCTTTTGAGAATTTTACTATAGGCGATATTGTTTTGGCTACAAGTCCTGGCTTTCACATACAAGGTGCTATTAGACATGCTGCTATATTCGATAGCAGAAGATATCATGGGAGCGTTGATGATGAATGTTTACTCACTGCAGAACCAAACAAAGGAGTAATATACGAGTCTATTCGATTTTATCATGAAAACTTTGGAGAAGCATGGGGACTTTATGTGCCTAATACGACTTTACAACAAAGAATTGCAGTTGTCGATGAACTTGCAAAACATATAGGAGAGAGATATTATTGGAGTGCCCATAAAAACAATTCTAAAGTTTGGTATTGTTCATTGGTTCCATGGCGGGGGTATTATAAGATTATGGGAATCGATATTGATTATAACGATGGTTACTGGGTTTTGCCTATAGATATTTTTATGAGTGAATATACTGAAGTTTTTGAGTATTCGAGGGGATAGTTGTACTATCCCCTTAGACTGTAGACAAACTTTCGTAAAGGAGATATTTTGCAATCGGTGCGACTTGTTACAAAGCGGTAACAAAACTTAGCAAGACCGAGGGTGGAGGCAAGGCCGAAGCCATGGATGGCGGAGGCGGGCACCTTAAGGCATGGAGGCCGATTGTGCCCGGTACCCTGCCGGAGCCCGAAGGTCGAGATTTAGTTTTGTCGTTTTGGAACATCGGAGCAACGATGCAAAATATCTCCTTTGAATATTTTTTAATTTTGTCAACAAACTGAGGGGATAGTTGTACTATCCCCTATTAAATGAAGGACTCCGCTATATTGTAGTATGTCTGACGTTTTGAAAATATATGAAAATGACGAAAGCATATTGACTTTTGAAAATGTTGCATTGTATAATTGTTTTATAAACACGTGTTTATAATTGATTTTATTTGCATGTGTGATTTGAAGACAAAAGTATAAGTATGATCAGCAACATAGCTTGAGATATTGAGATTTGAGTAAAATAAATTATGTAACAATTGAAGTTTTATTTTGTTGAAATATAAGGAAATCTGTATTATAATTATAGAAACACGAATTTATAATTATCTCTTAATAAGGAGTAATGCTTATGAATAGCAAGGACATTGCAAAGATTGCGGGTGTTTCACGTAGTACAGTTTCAAGAGTAGTAAATAATTATCCTAATGTTCCGCCTGAGACCAAAGAAAAGGTCTTAAAAGTTATCAAGGAATATAATTATGTTCCTCATGCTTCAGCAAGGATGCTCAGAGGGAAAAGTTCAAAAACTATTGGTCTGGTGATAGTTGATATAAAGAAAAATAGTGATATTCATAAGGTATATGATAATGTTTACTTTGGGCCTTTTACGACGGCGGTTATAGATTTTGCGAATCAATTAGGCTATAACGTGCTTGTGATAACTGTTTACAAAGCAAGAGATTACAAAAAAGTAAGAGAAGTCTTTTATAACAAGACTATAAATGGTGCGATTTTTATTGGAGTAAAAAATGATGATCCAGATATAAAAAATCTAATTGAGGCTGGATTAAAGACTGCTGTAATTGATCAGGAAATTAGGGAAGATGAAGATGACGCTTTTAACAAAAGCATTATAGTGAACATGGATAATGTAAATGGTGCGTATGAAGCGACAAAATATCTAATCAATCTAGGTCATGCGGAAATTGCTCATATAACAGGCGATATGGAAAAACTTTCTGGATTTGCAAGATTAGAAGGATATAAAAAAGCATTGAAAGAAGCGGGAATTCCATTTAAAAGTAGTCTAGTAGTAAAAGGGGATTTTGTTGAAGAAAGCGGTTATAAAGCTGCATACAAATTATTTAAAAAAGCAAAGCCCACAGCGATTTTTGCTTCAAACGACCAGATGGCTATAGGAGCTATGCAGGCTTTAGAAGAGATGGGATATAAAGTACCTGAAGATGTTTCTATAATCGGATTTGATGATATTACAATATCTCGGTATTTAAAACCTGCTTTGACGACCATGAGTGCATCTTTATTGCAAATGGCAGAATTGGCTGTAGTCAATCTTATAAAATCCATTGAAGAAGAATTGGGTATTACAGCTAAATTTGTAGTGCCTGTAAAACTTGTAGAAAGAGAATCTTGCAAAAGACTTAATATATCTAAAGAAAAAGAGGATACAGAATATGCAATTTCAATGAGGCGTTAAAAAGCATTGATTTTTCAGCATTTTTCTTTTGGCTTTTATAAACACGTGTTAATTTAATATATAAATTTAATGATTGATACTAAAGGCTAAAAGCCTTTTAGTTTATAAATGTATGAAAGGGGTGAGAAAAAAGTAAAAAATTCATGAAAACATTTTTTATTAAAAAAATAATTTAAAAAGGAGGATTTTAAAGTGAAGAGGCTTTTAAGTCTATTATTAGTTTTAATGCTAGTAATGGGTGCACTGGCAGGCTGTGGTCAAAGCAGTAAGCAAGAGGCAAATAATAATACACCTCAACAAAATAATACACCACAACCATCGGAGGAAAAAGTATATCAAAGAAATGAGACATTATATTATGGAGGTGCTATGTGGGGACCACCTAGTAACTGGAATCCATTAGTACCTGGTAATGTAGTAGCAGGAGTAGTAGGATTGATTTATGAAACACTTTTTAATTACGACCCTGTGAAAAATGATTTAATACCTTGGTTAGCAGAAAAAGGTGAATGGACATCTGATAAATCATATAAAGTTACTTTGAGAGATGGTCTTACATGGCAGGATGGAAAACCTTTAACATCTGATGATGTAAGATTTACTTTTGAAATAGCTAAAGAAAACAGCGACATTAATTATAGCCCGATATGGAGATGGTTAGAGTCTATAGAAACTCCGGATGCTAAAACAATAGTATTTAATTTTTCTACTCCTCACTATCATGAATGGACTTTTGATTTATATCAAATACCCATTATTCCAAAACATATATGGGAAGGAAAGTCAAAAGATAAATTGTTAAAAGATCCTAATGAGAAAGCAATAGGTTCAGGTCCCTATTTGTTTGATACCTATAGTAATGATCGTATGGTATATAAGAGAAATGACAATTGGTGGGGTATAAAAGCATTAGGATTGACGCCTGCACCTAAGAGAGTAGTTTCTTTAGCAGTACCAAGTAACAATGTTGCATTAGGTATGTTAATGAAAGGAGAACTAGATTTTAGTAATTTCTTCTTACCTGGTATACCGTCTTTAAAATCTAATTATGGAATTACGACTTTCTACGATAATCCACCATATATGATTCCAGATTCAACTGTATTCTTGTTTATCAATACTACTAAAGCACCGCTAAATAATGTAGAATTAAGACGTGCTATGGCATATGCGATTAATCCTAAAGTAATAGTAGATAAAGCATACGAGAATCAGGTAATGGCTGCAAACCCATTGGGATTTTTGCCTATTAAAGCATGGGAAGAATATTATGATAACAATGTGGTTTCACATTATGGATTTAGTTATGACCCTCAGAAAGCGAAATCAATTTTGGATGCAGCAGGATTTAAATTGGGTAGTGATGGTATAAGAACAGCACCTGACGGGAAAAAGTTTAAGTTAGAAATTAGTGTTCCATATGGCTGGACAGATTGGATGGAATCAGCTAAGATTATTGCAGATCAATTAAAAGCTGTAGGACTTGATGTAGAAGCCAAATTCCCTGATTTCAATAAATATTATGAAGATTTGACAAAAGGTAATTTTGATTTAATGATTAATAGTTTTGGTAGCCAGACATCAATAAGTCCATGGACACTATATAACTGGTTGTTCGCAGAAATAAAAGATACACAGTATAATGGCAATTTTGGACGTTTTGATGCTCCTGGATTACGAGATTTAGTAGACAAATTTAATGAAACTAAGATGGGAAGCCCAGAGGCCAAACAAGTTGCTTCACAGTTAGAAGAAATTTTCTTAAAAAATATGCCTGCTATACCTATTTGGTATAATGGTTTGTGGTTCCAGGCATCTAATGCAGTATGGGAGAATTGGCCTACAGAACATGACCCATATGCTTACCCATGTGGTTGGGGTGGCAGATGGCAAACTGGTGGAACAATGACATTAATGAAAATAAAACCGAAAGCTTCGCAGTAATAAATGGGGGTATATAAATGTTAAAATATTTGATAAAGAAATTATACATTTACATTTTAACTTTCTTTTTTGCAGTTACAATTGATTGGTTAATCCCCAGGTTTATGCCTGGGGACCCTATTGGAGTATTAGTTTCACGTTTTACAGGATTGCCAGAATCCGCAAAGGTAATGTACAGTTATTTAACTAAAGCATTTGGACTTCAATTACCTTTGTGGAAACAATATATTAACTTTTGGATAGCTATATTTAAAGGAGATTTGGGAATAAGTATCTACTTATATCCAAAACCTGTTTTGTCAATTATTGCGCAATCTGTACCATATACTTTAATTGTATTATTACCGGCAATTTTATTAAGTTGGACAGTAGGAAACTATATAGGAGCAATTTCGGCGAGACATAAAAGTTTAGATTCTAGCATGTTACCTATTTTTTATATTATAACTTCCATTCCCTATATGTGGTTAGGAATTCTTTTAGCATGGGCATTAGGTATTGTATTTGGAATTTTTCCTATAGCTGGGGCCTACAGTTTTAGTATGAGACCTAATTGGTCATGGCAGTTTGTAGTAGATTTTTTAAGACACTGGATATTACCTTTCCTGTCTCTCTTTATAGTGCAAATTGGTGGTTGGGCGATAGGTATGAGAAATTTAATAATATATGAACTTGAGGCTAATTATTCAAGATATTTAGAAGCTTTAGGAGCATCAGAAGGGCTTATTAGGCGATATGCCTTTAAAAATGCTATACTTCCACAGATTACAGGTTTAGCCTTACAATTAGGTACAATCGTAGCAGGGTCTATAGCAACAGAAGTGGTATTTGCCTATCCGGGAATGGGATATATCCTATTACAAGGTATTTTAAATCAAGATTATTTTTTAGTACAAGGAGTCTTTTTGTTTATAATCATAGGGGTATTACTTGCGAATTTCTTAGTTGATATACTCTACATGATTGTTGATCCAAGAATTAGACTAGGACTTGGAGGAGAAAATGTATGAAAGAGTTTATATATTTTGCATTTAAAAATACGAAATTTAAGATAGGCTTAACAATATTACTATTTTTTCTGATATTGTCTATAATTGGACCTTATATTTCTCACTATAAAGATCCATTAGAGTATGTCAGTATGAGCAATCTTCCTCCAAGCAGAGAAAACTGGTTAGGGACAACAACCTTTGGGCAAGATGTCTTTACCCAGTTTGTATACGGACTCAGGTCGACATTTTTTATTGGGTTATTTGGAGGAGGACTTGCCACAATAATAGGGCTTTTAATTGGTTTTATAGCAGGATACAAAGGCGGATTATTAGACGACCTTTTAATGATGTTGACGAACATATTAATAGTAATACCCACATTAGCTTTACTCATAATCATAGCAGCCTATTTACCCTATAGAGGAATAGGGATACAAAGCGTGATAATAGGTTTGACAGCATGGCCATGGACAGCAAGAGCTGTACGCGCCCAAACACTTTCTTTAAGGTCGAGAGAGTTTGTGAATTTAGCTAAAATAACAGCATTGAGACCATTAAAAATAGTTTTAGAAGAAATAGCGCCAAACATGATGTCTTATGTAGTAATGGTATTCATATTGCAGTTTGCGGGAGCAATATTAGCAGCAGTAGGATTGGATTTTATAGGATTGGGACCAACAAAGGGAATTTCATTAGGTTTGATGTTGCAGTACTCAACATTATGGAATGCTATTCAATTGGGAATATGGTGGTGGTTTATTCCTCCGGGGTTGGCAATAACGATGATAGTAAGTTCGCTGTACTTTCTCAATATAGGCCTTGATGAGATATTCAATCCAAGGCTTAGGGAGGAGTGACCAATTTGGTAGAGATAAAGGGTTTAAAAATATATTATAAAACTTTGCGCGGAGACGCTAAAGCATTAGACGACGTGACTTTTACGATAAATGACAGAGAAATACTGGGGATAGCTGGTGAATCAGGATGTGGCAAGTCGACCCTGGGGAATTCCTTGATTCTTTTAAAGCCACCAATGAAATATGTCTCTGGTGAGGTTAGACTAAATGGCGAGAGATTACCGATTGACAATACTGTTGAGATGAGGAAATATCGCTATAAAAAAATTTCTCTTATACCCCAGTATGCTATGGATGCTTTAAATCCAACTCGTAAAATAGGGGGAATAATAAAGGATTTGGTTGGTCAGCATAGGGTAAAATACGAGGAGATAGAAGGAAGGCTACATGAAAGGCTTAGAATGGTTAAATTATCTAAAGATATCCTTAATATGTACCCTTTTGAGCTATCAGGTGGGATGAAACAAAGGTTAGTATTGGTAATATCAACTTTATTAAATCCAGACCTTTTAATAGCAGATGAAGTCACATCAGCCCTTGATGTATCTTCTCAGAAAGCAGTCTCACTGATGTTTAAAGAGTTTAGAGATAGGGAGATAGTAAATTCAATTATATTTATTACTCATGATATAGCAGTTTTATACCAAATAGCGGATAGGATAGTTATAATGTATGCAGGGAAAGTGGTGGAAATTGGTCCGACAGAAGAAATAATGGCGAATCCTTTGCATCCCTATACAAAAGCTCTGATTAAATCATTGCCTAATGCAGGAATACGTCATACAAAAGAAAAATTAGAGGGTATTCCTGGTCATCCTCCCAATCTTATAAATCCTCCAGCAGGATGTAGATTTAGAGATAGGTGTCCTCTTGCAGATGAAAACTGTTTAGAAGAGCCACCACTTGCAGAAATTAATAAAGGCCGATATGTGGCTTGTTGGAAGGTGAAGGATTTATGATCAAAGCAAAGGATCTTACAAAGGTTTTTAATTCAGGGTTTTTGCTTAGTAAAAACATAATAACAGCAGTAGATGAAGTAAATTTTGAAATAGGCAGGGGAGAAATTTTAGCTTTAGTAGGTGAAAGTGGCAGTGGAAAGTCTACAATAGGTAAAATGATGTTAAAATTGCTAAAACCAAGTGGTGGCCAAATTTTACTTGAGGATAAGGATATCTTTAGCATATCAAATAACAAGGAGTTTTACTCAAGAGTTCAAGGAATTTTTCAAGACCCATATTCCTCTTTTAATCCTATATTTAAAGTAAATAGAATATTTAGATTGGTGAGGCAATCTTTTAAAAAAGAAATTTCTATATCTGAATGGAATGATAGAGTAGAAGAAGTATTAAAAAAGGTTGGATTGAATGCTAGAGATGTATTAAACAAGTATATACATCAATTGAGTGGAGGACAGCTTCAAAGATTATTAATAGCAAGAGCGTTACTGATGGATGTAGAGGTATTAGTAGCAGATGAAATTACCAGTATGTTAGATGCTTCAACCCGAGTAGATGTATTAGAGGCTTTGCTGAGCTTGAAGGAGATAGGCGCTTCTATACTCTTTATTACTCACGACCTTTCACAGGCTTATTATATAAGTGATAAGATAGTAGTTTTGTACAAGGGCTCTGTTGTAGAGTCGGGGTCTATAGAAAAAGTGTTTTCCAATCCAATGCATCCTTATACTAGAATGCTTTTAGATTCTATACCGCAATTAGATAGAAAATGGGAAGAGGACAGGATAAGCGTTGAGGATTTTGATAAGTCCCGCGCAGCCTGGAAAGAAGGGCTGTGTAAGTATATAGATAGATGCTCATTGGCAGATGTAAATTGTATGAGGCCTAAACTTAAGTTAGTGGAAGAAGACCATTATGTAGCTTGTGTAAAAATATAAAAAGGTGATTTTTATGGAGAAGAGAATTTCACTGAATGGAACTTGGCATTTTAGAGAGGCAAATGCTAGCGAGTGGTATGAAGGAGAAGTTCCAGGATGTGTTCAGCTGGATTTAATGAAATTAGGGGAACTAAATGACCCTTATTACAGAATGAATGAAATAGAATTTCACAAGCTTGAAGACAAGGAATGGGTTTACAAAAAAGAATTTACATTAAGCACAGAGTATTTAAATGAATATGACGCAGTGAAGTTGGTATTTGAAGGAGTGGATACTTTTGCAGATGTATACTTAAACGACGTGTATCTCGGTAAAACGCAAAACATGTTCATACCTTATGAATTTGACATAAACGGCGTAATAAGAGAAGGGATAAATATTTTAGAGGTTTATTTCAAATCTATAACAAAAACTGTAAAGTTGATGGAAAAGGTGAGTCCTGTCAAACTGGAATGGTCGGGGGACAGTGGAAGGCCTTATGTGAGGAAAGCCCAGTATTTATTTGGATGGGACTGGGGACCAAGAATTGTACAGGTTGGTCTTTGGAGAGGTGTATATATAAGATTAGTAAAAAACGCAGAAATTAAGAATCCATACTTTTATACGGAAAAAATTGAAAATGATAAGGCTTATGTTGTAGTAAGCGCAGATATTGAAAGATATGTACGTGGTGATTTTGAGGCGGAAGTAGAGCTTATTGAAAAAGATATATCTGTTATCAAAACAAGAACTAAAGTTGAAAAGGACAGAATAGACCTGAGGATAAAAGTAGACAATCCTAAATTATGGTATCCCAATGGTTTAGGGGACCAGCATCTTTATGAAATAAAAATAAGGCTTTTCTCAGATGAAGAAATAATAGATGAAAAAAGTTTTAGAAGCGGAATAAGAACGATTAGATTGATAAGGGAAAAAGATGAAGAAGGGGAAAGCTTCATTTTTGAAATAAACGGTGTAAGAGTCTTTGCAAAAGGAGCCAACTGGATACCAGCTGATAATTTATTGCCAAGGCTTAGCAAAGAAGGTTATTACGAATATATAAGACTTGCAAAAGAGGCAAATATGAACATGCTGAGAATATGGGGAGGAGGGATATACGAAGATAAGGCATTTTACGAAGCATGCGATGAGATGGGCATAATGGTATGGCAGGACTTCATGTATGCCTGTGCGGAGTACCCTGACCAATTTGAATGGTTTCAAAAATTAGCAGAAGAAGAAGCAGAGAAAGTCATATTAAGTCTTAGAAATCATCCTTCCATTGTATTGTGGTGTGGGAATAATGAAAATAATTGGGGATTTCATTCATGGTGGAATAAGGGAGACCCAAAATATCTGGGCAATTACATTTATAAAGAAATATTACCTAAAGTGTGTGTAAAATTGGATCTGTCAAGGCCTTATTGGGTATCGAGTCCTTATGGAGGAGAAGACCCAAATAGTGAAACTGAAGGAGATAGGCATCAGTGGAGTGTATGGAGTGGCTGGGTAGACTATGAAGAGTATAGGAAAGACAATGGAAGGTTTATAAGTGAATTTGGTTTTCAGGCAATGCCTGACTGGAAGACGGTTTTATCTTATACGGCGCCAGAAGATAGAAAGATATTAAGCCCAGTCATGATTTCTCACAATAAAATGGTTGAGGGAATGGAAAGACTGATAAGATTTATGGTAGGGCGATTGGGATTTCCGAAGGACCTTAAGAGCTTTGTCTATTTGAGTCAATTCAATCAAGCAGAGGCTATAAAGACAGGAGTTGAGCATTGGAGGTCCAGGAAGTTTAAAACAGCAGGTACTCTTTACTGGCAGCTTAATGACTGTTGGCCTGTAGCAAGTTGGTCTGCAGTAGATTATTACAAGAGAAAAAAGGCTTTGTACTATTATTCAAAAAGATTTTATGCAGAAATTCTACCTTATGTAGAAGAGGAAGTTAATGGTGTAACAGTTTATGGAATAAGTGATTTGCCATACGATAAAGAAGTAGAAGTTGTCGTAAAAGTTTTCAAATTAAATGGCGAAGAACTTGCAGAAAAAAAGCTAAAAGCTAGATTAATAGCAAATGATGTTACAAAAATAGCCCATTACAGTTTTGAAGATTTGAATATTGGATATAGAGTAAAAGAAATGCCTATAGCGATCCCAGGGTGTACGCTGCCGGTGGAGAAGAACGGGGAGTTATTGAATAGCGTTGTGTATGTAGAAATAATCACTGATGATACGGTTTATGAGAATTATAAAGTATTTGGCAAATTCAGAGATCTGGATTTAGCAAAGCCAAAAATCGATTATGAAGTAAGGGAGAATAAAATAATTTTAAGAACAGATGTTCCTGCTTTTGGAGTATTTATAGAAACGGAGGATGATATGGAGTTGTCAGATAATTGTTTAAATATGATGCCAGATAAAAAATATGAGGTAAGTTATTCAGGTAAGTTAAAAGAGATTAAAATTTTTGACATTACTCAGTTAATAGCAAATATATAAAAATTGTACCAAAAATCATTAAAGAATAGGAGTGATAGAATTGGTAAAATTTCCAAAAGATTTTACTTGGGGAGTAGCTACGTCATCATACCAAATAGAAGGAGCAGTAAATGAAGATGGAAGAACTCCTTCTATATGGGATACATTTTCCAAGACAGAAGGGAAAACATATCAAGGCCATACAGGAGATGTAGCTTGTGATCACTACCACAGATATAAAGAAGACGTAGAGATAATGAAAGAAATAGGAGTTAAAGCCTATAGATTTTCCATAGCATGGCCAAGAATTTTCCCTGAAGAAGGAAAGTATAATCCAAAAGGGATGGATTTTTACAAGCGACTGGTAGATGAGCTTTTAAAAAGAGATATAATGCCGGTAGCGACAATTTATCATTGGGATTTGCCTCAATGGGCGTATGAAAAGAACGGAGGATGGCTAAATAGAGAGAGTGTGAAATGGTATGTAGAATATGCATCAAAGCTTTTTGAGAAATTAGGGGATGTGATACCTTTATGGATAACCCATAACGAGCCTTGGTGTTCATCAATATTAAGCTATGGGATAGGGGAGCATGCGCCAGGCCATAAGGATTGGAGAGAGGCCTTGATAGCAGCTCATCATATATCGCTTTCTCACGGAGAGGCCGTAAAAGTATTTAGGGACATGAATCTGAAAGGGGCGCAAATAGGTATAACGTTAAATCTGACACCTGCATATCCTGCAAGTGAAAAAGAAGAAGACAAATTAGCAGCCCAATATGCTGACGGATTTGCTAACAGATGGTTTTTAGATCCAATATTCAAAGGAAATTATCCAGAGGATATGATGGAATTATATAGTAAAATAATTGGAGAATTTGACTTTATAAAAGAAGGAGATTTAGAGACTATAAGTGTTCCGATAGATTTTCTTGGAGTCAATTATTATACAAGAAGTATTGTAAAATACAACGAAGATTCCATGCTAAAGGCAGAGAATGTACCGGGTCTAGGTAAGAGGACGGAGATGGGATGGGAGATAAGCCCAGAGCCTTTGTATGACCTTTTAAAAAGGATAGATAGAGAATATACAAAACTGCCTATGTATATCACAGAGAATGGAGCAGCATTTAAAGATGAAGTAACAGAGGATGGACGAGTGCATGATTATGAAAGAATAGAATACATAAAAGAACATCTGAAGGCAATAGCAAGATTTATAGAAGAGGGCGGCAATTTGAAAGGATACTTTGTATGGTCTTTGTTAGATAATTTTGAATGGGCACATGGATATTCAAAGAGATTTGGAATAGTTTATGTGGATTATGAGACGCAAAAGAGAATACTAAAAGATAGTGCATGGTGGTATAAAGAGGTAATAAAAAGAGAGAGGATTGAGTAGCAATACTTTAATCTAAGTTATAGTAACTAGTTACTATAACTTAGATATAGACTGTAGACAAACTATTTTAAGGTCTCTGTTTTTTATGCGCAAGGTGCATTGCGGAAGTATCTTAGTGTGTCTTTGCGAAGTTTTGGAAAAGCAGCTTCCCATGAGCAGTCTTAAAAGATATACTAAATTGAAAGATTTATCTTAAACTCAAAAAAAGAATCGCTTGTAATGAAAGGAAGAAAGCGATTTTGGAAGTTGTTCAAAACGTGCAAATAGATACGACTTAGCTACGTGAACCTGCACCAAAGCATAAAAGCAGTAGGCCTGTTTGTAATATAATGGTTGGTCAACAAACTGAATCTAAGTTGTAGTATTTTTTAAATAAAAATATTGCGATAATTTCAAAGAAATTATTTTAATAAATACAAAATTAATAATTTTTAAACTGATAAAATTTAATTACCTTTGCTTTTCATGGGTTTTCCTCCATTTCGCTATTGGATTTAGCTTTCTATATAAAATTCGACAAAAGTGGAGGAATTCCTTTAAAAATATATAGCAGAATCCCTTAATTTGTCAGGATTTTGGGATTCTGCAAAAACCTAAAAAATCCAAAAATAAAAAGGGGTGATTATTTAATGAGAACCAGTAAAAAAATTATGGGGGTTTTATTAGTTATAGTAATGGTGTTGAGTGTGTTTAGTGTTAGTCCTCAAAATGGGTATGCAAGCACAATAGCTGTAGGAGTTGGAAGCTATACTGATGTTCTTCCAGCTGGACAAGTTGGTCCACAATCGACAGTTTATAAAACACCTAATTTAACAGGTGGTATACCAACAAATAGCTGGGAAAGTTCGATTCTTTGGACACAATATTCAGAGCCTATGTATTCACATCCTTTATCAGTTAAATTTTCAGCAAATGGATTAGAATTAGGTACCCCGATGAAAAGTGGAGAGGGAGCAGGCGGATATACTAGGAGATTTGTTTTGTGGCAGCATAGAGTTGACATGACAATAAAAAATTCCAATTATAGTAGTTACACAGATGCACGCGCGGATAAGATTACTGATTGGTCATTTGACGGTGTTTTGACAAGCGGGTCAGCAAATGCTTTAAAAGCAACCATAACAAAAGGTAGCCCCTATATCTATTTTGATTTTCCAACAGGAAACCCTCAAATAGTATTTCCTACTGTTCCTACGGTCTTCTATGGTAACAGTAGTAGTCAGTATTTAGGTATAACAATAAATGGAGTAAGCTATGGATTATTTGCACCGGCAGGAGCAACGTGGAGTGGTATTGGTACAACAACTCTGACGTGCAATTTGCCAAGTGGTAAGACATATTTTTCAATTGCGGTTCTACCCGACAATACAACTTCTACATTAAGTTATTTTAAGGACAGAGCTTATGCATTTATTACAAACACTCAAGTATCCTGGTCATATGTTCCAAATACAAGCGAAGTTACAACAACATTCACAATTACAACAACAGCAAAAGAAGGTTCGAATTTAGATACAATAATTTGCCTCTATCCTCATCAGTGGCGAAATAATTCATTATCATATTTGCCATATACCTATAATACCGTTAGAGGGCTAATGAAGACAATATCAGGAACAAGCTTCACAACCAAATACAAATATTACGGTATATTACCTACTATGCCGCTAAATGGTTCTGATTCAACTACCCTGAATTACTTACTAAATAGTGAGTCAATTACTATTTCGTCATCAGACACTTATTGGAATGGAAAAGAACAGAATAGAGTTTCCTCTATTGTCCAGCTTGCCAAGATGAATAACAGTACAACAGTTTTGAATAATGCTATCTCTACATTGAAAAACAATCTACAAGATTGGTTTACTTATAGTGGCACATCAGATTCCAGATATTTCTATTATAATTACACGTGGGGAACATTGATTGGTTATCCACCAAGCTATGGCACAAATGATCAAATAAATGATCATCACTTCCATTATGGATATTTCATAAATGCAGCAGCACAAATAGCTTTAGTGGATAAAAATTGGGCAGCTCAGAGTCAATGGGGTGGTATGGTAAACCTGCTTATAAAAGATATTGCAAATTGGGAAAGAACAGATACCAGATTTCCATTCTTAAGATATTTTGATCCATATGAGGGACATTCATGGGCAAGTGGTCATGCGAACTTTGTAGATGGAAATAATCAAGAATCGTTTTCTGAAGCAATGAATTCATGGCAGGCAATAATTTTATGGGGAACAGTAACTGGTCAAACAGCAATCCGCGATTTGGGAATATACCTGTATACAACTGAAGCAGAAGCTATGTATAATTATGTGTTTGATCTATATAATGATGTGATAGATCATAGTGGAGTATATAATTGGCACTATGCATCACTCATCTGGGGTGGAAAATATTGCGCAGAAATTTGGTGGGATGCAGGCTCAACAGCTAACTTTGCAGCGCAAAGCAGGGGTATTGAGCTTTTGCCGATGACTGGTGGATCTTTTTACCTTGCAAAGGACAAAAATTATGTTCAAAGCTACTACAATGAAATGTTAACACAAGCTGGAACAACAGAACCACCATGTTGGCAGGATATATGGTATATGTATTTGGCACTTTCTAATCCTTCTTTAGCGTTGAGCAAATGGAATAGTTCAATAGCGAATGAAACAGGCCAATCAAAAGCATTTACCTATGTATGGTTGAATGCATTAAATACCTTAGGAGTTCCTGACATGACAGTAACAGCAAATACTCCATTATATCAGGTATTTAATAGAAATGGGACAAAGACATATGTCGTATATAATTCATCTGATAGCTCAATCACAGTTAATTTTTCAGATGGAGCTGCTGTGACTGTTGCGCCAAATACTTTGGCAGTAAGCAACGGCGGCAACAATTTAACTAATCTTGCTTTAAATAAACCAGCAACTGCCTCCTCTATTGAGAATTCAAATTATTTAGCATCATATGCATTTGATGGTAATCAGTCTACGCGATGGTCCTCTGCATTTTCAGATCCCCAATGGATTGCAGTCGACTTAGGTACAGTATATACAGTATCACGTGTAAAACTTTACTGGGAAGCAGCATATGCAAAATCATTCCAGATTCAAGTATCAACAGACAATACTAATTGGACGACAGTATATTCAACTACAAGTGGTACTGGTGGCGTCAATGATATAACGTTTACGCCGGTAAACACACGATATGTAAGAATGTATGGTACTGAGCGTGGTACTCCATATGGCTATTCATTATGGGAATTTGAAGTATATGGAACAACAGGTGGTAGTACCGTTTATTTGCCTCAAACAACATGGTTTTTATTTAATCAAACAACAAGTGGCGTAACACCTGGTGGCGAGAACTTGCAAACAACTAATAGTTATGTTACAGGATGGCAACCTACGGCAACTATCACTACAACGCCAAAGCATTGGTATTCATCAGTTATAAATGGGACATATAAAGCAGGAACATGGCAGTTTATGTTGTGGACAAATAGTCCTGGTTCTTCATCGCAGGTTAAAGTGGAAATGTATCGTGTTAATGATGATGGAAGCAATTCAACACTTATTGGTTCACAAACAATTGATATTAATACAACAGGCACAGGCAATCACCAGACTGTTTTTAACATTACATCAAATGTAGACATTATATTTAATAATCAAAGAATTCGAATTTCAATTGTAAAAGTGGATGGAGTTGATACTACGATGGCTTATAATACAAATGATTTTCCAACAAGATTAATAACTCCATGAAGATTTTTAAAAAGTACATTTTATTTAAGTTGTAAAAAAGATTTTATAGCATTAGTCATAATATTTAGAATAGTTTAACATATAATATTTACCTAAATTAAAAAAGAATTTTAGATTTAAGCATAAAAAAATAATAGGAGAAGAAGAGATGATTATAATTTAATTCTTCTCCTTATTTATCTCTTCTTTAATGAAACTAGTCCCATTATTATAAGTGAGATGATAACTATGCTTCCACCAGGTGATAAATTTAAATAGAAAGAGATAAATATCCCCGAAAATACAGAGATAAATGAAAAGAGTATTGCATAAAACACTGTCTGTTTAAAGCTTTTGGCGATTCTTAAACTTGCGGCAGCCGGTATTACCATTAGGGCTGAGACTAAAAGCGCACCTACAATTCTCATGGCGAGAGCAACCGTTAAAGCTACTAGTATTGTAAAGAAGAAATTGATATAGCTTACGGGTATCCCTGAAATTTTTGCGGCTTCTTCATCGAAGGTGATGTACAATAACTCTTTGTACAGCAGCATAATTGATGCCACTACAACGATACCGAGAGTTGAAATCAAAAGGACGTCAGTGTTTGTTACAGACACAATACTTCCAAACAGATAATTCATTATGTTGGCTGCACCACCACGGGATAAACTCAAAAGAATTATGGCAATTGCCATTCCTGCAGACATTACTATGGCTATTGATATTTCTGAATACCTGAAATATGTTTTCCTCAGTCTTTCTATTCCAAAAGATGCTAAAAGTACTACAATTATGGAACCTAATGTAGGATTTATTCCAAGTAAAATACCTGCTGCCACTCCTGCTAAAGCAACGTGAGAAAGAGTGTCTCCTATTTGTGAAAGCCGTCTGAGGACAAGAAAGCTACCTGTTAAAGGTGCAATTATTGAAATAATGCTTCCGGCTATAAATGCTCTTCTCATAAATTCATAGGAAAAAATATCAATCATTTTTAACACTCCCATTGTGATGATGTTTTGCTATTTTTACTGGATATCCATATACTTCAGCTAATTCTCCTGCTGTAAGGTCGACGGCTTCACATTTTTCGTTGATTTTACCTTCACTCATGCATATTATCCTTGACACCCTGTTGGTAATTGCCCAAACGTCATGGGTTACCATTACTATAGTTATACCTTTTTCTTTGTTCAGCTTTTCTAGGATAGCGTACAAAGCCTTTTCAGACTTTGTATCAATTCCTGTTGTAGGCTCATCCAAAAAAAGTATTTCTGGTTTTGCAACTAAAGAGCGAGCTATGAAGACCCTTTGTAGTTGTCCTCCCGATAGTCTTCCTATTAAACTGTGCTTATAATCGAGCATGTCTACAATTCTTAAAGCTTCATATACTTCTTCCCAATCTTTTTTAGAAAGTCTTTTAAATATTCCTTTCTTTGCGTATAATCCCATTGATACTACTTCTTCTACACTGGCAGGAAAAGAGGCATTGAAGGAATAAGACTTTTGGGGTACATAACTTATAAAAGACCTATTTTTTATTTTTTCCAAATTTACTCCATCGTATAAAACTTCACCTGTAGTAGGTGTAAGGTTTCCCACCATTATATTGATTAAAGTGCTCTTCCCAGAACCATTTGGTCCAATGATTGCGACAAATTCACTTTTGTTTATTTTTAGTGAAACATTTGTAAGTACTTGTTTAGTATCATAAGCAAAATTTACGTTTTTAACTTCAATTTGTTTCATTTTTATCTACTCCAATGCTTTTTTTAGTTTTCCTAAATTATCTTTCATTAAAGAAAGAAAATCAGCTTTTCTATCAATGTCTTCTTGGGATAATGTACCTATTGTATTAAGTTTTAAAAGTGTAGCACCACTTTCCTGAGCAATTGCTTCCATTGGTTTTGCTGCTGAGAGACTTTCTGCAAATACATATTTTATGCTTTCTTTTTTGATTAAATCTACCAGTTCACTCATTCTAGCAGGGCTTGGTTCTGCTTCATCACTCATACCTACTAAAGATTCTTGATTTAGCTCATAATCGCGAGCAACATAAGCAAAAGCACTGTGGAAAACTACAAAAGTTTTAAGCCTTGCTTTTGATAATTCATCTGAATATTGCTTATCAAGGTTTTCTAATTGTGCTTTTAAATTTTGATAATTTTTTTCAAAGTAATCTTTGTTTGAGGGGTCAATCTTTTGTAGAGCCTCATTTATGTTTTTGATTATGATTAAGGCTTCTTTTGGAGAAAGCCATGGATGGGGATTTATTGTATTACCTTTTTTAATAGGTTCTATTCCTTTTGATACTTCATAAAATTGTGTATTTGGGGCAGAGGCTTTTACTTTATTGATCCATGGTTCCTCCATTGTCATTCCTAAGTACAAAATGGCATTTGCTTTTGTTATTTTAGCCATTTCTTTTGCACTAGGTTCCCAGCCATGAGGGCTTACATTAAAAGGAATTATATTTTTTACTACCACTTTGTCTCCAGCGATTTTAGAAGTTAAATCATAAATCGGATAAAAAGAAGCGTATACTAATGGTTTTGATGCTTCTGAAGTTTTTGAGCTACAAGCTGTTAAATTTAATACTAATACAATAATTAAAAAAGTGGTGATTGCTACTTTTTTCATGTATTCCTTAACCTCCCGATATTGATTATTCATTTAATGCTCTTTTTAAATTTTCAAGATTTTGTTTCACTAGTGAAATATAATCTTCTTTTTTCTTTACATCTTCTTTTGTAAGGCCTTCAATTGTATTAAGATTTAAGATTTGTATTCCTGTTTCTTTTGCTATAGTCTGTATAGGCTTTGGAGAAGTCAAGGGTTCTGTGAAAATGTATTTTATCTTTTCACTTTTTATAAGATTTATAATTTCTGTCATTCGAGCAGGGCTTACCTCTGCTTCTTCATCTGAACCTACTAATGCTTCTTGCTTTAAGCCATAGTCTCTTGCTAAATAATCAAAAGCACTGTGGTATACAATAAAGGTTTTGTGCTTTGTCTGTGAAAGAGTCTCAGTGTACTCTTTATCAAGAGTCTCTAATATAGTTTTTAAAGTTTGATAATTTTTTTCAAAATAATCTTTATCATTAGGGAAACTTTTTTGCAAAGCCTCATTTATGTTTTTAGCCATTGTCAAGGCTTCTTTTGGCGAAAGCCATATGTGAGGATTTGTTTGATTACCTTCAACAATTGGGGTTACGCCTTTTGATACTTCATAAAATGTTACATTTGGAGCATTGGTTTTTATTTTGTCAATCCAGGAGTCCATTCCCAAACCTAAGTAAAGGATAGTTTTTGCCTTTGTCATCTCAGCCACGTCTTTTGTGGTAGGCTCCCAATCGTGGGGTTCGACTCCTGGCGGTATTATAGTTCTTACTGTTATTTTTTCACCACCAATTTTTGATGCAAGGTCATAAATTGGATAAAAAGATGCGTACACTACTGGTTTTGAAGATTCTACTGTTTTTGTGCCACAAGAGGTTATACCTAAAATTAAAGCCATGATAAGCAGTATAGCGATTAAAGTTTTTTTCATAAATATTACCTCCTATAGTTAGTTTTTATTGTTTCTGCAATTTCTGCAATAACCAACGATTTCTATTTTGTGGTCTACAACTTCAAAATCTTTTATCTGGTTTATCCAAAGTTCGAGAGGGCATATGTCTAGTTCAAAGATTTTGCCGCATTTCAAACATCTCATGGTATGATTGTGTATTTCTTTTCGCATTACATACATAATATTATTGCCAATTGTCGTTTCATTTAAAATATTTATATCTTTCAAAAGGCTTAAAGTGCGATAAACTGTGTCAATGCTTACTTGAGGGAATACTTCTTTTACTCTTTCATAGACTTCTCTCACAGAGAGATATCCCTGTTGATTTAACATGATATCTAGTATTAACTCCCTTTGAGGAGTTAATTTGTAATTGTGTTCTTTTAATTTTTTCATTGCCTCTTGCTTATGCATTTTAATCACAACCCTTTATTAAATAAGAAATCTTTCTTAATTAAGATGATATTACAATTTAGCAAAAAAGTCAATAGGAACTTTGCATAAATTTTAATTAAATGTTAACTTTTACATATACTATTGAAATTCTAGAAAATGTTTTCTATAATAAAAAATAGGGTAAGAATTTTATTTGAAAAAGGTGATAAGATGGAATATGCAAAAATATTAGAAGACATAAGGAATAACATTGAAAAAGTGATAGTAGGGAAAAGAGAAGTTATCGATTTAATGCTTACAGCCTTAATCTCTTCAGGGCATATTCTTTTAGAGGATGTGCCAGGTGTTGGTAAAACTACAATTGCCAAAGCATTAGCTAAATCTATTAGTTGTGAGTTTAAGAGGGTTCAATTTACTCCCGATTTACTTCCTAGCGATTTGACAGGAATAAATGTGTACAATCAAAAACTCAATGAATTTGAGTTTAAAAAAGGTCCTTTATTTACCAATATTTTATTAGCTGATGAGATAAATAGGGCCACACCCAGGACTCAATCCAGCCTTCTTGAATGTATGGAAGAAAGACAGGTAACTGTAGATGGTGTGACTTATCCTTTAGACAAACCCTTTTTTGTTATTGCTACGCAAAATCCTATAGAAAGTTACGGCACTTTTCCTCTTCCCGAGGCTCAAATAGATAGGTTTTTGATGAAAATAAAAATGGGATATCCTAAAAGAGAAGAAGAGCAGAGAATAATAGACCTTTTTGATAAAGGTAGTCCTTTAGAGAATATTCAACCAGTCTGCAGCAAAGAGGATATAATAAAAATGCAAAAAGAGTATACCAATGTGTATGTGGAAAAAGATGTTGCCAATTATATTTTAGATATAATTGAAAGGACAAGAGAAGATGGGGAGATAGAATTGGGAGCAAGCCCAAGAGCTACATTAGCTCTTTATAAATCTTCTCAAGCTTATGCTTATATAAAAGGAAGAGATTTTGTAACACCAGACGATGTAAGGTACATTGCACCATTTGTGCTTTCTCACAGAATTATTTTGAAAGGGGTAGGTAAACTTAAGAATTTAAATGCGGAAGATGTAGTGAAAAGAATCTTAGAAGAAGTTCCAATCCCTCTTGAAAAATAAAAATTAGGTGGTTTTGAAAATGAATGCTTTGTGGTTTATTTTTGTTGTAGCTTTTGTATTAGTCATGCAAGCTAATCTTTATAAAAAATACATTTTTAAGGATTTGAAAATAGAAAGGAAGTTTGAAAATCCAGCTATTTTCCCTGGGGAAAAAACAACGCTTAGGATTACACTTGTAAATAAAAAAATTTTCCCTATTACTTATTTGAAGTTACAGCAAAAGATTCCTGTGGAGCTTCAAATGGTAAAATCATCCATGGTGGAAAATAATGATAAAGTTAAGTATTTTCATACTACAGTGCTTTCTATGATGCCTTTTCAGAGAATTACAAGGAAATTTGAAATTGTAGGTATAAAAAGAGGAGTGTACAATCTTTTTGACCCTATTAAAGTTTTTTCTACCGATTTATTTGGCAGTGAGGAATATGAAAGTGAAATATTGGCTCATGCGAGACTGGTGGTTTATCCTGATCTCATAGATTTGAATAGTTCTTTTGTTGTGGCTGATTCTCTTCAAGGAGACGTATTTGTAAGAAGATGGATAATAGAAGACCCTATTATTATAAGTGGAATCAGAGATTATACTCCTTCTGACAATTATAAAGACATAAATTGGAAAGCTACTGCCAAAAATCAGACATTAAAAGTGAATAAATATGATTATACAGCAGATAAAAAAATAATAATATTGTTTAACATTGATTTTCACAGGTATCTGTTTAAGACTATTGACATACAAGAGTTTGAAAAGGCAGTGGAAGTAGCAGCTTCTTTATCAGTGGATTTATTAAAAAAAGGCATTCCTGTTGGATTTTCTACAAATGCTATCTGCCTTTTTGAGGGGGATTACAGCATTATAGAACCTTCTGCAGGAGAATCTCAGATTTCAAAACTTCTTGAGGTTTTTGCGGGTTTGTCTTTTTTTAAGAGATATGACCTGGAAGAAATTTTAAGGCTTATGACAAATCATTTGTCATGGGGCACAGATTTAGTGGTTGTAACGCCTTTTGTAGATGATAAAGTTGTAAATGCTCTTTCTGACATAGGAAATACAAAAATTTCAATTGTTTCAATAAAGCCTAATAAAATTGGTCCTTTACCGTCAAATATTAAGTTATTCTTTTATAATGAAGAGGGGAAGCAACTTGAAACTGTGGGATAGAGAAAAGTTTGTGAGGACGTTTTTGACAGTTTTAGACGGCATGATGGTATTTTTAATTTACACCCTATTAAATGGGCTTTTTATTAGAGAAAAAGGTATTTCCTTTGGAATAATCCTTTTGGCTTCTTTAATAAGCGGGGTTTTTAACAATGCAGAAATTGAGATGAACGAAAAATCTTATAAACAATTGAATTTAACTATAGGTGTTGTAATTAGCGTTTTATTGAGTACAATAATTAGTGAAAATTATTATCAACTTGTGGCCCTATTCATTGTGTTTTTGTATATTTGGTCAAGAGGAGTAAAAAACAGAGGGGTCTTCGTTAATTATATGTTAAATGTAGAACAATTTTATAAGCAGTTAATAGGACTATTTGTCATAAATATTGCGAACTATTTTATGCCTCCTGAAGATATATTGATAATTCCCAAATATAGCATTATTTATATTCTTTTGAGCATTTTTGTGCTTTTGGAAGTTAAAAATCTCAGATTCTCCGATAATAGGTCAAATAAAAGAGTTTCGACTTTTGAGTGGGTAGCAGTAAGCCTTATAATTTTAACTGTGATTTTACTTTCTTCTCCTGCTGTGAGAGAATTTATCTATCATTATTTGTATGAAGGCATTGTGAAAATTTTTGTTTATGGCGCTTCTTATTTAGCTTATGGTTTGTTTTTAATGTTGTCAAAGCTTTTTAGCTTATTGCCAATAGATAAAGAATTTTTTAAAAAGGCGATGGATAAGGCCTTAAGACAATATAACAATAAGGAAAATATTTTTGAGGAGCAGATTCCTCAGGATTATGCTTGGCTTGCCCACTTGATAAATGGAATAGCTACTTTATTAGCTGTTGTTATAATAATTGCTTTGATAGTGTATATAATAAAAGCAATAACAAGACTACAAAAAGAAAAGCATGAAAGAGATTTTACAGAAGAAAAAGAGATTGATATAAAAATTGGGGATTTGCAAATATATAAAAGATTAAAAGGGATAAGGCAGAAAATAGCTGAAAATGTTCGAGAGCGAGTAAAAATTTATAGGGATTCGAGGGAAAGGGTAAGGTATTATTATAAAAGATTTTTAAAACGCTTATACGAAAACAAAATTCTTGTAAAAGGTAACAATTCTAGTGAAGATGTTTATAAAAAAGTGGTGAAAGTTTTTCCTTTTGTGCATTCTGCAATGAGGGAAATTACAGCTCTTTACGAAAAAGTAAGATATGGAAATTATTATCCTCAATATGAGGAAGTAAAGGAATTTGAAATAAAATTAAGAGAAATTACAAAAAATTTGAAACAACTTTAGATTTACTTTAGACTGCAGACAAACTTTCGAAAATAGGATATTTTGCAATCGGTGCGACTTGTGACAAAGCAGCAACAAAATTTAGCAAGATCGAGGGTGGAAGCAGGGCCGAAGCCTAAAAATTTTTGACTTTATCAACAAGCTGAGATTTACTTTGCTCAAATAAATCGTATATAATAGTACTATGGAAGGTGTTTAGAAAAATAGTGAGAGGGGAATGACAGTGAAAAATCCGCTAATTATTACATTGATTGTTTTGGCTGTAATAGCTGTATTAGTATTTGGAACAATTTATGGAACTTACAACCAGTTAGTGGCTTTAGATGAAAATGTGAACAGCAAATGGAGTCAGATTGATAATCAGCTTCAAAGAAGGGCTGATTTAATTCCTAATTTAGTAGAAACTGTTAAAGGATACGCAACCCATGAAAAAGAGATTTTTGATAGTGTAAATAAAGCGAGAGAAAAACTTTTAAGTGCTAACACTGTTGCCGATAAAGCAGCTTTTAATGAAGAGTTAAATACAGCTTTGGGAAGGCTTCTTGCTATTGCAGAAAATTATCCTAATTTAAAAGCTGATGCAAATTTCAGGCAGTTAAGCGACGAACTAGCAGGAACTGAAAACAGAATAGCTGTAGCGAGAATGGATTATAACAATGCTGTTCAAGCTTATAACACTAAGATAAGGTCTTTTCCAACCTCTATCATTGCTAATATGTTTGGCTTTAAAGAGAGAGAATATTTTAAAGCAGATGAAGCAGCAAAAACTGTGCCTAAAGTAGATTTTTCTAAATAAGCATTCTTGCAATAAATTAGAATAACCTTATGCTGTAATTATAAAGGTTTCTTATAAACTCTTCGAACAGATTCGACTTGAACTTATCTTTGTGATAAATAATGCTAAACTTCCTTTCAAATCTTATATTTTCAATGTCAACTTTTACGAGTCTACCGCCTCTTATCTCCTTTTTTACGGCCAGCCTGGATATGACCGAAACGCCTATATTGGCTTCGACAGCCTTTTTTATGGCCTCCGTATTGTTAAGAACGTATTTTATTTTGTACCTCACATTATTTCTCGCCATGGTCTCCTCAAAGACCTCCCTTGTTCCACTTCCCTTTTCTCGCATGATTATATCCTCATTTTCAATCTCTGCGGGGCTGATGCTTTTTTTCTCTGCCCATCTGTGGTTTTTTGAACATACAAGATATAGCTCATCATCTATATAGGGTGTTACAACAATGTCCCTTGAATGGACCGGACCTTCGACAATGCCAAGGTCTATAGAATTGTCAAATATCATCTTTTCTATCTCTGCCGTGTTGCCAATCGTAAAGTAGACGTCGATACTGAACTTTTGCCTGAACTCGCCGATTATCTCCGGTAGCAGGTAAATTCCCACCGTTGTACTGGTTCCCACTCTCAGCCTTCCCATCCTCATGTTCCTCACATCATCAAGAGTACTCTCTGCTTCCTTGACAAGATTGAGTATACGCTTTCCGTAGCTATACAGGATTTCCCCAGGATAGGTAAGACTGAGATTCCTACCTATCCTGTCAAAGAGTCTGACTTGTAGCTCTCCTTCCATCTGCGATATGGCCTGGCTGATAGCAGGTTGGGACATATAAAGTTTTTTTGCGGCAGCAGACATGCTCTTTAACTCGCAAACGGTTACGAAAATCTCTATATCCCTGAGGGTCACAACGACCACCTCATATAACCATAAAATTATCATTTTCATAATATCATAATACTTTACTAATGAAAAGATAAAAAACTTGGCATTCTTAAACTTTCTCAAGTCTTGTGGATTGTTCACCTTGTATAAATTATTATTATCATTGATATAACTATTTATTATTAGACTAAAATTTTTATGGGTGTTATACTTATATCAAAGTTAATTATTTAACGTTAATTATTTAACATAAAAATTTAAAAAGAAAATTCTGAACATTCTGTTTGGACTTGAGGGTACTGTTCCAGTTATTCAATCTGCCTTTTATATTTGTTGAGTTCTAAGATTGATGTTTTTTGTCAATCTTTTTGTATCTGAATTATAAAGAATATCAAATGAATGGTATTGAGGAGGAAGAAGATGAGTTATTGTGTAAACATTAAAAGGATGAATGAAATCTTAAAAGAATTGCAAAAAGAGTATAAGGTATATGCTCCTGTGCGCTTTGAAAAGCGTGGTCGTTATTCAGACACTGATTTGATTCGATATGCAGAAATTAACTCAATTGAGGATGTAGTCTACGATGAGAAATCAGATTTTTCACCAAAAGAAGTGATTTATCCGATTACCCAGGCGCTATTCTACTTTACCGAATATGAATATATGGAAAGCAAGGCAGATGACAAAAAGATTCTGATATTTGCACGCCCCTGTGATATAAATGGCTTTAGACGACTTGATACTATCTTTCTCAAAAACGGAGGAACAGAAGATATTTACTACAAGCGTTTACGGGAAAAAGTAAAGTTTATTTTAATGGAATGCAAAGAAGGAGGTTGGGATAGTTGTTTCTGCGTCTCAATGGGCTCCAATAAAACCGACGACTACAGTTTAGCAGTTAGGTTTGGCGATGATAAGATATTGGTAGAAATAAAAGATGATGAATTTACCAATTTATTTGCCGATGAAAGAGAAGTAGAATTTACCCCTGAATTCGTTACCTCTAACCCGACAAAAGTTAACATCCCTGAAATTGATAGCCATGAATTATTAGAAAAAATTTACGATCTCGATATGTGGAAAAGTTATAATTCAAGATGTATAAGCTGTGGAGCCTGTACCGCTGTGTGCATAACCTGCAGCTGTTTTAACACATTAGACGTAATATACACAGAAAACGGAAAAGTTGGTGAGAGGAGAAGGGTTCAGGCCAGCTGTATGCACGAAGATTTCACGACAATGGCAGGTGGACTGAGTTTCAGGAAAACCGCGGGAGAGCGGATGAGATTCAGAACTCTGCATAAAATTTATGACTATAAACTTCGTTTCAAAGACGAGCACATGTGTGTAGGATGCGGGCGGTGTGATGAAAGATGTCCTGAACTAATATCTTTTCCGGCTACCATTAATCGCCTGTATGATGAAGTGGAAAAACTCAAAAAAGCGGAGACAACAAATAAAGATATAAGGTAAACAGCATCAATTGAGGAGGTAAAGTAAATGAGTAAAAATATAATGCTTCCAGTTCCCCATAAAATAATCGATATTATACACGAAACAGAAAATGAATATACTTTCAGAATAGAAACCAATGCAAAGGTAAAACATGGACAATTCTTTCAGGTGTCTTTACCTAAAATCGGAGAAGGCCCTATATCGGTAAGTTCGATGGGAGATAATTGGGTAGAACTCACCATACGGAAGGTAGGAAAACTTACCAATGAAATATTTAATTTAAAACCCGGTGATAAGATATTTATGCGAGGCCCTTATGGTAATTCATTCCCTGTAGATGATTTTAAGGGTAAGGATCTAGTTGTCATCGCCGGTGGAACTGGGGTTTCTCCTGTTAGAAGCCTTTTAAAGTATTTTTATGAACATCCAGATGAAATACACTCTCTGTATTTCATTGCGGGATTTAAGGACGAAAAGAGTATACTGTTCAAAGAGGATTTAAATAATTTTAGAAGCAGGTTTAACACAATTTATACTCTTGATA
Source organism: Thermoanaerobacter sp. YS13 (assembly GCF_000806225.2). Classification (NCBI taxonomy): domain Bacteria; kingdom Bacillati; phylum Bacillota; class Clostridia; order Thermoanaerobacterales; family Thermoanaerobacteraceae; genus Thermoanaerobacter; species Thermoanaerobacter sp. YS13. Next base: position 56,283 of record NZ_JOOI01000002.1, on the reverse strand, counting down.
AAGATAAGATAGAAGGCTTTGAGGTCGGCCTTGTTACAGAACACATTAAGAAAATACCATTTGACAGCTTTGAAAATTACAATGTAGTAATTGTAGGTCCTCCTGTTATGATGCACTTTGCCGCTTTAGAATGTTTAAAGAACGGTGTAGCCGAAGATAAAATCTGGTTATCTTTTGAAAGAAAAATGTCTTGTGGCGTCGGCAAGTGTGGCCATTGCAAGATAAATGAGACATATGTTTGTCTGGAAGGGCCTGTCTTTAATTATACTAAAGCAAAAAATCTGTTGGATTAATCGGAGGGATAATTATATGAGTTACGATATAGATGTAAAAAAGGTTCGAAGAAATTGTTATCGTCAGTCAAAAGTGCGTGGGGAGTTTATGCTCCAGATACGCGTTCCCGGCGGTGTTATAGATGCCAAATATCTGTCATTTTTTCAGCATATTGCGGAAACTTGGGGAAACGGAGAATTTCACCTGGGAGTCAGACAGACAATTTCAATACCAGGAATCAAATATGAATATATAGATGAGGTTAACAAATATATAAGACCATATATCGAAGAAATTGAAGTAAATTTATGCGGAGTTGATATGGCAGTTGATGACAACGGGTATCCGACCATAGGGGCTCGTAATATAATGGCTTGCATAGGTAATCGTCATTGCATATATGCTAACATTGATACAACCGACCTGGCCAGAAAAATAGAAAAGATTATATTCCCCAGCGATTATCATATAAAATTAAATATATCAGGATGTCCTAACGACTGTGCTAAAGCTCACGTTAGTGATATCGGTATAATTGGTATTACAAAGCCGGAATACGATTATGAGCGCTGTATAGGGTGTAAAAAGTGTGTAGAAGCGTGTGCTCATCATGCAACGCGTGTTTTATCTGTAGAAAAAGGAAAAATCGTGAAAGATACCTGCTGCTGCGTCGGCTGTGGTGAATGCGTCCTAGTGTGTCCAACCGGTGCTTGGACCAGGAACCCTAAAAAATTCTACAGAGTATTGATCGGCGGCAGAACAGGAAAGCAAACACCTCGTATGGGAAAAATCTTTTTAAATTGGGTTACAGAAGATGTGGTTTTAGGTGTACTTAAAAACTGGGAGACATTTTCTGCTTATGTTATGAACAACAAACCTGAATACATCCATGGTGGACACCTTATTGACAGAGTGGGATATAACAAATTTAAAGAAATGATATTAAAAGATGTCAAACTTAACCCAGAAGCTATGGTGGCTGAAAGGGTATTATGGACAGAAACCGAATACAGGTCTAATTTTAATGTAAAACCTGTAACCTAACGTTAAATTGGCATGGAATAGTGAAGGAATCGAGACGTATATAAGGTGCAGGTTATTGCAAAAATGGTGTTGGAGATGTCCATGTTATGGCCGAGCAGCCAAGCGTATAGTGCCCTTAGGCAATTTACAAGGAAATATAAAGGCAGGTGAATAAGATTGATAAAAGAAATTGTAGATTCTCATGTACATGTTTCATTACTTCCTTTCGAAGGATGGGAGAGCATGGCACTAGCCGGAGTAAAGAAAATTATTGGCTGCTCCCTATTTTTTGGTGCAAAACATGCAGAAACACTCTTTGATCATTTCCATCAAATGTTAACTCTTTCTGTAAGCAATGCTACTAAAAAAGATATTAAGCTTTACATAGCCATTGGCTTCACCCTATGGGAATACCGGATGACTGAAGAAGTTTTTGGTATTTAAACGCTCAGCAATATGATTTATTACTAAGTCATAGTATTTAAAAACCAACCTACTTAGTGGTAAATCCATAATAAAGGAGAGAAGAGCATGCTAGTCAACAATGGCCAAGATGAATTTCTTGATTTAACAATCCTCACCTACCTCAAAAAACTTGGACCGGAATATGCGAAGCTTCTGGCGATGCGCTTAGGTTTATCTTTGGAAGAAAGCAGAAAGCGACTTCAAAGTTTGGAGGAGAGAGGACTAATCCAGCGAGTGGAAAGAAGAATAGTTAAATATTACCATAGACGACGAAAAAGTGTTAAGCATCGCAATCACACATATTATGAGCTCACCAGGGAAGGGGAACTTTTTTTAAGGCAGGCGAGGAAGAAAATTGATATTAATTTTGACATCGAATACCCTAACAGGTAGAAGGGTCATATAGGGAGGAGGATTTTAAAGTGAAATATGTTGATGTAGAAAAGATTAAAAAAGACTTTCCAATATTAAATGTTAAACCTCATGGTAAAAAGCTTATTTACCTTGACAATGCTGCTACAACTCAAAAGCCAATTAGCGTTATAAAAGCCATGGATAAATATTATGAAGAATTAAACGCAAATGTATACAGAAGCCCCCACTATTTAAGTGTTCTTTCTACACAGGCTTATGAAGAGGCAAGAGAAAGAGTAAAAAAATTTATTAATGCTAAAAGTGTGGAATCTATAGTTTTTACAAGAAATACTACAGAATCCATAAACTTTATAGCATACACGTGGGGAATGAAATATATAAACGAAGGGGACGAAATAATACTGACAATAGCTGAGCATCACAGCAATATGCTTCCTTGGCAAATGGTAGCAGAGGCCAAAAAGGCGAAACTTAAATATGTCTATCTTGATGATGATTTTAGGCTTTCTATGAAAGACTTTAAAGAAAAAATGTCTGACAAAGTAAAATTAGTTGCTGTGCAGCATATGTCAAATGTTTTGGGCATAATAAATCCTGTAGAGGAGATTACGCATATTGCCCACAAATACGGGGCAAAAGTATTGGTAGATGGATCGCAAAGCGTACCTCATATGCCGGTTGACGTACAGAAAATAGATTGTGACTTTTTTGCTTTTTCAGGGCATAAAATGTTAGGACCTATGGGAATTGGCGTACTTTATATAAAAGAAGACTTGCTTTCTGATACGCCTCCTTTTTTAAGAGGAGGAGAAATGATAGACGAAGTTTTCGAGGACTGTGCAACTTTTGCTCCTCCACCTCTTAAATTTGAAGCAGGAACACCTAACGTAAAAGGAGCTTGTGTGCTTGTTTCTGCTATAGATTATATAGAAAAGATTGGCCTTGAAAATATATATAAACACGAAAGGGAGCTTTTGGAGTATGGTCTTCAGAAAATGAAAGAGTTAGACTTTGTAAAATTGTATGGCCCCAACGATGCGAAGGAAAGAGGAGGAATAATTTCCTTCAATGTAGAAGGTGTCCATCCTCATGATGTTGCTACAATACTAGACGAAGAAGGAATTGCTGTAAGAAGTGGGCATCACTGCTGTCTGCCCTTAATGAGATACTTAGGCGTTCCTGCAACTGTAAGAGCAAGCTTTTATCTCTACAACGATTTTGAGGATATTGATGCCCTTGTTGAAGGACTTAAAAAAGTTAGGAAGTGGTTTAAATGAGCGATTTAAATCAGCTTTATTCTGAGGTTATAATGGAACATTACGAAAATTCTCCCCATCAAAAAGAACTGAAAGATGCTACTCACAAAGAAAGAGGTTACAATCCTCTTTGCGGCGACAATATTACTCTTTATTTAAAAATGAATGGTGACATTATAGAAGATGCTTCTTTCACGGGCCATGGGTGTGCCATAAGCCAAGCCTCAACCTCTATGATGATAGACCTTATAAAAGGGAAAGACAAAAAAGAAGCTTTAAGGCTTGTGCAACAATTTATAGACATGATGCACAAAAAAGATGTAAATCTTGATGAATTAGGTGATGCTCAAGTACTGCAGGGAGTATCTGACTTTCCTGCCCGCGTAAAATGTGCTTTACTTGCGTGGAAAACGCTTCAGGAAATTTTGTAAAAAAGAGATAAAAGTTTGATAATGTTCTTTTGACATGAATGCGAATATTTTTAAAATATGCCTCTTCCTATTTGAAGTCTAACGATTCTCAGGATAATAGTATAACTTTTTTTAAAAAGCCAGCATATTTTAAAAATTTGTGTTGATACTTATTATTATCTATGCTAATATACTAGACATGAACAGTAATACATTAAAATAGTTTAAATTTAGCGAAAGAATGATATTTTTAAAGCATTAAGTTAATTACAAAATATTAAGATAGGGAGAGGCAAAATGAAAAAGGGAATTTTTTTAATTGCAATTGCCTTTTTATTATTATTTAATTCCATAGCTTTTTCTGCACCTGATGTTCCATCTAAACCTATTCAGTTTAAATATGTATATGATTATGCGGGGCTTATGTCTCAAAATGATATAGAAGAGATCGAAAAAGTAGGGAAAGCTTTAGATGATGCCACAAAGGCACAAATAATAGTTGTTACAGTTGACAGCATTGGAGATTACCCAATTGAGGAATATTCTCTTAGCCTTTTTAGAAAATGGGGAATAGGAGACAAGGAGAAAAACAACGGTGTTCTCCTTTTAGTGGTAAAAGACAGACTTTTAAAAGGTCAGGCTGGAAAAGTGAGAATTGATGTAGGTTATGGCTTGGAAGGGGCAATACCGGATTCTGTTGCAGGAAGGATTTTAGACGATTTTGTTTTAACTTCTTGGGCAAAAGGCGAGTACTCTAAAGGCATATACGCCGGTTATATGGCTATAGCCTCAAGGGTTGCAAAAGAGTACAATATAGACCTTCAGGGATTGGATGCTTCCAAATACAGTGTCAATACAAGTAGCAATGATAGTGGTATATCATGGGAAGATATTGCTGTAGTGATTATACTCATCTTAATATTTATTATCTTTGGAAGAGGAGGAAGAAATATAAGAAGAAACTGGTGGGGTCCAGGAAGCTTTGGCTCAGGAGGATTTGGAGGCTTTAGAGGTGGTGGCTTCGGCGGTGGAGGCTTCGGTGGAGGCTCTGCCGGCGGTGGAGGAGCTAGCCGCTAAAAATGATATATATATTTATAGATGCAAGTGATATAATAAGGTTGAATTAGTTAAACTTAGAGGTAAAGGGAGATAAAATATGTCAAAAATAGAATTTATAGCATCTACTCTTTTTGGTGTTGAAGCAATAACTGCAAGAGAGCTAAAAGAGCTAGGGTATAAAGATATCACTGCAGAGAATGGAAAAGTCACTTTTGCAGGCGATGAGATGGCTTTATGCAGGTCAAACCTTTGGATTAGAACGGCAGAGAGAATATACGTAAAAATAGGGGAATTTACTGCCACAACTTTTGAAGAACTTTTTGAAGGTACAAAGGCTCTTCCCTGGGAAGATTGGATACCTGAAGATGGCAGGTTTCCTGTGGAGGGTTATTCAATAAAATCCAAGCTTTTTAGCGTGTCTGACTGTCAGGCAATAGTTAAAAAAGCTGTTGTGGAAAGGCTTAAGAAGAAATACAAAAAAGAATGGTTTGAAGAAAACGGCGCAACTTATAAAATAAAATTTTCATTAATGAAAGACAAGGTAACACTTATGATTGACACGAGTGGTGACGGTTTACACAAAAGAGGCTATAGAGTCATATCCAATGAAGCACCTTTGAGAGAAACTTTGGCTGCTGCTATGATAATGCTGAGCTTTTGGAAACCGGATAGACCTTTGATAGACCCTTTTTGTGGCTCTGGGACGATTCCGATCGAGGCAGCTATGATTGGAATAAATCTCGCACCAGGTTTAAAACGACAATTTGTTTCCGAAAAATGGTGGAGAATATCAAATAAATTATGGAAAGAAGCGAGAGAAGAAGCAGTTGGTGCTATTAAAAAAGATATAACTTTAAACATAAAAGGATATGACATTGACGAAAACGCCATCAAATTGTCAAAAGACAATGCGCGTAAAGCTGGTGTAGAGAAATACATAACTTTTGAAAATATCTCATTAAAAGATTTAAAAACAGATGATAAATATGGTGTTATAATATGCAATCCTCCTTATGGTGAAAGGATGGGGGAATTAAAGGAAGTAGAAAAACTTTATAAAGAAATGGGAAAAGTTTTCAAAAAACTTGATACGTGGTCTTTTTATATACTGACTTCCCATGAAAGATTTGAGAAACTCTTTGGAAGAGAGGCTTCTAAAAAAAGAAAGCTTTACAATGGCATGTTAAAAGCTTACTATTATCAGTATTACGGACCAAAACCAGAAAACTAATTTTTATTGAGTTTTTCTATGTGAGGGTTATAATAAAATATAAGATTATCGATAAAAATTGGTGGTGGAGTTATGGATAATGCAGTGAGGAAGAAAGCAAAAGAATATACATGCTAATTATGCTGTAGATGTTGAGCGCATTGAATCGCTCATTGGTTCTCTTAGAGGAGATATCCTTGACTCTATTATATAAGAAACTTGATACATATTTTTCAAGGTAAATAGATAGTCATGAACAAGGGAATTGACTTAAATGATAAGTAGATGTAAAATATAGGTGTACAAGTGAATACAAAAAATCTTATGGTCTTGAGAAGTTAAAAGGGAAAGCGGTGAAAATCCGCTGCAGCCCCCGCTACTGTGAGCGAGGATGAAGCCCTAATAAGCCACTGCTTGGCACTCAAGAAATGTGCCGGGTGGGAAGGCAGGGTGGAAGATGAATCGCGAGCCAGGAGACCTGCCATAAGATTTCGGAAGTTCGCCTTCGGAGGGAAGGTGGAATGGAATTTTTATGCTTAATTTTGGCAAAAAGGTCTACCTCCATGGGGTAGGCTTTTTTTGATACTTGAAAAATTTAAATTAGGAGGGTACTTATGAGAAAATTTAAAGGTTTACTTGCTTTATTGGTAATATTTGCTTTGATGTTTTCACTGGCGGCTTGTTCAACAAACATTGCTACTAAACCAGAAAACACTTCTCAAACAGCAACTGAAACCGTAAAAACTCAGTTTCCTTTAAAGGTTACTGATTTTTTGGGAAGAGAAGTAACTATAGACAAAAAACCTCAAAGAATAGTTTCTCTTGCACCTTCTACAACAGAGCTTATATATGCTTTAGGAGCAGGAAATAAGGTTGTGGGTGTTACAGACTTTGATAATTATCCACCTGAGGTCAAGGATGTACCCAAAGTGGGGGGATTTAAAGGGCCAAATGTAGAAGCGATTACTGCTCAAAAACCTGATATAATTTTTGCTTCCACTCTTTCAGGCAAAGAGCAGATGGAATCTTTAGAAAAGATGGGTATCCCTGTTGTAATGTTGGAGGCAAAAAATATTGACCAGATATACCAGTCTATAAGAATAATAGGTCAAATAACAGGAACTGAGAAAAAAGGCGAAGAGTTAATTAAACAAATGCAAGATAAAATAAAAGAAATAAATGACAAAGTCAAGGACCTTCCGAAAGTCAGCGTATTTTATCTGGTCTCTCTTGACGGAAACTGGACAGCAGGTAAAGGCACATTTATTGATGAGCTTATAAACCTTGCAGGTGGCAAAAACGTTGCAGAGGATGTAAATGGCTGGGCGCAGTACAGCGTAGAAGAATTAGTCAAGAAAAATCCTGATGTGATAATAACATCTCCTCATGCAGGAAATGTAAAAGACATCAAAAATATGGCAGGATACAAAGACACAAATGCTGTTAAAAATGACAAGATATTTGTGATAAGCAATGATGACATAATATCAAGAGCTTCTAATAGAATTGTTTTAGGACTTGAAGAAATTGCAAAATTCTTACATCCGGAGGCATTTAAGTAAAGTGAAATTCAAAAGAGGCATATATTTTGGTACAGCCTTTTTACTGCTTATCTTTACCATGATTTTATCAATTTCTGCAGGGGCGGTAAAAATACCCCTGCAGGAAATTTTAAATGTTTTTTTAGGAGGGGGAAGTGAAACCTCTAGGACGATAATCCTTAATTTAAGACTTCCAAGAGTTGTTGAATCTACAGTTGTAGGAATGGGGCTTTCGGTTGTAGGAGCGTTTTTTCAAGGACTTTTGAGAAATTCAATGGCAGACCCTTATGTTTTGGGTATATCATCAGGAGCGGCTTTTGGTGCTACTATTGCGATAATATTAGGACTTGGAATATTTGGACTTAGTTTTATGGCATTTATTACTTCTTTAATGACTGTATTTTTCGTATACACTATTTCTAAAACTGGGACAAGAGTATCTATGACTACAATGTTATTGGCGGGTATAGCCATAAGTGCTTTTATGTCTGCAATTATTTCTCTCATGATGCTTTTAAATCATGATGAGTTTTCTCGAATTGTTTTTTGGACTATGGGAGGATTTAGCCTCATAAACTGGAATGGTGTGGTCTTTTCTACTCCTGTTATATTGATTGGTTCTTTTGTTATGTATGTATTTTCAAGGGATGTAAATGCGATATTGACAGGAGAAGAGGTTGCCGAACATTTAGGTGTCAACACAGAATTGGTCAAAAAAATAATTCTTGTGACAGGGTCATTGGTTACTGCAACAGCTGTATCAGTTGGAGGAATTATAGGTTTTGTAGGACTTATTGTGCCTCATATATCAAGGCTTATTGTAGGACCTGACAATAGAATTCTTGTACCTTTTAGTGCTATATCGGGAGCGATATTTTTAACTTTTGCAGACTTATTAGCACGAGTTATTTTAAAACCAATGGAAATTCCAATTGGGATAATTACTGCGGCATTTGGAGGGCCATTCTTTTTGTATCTGTTAATAAAGAGCAAACAAAAAAGTGAAGGAATGTGATGATATGGCAATTTTACAGGTAGATAAATTACATTTTTCTTATGGGGAAAGGGAAGTTTTAAGAGGGATAGATTTCACCATAAATAAAAGCATAGTGATAGGGATAATTGGTGCAAATGGAAGTGGCAAGACTACACTTTTAAAGAATATATCAGGGTATTTGACGCCAACTTATGGTAATGTTTTTGTGTTGGGAAAAAATATCAAAGACTTTACTATAAAAGAAAAGGCAAAATATATAGGTTATGTGCCTCAAGATATAGTTTACGACTTTGAATTTAGCTGTTATGACGTAGTAATGATGGGAAGAATTCCTTATCTTAAAAGGTTTCAGTCGGAGAGAAAAGAAGACAGAGATATTGTAAGAGAGTGCATGGAAATTACAAATACATGGCAGTTTAAAGACAAAAGCATAAAAGAGTTAAGCGGCGGTGAGAGGCAAAGAGTGTATATAGCAAGGGCATTAGCACAAAAAGCTCGAATTTTACTCATGGATGAGCCAGTTTCTCACCTTGATATAAAGTACCAAGTTGAAATACTGTCCCTTGTAAAAGATTTATCCTTAAAAGGGATACTTGTAATTGTTGTGCTCCACGATATTAATCTTGCTTCCCAGTTTTGTGATGAGATTTTCATAATGAAAGAAGGAAAAATAATAGCATCTGGGTCTCCCAGAAATGTTTTAACATTGAACAATATAAATTCAGCTTTTTCAATAGATGTGGAAGTATTTGAAAATCCAGTCACCCATACTCCTTACGTTATTCCATCGCTAAATGGAAAGGAGCAACTCAAAGTTGTGTAAGGCTGTAATGATTGCAGGCACCCATTCAGGGGCCGGTAAAACTACTGTAAGCCTTGGGCTTATGGGAGTGTTGTCAAAAAGGTATAAAGTTCAGCCTTTTAAAGTAGGTCCAGATTATATAGATGCTGCTTATCACAGATATGTCACAGGGAATTTTTCCTGCAATCTCGACTTGTACCTGTTGGGGGAACAAAACCTTAAATCGCTTTTTTACAAAAATGCCTGCAATGCTGACATTTCTATAATTGAAGGTGTTATGGGAATGTACGATGGGATTGATACTACAAAAAAGGGGAGCAGTGCTGACATTGCGAAAATTTTAGATATTCCTGTGATTTTAGTTGTAGATGCTTCTTCTATGGCGACAAGTGTATCAGCTTTAATAATGGGTTATATGCACTATGACAGGGAAGTAAAAATTGCAGGGGTGATATTAAATAAAGTTGGAAGTGAAAAACACTATGCCCTTTTGAAAGAATGCATAACAAGAGATTTAGGTATTGAGGTTTTTGGCTATCTTCCAAAGGATCCAAAATTAGATTTGCCAGAAAGACACTTAGGCCTTGTACCGATATATGAGATGCCAGAAATTAAACACAAGTTTGATACCTTATATGATTATATTGGAAAATACATTGATATAGAAAAAATTCTTAATGTAGGTGTAGTTGACTGTTCAAATAGATTTAGAAACACGATTGGTGAGGGCCATGATTTAAAAAGGGTAAAAATAGGGTATGCGTTTGATGAGGCTTTTAATTTTTATTACAAAGAGAGTTTGGAATTTTTTGAAGAAATGGGAGCAGAGCTTATACCCTTTAGTCCTCTTAAAGATTATAAATTACCAGATGAAATATCGGGTTTGTACATAGGGGGAGGATTTCCAGAGGTTTTCGCGGAGAGGCTTAATAAAAACAAAAAAATGTTGAAATCGGTTAAAGATGCAATAGATTCAGGTATGCCTGCATATGCAGAGTGTGGCGGCTTTATGTATCTTACAAAAAGCATAACAGATTTACAAGGAAATACTTTTGAAATGGCAGGAATTTATGATTTTGAAACTGTCATGACAAAAAGGCTTCAGAGATTTGGCTATGTTGAGGCAGAAGTTATTGAAGATAACATCCTTTTTAGAAAAGGGGATAAAATAAAAGGGCATGAGTTTCACCACTCAATAATAAAAGGTTTTTCACAGAAAGCCTCATACGTTGTGCATAAACCGGGAAAAGAAAACGCTTGGGAATGTGGATTTGTGCATAAAAATTGCTTAGCGACGTATGTTCACATAAATTTATACACATATAAAGAGGCTGTCAAGAGGTTTGTTGACAAATGTGTTCAATACCGAAACTCAAATGCTTTTCAGGAGGATTAATATGGCACTTAAATTGATGATACAAGGGACCGCATCGTCTGTTGGCAAAAGCTTGTTGGTTGCCGCTTTTTGCAGAATTTTCAAGCAAGATGGTTACAGAGTAGCCCCTTTTAAGTCTCAAAATATGGCTTTGAATTCCTATATAACTGATGAAGGACTAGAAATAGGAAGAGCACAAGCTATGCAGGCGGAAGCGGCAGGAGTTAAGCCTTCTTATCACATGAATCCAATACTTCTAAAGCCTAGCTCTGATAAAAAAAGCCAAGTTGTTTTAAGAGGCAAAGTTTATAAAAATATGTCTGCAGCCGAATACCACCAATTTAAGCCACAGCTTTTAAAGTTTATTAAAGAGGACTTTGATTTTCTTGCAAGTCAAAATGACATTGTAGTAATAGAAGGCGCTGGAAGCCCTGCAGAAATAAATTTAAGAGATAGAGATGTCGTAAACATGGGTATGGCAGAGATGGTAAATGCACCAGTACTTCTTGTAGGAGATATTGATAAAGGAGGTGTATTTGCTTCAATAGCTGGCACTTTGCTCCTTTTAAAAGAAAATGAGAGAAATCGCATTGAAGGTGTACTTATAAACAAGTTTAGAGGAGACATTGAAATATTAAAGCCAGGTCTTAAGATGTTAGAAAACATTGTACACAAAAAGGTTTTAGGTGTTGTCCCTTATATGGATGTGCACATTGATGAAGAGGATGGGGCGACGGAGAGATTTTATCGTAGGAATACAGAAGGAGATATAGAGATTGCAGTTATAAATCTTCCCCACATATCGAATTTTACGGATTTTGAACCTCTTGCTAAAGTTCCCGGAATAAAGCTTCGATATGTGAATAAAGGGGAAAGGATTGGAGATTGTGATGTTGTTATAATTCCGGGAACAAAAAACACAATTGGAGATTTGCAAGCATTAAAAGGATATAGGCTTGATAAGGAAATTTTTGAAATGAGAAAAAAAGGGAAATTTATAGTCGGCATTTGTGGAGGATACCAAATGCTGGGGAAAGTCATTAAAGACCCTAATCAAATTGAAAGCTCTCTTAAAGAAATTGAGGGACTGGGACTTTTGGATATAGAGACTGTAATTGAAAAAGAAAAGACAACAACCCAAGTTAAGGCGGTTATTCGCAATAATTTACCATCAATATTATCACCTCTTAGAAATATTGCTGTAGAGGGATATGAAATACACATGGGGCAAAGTCGAATTTTGGGAGATTGTCAGCCTTTTTCAGTAATAACTCATAGAAATGGAGAAAAAATCGAAGTCTATGACGGTTGTATAAGCGATGATGGAAAAGTGTTTGGAACTTACATACACGGAATTTTTGAAAATAGAGAGTTTGTCAGGGAATTTATAAATATTGTGAGAAAATCAGAAGGACTTTCTCCTATAGAGGAAATTATTGATTACAAAGAATTTAAAGAAAGAGAATATGATAAGCTTGCAGATATTGTGAGAAAAAGTATCGAGATGAAAGAAGTCTATGAAATTATGGAGAGGTATAAAGATTAATGGAAGTGGTATTAGCCTACTTATTAGATTTGTTGATAGGAGACCCTGAAGGATATCCTCATCCTGTAAGAATTATAGGGAGAGTGGTATCACATTTAGAGAGTATACTTAGAAAATATGCTAAAAGTGACAGAGCTTTAAAAATAACAGGTTTTATACTGTGTGGACTTACAGTAACTTTGGCATTTGCAGCAACATATGTACTACTTTATATTGCAGGACTTATACATCCATATTTAAAGTATGCTTTAGATGTTTTAATTATATATACCTGCCTTGCTACAAAAGACCTTGGTAAAGCTGCTGGAAGAGTATACGAAGCGTTGACAAAGGATGATATAGTTGAAGCAAGGAAAAGATTATCTTATATAGTCAGTAGGGATACAGATAGGCTTGATGTTGAGAATATATCCAGAGGAGCGATAGAAACAGTTGCAGAGAATATATCAGACGGTATAATAGCCCCTATGTTTTACGCGTTTATAGGAGGTGCGCCGCTGGCTATCTTTTATAAGGCAGCAAGCACTCTTGATTCTATGGTAGGCTATAGAAATGAAAAATACCTCGACTTAGGATTTGCTTCTGCAAAACTTGACGACATATTAAATTTTATTCCTGCTCGCATAACAGGTTTTTTGATTGTTATAGCTGCTTTTCTCTTAGGCTATGATTATAAAAATAGTTGGAGGATTTTTTTAAGAGATAGGTTGAAACATCAAAGTCCAAACAGTGCCCATGGAGAAGCAGCAGTTGCCGGTGCTTTAAATATACAACTTGGAGGTCTCAATTATTATTTTGGAAAGCCTGAAATTAAACCAACTCTTGGGGATGGAAAAGAAAAAATTACTCCACAGCACATAAAAGACAGCATAAGAATAATGTATATGACTTCATTTTTAGGTCTTGTAGTGCTTTATGGGACGAAGATTTTGATACCATAAAGGAATAACTTATAATTGTTTCAAAATTATTACATAAAAACACTTGAAAATTGTAAATAGGAGGAGATTGATGTGAAAGAAAAAGCAAATGCATTAAAAAATGTTAAAACTCTTACTCTTGTTGCTATGCTTATAGCCTTAAGTGCTGTAGGTGCTCTTATAAAAATCTTTAACACTGTTGCCTTTGACTCAATGCCAGGGTATTTTGCTGCATTATACCTTGGAAGTTGGTATGGAGCCCTTGTAATAAGTTTAGGGCACATGCTTACAGCAATTACTTCTGGATTTCCTTTAGGGCTTACAAATCACATATACATAGCAGTGCAAATGGCATTATATGCCTATTTGTTTAGATTTTTTTATCGAAAATTTAACATCTATATTGCAGTGATTGTTGCTACCATCTTAAATGGACCTGTTGCAACCCTTTTGTTTGTACCCATATTCGGATGGGGATTTTTTGCGGCATGGGTACTTCCCCTAACAATTGCGTCATTTGCAAATGTATTTCTTGCAGCGTTAATTTACAAAGCGATACCGAAAAGGAGTAGGGAATAAAAAGTGATTGAGAGATACAGAGATTTAGTTGTAATTTATGAAAATGATGTAGCATATGTGATATCTTGTGACAGTCTTGGAGCAATAGGGAATAAAGAAAATGATGTGTTAAAAGTTGATGAAGAGATTGTAGGGAGAACTACTGTAAAAGTGGCTCTTTCGGAAGTACTATGTGTAGGAGCAAAACCTTTAGTCATATCAGATACTTTATCTGTTGAAATGAATCCAACAGGGCAAAAAATTTTAAAAGGTATAAAAAATGAACTTGAGGAGAACGGGCTTTTAGATGTAGTTTTTACAGGAAGTACTGAAGAAAATTTCCCTACATCTATGACAGGTATAGGGATTACAGTAATAGCAAAAGCAAATATTGGGGACTTAAAGATAAAAAAAGTCAAAGCAGGTATGCATGTTTCTCTTTTAGGTTATCCACGTGTAGGAAGTGAAGTTTTAGGAGCAAAAGATGTTCTTAATTTAAGTGATTATATAAAGATTTCTAATTCCAATAAAATAGTGGAAGCAATACCTGTTGGTTCAAAAGGTGTAAAATATGAAATTGGCATATTAGAGAAAATATCAGGATTAAAGGTGGAAGCGAATTTTCCACAATATCTTGATGTATTAAAATCAGGGGGGCCTTCTACCTGTTGCCTTGTAGTCCACAGTGAGGAAGATACAGCCTCTATTAAAGGACTGACAGATAAACCCTTAACATATGTCGGAGTGCTGGTTTAGCGTAAATGAAAGAAGGTGTTTCAATGAAACCTTATGAGCATGGCGGAAATGTTTATGATTATGAAGGAGAAATAATCGATTTTAGTTCAAATATAAATCCTCTTGGGGTGCCGGAATGGATTTTTGATATTATCAAAAAAGTTGATTTAACGAAATATCCGGATATAAAATATCGAAAACTAAAAGAGGCTATTTCACAGTATGTGGGGTATTCACAAGAAAATATAATTGTTGGGAATGGCGCGACAGAGCTCATACATCTTTTTGTGAGAGCATTTAAGGTGAAAAGCCCCCTCATTCCGTCTCCTGCTTTTTTGGAATATGAAAGGGCAGTCCACATAAACGGTGGTGAACCGATATATTTCAGGCTGGAAGAAGACTATGGATTTAAAATGAATCTCGCAAAGCTTCTTTCACAAATGGAAGAGGCGGATTCTTTAATCATTGGGAATCCTAACAATCCTACCGGACAAGCCATAATTAGAGAGGAAATAGGGATTTTATTAAAAAAAGCGGAGATTTTGAACATACCTGTCATGATAGATGAAGCTTTTATTGAATTTATGAAAGACTATAAAAATTATGAAGCTTTATCTCTTGCAAAAAAGCATGATAAATTGTTTGTTGTAAGAGCTGTCACAAAATTTTTTGGCATGCCGGGGTTGAGGTTGGGGTACGGGATTGGAAGTCCTTCTTTGATACAAAAATTGGAAGAATATAAAGAACCTTGGACAGTAAATGCTTTTGCAGATGCTGTGGGGAGAGAAATATTTAAAGATGAAGCTTATATAGAAAAAACAAGGGAATATGTAAATAAAGAAATAGAGTATATGCTTTATACTTTAAGAAAAATTGATTATTTAGTTGCTTTTGATACAAAAGTAAATTTTATATTGTTAAAGTTAAGAACAGGTGGGGTAAATGACCTTAAACAAATACTTCTAAAAAAAGGAATTCTCATAAGAGATGCTTCTAATTTTAGGTATCTGGACAAAAGCTTTTTTAGAGTTGCTATAAAAAGACATGAAGACAATGAAAAATTGATACAGGCTTTGAAAGAAATAGATATAAAAGATTTAGTAGAAGATAAAGAAAGGGTTGTAACATAATGAGTCTTGTTATGATCACAGGTGGTGCAAGGTCTGGCAAAAGTGAATTTGCTGAAAAATTGGCTTTAGAAAAAGGAGGAAACAGTGTCCTTTATATAGCTACTTCTATTCCTTTTGACGAAGAAATGAAGGGAAGAGTCAAAAGGCATAAAGAGAGAAGGCCACCTTTTTGGCAGACAAAAGAAGTCTACAAAAATTTATATGACGTAATATCAAAAAGCAATGCCAAAGTCATATTGATTGACTGCCTTACAGTTATGATTACAAACCTATTAATGGAAGTTGACTTAACATGGGAAAAAGTAGAGTTGAAGGAGATTGATAACATAGAAAAGCAAATTGCTGACGAAGTAGATAAGATATTAAGTGCTAAGAAGGATTTTAAAGGGGATATAATTCTTGTGACAAATGAAGTGGGAATGGGATTAGTGCCCGAATACAAACTGGGCAGGATATTTAGAGATATAGCAGGCAGAATGAATAAAAAAGTGGCAGATGTTGCAGATGAAGTTTATTTAATGGTTTCAGGAATACCTCTTAAAATAAAGTGATGACTGAAAGGGATGCAACATTTTTATGGAAGAAATTAAAAGATTGGTACTTGCGATGCAATTTATGACACGCCTTCCTATACCAATAGAAGTTGATGTTGAAAAAAGAGAGTTTTATAGAATAGCATCTTATTTTCCAATAGTCGGAATTGTTATAGGAGGTATCCTTTCACTTTTGTATATTGCGTTAAAAGATTTCTTTTCCCGGGAAATTGTAATGACTTTTATTGTAGCTTTTTCTTATGTTTTAACAGGAGCAATGCATATTGACGGGCTTGCAGATACTTTTGATGGCCTTTTTAGCAATAAGGATAAAAGTAAAATACTGGAGATAATGAGAGACTCGAGACTTGGCACGAATGGAGTCCTAGCTTTAGTTTTTATGGTTGTTTTAAAAATATTATTCCTCATCAATATACACGAAAATATTACTTTAACAACACTTTTAATTACTCCAATTATTGGAAGATTGTCAATTGTGTTTTCTATGATGATAAGTAAATCTGCAAGAGGTGGAGAAGGGCTTGGAGGACTCATGCTGGGTAAAGTAGGGATAAGGGAATTTGCCATAGCTTTTGTTATTTCAATTGCTACAAGCTATTTTATACTGCCTTTAGCGGTTTTTGTAAAAATACTTACTATATCGCTTTTTGTTACTTATATTGTATCAAAGTATATTTCGCTGAAAATAGGTGGTATGACTGGGGATACTCTCGGTGCAGTAAATGAATTGGCAGAGCTTACTGCACTCATTTGCTTTGTAAGTGTGTCATTATAAAAAAGGAGAGATTTTTATGGGAAAAGGATTATTAATAATAGCACATGGAAGTCGTGTTGAAGAAACTAGGGAAGCAGTATACCAAGTTATAAATAAAATAAAGAGCTTCAAAATATACAAAGACGTAAAAGCAGGTTTTATGGAATTTAACCAGCCTGATATATCTACTTCCATAAGAGAATTTGTCAAAGAAGGAATTTACGATATCATAGCAGTTCCTATGTTTTTATTTGAAGGAAACCATGTGTTGCATGATATACCTGAGGTTTTTGGAAAAGAAAAAGAAAAATATCCGGCTTTAAAGATTAAGTTTGCAAAGTCTATAGGGTATGATGACAGGATCGTAGATATAATGCTTGAAAGAGCGAAAGAGGTAGAATAAAAATTTACTTATGGGAAAGGGTTGTTTTTTATGAATTATATAACTGACCCTAAAGAGATTGAGAAGAGAAGTTTTGAAATAATAAGTAAAAATATTGACGAGATGAAGTTTGAAAAAAGAGAACTTATGATTGTAAAAAGAGTAATTCATGCGACGGCAGACTTTGATTTTGCTCACATAATAAAAATCTCTGATGGAGCAATAGATGCAGGTTTAAAAGCCTTAAAAGAGGGATGTACAATTGTTACAGATACAAAAATGGCTGAAGCGGGAATAAACAAAAAGGCTTTAAAATCTATAGGAACAAGTGTCAAATGTTACATTGACATGCCACAAGTCGAGGAGCTTTCAAAAACGTACGCCATTACAAGATCAATGGCATCAATGGTTATAGCCTCAAAAGATGGAAGAAACAAGATATTTGCCATTGGCAACGCTCCAACAGCCCTTTTTAAACTTTGTGAACTCATAAATTCCGGTGAAATAAAGCCTTATTTGATAATTGGCGTTCCTGTCGGTTTTGTTGGAGCAGAAGAAGCAAAAGAAGAAGTGAAAAAACTTGGAGTGCCCTACATAATAACGGAAGGAAGAAAAGGTGGAAGTACAATAGCGGCAGCTATAGTCAATGCTCTTTTGTATATGATGGGTGATTGATACAAAAGACAGGCGCAAAAGTGGGTGGAATTATGGAAGTGTATACAATTAAAGAAGGTAAAAAGCTGAGATACGGCTATACTACTGGCTCGTGTGCGGCTGCTGCCTCAAAAGCCGCTACCTACATGCTTTTTACAGGGGAGAAAATAGACACTGTAGAGATAGATACACCAAAGGGGTGGCACCTTATACTTGATGTTTTAGATGTGACGTCAGGAGAAGGGTGGGTAAAATGTGGCATAAGAAAAGACGGCGGTGATGACCCTGATGCAACTCACGGGCTTATAATATATTCAAAAGTGGAATTAAAAGAGAGAGAAGGAATTGACGTTTACGGAGGAGAGGGAGTAGGAGTTGTCACAAAACCGGGGCTACCCGTAAGCCCTGGGAAACCCGCTATTAATCCTGTTCCAATGTCCATGATTTTAAATGAAGTCAAAAAAGTATTACCAGAAGGGAAAGGTGTAAAAATTACCATAAGCGTGCCAGGTGGTGAAAAGGTGGCTTTAAAAACTTTTAATCCGCGGCTTGGAATAGTTGGAGGAATATCAATACTTGGTACTTCAGGAATTGTAGAGCCTATGTCGGAGGAAGCTTTAAAAGCTTCTCTTGAGTTAGAACTTTCTATTCTTTCTGCGGAGGGACATAAAAAGGTAGTTTTTGCTCCAGGAAATTACGGCAAAGATTATGCTATGAAAGAAGGCCTTGAAGAAAGGCTTATCATATCTTATGGGAATTTCTTAGGATTTATGCTGGAGAAAGCAGTAGAGTACGGCTTTACACATGTGGTGTTGGCAGGGCATATAGGTAAACTCGTAAAAGTAGCAGCAGGGATATTTAATACCCACAGCCATGTTGCAGATGCAAGAGCAGAAATAATGGCGGCTTATGTAGCCCATTTTGGTGCAGATAAAAAGACTGTTGACAAAGTTCTGGATTCAAATACAACTGAAGAAGCCCTCGATATAATAGAAAAGGCGGGAGTCAATATAAAAGACTTTAGTCAGTTTATCGCTGACAGGGTTTACATGAAATGTAAGCAGTATGTTTATGATAAATTAAATATCGAAGTTCACCTCATTTCATTGAAAAGAGGCATTATTGCAAAAGCAGGAGAGAAAGTAGAATGGTGACGATTGTGGGAATAGGGCCGGGAAACAAGAAATTCATTACCCCCTATGCACTTGAAAAAATAAAAAAAGCGGATGTGCTAGTGGGAGGCAGGCGCCATCTCAAGGAATTTGAAGATATTGATTGCGAAAAGATTGTGATAAACGCTTCAACAGATTACCAAAGTATAATGAGCAGAGAAGGCAATATTGTCATTTTGGCATCGGGAGAACCTTCTTTGTACGGCATAACCGAAGTGATTTTAAAATATGTGGACAAAAGCCAATTAGAAATAATTCCAGGCATAAGCTCAATACAATACATGTGTGCAAAACTTAAAATAACAATGAATGATTTGACAGTGGTAAGCTTGCACGGCCGCAGTGAGGATTTAGTGAAAAAAGTAAAAGAAAATAAAAAAGTCGCTATTTTTACTGATAATACACATACGCCACAATTTATTGCAGCCTTATTGAAAGAGGGAAATTTGCATGACAGAAAAATACACGTTGGTGAAAATCTGTCTTATGACATCGAGAGGATTTACTCTTTTACAGTAGAGGAACTTTTAAACTGTAATAAAAAATTTGATTTAAATGTAGTGGTGATAACATGTGGCAATACATGACACCGGGAATTTCCGATGAATATTTTATAAGAGGCAGTGTACCTATGACAAAACAAGAGATACGAGCTTTGTCAATATCTAAGTTGAGGCTTAAAGAAGACAGCATAATATGGGATATTGGCGCAGGTACAGGTTCTGTTTCTATTGAGGCTGCTTTAATATCAAAAAAAGGTGTTGTTTATTCTATAGAAAAAGAAGAAGATGGGATAAGACTTATAAATGAAAACATCAAAAGATTTAATGTGGAAAATATTGTTGTGGTGGCTGGTGAAGCGCCTGATGCCCTTTTAGATTTGCCATCTCCTGATAGGATATTTATTGGAGGTACAGGGGATAAAATGTATCAAATATTCCAGACTGCTATAACTAAATTAAAAAGAGATGGAATAATCGTAGTTAATGGGATTACGCTTGATACAGCATATTCAGCTAATCATTATTTTAAACAAAAAGGATATAGGGTTGAAACGATATGTGTAAATATTTCAGTTTCAAAAGAAGCAGGAAATAAAACTATGATGATAGCAAGAAATCCTGTTTACATAATAATGGCAAAAAGAGAGGGATAGAATGGTAAAATTATACGGCATAGGAGTAGGACCGGGGGAGGAAAGCCTTATTACTTTAAAAGCTGTAAAAATACTTAAAAAGGTAGATGTGGTGATAGCCCCTTCAAGTAAAGGAGAAGGAAGTATTGCTTATGAGATTGCAAAGCCTTATATAAAAGGCGATGTAATATTTATGGAATTTCCCATGACCTACTCAAAAGAAGACCTCAAAACGAAGTGGAAAGAAAATGTTAAAAAAATCAAAGAGTTGCTTGATGAGGGGAAAGACGTAGCTTTTATAACAATAGGGGACCCCATGATTTACAGTACCTACATATACATTTTAAAAGGAATTGAGGATTACGAAGTAGAGACGATTCCTGGAATTACCTCCTATAGTGCAGCCGCCTCAAGGTTAAATATCCCAATTGCGGAGGGAAACGAGACTTTTGCAGTGATTTCATCAGGAGATGTAACGGAAATTTCAAAAGCTCTTGATATGTTTGATAACGTGGTATTAATGAAAATTTCGAGAAGATACGAGGAAATAGTAAATCTTCTAAAAGAAAAAAGCTTCAAAGGATACCTTGTGATAAAGTGCGGTCATAAAGAGGAAAAAATATCCTACGACCTTGATAGATATATAGGGAAAAAGATAGATTATTTGTCACTCATTATTGCAAAGAAGGTGAAGTAGCTGTGGTTTATTTTATTGGTGCAGGACCAGGAGACCCTGAACTTATAACATTAAAGGGGATGAAAATAATACAGGCTTGTGATGTCATCATATACGCAGGGTCACTTGTCAATAAAGAGATATTGAAATACGCAAAACCAGAGGCTGAAATTTACGATAGCGCTTTAATGAATCTTGATGAAATAATTGAGCTTATGGTAAAATCTTATAATGAGGGGAAAGATGTAGCGAGAATACACACAGGAGACCCTGCTATTTACGGTGCCATACATGAACAGATTAGAAGGCTGGAAGAAGAAAATATAGATTATGAAGTAATTCCCGGTGTTAGTTCTTTTTTGGCAGCAGCGGCAGTTTTGAAAAAAGAGCTGACGATTCCTGAAATAACCCAGACGGTTATTATAACACGAATAGGCGGAAGGACAAAAGTACCTCCAAAAGAAGACTTAAAAGATTTATCCCGCCACAAAGCTACAATGGCGATATTTTTAAGCGTGCAGGACATTGACAAAGTTGTTTTAGAGTTGAAAGAGGGTTATGAAGAGACTACACCTGTAGCAGTTGTGTACAAAGCTACTTGGGAAGACCAAGTGATTGTTACAGGTACTCTCAATGACATTTCACAAAAGGTCAAATCAAAGGGAATAAATAAAACAGCCATGATACTTGTAGGAGATTTTTTAAAAGATGTAAAGTCTTATTCAAAGCTTTATGATAGGGAATTTTCTCATAGCTTCAGGAAGAAGGAAGATTTATGAGAATAGCGATAATCGCTCTTACAAAAAACGCATCAAAGTTGGCGAATGAGATTGGCACAAAATTAAAAGGGGATGTGTATGTAAAAGAAAAATACACAACCCCTGAAGGCTATGCAATAGAAGGAGATTTTATAGAATTTGTCCATAAAATATTTAGAAAATATCAAGGGTTGGTCTTTGTAATGGCTACAGGGATTGTGGTAAGGGCAATTGCAGGGGTTGTGAAGGATAAATTTACTGACCCTGCTGTTGTGGTAGTAGACGAAAAAGGAAAGTTTGCCATAAGCCTTTTGTCCGGGCATGTAGGAGGTGCAAACAGGCTTGCACTCAAAGTGGCTTCTATAATTGGAGCACAGCCTGTCATAACAACTGCAACAGATGTAGAGGGAGTCATATCTCTTGACGTTATTGCTAAGGACTACGGGTACCAAATTGAAAATAAAGAAGATTTGAAAAAGGTTAGCGCTGCCTTTGTAAATGGAGAAAATGTAGGTTTTATTCTTGATGAAGATGTAGAGAAAATACCTTTGCTAAAAGATTATGTAAAAAATGAAGATGACCGTCAAATTGACGCTTTTGTTTACATAACTGACAAAGAAATAAAAAAACCGTTAGAAAAACCTTATGTCATATTAAGGCCTAAAAATATAGTTATTGGCTTAGGATGCAAAAAAGGAATAGCTTTTGAGGATTTGTTTCTCTTTGTCAGTGAAATCTTTAAAAAGTTAAATTTAAGCTTAAAAAGCATCGAGTCAATTGCTACTATAAATATAAAAAAAGAAGAAAAAGGGATACAGCAGTTGGCAAAATTTTTGAAAGTTCCTCTTGTGTTTTACACAAAAGAGGATTTAAAAAAAGTAGAAGATAAATTTCCTATCTCGGATTTTGTTTTTCATACCGTGGGAGTTGGAAGTGTTGCAAGGCCTTCTGCTTATTTAGCTAGCAGCGGTGGCAAAGAGATAGCATATCTTAAGAAGAATGGGATGACACTTGCCATATATAAGAAAGAAGGATTGACATGGGATGGATTAAAGTCGTGGGAATAGGTCCCGGTGATATAAAGGACATGACTCTTAAAGCATACAATGTCTTAAAAGAATGTGATGTAGTCGTAGGATATACTACTTATATAAACCTTATTAAACCTTTAATTGAGGACAAAAAGGTAATTTCATTAGGGATGAGAAAAGAAATTGACAGGGCTAAAAAAGCCGTGGAGTTAGCTTTACAAAGTAAAAATGTGTGCATTGTGTCAAGCGGTGATGCAGGCATATATGGAATGGCAGGGCTTATGTATGAGGTTGTCCATAAAGAAAACATAGATTTAAAAATAGAAGTAATACCAGGAGTAACTGCTCTAAATGCTGCGGCAGCTATACTGGGAGCACCTGTAATGCAGGATTTTGCAGTTATAAGTCTTTCAGACCACTTGGTATCTTGGCAGGTGATAGAAAAAAGATTGGCTCTTTCAGCACAAGCTGATTTTGTAATTGTCCTTTACAACCCTAAGAGCAAAGAAAGGCCGGAAAATCTTATGAAAGCCCAGAAAATTATTATGAAATACAAAAAAGAGGATATCCCTGTAGGAATAGTAAAAAATGCTTCAAGAGAGGGACAACAAGTGATAATCACCACTTTAAAAGAAATGGCAAATTATGAAATAGACATGAGGACGATTGTAATAATAGGGAATGAAAGTACTTATGTAGAAAATGGCAAAATGGTAACGCCGAGGGGATATGTACTGTGATACTGGTTTTGGCAGGTACAAAAGACGGAAGGGAGATTGCAGAAAGATTAAAGCTTAAAGGTTTTGAGATTATAGCAAGTACAGTGACAGATTATGGTGCAAGTCTTTTTAGTGAGGGAATTAAAGTTCACAAAGAGGCAATGGATGAACTAAGCCTCGTTAATTTTATTTATAAAAACAATATAGACATTGTAGTTGACGCAACTCATCCTTTTGCAAAAGATGTAAGCATAAATGCTATAAATGCCTGTAACAAAACTGGTATCAAGTATATAAGGTATGAAAGAGAAAGTCTATATTACTACAATGCCATTGTAGTTAAAAGTTCTGAAGAGGCAGCAGAAGAATGTAAAAAATACGACAGCATTTTTTTGACTGTAGGTAGTAAAAACCTCGAAAAATTTAGGGTTCTCTGGGAAATAGGAAAAAAGGTGACGGCAAGAGTGCTTCCTTTAAGTAACGTCATAAAAAAGTGTGAAGATTTAGGATTAAAACCCAAAGATATAATAGCGATGGAGGGCCCTTTTACCAAAGAACTTAATTATCAAATGTTTAAAGAAAGAAATGCGGAAGTGGTTGTGACAAAAGATAGTGGTATTGTGGGAGGAGTATTAGAAAAGTTTGAAGCTGCTAAAATGCTAGGTATTCCTGTAATTTTAATAAAAAGGCCTGATATAAATTATCCTGTTGTAGTAACAGATGTTGATAGTCTCATAAATGAGGTGACAAAAAGTGGACATAAATAATATTAAGATGGTGGGAGTAGATAAGGATACTCCTTTAGAATTGAGAGAAAAAGTTTCTTTTAAAGATATTGGAGAGGCATTAATAAAATTAAAAGAGTTGGGACTGGAGGAGGTTGTAATACTTTCCACCTGTCACAGAAGTGAAATTTACTTCTATTCACAAAAAATATCCACGGATGAAGTAAAAGATTTTTTCATAAATTACTTTGGCTTAAAAGAAGATTTCATAAAATATTTAAGGCAAATTTACGGACTTGATGCAGTGAAACACATTTTTAGAGTTGCCTGTGGGCTTGAATCTATGGTAGTAGGTGAAGACCAAATATTGTCACAGGTGAAGGAGGCTATAGATACCGCACAGACTTTCAACTCTTCCGGAAAGATACTTTTTAAACTTTTTAGAGATGCAGTAACTCTTGGGAAAAAAGCTCGTACAGATACGGGTATAAAAGATCTGGCTTTGTCTATAAGCTATATTGCAGTTAAATTTGTTCAAGAAGTATTTGAGGATATAAAAGGCAAAAAGGCTTTTGTGATAGGTCTTGGCGAGATGGGGCAAAATGCTATGAAAAATCTCATAGATAAGGGTGCTGATGTATTTGTTACAAACAGGACTTTTTCAAAAGCTATCCAATTAAAGGAGCAAATTCCAGAGATACATGTTGTGCCTTATGAACAAAAATATCTTTACATTGCCAGTAGTGATATTGTAATAAGTGCCACAAATGCTCCTCATTATACGATAAGTTATGAAAAGTTTAAAGAAGTTTACAATGGAAGAAAAATTTGCATGGTAGATATAGCTCTTCCTAGGGATATAGACCCAAGAATAGGACAAATAGAAGGGGTAAGTCTTTATACTATTGACGATTTAAAAAAGACAGCGGAGGAAAACAAAAAAGAGAGGCTTTTACTCATTCCCGTTATTGAAAAAATGGTGAAAGAGGAAGTGGATAAATTTGAAAAATGGTACAAAACACTTGAAATAGAGCCTTATATAAAAGAAGTAAGTAAATATGCCAATGAAGTTTATAACACAGAATTTCAAAGAATTATAAATAAATTGGCTGACGTGTCTGAAAAAGACAAGGAAAATATAAAAATCGCTTTAAAAAGAGTTGCAAATAAAATGGCTAATAAAATGATAACGTACCTTAAAGAAAACGCCTATTAGAATCTGGAGGTAAAGATGAAAAAAGTTATAAAAGTCGGCACGAGGTCAAGTGAATTGGCTTTAAAGCAAACTGCAATGGTTATAAATGAAATAAAAAAGTTTAGGCAGGATTTTGAATTTGAAATAGTAAAGATAACCACACAAGGGGATGCATTAATTGACAAACCTGTTAGTGAAATAGGGGGAAAAGGGGTTTTTGTAAAAGAAATAGAAAGTGCATTGCTCAAAGGCGAAATTGACATGGCAGTCCACAGCATGAAGGACATGCCTTATGAAATACCTAAAGGGCTCAAGCTCATGGCAGTTTTAAAAAGAGAAGACCCAAAGGATGTGTTTGTTTCAAGAGATGGTACGCAATTTATGGATTTAAAAGAAGGGGCTAAAATTGGGACCAGCAGTTTAAGAAGGCAAGTGCAGTTTAAAGCTTTAAAGCCAGACATACAGATTGTTCCAATAAGAGGTAATGTGAGGACGAGGCTCAAAAAAATGGAAGAACTAAACCTTGACGGCATTGTTTTGTCAGCGGCGGGTTTGCACAGGTTAGGATTTGAGAATGTTATTACTGAGTATTTTCCACCTGATGTAGTTGTACCAGCACCTTGTCAGGGAATTCTTGCAGTAGAAATTGCAGAAAGTTTTGATAATATATTTCAAGAGTTTTATTCCTACATTGTTGATAGAAAGACATTTTTTGAGGCTTCTGTTGAAAGGGAACTTCTAAAAGCTTTTGGAGTTAATTGTAGACAGCCTTTTGGTGCCTATGCCCAATACAGAAAAGAGAAAGACGAAGAGAAAATAAACATAAAAGTTGTTTATCAAAAAGAGGATAAACTTTTAAAAAGTGAAGTGACTGGCTTAATTGAAGAAACCGATAAAATGATAGAAAAGCTTATTGAAGAATTTGGAGGTATATGATGTCAGGGATTGTATATTTGATCGGAGCGGGACCTGGAGATATTGGGCTTTTAACATTGAGAGCAGTCGAACTAATAAAAAATGCAGATGTGCTGGTGTATGATAGGCTCATTAATGAAGATATTTTAAAAATGGCAAAAAAGGATGCAGAGCTTATTGATGTTGGAAAGTTTCCGGATAATCACAAAGTACCTCAAAATAAAATAAACGAAATAATTGCGAAAAAGGCCCTTTCTGGCAAAAAAGTAGCGAGAATTAAAGGAGGAGACCCATTTGTATTCGGAAGAGGTGGCGAAGAGGCTGAATACCTTTCACAAAAAAGGATACCTTATGAGGTAGTGCCAGGCATAACATCTGCAGTGGCTGTCCTATCCTATGCAGGAATTCCTGTAACTCATAGAGATTTAAGCTCTTCATTTCACGTAATAACGGGTCATGAATGGGAAGGGAAAGATAAAAACCTCGATTGGGGGGGCATATCAAAACTTGAGGGGACACTTGTATTTCTCATGGGGATAAAAAATATAGAAAAAATTGTGCAAAAACTTCTTAATTACGGCAAAGATCCTCATACACCAGCAGCAGTAGTAATGGAAGGCACTACTCCAAAGCAAAAAGTTGTAACTGGGAAACTCATTGATATTCCAAGTCTCGTCCGAAAAGAAGGAATAAAAAATCCGGGAGTTTTTGCTGTAGGAGATGTTGTGGCATTAAGGGATAGATTAAAATGGTACGAAAACAAAAAGCTTTTTGGAAAAAGGATTTTGCTTACAAGGACCTATGAACAGTCACAGCAGATGAAAAAAATTTTGAGCGAAGAGGGAGCAGATGTTGTTGTTTGTCCTACTATTAAAATCACGCCGTTTTTAGATAATATAGTAAAGTTTTTTGAAGAAATACATAAATTCGATTATGCTGTATTTACAAGTGTAAATGGCGTTTGGAGTTTTATTGAAGCTTCCCGAGAAAAAAGGTTTGATTTAAGAAATTTAAGTATTAAAGTAGTAGCGATAGGAAGTAAGACTGCGGAAGCTTTAGAAAATATTTTTATATATCCAGATATAATTCCTGAGGAATACACTTCATACTCTTTGGCAAATGCACTTAAAAAACATGTTGAAGGGAAAAACATAGCGCTTTTGACTTCTCAGATAGGTGGGGATATATTGATGGAAAGCCTAGGAAATTGCGCTAACGTACAAAAAATTGTTGCATATAAAAATGAACCAAATTATGAAATAAAGGGAAAGCTTATAAGTGAACTCCGCAAAGGAATAGATATTGCTGTATTTACAAGTTCCTCTACTTTTAATTATATGCATCAATTAATAGGAGACGAAATAAATCTTCTAAAAAACTCTAAAATAGCTGCAATAGGACCTGTAACAAAGAAAGCTATACAGGAGAAAGGATTTAATGTAGACATAATGTCAAGTGAATACACAACGGAAAAACTTATTGAAGAAATATTAAAAAACTATCAAAACCAATAGAAAGAGGAGATAAAATGGATTTGGTAAAAAGGCCAAGAAGGCTTAGAGTGAACAGCATTTTAAGGAATATGATAAGAGAAACTTCTTTAAATGTAGGTGACCTTATATATCCTCTTTTTGTTGTGCCAGGAGATAATATAAAAGAAGAGATAGATTCAATGCCGGGTGTTTACCATTTTTCTATAGATTTGCTTGTAGAAGAAGTTAAAGAAGTGAGTGACCTTGGAATTCCTGCTATTTTACTTTTTGGTGTGCCTTCATATAAAGATGAATTGGGGTCAGAGGCTTACAGCGAGGAAGGTATCGTTCAAAAAGCCGTAAGAGAAATAAAAGAAAAAGTGCCAGAAATTGTGGTAATAACAGATGTATGTATGTGTGGGTATACAATTCATGGACACTGTGGCATTGTTGAAAATGGCCAAGTTCTAAATGACAAAACAGTGGACTACATTGCTAAAATAGCCTTGTCCCATGTTGAGGCAGGGGCGGATATTGTAGCGCCTTCTGACATGATGGATGGAAGAGTAGCTGCCATAAGAAAGCTTTTAGATAGTAAAGGATTTGTAAACACACCTATTATGGCTTACAGTGCTAAATACGCTTCCTCTTTTTATGGACCTTTTAGAGAAGCAGCAAATTCTTTCCCACAATTTGGCGACAGAAAGTCTTATCAGATGGACTATGGAAACTCCAATGAAGCCTTAAGAGAAATAGCTCTTGACATTGAAGAAGGAGCAGATATTGTCATGATAAAGCCGGCACTTTCTTATCTTGATATTATAAGGCGGGTAAAGGATAATTTCAACATTCCTATTGCTGCTTATAATGTAAGTGGAGAATATTCAATGGTAAAGGCGGCAGCTAAGATGGGTTGGATTGATGAAAAATCGGTAGTCTTAGAAATACTCACTTCAATTAAAAGGGCAGGGGCAGATATAGTTATAACCTACTTTGCAAAGGATGTTGCGAAATGGCTTATTACCCTGTAATGCTTAATGTAAAAAACAAAAAATGCCTTGTTGTAGGGGGTGGCAAAGTTGCTCTTAGAAAAATTTTATCTCTTGTTGAAGGAGAAGCTTTAGTTACTGCCATTTCTCCTTCTTTTGATGAAGGAATAATTGAGCTTGCAGCAAAAGAAAAAGTGGAACTTATAAGACGTGAGTATCAACAAGGGGATGTAAGGGGATTTTTTGTTGCGATTGCTGCTACAGATGATGAGAAGGTAAATAAACTTGTGGCGTCAGATGGAGAAAAATACAATGTGCTTGTAAATGTGGTTGATGATAAAGACCTTTCTTCTTTTATTGTACCTGCCATTGTAAAAAGGGGAGACCTAATTATTTCTATATCTACAAGTGGCAAAAGTCCACTTCTTTCGAGAATGATAAAAGAAAAATTGGAGTCAATTTTCAATGATGACTATGAAAAACTATTACAAAAACTATATCAGAAGAGGATGGAATTAAAGGAAAAAGATTTTGCTAAAGAAGAAAAAATGGCTATTTACAGAAAAATTATTGAAAAAAGCGGGCTGTTAAAATAATTCTACGTTAAGCCTTGAGAAATGTTTTTTATCAAAAGTAAATACTTTTTTGTTTCCTGAATTTATTGCATGGGCAGCTATATACGCATCAATAAAATCAACATTATTTTCTCTATAGCTGTTTAGAGATAGAATTAATGTGTCCCGTTCTTCTGCTTCCACAGCTTCAGAACATATAAAGGTATTAAGCGTATCAGATATTTGATCCTTTGATATCTTGTAGAAAGACTCAAGTGTCCATACTACTTCTGCAATAGTGAGAGGAGATACGAGAAGTTTTAATTCTCCGCTGTCCGCTTTTTTCATAATTTCATACGCTTTTGCATAAAATTCTTCATTGTCCTTTAAAAGGTATCTCAAAATGACATTGGCGTCAATCCATATTTTCTCCATTGTTATTTCTCCTTACTCTTTTATTTACCCAAATTTCTTTTGTATTTTCTGTTTCTTCATCAATGCTTTTGAATTTTACTTGAGATTTTAATGCTCCACCTAATTGTGAAAGCTTTTTCTTTTTTATTAATTTCAACACTATTTCTTTGTTGTCTTGTACTATAAAGAGGACGTTATCTCCTATATCAGCGCCAATTGCTTTTCTGATTTCTGCAGGCAATTGAATTTGCCCTTTGCCTGTAATTGTAGACGTAGCATGTATCATTTTTTCACCTCCACATATCTTTTACTTAGATTATAATACATGATTTATTATTTTTCAATTACTTATGATTTATTCATGAAATTTAAACAGAGAATGATAAAAATTTAGGAAGAGGTGGTTCTGTGAAAACTGATAAATCGCAAAAGCTTTTTGAAAAAGCTAAAAAACTTATGCCAGGTGGTGTCAATAGCCCTGTAAGAGCTTTTAAATCAGTAGGAGCTACTCCTGTTTTTATAAAAAAGGGGCAAGGAAGTCATATTTGGGATGAAGATGGCAATGAATACATAGACTACGTTCTTTCATGGGGACCGCTAATACTTGGGCATTCACATCCACAGGTGATAGAAGCTATTAAAAAACAAACACAACTGGGTACCAGTTTTGGAGCCTGTACAGAGTTGGAAGTCAAGATGGCAGAAAAAATAATTGAGGCTGTTCCATCTGTAGAAGTTGTCAGAATGGTGAATTCAGGCACAGAAGCCACTATGAGTGCGATAAGATTGGCAAGGGGATATACGGGCAGAGACATCATTGTAAAATTTGAAGGATGTTATCACGGACATTCTGACAGCCTGCTTATAAAAGCAGGGTCAGGTGCACTTACTTTCGGAATGCCTGATTCAAAGGGCGTAACAAACGAGATAGCAAAGAACACAATTATAGCTAGATATAATGATATCAAAATGGTAGAAGATATTTTTGAAATGTACGGTGAGAACATCGCTGCTGTCATTGTAGAGCCTATTGCAGGTAATATGGGTACAGTTTTACCTGAAGAGGGATTTTTAAAGGTATTGAGAGAGATTACTGCAAAGTATAAATCACTTTTAATTTTTGATGAAGTGATGACAGGTTTTAGAGTGTCTTATTCAGGGGCACAAGGACTTTACAACATTATGCCTGATATTACTACGCTTGGTAAAATTATTGGTGGAGGTCTTCCTGTTGGTGCCTATGGAGGAAAGGAAGAGATTATGAGAATGATTTCTCCTGATGGACCGGTGTATCAAGCAGGGACTTTGTCTGGTAATCCTCTAGCAATGACAGCAGGCTTTGAGACTTTAAAAATATTATCTGAAACTTCCAATATTTATGAAGAGTTAGACAAGAAAGCAGAAAAATTGTGTAAGGGGCTAAAAGAAAGCATGGTTCAAAATGGAATTGATGTTACAATAAATAGAATAGGCAGCATGATGTGTATGTTTTTTACGAATGATGAAGTAAAAGACTATAATTCTGCTTTAAAATCAAACACTGGTGTGTATGCTGCATATTTTAAAGAAATGCTGAAAAGGGGTGTGTACCTGCCTCCTTCTCAATTTGAGACCTTCTTTTTATCAATGGCTCATACAGAGGAGGATATTGAAAAAACAATTGAGGCTAGTTTTGAAGTTGCAAAAATTATAAGTAAGCAATACAAGGACATTTCTATTCATTGACAACCTATTTATAAAATGATATCCTTTATTTAAAGGGAGAATTGAATAACATGCAAATACAGGTGCCCAATTTTGGAATCCAAATTGGGTTAAAAGGGAAGCAGGTGAGAATCCTGCACGGTCCCGCCACTGTGATGGTGAGCTCTTTACATTATGCCACTGTCTGTCACTCAGCGGAGCACGAATTTAACAAATTATATTTCGTATAAAAACATGCTCCGCTGAGTGACGGATGGGAAGGCGTAAAGAGCGATGAACCTAAGTCAGGAGACCTGCCTGTATTTGTGACACACTTACTCTACGGTCGATAGAGGGGGTGTTATAAAGGGATAAGTATGTATTTTTTACCTCTTAACGCCGTTGGTAAGTTAAGAGGTTTTATTTTTACCTAAATTTTATAAAAAAAGAGGTGTTTGGTGTGAAAAAATGGATGTTGTTAACAGCATTTGCATTGCTTTTAATAGCTCCACAAATTGCCTATTCAATGCATATAATGGAAGGTTTTCTACCTCTTAAATGGTGTATAATATGGGATATAGCTTCTTTGCCTTTTGTGGTTATAGGACTTATAGCGATAAACAAAAAAGTAAAAGAGAATCCAAAACTTAAGATGCTTTTGGGTTTTGCAGGTGCTTTTGCATTTGTCCTTTCAGCACTTAAAATCCCTTCAGTTACTGGAAGTTGTTCACACCCAACCGGTGTAGGACTTGGAGCTATACTCTTTGGACCTTTTGCTATGAGCGTTTTAGGCCTTATAGTCCTTTTGTTTCAGGCATTACTTTTGGCCCATGGCGGCATAACGACTTTGGGCGCTAATACATTTTCCATGGCCATAGTAGGGCCAATTGCTTCCTATTATATATTTAAAGGGGTAAAAAAAGCAGGTGGTCCAAATTGGCTTGCAGTATTTTTAGCTGCCTCAATTGGGGATTTGCTTACATATGTGACTACCTCCTTCCAACTTGCTATTGCTTTCCCTGCTGAAGTAGGCGGCTTTACAACCTCATTTTTAAAATTCATGGGGATATTTGCAGTGACACAGGTACCTTTGGCGATAAGTGAGGGGCTTTTAACTGTGCTCGTAATCAATATGCTAACTGCCTACAGTAAAGAAGAACTCATTGAACTTAAGGTTTTAGAGAAAGAAGGTAAGGCAATATGAAGGATAAAAAGTTTTTAATGAAGAATTTGATATTGGGCTTGTTGGTTATTTTACTGGTGGTGTTTCCCCTTGTTACTATTAAAAATGCTGAATTTGCTGGTGCAGATGACAGGGCGACAGAAGCTATTGCTCAGGTAGACAAAAATTACAAGCCATGGTTTAAACCAATTTGGGAGCCACCAAGTGGAGAAATTGAAAGCCTTTTGTTTGCCTTACAGGCTGCAATTGGTGCAGGCTTTTTGGGATATTATATAGGTGTTGCGAAGGGGAGAAAAAATGCTAATAGATAGTTATGCTTATACCAACAGGATGTACAATGTACATCCTGTTGAAAAACTTTTATTTGCTTTTTTGACTATGATTTTATGCTTTGAATTTGATGCCTATACAAATATTGCAGTAATTATTTTGATATTTGTGATAACTGTATTTAAAGCGAAAATTCCAGCAAAAGTGTACATTAAGCTTATGTTAATTCCCTTTTCTTTTTTGATAATAAGCATAATAACACTTATCATAAATGTGATAGGGAATAAAAGTGCTGCATTAATAAGCTTTAATATTTTTGGGGTAACTTTAGGAATTACTGCACAAGGCATTAATACTGCTGTTATTTTATTCTTTAGAGCTTTAGCAATAGTGTCTTGCTTATATTTTCTTGTACTCACTACTCCTGTGGTTGACATTATAAATATCTTAAAGAAATTGAAAATTCCATCGCTGTTTTTAGAGTTGCTTCAATTAATTTATAGGTTTATATTTGTTTTAACGCAAGCTGCTAATGAGATCTATATATCTCAAAATTCAAGGTTGGGATATGCCACATTAAAAAATGGCTACAGGTCTTTAGGACTTTTGATATTCTCTCTTTTTATTAAGTCCTACAAAAATTCAGAGGATTTATATGTGACTTTAGAGGCAAGAGGTTATAATGGAGAGATAAAAGTCCTCAGCAAAGATTACAAATTTTGTTATAAAAATATAATATTTATTGCTTTGATAGAACTAATTTTAATAAGCGCATCAATGCTTTTAGGAAGGTGAACTATGAAAGAGCAGTTTATATTAGAAGCTATAAATATTACTTTTGAGTACAGCGACGGTACAAAAGCTTTGAATGAAGTAAATATGTCGATAGAGGAAGGTAAAAAGATTGCAGTTTTAGGTCCAAACGGTGCAGGCAAGACAACACTGTTTTTGCACTTCAATGGGATTTTGAAACCCAAATCAGGGAAAATATTATACAAAGGTGAAGAGATAAATTACAGTCATAGCGAACTTGTAAAACTTAGAAAGAACGTTGGTATTGTTTTTCAAAATCCTGACATACAGCTTTTCTCTGCCAGTGTATACCAAGAAATTTCTTTTGGCCCTATGAACTTAGGTTATCCAGAAAATATAGTAAAAGAGAAAGTTAAAAACGCCATGAAAGAAACGAGAATTATTGATTTAAAAGACAAGCCTACCCATTTTTTAAGCTATGGGCAGAAAAAAAGCGTCTCAATAGCTGATATTATAGTTATGGAGCCTGAAGTTATTATATTGGATGAGCCAACAGTTTATTTAGATCCTAAGCATGTTCAAGAGGTTATGGGTTTATTTGACAAATTGGTTGAAGAGGGAAAGACAATTATTTTATCAACTCATGATGTGGACTTTGCTTATTCATGGGCTGACTATATATATGTCATGAAGAATGGAAAAGTTGTTGCAAAAGGCGAACCCACAGTTGTCTTTGCTAATGCAAAAGAACTTGATTGCAGTGATTTGAGAAAGCCTATGCTTTTAGAGATATATGAAATTTTAAAAGAAAAAGGGATTATAAACGGAAGTAATATACCAAAAAATATAGAGGAATTAAAGAAGTGTATAAAATAATAAAGCTGCTGAAAACTCAGCAGCTTAAAACTATTCATTTTTACTTTCTTTTTGTCCTTGAGGGAAAAATTGATGTAGAATATCCAAAGATAGAGGGAAAACTACTATGTTTGACCTGTCATTAGCTATTTCTCTTAAAGTTTGAAGATACCTAAGTTGCAGAGAAACGGGTTGTGAGGCTATGATGCGAGCAGCTTCAGCAAGTTTTGCAGCTGCTTGATATTCTCCATCAGCGTTTATAATTTTAGCGCGGCGTTCTCTTTCTGCTTCTGCTTGTGCTGCCATGGCCCTTTGCATGCTTTGTGGTAGTTCTACATCCCTTATTTCTACAAGATTTACTTTTACTCCCCATGGCTCTGTTCCCTCATCTATAATCTCGCGGAGCCTTTTGTTTATTTCTTCTCTGTGAGATAATAATTCGTCTAAGTCAGACTGACCTAAAACGCTTCTTAGTGTAGTTTGTGCCAGCTGAGATGTTGCTCTTATGTGGTCTAAAACTTTTATAACAGCGTTGGCAGGGTCTATTACTCTGAAATATACTACTGCATTTACTTTAACAGTAACGTTGTCTCTTGTAATTGCCTCTTGTGTTGGTACTTCCATTGTTATGACTCTCAAATCTACTTTTTGCATTCTCTCTATTATAGGAATCAAGAAAAATATTCCTGGTCCCCTTACACCTACGTAGCGCCCAAGACGAAAAATCACGCCCCTTTCGTATTCTTGTACTATTCTAATGGATGCGGAAATTAAACTTATAAGGATTATTAATAAAGTGAATAGAAATGCAAAACTCTCAATCATTTTTTATACTGCCTCCCTCTTTTATTTTTTCAACTTTAACTGTCAAACCCTCTACTGCTGTAATGACCACCTTTTCGCCTTTTACAATATACTCTTTAGATTCTGCTTGCCACCTTTCTCCTTCTACTAAGACTATGCCATTTGGATTAATATCACTTACTGCAATACCTATTTCACCAATTAGACCTTCTACTCCTGTGACTACTTTTCTCTTTTGAGCTTTTATAACAGCAGCTAACAGGAAAGAAACAAAAGCTGCCATGAAAAAGGCTGTTGCGAAAACTACTCCTTTGTTAATAGTGAGTCCCATTTGGTTTCCACTAAATAACATTAAAGAGCCAAGTACGAAGGAAGTTATACCGCCCACTGCTAAAATGCCATGGCTTACAACAAACGCCTCAGATGCCAAAAGCACAAGCCCTAATATGACAAGAAGCATTCCACTTAATTGAGCATTTAATGTTCCAAGTGTGTAAAGGCCTAAAAGTAAGCTTATTCCTCCTGCCACACCGGGAAAGATAGCACCAGGATGATAAAGCTCCAATACAATGCCCAAGATACCAGCGCTCATGAGAAGATAAGCAATATTTGGATCGCTTATTGCAAAGAGAAATTTTTGAGCTGAAGACATTGGAAAGTATTTGATTGGACCATCAGTTTGCAAAGTTGTAGTTGTGCCGTCAAAATTTTTGACTGTAAGGCCGTTTATTTTTTTTAGAAGGTCGTTTAAATTAGTAGCTTTAAAATCGATTAAATGGGCATTTAATGCTTCTGTGTCAGTAAAAGATTTGCTTTCAATAACTGCCATTTCAGCATTTTTGGGGTCTCTCCCCCTGTTTTCTGCGATGCTTCTTATCCAAGCAGCAGCGTCATGAGTGATTTTTTGCTTTTGTACATCTGATAAAGCAGTGTCGTCTTCCATTGATACAGGATGGGCAGCGCCTATTCTACTTCCAGGAGCCATTGCAGCGACATTTGCTGAAAGTGTTATGAAAGTACCAGCAGAACCCGCCCAAGCTCCTGCGGGGGAGACATATACTACAACAGGAATAGGAGAATTTAGTATTTTTGTGACGATTTTTTGAGTAGTAGAATACAAACCGCCAGGAGTAGAAAGTTCTATGACTATACAATTTGCACCATTTTTTTCTGCTTCATGAAGACCATTTTCAATGTAATCTGCGACAACTGGTACAATAGGGCCATCAATGGATAGCACATAAACGGGACTTTGGGGCGAGGCTGCTTTTAAAGAATAAAGTGGAAGTATTACAAAGATTAACAAGATTGTAAATAGTAAAATTTTCCTTAAATTAAACACTTTTTGTTCCCCCTTTAATAACATTTTAACATAACTGAAAAATTTTATATAGTATTTTATGTGATTGGCAGAATTTTTCTTGAAGGATTTTTTATAAAAATGTAGAATTTAATTTATATGTTTATTGATTTATATATTCGACAAAAAAGTCAAAAACCTTTTTTATTTTTAACCTAAAAGGGGGATATTTAATGGCGTTTTTTAGAGTTGAAACAGAAGAAGACATAAAAAATTTAAATTTTCTCGAAAGAATTTACGGAATTCTATTTAAACCTTCTATTACAATAAAAAACTTAATGTATCAACCTAAATTAGTTTATCCAGCTATAGTTAAAATTGTTGGGATAGTATTTCTTTATATCTTACGTTATCCTGTATATGAAAGACATATACGTGAACTTTTAAAAATGAGGTTATCGCAACCAGATGCAGGATTTACGCCACAGGAAATAAATTTAGCTATTAAATTAGCGCCAAAATCTGTAATAACTTCTACGCTTATAAATAATACACTTTCGTGGATTTTTATCGTGTTAGCTCTTTATGCTGCAATCAAATGGGTATTTAGAGGAAAAGTGGATGTAACACAATTATTTTCAATTACTGGTTATGCCTATACTCCTGTTTTAATATATTTTCTAATATGCTTTATTGCATCCTTTTTTACAGGACAGCTTTTAGTGGATATGTCACCTGCATTGTTGTTTCCTTCGTTAAAAGGAACTACAATATATGGCTTTTTGAGAAGTATTGATCCCTTCATTGTGTGGCAGTTTGTTATAATAGCTATAGGAATAAAAATGTCAAGTGGAATGAAGAAGAGCGATGTTTATTGGGTTACAGTTTTTGCGTTTCTTGTGACGGTGTTTGTGAATATTGATTATTATAAACTGCTGGATTGATATGCAAGAATGACAGTAAGAAAGTTCGAAATTACTGGTAAAAGCCATATTTTTATGCTAACAAATTTATTCTTAGAGGTGAAGAAACTTAAATGAAAAATAAGAGAAAAGTAGAAGTTATTGATTATCAATCAGATTGGAAGAAAAAATTTGAAGATGAAGCAGAAATATTAAGGGAAATATTGAAAGATATAATCGTTGATATTCACCATATTGGTAGTACAGCTATTCCGAATATAAAAGCTAAACCGATAATTGATATTTTAATTGAGGTTAAAGAAATAGATAAAGTAGACCAATTTAATGACAAGCTAATTCAACAAGGCTATATTCCTGTAGGGGAAAACGGAATCCCAAATCGGAGATTTTTCATAAAAGGGGATGAGATTAATCGTACACATCATGTTCATATTTTTCAAACTGGAAATCCCGAAATTGCACGTCATATTCGATTTAGGGATTATCTAATAAATCATCCAGATGAGGTAAAAGCCTATTCTGACTTGAAAGACGAATTAGCCAAAAAGTATCCCTATAATATTGAAGAATATATTAAAGGGAAGGATCATTTTATCAAAGAGATTGATCAAAAGGCAATGAAAGAACAATAGACAAGGGAATGGTCCCTTGTCTCTCCTTTTTATAATATTTCTTCTAAAGTTTTTTTAATCTCAATGAGGAAAATTTCTGTATTTACAACAGTTTTATTTGGCAAGTCAGATAGCATAGCTAAGTCTTTTGTCATTATCCCTTTTTCAATTGTCTTGAGAGATGCTTTTTCAAGCTTATCTCCAAAAT
This sequence comes from Thermoanaerobacter sp. YS13, assembly GCF_000806225.2. NCBI lineage: Bacteria > Bacillati > Bacillota > Clostridia > Thermoanaerobacterales > Thermoanaerobacteraceae > Thermoanaerobacter > Thermoanaerobacter sp. YS13. Next base: position 17,919 of record NZ_JOOI01000002.1, on the reverse strand, counting down.
CAACAAGAGAATCTATTCCGTCAATTTCTCCTCTCTTTTTCAAAGCACCTGTCCATGCGAAAATTGTAGCAATAGAATTTGTAGAAGTTTCTTCTCCTTTAAGGTATTTATAATAATGTCTTGTAACTGTTCCATGAGCCGCTTCAAATTCGTATTTACCATCAGGAGATACCAGTACAGAAGTCATCATGGCGAGGCTTCCAAATGCTGTTGCTACCATATCTGACATTACATCGCCGTCATAATTTTTGCATGCCCAAATCATTCCGCCTTCAGACCTTACAATTCGAGCTACGGCATCGTCAATAAGGGTATAGAAATATTCAATTTCTGCTTCCTCAAATTTTTCTTTATATTCATTTTCATATATTTCCTGGAATATGTCTTTAAATCTGTGGTCATAAGTTTTTGATATGGTATCTTTGGTTGCGAACCACAAGTCCTGCTTTGTATCAAGGGCGTAATTAAAACATGCTTTTGCAAAACTTTTTATTGATTCATCAGTATTGTGCATACCGAGTATAACTCCAGGGCCTTCAAATTCATGTATTGTCTGCTTTGACACTTCTCCTTTTTCAGAAGTAAACACAAGTTCTGCTTTGCCTTTTTCTCCAACTCTGTATTCTACGTCTTTGTAAATATCCCCATAGGCATGTCTCGCAATTGTAATGGGTTTTTTCCATGTTTTTACGAGAGGTTTGATACTTTCTACAATAATAGGTGTGCGAAAAACTGTTCCGTCAAGTATTGCTCTGATTGTACCATTAGGGCTTTTCCACATTTTTTTAAGGTTGTATTCTTTGACCCTTTCTGCATTTGGAGTGATTGTAGCGCATTTTACCCCGACTCCGTACTTTTTTATTGCGTATGCTGCATCAACTGTGACCTGGTCATTAGTTTCGTCTCTGTTTTTAATTCCAAGGTCATAATATTCCGTTTTAAGGTCTATATAGGGCTCTAAAAGTATTTCTTTTATCAATTTCCATATGATTCTTGTCATTTCGTCCCCGTCCATTTCAACAATAGGAACCTTCATCTCAATTTTTTGTGCCATTTTCTTCTCCCCTTTGTTTGAAATGTAGCAATAAAATTTTTAAAATGCTTTATTGCGATTTTTTATCACAGCTTGATTCTATTATATAGAATATAAGGGATTTTTGCAATATCTATTAATTGAACTTTCACAACTTGACCTAAATACAGGACAGACAAGAGGAACCGTCCCCTTTGTCTTTTTAGCTAAAAAGAACCATCCCAGAAAGTGGAGGTACTGTAAGCATATTGCCTGAAAATGTCCAATCGCCTTTTTCTATGGGGAAAATTCCGGCTTTTTTATTATCAACAACTACCTTCCAATTCCCTTGAGGAAGTTTTACATCAACCTTAGATTTTGTTGGATTGTAGATTACAATAATTTTTCCCCAGGGATCATTGTTTGCATTATCTGAGATTAAGAAAGCAATTGTATTTTTTGGAGATTTTATAAAACGAAGTTTTGATTTTATCTCTTCTGCTGTTCGCATCCTAAAGGCAGGATGCTCTTTTCTTAACTTTATTAAGCCTTGATAATATTCAAATACTTCTTTGTATAATAACTTTCTTGGCCAATCGAGCTGGTTTATTTCATCTCCTGCATTGTAACTATTATTGTTTCCCCTTTTTGTCCTTAAAAATTCTTCCCCAGCATGTATAAAGGGGATGCCTTGACTGGTAAATATTATCATAGTGGCAAGTTTATCCATTAGAATTTTTTCTTCCTCAGTAGCCTCCGAATTACTTTTTGAAATTTTGTCCCACAAAGTTAAATTATCATGACAAGAGACATAGTTTATAGTCTCCTGCGGATTTAGCGCAAAGTCTTTAATTTCACTGGAATATTCGATAGAACCTACTACTCCTTTCATAATATCTTTTTCAACATTTTTCTTTCCTGTAGCAAAGCCCTTAGATTCGTCGTCCGGCAATCCCTTTATTGCATTTCTGAAATTGTCGTTGAATACCGCTATTCGCGTGCCTTTTTGAGCTCCTTTTAAAAATTGCTTTTCTAAAGGCAAAACAGAAGGACCTGCTGTCCACGGTTCGCCATATAATAGCAAAGAAGGATCTATAGAATGTAAAATTTTTTCTATCTCTTTCATTGCGTCTATATCATGGAGTCCCATTAAGTCAAATCTAAAACCATCTACATGGTATTCTTTTACCCAGTATTTCAATGAATCTATTATTAATTTTTTTACCATAGGTCTTTCAGATGCAGTTTCATTTCCACAGCCTGAGCCGTTAGAATAACTGCCATCGGGATTGTGCCTATAAAAATACCCCGGTTCTACTTTGTCGAAAATAGAATCAAAAATAGAATATGTGTGGTTGTAAACCACATCCATCACAACTCGTATACCTGCTCTGTGGAGAGAAAGTATCATCTCTTTTACTTCTTTTATTCGAGATAAAGGGTCATTTGGATCTACAGCATAACTTCCTTCGGGTACGAAGTAGTGATAAGGGTCATATCCCCAATTGTACCCACCCTTTAGTTCATCTACACTTGCAAAGTCCTGAAAGGGGAGAAGGTGAACATGGGTTATGCCAAGTTCCACCAGATGGTCAAGGCCGGTTTTTACACCTTTATAATTGCTGCCTTTTTCTGTAAAGGCGAGATATTTCCCTTTGTTTTTGATGCCGGAGTCCTTATTAAAAGAAAAATCTCTTACATGAAGTTCATATATTACAGCGTCAACAGGGTCATCAAAAGGAGGTTTTACATCTTCTGACCATCCAGGAGGATCTGTATCTTTAAGGTCAATCACTACACCGTGGGTTCCGTTTGCCGTTAAAGCCCTTGCATAAGGGTCTACAGTTTCCACAAACTTGCCTTTTCTTAGGATGTTGTATGTGTAGAAAGCATTTTTTAGGTTTTCTTTTATCTCAACAAACCATGTACCGTTTTCACTTTTCTCCATTTCTATTTCTCTCTTTTTGTTGTCTTTAAAGAGGCATAAATATACTTTTTCTGCAGTTGGAGACCACAGCCTGAATTTCGAGTACAATGGATTAAATATGCATCCCAAGTCATCTCCGCTGTATACCGCATATTCTTCAAAATTTTTGTACATTGAAACTCTCCTTTCTTTTTTCATCATATGTTTTTTTAGTTTGTGTTTATTCTTTTAATGGTTTAGTAACAACAAAAATTCTTATAATATTATAATACAAAACTTTACAAATTTCAGTTAAAATTTTCTTGAACAAAATCATGGAAAATGCTATACTAAAAATAAAGAGATATTTAATATTAAGCCTTATTTTAAAACATGTCTTTATTTTTTCATCTCTTTTTCAGTTCTCTGATTTTTCCCCTGAAGAATATATATAAAAGGGGTGTTTTCAAAATGGCAGTTCACTATAAAAAATCAACCATCTATCTTTCAGATATCAGAAAATTCTTAAGAGGGGAACATTTCAAATCTTACACTTTCCTGGGAAGTAAATTCATAAATTACAGAGGTAAAGAAGGCACAGTGTTCTGCGTCTGGGCTCCCAATGCAGTTAGAGTGGGAGTGGCAGGGGATTTCAATGATTGGGATGCAAGAGGTCACATGATGTTAAAAGTAAAAGATTCGGGATTGTGGTGGATTTTTATAGAAGGGTTAAAAGAAGGAGAACTCTATAAATACGAAATACATACAAAAGATGGGAGAAAACTTCTTAAAGCAGATCCGTACGCCATTTTTTCAGAAGTAAGGCCTAATACAGCTTCAATTGTAAAAAATCTGCCTGAATACAAATGGCAGGATGGAGAATGGATGGAAAAAAGGAAAAGGAAAAACATTTTTGAGGAGCCTTTGAACATATATGAACTTCATCTAGGCTCATGGAAAAGGAAAGAAAATGGAGAGCTACTAAACTACAGAGAAATTGCAGAATTACTCGTGCCGTATGTTAAAGAGTTGGGATATACACATGTGGAACTACTGCCGCTGATGGAACATCCTTTGGACATGTCCTGGGGATATCAAATAACAGGGTACTTTTCTGTGACGAGCCGCTTTGGCGCTCCTGAGGATTTTATGTATTTTGTAGATACTCTTCATCGGCACGGCATTGGAGTGATTATGGATTGGGTTCCTGGGCATTTTTGCAAGGATGAGCACGGACTTTATAATTTTGACGGGACGCACCTTTACGAGTATGAAGACCCTTTCATAAGAGAAAATAGTTATTGGGGGACGGCAAACTTTGATGTATCAAAGCCAGGGGTAAGAAACTTTCTCCTTTCTAATGCCTACTTCTGGTTCAAAGAATACCACATTGACGGTTTAAGATGTGACGCCATTTCTAATATGCTTTATCTTAACAGCCGTTCTGGAAGGCAAGAGGTTCACGACCAAGTAGTCTCCTTTCTTCGCGATTTAAATAGGCTGATTTTCACTAATTTTCCAAATCCCCTTATGATTGCAGAAGAATCAAGTGCTTATCCTTTGGTTACTTATCCCGATTACGAGGGTGGATTAGGATTTAATTACAAATGGGACATGGGGTGGATGAATGACACTTTAAGGTATATGACACTTCCTCCTGAGGAAAGGAAGTGGAATCACAATCTTTTAACTTTTTCTATAATGTACACTTACTCAGAAAATTTTATTTTACCTTTGTCCCATGATGAAGTAGTTCACGGTAAAAAATCTTTACTTGATAAGATGCCTGGTAGTTACGAAGAAAAGTTTGCAAATTTAAGAACCCTATATGCTTACATGATGACTCATCCAGGGAAGAAGCTAATTTTTATGGGGGGAGAGTTTGGACAGTTCATAGAGTGGGACTTCAAAAAGGAGCTGGATTGGTTTCTGCTGGATTACCCAATGCACAAAAGCCTGCAGGAATACGTCAAGGACTTAAATAAAGTATATCTTTCTAATAAAAGCCTTTATGAAATGGACCATTCTCATGAGGGTTTTCTCTGGATTGATGTCCATAACAGCGAACAAAGTATTATTTCTTACATAAGATTTGCAAAGGACAAGAAGGACTTTTTGGTAGTGGTGTGCAATTTTAGTAAGGTATCTTATCCTGTCTACAGAATAGGTGTGCCTGAATATTCTTTGTATAAAGAGATTTTAAATAGTGATGATACAAAATACGGAGGGGAAGGCTTTGTGAACGAAAATCTCATTGAAGCTGAAAAAATAGGAATACACGGCAAGCCTTACAGCATACAAATAAAATTGCCTCGTCTTTCCGCAGTGATATTAAAACCACAATATGAGTGAGGTGATTTTTATGGAAAGGGAGATTATTGCATTAATTCTTGCAGGGGGGCAGGGCAGCAGACTTGAATCTTTGACAAAGACGAATGCAAAACCTGCAGTAGAGTTTGGAGGGAAATACCGTATAATCGATTTTACTTTAAGCAATTGCTCTAATTCTTCTATAGAAGTGGTAGGAGTTTTGACTCAGTATCAACCCCTCATACTTCATTCTCATATAGGTATAGGAAGTGCCTGGGATTTGGACAGGGTCAATGGAGGTGTTGCCATACTCCCTCCTTACACTGAGGAAAAAGGAGGAAGCTGGTACAGTGGAACAGCCGATGCAGTACTTAAAAATATAAATTTTGTTGAAAAATACTATCCCGAAAATTTATTGATTCTTTCTGGAGACCACATATATAAAATGGATTATTTGAAAATGCTAAAATTTCACAAACAAAAAGATGCGGATGTGACAATTGCTGTGACTCGAGTGCCAATAGAAGAGGCTTCCCGCTTTGGAATAATGAACACTCATGATGATTATAGGATATATGAGTTTGAAGAAAAGCCCAAAAAGCCAAAGAGCAATTTAGCCTCAATGGGAATATACATCTTTAAATGGGAAAAGTTAAAAGAAGTTTTATTTGAAGATGCAAAAGATGAAAAGTCTTCCCACGATTTTGGCAAAAACATAATTCCTAAGATGTTGAAAAAAGGTTATAAGTTGTATGCTTACGTTTTTAACGGATATTGGAAGGATGTTGGTACGATAAATAGCTACTGGGAAGCAAGTATGGACCTCATAAATGAAGATCCTTATTCTATCCGCGAAGGGATAGACCTCAACCTATTTGATAATAATTGGAAGATATACAGCTCCTCTTTTGCATATCCTCCTCAGTACATTGGTTCTTCTGCAAAAGTTTCAAATTCTCTTATTGTTGAAGGCTGCATAGTATTTGGTACTGTTTCAAATTCCATCTTATCTTATGGTGTGTTGGTTGGAGAAAAGGCGGAAGTGAGGAATTCTATCATTATGTCTGATACAGTTGTTGAGGAAGGAGTGAGAGTCATAAACAGCATAATTGGACCTAAGGTGGTAATAAAGAAGGAAAGTATTGTAGGCAATGAAAAGAGAATAACTGTGATAAAAGAGGGAGAGATTGTTAAGGGCTCTATCGAATAAATTAGGAAAGGGGAGAATTTTATGCTTGCTAATTATATAGGTGTATTAAATTTAAATGAAGAAGAGGGCAATTTAAAAAGTCTTACAATAAATCGACCCCTTGCTTCTGTTATAATTTTTGGGAGATACCGTGTGATAGATTTTATACTTTCAAATCTTGTAAATGCTGGTGTAAAAACTGTAGGAATTTTTGGTCAGACTCACTCCCGCTCTTTAGTTGACCATTTAGGCACGGGCAAGCCATGGGATTTAAACAGGAAAAACGGAGGACTTTTCATATTCAATTATTCTTTGGAAAATCCCCTTATAAGCGATGTAAAACTTTTGAAAAATAATATGGAGTTTTTTTACAGAAGCTCTGGCGACCATATAATACTTGCTTCTTCTAGAATGATATACAAAATAGATTTTAACGAAGTCGCCAAATACCATGAAGAAATGGGAAATGATATTACGGTTTTATACAAAAAAATAAATGACACGGAAGGGAGATTTTTAAACTGTGATGTGCTAAATTTAAATGAAAAAAACGAAGTTTTAAGTGTTGGAAGAGTTTTAGGGCTTAATGCAAGTGTGAATATCTCAATGGAGACCTTCATATTAAAGAAAGAACTTCTGATAGACTTTATTTACAAAGCCATAGAAAAGAGCAAGTACAACTCTTTTAAAGAATGTATATACGACAGTTTAGATAAACTCAATATAGGAGGGTATGAATATAAAGGCTATCTAAGTTGTGTAAACTCGGTTAGAAACTATTACTTAACTTCAATGGATATATTGGACTTGAGGGTAAGAAGGGAGCTGTTTTTTGAAAGGGGCAAAGTATATACAAAAACGAATGATTCTCCTCCTACAAAATATTACGAGGGCTGTGAGGTGCAAAATTCTCTTATTTCAAATGGCTGCCTTATAAAAGGGCGGGTTAAAAATAGCATAATTTCAAGAGGAGTTGAGATAAAAGAAGAAGCTGTGGTGGAGGATTCTATAGTGTTTTCAAACTGCATAATCGAAAGGGGCGCATTTTTGAAAAACACCATACTGGATAAAAATGTAATAATAGAAGAGGGTAAGAGGCTTATTGGCGATAAAAAGTTTCCTATTGTGATTGAGAAAGGTGAAATAGTTGAAAATTTACTTAGAAAGGCAGGAGAAAATAGAAGATGAAAGTACTGTTTGTAGCATCAGAAGCTTATCCTTTTGCGCGGGTAGGAGGGCTTTCAGACGTTGCTTATTCTTTACCAAAAGCATTGAGAAAACTTGGTGTAGATGTGAGAGTAATGCTTCCTAAATATGGACAAATACCCTCGGAGTACATGGCTCAAGTAAAACACATTGCAAATTTTATAGTGCCTGTGGGCTGGAGAAATCAATATTGTGGAATTGAATATGTAGAATTTGAAGGAATTCCTTATTACCTTTTGGACAATGAATATTATTTTAAAAGGCACCAATATTACGGATATTATGATGATGGGGAGAGGTTTGCATACTTTAGCAGAGCCATTTTAGAATCTATATACTATTTAGAGGACTTTAAACCAGATATAATCCATTGTAATGACTGGCACACAGGTATTGTTCCCGTTCTTTTAAAGGCTCACTACACCGAGAGCGATGTGCATAGAAAAATAAAAACAGTATTTACTATACATAACTTAAAATTTCAGGGAGTATTTCCTAAGATAGTTTTGGGAGACCTCCTGTCTTTAGGAGATGAGTATTATGCAGAGGATAAACTTAAATACTACGACGGGATTTCCTTTATGAAAGGAGGAATCATATACTCTGACAAAGTAACAACTGTCAGCAAAACTTATGCAGAAGAGATAAAAACCCCCTTCTACGGAGAAGGACTTCATGGACTGCTGGAGGGGATAGGGAACAAATTAGTGGGAATAGTCAATGGAATCGACTATGATTTTTATAACCCTGAGACGGATAAAGACATATATATAAATTACGACATAAATTCTTTTGATAAGAAGAGGCAAAACAAAGTGATGCTTCAGAAAGATTTAAAACTTGAAGTAGGAGAGGATATACCTTTAATAGGGCTTGTATCAAGGCTTACCAGCCAGAAAGGAATTGATTTGACTCTTGCCGTATTAGAGGATATTCTGCGCACAGGAGTACATTTTGTTGTTCTTGGCACAGGAGAAAAGAATTATGAGGATTCTTTTAAATATTTTGCTTTTAAATATCCCTCCCAAATGGCTGCAGTAATCGACTTTAGTGATTCGCTGGCTAAAAAGATATATGCTTCATCAGATATGTTTTTAATGCCTTCTTTATTTGAACCCTGTGGCATAAGCCAGCAGGTAGCCCAGAGGTATGGAAGTCTTCCAATTGTAAGAGAAACGGGAGGACTCAAAGACACAGTGACCCCTTATAATGAGTATACTGGCGAAGGGACGGGTTTTTCATTTACAAACTACAATGCCCACGATATGCTTCATGTAATTGAGTATGCACTGTCCATATACAAGGATAAAGAAAAATGGAATAATATAGTAAGGCAGACTATGGAAGTAGACCACAGCTGGAATGCTTCAGCCAAAGAATATCTTTTGCTTTATGAAAGTCTGTTGAAAGGTTGATGTAGTTTTATCTTAATGGGATGAGATTTGTTACCTCGCCTATAATAATAGAAAAATGTATCAGATTCTGTACAAGTAGATCCAGGACCAGTAATGGGGGTGTTCAATTTATTACTGCCCCGTGGATTGGATGTATGGTGGTGCAGGTAAAGGATGTGATTATTATTGTGCATCGTATTGTTATTATAGAGGGTAAAGTTAAAAAATAAAGATTAAGATAAAATATTATTGCGGTATCTATACTGCATATTTTTTTACAAAAATTAGGTGATTATGATGGAAAATAAATTAGCTAAGTTAATCTTAATGTTTCTTATATTTAACATAATTTTTGTGTTATGGAACACGATTTTTAACTGGAAATATACCTTATCTTAAATGCAGGTGAGATTTTTTATATTATTGTCTCTATATTTTTAATAGAAGCATATAAAAGGGGAAATTTCAGGACTTATAGGACCAAATGGCGCAGGGAAGACACTATACAAAAGTATAGTAGAGCGAGATTATAATAGTAATAGAAGTTATAAAGTGAAAGAAGTAGAAGGTTTAAATCATATAAATTCAAAAAATGCCATTAAAATTGAAAAAAATATGTTATCTATTTGTCACTGTTAATTTTTACATCGATTTAATAACAAAAGTAGAAAGAGGCGCAAATCTGACGATAAGAGAATTTTTATTTAAGTTTACAGTATTAATAATTTTAGAATTTGTAAGCATGTACATAGCTTACTATCTAAACGTAAAAATTTCAAACTACATGCTAATAGATATTGAATCTGATATTATGTATGAGGTCAAAAGGCTACCTTATGAAAAAATATCAAGCATTAACGGACAGTATCTTGCACAAAGGATTAATAATGATTCTGTTACTATCTCAGACTGTGTTGTAGAGAAATTCCCTTATGCAGTAATAGAAATGTTAAAAATAACAGCACTGATTCCAATACTTTTTAGCATAAATACACTACTGGGATTTTTATCTTTACTCATTGTGTCAATGTATATAATGTTTTACAAACTTTCTCAAGCTCGTTATTATTCTTTAAATAAAAATATGTTGGAAAAACAAGCTCAATTTTTTTCAAGGATAGGCAGACAATTGTTTAATATACTGGTAATAAAGATTAACTCATGGTATGAGGAAATTGACAGTGAATTTTTAAAAGCAAGCATACCATTTGTAAAGTCCTCTATTAAATTTTTAAGGTACGATTTTTGGTTATCCAATCTCTCAAATTTAATGACCCACCTGTTTTTTGCTGTTGTAATAATTGTACTGGGTATATCTTTGGGCAAGGGCACAACCTCAATAGGAAATTTAACTACTGCTATTATATATGTACAAATTTTAATACCGGGAGTTGCAAGTATTATTGAAAGTGGGAAATCCTATCAGAAATATAAAGTTGCAAAGGACAGAATAAATGAACTTATCAGCATGGAAAAAGAGCACAATGGGGATAAGGTTATTAATGAGATAAATGTAATAGAATGCGTGAATTTAACGGTTTTGATAGGTGAAAAGGAGATTTTTAATAATGTCTCATGTCGTTTTGAAAAAGGCAATATTTATCTGATAGTGGGTGAAAATGGCGCAGGTAAATCTACATTTGTGCATACACTGCTTGGGATATATAGACCTAAAGAAGGAAATATTTTGTATAACGGAATTCCTATAGAAGAGCTTAATATGTATTCTGTGAGAAAAAAACTTATTTCTTTTACGGAGCAGCATCCTTATCTTTTAGAAGATACCATATATAACAATCTGGTTTATGGCAAAGAAGACACGAATAAAGAAGAGATTATGAATAAAATACGTAAGATTAATTTATTAGATTTTATTGAATATTTTGATAAAAAATATGATACAGAAATCAATGAAAAATCGTCTAATATATCAGGAGGCGAAAGACAGAGGATAGCAATTTCAAGGTCTTTACTAAAAGAAGCAGATGTAGTTATATTTGATGAACCTACAAATGCATTAGATAGAGAAGGTATAGCGACATTTATGAAGATACTTACTGAACTTAAGAGAAATAAAATTGTAATTGTGATTTCCCATGACCCCAGTTTGGCAAGTATTGCGGATAAAATAATTAAGTTTCCTATTAATCAAGGAACTTTTTAGAAGGTTAATAATTTTAAATTTATAAAAGGCATAGGAGAAAGGTGAGCGGGCATGTAATTGTTATTAACGGTGTATAGTTGACCCAGAAATAACAAGAAGAGGAGGTTATTCTCCTCAATTTTTATAATTTCTAATTGTAAAATATTAGGCGAAAAATGCATTTTCGTTCCCCAAAATGATACTTTCGTTCCAAATTTCACAAATTTTGCTCTAAATATTGTATAATATTAAAAACGGTTCAATCTTTTTGGGGGTATAAAAATGGATTTTTTATGTTCACAGGAGGAACTAATTTCTTCATATGAGCGATGTAGGGGAATTGGTATTGACCCTTCAATAACTCTGCCATTGGTGATATTAAATCCAGAAGATTTGCAAAAGAAAATACATAACAATAAAGAACTCATAGAAGCTTTTCATATGAGTGTAGAAGAGGATTGGGTAAAAGGTGAGTATTTATTTTTGCTTAATGACATTGAAGGATATTTGTTGGATGTAAAATGCAGCACAAAAGAGAAAAAGTGTATAAAAGTTCAGGCTTTGAACCAGGGGTATCCTTTAGAGAAGAAAGCTGTGGTACAAATGCGATTTCAATGGCAATGCGATTAAAGAGGGTAGTGCATGTAAGACCTCAGGAGCACTACTGTGACATATTCAAAAAATGGCACTGCATTGCTTCACCTATAATAGTAGAAAATGGGGAAATAGTAGGCTATGTGGATATATCAACTATTGATAAAAAGATTGCGGATGAAGTATCAATGGTAATAAAACTGCTAGCTGAGAAAATAGCAACTGAGTATGAAAAGAGAATAAAAGGAAAAGGGCTAAATGAGATAAAGATAAAATTAAATGACAACCAGATAAAAATACTGACATTGGAAGCAAAAGGATATAGAGAATTAGACATAGCAAAAGCTCTTGGGATAGGGGTTATGACTGTGAAATATCACAAAAGAAAAATAGTAGAAAAACTTGGGGTAAAAAACACTAAAGAGGCAGTAATAAAGGCAATTAAGTTGGGACTGGTAGATGTGGATTAAAATTTGAGACTATACTTTAGTATAGTTTTTTGCTTATTTATGTAAACCTTAACTGGAAATGTAATAAAGACTATACTAAAGTATAGTAGACATTGGAAAATTTGTATGATAAGATAAAAATGAATTTAATAATAAGAATTTGGTACAGCCTTCTTCAATTGTGGACAAGTGTGGATAAATAACATAAGAAAGGAGGGAAGAAAATGGCTCCAGATTATACAACTCAAGGAAAGATTTGTTCTACCTGTGCTATCTGTGCTATTTGCCTTGCAGATGGTCCTGTTCCAGATTTTGAAGGTACTGGACTTCTAGGTTTGTTTGGGCTTTGGACATATTAAACGGATAGTGTCCAGGGGAAAAAGTTATATTTTCTCCTGGACACTATAAATCTTTTATGAAAGGAGGATTGGTATACATATGGATGTTAATGAATTATACGTTAGTTTAAATAGTGAGGATTATGAGTTATTAGAATTTCCTACTTATGGGATTTTAAAAAGAAAAAGAACAATTAATACAATTAAAGAAAAAGGTGAAATACCTTTTTATAATAGTTTTAAAGAGCAAACATTAGAGTTTGTCAATAAAGATGCTGAAACTGTTTTAAAATTATGCGATGGCAAAAGAACAGTTGGAGAAGTTTTATATTTATTTCCTGATAATGATAAAGTAAAACAATTTTTATTACAAGCTGTTCACAAAAAACATGTAATATTGAAAGAAAAGCCGCTAACTGGAGAGTTAACTATAAAAGGAACAAAAGATTTTTTTATGCCATCTCATCTTGTTATTGAACTTACTGATAATTGTAATTTGAACTGCATTCATTGTTATAGGATTAGAGACGGTAAAGAAGGTACTTTCATTGATGCTGAGAAATTGCAGATTCTTTTGGAAAATCTTGCAAATGAAACTGTTTGTGGTGTAGAATTAACTGGAGGAGAACCTACCATTCACCCGGATTTTGAACTAATAGTAAAAACTGCAGTACAGCATTTTTCCATAGTTGGAGTTCTTACAAATGGAATATATCTGCCAGATGAACTATTAGAAAAGATATGTAATTACAATAATCAAATTTTTTGGAGTATCAGTCTAGATAGCCATCAACCCGAATATCATGATAAATTTAGGGGAAAAAGAAATGCTTGGTTAACTACCGTCGAAAATATTGAAAAACTAGTTAAATACAACTTTCTAGTAAGAGTAGCAATGACTATAACTCCTGAAAATATTAAACACATTGAAAAAGTAGCAGAACTTTGTGTTAATATAGGAGTTAAAGTTTTTAGTTACAGTCCGGTTTTACCTTTTGGAAAAGCAAGGAATTTTTCTTGGAGTGCAGAGGATTTGTGGGAATTGGCTAATGAAGAAGAAAAAATAAGAGAGAAATACAAAAATATTATTCCAATAGTACAATTTGAAGGTTTTGCTAAAAATTCAGTTTGTAAAAATTGTGGGGCTAGATGGAAATAAATGGTAATTGATCCAAACTTTAATGTCAGACCTTGTGTGATGGCAGATTTAAGTTCAGATGTAATTGGTAAAATAGATCCATACAATCCAAAAACATTTTTTGAAAATTATAAAGATGTTGTTTTCTTTTATGCAAATGCAGATGTTCCTGAACGAGAGATATGTGGAGATTGCAAGTTTTTAAACTTTTGTACACCATGTATTTTAAGAGTTAGAAAAGTTATTGAAGAAAGACTAATAGAGATAGAAAAGTGTAAATGGGTTAATAAAATAAAACCGGAATTTTTTCGATTTTTCCTCAAAAACACTAGAGGTGATTTAAATGCCTAATGAAATATTATTTTATATTCTTTTTGGTATGTATGGATATGTTAGATTTACCTCTATAATTTGGAAAGGGAAAAGAGCAGTTAAAAATAACATAATTAATACTAATAGCCAAAAAATAGAAATATCAGATTTTTTGGATTTTGTGATAGGTTTGATTTCTATAGTAGTTGCTCTTGTATACTTAATCAATTCGCATAATAATTTTCTTATTATTCTATTTTATGGAATATCTTTGATTTTAAAAAGTCTAAGAAGACCTCTAAAGATTGCGCAAAAAAGTATAGCGTATAGAAAAATTTTCAACTATGCTGCTAATCTGTATATTATTATTTCAATATGGATACTTGGTTTTATTCTTGAATCATTTAAAGTTTCAATGGCCTATGGTTGGGTGATAATTTTGTATTTTGGAACATATTTTTTAATTTGGAGATAGAATTATTTAAAAGTGATAATAATTTATTGAGGAGGTACGCGATGAAAATAATTGAAGTAAAAAAACTTAAAAAATCAATAAATGGGAATCCTGTTTTAAAAGATGTAAACCTGACGGTTTTTAAAGAAGAGATTTACGGTTTTTTAGGGAAGAATGGTGCAGGAAAAACAACGACGTTACGTATAATAATCGGTTTACTTAAAAGAGATGGTGGAGAAATAAAAATATTTGAAGAAAATTTGTCCAGAGGACATTTCAAAAAAATAGGAGTTATGTTTGAGTATGAGACTTTAAACCCGGAGTGGACAGTATTGGATAACCTGAAACAAACATGTTATATATATGGAATTGAGGATAGGAAAATATATAAATATCTTGATATAATTGAATTTTCCAGAAATGATGTATATAAAAAAGTGAAACAACTTTCTAAAGGGATGAAAAGGAAAGTTTCTTTAATTAATGCTATCTTGCCAGAACCGGAATTATTAATTCTTGATGAACCTACATCCGGTTTAGATCCAGAAATGCAGCTTACCATAAGAGAGATTCTATTAAAGTTTAAATTGCAAGGCAAAACTATACTTTTTAGTTCTCACAATTTAAATGAAGTACAAAAAATAAGCGACAGAATAGGATTAATAAAAGAAGGAGAAACATTGCTAGAAACTCAAATTAAAAAAGAGCTGTATTTAGTAGAGGGTAATTATCCTGAACTTTTGGATAATAAAGTAAAAGACAAGAATCTTTATGTAGTTGATGAAAAAGTAATTAAAGAGTTTAATATCCAAAAGTATCAAGTTATCAAAGATATTGAAGAATTATATATAAAGATTATGGGGATGGAGGTGTAAAAATGCTAAAACTTATAAGATTAGAAGTTGTTAATTTTTTGAAAGTGTCAATATTCCCTTTTATCCTTTTAAATTTGGTTGTAGCAATTGTTGTAAAAAATATGAAAAATGTTTTTGATTTATTGAGTTCTTCTTCTGATATTCGCACTTTTTATACTTTATTTCTTATGATTATAATTTCGTATGCAGCTGCTTTTATGACGACTATAAATTTTGAAAAAGAAAAATTAAGTAATCTCTATCATAGATATTTTGTTTTGCCTCTACCACCAGGGATAATTTTTGCAATTAAACTCTTTCCTTCTATCATCTGTAGTATGTGTGTAGTATTAATTTGGGGAATAGTTATGTTTTTAATGTTTCACCCTGTTACATTAATTACTTTTATTATGGCGTTATGTAATGCCTTGATTTTTGTGATTGGAAGTATTTTATTAATCTTCTATTTTGATCTTACTTTAAAGAATGTTTCAATTGTATATGGAATTAAATTCATTTTAATATTTGTGCTTTCATACCTCCCCAATTTTATAGTTTCCCAGAATGTTTCTATAAAAGTTGTAAATTATAGTATTATTATTTTCACCTTTTTACTCTTTATTACGGGTATTATTCTTATTAATAATGTTGATTCTGAAAAAGTAATACTATCATGATTATATGGATAATATTGATGCGAGGCAAAATGAAGATTATTTTACTCTTTTTGGAATTTATGCATGCAAAATATATAGTGATGAGAAAGGGAAAGATAGTAATACCGGAGGGGAGAATATATGGAAGACTTTATAGGTAGATTACTCCTTACTTTTGGTGTTCCGTTATACTTTTTGTTAGTAGGGGTGGTATTAAAGTATTTTCCTCCCAAAAAAATAAATTACTTTTATGGCTATAAAACTGAATTTGCAACAAAAAATGAAGATGTTTTCAAAGAAGCAAATAGATACTCTGCCAATTTATTTATTTTGCTTTCGATATTGTTATTTGTAATTAATGTAATAATGTTCATTTTTAATGTATCTTCAGCTATAATGGGAATATCCTTTAGTATTTATATAATTCCTTTATTTATATCTATAATTTATTTTACAGAAAAACATTTGCACAAAATATTTGATGAAAATGGAGTAAGGCGAAATGATAAATAGAAGTTATAAAGCAGAAGGAGTGGAAGATTTAAGTCATATAAGTTCAGAAAATGTCATTAAGACTGAAAGAAAATATATTATCTATTTATCACTGTTGATTTTTGCTATATTTACAATAATTAATTTAATTTTATATGTCAAATTACCGCCACAAGTGTATATTCATTTTGGGTTGACAGGAAACCCAGAGGTCGCAAATAATACTTCTGAAACATTTCTTTTGTTAAAACAATTACAATTGTAATAAGGAGTGAGTATAAAAGCTCTTTTTATACCAACTGTGAGCGGAGAAACAGAAGGTTACTGTGAAACTTTTGACCTTGTTTATGGTAAAATGCTCAAATATATCCCATTTAAATTGTTAGTTGATAATGATTAAATTAAGTTTAAAATAAAATTAATAAACCAAGGAGACGGTTTTTCTTATTTTAAGGTCTTGAATAGGGAACCATCTCCTTTTGTTTGATTATTTATTTTATTTTTATCTTTATTTCTTTATCTCCAACTAAAAGAGGATAATCTACAATTTTAAATTTGATTGGGTTATTATAAGATTCATTTGGAATTTTTATTATGACTTTCTCTACTTTTTCATTTTCTACAGCATGAATGCTCAAATTTGAGTAATTATATTTTTTCATAAAGGAGTCCTCAAATTCGCTGTAAAAAGGACTATAATAATTATTTAAATTATCTATCTTTTCAATAGTAAACGTAAGTTCTATATAATTACCATTATTTACTATGTTATTTAAATTAAGCTTTTCATCAGGTTTATTTAAAATTGTGTTATTTTTTAAGTCTATTAAAACATATTCTTTATTTTTATCAATTGCCTTAATTTTTGAAAAGACAATATATAAGTTTTTTGGCTTTTTGAAGAAATTGCTCTGAAAATAAAGTATTATGTTATTATCATCTTTTATTGTTGAAGTTACTCCATTACTTATTTGTCCGAATATATCATTGTCTTCATCTGTAATCTTCATGTCATAAAAGCCAAGTATTTTTTTAGTGTTTTTTGTGTCGTAGCTAATATATACAGCAATACGTGTGGGATAAATTATCACTTTTTCAAAAGTAATTTTTTGTCTGTTTATTTCTACTGTTTTATTTAAAATAAAAACTTCCTTTAATCCTATAAACTTCTCTTTATTTATAGGAATAGAAAAGTTAAATAGAGGACTTTTTATACCGTTAAATTCAAAATCCACATTTAATTTATCTGGTATTCTATCTTTTTCTTCTGAAAAAGCAATGTCTATAAAACTTACTTTTTCCTTGTTTAAATTGTCAAAACCGCTCCGGCTTACAGACACATCTTCTAATGGTTGGTTATTATCATCATATAATTTTATATCTTTAAGTTTTATTGGTTTATCAGATTTACTTTCAATAGGAGTAAAATACTATTATGCGGCTTTCATCAACAATTAATCCATCTATTGAAA